>NZ_JAKNQR010000003.1:0-347185 GCF_036890205.1 Sphingomonas panaciterrae
GGTCGGTCTCCCGAGGGCTTGTTGATCAGCCGGCGCGGCGGAAACGGAGGGCGTGGACGCGGGCGGTCCTGATCGTGAATCCTTGCCCGTCCTCGTCGAAGATCAGCCGCGTGCCGAGCGCCGTGAACGTGCCGTCGGCACTGCGCTTCAGCTCCAGCGGTTCGCCCGGCGCGCGGGCGAAGCGCGACGCAACCCCCGCCGTCAGCACGTCGCCGGCGATGCGCACGTCCCAGGTCGCCTGAAGCTCGTCGGAGACGTAGCGGCCGTCGAGCGCGGGCTTGGCGGCGGAGGACGCGTCGTCCGCAGTCAGGATGTCGCCCTCGATCGCCTCGACAATCGCGTCGGCCTTGTCCTGGGACACCCAGTCGCCGCGGTTGCACAAGACGGCGACGCTCAGCTTCCGCTCCGGCAGGCGGGCGTACATGTTCTTGAACGCTTCGGCGCCACCACCATGCTGGACGAAGTACTGGCCGTTACGGCTGCCGATCATCAGGCCGCCGCCATAGACGAGCCCGGTCCGCTCCTCGAGGGCCGGCTGGCCGTTGGTGAAGGTGCCGGGCGTCGTCATGATCTTCGCGACCGCGGGCGTCCAGACCTTGTGGCCGACCTCAATGTCGCGGTCGAAACGGGCGAGATCGTTGATGGTGACCATTAGCCCGCCGGAGCCGCTGAAGGTCGGATAGGTGTCGCGAATCTCGAACCCGTCGCCGACGGGGACGTAGCCATGGGCGATGTTGGTCCCGCTGGGCTTTGCGTCGTTCATGAAGAAGCTGCGCTTCATTCCGAGCGGCCGGAGGATCGCCTTCTTGGCATAATCCGCGAACGGCATGCCGGAGACGCGCTCGACGATTTCGGCGAGGAGCAGATAGCCCCCGTTCGAATAAGTGTAGGCGGTTCCGGGCGTGAAGTTGGTGCTCTTCTGCGCGAACAGCAGCTTGAGCGCGGTGGCCTTGTCGGTGTCCGCCGCGCTGTCAATTCCGGCGAGGCGGATCAGTTCGAGCGAATCGCGGATGCCTGCGGTGTGCAGCATGAGCATCCGAACCGTGACTGGAACTTCATATTCCGGGAGTTCGGGGAGATATTTGCGGACATCGTCATCGAGCGAGAGCTTCTTCTGCTCGATCAGCTTGGCCGCGGCGAGCGCGGTGAACTGCTTCGAAACCGAGGCTGCATAGAAAAGAGTGTCGCCATCGAGCGGCTTGCCCTTCTCGATGTCGCCGGAGCCGGCCGCAGTGACGAAGAGAGTCTTCCCTCCGCGAAAAGCGCCGGCGGCGCATCCGGGCGCAGCGAGGCCCTTCGGGTCGGATATGATTTCCCTTACCTTGGCCACGTCGATCGCCTGGGCGGGAGTCGCAACGAGCGTTGCGAGGAGAAGGGAAATGATCTTGACCTTGGGCATCACTGCACTCCGAACGACTTTTTTATAAGGTGTGGCTGTGGCGCCGTCGGGTGCCACAGCCCCGAGGCTTAGTAGCGGAAGCGAACACCCGCAGTGTAGGTGCGGCCGACTACGTCGTAGAGCGAACGTACAGTCGCAAAGCCACCCGTTCCGGTGATCGGCGGATCATTGTCGAACAGATTGGAGACACCCGCGAAAAGGGAGACTTTCCGGTCACCGTCGTCGATGATCGCATATTGCGCCGACAGATCGACATAGAGGCGGCCCGAGTGCTCGAGCACGTTCAGGTCCTTGTAGGTGAAGGCGTTGTTGATGTTGCCGCCGCCGACATAGCGACCCGTGAGGCTGAGCGTCGTCGGCCCAGCTTCGTAAGTCGCATTGGCGTTGGCGCGCCAGTGCGGCGTGCCGCCGAGGCTGGCGATCGTGGGCTGGTCGGTGGAACCGGCCAACTCGGTGACGGTGCGACCATCATCCAGCGTCATCTTGCCGACGTACGTGACGAGCGTCCGCAGCGACAGATTGCCGGACGCCACCGGCATGCGGTAGGCGATTTCGACGTCGACGCCCCGCGTATGGACCGACTGCAGGTTCTGCGGCGACGATTCGACTTGGGCGATCCGCCCGTCCGCTCCGCGGGTGATCAGGCCGCACAGCTGCGGCTGATCACGATAGCAGCGATCGACGATCGACGCAGCGGAGAGCGCGAGGATCGCGTCCTTGAGCTTAATGTCGTAATAGTCGATCGAGACCCTGAGGTTCGGCACGAAGGCAGGGCTCAGCACAACGCCTGCGGTCAGCGTGTCCGCTTTCTCCGGCTGCAGGCTGGCGTTGCCGCGGGTGAGGGTCTGGACGCTGTACGACTGGTTGATCACCGGGTCGAACGGGCTGAACTGAGCGGTCGTTGCGCCCGAGAAGAGCTCGGCCATGCTGGGCGCCCGGATGTCACGCGAGCGCGTCGCCCGAAAGCGGATGTCGTCGTTGACCTCCCACGTGCCGCCGACCTTCCAGGTCGTGACCGTTCCCGAAGTGCTGTAATCGGTCAGGCGGCCGGCGACGTTGAGCTCGAGCGAGTCCGCCCAGCTCTGGTCGGCGGCGAGAGGAACGACGAGTTCGCCGAACGCTTCCTTGACGGTGACTTCGCCCTTCCACGGCACGGTGTTGCCGGTCGAGAAGGAGCCCGCCGCCGACAGCGGATCCGACGTGACGTCGGCCGTCTCGTGGCGCCACTCGGCGCCCGTGGCGAGCGAAACCGGCCCAGCCCAGGTCGAGAAGGGCTCGCCGCGAAGCGTGACCGCCGCCGCATCCTGCGTGAGGTCCCAGACGCGCCAGGTTTCGCCGGTCACATAATCGATTGCCTGTGGGGAGGGCGCCCCGTCCCCGAACAGATTGATCGGCACGCAGCCCGCTGCGCGCGCGGCGAGATTGCGGCAGACGGCGGCGCCGGTCGCCGGATCGGTGACGGCGTCCACGGCGAAGAGGTAATTGGCATTGATGCGCGCGTTGGAGCCGCGGTGACGGTTCTTGGTCTGGCCGCGGGTATAATAAGCGTCCCAGCTCCAGCCGCCGCCGAGCTCACCCTCGAGGCCGCCGACGAAGCGGGTGGTCTCGGCGCGGATGTGGTTCATGCCGCGGCCGTAGTCGCGGCTGTACCGACCCATCGTGAAATTTTCGATGCCGGCCGCCGTCATGGCATCGCGCACCGATTGCTGGAGGAAGGGATTTTGGATGTTGATGCCGATGTTGGTATCCGTGCGGGTGAGCCCGGGATGATCGGTCTTGGACTGCGCCCAGGAGGCTTCGGCATAGGCCGTGATCGAGTCGGTGGCCTCGAAGGAAAGGCGGCCGTAGGCGCTGCGGCGCTTCAGCGGCACCTCAAGGACGAGGTCGCTGGATCCGGAGGCTCCGTCGCCGCCGACCATGCCGGTAGCAGTGCGCAGGCTCCCGTAGCGGAACGGAATGAGGGTGCCGTCCGGAGCGAAGTGACGGCCAGCCAAGGGCCCGGAATTGATGACGCCGCCATACGACAGGTTCGCCGAGCGGGCGTCGGCGACGAGCAGGTTGCGGGGTTCCTGGTTGGTCGCGGTGTAGGCGGGGTTAGCGATGATGCCCCAGCCCTGGTTCCCCCAGTCGCGATCGCCCTGCCGGGCGATGCCACTGTTCTCCGCCATCTCGCCGGCGAGCAGCAGCTTGCCGCGGCCGCCCGCAAAGCTCTGGCCGAAGGCGACGGACGCGAGATAGTTGCGATGGTCATTGTGGTCGGTGATGCCGCCCTGAACGCTCCCCTTGAAGCCTTCGAGCTTGTGGTCGAACTTGAAGTTGACGACTCCCGCGACGGCGTCGGAGCCCCAAGCGGCCGAGGCGCCGCCGGTGACGATGTCGATGCTGCCGATCAGCGCTTGCGGAATGGCGTTGATGTCGACCGGGCCCTGGATCTGCGCTGGAACGAAGCGCTTGCCATCGACCAGCACGAGCGTGCGGTTGAAGCCGAGACCGCGCAGATCGAGATAATTGCCGCCAGCATATTGCGAATTGTTGGTCGAGCTCGACGGCGTCAGCGACGGCCGCACCGCCGGCATCTGGTTGATGACGTCGGCAAGGTTCGGCGCCGCCACCCGCTCGAACTCCTGCGTGCCGAGCACGGTCGTCGGCGTCGGCGCGCTGAACCCTGACCGGGCGACCCGCGAGCCCGTGACGACGATGTCCGGCGTGCTTGCCTCGGTCTGGGCGGCTGCAGTCTCCAGCGCCGGATCCGCTTCGGGTGCGACTGCGGCGGCGGCCTGGGCGAAGGCCGGGGCTGCGCCCAATCCAGCCAGGCCGACGGTCGCGAGCAGCGCGAGCCTGAAGGCGGCGTTCGATACGTTTCGTTCGGTCACTGGCTATTCCCCTTGTTCCTCATCTCTTGCCGGAGCACGCATCGAAGATCGCGCCGCGGCCCTGCGTTTCCCGCTCCGCCTCCCGGCGCCCATCTTCGTGGAACGGGCGCCGAAAGATCGACGAGAGTGTCGCCGTTTCGGCGTCCCCGCATGTTTGGAGTAGCGATTTGAAACTGCTTTCAAGTGCGGCACAAGCGAACACAGTTCAGCGGACAATAACCTCAAGCTTGGGTCTGCCAGGGAGCGCACCATCGGGACGGTTGGGTGGGATGACGCGATCAGGAGAAGAAGGCGGGATCCAGCAGGTCCCCATCTTGGATGATCGGGCCGTTCTCCTCGTCGTCCTCCAGAGAGTTTCCCGCTGAGAACGTGGCGGGCGAGCGCCCGAGTATCCGCTTTTTTGTCCCCGCGGCCGCAAAGTGGCCGGCCCGCTCGCGGCCCAGGAGCTGCCATCCTAGCATCCGGCGCGCTGAACGGCTGGGAGTGGGCCGGGAGCCGACCGGCGGCTTTCGGGTAGACGATAGTTGAAAGCTGCCGCCGCTGAGCGCTGCGGGCGGGCGGCGGCTGCCGACCCACTTGTAGCCACGCCCATCGGCCGTTCGGGTGCCCGGTAGCCGCCCTTTGTTCATCTCACGTTATCCCGTATGCGGGTGGGCAACAAAAACCATTCGGAATAGACAAAGCGGTCGTGGCTGGAGCAGCCGCAGACGGCTTGATGACGAAGGTGCATGTCATCGGCATGTAACATCAAGGCTCTTAGCGGCGACCTTCGTTCATGGAGGATCGGCCGGACACGATGTCAGGCAAGCCTGAAGTCGTTCGCTGGATCGCGCACCAAATCCTGCCGCACGAGGCCGACGTGCGCCGTTGGCTGCTCCGTCACGCCGGCAACCCGGACGATGCAGACGACATCATCCAGCACGCCTACTGCCGCCTCGCCGAACTCGATTATGTCGGCCATATCCAGAGCGGTCGGCGCTATTTCTTCACCGCCGCCAAATCGATCCTGATCGAACGCTTGCGCCGATCGCGCATTGTTCAGTTCCGCGCGATGACGGATTTGGACGCCTCGTCCATCATGGATGATAGTCCGTCGCCGGAAACGATCGCCGGCGATAGGCTGGAGCTGCAGCATGTGCTCGATCTGCTCGACACGCTGCCGCCAGCCTATCGCGAGGTGCTTCACCTGCGGCGGATCGAAGGGTTGTCGCAGCGCGAGGCAGCGGCGCGGCTCGGTGTGAGCGAGAATGTGATAGAAAACAATGTCGCCCGGGGATTGAGGATGCTGCTGAAGGCGCTGGCCGAGCGCGGCGTGTCGCACGCGCCGGAAGCGGAGCCGCCGGTACGGAGGACGCATGTCCCGAACCGATGAGGCCGCGGATTGGGCGGCACGGCTCGACGCGGCGGCGTTAGACGCGCCGGCGCGCGCGGGTCTCGACGCGTGGCTGGCCGCCGACCCGCTGAACAAGGGCGCGTTGCTGCGCGCGCAGGCGATGCTCTGCCTGGTCTATGACGCGCCGGGCGCGACTCTGGTCGATGCGCCCGCGCCCGCCGCCGCGCCGCCGCGCCGCCGCCATCGCTGGGCGCTCGCCGCACTGCCCGCCGCTGCCGCGCTCGCCGGGGTGGCGGTGACGGTCGCGTGGCAGCAACCCGATCACGCGCGCTTCGCCACCGAGACCGGTGAGATTCGTCGTGTCGCGCTGGAGGACGGATCGCACGCGATCATCAACACCGATACGCGCATCGACACGGCGATCGACCGCAGCGAGCGGTTGGTCGCGCTCGACACCGGCGAGGCCTGGTTCCAGGTCGCCAAGGACAAGAGCCGCCCCTTCGTGGTCAGTGCCGGCCCGATCCGCGTGCGCGCCACCGGCACCGCCTTTGCCGTGCGCCGCGATGCCGATGCGGTCACCGTCACCGTGACAGAGGGCGCGGTGGAAATGTGGAACAGCGCCACACCTAGTCGCCGTACGCCTGCGCGCGCCGGCCAATCGGCCAAAATGGCTTTCGCCTCGCCCGTGAACCGCCTCCCCCGGCTCATCCCGGCCCACGAAAGTGCCCTCGCGTGGCGCGACGGCGATATCGTGCTCGACGGCATGACGCTGGGCCAGGCCGCGGCGGAGTTCAACCGCTACAATCTGCGCAAGATCCGCGTCGAGGCGCCGGGTGCGACCGACACGCCGATGCTGGGCTATTTCAAGATCAACCAGCCCGAGCAGTTCGCGCTGGCAGCATCGGGCATCGTCAACGGATCGGTGCGCCATGACGGTAACAATCTCGTCATAACAACGTCAGAAACCCGTAACTGAAAACTTTCTCAATCTCCTGACGGAAAAGCTCTTCTCGCTCATCAAGAGGTCCGACACCTTTTGGGGGCTGAGATGTTCACGTCAGATTTTGCTACCCGGCTGGCAGCAGCGCTGCTTGCCGGAACCGCTTTCGCGAGCGCCGGTGCCAGCGTCGCGCAGGCCGCGACGATGGTGCGCGATTTCGCCGTGCCCGCCGGCCCGGCGCTGGCGTCGGTGCCGCAGTTCGCGCGCCAGGCCGGCATCCAGATCCTGATGTCCGCCAATGCCGCGCAGGGCGTGCGCACCCGTGCGGTGAAGGGCAGCCACAAGGCGCGCAGCGGGCTGGAGCGGATGCTGAACGGCACCGGGCTGCGCATCGCCACCTGGAACGGCGACGTGGTGACGCTCGCCGTCGAGGAACCGGCGACGGCGGAGGACGATGACCAGCAGGACGCGCGCAACGTCGGATCAGAGGAAATCCTCGTCATCGGCATCACCTCGCCGTTCCGATCGAAGGGCAATTCCACCACCATCGTGGAATCGGTCGTCTATGACGATGTCGAGACGCTGACGGCGGACGGCTCGATCGCCGGCCTGCTCACCCAGCTGCCCGGCATCAGCACCGTCGAGGACGGCGAATATCCCCGCTACGTCACCGTGCGCGGCATCTCGCCCGATCTCAACCACACCACCATCGACGGCCTGACGCTGGCGACGGTGGGCGAAAGCGGCGCGGGCACCCGGCGGGTCAACCTCCAGCTGCTGCCCAGCGACCTGTCGGGCCGCGTCGACCTGTTCAAGACCTTCACCGCTGAGCAGGACGGCGGCGCGATCGGCGGCGCGATCAACATCGTCACCCGCAGCGCCTTCGACAAGCGCAAGCAGGATCTCTTCCTCGACGTCTATGGCCTTTATCGCACCATGGAGGGCGAGGGCGGCAGTAATTCCTATGGCGAGCCGCGCAAGCACTGGGGCTATGGTGTGAAGGGCAATTACGCCACCCGCTTCGGTGCCAATCAGGAATTCGGCTTGATCGTCTCGGGCCGCTATGAAAGCACGCCGCGCAACTTCTCGCAGAACTGGCAGAATACCAAACGCTTCTTCACCGACGCCAATCAGCCGATTGCACGCCCGGATGCCGAGCTCGGCTGGAACGGCGGCGCACTGCCCGGCAATTTCGGTTATGGCACCTATGCCGACGTGTCGGACACTTATGGCGGGTCGGCGAAGTTGGAATATCGCGCCGCCGACGACAGCGTCCAGGCGAGCGTGATCGGCTATGATTACGTCCGCAAGCAGGACCAGTCGACCAACATCAACTATGTCGACACCGCCAATTTCGTCGAGGATCAGACGCCGACCAGCGGCCGGATGCGCATCAGCCAGCTCGTCGAGAACTACCGTCACAACCAGTACCGCCGCGAGAACCGCGGCATCCTGACCAACGCCGCGTTCGAAGTGGGCGACACGCGCGTCACTGCGCGCACCGGCCTGACCGAGGAGACGTTCAAGGATTGGGAGCCGTACGTCAGCATCCTGACCAACCCGACCGGCTATTACCTCACCTATGACGCGCCGGAAGGCGAGATCCCGACGCTGCGCGGGATCGAGGATCCTTCCGTGCTGCTCAATACGCCCTACCGCATGAACGCGCAGCGCGACGTGTACAGCAATGCGCGCCAGCGGGTGTTCAACACGCGCATGGACGTGCTCAACAACGTCGATCGTGGATCGCGCGGACTCGGCTATGTCACCGGCTGGGAGTTCCGCCGGCTCGACATGCGCAAGAACATTGATCGCGTCGATCGCCGCGTCTCGGGCACGATCAACGATTATATCTACGACTCCGGCTATCGCCCGCCGCACAGCCCGCATTCCTATGCATGGCTCGACTTTAACCGTTACTATGACGAACGCTGGAACAGCTTCCCGGTCAACGATTCCGCCAGCCGGCACAACAGCCTGACGTCCGACTATCGCTATCAGGAGGATCTGTTCACCGGCTATCTGTCGCTGCACTATAACCTGCCGAACACCACGATCGTCGGCGGCGTGCGCTATGAGAACGTCTCCTTCACCGGCACCACGCCGATCATCACGAGCGGCAGCGCAACGGGCGAGTTCACGCGCAACGAGGGCGATTACGGTTACTTCCTGCCCTCGCTGAACATCGTTCACCGGCTGGACAATACCAACATCCGCCTGTCCTATTCGCAGACGCTCGGCCGTCCGACGCCCAACAGCATCGCCGCCGCCGAAAGCACCACCTGCGGCGACAGTGGCGAGGGCAGCTTGGAATGCACCATCACCCGCGGCAACCCAAACCTGAAGCCGCGCCGCTCGCGCAATCTCGATGCGACGGTGGAGCATTATTATTCCGGCGTGAACGGCATGTTGCTGCTCGGCTATTTCCACAAGAAGATCAGCGACGACATCTTCACCCTGCGGCAGGAAGAGGTGATCGACGGCAATCTCTACACCATCCGCCAGCCGCTCAACGCCGCGAGTTCGCAGATCCAGGGCGTGGAATTCGCCTGGGTGCATCGTTCGCTGCCGGTGCCGGTCGCCGATCACATGGTCGATCTCTCGTTCAATCTGTCCCGCCTGTGGGGCAAGATGAACTACGTCACTGATACCGGGGCGCGGGAACTCGACCGTTTGGAATCGCAGCCCAAGTGGATCGGCAACGTTTCCGCGACGTACCGCATCCCGGCGGTGAACGGCGGCATTCGCATCAACGCCAATTATCGCGATCGCTTCCTCAGCGGGATCGGCGCCAACCCGTGGCAGGACCAGAGCGCAGACTCGCTCACCACGGTGAACCTCGCCGCGTGGCACGATGTCACCGACAATGTCGTGTTCAAGTACGAATGGAACAATCTGTTCGACAACCAGCCGCAGTTCCGCGCCGGCGAGAATGACGATTGGGTGCGCCAGAAGAACGATTACGGATCGGCGCTGTTCTTCCACGCCATCATGAAGTTCTGACGGACTTGATGAAGCGCTTGCTTCCCCTGCTGCTCGCCGCCGCGGCGATCGCGGCGGCGGCATCGCCCGCCTCCGCTGCCCCGGTCCATGATCGGGCGGCGGAGGCGCTTGGCCAGCGGCTGTTCCCGATCCTGACGGCAGTCGCCGGAGCGCCGGACACCGTCGCGCGGCTGAACGCCGACCCGGCGCTCAAGGCAGCACGCGCGCGTCGCAACAGCCGCATGCAGGCCTGCGACAGCGCCCCGCCATGCCGCGCACAAGCCGCGCTCTGGCTGGATGACGAACGCACCGCCCTGCGCAATGCCACCGCCCAATATGTCAAACCCCTGTTGAAGAAGCGCGGCCTCGTGCCCGAAGACGGCATCGCCGCCGGCGTGCAGCGCGAACTCTCCGGCCTCAATTCGATCCTCGACGTTTATGCGCTCGGCATGCCGCCGCGCTATCCGGTGATCGACGGCCCAACCGCCGCCTTCGGCACCGCGGAGCAGCGCCGCCGTTTGCAGATCGCGCTGTGGACCAGCGACACAGACCACGCCACCTCCGCCGACGCGCTCGATTCCAGCATCGATCTCGCGCTCGCGCTGCTCGACGCGCACGATCGCACGGACGCGATCGGCTTCGAACCGCTCGACAGCGGCGAGAACGCTCCCGCCATCGCCCGTGCCCGCACGATCGACTGGCAGCGCTATGCTTACACGGCGATCATCGTCCCCGGCATCGGCCGGGAATATACCGACACCACGCTCAGCGCGGGCGGCAAATACCACCTTCGCCTCGCCGCCGCGCGCTTCGCCGAGGGCGCCGCACCCTTCATCATCGTCAGCGGCGGCCGCGCCCATCCGCGTGCCACGCCGCATGCCGAGGCGGTGGAGATGCGCCGCGCGCTGATTGGCCGCTACGGCATCCCCGCCGATGCGATCGTGATCGAGCCTTACGCCCGCCACACCACCACCAATTTGCGCAACGCCACGCGCCGCCTCATTGCGCTCGGCGCCCCGCTCACCCGCGAGGCGCGGATCGTCTGCAAACCCGATCAGAGCCGCAACATCGAGAAGCCGAGCTTTGCCGAGCGCAACCAGCGCGAGCTCGGCTACCAGCCCGGCACGGTCACCCGGCGCCTCTCACCAACCGAGCTCGCCTTCCGTCCGTCCCCCGTTTCCGCGCGCATCGACCCGCTCGATCCGCTCGACCCCTGACCTGCCAAGGAACCGCCACATGTCCCCGATCGACCGCCGCCGCCTGCTCACCGGCCTGATCGCCGCTGGTGGCGGCATCATCGCCGCGCCGCCGTCGCTCGCCGTGGCGCTGGGCGAGGACAAGGTCCGCCCGCGCAACCTGCGCGAGAATCCGGTCTTCCTCACCACGCCCTTCCAGCTCGGCGTCGCGTCGGGCGATCCGTCCGCAGATGGCTTCGTGCTGTGGACCCGCCTCGCGCCCGAGCCGCTGGCGCCGGGCGGCGGCATGCCGATAGTGCCGGTGCTGGTCGGCTGGGAAGTGGCGGCCGACGAAGGCTTCCGCACGATCGTCGCCAAGGGCGATGCGATCGCCCACCCCGAACTCGGCCACGCCGTCCATGTCGAGGTGGCGGGCCTCGCCCCGGACCGGCCCTATTGGTATCGCTTCCGCTGCGGATCGGAGCGCAGCTTCACCGGCCGCAGCCGCACCTTCCCGCTGCCCGGCGCGCGCACGGCGCGGGCGCGTTTCGCCGTTGCCGGGTGCCAGCATTATGAGGAAGGCCATTACACCGCCTGGCGCCGCATCGCCGAAACGCCGCTCGATTTCGTCTTCCATTATGGCGACTATATCTACGAAGGCCGCGACAATGGCGATGCCACGCGCCTGCTGAACGGCCGCGCGATCAATCCGATCCGCCGCCATATCGGGCAGGAAATCTACTCGCTCGACGATTATCGCCGCCGCTACGCGCTCTACAAGACCGATCCCGATCTTCAGGCCGCGCATGCCGCCGCGCCTTGGCTGGTCAGCTTCGACGATCACGAGATCGATAATAATTGGGCGGCCGACATCGACCAGGACGGCACGCCGCCCGAGATCTTCCGCCTGCGCCGCGCCGCCGCGATGCAGGCCTATTACGAACATATGCCGCTGCGCCGCCGGTCCTTGCCGCTGAACGGCCATATGCAGATGTACCGCCACGCGCGTTTCGGCGACCTGATCGACGCGCATGTCCTCGACACGCGGCAATATCGCAGCGATCAGGTCGGCGGCGATCGGGATGGCGTGCCGGTGCCGGAGGTGTTCGCGGAAAATCGTACCATGCTGGGTGCCGAGCAGGAGAAATGGTTGTTCGACGGGCTGGTGCGCAGCGATGCACGCTGGAATCTGATCGCGCAGCAGGTGATGTTGATGGCGATCGGTCGCCGCGAGGCGCCGGGCACCGCTGATCTCGCCTATCCGATGGACGTCTGGTCCGGCTATCGCGCGCCGCGCCAGCGCCTCCTGCACCACATTCGGGAGAGCAAGCTCACCAACGTCATCACGATCAGTGGCGACGCGCACCGCCATTACGCCGGTGACTTGATCCCCGACGACAGCGACAACCCGGTCGCCAGTGAATATCTCGCGACCTCGGTAACGTCCGGCGGTGACGGTACCGATGCCGAGGACGCGCTCGCCCGCTCGATCCGCTTTGGCAACAACCATTTTCTAAAGGCGATGAGCGATCGCCGTGGTTATCTGCTGTGCGACGTCGATCGCGAGCGCTGGCGCGGCGAACTGAAGGTACTGAGCAGCGTTACCGACCGCGTTGGCAGGCTCCGCAACCATGCCGTCTTCGTAACGGATCACGGTAAGATCGGCTTGCAGGCCGCATGATTCTTCCGCTGGTTCAGAATGACCGTCCTTGGCGGCTGTATTGCAAGCGTGGATCGCTAATCCGCTCCATAGCAAGTAGGCGCGCCTCAAGGCAGCTATCGGCCTTCATCATCTGATAGCGGTCGGACTGCTAAGTCCCCAGAGGCGGTTATTCGAGCCGCCGCTCCAGCAAGAATATGAACGGCAGCTCTTCGGTACGCGCAGGCCCCACCTGAACGGCTGGAACTGGGGCGCGTAGCTGCCGCCGAGGCAGCGACGAACGAAGGTCCGGTATTGTCTTGCTGAGTTGGCTTGAACAGGACAGACCGGACCGACGACGTCGCCGATCCGGTCCGACTGCCATGTGTCGCTACGTCACGTAGCCGAAATGGTCAGGCCGTCAGACGCGACCGCCGCGAGCTATGGCCGCCATTGCGATACAGGATGTCAGCCGCTGTCTCAGATGGGACCGACGCAGCATCCGCTTCGACGGAGACGAGGACGCTCCCGCGGCCGAGATGATCGCTGTAGTAGCTGGCATCCTGTTCATCGATGCCGTGCTTTGTCAGCGTCTCGTTAAGGGTTCCCGCCGCAGCGCCAGCCGCGGCGCCAATTGCCACTGCGCCAGGCACCGCCGATGCGGCTATTGCGCCAGCGGCGACGAGCGGTCCTACGCCTGGGATTGCGAGCGCTGCGACGCCGAGGCCGGCACCGAGCGCCCCGCCACTCAGAATGCCACGCATGATGCTGCCGTGACCGTCGTCGGTAACCTCACCGCCGCCGTCTTCGGTGCTGGTCACGCCGTCGTTGGCGGTCACGATCGACAGGGCGCGATCGGAAACACCGGCCTGCCGCAGGTCTGCCACGGCGCGGTTCGCCTCTGCGGGGGTGTCGAAAACGGCCGAAGCCAGATTGGTAGTCATGGGTTATTCTCCGAAGATCAGCGCAGCGAGCCGCGACGAAACAGGTTGATGGTTGCGAGCAGCACAACCGCGCCGAGCAGCGACACCAGCACGGACTGGATCGAGATTACGCCGCTGGTGATCGGAGCGCCGCCGATCAGCGGGGTCACGATGAACCCGGCCAACAACGCGCCGACGATGCCCACGACGACGTTCAACAGGATGCCCTGCTGGCCATCGGTGCGCATGATCATGCTGGCGACCCAGCCGATCAGCCCGCCAACGATAAGAAGGACGATAAGGCCCATGGTATTTTCCTTCGCTTGATTACCTGACGATTGAACCGTCGGCGGTATGCGAATGTTCAGATCGGCGCTGATGCGATCGATTTGTGGTTGGTGCACAAGTACCAGGTCGCCTGGTACCCATCTGCGGAACAGCCGTTGTTGCTGCGCGCTTGTGCGGCATGCCAGATGCCTCGACCCACGACGATCAGCCAACGCTGCGCCATCTGGAGCAATTGATGGCGCAGTTGCTCGACGGGGTAATCCTGATCGACACAACCGGCGTAATCCTTAGCGCGAACGAAGCAGCGCTGCGCATGCACGGCGTGAGAGCCCTCGAGGATCTGGGGGGCACGGCGGAAGGCTATGCACAGCGCTTCTCGCTACGCACGCGCGACAATCGCCCGATGAAGCAGCGCGAATACCCACTATTTCGCCTGCTCGCGGGGGAGAGTTTCCCCGACCTGATCGTTGAGGTCGCGTCAGCCGGCGACGATCAGGTCCGCTGGGTGCACCAGGTGCGTGACGTGGTGATGGATGTTGATGGCGGTGATGCCGATTACCTGGCGCTCGTGATCGACGACCTGTCCGACCAGTTCGATGCCGAGGCGCGGTTCGCGGCGATGTTCAACGCAAATCCGGCGCCGGCGATCGTTGTTCGGCTAAGCGACCGCCGGATCGCGCAGGTCAATCCCGGGTTCGAAACGCTGACCGGGTTCGCACCTGAGCAGCTCGTCGGCAAGACGCTGTTCGGGCTCGACCTCCTCAGCGGCCTATCCGACCCTGTCACTGTGCGGCGACAAATCGAGGACGGCGAAGTCGTCCCGCAAGCTGAGGCCGAACTGCGCATTGCCGACGGAGCCCGCCGGCTGGTGCTGTTCGCCGGGCAACCGATCGACGTAACCGAAGAGGACGCACTGCTGCTGACCTTCGCCGACCTCGAACCCCGGCGTGAGGCAGAGCGCGCGCTCGCCGCAAGTGAGCATCACCTGCAGGCGATGTTCGAGATGGCGCCGGTGGCCATGATGGTGACGCGCGACGTCGACCATCGGATTGCGAGCGTCAATGCAGCCTTTCGCGAGCTGACCGGGCATACCGGTACTGCCGCGATCGGGCGGACGGCCGACGACCTGCAGCTATGGACGCAGGCCGAACAACGCGTAGCGCTCGAATGTGAATTGGTGGAGCACGGTAGCGTTCGGGATGGAAACGCCGCGCTTCGATCCGCAGGTGGCGCAGCGCTGGACACACTCATGTCGGCGGAGACGATCAGCGTTGACGGAGCGCCGAGCGTGCTCTGGGTGTTCCACGATGTCACCGAGCGAAAGCAGAGCGAGCGCGAACTGGCTGCCGCGATCGAGGAGGTGATGAAGGACACCAGCTGGCTCAGCCATTCGATCCTGGACAAACTGGCTACCCTGCGCCACCCGGAAGCGCGCGCTCCGGCAGCAACGCTGAGCCCGCGCGAGCGCGAGATCCTCGAACTTGTCTGCGACGATCTCGACGACGGCGCCATCGCCGAACGGCTGGCGCTCTCGCGCAACACGGTGCGCAACCATGTCGCGCGTCTTTACGCAAAAATCGGTGTCAATCGCCGCAGCGGTGCAGTGATATGGGGGCGCGAGCGAGGCATCGGGAAAGGTGAGGCCATATGAACGAACGGTCGGGGCTGGGACACTAACGCGAACGGGTAAATGATCGGTGGTGGTCAAAACGCTGAGGCGCTGGCCGACCGCATGCACTGTTTCCGCGGTCAGACGGCGAAGCACTCGGGACTGATTGCCGGCAGCACCTCGAGCTGAGGCCGCGCATACCAGTAACCCTGATGATAGCGCACGCCCAGATCGCGCAGTGCAGACGCCTCCTGCGCGTTCTCGATCCCTTCGGCGATGACCAGCGTGTCGAGGTCTTCGCACATACGGACGACAGCCCGCACGATCGCCTGACGGCGACGATCAGTGTCAATTCCTCGCACCAGTTCCATGTCGAGCTTGATCTCGTCGGGACAGAACTTCGCGAACATGTCCAGACCCGAGTGTCCCGCGCCAAAATCATCAATTGCGACGGTAAAACCGATCTGCTTGTAGGTGTCGATGATCGACGAAACGTGCTCGGGTGAGCCCATCTGCTCGTTCTCGGTGAATTCGAAGATCAGCCTGTCGACAGGCAGGCCCACGTTACGCGCGGTGGCGAGCGTCAGCTGGATACAGGCGAGCGGCGAATAAACTGCGTTCGGCAGGAAGTTGATCGAGAGCCTTGCATTGCTCTGCATCAACCCTGCTGCAATGGCCATCTCGATCGCCTTGATCCGACACGCCTGGTCGAACGAATAGCGATTGGTTTCGGTGGCGCTGGAGAGGACCTGATGCGCGCCAGCGCCGTCGACGCCACGAACCAGCGCCTCATAGGCGAAGACCTGTCGAGCTTCGATGTCCACGATCGGCTGAAAGGCCATTGTAGATGGGACTTCGAAGTCCGCGCCATCGCGACATCCGCTGCAAAGACGTTCCATTTTCATGGCGAGCTGATGAGCCATGTGCTGCTAAAACGTTGTGAATAAAAGAGATGGACCACGCCTCCGGCTGGACCGGGCACTTCCGCCGCTGTCTGGTTGGTTAGGTTCGCGGTGGGCAGCGTGTCGCGCTGCCCAGCTCGGTCGCATTCGAATAAGGGATGAAGCGACAGCTGCGCCGCGGCGGACGCCCGACCATGCGTTCCTGTCACCCGCGAAGTCAGCTATCCCGCTCGGCTCGCTTGCGATCAGCCTTCCGTGCGCGACTGATAGCGGCCGCATGCTCGCGCGCACGCTTTTCGGAAGGTTTCTCATAGTGCCTGCGGAGCTTCCACTCGCGGTAGACGCCCTCGCGCTGCAGCTTCTTCTTCAGCACCCGGAGAGCCTGGTCGACGTTATTGTCACGAACGATGATTTGCATGGCTTTGACTTCTAACCGCATTGGACCGGGTATCGGGTCTGGGCTTTAGACCATTGCCAGGAGCTACACGACCCCAAAAAGCTCCAGATGACTGAACGTTTACTGTCGGCATCCCGGTACTCTCGAAATGTGAGTGTATTCGCCGTGGCGACTGGCCGGCCGTCCATGCTGGGCGAGCCCGCAGCTTTCCGCACCACGTTCATCGCCTCACCCCCGCAGGGTGACCAGCCATGCACAATCCCGCAGCCGCAGTAGCCTGTCGCATCGGCATCCTTCCTTTTTGCGCGCGCGACAGGCGGACCGTTCGCCGTCCGCCAGTGATCGTCAGAGAGCGCGACAGGATGCCAGCTCCCGTCATCTATTTGCGGTTACCGACACATTCCACTTGCCTGCCACGCGAAGCAGAGCAATCAGGTGCCTGCCCCTCGTGAAAGCCGGGGGGCGGGGCGTGAGAACCTCAACCTGTAGGAACTCGGTCACGACTTTGTCGAGGCCGGGTGGCATGCGCGCATGTCCAGCCGGCAACGGTAAAGGCGCATGCGCCTGTGCCTACGGTCAGGTTCTCAACATCCGGCTTCGGGCCGTCGCTCCGAGAGGACATAGGCGCGACGAACGAGGTCATCGGCAACGGACGTCGCCTGCAGCAGGAGACGTGATGACCGGCCTTATCGAATGCGCCGCGGCAAAGCCGCTGCCCGGAGCCCACTGGCGAGTGCGGCAACTCACTCACCAGTCATCCATGCGCGAGAACGTATTCGAGCACATGCTGCTCGGCCAGCTCGGTGCCGAGCTCCTCGCGCGAGGCGTCGAATATGACGAACTCTACAGCAGCGTCGACAAGGACGGCTTCGACGTCATGCTCGAGGCCGGAGGCATCCAGCGGCACACCCAGCTGAAGGTGAAGGTCCTTGGCGGGGCGCGAAGCGAGATCACCGTCCATACCCGCCTTGCAGCCCGCCCATCGGGATGTGTCGTATGGCTGACCTACGATCCCGAGACCCGCACCTTCTGCGACATCCAGTGGTTCGGTGGTGCACCCGGCGAGCCGCTGCCGGACCTCGGAGACAGGGTCGCGCGTCACACCCGCGCCAACAGTCAGGGGGTGAAGGCGGAACGCCCGCATCACCGTGTCGTGCCGGTGCGCCGGTTCGAGCGGCTCGACGATGTCGCACACCTCGCCGACCGGCTGTTCGGCCAGCTGCCTGCTGATCCGCTCTCGCTTCTGCGCTCGCGACTGCGTTCGGGCTCCGCGAGCAAGCAGTCGTGGGTACAGCAGGTTGGTTTCGGCAACTTTGCGGCAATCCCGGCGGACCTCACCTGGGATCAGGCGGCACCGCTGGCTGATCTGATCGACGGCTATCGTCTGCTGGACCTCATCGGGGAGAAGGATCATGACGCCTTCCTGACCCACCAGCGCCAGTTGCAGGAAGAGGCCGGGAGCTGGCCCGGTGATGCGGTGCTGCTCTGGATCACCCTTTTCCTCGAACTTCGGGCGGACAGGTTTGGCGCCAATGACTTCGGCGACCCACCAGCGCGGCTGGACATGCTCTGCCAGCAGCTGCGTGCAGCGCTGGTCGAACTGGAGGCAGCCGATGCATAAGCTGGTCACCGCCATGGGCGCAGTGCTGGCGGCCACCGTTGCAGCCTCTCCGGTGATGGCCGGAAAGAAGCCGAAGCTCACCTGGCAGGTTGCACGTACCAACGATCCCATCACTGGCGTCACCAGCTGCGTTGTCGCGGCATGGGACAGGGCCGGGGGCATGAGTTTTTCGCGTACGGGCGCGCTCTATCCGTTCGTCGAGAACAGCAGCGTCCACGGTCTGCTTGTTGGCGTCAGCAGTGGTGGCCGCTACCGCATGCCGACCGGTGACATCGCGTGGCGGATCGATGATCATCCGTTCCGAACGCTCGTCGCCGCTGACAATCCAGCCGGAATGAACACCTCCCCCATCCCGTCCGATCATGCGGCCACGGCCGCGCTCGTGGAGCAGCAGATGCGGCTGGTCGCTGCCGCCACCGCCACCAGCACCGTCGCCAGCGGGAAGACCGCGCGCACCATGCTTGACGAGATGCTTGCCGGCAGTGGCCTGCTGTTCCGCCCTGTTGCAGCGACCCTCGGCTATGGTCTGCCGGGCGGCGCAAACCAGCGCATCGGGCAGATCACGAAAGACGGTCTCCGTCCCTATCCACTCGACGAGAGCCTGAGGGCTGGCCTCGCCACCTGCGGGATCGCAGCAACGCCCGGCGATTGATCCACACCGGGTATCCGGCACCGCAACCTTCGGCACGTCGCCAGCCCTCACTCATCCTGACAGGTGACGCTCACTCGTGTATCGAGTGGCGAACCGGTGGAGGGAATGATGGATCAGGAAGAGATGAAGCGCATCGCGAGCGCTCATGACAGCAAGGCAGCAAAGATCCGGGCGCTGAACGAGGCAGGTGTCAGCACATCCGACATCTCCAGCTTTCTCGGCATACGCTACCAGCACACCTACAACGTTCTGCTGCGGGCCGGACGCATCCAGCGGGCCAGCGAGGCTGTCGAGCAGGGCCCGATACTCTCGCTCGACGTCAGGAAGGATGGAACGCTCGCACTACCCGAAACACTGCTTGATGCCTTTTCACTGCGCGGCGGTGGGCAGCTTTTCGTGCGGCAGACTGACGAGGGGCTGCTGCTGATGCCAAGACAGGTTGCCATCGCCGAGATGCAGCGCGTCGCGGCAGAGCGCATGCCCGAGCATGCATCACTGTTAACAAGCCTGTTGAGTAGTTAGCTGAGTTAGTCCATGGGTACTAACCACCAGGAATGATGGGGAGTATGGAGAGTGAGCGAAACGCATGTCAACCGGCACACGATCGACCCGCTGAAGGTCGAGTTGCGGCCGATCGGATCCCTCCGGCCGGCAGCGCGCAATGCACGCAGGCACAGTGAGAAGCAGGTCGAGCAGGTCGCGGCGTCGATCCGTCATTTCGGTTTCACCAACCCGATCATCATCGAGGCGGATGGGACGATCGTGGCTGGCCATGCCCGGGTCGAGGCGTCGAAGCTGCTGGGCATCGAGGATGTTCCAACGATCCAGATCACGCATCTGACGCCCGATGAGCTGCGTGCCTATCGACTTGCGGACAACAGGATCGCGGAGAACGCCGATTGGGATGAGGACATCCTGCGCATCGAGTTCGCAGAGCTGGTCGAGATCGAGGCGCGCTTTGATATCGAGACTACCGGTTTCTCCACCACTGACATCGATCTCCTGCTCGACGTTAGTCCGGCCGAGGCAAAGCTTGAGGAGCAGCCGACACTGGACCGCAGGGAAGTGCCAGGGGTGGAGCGTGGTGATCTGTGGATCCTCGGTTCGCATCGACTCCTGTGCGGAGACTCCCGTGAGGAGGCTTCCTTCGATCGGCTGATGAACCTTGAGCCCGCTCGAATGGTTTTCTCCGACCCTCCCTTTAACGTGAAGATCGACGGGCATGTCGGTGGGCTCGGCCAGACGAAGCATGCCGAGTTCGCCATGGCGAGCGGTGAGATGTCGCCCGCGCAGTTTACCGCTTTCCTTCAGGGCGTCTTCGCCCACTCCGCAGCGAACAGCATTGACGGCGCGATCCACTATCAGTGCATGGACTGGCGCCACGTGCGCGAGATGATGGAGGCCGGTCATGCCGTCTATTCCGGGCTCCAGAACATCTGCACCTGGGTAAAGGACAATGGCGGCATGGGCAGTTTCTACCGCAGCCAGCACGAGTTCGTCTTCGTGTGGAAGGTTGGCGAGGCTCCGCACCTCAACACGGTCCAGCTCGGGAAGAACGGACGATACCGCACCAACGTCTGGAACTATCGCGGCGCCACGAAGACGGGGCGTGACGCCGAACTCGCACTGCATCCAACGGTGAAGCCGGTCACGATGATCATGGACGCCATCAAGGATACCTCCAAGCGTGGCGAGATCGTACTCGATCCGTTCGGCGGCTCGGGCTCGACGCTGATCGCCGCGCACAAGACGGGCCGCCGGGCGCGACTGATCGAGTACGAACCTCGCTATTGTGCCGTCACCATCCGCCGCTGGCAGAAGATTGCGCGAGGCAAGGCGGTCCTTGAGGCGACGGGAGAGACGTTTGCCGAGGTGTACGCACGCCGCAATGCGGAAATCGAGCGGCTGGCAGATCTCGCTCTGGGAGAGACCGTATGACCAGGCAGACTGGGCGTGACGGCGACGGCAGGTTCGCGCCGGGGTACTCGGGCAACCCCGATGGCGCACGACGGCGCAAGCCGCGCGAACTGCTCACCCTCACGGACGTGCACCGCATCGTGCTGGAGGTCGCCGGAGAGGTGATCGGGCACCGGAACGGTAAGCCGGTCACGCGTCTGGAGAATGCAATTCGTTGCCTTGCCACTGGACAGGGGGAGAACCGCCTCGCCCTGCGCGACCATGTCGAGATGACCAAAAGTGCCACTTTTCATTTTCAGGCCGAGGAACGCCGGAAAGCAATCACCAGGCCCCGTTCATGATGGAGGGGCGCGACGCTCCTGATGGGGCCGACTCCGGATTGACTCCAGGCCGCATGCGGGGCGGGCGGCCACGCTCCGATGATGTGCTGGATGACGATCTGCGCCAGATCGTGATGGCTACTGCAAACCTGCCTGTGTCGATTCCGCGCGGTCGGGGACGACGGGTCGTCACGTTGTACGAGGCGCTTGTGCGTATGATCGCCAGCGGAAAGGTCTATCGTCGCGCGGCGGTGATGGACTTCATCCGACTGGTCCAACAGGCAGCCGCTCCCGAAACCGCCGTTACCACGCCCGCTCCGGCACCGGCACCGGCGGGTGTCATTCGCCTGCAGGAGCACCTTGCCAACCTTCGAAGCGCTGCCCGGAGTGGGGATGCAACGCCGGCCGACCGATCTGCTGTCTCGTTCTATGAGTGGCTTCTCGAACTTGCCAAAGTCAGGCTCCCTCGCTGAACCCGCGATGGCGGCCTCTGTCGCGCGCGGCCCGTTCTCATCGGTACGATCGACAGCTCCTGCAAGGCGGTCAGCAACACAAGGCTGGATCGCGTGAATATGGCTGAAAACCGCCAATCGCCCGCGTAATGCAGTGTGCGGCTGAATTCCTGTTTTTCACCCTGCATGACGGGAGGTGCAGGACTGCTCACTGCGTGCAGATCCGCGACCGTTGCCTGCCGCGCACCTGCTCTTGCGCAGCGGTCGTCATGTCTGCTGAAGCGAAAAACGCGCCCTGCTGCCGTGACTTACTGGAAATTTCAGGCTGGCGAGGTGCATTGCTGCCAGCTAATAAAAGGTGAGCCTTTGCGGAGGCAGCAAGTACGCTCGCGAGGTAACGGGCCGGCGCATTTCTACTGCGCCTTCTCCAGGTCAGGCGAACCAATCCGCGTCTTCGGGCAGCTATCAGCACTGAGCAGCGAATGTACCGCGCGCGACGCGTGTAATCTCAAAGGCTCGGGAGGAAAGGTTGACGTTCAACGACGGCATCCAGAAGTTTGGATTGTTCCACATTCCAGACCGGAATGCTGCACTTTTTCGATTCCGTACCGCCGCGCATCCGCCCGGAGAAAACCGCCGGAAAATTCTGTATCGCGCGTTCGATCCGACTCTCTGCAGTACGGAAGCGAACAGAAATCGCGCAGAACTGCGCCGCTTTCGCGGACAAAATCTAATTCGGTCAGTATCTTACGACTGGGTGGCGGAGCGGGAGGGATTCGAACCCTCGATACGGTTTTGCCGTATACTCACTTTCCAGGCGAGCGCCTTCGACCACTCGGCCACCGCTCCGCATGTCCCGGAAGAAGCGCGCCCTAGGCCGGTCTTTCGCCGCGCGCAAGCGTTTGCCGCACACGCATCAATCGTCCTCGTCCTCGAAGCCGACCAGCGCGAGCGCGCGCGCCTTGATCTGGCGCATCGCGCACCAGTGGATCAGCGCCTCCTCGCGCCCGTGAGTCACCCACACCTCGCGCGGCGCGATCTCCTCGATCGTATCGGTCAGCTCGTCCCAATCGGCATGGTCGGACATGATCAGCGGCAGCTCGACCAGCTTCTGGCGCGCACGCTGGCGCACCCGCATCCAACCACTCGCCATCGCGGTAATCGGATCGGGCAGGCGGCGCGACCAGCGGTCGTTGAGCGCGCCGGGCGGGCACATCACGACATGCCCCGCCATCGCCGCCTTCGGCACCCCCGCCACGGGGATCAGCTCACCCAGCCGCACGCCGTGGTCGGCATAAAGGTCGCACAATCGCTGCAACGCGCCATGGATATAGATCGGCGCCTCATGCCCGCGCTCGCGCAGCTCGGCGATCACCCGCTGCGCCTTGCCCAGCGCATAGGCGCCGACCAGCACGCAGCGATCCGGGTTGGCGTGCAGCCGCGCGACCAGCTTGTCGATCTCGTCCCCGGTATCGGGGTGGCGGAACACGGGGAGGCCGAACGTCGCCTCGGTGATGAACACATCGCACGCCACCGGCTCGAACGGCGCGCAGGTCGGGTCCGGCCGGCGCTTGTAGTCGCCCGACACGACGATCCGCTCGCCGCGATATTCCAGCAGGATCTGCGCCGAGCCCAGCACATGGCCGGCGGGAACGAAGGTCGCCTGCACCTCGCCCAGCCGCACGCTATCGCCATAGCCTACCGGGTGTCCCGCCTGCTCGCCATAGCGCGTGTCCATGATCGCCAGCGTCTCGGGCGTCGCCCACACCGCGCCATGCCCGCCGCGCGCGTGGTCGGCATGGCCATGAGTCACCAGCGCGCGTGGCTGGGGCAGGGAGGGATCGACCCAGGCATCGGCCGGGCGAACGAAGATGCCATGGGGGTGAGGTTCGAGCCAGTCGCCAAGCTTGGGCATGGGGGCAGTACGCACGAGCGGATCAAATCGCCCCGGCGCCTCGTTGTGGGAACAACAGAAAAAGGAGAGTGCGGCATGGAACATCAGGCTTTGGGCGACAGCCTTTGGGTTTTCGTCGTCATCGGCGGCTTCATCATCCTGGGCCTCGCGATCGCCTTTGCGAAGTTCCGCAACAAGGTGACCCCGGAACAGGAACGCCGCACCGAAGAGGCGACTCACCGGCTGTACGAGGAACAATCGCGCGAGGACGCCGCGCGCGGCTGATTGTCGCGCCGCCCCGTCACTTGGCCGGCGCGGTCGGCGGCGGCCGATCCCGCGGTGACAGCGCCTCCCTGCGAGCCGGGCGCTGGGACAGCCGCGTGATCTGATCGCCAGGACGCTATGCCGCCGCTCCCTCAGGGGAGAGTGTGCTCCGAGTGTGCTGCGTCAGGGGCTGTCGCCGCAAAGCGCCACCTGCCGCGGCCGGGCGACGATGCAGGCGCGGCGTTCTGAAACGGGATGGCGACCCTATATGTCGACGCGATGACTGTTTCACTTCCGACCCCGCTGGCCGACTGGTTCGCGTCGCGGGGCTGGTCTCCGCGCCGCCACCAGCTCGACATGCTCGCCGAGGGCCGCGCCGGGCGGCACGCGCTGCTCGTCGCCGCGACTGGCGCAGGCAAGACGCTCGCCGGCTTCCTTCCCACGCTTGCGGAATTGATCGAGCAGCCGACCGAGGGTCTCCACACCCTTTATGTCTCGCCGTTGAAGGCGCTGGCGGTCGACATTCAGCGCAACCTCGTCACGCCCCTCGATGAAATGGGCCTCGACGAAATGGGCATCGAGATCCGCGTCGAAACCCGCACCGGCGACACCCCGTCCGATCGCAAGGCGCGCCAGCGGGTGAAGCCGCCGCAGATCCTGCTCACCACACCCGAATCGCTGTCGCTACTGCTCAGCTACCCCGACAGCTTCACCATGTTCGCCGGCCTGCGCACGATCGTGATCGATGAGGTGCACGCCTTCGCCACCGGCAAGCGCGGCGACCTGCTGTCGCTATGCATGGCCCGGCTTCAGGCGATCGCGCCCGGCCTGCGCCGCGTCGCCTTGTCCGCCACCGTCGCCGACCCCGACGGCTATCGCGCCTGGCTCGCGCCCGAGGGCGATATCGACAGCGTCAGCCTGGTGCAGGGCGAAACCGGCGTCGATCCCAATATCGCCATCCTGCTGCCCGAGGATCGCGTGCCCTGGGCGGGCCATTCCGGCCGCTATGCCGCGGCGCAGGTGATGGCGGAGATCGAGACTCACAAGACCACCATCGTCTTCTGCAACACCCGCAGCCTGGCCGAGCTGATCTTCCAGGATCTGTGGAAGGCGAACGAGATGCAGCTGCCGATCGGCATCCATCACGGCAGCCTGGAAAAAGAGGCGCGGCGCAAGGTGGAGGCGGCGATGGCCGGCGGCCGCCTGCGCGCGCTGGTCGCCACCGCCAGCCTCGACCTGGGAGTCGACTGGGGCGATGTCGATTGCGTGATCCAGATGGGGGCGCCCAAGGGTTCGTCGCGCCTGCTGCAGCGCATCGGCCGCAGCAACCACCGCCTTGATGAGCCGTCGGAGGCGATCGTCGTCCCCGGCAACCGCTTTGAATATCTCGAGGCGCGCGCCGCGCTGGACGCGGTGGAGGCGGGCGAGCTCGATACCGATGTGTTCCGCATGGGCGCGCTCGACGTGCTGGCGCAGCATGTCATGGCCTGCGCCTGCGCCGCTCCGTTCGATCAGGCCGCATTGCTTGACGAGATCCGCTCGTCCTTG
The DNA here is from genome assembly GCF_036890205.1 of Sphingomonas panaciterrae. Classification (NCBI taxonomy): domain Bacteria; kingdom Pseudomonadati; phylum Pseudomonadota; class Alphaproteobacteria; order Sphingomonadales; family Sphingomonadaceae; genus Sphingomonas; species Sphingomonas panaciterrae. The sequence continues at coordinate 25,129 of NZ_JAKNQR010000003.1, forward strand.
CCCTATTCGGCGCTCACTGATGAACTGTTCAACAAGGTGCTCGGCTTCATTCGCGACGGTGGCTATTCGCTTCGCGCTTATGATCGCTTCAAGCGGCTGACGCAGGATGCCGATGGCCTGTGGCGCGTCAGCCATCCGAAATTCGTCGCGCAGCATCGCCTCAACGCCGGAATCATCGTCGAGGCGACGATGCTCAAGGTCCGCTTCCGCAACGGCCGCGCGCTGGGCAAGGTGGAGGAGGCGTTCGCCTCCACGCTCAGCCATGGCGACACCTTCTTCTTCGCCGGGATGAGCCTTGAGGTGGAGAAGATCGATACCGAGGATCTGATCGTCCGCGCCACCGCGCGGCCCGCGCGAATCCCCACTTATGGCGGCAGCCGGATGCCGCTCTCCACCAACCTCGCTGATCGCGTCCGCGGCTTCCTCGATACGCCTGCCGAATGGGCGCGCTTCCCCGATGACGTGCGCGAATGGCTGGAAATCCAGGCCCGCCGCTCCGCGCTGCCGCATCCCGACCAGCTGCTCGTCGAAACCTTCCCGCGCGAAGGGCGCAACTACATGGTCGCCTATTCCTTCGAGGGGTGGAACGCGCACCAGTCGCTCGGCATGCTGATCACGCGGCGGATGGAAACCGCGGGGCTGAAGCCGCTCGGCTTCGTCGCCAATGATTATGCCATCGCCACCTATTCGATCGATCCCGTCACCGATCCCGCCGCGCTCTTCTCGCCCGACATCCTTGAGCATGAATTCGTCGACTGGGTACAGCAGTCGCACCTGCTGAAACGCGCCTTCCGCGAAGTCGCGGTGATCGGCGGGCTCGTCGAGCGGCAGCATCCCGGCAAGCGCAAGACCGGCAAGCAGGTCACCTTCTCCACCGACCTCATCTACGACGTGCTGCGCAAGTACGAACCGGGCCACATCCTGCTCGAGGCTGCCTGGGCCGACGCCCGCGCGCGCATGACCGACGTCGGCCGCCTCGCCGACCTGCTCGATCGCGCGGCGGGGACGATGCTCCACGTCGATCTCCCGCGCGTCTCGCCGCTCGCCGTGCCGGTGCTGGTCCTGATCGGCCGCGAACGAGTCGCCACCGGCAGCGCGGACGATGCGCTGCTGATCGAGGCGGAGGCACTCGCCGGGGAGGCGATGCGGCTCGACTGAGGCCGGGGGCTTCCGCCGCCGGGGATAACGATTGACAAGGGTCCGGATCGGGCGCTTCATCCCTGTATGCGCCGCTGGCTTGCCTTGCCGCTCCTGTCGCTGCTCGCCAATGCGGACGATCAGCAGCCCGTGGTGCCGCCCGCGCCGATCACCGATTACGCCGCGCACATCGGGCTCGGCCATGCCGAGGATCCGGCCGTGCCCACCGGCGAGCATCTCGATTTCGGCGTCGACGGCCCGCGCATGACGGTGCCGGTCCAGATCGCGGGGGCGGGGCCCTATCAGTTCGTCATCGATACCGGCGCCCAGCGAACGGTGATCAGCCGCGAACTGGCGGCGCGGCTTCGCCTCCCCGGCGGCCGCAACGTCCGCCTGACCGGGATGACCGGGACACAGGATGTCGGCACGGTGGTGATCCCGTCAATTTCCGTCAGCACGCTCGGCGGGGAGCGGATCGAGGCGCCGGCGCTATCGGCGGCGAACCTCGGCGCGCCCGGCATGCTCGGCATCGACGCGCTTCAGGGCCATGCGCTGGCGATCGATTTCGATCAGCAGCGGATGACGGTGACGCCGGCGCGCAAGCGCGGCGAGCGGGTCCGCCGCGTGCCCGACGAAATCGTCATCCAGGCGAAAAGCCTGTTCGGCCAGCTCGTCGTCACCGACGCGCGGGTCGGCGGGGAACGGGTCCGCGTCATCCTCGATACCGGCAGCGTGGTGTCGATGGGCAACCTCGCGCTGCGCAAGCGGCTCGCCAAGCGCGGCAAGGTCACCCCGATCACGCTGATCAGCGTGACGGGCGGCGAACTCGTCGCCGATTATGGGTCGGTCAAGTCGATCAAGATCGGCGATGCGGAGATCCGCGACATGCCGGTGGCCTTTGCCGACGTGCCGCCATTCCGCGTGTTCGGGCTGGAAAAGAAACCGGCGATCATGCTCGGCATGGACGTGCTGAAACTGTTCACCCGCGTTCAGATCGATTTCGCCAACCGCGAACTGCGCCTGCTGCTGCCGCGCGGCGCCGCGCGCCGCGGCTAGGGCCGGATTTCTCCATAAAGGGCCGAATGCGCCCAAAGGCGGCCAGAAGCGGCCGAACGACTCCGGTCGACGCCTCGTCGCGGCCGATGGCCCATAAAAAAGGGCCCGGCACTTTCGTACCGGGCCTAGTGCGTCCGCAGGAGGAACATCGTCTGGGAACCGGCCGCAGCCGGCTCCCAATCTCGTCAATAATTGTAGGCGCGCTCGCCATGCTCGCTGAGGTCGAGCCCTTCGCGCTCCACCTCTTCGCTGACCCGCAGCCCGACGGTCGCCTTGGCGATCGAGAAGGCGATGGCGGATCCGACGCCGGCCCAGGCCACCGAGATGAGCACCGCGACCACCTGGGTCACGAGCTGCGGCCCCAGGGCATAGTCTGCAGCGCCAGGCCCGCCGAGGCCCGGCAGCATGGTGAATGCCGTGCCGATCGACCCCACGATGCCACCGATGCCGTGGATTCCGAACGCATCCAGCGAGTCGTCAAGGCTGAGCTTGGGCTTCACCGCGACCACGAAATAGGCGCAGATGATGGCCGCGATCGCACCCAGCAGGATGGCGCCGAACGGCCCCGAATTGCCCGCCGCCGGGGTCACCGCGACCAGGCCGGCGATCGCGCCGGAGCAGGCGCCGAGCATCGATCCCTTGTGGCCCAGCATCCGTTCCGTCAGCATCCAGAACAATACACCCGCCGCCGTGGCGACGAAGGTGTTGATCATCGCCAGCGCCGCCGAGCCATTGGCCTCCAGCGCCGATCCGGCGTTGAACCCGAACCAGCCGACCCACAGGAGGCCGGTGCCGATCAGCGTCATGACCAGCGAGTGCGGGGCCATGATCTCTTTCTTGTAGCCCAGCCGCGGGCCGATGATGATCGCCCCGACCAGCGCCGAGATGCCGGCGTTGATGTGAACCACCGTGCCGCCGGCGAAGTCGAGCGCGGCGGGCTGCCAATTAAAGAGAAGGCCGTTGCCCGCCCACACCATGTGCGCGATCGGGAAATAGACGATGGTGAGCCAGATCAGCGCAAAGACCATCAGGCCGGCAAACTTCATCCGCTCGACCAGGCCACCGACCACCAGGCTGACGGTGATCGCCGCAAAGGTCATCTGGAAGGCGATGAAGACATATTCCGGGATGACGACACCGTCGGTGAAGGTTGCCGCCGTCGAGTCGGCGTTGACCCCGGCAAGGAACAGCTTGTTGAACCCGGCGATAAAGGCGTTGCCGCCGTCACCGAACGCCATGGTGTAGCCGTAGGTGACCCAGATGATCATCGCGAAGCTCGCGACGGCCAGGATCTGGGTCAGCACCGATAGCATGTTCTTGGTGCGCACGAGGCCGCCATAGAACAGCGCCAGCCCGGGCACGATCATCGTCATGACCAGCACGGTCGCGGTCATCATCCAGGCGGTGTCGCCCTTGTTGGGCACCGGCGCGGTTGCCTGGGCCCAGGCGGGTGCCGCCGCCGCGGCTGTTGCCGCCACGCCCAATGCCAGGGCAGTCCTGATTATCTGCTTCATCACCACCCCCCTCAGAGTGCCGTATCGTCGGTTTCGCCGGTGCGGATGCGCACCGCCTGCCCGACATCGAGGACGAAGATCTTGCCGTCACCGATCGCGCCGGTGTTCGCGGCCGCCTGCACCGCCTCGACCACGCGATCCGCGAGGTCGACCGGGCAAACCACTTCGATTTTGATCTTGGGCACCATGTTGGTGCTGTATTCGGCGCCGCGGTAGATTTCGGTCTGCCCCTTCTGGCGCCCGAAACCCTTCACCTCGGTGACTGTCATCCCCGCCACCCCGATCCCGGTGAGTGCTTCCCTCACTTCGTCGAGCTTGAACGGCTTGATGATGGCTATGACCAGTTTCATCGCGCCCCCTTCCGTTACCCGGAAAGGTACTTCGCAACAGATGTGCCAAACCGTCGCTGCCTAGTGCATGATCACGGCAACCACATTTGACACGTTACTTTTTGTGCAGATGCGAAAACATGCTCAAGAATTAGGCACCGTCGACTACCATCCTAGCACGATCAAGATCATCCTCTTCGACCATCAGGCGCACGGGGATCAGCAACCAGCTGCCGTCGGCGATCGACGCCCCGGCATCGAAGGTGAGCGCGACTATTCCTTCGCTCTCCAGTCGCGCGGCGAGGATGCTGGCAAGATTGCGGTCATAGCGACCCAGTTCGACCAGCATCAGCGCGGCAGCGCGTCGGGCGTGCGTACTGGCAAGTCATCGATGCTTTTCGCGTTGCTGCCCTGCCAATAGGCCAGCCGCTCTTCATCGCTGTACTTGGCGTTATATTTGTTCAGCGTCTCACGCGGATGATCCAGCGTCATCTGCGGCACGCCCCAGCCGCAGGACGTCTGCGCCTGGTCGATCGCCACGACGAAGATCTGCCGCGTGCCGGGCAGTGGCGGAAACTCGCTATACAGCGCGCGCCATTCCGGATCCTGGGGAAGGACTGGGCGGCCCCGACCGTAGATGCGAAAGATCAGTGCGGGCTGATCGAAGGCGCAGAACATGATGGTGATGCGCCCGTCGGCGAGCAGGTGCGCGTTGGTCTCATTGCCCGATCCTGCAACGTCGAGATAGGCGACGGTGGTCGGGTCCAGAACGCGGAACGTGTCCATGCCCTTGGGGCTGAGGTTGATCCGCGCGCCGGGCGCGCTCGTTGCCACGAAGAAGACCGGCTGCCGGGCGATGAAGGCACGATGCGCGTCGTTCAGCGCCGGAAAGAATTCCGCCATGCAGGCGTGCTCCCCTGTTCAGGCGAGAAGGATGGCTCGCGGCGCCTGCCTACCATTTACGATGCGTCCGATCCACCGCACCGCCGGTAGTCACCAGCGGTGCGAGGTGTCAGGAATGCACCCGGCGATCTCAGTCGAACAGCGAGGAGACGCTGGTCTCGTCGGCGATACGGCGGATCGCCTCCGCAAGGAGCGGTGCAATCGTCAGGTGCCGGATACGCTTGGCGTGGCTGATGGCTTCCTGGTTGCCGATCGAATCGGTGATCACCAGCTCGCGCAGCGCCGACCCTTCGACCCGGGCGACGGCACCGCCGGAGAGGACGCCATGGGTGACATAGGCAACGACGTCCTCGGCGCCCGCCTCACGCAGCGCTGCGGCCGCGTTGCACAGCGTGCCGGCGGAATCGACGATATCGTCGATCAGGATGCAGAAGCGCCCTTCCACGTCGCCGATGATGTTCATCACCTCCGACTCGCCGGCGCGCTCGCGGCGCTTGTCGACGATCGCCAGCGGTGCGTTGTCGAGCCGCTTGGCGAGCGCGCGCGCGCACCACGCCGCCCACGTCGGGGGAGACGACCATCAGGTTCTTCGACCCGAAGCGCGCCAGGATGTCCGCGGACATGACCGGCGCGCCAAACAGATTGTCGGTCGGGATGTCGAAGAAGCCCTGGATCTGACCGGCATGGAGGTCGACGGAGAGCACGCGGTCGGCGCCGGCCGTGGTGATCAGGTTGGCGACCAGCTTGGCCGAGATCGGCGTGCGCGGGCCGGGCTTCCGGTCCTGCCGCGCATAGCCGAAATAGGGAAGGACCGCCGTGATCCGCTTGGCCGACGCGCGCTTCAGCGCATCGATGCAGATCAGCAACTCCATGAGGTTGTCGTTGACCGGATAGCTGGTCGACTGGATCAGGAAAACGTCTTCACCGCGGACGTTCTCCATGATCTCGACGAAGATCTCCTCGTCGGCGAATCGCCGCACCAGAGCCTCGGTCAACGGGAGCTCCAGATAGGAGGCGATGTCCCGTGCCAGCGGCAGGTTGGAGTTGCCGGTCATCAGTTTCATGTCAGCACGCCCTTTCGTGACGCCCCCTTAGCGGGCCGGGCATATGTTTCAATCGTGCGACGCACTCAGAGGACGTTTGCCGTCGCGCGTCGCAGGGCGTACCGGCGCCGACATGACCATCGTTACCCGCTTTGCCCCGTCACCGACCGGGCGGCTGCACGTCGGCAACATCCGCACGGCGCTGCACAACTGGATGTTCGCGCGTGCTCATGGCGGCCGCTTCATGCTGCGGATCGACGATACCGATCAGGAGCGTAGTGAAGAACGGTTCGTCGAGGCGCTGCACCAGGACCTCGCGTGGCTGGACCTTGAGGCTGATGGCGAGGCGCGGCAATCGGCGCGTTTCGATCTGTATCAGGCGCGCTTCGATGCGCTGGTCGCGGCCGGACGTATTTACCCCGCCTATGAGACCAGCCAGGAACTGGACCTCAAGCGGAAGATCCAGCTGGGTCGCGGACTGCCGCCCATCTATGATCGCGCGGCACTGGCGCTGAGCGATGCGGATCGGTCGCGGCTGGAGGCGGAGGGCATCAAGCCGCACTGGCGCTTCCGGCTCGATCATGGCGCGCCGATCGAATGGGGCGACATGATCCGCGGTCACCAGCGGTTCGATCCCGCTACGATGAGCGACCCGATCGTGCGCCGCGCCGATGGTTCATGGCTGTATATGCTGCCGTCCGCGATTGACGATGTCGACATGGGGATCACGCATGTGGTGCGCGGCGAGGACCACGTCGCCAACACCGCCTTGCAGATCCAGATGTTTGCCGCGCTTGGCAGCACCCCGCCGACCTTTGCCCATGCCGCGCTGCTCACCGGCGCCGAGGGCAAATTGTCCAAGCGGCTGGGGAGCCTTGGCGTCGATCAGCTTCGCGAGGCGGGGGTGGAGCCGCAGGCGATCCGGGCGCTGCTGGCGCGTCTGGGCACCAGCGATCCGGTCGAGCCCGCGGTCGACATGCAGCCGCTGCTTGCCGCTTTCGATTTCGCCCGCTTTGGCCGAGCGCCGGCGCGGTTCGACGAGGCGGAATTGATGCAGCTGAATGCGCGGATCGTGCATCAGCTCCCATTCGAAGCGGTGCGCGATCGCCTGCCGCGTGCCATGACGCCCGTTGCCTGGGAAGCAGTGCGGCCGAACCTCTCGACCCTGGCGGAAGCGGCCGAGTGGTGGGGCGTGGTTGAAGGGCCGGTCACGGCGCCGGCGCCGGCGCTGTCGGCTGACGATGGCGCCTATCTGGCCGTGGCTGCCGAGGAAGCTGCGGCGATCGACTGGGATGGCGACCCTTGGCACGGCCTGACCCAGCGGCTGAAGGAGCGCACAGGACGCAAGGGCAAGGCGCTGTTCCTGCCGTTGCGGCGCGCGCTCACCGGTCGCGATCACGGGCCGGACATGGCGGCGCTGCTGCCGTTGATCGGCCGCGACCGGGCGCTCGCGCGACTTCGCGCCGCGTCCGGCGGGTAATCGGATCGGGGTCTGGCCGTCGCGACCGCGTGCGCCTATGTTGCGCGGATGCAGTTCTTTGCCCGGCTAAGCCCGTTTCGCGCGGTGCGCGACCTACGCCTGTTTCTGCATCAGCGGCAGAAGCACGAACTGTTCTTCCTGTTTCTCTCGGTCTTTATGACGGGCTTGCTGCTGATCGGCTTCGCCAAGGATTCGAAGGTCGAGAAGGTCTACAAGCCGGACATCATCTATGTTCAGCAATGGCGACTCGATCGCAGCGACGCGGAGATTCGCGCGCAGCAGGCGATCGATGCCCCGATCAAGCAGAAGCAGATCGAGGAGCGCGAGAAGGCGCTGGCCGAGCGGCAGGCATCCTTCAAGCGTCTTGAGGACAAGATGAAGAAGTGGGGGCTCTGACCGCCGGCGTGTCGTCCGCGGACCAGCGCTGGATGGGGGCTGCGCTGGCGCTCGCCAGCCGCGGGCAGGGGCGCACCCATCCCAATCCTTCCGTCGGATGCATTCTGGTGCGCGATGGCATTGTTGTCGGGCGCGGCTGGACCCAGCCCGGCGGCCGGCCGCATGCGGAGGCGATGGCGCTCGCTGAGGCGGGAAGCGCGGCAAAGGGCGCGACCGCTTATGTGACACTGGAGCCCTGCGCCCATGTCTCATCGCGCGGCCCCGCCTGCGCCGACCTTCTGGTCGCCAGCGGTGTAGACCGCGTGGTCGCGGCGGTGACCGATCCTGACCCGCGCACCAACGGCAAGGGGCTGGGGCGGCTCGCCGCGGCGGGTGTGCAGATTGTATCTGGTGTGCGCGAGCGAGAGGCCCGCGCGACGCTGGCCGGATTTCTCACGCGAATCGTCCTCGGCCGGCCGCAGGTGACGCTGAAGCTCGCGACCTCGCTTGATGGATGCATCGCTCGTGCTGACGGCGAAAGCCGCTGGATCACGGGTCCGCAAGCGCGCGCGCACGCGCATCTCGAACGAAGCCGGCATGAGGCCATTCTGGTAGGGCGAGGCACCTGGGAGATCGACCGCCCGGCGCTCGACGTGCGGTTGCCGGGACTGGAGAATCGCGCTCCGCAACGCGTGATCCTGTCGACCCACGACATGGGTGATGACGTGCTTCAGCTCTCGGCCCCGGAGGAAATCGCCTGGCTTCCCGCCGATCGTCTGCTTGTGGAGGGGGGCGCTGGGGTCGCCTCCGCTTTCCTCGCGGCGGATCTGGTCGATCGCCTGCTGCTGTATCGCGCCCCGATCCTGATCGGCGACGGCAGGCATGCGTTGGGCGACATCGGGTTGGGCGCCTTGGCCGATGCGCACGATCGATGGGCAATGATCGATTCACGCCAGCTTGGCAGCGATCGGCTCGAGGTCTACGAGCGGGTGCGATGTTCACCGGGATCATAACCGACGTCGGAGAGATTACGCGCGTTGAGACGCGCGGGGATACGCGCGTCGTTGTCGCCACCAGCTATGAAACGCTTGAGATTGACCTGGGGGCTTCGGTCGCCTGTTCGGGCGTTTGCCTCACCGTCGTCGACAAGGGGCCTGACTGGCTCGCGTTCGACGTTTCGGGCGAGACTCTGACGCGGACCGCTCAGGGGCAATGGTCCGAAGGGCGTCGGTTGAATCTCGAACGCGCGATGAAGCTGGGCGATGAGCTTGGTGGTCATATCGTCACCGGCCACGTCGACGGAATCGCCGAGGTCACCAGCGTACGGCCCGATGGCGATTCGAAGCGCGTCGATTTCCGGGTCTCAAGCGATCTTGCGCCCTTCCTCGCTACCAAGGGGTCGGTTACGGTCGACGGCGTGTCGCTGACCGTCAACGACGTAACGGACGACCCCGACGGCGCGACCACCTTCGCGGTCAACATCATTCCGCATACCCAGGCGGTGACGACGCTTTCAGATCTGGCGCCGGGCAGCGCCGTCAACATCGAGATCGATGTGCTCGCCCGCTACCTCCAACGGATGGAACATTATCGTGCAAAAGCCCGCTGAACTCGCGCGCCTGCGCCACGCCTTTCTCTCGACCCCGGAAGAGATCATCGACGAGGCCAAGAATGGCCGGATGTTCATCCTGGTCGATGACGAGGATCGCGAAAACGAGGGTGATCTGGTCATCCCCGCGCAGATGGCGACGCCGGAAAAGATCAACTTCATGGCACGCCATGGCCGCGGCCTGATCTGCTTGGCGATGACCAAGTCGCGTGTCGACGCGCTGGGCCTCGACCTGATGAGCCGGCACAACGGCACCCGTCACGAAACCGCCTTCACCGTTTCGATCGAGGCGCGCGATGGGGTGACGACGGGCATTTCCGCGGCCGATCGTGCGCGGACGATCGCGGTGGCGATCGATTCGTCGAAGAGCCGCGAAGAAATCGTGACGCCGGGTCACGTCTTCCCGCTGGTCGCGCGTGATGGCGGCGTGCTGGTGCGTGCGGGGCATACCGAAGCGGCGGTCGACGTGTCGCGGCTGGCCGGCCTCAACCCCTCGGGCGTGATCTGCGAGATCATGAACGAGGACGGCACGATGGCGCGGATGGACGATCTCGTCTCCTTCGCGCAGCTGCACAACCTCAAGATCGGCACGATCCGCGACCTGATCGCCTATCGTCGGCGCTATGACCATCTGGTCGAGAAGAAGGCCGAGATGACCTTTGACTCGCGCTGGGGCGGCCAGTGGAAGGCCGTGACCTTCCACAACAAGGCCACCGGCGACGAGACGATCGCGCTGGTGAAGGGCAAGATCGACCCCGACAAGCCGACGCTGGTGCGGATGCACACGGCGAGCTTCTTCGTTGATATGTTTGGCGAAAATTCCGAACGCTCGGGGCTGCTTTCCAAGTCGATGGAGCTGATCGCGGAGGAAGGCGCCGGCGTGATCGTGGTGATCAACCGCCCGATGAAGGGCGTGGTGACGCGCTTCATGGAGCTGCGTGCCGCGGGCAAGGGCGCCGGCGAGCCGGAAGTCGAGGAATTGCGCGACTATGGCGTGGGTGCGCAGATCCTGGCGGAGCTGGGCGTCGAGGAAATGGTCCTGCTGACCAACACCCATCACACGCTCGTCGGGCTGGAGGGCTATGGCCTTTCCATCGTGGGCGAGCGGCCGATCCCGGGTACCGGCGGCGAATAACGGCCTGTTTACGGAGATATTCGGCCAGCAGCTTGCGCAGCGGCCGGCAACGCCAGTCGGGAGGGGGCACCGGCTGGTGGCGTGGACAAGGAATGCCCCCTTTTTTGCCGCCCCGGCGGCGCTCCCCTGAGCCGGGGAGGAGAAAGGCGAGATCATGGCAAGCGTCCTCATCGTGGAAGCGCGTTTCTACGATCATCTGAACGACATGCTGATCGCGGGCGCGCGCGCGGCGATCGAGGCGGCGGGGCATAGCGCCGAGGTGGTGACCGTGCCGGGCGCGCTGGAAGTGCCGGGCGCGATCGCGATGGCGGCGGAGAGCGGGCGCTATGACGCCTTTGTCGCGCTGGGCGTCGTGATCCGCGGCGAAACCTATCACTTCGAGATCGTATCTAACGAGAGCGCGCGCGGCATCATGGCGCTGACCATGGACGGCATCCCGATCGGTAACGGCATCCTCACCACCGAGAATGAGGAACAGGCGATCCGCCGCGCGGATCCGGCGCAGCTCGACAAGGGCGGCGGCGCGGCGCAGGCGGCGATCGCCATGCTCGAGTTGCAGCAGCGCTTCGCCTGATCCTGCTCACCTAAGTAAGCGCGGGCGGGCGCCCGCCTGCGGAAAAGGTTCGTCACGGACCTGAAGCAGCGATCGCGCGTATGGATCATCCGATCCACAAGCGAGCCGCTGCTTCCCTTATGATAGTTTCTTCCACTCCACGCTTCGGCAACATCGTTGGCGAAGTGTGGCGACCCCTCGCGGCCTTGTTCGTGTGGGACTGCATCGTCACGGCAGTCTATTTCTATTATCCGTTCACCGCGCCATCGCTGCCGCTGACCATCTTCGGTTCGGCGCTGGCGCTGTTCCTCGGCTTCCGCACGAACTCCGCCTATCAGCGCTGGTGGGAAGGGCGCGGCCTGTGGGGGCTGATGATCAACGCATCGCGCAGCCTGGCCCGCACGGCGCGCAACCTGCTGCCCGAAGAGGCACTGGACCTGAAGCGCACGATCGTGCTGCGCCACGTCGCTTATGTGAATGCTTTGCGGTGCCAGTTGCGCCGTCAGTCGGCCGACGCCGAGGTGCTGCGCTTCCTGTCGCGCGGCGAGGCGGAGCCTGCCTTGCAGCGGGCGAACGTCGCCAACGGCATCCTCGACGGATCCTCACGACGGCTGGACGATGCGCGGCAGAGGGGCTGGATCGACACCATCCAGCAGGCGCATTTCGAGCAATTGTTCGTCGACATCTCCAACGCGCAGGGCGGCATGGAGCGGATCAAGAACACGCCCTTGCCCAACCAATATCGCTTCTTCCCCACGTTCTTCACGCGATTGTTCTGCGTCCTGCTGCCGATCGGGCTGGTGGAGACGCTGGGCATCGCGACGCCGGTCGGGTCGACCGTCGCCGGGCTGATGTTCCTCGCCGCGCTGCAGATCGGCGATGACCTGGTCGACCCGTTCGCCAACACGATCCACGATGTCCCGCTGACGGGTATGTGCCGGACGATCGAGATCGACCTGCTGCAATCGATCGGCGACGAAGCGCCAACGCCGTTGCAGCCGGTGGACGGCGTGTTGTGGTGACAGAATGGCCGGCAAAAGGCAGTATTTTCAACGTGCTGCGGGATAGGTCGCGCGCAACGCCATGGGGTCTGGCGTCCCGATAATATCTTACTTATACTCGTGTAAGTAAGATCGGGAGAGAGATTGCCACCATGGCCTATGCGCACACGCTCGCCGCCAATCCGCACTGGCTGCCGGCTAATCCTCCATCGGCGCTGAAGGACATTCCCGGAAGCCGCGGGCTGCCGTTCGTCGGCAATACCTTCAGGGTGCTGAAGGACCCGCTGGGCTTCACCAACAGGATGGTGGCCAAGTACGGCCCGGTCTATCGCAACCGAACGTTTGGGGGCGACGGCGTGGTCTTGCTGGGGCCGGAAGCGAACGAGCTGGTGCTGTTCGACAAGGAGAAGAATTTCTCCTCCGAACAGGGCTGGGGCCCGATCCTGAACCTCGTCTTCCCGCGCGGCCTGATGCTGATGGATTTCGAGAAGCATCGCGCCGACCGCAAGGCATTGTCAGTAGCGTTCAAGCCGGAGCCGATGCGCCATTATGCCGCCGAGCTGAATGCCGGGATCGCGGCGCAGGTGAGCAGCTGGGGCAATCGCCCGATGCCATTCTATCGCGCGATCAAGGCGCTGAGCCTCGACCTGGCGGCAACCAGTTTCCTTGGCGTGCCGCTGGGCCCCGAGGCATCGCGGATCAACCAGGCCTTCGTCGACGAGGTGCAGGCGTCGGTATCGCCGATCCGCAAGCCGCTGCCCGGCACCTCGATGCGCAAGGGCGTGAAGGCGCGCGAATATCTGGTCGATTACTTCACCCGCGAGATCCCGCGCCGGCGCGCGGGGGAGCAGCAGGGGCAGGATTTCTTCTCGCAATTCTGCCGCGCAACCGACGAAAGCGGTGCCCTGCTGTCCGACGAGGCGATCGTCGATCACATGAACTTCCTGATGATGGCGGCGCACGACACGATCACCTCGTCCGCCACCAGCCTCGTCATGCTGCTGGGGCGTCATGTCGAATGGCAGGACCGGCTGCGTGCCGAGGTCCAGTCGCTGGGCAGCAACGACGGCGGCGTGCCCTATGAGCAGCTCGACCGGCTGGTCGAGACCGAATGGGCGTTCAAGGAAGCGCTGCGGATGGTGCCGCCGGTGCCGTCCATCCCGCGCCGCGCGATGCGCGACTTCACCTTTGGCGGCTATCACATTCCGGCCGGCACGCATGTCGGGGTGAACACCGCCTATACCCATATGATGCCGGAGCATTGGCCCAATCCCGAGACGTTCGATCCCGAGCGCTTCTCTCCCGAACGGTCGAAGGGGCGGCATCGCTTTGCCTGGGTGCCGTTCGGCGGCGGGGCGCACATGTGCATCGGGCTGCATTTCGCGACGATGCAGATCCGGATCCTGATGGCCCAGCTGCTGAGCCGCTATCGCATCGAGCTGGAACCGGGGTCGGGCAGCGACTGGCAAATCTTCCCGATCCCACAGCCCAAGGACGGCCTGCCGGTACGCTTCGTGCCGCTCTGATCGCGAGCCGGTGACCTCAGCGACGCCGGTTGCCGCAGCGGCGGCCGGCGTCCGTGACCCGGGGAAGGATGCGCTGCGTCCCATTGCGGGGCTATTCACAAGGTGTTCAATCCGATCCCGCTATGCAACGAGGCATGAGGATGTTCGCCGCCCTTGCCCTGTCACTCTTGCCCGCCGCCACGATGGCGCAGCCGGCCGAGCAGCAGCGCGACGGCGTGGCCGCGTGGCGCGCGCTGCGCGAAGGGCGCATCCTGCCGATCAAGGAAATCGAGCGACGCGTCGTCCCGACGATGAAGGACGCGCAATATATCGGTTTCGATTTCGAGATGCCGAGCGCGGTCTACACGCTGAAGTTCCTGCGCGATGGCACGGTGATCTGGGTGGATGTCGATGGTCGCTCGGGTCAGGTCATCGGCCGCACGGGTCGGTGAGCGATCGTTGACGCGCGCCACCGCAATGCTAACCACGACCTTTGGTGACAAGAGGTAGTCCATGCGCGTCCTGATCGTTGAGGATGAACCCAATCTCGGCCAGCAGCTCAAGAGCACGCTGGAAGGAGCGGGCTATGCCATCGATCTGGCGACGGACGGCGAGGAAGGGCATTTCCTCGGCTCGACCGAGAATTACGATGCCGTCGTGCTGGACCTTGGCCTGCCGGAGATCGACGGGCTGACCGTGCTCGATCGCTGGCGCAAGGAGGGCAAGGTGATGCCCGTGCTGGTGCTGACCGCGCGCGACAGCTGGTCCGACAAGGTCGCCGGGCTGGACGCAGGCGCGGACGATTATGTCGCCAAGCCGTTCCAGTCCGAAGAGCTGATCGCCCGCCTGCGCGCGCTGATCCGGCGCGCATCGGGCAATGCCTCCTCAGAGCTGAACGCGGGCGACGTCCGGCTCGACACGCGTAGCGGCAAGGTGACGCGCGCCGGCGAGCCGGTGAAGCTGACCGCGCAGGAATATAAGCTTTTGTCCTACCTGCTCCATCACAAGGGCAAGGTGGTGAGCCGCACCGAGTTGATCGAGCATATCTACGATCAGGATTTCGATCGGGATTCGAACACCATCGAAGTGTTCGTGACGCGCATCCGCAAGAAGCTGGGCCAGGACGTGATCACCACGATCCGGGGACTGGGTTACAGTCTGGAAGATCCGGCGGCGTAAAGGTCGGCGGCCTGCGGCTGTTCCCATAGTCCGATGCGTTCATATCCCGCCTCGTGCCAGCTGTTGGTCCCCGGCACGGCCTGCGAATCCAGCGCGGCGATGACCGGCGGCGCGGCATGAGCGGGAACGATGCCGGTGAAGACCCAGGACGCGAGCAGGAAGCCCGCGACCAGGCTGGTGATGAGCGCGCCGAGCGACGCGATCGCGAGGACCGGAAAGGTACGCGACATACTTCGTCTCCTTTCTCCGCGAGTGAACAACAGGGCACCGGCATGGTTCCGGCGCGCGACGAAACGAGTGCGGACGGGCGCTTCGCCAGCACGGGGTCGCTGACCCGGCGGATGATCGTCATTGCCGCGGTGTGGATCGCGGTATTGCTGGCGGGTGGCGGCTTCGCGCTGGACCGGGTGCTGACTGCGGCGGTGACGCAGAATTTCGACGACCAGCTCGAATATGTGCTGCGCTCACTGCTCGTCTCGGCCGAGATCGGGCCGGAGGGCGAGGTGATGTTCAATCGCGAGCCCGCCGACCAGCGCTTCCTCGAGCCTTATTCCGGCGTGTACTGGCAAGTGTCGGCAAAGGGGCGCGAGGCGTTTCCCTCCCGATCCTTGTGGGATCGCCAGCTGCAATATGGCCAACCGCACGACGACCGCGCGGTGCACATCTATGACAGCGACCAATTCGGCACCGAAAAGCTGCGGGTCGTCGAGCGTGACGTGAAGCTGCCGGGATCGGACGTGCGCTGGCGGTTCCAGGTGGCGCACAATCGCGACGGGCTCGACGCGCAGATCGGGGCGCTGCGCCGGACGCTGGTGCGCAGTTTCCTGCTGCTGGGGCTGGGGCTGATCGTGCTGGCGGCGCTGCAGACCTTTTACGGGCTGTTGCCGCTGCGCAAGCTGCGGCTGGAGATTGCGCGGATGCGGGGCGGGCGGACCAACCGCATCGCCGGGCCGCTGCCGGTCGAGGTGGCGCCGCTGGTCGAGGAGCTGAATGCGCTGGTGGCGCATAACGAAACGCAGGCGGAGGAAGCGCGGCGCCATGCCGGGAACCTTGCCCATGCGCTGAAGACGCCGCTGACGGTGATCATGAACGCGGCGACCGCGCAGTCGGACGATCTGGCCGACACGGTGGTGCGCGAGGCGCGGACGATGCGGCGGCAGGTCGACCACCATCTCGCGCGGGCGCGTGCGGTCGGGCGGCGCGGATCGGCGCACAGCCGGGCGGAGGTGTGGCCGAGCGTCGAATCGGTCGAGCGTGCGGTGCGGCGGCTCTATCCGCATGTGCGGATCGACATGGATGGGCCGAAGGACCTGGTCGCGCATATCGAGCGCCAGGATCTGGACGAGATCATGGGCAATCTGGTCGAGAATGCCGCCAAATATGGCGGCGGCAGCGTGTTCGTGACGGTGGGCGCGCAGGCCGGGTTCGTCGAGATCCTGGTCGAGGATGACGGCATGGGCATACCGGAGGCGGACCGCATCCGCATCTTCGACCGCGGCGTCAGGCTGGACACGGGCAAGCCGGGTACGGGGCTTGGCCTCGCCATCGTGCGCGACGTGGCGGAGATCTACGAAGGGACCGTCAGCCTGGAGGAGAGCGAGGACCTGGGCGGGCTGCTGGTGCGGCTGCGACTGCCGCTGGCGACCTGACGGGCACCGTCCGCCGTGGCGGAAGGCGCCCGTTCGCGATCAATAGGCGAGCTTCAGGCCGGGGCGGTTCCAGCGGGTCTTCACCAGCCGGCCGGTGCCCGACAGCGTGAGATAGGCATCACGCATGTCATCACCGCCGAAGCAGATGTTGGTGGTGAAGATGTCGTCTGTGGCGACGAATTCAACGAGGTCGCCGTCGGGCGAGACGACGCTGATCCCGCTTTCGCCGATCGTCGCGACGCAGACGTTGCCCGACGCCTCCACCGCGAGCGAATCGAAGAATTTCCACCCCGCGGGGCGGTAGACCGGGATGCCGGCACCGCCGACGCCGGCCGCGGTATCGACCTTGCCCGGCGCGGTGACGCGGAATTTCATCAGCCGGCAGGTGTAGGTTTCCGCGGCGTAGAGCCATTGGCCGTCGGGTGAGAGGCCGCAACCGTTGGGATTGTTGGACGGGAAGACGACTTCCTCGAGATGGCTGCCGTCGGCCTTCGCATAGAAGATGCCAACGACATCATGGATCCGCTTGGCGTGATCCATCTTGCCGTGATCGGTGAACCAGAAGCCGCCGTGATTATCGAACACGAGGTCGTTGGGGCCGCGCAGGACGCAGCCGAAATCGCCCGACTTGTACAGCACCTCGACCGTGCCGGTTGCAGGGTCGATCCGCTCGATCCGGCCGCCCGAATAATTGGAGGCAATGCCGCCGGGAGCGAGCATGCCGTTGTTTTCGTGCCAGTCGAACCCGCCGTTGTTGCAGCAATAGAGCATGCCGTCGGGGCCGAGCGCGAGGCCATTGGGACCGCCGCCAGGCTCGGCGATCGTCTCCTTCGATCCATCGGGCGTCACCCTGGTGATTCGCCCCGGCTCGATCTCCACCAGCGCGATGCTGCCGTCCGGCATGAAGACTGGCCCTTCGGGAAAACGCAGCCCGTCGGTCACCAGTTCGAAGTTCGCCATGATCCTCTCCGCTCTTTTCTTGTTGCGCGGGAGAATTGTCTAAGGCGATCGGCTTAGCAAGCCGCTTCGGTGGCATTCGGCGGGCAGCAAGTCAGGCAGCGCCGTTATGGCCACATTGCTACCAATATAGTGGCGGAGGTGCAGAGGCCGGGGTAGGGATCGTCGCATGAGCGAACCCGAGACGACCCGCACCGGCGGCCGCATCCTGGTGGATCAACTGGCAGCGCAGGGCTGCGATCGCATCTTCACGGTGCCGGGCGAAAGTTTCCTTGCCGTGCTCGACGCGCTGGTCGACGTGCCGCAGATCGATGTGGTGACGTGCCGGCAGGAAGGCGGCGTGACGTTCATGGCCTGCGCCGACGGCGCGCTGACCCATCGGCCGGGCATTGCGTTCGTCACGCGCGGGCCGGGCGCCACCAACGCGTCGATCGGCGTCCATGTCGCGATGCAGGATTCACAGCCGATGATCCTGTTCATCGGCGACGTCGACCGCGGCATGCGCGACCGCGAGGCGTTTCAGGAGATCGATTTCGCCGCGATGTTCAGCCCGATTGCCAAATGGGCGGCGCGGATCGACGATGCGCGGCGCATCCCGGAATATGTCGCGCGCGCCTATAGCGTGGCGATGAACGGGCGGCCGGGCGCGGTGGTGATCGCGCTGCCGGAGGACATGCTGCTTGACGAAGTGGTGGCGGTGGATCGCCCGCGCGTCGAGCGGATCGGGCAGGCGCCCGATCCCGATGCGATGGAGCAGCTTGCCGATCTGCTGGCCACGGCGGAGCGACCTTTGGCGATCATCGGCGGCGCAGGATGGGATGCGGCGGCGGGGCAGGACATTGCCGCCTGGGCCGACCGGACCGGCGTGCCGCTGGTCGCCGCTTTCCGCCGACAGGATGCGGTGCCCAACGACTGCCCGGCCTATGCCGGCAACCTGGGCTATGGCCCCAACCCGCTGCTGGTCGAACGCGTGAAGGACGCCGACCTGCTGCTGGTGATCGGCGCGCGGCTGGGGGAAGCGACGACCGACGGCTATACGCTGATCTCCCCGGAACATCCCGGCCAGCGGATGGTGCATGTTCACCCCGATCCGTCCGAGCTTGGCAGCACTTATTGCACGGACCTCGCGATCTGCGCGACCATGGCGGAGTTCGCCGAGGCGCTGGCGCTGGTCGACGGTCCGGCACGCGCGCACGATCTGGAGGCGCACGACGATTATCGCGCCTGGTCGACGCCGCGCGAGCGCGAGGGCGTGACGCTGGACCTGGGGCAGTGCGTGCTGGCGATGCGCGAGCAGCTGCCGGCGGACACCATCATCTGCAACGGCGCGGGCAACTTTTCCGGCTGGTGGCACCGCTATTGGCCCTATGCCGGGCCGGGGACTCAGCTGGCGCCGACCGCCGGAGCCATGGGCTATGGCGTTCCGGCCGCCGTGGCGGCGTCGCGCCGCCGCCCGGATCGCACCGTGGTTGCCGTGGCGGGAGATGGCGATTTCCTGATGAACGGGCAGGAACTGGCGACCGCCGTCCAGCACGATTGTGAGTTGCTGGTCATCATCGTCGACAATGGCGCTTATGGCACGATCCGCATGCATCAGGAGCGTGAGTTTCCCGGCCGGTTGTCGGCGACCCGACTGCACAATCCCGACTTCGCAGCGCTGGCGCGGGCCTATGGCGCCTGGGCGGAGACGGTGGAGCGGACGGCCGACTTCGCCGGCGCGCTGGAACGTGCCGTCGGGCAGGGCGGCGTCAGGTTGCTGCACCTGAAAACCGACGTCGAGTTCATCACCGCCGGGACCACGCTGAGCGCGATCCGCAGCGCGGCGAAACGCTGAAACCTGCGACAACGGCGGGCGGTCGATACCGCTCGCCTGTTCGCAACGTTATTTCTTTCCCGCCAGCTTGTCCTTGAGCCCGGCGAGCGCGCCGAACGGACCGGCTTCGTCCTCGCCCAGGATTCCGGCCTCGCGCAGCGCCGCTTCGGCATTGGGGCCGCGCGGAAAGGGATCGAGCGCAAGGGCGAGCGTTTCCGCCGCGACCTCGCCAAGGTCGATCGCGCCGCCCTCCAGCGGGAGGACGTCGATCCCGTCGTCGTCGAGCTCCACTTCCTCGCCGGCGGCCGAATCCTCGACGAAGCGAAGGTCGACGGTTTCGGCGATCCGCGCGGGCAGCGGCTCATCGGTGATCGAGCAGCGCTGGGTCGCCTCCGCCTGCACCTTCCCAGACACGGCGATCCCGCCGGCGACGCGCTGCACGGTGAAGCTGCCCTCCAGGCGCTTGATCCCGATCAGGTTGAACCGGCGCGCGAGCGCGGCGCGCTGCGTCTCGTCAGCGGCGATGGTTTCGGTCCGCGCGCCTTCGCCGATCATGTCGATGCGGACGGGATGGGAGAATTCGGGGGTCATGCCAGTCGGCCTTCGCGCAGCGCGGATAGGGGAATGGTGGCGAGCGCGGCATGCAGTGCCTGCAACTGGTCGCTGACATAGCGCGCCTGCGATTCGCCGGGTGCCTCGCCGCGCCACAGGTTGCGGATCAGCCCGTCGGTAAGGTCGCCGGCGGCGATCCCCTCACGGTAGGTGCCGAGCCGGCCACCCAGCATCCCCATCATGCGCCCGACATGCTTGCCGACGACGATATCGCCAAAGCCGATCTGCCGCACCTGCGCGTCCATGTCGTCGACGAATCGCTCGGTCAGGTCGGTCGAGAGCGTGGCGGCGGCAAGGTCGCCCGGCGGTTCTGCCTCGATCCGCAGCATCACCATGGCGAGAACCGCGGCCACCATGTCGAACCGCCCGTCGAGCGTATCGGGCGCGCCGCCATCGAGATACCAATGCGGTTCGCGCGCCTTTGCCACCACCGCCGCATAGAGCGGGGCCGCCGCATCGCGATTGCGCCGTCGAAACCGTTGAAGAAGAGCCAAGATCGTCGTGCCTGTCGTGCTTGTGTCAAGTGTCGTGGAGGCATATTGAGGGGAATGGCCGACGGCGCAACGGCGCGTCGCATGCCCCAAGGCCTTTTGCGGAGTAGCCATGCGTTTTCCCCTCCTGATCGCTGCCGCCATCGCGGTGACCGCGTCGGCCTGTGCGCCCCTGCGCTCGCATCAGGGCTATGTCGTCGATGCGGACCTGCTCAATTCGGTGCAGCCCGGCGTGGACAACCGGCAGTCGGTACTGGCGACGCTGGGCCAGCCGAGCTTCGCCAGCCAGTTCAACCAGGGCGACTGGTATTACATTTCGCGCGACAGCCGGAATTATGCGTTCAATACGCCCAAGCCCAAGGAGCAGGTGACCGTCCAGATCAGCTTTGATCAGAACGGCAACGTCAGCGCGATCCGCAAGTCGGGTGTCGAGCAGGTCGCGTCGATCAGCCCGACCAAGAAGACCACCCCGACGCTGGGCCGTGATCGCGGCTTCTTCGCCGACCTGTTCGGCAACATCGGCACGGTCGGCGCCGCCGGCGCGGGTGCGGGGCCGGGCGGCCGCTGAGTCTTTCGGCTTCCGGCCTTCCGGCGCCGGGGCCTTTTCGCGGCGCAGCTTTCTATCTGCTGACTGGCGCATTCTCCGGCGGTTCAGCGGCGGGGGCCGATACCTTCGATTACGGCAGGGCATTCCGCGGGAATGCCGGCCAGACGAATGGAGGTGTCTGATCATGCGTAAGTTGATCGTTTCGCTGATGATGGCGGCGACCATCGCCCCCGCTGTGGCCGCTGCACAGTCGCCGGGGGAGTTGCGCCGCGACCGGCAGGATATCCGGGAACAGCGCCGGGACCTGTATGAGGCGCAGCGCCGGGGCGACCGGCGCGACGTGCGCGAGGCCCGGCAGGACTTGCGCGAGGCACGGCGCGAATATCGTGAAGACCTGCGTGATCGCGACCGCCGCTGGGCCCGCGACGACTGGCGCGGCTATCGCAACCAGAATCGTGCGCTCTACGCCCGTGGGCAGTGGCGCGCGCCGTTCCGCTACAATCAGTGGCGGCCGGGCGCGCGGATTGCGCCCAGCTATTATGCGCAGCGTTACTGGATCAACGATCCATGGCGTTATCGCCTGCCGCCGGCCCGCCCCAATACGCGCTGGGTACGCCATTACAACGACGTCCTTCTGGTCGATTACCGGCGTGGTACCGTGCTGGACGTGATCCGGAACTTTTACTGGTGACGCGAAGCGGGCCGGGCGTTTGATCGCCCGGCCCGTCCCGTTCTCGTGACCCGGAGCGGCCGCGCCGCAAGCTACGCCGCAAGCGCGGCCGGTGCCTGGCTTGGGATCCGGCACTAGTCCCGAAAGGGGGTTGGGACTAAGCGAGGGAACGCGCATGTCCCGGATTGGTTCTGTTGATGCCTGCGATTTTTGAAATACCCGGCGAATACTTGATCCAATAGGGGTCGAACGGCTTTTTGTTGCTTATGCGCAAATAATCGCACAGTCTTGGCCGGCCGTATCGGGGGGTCGGCTTGCGATGGGAGAAATCGCACTCTGGTGGCTCGACGCAACAGTGCGCGAGCTTACATTGTTTGCAGCTGTCGGTTTTCTGATCGGCGGCGTGGATGATCTGTTGGTCGACGTGGTGTGGATGTACCACCGGCTGCGTTACGGATCGACGCGTCGCTCGCTCGCCAATCTGCCGCATCCGGAAGATGCGCGTCGACTGGCGGTGTTCGTCCCGGCATGGGACGAGGGGGCGGTGATCGGGCCGATGCTGCGCACCGCGCTCGCCCGGTTCGACCATCCGTGTTTCCGCATCTACGTCGGCTGCTACCCCAACGATCCTGTGACCAGCGGCATCGTCGCCGAACTGGCGGCGCAGGATTCGCGCGTGCG
The DNA here is from genome assembly GCF_036890205.1 of Sphingomonas panaciterrae. Taxonomy (NCBI): domain Bacteria; kingdom Pseudomonadati; phylum Pseudomonadota; class Alphaproteobacteria; order Sphingomonadales; family Sphingomonadaceae; genus Sphingomonas; species Sphingomonas panaciterrae. The sequence goes on from NZ_JAKNQR010000003.1 coordinate 47,368, forward strand.
GCTGGTCATCGCAACGCGGGCAGGGCCGACGACCAAGGCGGACAATCTCAACGAAATGTGGCGCGCGCTGCGGCATGACGATGCGGTCGACGGCGAGATGACGCTGGCGGTGGTGCTGCACGATGCGGAGGACGTGGTTCATCCGCTGGAGCTGATGGTGTTCGACGCGCTGATCAGCCGATACCAGCTGGTGCAGATCCCGGTGCTGCCGCTGGTCGATCGCCGCGCCCGGCTGGTGTCGGGCCATTATGCCGACGAGTTTGCCGAATCGCATGGCCGCCACATGGCGCTGCGCGCGGCATTGGGGGCGGGGTTGCCGCTGTCCGGCGTGGGCTGCGCCATCTCGGTCGCGGTGCTGGCAGCGATGGAAGACGCTTATGGGGCGCCGTTCGATGAGGACAGCCTGACCGAGGATTATGAGTTGGGGCTGCGCGCGACGGCGCTTGGCTACCGGCCGTTCTTTGCGCGGGTCGAGGACTGGGCGGGACGGCTGGTCGCGGTGCGCGCCTTCTTCCCGGCGACGGTGGAGGCGGCGGTTCGCCAGAAGGGTCGGTGGATGACCGGCATCGCGCTCGCCGGCTGGGATCGGATCGGCTGGGCGCGCGTGCCGCACCTTGCCGATCACTGGATGCGGATGCGCGACCGGCGTGGCCCGCTGGCGGTGATCGTCCTGGCCGCCGCCTATCTGGCGATCGTGGGCTGGGGCGCGGCGGCACTGGCGCATACCGTCCTTGGCTTGCCGGTGCTGGATATCAGCGAGGGTATGCGCCTGCTGCTCACCGTCAATCTCCTGTTGCTGATCTGGCGGCTCGGCTGGCGCGTGGCCTCCACCGGCCGGGCCTATGACTGGCACGAGGCGCTGTGGGCGGTGCCGCGGGCGATTGTCGGCAACGTCATATCGATGCTCGCCGCGATTCGCGCCGCCGCCCAATATGTGCGCATGCTGAGCGGGTCGCCCCCGCGTTGGGACAAGACCGTGCATGTCTTCCCTGAGGAGCTGCCGGCATGACGGCCCGGACCGGGCGCCCGCTGCGCTTTCTGGTCGGCCTGCTGGGGCTGTGGATCGGGCTGCGGGCATTGCAATTGTGGCCTGGTGACGTTGCACTCGCGGCCGAAACCCGGGCGGTGGCGGCCAGGGCAGAGCCGGCGATGGCGCCGCGCATCCTGGCGATCATCGCGGCGCCGTTTGCGCGACCGCAGGAGGTGGCGGCCCGGCCACCGGCCGAACCGGCGCGAGTCATTGTGGCGTCGCCCCCGGCCATGTCGGTCGCGGCGACGTCGCGCGCGCTGCCCGACATGCCGGGTGCGGGCGCCCCGGTGCGATTGACGCCGGCGAACGAGGTCCGGCCGCGCTACGTGCCGTCGGCCGACATGCGGGTCAGGGCGGTCGAAACGCTCGCTTTTTCATACGATCTGCCGCGGCAATCGTCGCCCGCGGCGGGAGAGTGGGAGCGGCCAAGATTGGTGCCGCCTAGTCCGGGAGGTCACTCCACCCATGCCGTCCCGCCGCCCGCGAGCCAAGCCAGCGTCGCGGCCGGCGCGCCGTTGCCGGCGGCGCAGGGCCCGTCGCGATTTGGCGGCAGCGCCTGGGCGATCTTGCGGCCGGGCGATGCGGCGCCGTTCGTCCCGCAGCTTGGCGGAAGTCAGGCGGGGGCGCGGCTGACCTATGCCATCGATGCCGCGCGGCGACTGTCGATTGCCGGGCGGTTTTCGGGGGCGCTGGAAAGCCGGCAGAGCGAGGCCGCGATTGGGCTCGACTGGCGGCCGACGTCGCTGCCGGTGCATGTCGTCGCCGAGCAGCGCATCGGGATCGATCGCGCACGGGGCGGCCCGGCGCTGGGGCTGGTCGGCGGCTTTGGCCCGTTGCCGCTGACTTCGTGGCTGATGCTGGACGGCTATGCGCAGGGCGGCGGGATCGCGCGCGACGGGATCGAGGGCTATGTCGATGGGGCGATGCGGATCAGCTACCCGCTGGCGCGGCTGGGCCCGGCGCGGATCGACCTGGGGCTGGGTGCATGGGGTGCGGCGCAGCGCGGGGCGTCTCGCGTCGACGCCGGGCCGTGGCTGTCGACCGCTTTGCCCGTCGCGGGCCGATCGTTGCGGTTGTCGCTCGAATGGCGGCAGCGGCTGGCGGGCCGCGCAACGCCGCATTCCGGTCCGGCACTGACCATCGGCACCGATTTCTGACCGCTGGCGCTTCCCCGCCGCGGCCGATCGGCATATCGACGGTGGCATGGATCTGTACCTCCCGATCGCGAACCTGTCGGTCAACGCGCTCGTGATCATCGCGCTGGGCGCGGGTGTGGGTCTGCTATCGGGCATGTTCGGGGTTGGCGGCGGTTTCCTCACCACGCCGTTGCTGATCGTCTACGGCATCCCGCCGACCGTTGCCGCCGCCTCTGCCGCGAGCCAGGTGACGGGGGCGAGCGTGTCGGGCGTGTCGGCCTATTTCCGGCGCGGCGGCGTGGACGTGCAGATGGGCGGCGTGATGGTCGTCGGGGGCATATTGGGATCGCTGTTCGGCGCCTGGCTGTTCCGCCTGCTGCAAGCGAGCGGGCAGATCGATACCGCCATCGCCATCACCTATGTCCTGCTGCTCGTTTCCATCGGCGGGCTGATGCTGAAGGAATCGCTGGAGGCGATCGCCGTCAGCCGGGGCCGGCGCGCGGCACCGGCGCGCCGGCGGCGGCACCATCCGCTGGTCGCGTCGCTGCCGTTCCGCATGCGTTTCTACCGTTCGGGCCTGTATATTTCGCCGCTCGCCCCCCTGTTGCTGGGGTTCGGGACCGGCATCCTCACCATCCTGCTGGGCGTCGGCGGCGGTTTCGTGCTGGTGCCGGCAATGATCTACCTCCTCGGCATGGCGACTCAGGTCGTAGTGGGCACGTCGCTGTTCCAGATCCTGTTCGTCACCGCCGCCGCTACCATGGTCCATGCCATGACGACCAAGGCGGTTGACATCGTGCTCGCTGGCCTGCTGCTGGTCGGATCGGTGGTCGGCGCGCAGGTCGGTGCACATTTCGCGGCCCGTGCGCGGCCCGAATATTTGCGCCTTGCGCTGGCGCTGATGGTGTTGCTGGTGGCGGGCCGAATCGCGATCGGTCTCGGCTGGCGGCCGGACGAGATCTATTCGGTCGAGCTGCTGTGAAGCGCGCCGCGCTGATCCTGGCCGCGCCGCTGCTGATGGCGCAGGCCAAGCCGGTGCTGGTACCCGACGTGTCGCAGCGAGAGATCCGTATCGCCTACAGCTTCACCGGCGCAGAATTGCTGCTGTTCGGTGCCATCCTCTATCCGGGCGGCCGGCTGCCCGACGACAAGCATCCCACCGACCTGGTGGTGGTGGTGAAGGGCCCGGTGCAATCGATCACCGTGCGCGAGAAGGAGAAGCTTGCCGGCGTGTGGGTCAATGCGGAGGCGCTGCGGTATCGCTCGGCGCCGAGCTTCTACGCGGTCGCCTCGTCCCGCCCCGTCAGCCAGATCGTCGATGATCGCACGCGCGCGATCTACGAACTGGGGCTCGACAGCCTGCAATTATCGCCGGCATCCTCCGCGCCGCCGCCGGTGCAGGACCGGTTCGCGCGCGGGCTGGTCGACCTGCGTCGCCGCGCGGGCCTGTATTACGAGGCGCCCGGCGCGGTGGAGATCACCGAGGGCGTGTTGTACCGCACGCGCGTCAGGATTCCGGCGCGCGTGCCGGTGGGACAATTCACCGCTGAGACCTTTTTGATCCGCGACGGCAAGGTGCTGGCCGCGGCGGTGCGCGACATCACAGTGGAGAAGACCGGGTTCGAGCGGTTCGTTGCGCGCGCCGCGGATCGCCATGCCTTTGTCTATGGGCTGGCGGCGGTGGCGCTGTCGGTTCTGCTAGGCTGGGGCGCGGGGCGGATCGCTCAGCGGGTGTAAGTGGCTGGCGCCGCGCCGCAATATATCGCTCACGCTCTGTTTACCCTTGTTCCGTAGACCCGCCCGGATGGGAAAAGGCGTGGAAATGCCGCATGAGTGAACTACCTGCACGTCACGTGTTCGACGCGGCGATTGCCGCGGCGGGGGCGTGCGCGCCGGCCGGCCTGGACCCGATCGGCTTCGTCACCGAGATCGGCGGCGCATCGAGCCAGGTGGTGTTCGATCCGGCGGCGCTGGCGGCGCTTGGCGCCCATGCCGATCCGGTGGTTGCCAGTGGCGGGCAGGTCGGCGGGCAGATCAAGGTGCGGGTGGGGCACAATTGGCTGATCGCCAATGTTCGCACCCTGCGGCTCGACGATTACGAGACCGGCCGCATCGTTGCCGCCGTCGACTTCCTCGGCGAGGGAGATGAGGAGAAGCTGACTGGCAAATTGTACCAGTTCCGCCGCGGCGTGACGCGCTATCCCACACCCGGCGCGGATGTTTACCCGATCTCCTCCGACGATCTTCGCCAGGTCTATGCCGCGGAAGGACGCGCGCATATCGAGGTCGGCAACGTCTATCCGACCAGCGACGTGCGCGGCGCGCTGTATGTCGATGCCATGCTCGGCAAGCATTTCGCGCTGCTGGGTTCGACCGGCACCGGCAAGTCGACGGCCGCCGCGCTGATCCTCCACCGGATCTGCGAAATGGCGCCGCAGGGCCATATCGTGATGGTCGACCCGCACGGCGAATATGCCGCCGCGTTCCGCCACAATGGCGCGATCTACGATGTGTCGAACCTTCAGATGCCGTACTGGCTGATGAACTTCGAGGAACATTGCGAGGTGTTCCTGACCACCGAGGGCGCCGAGCGGCAGGTGGATGCCGACATCCTTGCCAAATGCCTGCTCGCCGCGCGCGCCAAGAGCCGGGTCGGGGCCGAAATCCCCAAGCTGACCGTCGATGCGCCGGTGCCCTATCTGCTGAGCGACCTCACCACCCTCATCCAGCATGAGATGGGGAAGATGGACAAGGCGTCCAACACGGCACCCTATCTTCGGCTGAAGAGCAAGATTGACGAGATCAAGGCCGATCCGCGCTATGGCTTCATGTTCTCCGGCATGCTGGTCGCGGACACGATGAGCAGCTTCATCCAGCGGGTGTTCCGCCTGCCGGGTGATGGCAAGCCGATCTCGATCATCGACGTCTCGGGCGTGCCAAGCGAGATCACGTCGGTGGTCGTCGCGGTGCTGAGCCGGATGGTGTTCGACTTTGCGATCTGGTCACGCAACGAGCCGCAGCGCCCGATCCTGCTGATCTGCGAGGAGGCGCACCGCTATATCCCGCGCGATGAGGACGGGTCCTCCGTCGGCCGGATCCTGAGCCGGATCGCCAAGGAAGGGCGCAAATACGGCGTGTCGCTGGGGCTGATCACGCAGCGGCCGTCGGACCTGGCGGAGGGGGTGCTGTCGCAGTGCGGCACGATCGTGGCCATGCGCCTAAACAACGATCGGGATCAGTCGTTCGTGCGCGCGGCGATGCCCGAAGGCGCGCGCGGTTTCCTCGATTCGATCCCCGCGCTGCGCAATCAGGAATGCATCATCAGCGGGGAGGGCGTGGCGATCCCGATCCGGGTGCGGTTCGACCGGCTGGAGGAAGGGAAACGGCCGGCGTCGGCCGATCCGGTCTTCTCCCGCCTGTGGCGCGATGTCGGCCATGAGAGCGAGATCATCGAGCGCACGATCCAGAAGTGGCGCGCGCAGGGCCGTTAGGCCCGGGTGCTGACGGCGCGGCGTCAGCCCAGGCTTAATGGTCGTCGGGGCCGAGCGTCGGGTCGAGGTCACGCGGGCGGATGAAACGCGTGAGCGTACCGCCGCCGCGTACGACATCGGCCCAGCGATCAACGTCGAAGGTGATCTGCGCCAGCGTCGCCGTCGGGTATTTCTCGTCCAGCGCCGACATCAGCTCGGGCGTGCCGTCGCCGGCGAGGAGCAGCGCGAAATCCTCCAGCCCCGGATTGTGCCCGATCATCAGCAGGCGGTTGCAATCGTCTGGCGCCTCGCGCGCAATCTCGAGCAGGGTGGCCGCCGAGGCGAGGTAGAGCCGTTTGTCCCACACCGGTTCGATCGGCGCCTCATAGCCCACTGCGACTTCGGCGATGGTTTCCACGACGCGGCGCGCGGGCGAGGCGAGGATGCGGTCGAACTCTTCGCCTAGTGTGCGCAGCTGGCGCCCCATGACGCGCGCGGCCTTGCGCCCCTTGTCGTTGAGCGGGCGATCGAAATCACGCGTCACCGGATCGTCCCAGCCCGATTTGGCGTGGCGCAACAGCGTCAGCGTCTTCAAGGCTCGTCTCCGTTAGGCCGCGGGAGCCGCCTCATGCCCCAAGCCGGCGCGCGAGGAAAGCCGCGATGCGACTCGCGCCACCGCCTCGTCGAGCGGGACGCGCGAAATCGGGACACCGGGGGGGAAGGAGTCGAGCAGCCGCGACGGCGTCGCCGCCGACAGCAGCACGAAGACGCCCCGATCATCGCGGGAACGGATCAGCCGGCCGAACGCCTGCGCCAGACGAGCGCGCACGATGCGGTCGTCATAGGCGCTGCCGCCGCCCGCCAGCCGGCGCGCGGCGTGGAGCACGGTGGGCTTGGGCCAGGGAACGCCCTCCATCACCACCATGCGCAGCGAATGGCCGGGCACGTCGACGCCGTCGCGCAGCGCGTCGGTGCCCAGCAGCGAGGCGTGCGGATCATCGCGGAAGATGTCGACGAGCGTGCCGGTGTCGATCGGATCGACATGTTGCGCGAGGAGCGGATGGCCAGCGCGGGCGAGCCGGTCGGCAATCCGCGCATGCACGCCGCGCAGCCGGCGGATCGCGGTGAACAGCCCCAGCGTCCCGCCGCCCGCCGCCTCGATCAGCCGGGCGTAAGCGTTGCTGAGCGCCGGTACGTCGCCGCGCTTCACATCGGTGACGATGATGACTTCGGCGTTGCCGGCATAATCGAACGGGCTCGCCGCCTCGAACCGTGCCGCCGCGCCGGTGAGATGCGGCGCGCCGACGCGGGCCTCCGCCGTTTCCCACGTGCCGCCGGCGGTCAGCGTGGCGGAGGTGACCAGCGCGCCATGCGCCGGCTTCAGCACGATCTCGGCAAAGGGGCGGGTGGGGTCGAGCCAGCGGCGGTGAAGCCCGATGTCATATTCGCGCCCCTCGACCCGGTCGACGGCGAGCCAGTCGACGAAGTCGGGGCTGGCCGGCGCGCCGACGCGGGCGATGAGGGCGAGCCACGCCGAAACACTTTCCGCGCGCCAGCCGAGCGAGGCGATGGCGCCCTCCACCCGGGCGCGGGCCTGGCCGTCGAGCCAGTCGGGCGCATCGTTCAGCACCGCCTCCAGCCGCTTTCCGAGCACGACGAGGGGGCGGTAGAGCGCATCGAGTGCCTCCGCGGCATGGGCGGCGGCCTCGATCAGCTCGGGCGAGGGTTCGGCCAGTTCGGTTTCGAGCCCATAGCCCGCGTCATCGGGGCCCTCTGCGCGGGCGAAGGTGAGCGCCCGTACGCTGGCCAGCAGCGCCTCGATCGGGCCGAACGGCGCGCCCTCAATGATGCGTTGCAGCCAGCCGTCGGCGGCAAGGCCATGCGCGGCCTTCACCGCGTCGGCCATCGCCTGTGCGCCTGCCTCATCGTAGCTGGCGACATCGGAGAGGCGCGCGGCCAGGCCCCGTCGGCGTCCGCGGCTGCCGGCCTCGGGGCCGATGATCCAGCGGCGCAGCTCGATCGTCTCTTGGCCGGTGAGCGCGGTGGCGAACATCGAATCCGCGGCATCGAACAGGTGATGCCCCTCATCGAACACATAGCGGCTGGGGCGTGTGGCCGTTTCGCGCCCGCGCGCCGCATTGACCATCACCAGCGCATGGTTGGCGATCACGATGTCGGCATCGGCGGAGGCGCGGGCGGCGCGCTCGATGAAGCATTTCCGATAATGCGGACAGCCGGCGTAGATGCACTCACCACGCCGGTCGGTGAGTGCGACCGAGCCGTTGCGCCGGAACAGGGTGGTCAGCCAGCCGGGAAGGTCGCCGCCCATCATGTCGCCATCGGCGGTATAGGCGGCCCAGCGCGCGACCAGTTGCGCCAGCACCGCCGCGCGCCCGGCGAAGCCGCCCTGCAGCGCATCCTCCAGATTGAGCAGGCAGAGATAATTCTCCCGCCCCTTGCGCGTGACGACCCGCGCGCGACGCTCCGCCTCATCGGGATAGACGCGCTGCGTTTCGTGGCCGAGCTGCCGTTGCAGCGCCTTGGTATAGGTGGACACCCACACAGCGCCGCCGGCAGTGCGTGACCAGAGGCTGGCCGGCGCCAGATAGCCCAGGGTCTTGCCGATCCCGGTGCCGGCCTCCGCCAGCACCAGATTGGGGCTGTCGCGCCCCACGCGCGGTGAGAAGGCGTGCGCCGCCGCGGCGGCGAAATCACGCTGGCCCTGGCGCGGTTCGGCGGCGGCGCCGACCAGCGTCGTCAGCGTGCGCTGAGTCGCATCGGCGTCCAGGCTGATCGCACGGGGCGCAGGGCGCGGTGCGCTTTCCTCCCATTCCGGCAGCCGCGAGAAGAGCCAGGGTTCGTCCCGCGCCGGCTTGCGCAAGCGGCTGGCGAGCAGCGGTCCCCAGGACCAGCGCAGCCGCGCCAGTGTCTGCGCCGCCGCCCAGGCGCCTTCCCGCTCGGGCCAGTCGCCATCGGTTATTTCCAGCAGCCGCAGGGCGGCAGTGCGCAGGAAGGGCGCGATGTCGCTGTCGCTCGCCGGGACGTCGAGGCCGGTGACGGTCGCCAGTCCCTTAGGCGTCGGCACCATGAAGCGTGCCGGCCGCAGAAAGGCGAACAGCTCTAGGATGTCGAGACCCGACAGATCGGCATAGCCCAGCCGCTGCCCGACCAGCGGCGCGTTCATCACGATCATCGGCGTATCGGCGGCGGCACGGATCGCCTCGCCGCGCGACACGCCGCGCACGCCGTCGTCGCTCGCGATCCAGATGCCCGTATGGCTCGCGTGCAGCGCCGGATAGGGAAGAGCGATCACGCCGCCAGCGTTAGAACAAACGGAAAACCTGTTCCAGTGTTCTTCGTCGGCGGGTTGCCGCGCGCCTCGCCGGATCGATGCTGATCATCGCCACAGCACCCTTGCCTGATCGCAATTCCGCTATTGCGAACGTTTAGCATCAGTGAGGCTGTGCTCTCGTCGGTTGATCGGCACACACGACCTATCAAGGCTGGATTCCCGACCGCCGCTGTGCTTAAGGCTGCCTGTTTTCGGTTTTGTAAGGCGAGCTCCGGCATGAACATCCACGAATATCAGGCCAAGGAACTGCTGGCGAAGTTCGGCGTGCCCGTTCCCGCGGGCTATGCGGCGATGACCGTCGAGGAAGCAGTGGAAGCCTCCAAGAAGCTGCCCGGGCCGCTTTATGTCGTGAAGGCGCAGATCCACGCCGGCGGCCGCGGCAAGGGCAAGTTCAAGGAACTGCCGGCTGAGGCCAAGGGTGGTGTCCGCCTCGCCAAGACCGAGGACGAGGTTCGCCACGCCGCGACCGAGATGCTCGGCAACACGCTGGTGACGATCCAGACGGGTGATGCCGGCAAGCAGGTCAACCGCCTGTACGTCACCGACGGCGTCGACATCGCCAAGGAATTCTACCTCGCCGTGCTGGTCGATCGCGCCACCGGCCGCGTCGCCTTCGTCGTATCGACCGAAGGTGGCATGGACATCGAGACCGTTGCGCACGACACGCCGGAGAAGATCCACACCTTCGCCGTCGATCCGGCAACGGGTTTCCAGCCGCACCACGGCCGCGCCGTCGCGCATGCGCTGGGCCTTACCGGCGATCTCGCCAAGCAGGCGCAGAGCCTCGCGAGCAAGGTATATGACGCCTTCCTCGGCACCGATGCCGCGCAGATCGAGATCAACCCGCTTGCCGTCACCGACGACAACAAGCTGATGGTGCTCGACGCGAAGGTCGGCTTCGACGGCAACGCCATGTTCCGCCACAAGGACCTGGCCGAGCTGCGCGACGAGACCGAGGAAGACCCGGCCGAGCTGGAAGCGTCGAAGTACGACCTCGCCTACATCAAGCTCGACGGCGACATCGGCTGCATGGTGAACGGCGCGGGCCTTGCCATGGCGACGATGGACATCATCAAGCTGAACGGCATGTTCCCGGCGAACTTCCTCGACGTCGGCGGCGGCGCATCGAAGGAGAAGGTGACCGCGGCGTTCAAGATCATCCTCGCCGATCCGAACGTGAAGGGCATCCTCGTCAACATCTTCGGCGGGATCATGAAGTGCGACATCATCGCCGACGGCATCGTCGCCGCGGCGAAGGAAGTTAATCTGTCGGTGCCGCTTGTCGTTCGCCTCGAGGGCACCAATGTCGAGAAGGGCAAGGAAATCCTCGCCAACTCTGGCCTCGCCATCGTTCCTGCGAACGACCTGGGCGATGCCGCGCAGAAGATCGTCGCCGAGGTGAAGAAGGCGGCGTAAGTTTCGACTGATCGTTCTCCATCGTCATGCCGGCTCCGGCCGGCATCTCCCCGACATGGAGCGCGACACAACCGGGAGACTCCAGCGCTTGCTGGGGTGACGCTTGGGAGAGTGGAATGAAGGTTCTGGTGCCGGTCAAGCGCGTGCTTGACTATAATGTGAAGCCCCGCGTGAAGGCGGACGGGACGGGGGTCGATCTGGCCAACGTCAAGATGAGCATGAACCCGTTCGACGAGATCGCGGTCGAGGAAGCCATCCGCCTGAAGGAAAAGGGCGTGGCGACCGAGATCGTGGTCGTGTCGATCGGTGAGGCGAAGGCGCAGGAAACGCTGCGTACCGCGCTTGCCATGGGTGCGGATCGCGCGATTCTCGTCACCTCGGACGACAAGGTTGAGCCGCTCGCCGTCGCGAAGATCCTGAAGGCGGTTGCCGCCGAGGAACAGCCGCAGCTCATCATCCTGGGCAAGCAGGCGATCGACGACGACAACAACCAGACCGGCCAGATGCTTGCCGGCCTGCTCGGCTGGGGCCAGGGCACGTTCGCGTCCAAGGTCGAAGTCGAGGGCGAGACCGTCAAGGTCACGCGCGAAGTGGACGGCGGTCTCGAGACCGATTCGTTCAAGCTGCCGGCGATCGTCACCACCGATCTTCGCCTGAACGAGCCGCGCTACGCCTCGCTGCCGAACATCATGAAGGCGAAGTCGAAGCCGCTCGCGACCAAGACCGCCGCCGACTACGGCGTCGACACCGCGCCGCGCGTCAAGACGCTGAAGGTCGTCGAGCCGGGTAAGCGCCAGGCGGGCATCAAGGTTGCCGATGTCGACGAGCTGGTGATGAAGCTCAAGGCGATGGGCGTCGCGAAGTAAGCGCACCGCCGGTCACTGATCCCGTTCCGGGCGCCGCGTGGACGCGGCCCCGACGGGGAGAGGAAAGAGGTTCAAGATGAAGACTCTGGTTTGGGTCGAGCATGACGGTTCGACCGTCAAGGATGCCACGCTCGCCGCGGTGACCGCCGCGTCGAAGCTGGGTGAAGTTCACCTGCTGGTCGCCGGCAAGGGCGTCGATGGCGTGGCGCAGGAAGCCGCCAAGATCGCCGGCGTGGGCAAGGTCCACGTCGCTGACGACGACGCCTATGCGCATGCGCTGGCCGAGAACGTCGCGCCGCTGGTCGTCGAGCTGATGGGCCATCACGACGCGTTCGTCGCGCCGGCCACCACGTCGGCCAAGAACATCGCGCCGCGCGTCGCTGCGTTGCTGGACGTGATGCAGATCTCCGAAGTGCTGTCGGTCGAGAGCGAGGACACGTTCACGCGTCCGATCTACGCCGGCAACGCGATCGCGACGGTGCAGACGTCGGACGCGAAGAAGGTGCTCACCGTCCGTACCACGGCGTTCGAGAAGGCAGCGGCAGAGGGTGGTTCGGCCGCCGTCGAAGCAGTCGCCTCGACCGGCGACCAGGGCCTGTCGACCTACGAGAGCTCGGAAATCGCCAAGAGCGCACGTCCGGAGCTGGCCAGCGCGAAGATCATCGTCTCCGGCGGCCGCGCGCTGCAGAACGGCGAGAACTTTGCCAAGCTGATCGAGCCGCTGGCCGACAAGCTGGGTGCCGGTGTCGGCGCCAGCCGCGCGGCGGTGGACGCTGGCTTCGTGCCGAACGACTATCAGGTCGGCCAGACCGGCAAGATCGTCGCCCCGGAAGTCTATATCGCGGTCGGCATCTCGGGCGCGATCCAGCACCTTGCCGGCATGAAGGATTCCAAGACCATCATCGCCATCAACAAGGACGAGGATGCCCCGATCTTCCAGGTCGCGGACATCGGCCTCGTCGGCGACCTGTTCAAGGTCGTCCCGGAGCTGACCGAGAAGCTCTGATCCCGTTCCGGCGCGGTCCAGCGGATCGCGCCACGGCCGGCGGCGCTCTGATGAGCGTCGTCGCTGCTGCTGCCGAGACGCCATGTGCGTGCGCTCTGCCGCAGGATGGCAGCCAGTCGCCGCTCATTTGCGGCGCGATCTTCCCCAAACACACGTCACCGCTGCATTGCAGAGGCTGGGCCGCGTCGTCTAAGCCGATCGCAATGGGTGGATTAGATAGAAGCGTGATGCGCCTGCCGCTGGTCGCCGTTCTGGCGCTTGCCCTGTCCGCCTGCGCATCGCAGAAATTCCGTCCCGTCAGCGACACGCCCGTCAAGATCGGCAAGCCTTATACGGTGCGTGGCGTGACCTATACGCCGGCGGCCGACCCGAACCTGGACGTTCTGGGCTATGCCAGCTGGTACGGCTCGGAAAGCGGAAACCGGGTCGCGCTGGGCGAGCGGTTTCGCCCCAAATGGGTGACGGCGGCGCACCCGACGCTGCCACTGCCAAGCTATGTCGAGGTGACGTCGCTGGAGACGGGGCGCACGATCGTCGTGCGGGTCAATGACCGTGGCCCCTTCGCCCGGGGGCGGGTGATCGACCTGTCGCGTGGGGCGGCCGAGCAACTGGGCGCGAAACGGGCCGGTATCATCCCGGTGCGCGTGCGGATCGTCGACCCGCCGGAGAAGGACCGCAAGCGGCTTCGTCGCGGGAAGCCGGCGCGGGAGCGCGAGCGCGTGTCGGATCAGGCACTGGCCAATCTGCGCGCGCAATTGGCCGCCGGCGTGCGGCAGGGGCTGGTTCAGGCGCCCTGAAGCGCGCAGGCGAACCGCGTGGCCGCTCAGGGCCTTTTGGGGGCTGCTTCGCGCGCCGCCGGACTGGCGAGCCGCTTGGTAACCATATCATTGCCCTGCGCGCGGGCGACCTCGGCGGCGATTCGGCCTGAGGCGTCGGCCAGCGCGGGATCGGCGCCAGCGGCGAGGAGCAGCTCGATCTGGCGGGTGCGATTGAACAGCGCGGCCATCATCAGCGCGGTCTGTCCGGCCTTGTTGCGCGCATTCACGTCGCAGCCGGCAGCGAGCAGGCGCTCGGCGATCGCATCCTCACCCTTGAAGGCGACGCCCATCAGCGCGGTATTCCCCTGGCCCGCGTCAGCCAGGCAGGCGTCGGCGCCGGCGGCGAGCAGGGCGTCGAGCGTGTCGCGATGCCCGGCGTAAGCGGCGAGGATCACGGGCGTGAACCCGCGGCGATCGCGGGCATTGACGTCTGCACCGGCGGTGATCAGCGGGGCGATCAGATCGGTGCGGCCGAGCCGTGCGGCCTCGAACAGCAATTCCTGTCGGCGTTCCGGGGAGGGAATCGCAGCGGGGAGAGCGGGCGGTGAGGCGGCGGCGCCCTGCGGGGCAGTCCCCGCCAGTAGCGCAGCGGCGATCAGCGAAATCATGTTGGTGTTCCGAAAGAAAGGGGGCCGCCCGCCGTGGCAGGCGGCCCGGAGGGGTTAGTTGGTGGGCTGTTCGGGGTTGGCCGCCTGATATTCGGCGACGGCGCGCTTCACCTCGGCGAGCGGCACGTTGACGGCCTTCGCCATGCGCGTGCCGTAGTCCGGGTCGGCCTGGTAGAAATAGCTCACCATGATCGTGCGGGTACGGTCCGAGCGCACCTGCCCGAGATCGGCGGCAAGGTTGCGGATCAGGTCGACCTTTTCCGCGGCCGGCAGCGAACGGTAGAAGATGCCGGCCTGCTTGAAGTTGTTGGTCTTCGCGATCGGCCGCGAATCCACCACCGCATTCACCGTGTAGGTCGAGTTGCGGAACGTGTCGGCCGTTTCCTTGGGCGCTGCGGCCGCCGGGAAATAATTGACGCTGCTGTCACGACCTGACGCATTGAGCTGCCCATCCTGGTTGTTGTTCACGACCGCCACGCGCGGGCGATTGACCGGCAGCGACATGACACTCGCGCCAACGCGATAGCGCTGCGTATCGGCATAGGAGAACAGGCGGCCCTGGAGCATGCGATCGAGCGAGGGCTCGATCCCCGGGACCATGTTGGAGGGGGCAAACGCGGACTGTTCGGTCCATTCGAAGAAATTGTCCGGCACCTTGTTGAGCGTCATCTCGCCGATCTTGCGGAACGGCACGCCCAGCCACTCCTTGGTGTCGTCGAAGGGATTATAGTCGAGCTTCGCAAACTCGCTTTCGGGCATGATCTGGATCATCAGATCCCAGCTCGGGAAATTGCCCTTGGCGATTTCCGCATAAAGATCATCGGTCAGATAGTTGAAGCCGGCCTTTACCGCGTCGTCCGCCTTGTAATTGTGGACGCCCTGGCGGCTGATCCAGCGGAACTTGGCGAAAACCGTCTCGCCCTTCGCATTGACCAGCTTGAACGCGTGCACGCCATTGCCGTCCATCGTGCGGTACGAGGCGGGCGTGCCCAGGTTGGAGAAGACCTGGGTGATCATGTTGGTCGCCTCGGGCGTGGCCGAGAAGAAGTCGAAGAAGCGGTTGGGATCCTGCTTGTTGAGCACGGGATCGGGCTTCAGCGAATGGATCATGTCCGGGAACTGGATCGCATCGCGGATGAAGAAGATGGGCAGGTTGTTGCCCACCAGGTCCCAATTGCCCTGATCGGTGTAGAATTTCGTCGCGAAGCCATGCGGGTCGCGGGCGAATTCAGGACTGTCCTTGCCGTGGATCACGGTGGAGAAGCGGACGAACACCGGCGTTTCCTTGCCCTGCGCGAAGAGCGATGCCTTGGTCAGGTCGGAAATGTCCGCGGTCGCCTTGAACACGCCATGGGCACCAGTGCCGCGGGCATGAACGACGCGCTCGGGCACGCGCTCACGATCGAAACGGGCAAGCTTTTCGATGAGGTGCGCGTCTTCCAGCAGGACCGGGCCGAAATCGCCGGCGGCCTTGGAATGACGATTCTCGCCGATCGGCGCGCCATTGTCGCGCGTGAACTGCATGGCGGGGCCGCGCGAGAGGTCGACGCGCGGCGGTGCAGCGCCCGGGGCCACCGGTGCCGGGCCGGTCTGCATCCGCGCGGCGGCCGACGCATCGGCATCGCTCACCGACTGTGCAATGGCGGGAAGAGGGAGCGCGACCCCTCCGAGGAGCAACGCGGCCGCGCGGAGCGCGCGCGCCTTCAAGCTGGCGTTCATCACATATCTCTTTGTTGTGCCGCGGCGCCGCGCGGCGAGGTGGGTTCCGGTCTCTGCCGGGTCACGTCCCACTAAGAGCAGTCGATTCCGCCACGAAACGAGACTGCCCGCTTACACAAATCGAACAATCTGATGATGAAGCCCAGGCGGTCCCACCGGCTCGGTGCCGTCGGATGCTGTTGAGGCGCGCTGATGCGCGACCCGGCGAGCCTGTTGAATGAGGTAAAGATGGGAAAATCAAAAAAGCCCTGCCAAGCGGATCGCCTGGCAGGGCTTTTTATGGTGGGCGTGGCAAGGATTGAACTTGCGACCCCTGCGATGTCAACACAGTGCTCTACCACTGAGCTACACGCCCACGGGGAGCGGCGCCATTAGCCGGGCTGCCGGGAGTGCGCAACCCCTGTTCAGCTCAAACCCTGAAATTCTCCCACTTCGAACATGCGATCGACCTCCATCACGAGATCGCGCAGGTGGAACGGCTTGGAGAGGACACGGGCCTGCGGCATTGCTTGGCCAGCCTTCAGCGTGACGGCGGCGAAGCCGGTGATGAACATGACGCGCAGCTTGGGGCGGATCTCCCCGGCTTTCTGCGCCAGTTCGATGCCATCCATTTCAGGCATGACGATATCGGTGAGGAGAAGGTCGAATTCCTCCTCCTCGATGAGCGGCAGCGCGGCCGTGCCGCGGTCCACCGCGGTGACCGCATATCCGGACTTTTCCAGCGCACGCGCCAGATATTCGCGCATGACCTGGTCGTCCTCGGCCAGCAAAATTCGGATCATTCGTGGGTTCCTGTGCTCAACCGGCAGCTTATGGGAAGATCGCTTAATATTTTCCAGACGCGCGTTGATCGCTGTGCGCCCGCATTGCGAGACGTGCCGCCTGCCCATAGGTTGGCGAGCGATGGACGCGTGCTTCATCTCATACGGTGACGTGCCGCCCGCCAGCCCGGTCGTGCTGTCGGTGCCGCACGCGGGGCGCTGCTATCCCGAGGGCGTGCGCGATTCGCTGCGGGTGCCATTCGCGGCGCTGACGATGCTGGAAGACCGGCTGATCGATTCGGTGGCGATGGCCGCGCGTGGCGGCGAGACGACGCTGATCCAGCAGGCGGCGCGCGCGTGGATCGACCTGAACCGGGCGGAGGATGATCGCGACCCGATGCTCGACGATGGCGCACGTACCGGCCACCTGAGCGCCAAGGTACGCAGCGGGCTGGGGCTGGTGCCGCGGCGCACCACCGCGGCGGGGGAATTGTGGCGCAAGCGGCTGAGCGCCGACGACGTGATCGCGCGGATCAACGCGGCGCATCGTCCCTATCACGCGGCGCTGGCGGCGGCGTTGGCGGCCGCGCGTGCGCGTTTTGGCGTGGCGGTGCTGCTGGACCTTCATTCCATGCCGCCGATCCGTGGCAGCCGGACGCGGATCGTGATCGGGGACCGCTTCGGCCGATCGGCGGACAGCCGTTTCGTGAACCGGGTGGAGGCGGCGGTGGCAGCGGGGCACCTGCCGCAGGCGCTCAACGTCCCTTACGCCGGCGGATATATCCTGGAGCGGCACGGCGCGCCAGAGCAGGGCATTCACGCCATCCAGCTGGAGATCGATCGCTCCTTATACCTCGACAGCCGGATGGACGGCGCGGGGCCGGGACACGGGCGTATCGTGCAGCTAGTCCGCGAAATCCTCGACGCGCTGGCCGATGAGGCGATCGCTGGGCCCGAGCGGCTCGCCGCCGAATAAAAAAACCACCCCGGGCGGTGCCCGAGGTGGCCAAGGTTCAGGGAGGAGACACACCAGAAGGTGTGCCATACGGTTCCGCGAAAGGGGGGACACGGAAACCGTACCTTTATAACATAAGAGACCGGCAATCGGTTTCAAGAACCCTGGCTGATACGGCAAAAGGTGTCGCGCGATGCCCGCGCCCCAACGACAAACGGGCGCAGGATTGTCCCCGCGCCCGTCCGGTTCATTGGAGGCTTGCCGCCAGCGCGGTCAGAGCGTCGGCTGCGGCATCTTGCCCATCTGTACCTGGCGCGCGAACACTTCGCGCATCAGCGACAGCGAGAACAGGTGCGCATACAGCAGCGGCAGCATCCCGCTCTGCACCATCTTGCGCAGCTGGTCGCCGCGCAGGCCCTGCAGCTTCTCTTCGTTGACCATCTGGAAGCCGCGATACACGAACGGCTGCTCGAACCCTTCCTGCTGGATCGAGACTTCACCGTCCATCAGCAGTTCGGATTCGCGCAGCTCGTTCATGAACTGGGCGGTGCGGGCGCCGGCCTGTTCGAACTGCTCGTTGAAGGCCAGGATGTTCTTGGTCACGTCGCTCGGCTGGCCGTTCTCGAACAGCGGCTCGCCCTCATCGAACTGGCCGATCGTGTCCGACGTCGGGTCGAAGCAGAGCGACAGCTCCTCCGCGTCGGGACGCAGGCGGGCGAGGAGATAGGGATAGCGGCGGATGTAGGCGGGGACGTAGAAGGTGTTGTCGATCAGCTTGCCGTCGGCATCGACGAACACGTTCACGCCCTCGTTCAGGCCCATCAGCGCGATCGGGATCGAATCCTCGCCGGCGGAAAAGACGATCGGCATGTAACGCTGCACCAGCGCGAATTCATCGACCGTCACCGGGATGGCGTGCTGCGTCGTCAGGAACGGCGCGGTCGCGGCCGGGCGGATCTTGTAGTCGGCATGCAGGTCGCTCGAAAGCGGCTCGAGGCCGTTGTAGAAAAGCGGAAGCTGCTGCGGCGCGCTGGCCATGATTACTCTCCAGATGCGGGTGCGGGTACGACCCAAAAAGCTCGATTTCGGCCCCTATTCGGCCACCGCGCCGGGCGCAAGCGCCACCAGTTTGCCCGGGTTGAAGATGCCATGCGGATCAAGCGCCTGCTTGATCGCGCGCAGCATCGCCATGCGCGGCGGCGGCGACAGGCGTTCCAGTTCGGCAAGCTTCATCTGGCCGATACCATGTTCGGCGGAGATCGAGCCGCCCGCCGCGACCACGAGATCGTCGACGAAGCGGGTGACGACGGGTGCTTCCTCGGCCAGCCATGTTGCGCGATCGGCGCCCCGTGGCGCACGGACGTGGAAATGGACGTTGCCGTCGCCCAGGTGGCCGAAACCGCTGGCGCGGGTGCCGGGGAAGCGCGCTTCGCACGCCGCCGCCGCCTCGATCAGGAAGCGGGGCATGGCCTCCACCGGCACCGATATGTCGTGCTGCGCGGCTGGCCCGGTGGCGCGTTCGGCGTCCGAGATGGAATCGCGGATGCGCCAGAATGCCTCCGCCTGCGCCTCGTTCACGGCGATGGTCGCATCCTCGACCATGTTCTCGGCGATCGCCTGGACGAGCACACGCTCGATGAACTGCGCAGGCGAGGGGGCGTCGGGATCGCTGATTACCGCCTCCACCAGCACGTGCCAGCGATGCTCGCCGGCAAGCGGCGCGCGGGCACCGGGAACATGCGCCAGTACTGCCGCAAGGGATTCGGCAGGCAAGAGCTCGAAGCTTTCGACCAGATCGCCCGCCGCCTGGAAGCGCCGCAAAAGGCGCAGCGCGTCGTCGGGGCTGGCAAGGCCGATCCAGCCGACCGCCCGGCTGGCAATTGCCGGGGCAAGGCGAAGCGTTGCGGCGGTGACGATGCCGAGCGTGCCCTCGGCGCCGATCAGCAGCTGGTTCGGATCATAGCCACGATTGTCCTTTTTCAACGCAGCGAGACCGTCATAAAGACTGCCATCCGCCAGCACCGCCTCCACCCCGGCCACAAGCCCGCGCATCGTGCCCCAGCGCAGCACCTGGGTACCCCCGGCGTTGGTGGAGACCAGGCCGCCGATCGTCGCGGAGCCGCGGCTGCCGAGGGTCAGCGGGAAGCGACGACCCACCGCTGCTGCCGCGGCATGGAGATCAGCGAGGATCACGCCAGCCTCGACGATCGCCAGCCCTGCATCGGCGTCGATCGAGCGAATCCGGTTGAGGCGCCGCAGCGACAGGATCGCCGCGGTGCCATCTGCGGGCGGGGTGGCGCCGCCCACCATCGAGGTGTTGCCGCCCTGCGGCACCAACGGCGCCCGCTCACGGCCCGCCGCGGCGACGATCGCCTGCACCTGCGCCACGCTGTCAGGCGCAAACAGGATCGGCGCCGTGCCGTGCCACCGCTGCCGCCAGTCGGTTTCCCACGGTGCGATATCGGTACGATCAGTGACGATCGCGCGATCGGGCAGGGTATCGGCGAGCGATTGTATGAGGCGGGTCTGGCGCGGGGTCATCGCCGCTTCATCGCGCGAATTCATCAAGGGTTCAAACTTCGATGGGCAGCGACGGGGGCCTATCCATGCTGATCCGCGCCTGCCCCATGCTTCCGCTGCTCATGGCTGCGCCCCTGGCAATCGCTGCCGGGCCGGCGGACGAGCGCTATGCGCAGCTGTCGACTCGCGAGCGGATCATCATTCGCATCCCGCGGCTGCCCGGGCCGTCGCGGGCGCAGCGCGCCGCGCCGGTCACCTGGGAGGAGAAGAAGGCGCCCAAATGCGTGCCGATGGACCGGCTGGCGAGCGCCAGCATCTCCCCGGACGGCGACATCGACCTGATCGTCACCGACGGGCGCCGGCTGCGCGCCAAGCTCGACCGTGATTGCCCGACACTGAATTTCTACGGCGGCTTCTACCTGAAGCGTTCCAAGGACGGAAAGTTCTGCGCCCGGCGCGACGTGTTGCGCACCCGATCGGGCCGACAGTGTGAAATAAGTCGCTTTCGGCTGCTCATCCCGAAGAATCCGTCCTAAAAAGCGGCCTTGCGCACCGCTCTACCTTGACATCGAAGGCACAATCGCGTCTCGCCCGCACGATAAAAGGGCAGCATCGACGCGCCTTCTTTTCAGGATTGCCATGAGCTTCGCCGACCTCGGCTTGTCAGAAGAACTCCTCCGCGCCGTCGGCGATACGGGCTATACCGACCCGACTCCGATCCAGGCGTCCGCCATCCCCAGCGTGTTGATGATGCGCGACATCATCGGGATCGCGCAGACCGGCACCGGCAAGACCGCGTCGTTCGTGCTGCCGATGATCGACATTCTGGCACATGGCCGCGCGCGCGCGCTGATGCCGCGCAGCCTGATCCTGGAGCCGACGCGCGAGCTGGCCGCGCAGGTCGCCGAGAATTTCGAAATCTACGGCAAGTATCACAAGCTATCGATGGCGCTGCTGATCGGCGGCGTGCAGATGGGCGACCAGGTCAAGGCGCTGGAACGCGGCGTCGACGTGCTGATCGCGACGCCGGGCCGTTTGATGGACCTGTTCAGCCGCGGCAAGATCCTGCTCAACGGCTGCAGCATGCTGGTGATCGACGAGGCGGACCGGATGCTCGACATGGGGTTCATCCCCGATATCGAGGAAATCTGCACCAAATTGCCCAAGCAGCGCCAGACGTTGCTGTTTTCGGCAACGATGCCGCCGCCGATCAAGAAGCTGGCGGACAAGTTCCTCAGCAATCCCAAGACAATCGAGGTCGCCCGGCCGGCGAGCACCAACATCAACATCACCCAATGGGTGGTGCCGGTGAAGGGCGCGGCGTTCGAGAAAAGGGCGGTGCTTCGCCAGTTGCTGCGTGAAGAGGCCGTGACCACCGCGATCATCTTCTGCAACCGCAAGACGACCGTGCGGGAGCTGAACAAGAGCCTGAAGAAACACGGTTTTGCGGCGGGCGAAATCCATGGCGACATGGAACAGCCGGCGCGGATCGCGGAGCTGGAGCGGTTCAAGGCCGGCGATATCAATATCCTGGTCGCCTCCGACGTCGCGGCCCGCGGGCTGGACATCAAGGGTGTCAGCCACGTCTTCAACTTCGACGCGCCCTGGCACCCGGACGATTACGTCCATCGTATCGGGCGTACCGGGCGCGGTGGGGCGACCGGAATCGCCTATACGCTCGTTGGCCCGGACGACGCCGAGAATATCGAGAATATCGAGAAGCTTACCGGCCAGAAGATCCAGCGCCGCACCGTCGTGGTAGAGGCCGAAGAGCAGGGCCGGCCGCCGCGTGCGCGGCGCCAGGGCAGCGATCGCCGGCGTGACGAGCGGCCGGTGCCAGAGCGCGAGGCGGAAGCGCCCGTCGCCCGCGCGCCGCAGCCCCCGCGCGAGCAGGAGCGCGCGCCCGAGCGCAGCCGCCGGGCGCAGCCGCAGCGTCAGGACAGCCGCATCGACAGCGATGCCGGATCGGATTCGGGGTGGAACGGCCCGGTTCCGGCCTTCCTGAGCGTGTCGCTCGGCTCCTGACCGATGGTGGCTTGGCGCTACCGGGCTGCCGGACGCGCCATGCGACTTTACGCACGGATCGTCCGCCCGCGAACCTTTGGCGTTCGCGCGCTGGTGCTTGACCCTGCCGGGCGCGTGGCGCTGGTCCGCCATCATTATATCGACGGATGGTATCTGCCCGGCGGCGGCGTCGATCGGGGAGAGAGCGCCGATGCGGCGATCCGACGCGAGCTGATCGAGGAGGTCGGGCTGCGCGCGGTCACGATTGCGGGGTTGCTAGGAGTGTATCACAACCGCGGCGAAGCGAAGGACGATCATGTCGTCGTCTATCGCTGCGTGGTGGATGACCCCGCGGCGCTGCGTGCGGCGGACCGGCGCGAGATTGCGGAGGCAGGCTGGTTTGCGCTCGATGCGCTGCCCGACGGTACCTCCCCGGCGACGCGGCGGCGGATCGACGAGCATCGCGCAGGGGCGCATGGCATCGGCCGCTGGTAGTAGCGTCGCGCGAACACCGGCCCGACCACTTCCCGGTTACCAGCGCAGGCGCCGGCGGCGGATGGTCTCCGTCTCCTCGACCGTGTCCGCCTCCACCTCCCAGCTATGGTTTTCGACGATCCAGGCGTTCACCGGGCGCCCGTCGCCATCGAGCGAGGGGCGGAAGCGGAAGCGCTCGCGGATCAGGCGGCACGTGATCGCATCGACGGTGGCGTTGCCGCTGGACCGGGTGACCACACAGTCGCGCACGCGCCCGTCGGTGGTGACGAGGTAGCGCACCCCGACTGTGCCATTGAACCCCGAGACGAACAGCGCCTCCGGCAGGTCGGACGTACTCATCCGGCCGCGCAGGAAGCGGGGCGCGGTTTCCGGCGATCCGCCGCCGCTGCCATCGCCATCGCCCGCCCCGCCGCTGCCAAATCCGTCGCCGCTGCCCCCGGCCCCCGTGCCAGGGCCACGCACGTCGGCCGAGCCGGACATGAAATCATTGGCCACATAGGGCCGCGGGGCGGCGACCACGGGCGGCGGCGGCGGGGGTGTCACGACGATCGGCGTCGGGGCGGCGACGGGCGCGGCGCGGCTGCGCAGGTTGGGCGCGGAGGCGCGGCCCTCCGGAGGGGCGACCGTCGGGCGCGGCGGCGGTGGCACAGGTGGCGGCGGTGGTGGCGGCGGCGTTGGTTCGGCGGTGAACAGCTTCAGCCCGTTCTCGACGGCTGTCGGGAATGACACGGCAAGGCCAGTGATCAGCGCATAGCCGAGCGCGAGTTGCACGATGATCGCGGCGCCTGCGCCAATCACGCGCTCCCGCGTCAGCCGCTGCCGATCGATCGTGCCATAGGCCATGCGCGGCACAACGCACGGGATCGCTGAACGGCTGCTGGCTCAGTCGCCGGAGTGCGGCGCGATCTGTCCCGCGAGCGCATCGTCGAGCTCCCGCGCGCGGATTGCGGCGGGACGCGCCATCACCCGATCGAGGTAGCGGGTGAACGCCGGATCATCGGGCAGCGCCCCGGTCTGCCGCCCCCAGTCGATATGGCTGCCGACATAGACATCGGCGGCGGTGAAGCGATCACCGGCGATATAATCATGCGCGCCGGCGGCGGTGCGCAGCGTGCTCACCACCCGGTCGATGCTGCCATAGCCGAGCATGACCTGCTGCTGCGGTGTGGGGACCACGCCCATGGCGAGATTGGTGCTGGCTGCCTCCAGCGGGCCGGCGGCGAAGAACAGCCAGCGGTAATAATCCGCCCGTTCCTCTGCCGTGGGGGCAAGGCCAGCGGCGGGGAAGCTGTCGGCGAGATAGGCGATGATCGCCGCCGCCTCGCTGACCACGCGGCCGTGGTGAACGATCGTCGGCACCTTTCCCATCGGATTGGCGGCGAGGAAATCGGCGGGCTTGTCCCCCCAGTCGACCAGCCGCACCGCATAGGGTGTGCCGACCTCCTCCAGCATCCAGCGGGCGATGCGCCCGCGCGACATGGGATTGGTGTAGAAGATCAGATCATCGGCCATCGTGTCTGCTCCCCGTGAGATTGGCGGGCGTCAGCGATCCAGATAGCGGTGGAGAAAGGCGGTGCTGCGCTGCCAGGCGAGATCGGCCGCCGCCTTGTCGTAGCGCGCGGCGGAGGTGTCGTTATTGAAGGCGTGATCGACGCCGGGATAGGTGAAGGCCTGTACCGGCTTGCCCGCTGCCTTCAGCGCCGCAACCCAGGGATCGCCGGTCTGCGCGACACGGGTGTCCTTTTCCGCATAATGGAACATCAGCGGGATGGTGACGCGCGCCGCCTCGGCCGGGGCTGGGGCGGGGCCGTAGTAAGAGACGCCGGCGTCGATCCCCCCGGCCAGCGCCATGCGGTTGACGAACGCGCCGCCCCAGCAAAAGCCGATCATGCCGACCTTGCCCGTCGATTGCGGCAGGGTGCGCAGCTCATCGGCAAAGCCGCGCGCCTGCGCCAGCGCCAGATCATAATCGACCGTGCCGATCATCTCGCGCGCCTTGTCCTCATCAGCGGGCGTTCCGCCCTGCGGCGCGAGCAGATCGGGCGCGACGGCGAGGAAGCCGTCAAGCGCGAGCCGGCGGGTGACATCCTGGATGTGCGGCGTGAGCCCGCGATTTTCATGAATCACCAGAACCACGCCGCGCTTCG
Organism: Sphingomonas panaciterrae; assembly: GCF_036890205.1. Taxonomy (NCBI): domain Bacteria; kingdom Pseudomonadati; phylum Pseudomonadota; class Alphaproteobacteria; order Sphingomonadales; family Sphingomonadaceae; genus Sphingomonas; species Sphingomonas panaciterrae. Next base: position 71,671 of record NZ_JAKNQR010000003.1, read on the forward strand.
CCGCGGCAGGCCTTCCGGTGGCTGGGTCCTTCAGCATGGCGACATAGGCTCGGGCCGGCTTGTCAGCCTGCGTCCCCATGCGCATCTCGGTCAGCAGGCGCGGATCGGCCGGGTCGATGATCGTTGCGGCCGCGGGTGAGGCGGCGATGCCGGCAATCAGCGCCTCGGCCGCGACGGCGGAGCCGGCCAGCGCGGTCATCTGGCGCAGCAAGGTGCGCCGATCGCGATGCTCATGGGTGAAGGCGTCATAGAGCTGGACGGCGCGGTCGCGAAGGGACGGATCGGTCATGGCTTTCCCCCGAATCGGCGCCGGTAGGCGCGACGCCGCAGGCTAGCGGGAAGCGGCAGTCGAGGCGAGCGCGCGCCGGGCGTCATCGAATCGGACGTGCAACGAGTTTGGGCCGGGATCGTTACGGCGACATGGCTACCCGTTCTCATCCCGGTGCCGGAAGCACCGTCAACACGGCCGTGATCGCCGTCCTGATCGCCGCCGCGCTGCAGATCCTGACACCGGTGATGCCGGCGCTCGGCATTGGCGAGCCGATCGGATCGCAATCGGATTCGGTGCGAACGATCATCACGCCAGCGGGCTGGGCGTTCTCGATCTGGGGTGCGCTCTATACCGGGTCGACGCTGTTCGCGATTTACCAGGCGCTGCCGGCGCAGCGAAACAATCCGCTGATCCAGCGGCTGCGCTGGCCGGCGGCGGGCGCGTTCCTCGGCAATGCGCTCTGGGCGGCCTATACGCAGGTGTTCGGCCTGAGCGCGATTTCGGTGGTGATCATCGGCGCGACGCTTTGGTGTCTCCTGGTCTGCTATCGCACATTGTCCTCTGCCCGGCAGCTGACCACGGGTGAGCGCTGGCTGGCGTATCTGCCGCTGTGCGCGCTGGCCGCGTGGCTGACGGTGGCGACGACCGTGAACATCGCCGCCGCGCTGCGCTACCATGGAGTCGAAGCAGGCGAATCGGCATCGGTGATCGGCGCGATCATCGTAGTGGTGGCGGGCGCAATCGGCGCGACGGCGCTGGTGCGCGGGCGCGGCAACCTGCCCTATGCCGCGGTGTTCCTGTGGGCGCTGGCGGCGATCTTTGCCGCTGGCGGGCAGCAATCCTCGCTGGTGGCCGGCGGTGTCGCGGTGGCGGCCGTCCTGATCATCGGCGGGGCGATCGCGGGCGCACGGCGCGCCCGCTGATCGCCGCCCTCGTCACGGGAGGCTCATCACAGGCCGCTCATCACAGGCCGAAGCGGAAGCCGTAACCAAGCCCAAGCGTGAACTGCATCCGCCGCCCGCGCTCGCGCACCAGCGGGGAATCGCCGGGTTCGCCGCCGAGCCGATCGAGGCCGCTGAACAGCGTCAGCACGCTGCGCCGATCGAGCGGGTGGACGACCGAGCTGCCGACGCCGAACGATAAGAGCCCGCCACCCGGCCGATAGGGCGCCAGGCCGGAACGCTGCGACTGCGCCGGATCGATCCCGAAATACGTGCGCATGTAATCCGCGCTGGCGATTGTCGCGCGCGGGCCGAAGCTGATGCTCGTGCGGCCGAGGCGTGCCTGATAGGCGATCGAGCCATCGATCAGTACACCTTCATGCCCGCCAAAGCCGCGTCGTGCCTCCAGGCGGCCGCGCCACGGACCGACGCGCTTTTCGGCAAAGGCGCCGACTTCGGCCGCCGCGCTCACGTCGCCAAGGCCCAGCAGGGCGTCGCTGCCGCCGGTGATGAGGAAGGGCGATCCGCCGCGTTCCTCGTCGCGACCGAAGCGAATCTTGGCCAGCGGGCCGGCGCGCCAGCCGTCGCCGTTGATCGCATTCCAGCCCAGCCCCTCGGGGATCGAGGCGAAGATCACGTCCTTGTAGTTGAAGCGGAGGTCCGGGAAGAGCGACAGCGCCGTGTCGCGCGAGCCCTGCCAGACGGGGCTGAGCACCGGGGCGACGCCGATCGTTATGCTCCAGCCGTCGGCGCCGGGCAGGGCAGGCGGCCGGCCGGGGGGTGGGCCGCCCGGCGGCGTGTTCAGCGGCGGCGCCTCGACGATGGGCGGTGTCTGCACCGGCGCCTGGGCCTGAACGACCGCGGGAAGAGCAAAGGCGGTGGCGCCAAGGGCAAGCGCCGCGGCGGCGGGGAATGAGCGCATCAGCAATCCTCTCGCTGGCCGAGCGCCCGCGCCGGTAAGCAGGCGGTACGAACGGCCTCGGTAAGTTGTGCGCAAACTAAATGATCGCGATGCAAAGACAATGGCTTATCCACCGCCGGGCCGGGTCAGGCGGCAGCATGGCTATAGCGACAGGGTCATGAAGCGGTTGTGCGGGCTTTCGGGATAGCCGCCGAAGGGCGGGCCATCGGTAAAGCCGGCGGCCTCGTACAGGCGGTTGGCGGCGTCGAACATCGGCGCGGTGCCGGTTTCCAGGCTGACGCGTGTGTACCCACGGGTGCGGGCGAGCGTGATCAGGTGCGTCAGCAGCGTGCGCGCAACGCCGCGACGCAGGTGGACCGGCGCGGTCCGCATCGACTTGATCTCGCCATGATCGCTGGCCAGCGCGCGCAGGGCGGCAATGCCGAGCAGATCCTCGCCCTCCCACAATCCCCAGAAGCTGATGTCGGGATGACGCAGGCCGTCGACGTTCATCGCATGGGCGTTTTCCGACGGCGTCGAGGCGTGCGCCTCCGCCTGATGATGCGCCACCAGCGCGAGGACGCGCGGATCGTCCAGCCCGCCCTCGCGCAACTCCATCATCGCCCGGCGATCATTTCGTCCAGCACCTCGAGGCACGCCACGCCGAGGCGTGCCGACCGCTCGGGCGACCAGGCGAACTCGGGATCGGGGTTGGCGTCGTGATCCTTGAAGGGCATTTCCAGCGTGATGCTGACCGCGCCGAACCGCTCGGCGAGCTGGTTGGTGGACATCGAGAGATTGGCGCGGCCGGCCTGGGCGCGCTCATAGCCAAGCTCGGTCTGGAAATCGGGCGTGTGCGCCGCCAGGCGCCGGCCGAATTCGCCGAAGGCATCACCCTGTTCGGGCTTGAGCGACGGAATGCCTTCGAACCCGGCGATGAAATTGGCGGCGATCGCTTCGTCGCCGTGCACGTCCATCGCGAAATCGACGCCCGTTTCGTCCATCGCGGCGAGGACATGATAGACCTCCGGGCTGCGCTCCAGCGTCGGGGTGTGCCATTCGCGGTTGAGGTTCACCCCGGCTGCATTGGTGCGCAGATGGCCGCGGTGCGTGCCGTCCGGGTTCATGTTGGGCACGACATGCACCGTCGCAGCCGACAGCAGCCGCGCCGCCGCCGGGCTGGTCAGCCAGTCGAGCGCGCCGTCCATCCAATATTCGGCCATCGATTCGCCGGGATGCTGGCGGGCATAGACCCAGACCTGCGTCTTGCCGGTGCCGAGGCGGAAATAGTCGATTGCCTGGCCGTCCAGCGTGACGCCCAGCTCGCGATGGGTGACGCCGGGCCGCGCGGCGATGCGCGCGACCAGATCGGCGTGCCGTTCCATCGTGTAGGGCGCGAAATACGCGAACCAGACGACCTGCGCGTCGCCGGTCCAGTCGAATTCAAGCACGCCATCGGCATAGCGCGTGTCGACCGTGCGCCACGCCTGCCGATCGGTCGAGGCGCGCGCGCGGTAACCGGGCCAGCCGAACGGATAGGCGGAGCCGCCCGCGTTCAGGATGCGGAACGTCAGGCGGCGCCCGGCCGCTCCGGCGACGCGGAAATAGAACCACTGGTAGAAATCGGACTCGGCGTCGCGGACGATCTCCAGATCGACACGATCGCCTTGAATCCCGACGAGACGAATGTTGCCGCTGTCGAAGGCGGCGTTGATGCTGAGGGTCATGGCACCTCGATAGTGCGCCCGCTGTCGCCGGGAAAGCCGGAGAAGAGCGCGCGGGCCAGCCGGGCGGCAATCGCCGGGGTGTCGGCATCAGGGGAGGCGAGGTCGGTCAGCGACTGGGCCTGCCCCTCCCACACGGCATCGGGGCCGCGGCGGATACGTACCGACAATTCGGTCACCACGCCTTCGCGCGCGCCGCTGCCGCCGACCGGGAAGCTGACCCCGCCGCCAAGGCCGACGCCGCCGCCGCGCCCGCCGCTGATGCCGCCGCCCCCCAGCCCGATCGAGACCGGCGAGCGGCGCGGGGGCAGCATGCCCGGAGCGCGGCTGAACGACACCGTGGCAAGGAATTGCGGCGTCTGGCCGGGGGGCGGGGCGGTGAAGCCGAGGCGCAGCAATTCGGTCTGCACCGCGGCGGCATAGGTCTTGTACTCGATGCTGGCGGTGCCGCTGCCGGTCAGCGGCTCGACCGCGATCGTGCCGCGATCGGTCATGGCGTCGAAATGATAGCGCGTGGCCTGGACCGGAAAGCGAGTCGGCCCGGTGGCACAGCCGGAGAGGGCCGCGGCGAGCCCCGCGGCGATCATGATCTTGCGCATTTGCGTTCTCCCCACTGTCGTTACGCTGCTACAACGCATCGCGTGATCTCCGGCTCCGGCTTGACTTGCAAGGGGCCAGGCACTAGGCGGCCACGCTTTCCAGACACGCCCATTTATAGAAGCGAATCCGCCATGAAGATCCGCAACAGCCTGAAGTCGCTCAAGGACCGCCACCGCGACAACCGCGTCATCCGTCGTCGCGGCCGGACCTATGTCATCAACAAGACGAATCGCCGCTTCAAGGCCCGCCAGGGCTGATTCGAATGCGGCCGATTGCCGTTGTCTTCGACATCGGCAACGTCCTGTACGATTGGGACCCCAAGGTCCTCTACCGGCGCCTCATCACCGATGATGAGGCGCTGGACGTATTTCTGCGTGATGTCTGCTCCAAGGAGTGGCATTTCCAGCATGACGCCGGCCGCCCGTTTGCCGAGACGTCTGCGGAGCTGTGCGCGCAATTCCCGGATCATGCCGATCTGATCGCGCAATGGGGACCGCGCTTTTCGGAGCAGATCCCCGGGCCGATCGACGGCATGCCGGGACTGGTCGCCGCGCTGGACGAAGCGGGCGTGCCGCTGTTCGCGATCACCAATTTCAGCGACGAATTCTTCGCGCCCTTCCGTGAACGGGAGGCGGCGATGTTCGACCGGTTCCGCGACATCGTCGTATCCGGCACGGAGAAGCTGGTGAAGCCCGACCCGGCGATCTACCATCTGGCGCTGAATCGGTTCGGGCTGAAGCCGGACGAGGCGTTGTTCGTTGACGACCGACAGGACAATGTCGATGCCGCGGCGGCCGTCGGGATGCATGGCGTGCTGTTTACCGACACCGCGACGCTGCGCGCCGAACTGAAGCGCCAGGGGCTGCTTCCCTAGTCACGCCGCGATCGCCAAGTGCTGGTAACCGGCGCGCCGCCTGCGCGCCGGCTCCGGTCATTTGTGGCTGTGCAGTTCGTCGCCGATGATGCTGACGACGTGAAGCACGTTGGTGGCGCCCGGTGTGCGGAACGGAACGCCGGCCATGATGATGACCCGGTCGCCCGCGGCAGCAAGGCCGTGGCGCAATGCCATCCGCTTCGACTTGGCCACCATCTCCTCGAACGAATCGACGTCGCGCGTGTGGACGGCATGGGCGCCCCACAACATGCCCAGGCGACGCGCGGTTTCCATCTGCGGAGTCAGCACCAGCAGCGGGATCGACGGCCGCTCTCGCGCCACGCGGCGGGCGGTGGAGCCGGAGGTGGTGAAGCAGATGATCGCCTTTGCCGACACCGTGGTGGCGATGTTCTTGGCCGCTTCCGCCAGGGCGTCCGCAGTGGTCGGATCGGGGCGGGTTTCGGTGAAGCGCACCCGATCGCCATGCATGGGATCGCGTTCGACGGACGTGCCGATGGCATCCATCATCGCCACCGATTCGACCGGCCAGTCACCCGCGGCGCTTTCCGCCGACAGCATGATCGCATCCGCGCCGTCGTACACCGCGGTTGCGACGTCCGAGACCTCGGCGCGGGTCGGGGAGGGCGACTTGATCATCGATTCCAGCATCTGCGTCGCGACCACCACCGGGCGACCGAGCCGGCGGGCGGTCTCGACGATTCGCTTCTGAAGCGGCGGAACGGCCTGGGGCGGCAGTTCGACGCCGAGGTCACCGCGCGCGACCATCACACCGTCGCACAGCTCGACAATCTCCTCCAGCCGGTCGATCGCGGCGGGCTTTTCGATCTTGGCCATCAACGCGGCCTTGCCGCCGATCAGCTTGCGCGCCTCGGCCAGATCCTCCGGCCGCTGCACGAACGACAGCGCGATCCAGTCGACGTGCTGGTCAATCGCGAAGGCGAGGTCGGATCGGTCCTTGTCGGTCAGCGCCGCCATCGGCAGCACCACGTCGGGTACATTCAGCCCCTTGTTGTTGCTGAGCGTGCCGCCGACCTCGACATTGGTGATGATCCGGTCCGCCTCGTGATCGATGACACGCAGGACAAGCTTTCCGTCATCGAGGAGCAGGCGCGCGCCCGGTTCGACGGCGGCAAAGATTTCCCGGTGCGGCAGTTCGACGCGGGACGCGTCGCCCGGCGTGGGATCGCGGTCGAGCACGAAGGTGGCGCCATGCGCCAGTTCGACACGGCCGGCGGCGAAGCGGCCGACGCGCAGCTTGGGACCCTGCAGGTCGGCAAGGATCGTCGTGGGGCGGCCATAGCGTTTCTCCAGCGCGCGGATCGCCTGGATCACCTCCACCTTGGATGCCTGGTCCCCGTGGCTCATGTTGACGCGAAAGGCGTCGGCACCCGCGAGGAACAGCTTCGCAATCATGTCGGGCGTGTTGCTCGCCGGGCCGAGCGTCGCGAGCACGCGGACCTGCCGGCTGCGACGAATGATCGATCGTGTCATGTAAACGGTTACTCCGCTTTGCCGCGCGATGCCCTAGCCCTTATCTCGTCGCGATCAACTGTGGAGAAGACAATGGACCCGATCGACACGATCGACGATGCCGCCGCCGCTGCCGCATTCCGCCGGCTGGTACGCCATCTGCGGCATCGGAGCGATGCGCAGAATGTCGAGCTGATGGGGCTGGCCGGTTTCTGCCGCAATTGCCTGTCCGACTGGGTCGGCGAGGCGGGCGGGCTGCCGAAGGAGGAAGCGCGCACCGCAATCTACGGCATGCCCTATGCGCAGTGGAAGGCCGAGCATCAGCAGGAGGCGACCCCCGAACAGTTGCGCCGCATGGAAGAAAGCGTCGCGAAGAACGCCTGACGGGCGGTTTGCGCAACTTTCCTGCCTTTGCGCGCTTGTCGGGCACGGGTTGTTTCTTCTACCGCCGGCGGCGTCAAACAATGCGCCGCGCGTGAAGCGGCGCCGAGGGGGGTAGGGGAACGATGAAGAAGATGATCGCGACCGCGTTGCTGGCGGCCGTCAGCGTGCCGGCCATGGCGCAGACCGCGCCGGCACCCGCGGCCGCCCCCGCGGTGACCTATATCCACGCCGGCGCTTTGCTCGACCGGCCGGGCCAGGCGCCGCGCGGCAACAGCACGATCATCGTGCGCGATGGCAAGATCGTCGAGGTGCGTGACGGCTTCGTCCCGCCGGAGGGTGGCGCGAAGCTGGTGGCGCTGAACGACAAGTTCGTGCTGCCGGGGTTGATCGACCTTCACGTCCACCTGATCGGCATCGGCGGCGATCCGCTGCGCGCGCGCCTGACCGCGCTCAATACCGAAGGCGCCGACGACGTGCTGTATGGCGCGGGTAACGCCAAGGCGACGCTGAACGCCGGTTTCACCACCGTTCGCGACCTCGGCGGTGAGCCGCGCAGCATTCGTGCGCTGCGCGATGCGGTGGATCGCGGCGACGTGGTCGGCCCGACGATCGTTAATGCGGGTACCGCGATCTCGGTCACCGGCGGGCATGGCGATCCGCTCAATGGGCTGGCCGAACCGTTCGCCCATGCGGTGAAAGAGACGGTTGAGAATACCTGTGACGGGCCGTCGGATTGCGTACGCGCGACGCGGCGGCAGATCGGGCTCGGCGCGCAGGTGATCAAGATCACTGCGACCGGCGGCGTCCTCTCCAACGTGTCGGGCGGGCTTGGCCGCGCCTTCACGCCGGAGGAAATGAAGGCGATCGTCGACACGGCGCACAATCTGGGCCGCAAGGTGGCGGCGCACAGCCATGCCGCCGAGGGTACCAAGGCGGCGCTGGCGGCGGGCGTCGACTCGATCGAGCACGGCAGCTTCATCGACGACGAGGCGATCGCCGCGTTCAAGAAGACGGGCGCTTATCTGGTTCCGACCGAGATCGCCCCGGTTGCTGCCGTGGCGCAGGCGCGTGCCGGTGCACTGCCGCCCGCGACCATTCCCAAGGCCGAGGCCGCTGCTGCCGCGATGCAGGAAAGCCACCGCCGCGCGTACAAGGCGGGCGTGAAGTTTGCCTTCGGCACCGACAGCGGCGTCTCCAAACATGGCGACAATGCGCAGGAATTCGCCTTGCTGGTGGAAAAGGTCGGCATGACCCCCGCCGACGCGATCCGCAGCGCGACCGTCGCGGCGGCCGAAGTGCTGGGTCAGGGCAATGTGATCGGCACGATCGAACCGGGCAAGCAGGCCGATATCATCGCCGTCGACGCATCGCCGCTGTCCGATGTGCGCCAGCTGGAGCGTGTCCGCTTCGTCATGCGCAAGGGGGCAGTCGCCAAGCCGCTCGCCGACTGAAGTTCGCCGATTTCGATTTGATTGGGGCGGCGGCATCCCATAGGAGCCGCCGCCGCAACCGATAGTCCGGCAATTGCGCCGCCGCCCCACCCGCGATTCGCGCGTGAAGCGGCGGTGCTTCACTTATGGGGTTTTCAAGATGGCTGAAGAACGCGGCGAGGGCATGGGCGGCGGTCAGGTGGCGGCGGACGAGCTGCGCCTGCTGATTGAGCGCGCCGAGCGGCTCGAAGAAGAGAAAAAGGGCATCGCCGACGACATCAAGGACGTGTTCGCCGAGGCGAAGAGCCGCGGATACGACCCCAAGGCGATCAAGAAGATCATGTCGATCCGCAAGAAGAAGCGCGAGGAATATCAGGAAGAGGAAATGATCCTCGAGACGTACATGCAGGCGCTCGGCATGCTCTGAGCCGCACGGCTCGTGAACGTCACAAAAATTAAGCTGAGGCGGCCGGCATGAAGACCATCATTCTTGTCCTGTCGCTTCTGCTGCCTGCCGCAGCGGCACCGGCCGTTGACCCTGCGGCGGGCTTTTGCGCCCGCATGGCGGCGCAGCATGGGATGAAGCTGGCCAGCCAGCCGAACGGCAAGCCCGCCTATGAGGCGCGTGCGCTGAAGGGCTTGGGCGTGGCGCTGTTCGGCGGGTCGACGATGGTCGGCATGCAGCTGAGCCCGCCCGACGACCCCGCTGCAATCGGCGACCCTGCGCGCTTCGCCGATGCGTGCAAGCTGAGCGCGGGGCGAGTGGCCTGCAGGATCAGCGGCCCGTCGAGATTCGAGATGACGGTGGGCGAGCATGCCGCCACCACCGACGCGGCGCCTGGTGAGCAGGCCGAAGTCAGCATGGCCAAGAACCGCATCCGCTGCGAGGAACGCTGACCGCCCCCCGAACGAAGGCTAGGCAGCCTCCGCCGGCGCCGTCGTCCAGCCGAGCCGCGCGATCGTGATCGATCGCTTGCCCGACAGATCGGTGCGGGTGACGATGAGGTCGCGGCTTTCGATATAGCCCATCAGCCGCCGCACGCGGCCGAGCGATGATGTGCCGTACGTCTCCGCCAAGGCGGCATCGCTGGGGCAGGGCGCGCCCTCACGCGCCGCCTTGGCGACAAGCAGGAATGGCCCGACCATCTCGTCCTGCAGCGTGCCGGCGAGCGCGATCACCTCCGCCCATTCGGGATCGGCGATGTCGAAGATGCCGGCGCGCGCGCACGACAGGCGACGGGAGAAATCGCCCAGGTCGATGCCCGATCGCGACAGGCCCTGCATCCGGCAGCGGACCTGGAAATCCTGGAACAAGACCGACGCCGGGCGGCCCGCGGCATCGGCATCCTCGACGATCGCGCGCAGCACATCGGCGATGATCGCCGCGACTTCCTCCTCGCTGCGCTCCGGCTCGGGCGGCAGCGGGGCGGGGCGCGCCATGTCGGCGATGATCTCCTCCGCCGGCACGCGGCGCGGGCGGGCCTCGAACGCCATCGGCAGCTGGGGGGCTGCCTCCGGCTCGGGTTCGGCGAAGATCAGCTCCTGCAGGTCCGCCGGCGGGGCGGAGGGGAGCGGTGTCAGCTTAGGGCTGCCGCTGCGCGCGCTGGTCTCCACCGCACCGATCTTCACCGTCTTGGGACGGCGGCAGACCGCGGGGCCGAGCGCGAGGAACGTGCCGCGCGGCAGGTCGCGGATCGATTCGGCCTGGCGGCGCTCCATGCCGAGCAGGTCGGCGGCGCGCGCCATGTCGATATCGAGGAAGGTGCGGCCCATCAGGAAGTTCGACGCTTCGGCCGCGACGTTCTTGGCCAGCTTTGCGAGTCGCTGGGTCGCGATAACCCCGGCGAGGCCGCGCTTTCGGCCGCGGCACATGAGGTTGGTCATCGCCGAGAGTGACGCGCGGCGCACCTCCTCCGCCACTTCGCCGCCGGTGGTGGGGGCGAACAGCTGCGCCTCGTCCACCACGACCAGCGCGGGGTACCAATGTTCGCGCGGGGCATCGAACATCGCCGACAGGAACGTGGCGGCGCAGCGCATCTGCCCCTCCGCCTCCAGCCCCTCAAGGCTGAGCACGACGGAGGCGCGATGTTCGCGCAGGCGCCCGGCGATTCGCGCAATCTCCCGCTCGGCATAGTCCGCCGCCTCGATCACGACATGGCCATAAGCGGGGCCAAGCGTCACGAAATCGCCCTCCGGGTCGATCACCACCTGCTGCACCTGCCCGGCCGACCGCTCCAGCAGGCGGCGCAGCAGGTGCGACTTTCCGGACCCGGAATTGCCCTGAACAAGCAATCGGGTGGCCAGCAATTCCTCTAGGTCGATCAGGACCGGCGCGCCCGAGGCATCGGCGCCCATGTCCACCGCTATCGTCATGCGATGCGTTTGGCCGAAACCGGCCCCGGGGGGCAAGGGTTTGCGTGCATTGCGGATATCGTGGAGGTTCGCCGGGCAGCTAGCCGGGAGCAGATCATGCACGGGCATCGAGCGGATATCGAGGAACTGGCCCACCATCTGCTGGGCAAGCCGGTGGAGGCGCTGGACGAGGAAGAGCAGCGAGTCCTGGCAGCGATCGCGTCTGGCACCATCGGCGTACGCGATGCATCCGACGTGGCCGAGGAGCAGGCGACATTTGGCGAGCGGCTGGCCGACCGGGTCGCCGAGATCGGCGGATCCTGGGCGTTTATCGGCGCCTTCACCGCCGTCCTGCTTGGCTGGATGGTGCTCAACAGCAATGTGCTGGGGCGGATGGGGCTGGTGTTCGATCCCTATCCCTACATCTTCCTCAATCTGATGCTGTCGACGCTCGCGGCGGTGCAGGCGCCGATCATCATGATGAGCCAGAACCGGCAGGCGGCGAAGGACCGGCTGACCGCCGCCCTGGATTACGAGACGAACCTTCGCGCGGAGCTCGAAATCCTGCGCCTCCATCGCAAGATGGACCAGGATGTGATCGCCCGGCTGACCCGGCTCGAGGCACTGATCGAACGGAATTGCACCGGCCGATGAGCAGAGCGGCTTGAGCAGGGCGCCCAACCTTCGCTAGAGGCGCGCACATGGCAGGTCATTCCAAGTTCAAGAACATCATGCACCGCAAGGGTGCACAGGATAAGAAGCGTTCGGGCATGTTCTCGAAGCTTTCCCGCGAAATCACCGTCGCGGCAAAGATGGGACTGCCGGATCCGGATATGAATCCACGCCTGCGCGCCGCGGTGAACGCCGCCAAGGCGCAGTCGATGCCCAAGGACAATATCCAGCGGGCGATCGACAAGGCGAGCCGCAGCGACGCGGAGAATTACGAAGAAATCCGTTACGAGGGCTTCGGTCCCGGCGGCGTCAGCCTGATCATCGAGGCACTGAGCGACAACCGCAACCGCACCGCCACCAACGTACGCACCGCGGTGAGCAAGAACGGCGGCAACCTTGGCGCGTCGGGCTCCGTCAGCCATGGTTTCGACCGCATGGGCCTGATCAACTATCCGGCAAGCGCGGGCGACGCGGACAAGGTGTTCGAGGCCGCGCTGGAAGCGGGCGCGGAGGACGTGACGTCGAGCGAGGACGGCCACGAGATCTGGACCGCGCAGGGCGACCTTCACGAAGTTGTCAAGGCGCTCGAGCCGGTGCTGGGTGAAGCGGAGAGCGCGAAGCTCGCGTGGCGGCCGCAAACGATGGTGTCGGTGGACGAGAATGACGCGGCGACGCTGTTCAAGCTGATCGACGCGCTCGACGATGATGACGACGTCCAGCAGGTGTGGGGCAATTACGAAGTGTCCGACGAGGTGATGGCGAAGCTGGGCTGATGGCCCGGCGATGATCATCCTCGGCCTCGACCCCGGCCTCGGCACCACCGGCTGGGGGGTGATCGCGGCGGAAGGGAACCGGCTGCGGCACGTTGCCAACGGGCAGATCCGCACCGACCCCTCCATGCCGCTGCCGCGCCGGCTGGCGAACCTCTATGCCGCGCTGATCGACGTCATCCGCACGGAGCGGCCGGACAGCGCGGCGGCGGAAGAAGTGCTGGGCAACACCAATGCCCAATCGACGCTGAAGCTGGGGCAGGCGCGCGGCGTGGTGCTGCTTGCCGCAGCCGGCGCGGGGCTCGACATCGGTGAATATCACCCGTCCACGGTCAAAAAGGCGGTGGTCGGCACCGGCGGCGCGGAAAAGCGCCAGATCCAGGCTATGATCGGGGTGTTGCTGCCCGGCGCGAAAGTCGCGGGCCCGGACGCCGCCGACGCGCTGGCGGTGGCGATCTGCCACGCGCACCATCGCGCGAGCGCGGCAGGGATGATGCGGCGGCTGCAAACCGGCGGCTGACACCTTCGCATTGCGAGCGCCGGGAGTTGGCCCGTCGTCGCCGAGGCGCTACGGTTCGGGCGACATGACGGACCAGCATCGGTGATCGCCTACCTCAAGGGTATTCTCGCCAGCACGAGTGCGGACGCGGCCGTGATCGAGGTCAATGGCGTCGGCTATCTGGTCGGTGCGTCGTCGCGCACACTCGCGGCGCTAGGGCCGGTCGGCGAAGCGGTTCTCATCCATACCGAAATGCTGGTCGGCGAGGATTTCCAGCGGCTGGTCGGTTTTGCCAGCGCCGAGGAGCGCGACTGGTTTCGCCTGCTCACGGGTGTGCAGGGAGTGGGCGCACGCGTCGCACTGGCGATCCTGTCGGCGCTTGAACCGGCCGAGCTCAACCGGGCAATCGCGGCGCAGGACAAGGCGATGGTGGCACGCGCCAATGGCGTGGGACCGAAGCTGGCCGAGCGGATCGTGCGCGAGTTGAAGGACAAGGCGGGTGGGATCGTTCTGGGCCCGGCGGCGGCGGCGCAGGCGATGCCAATCGGTGCGGCCGCGGATGCGGTGTCGGCGCTGCTCAACCTCGGCTTCCGCCCGGTGGAGGCAACCGCGGCGGTGGCCGCGGCAGAAGAGGAGCTGGGTGCGGGCGCCACGCTGGACGCGCTCGTCCGGCTGGCGCTGCGCAAGGCGGCGAAGTGAGCGGCCGCGCGGTCGCGGTCTACAGCCTGAAGGGCGGCGTTGGCAAAACGACGCTGGCGGTGAACCTGGCCTGGGCGGCGGCGACGCTGTCCGCGCGGCGCACCTTGCTCTGGGATCTCGATGGCCAGGCCGCGGCGACCTGGATCCTCGGGCATGACGGGGGAGGGCGCGAGGCCGATGCTGCGATCCGCCGCGAGATCGATCCGCGCCGGCTGATCCGGCCGACCGCCCTTGACCGGCTCGACCTGCTGCCGGTCGATGCCTCGCTGCGCACGCTCGACCTTGCCTTTCACGCCATCGACAAGAAGCGCCGGCTGACCCGCCTCGTCGAGGATCTGGCGGGTGATTACGACCGGATCATCATCGATTGCCCCCCGGGCCTGACCGACACGTCGGATCAGGTGATGCGCGCGGCCGATCTGGTGGTGGTGCCGGTTATCCCCTCCGCGCTGTCGCAGCGCGCGCTCGACACCATCGCGGCGCACGTCATGCGCAAGAAGGGCCCGAAGGTGACGCTGGCGCCGGTATTCTCGTTGGTCGACCGGCGGCGCGCGCTTCACCGTGAGGCCTTGCAGCAGCATACCGACTGGCCGGTCATCCCGATGACCAGCGCGTTCGAGGCGATGACCGTGCGCCGCGCGCCGCTGGGTGCCTACGCCCCGCGCGGCTCCGCTGGCGTGGAAGCAATATCGGACCTGTGGCGCCGGATCGAAACTACGCTATCGGAGATCTGATGACCGATAGCGATCGCCTGATCACGCCCACGCGCCGCGTCGAGGATGCCGATGCCGCGCTGCGCCCCAAGCGGCTGGACGAATTTGTCGGCCAGGCGGCGGCGCGCGACAATCTGCGCGTGTTCATCGAAGCGGCGAAATCGCGCGGCGACGCGCTGGACCATGTGCTGTTCTTCGGTCCGCCCGGGCTGGGCAAGACGACGCTGGCGCAGATCGTCGCGCGCGAGATGGGGGTGGGTTTCCGCGCCACGTCGGGCCCGGTGATCGCCAAGTCGGGCGATCTCGCCGCGTTGCTCACCAATCTCGAGGATGGCGACGTACTGTTCATCGACGAGATCCACCGGCTGCAACCCGCAGTCGAGGAAGTGCTGTACCCGGCGATGGAGGACCGCGCACTCGACCTGATGATCGGCGAGGGGCCGTCGGCGCGCAGCGTCCGGATCGACCTGCCGCGCTTCACGCTGGTGGGCGCGACGACGCGGCAGGGATTGCTGACGACGCCGCTGCGCGACCGGTTCGGCATTCCGATCCGATTGCAATTCTACACGGTGGAGGAATTGACCAGGGTCGTGACGCGGGCGGCGGCGCTGCTCGACCTGCATATCGCACCAGATGGCGCAGCCGAGATTGCGCGCCGATCGCGCGGGACACCGCGTATCTCCGGGCGCTTGCTGCGCCGGGTGCGCGATTTCGCCAATGTCGCGGGCGTGGTCGAGGTTGATGCGGTCGCGGCCGATCGCGCGTTGAACCGGCTGGAGGTCGACAGCTTGGGTCTCGACGCGATGGACCGCCGCTACCTGACGATGATCGCGGACATTTATCGCGGCGGCCCGGTCGGCGTGGAGACGCTGGCGGCGGGCCTGTCCGAGCCGCGCGACACGATTGAGGAAGTGATCGAGCCGTATCTGATCCAGCTTGGCCTCGTCGCTCGGACGGCGCGAGGCCGGGTGCTGAACGCGGGCGGCTGGAAACACCTAGGGCTCAACCCGCCTGCGGGCAGCCAGGACGGTTTGTTCGACTGAACGGGAGCCGTCGGTCGACCGCAGCGTTTGTTCGTTCAACAGCAAGAGGACCACGATGACCCACACGCCGCCGGTACCGCCAGGCAACCAGTCCCCGTTCCCGATCCAGGAGCCGCCGCACACGCCGACGACGCCCGAAGCGCCGAGCGCCAAGCAGGAGTCGGGCAAGCCTGACTCCGTGAAGCCCGACGCCGCGAAGGCAGCGGGCAGCGACGAATGGGCCGCGCCGGCGAAGCGTCGCTGGTCGCTGGGCAAGATCGCCGGCGCGACCGCCGGCATCGGTGCGATCGCGATCGGCGTCGCGGCGGTGCTGTTCCCGCGTGACAGCGCGCCGGAGCCCAAGAAAAAGAAGCGGAAGAACTGATGTTTGCTGCGGTGCCACGCAGCAAATGTTGCGTGGCACCCGGCCCTGTCGCCTGCTAGCCCCTTTATCATGCTTTCTGCCGCCGCTTCCGCCCGCGAGATCCTCGTCAATCTCCATGACGTGATGGCGGCGCGGTCCAACGCGCAAGCCAAGCTGAACCAGGTCGTCGACATTATCGGCGAGGCGCTGAACAGCGAAGTCTGTTCGATCTACCTCCTGCGCGAAGGCGTGCTGGAGCTGTTCGCGACGCGCGGCCTGTCGCCTGATGCGGTTCATGTGACCAAGCTGGCGTTGGGCGAGGGCCTGGTCGGCACCATCGCGCAGAACAGCGAGGTGCTGAACCTCGACGAGGCGGCAAGCCACCCGGATTTCGCCTACAAGCCGGAGACCGGGGAGGATCGCTTCCACAGTTTCGCCGGCGTGCCGATCATCCGGCGCGAGCGCTCGGTCGGCGTTCTGGCGGTGCAGCATGCGGAGCCGCGCCGCTATGCCGATGTTGAGATCGAGGCGCTGCAGACAGTGGCGATGGTGCTGAGCGAGTTGATCGCGAACGCAGGGCTGATCGACCCCGCCGGTGTGCGCGACCGGCCGCAATCCTCCACCGCGAGCATCCGGCTGACTGGACAGAAGCTGGTCGAGGGAATGGGCGCTGGCTACGCCGTGTTCCACCAGCCGCGCATCCACATCGAGCACACGGTCGCCGAGGACGTCGAGGCGGAGCGGCACCGGGTCTATGCCGCGTTCGACAAGATGCGCGAGCAGATCGACAAGATGACCCGCGAGGCCGAATTTGGCGGCGGGGGCGAACATGAGGAGGTGCTCGAGACCTACAAGATGTTCGCCTATGACGAGGGCTGGTCGCGGCGCATCAACGAGGCGATCGACAGCGGCCTGACCGCTGAGGCGGCGATCGAGCGCGTGCAGCAGCGCACCCGCCAGCGCATGCGACAGATTGATGATCCGCTGTTGGCGGACCGGATGCACGACCTGGAGGATCTCTCCAACCGGCTGCTGCGCATCGTGTCGGGCCAGATGGGCACGGCGGCGCAGTTGGGGCTGCGGCAGGATGCGATCCTGATCGCCCGCAACCTGGGCCCGGCCGAGCTGCTGGAATATGACCGCCGCCGATTGAAGGGCGTGATTCTGGAAGAAGGATCGCTGACGGCGCACGTCACGATCGTCGCGCGCGCGATGGGAGTCCCCGTGCTGGGTCGGGTGCGCGAGGTGCGGCGGCAGATTTCCGAGGGCGACCTGCTGCTGCTCGACGTCAACGAGGGGTCGGTCGTGGTGCGCCCGTCGAGCGCGATGGAGGAAGCGTTCGACGCCAAGCTGGCGCTGCGGCAGAAGCGGCGCGCGGCCTATGCCGCGCTGCGCGACGTGGCGCCCACCACCAGGGATGGCCATCGCGTGACCGTCATGGTCAACGCCGGGCTGCGCGACGACGTGGGCGCGCTGGATGTGACAGGCGCGGACGGGATCGGGCTGTTCCGCACCGAATTCCAGTTCCTCGTCTCCGCCACCCTGCCGCAGCGCGAACGCCAGCAGCGATTGTACCGCGAGGTGCTGGACGTGGCGGACGAGCGCCCGGTGGTCTTCCGCACGGTCGACATCGGCGGCGACAAGGCGCTGCCTTATCTGATCCAGCATGACGGCGAGGAGGAAAATCCCGCCATGGGCTGGCGCGCGCTTCGCCTGGCGCTTGAGCGCAACGGGCTGATGAAGGCGCAGGCGCGTGCGCTGCTGGAAGCGGCGGCGGGGCGCACGCTCAACGTCATGTTCCCGATGGTCAGCGAGGCGTGGGAGTTCGCCGAGGCGCGCGCGCTGTTCGAGCAGCAGCGCGCCTGGGTTGCCTCGCGCCATCGCCGGCTGCCCAATGAGGTGCGCTACGGCGCGATGCTTGAGGTGCCGAGCCTCGCTTATCAACTCGACCTGTTGTTGCCGCAGGTCGATTTCCTGTCGATCGGCACCAACGATCTGACGCAGTTCCTGTTCGCTGCCGACCGCGCCAATCCCAAGCTGGCGGAGCGATATGACTGGCTTTCCTCCTCCATCCTCCGCTTCATCGGCTCGGTCCTTGAGCCGTCGCGCATTGCCGGGGTTCCGGTGGCGGTGTGCGGCGAGATGGGCGGGCGACCGCTGGAGGCGATGGCGCTGATCGGGATCGGGATCGATCGTTTCTCGATCACCCCGGCAGCGGTCGGCCCGATCAAGGCAATGGTCCGTACGCTCGATCGCGCGGCCGTAACGGCCGAGATGACGCGGCTGCTGGCGGCGCCGCCGCACGATCTTCGCGCCGCGCTGACGCAATGGGCCGAGGCCAACGGCGTCGAGCTGGGGTGAGCGAAGGGCGCTGAACGGAGCGCCAGCGCCGATCAAAAGACGTGTGGCTCGATTGACACAGGTATCGCGCTCTGTGAGACGTGCGGGCGGGGACGGACGGGGCAGTCCGCCCGAAGCGGAGAAGCGAATGACTGAGGCCGAGCGCGGCGATAACGCGACGCTCTTCCCGCAACCTGTTGGTGATAGGCTGCGCGCGGCCCGCGAGCAGCAAGGCATGTCACTGGCGGAGATTGGCGCGCGCACCCGTGTGCCGCTGCGCCACCTGGAGGCGATCGAGGCCTCGAACTACGGCGCGCTGCCGTCGCCGACCTATGCGGTCGGCTTCGTGCGCGCCTACGCCCGCGCGGTGGGCGAGGATGAGGTGGCGCTGGCCCGCGACGTGCGCGTCGAGGCGCTGAAAGCACCGCGCACAACGCCGCAATATCAGCCCTATGAGATCGCCGATCCGGCGCGCGTGCCCAGCCGCGGGCTGGTGGTGGTGGCGGCCGGATTGGCGCTGGCCGTCGCGGTGCTTGCAGTGCTGTGGTTTGCGAGCGGGCTGTTCCGCGGTGGCGACGACGCGCCGGAAGCGGCGCCCTCGGTCGCGGTCGCCGTTCCGGCCGCGCAGCCCACGCAAGCGGCGCGCCGTGCCGACCAGGTCTCGCTGGTGGCGACCGACGAGGTGTGGCTGCGCGTCTATGATGCGGCCGACAAGACGCTGTACCTTGGCACGATGAAGCCGGGCGAGCGCTATGACGTGCCTGCGGACGCCAATGATCCGAAGATCAACGTCGGTCGCCCCGACAAATTGCAGGTGACGCTGAACGGCTCCGCATTGCCCCCGCTGGGCAGCGGCGCGCGGCCGATCAAGGACGTGCCGGTCGGCGCGGCGGCCCTAACCGCCCGGATGGGCGGGGAAGGTGCGCCGGCACCGGTGGCATCGCCCGCTTCACCTCCGGCAGTCGTCGGCGCGCGCACCAGCACCGCCGTTCCGCCCGCGTTCGCCACGTCAGCGGCTGGGGCGGCTGGTGCGGAGACTGGCGCAGGGACCAGCGCTCCCGCAAACTGATCGGCCTTAAGGCTGGCGACAGGCAGGCGTGTATAGTTATAGCGCGATATTAACCTGTTTCCGGGGGCATGGACTGATGCGTAGGTTCCTCATTGTCGCGTTGATGTCGGCCGCGGCGACGCCGGTCGCGGCGCAGTCCGGCCTCGAGGGCCGGGTCGGCAAGCTCGAGAGCGAAATGCGCGCGGTGCAGCGCAAGGTGTTCCCGGGCGGGGCAGGCGCGTATCTCGAGCCGCAGGTGCGCGCGCCGCAGTCGGCACCCGAGGAGATCGGCGCACCCGCCTCCAGCGCAGTGCTGGATCTGACCCAGCGCGTGTCCTCGCTGGAACAGCAGCTCGCGACGATGACCGGGCAGATCGAGCAGACGCAATATCGCATGCGCCAGCTCGAAGACCAGTTCGCCGCCTATAAGCGGACGACTGATGCGCGGCTGGACAGCGGCGCGGGCGACGCGGGGCTCGATAGCACCGGCACGGGCGGGCCGGTGGTTCCGCCGCCGCCGCGCGCAGCCGCCCCGGCAGGCGGAGCGAGCAATCAGCCGCGTGGCGGTGGCAGCCTGGAGGGGCAGGTCGCCGGCACCCCCGCGGCCAGCAAGCCGGCGGCCACCGCGGCGGGCGGGATCGAGAAGCCGTCGACGGGCAAGGCGGATGAGGATGAATACATCTATGGCTACCGCCTGTGGGCGGCGAAGCGCTATCCCGAGGCGGCTGATCAGCTGAAGAAGGTGGTCGCGACTTATCCCAAGTCCCGCCGCGCCAGCTATGCCCAGAACCTGCTGGGCCGATCCTATCTCGACGATGGCAAGCCGAGCCTTGCGTCGATCGCCTTCTACGACAATTACAAGAAATATCCCGATGGGGAGCGCGCGCCCGAGAGCCTCTATTATCTGGGGCAGGCGCTGCTGAAGCTCAACAAGCCGGCAGACGCGTGCAAGGTGTATAACGAGCTGACCGACGTCTATGGCGACAAGATCGGACAGGGGATGAAGGACAACGTCGCGCGCGCGCGCACTTCCGCCAAGTGCAAGTAGTCTTGTGGCCGACCATCCCGAAGTCGTCCGGCTTCGCCAGGATCTGATCGCGCTCACCCGCGAGGCGCCGAGCCGCGATCGTCCGATCGGCGTGGCGGTGTCCGGCGGGCCGGACAGCATGGCGCTGTTGGTACTGGCGGCGCTTGCCTTCCCCGACGCGGTCGTCGCGGCGACCGTCGACCACGGCTTGCGGCCGGAGGCGGCGGAGGAAGCGCGGATGGTCGGGCGGGAGGCGGCCACATTGCGCGTGCCGCACGACATCCTGGCGGTGAGCGCGCCGATCGAGGGGGCGAGCGTCCAGGCCCGCGCGCGTGAGGGCCGCTATGAGGCGCTTGCGGCCTGGGCGGAGCGTCGCCACGCGATGGCGATCGCCACCGCCCATCATGCCGATGACCAGGCCGAAACGTTCCTGATGCGCGCCTCGCGCGGGTCGGGCGTGACGGGGCTTGCCGCCATCCGCCCGGCGACGACGATCAGCGGGGCAGCGGTGGTGCGACCCTTGCTGTCGTGGCGGCGTGCCGCGTTGCGTGCCACCGTGCGGCGGGCGGGGCTGCCGTTCATCGACGATCCGGCCAATCACGACCTCAGGCACGATCGTACCCGCTTTCGCCAGTTGCTCGACCGCAACGAATGGCTCGATCCGCCAGCGCTCGCGCGCACCGCGGCGGCAGTGGGGGAGGCCGAGCGTGAGCTGGCGGAGATCGCCGCGCTGTTCTGGCGCGGCCGGGCCGAGATCCGCGACGAGGGCGTGACGCTGAACCCTCAGGGATTGCCGCGCGACACGCTGCGCCGGCTCGCGCGGCGGGCGATCATCGTGGTGCGGGCTGCGGCGGGAATTACCACGCCGGCGTTTGACGACGCGGCCAATGTAGAGCCGCTGCTCGACGCGCTCGAGAGCGGCCGGCGCGCCACGCATGGTGGCGTGGTCGTGGGCATCCGGCGGGGCAGCTGGCACTTCCGCCCGGCACCCCCGCGTCGATCAGTCTGAGTGATTGAATTCTGCGGTCCGTTCCATTGCCATTAACCTCGCGCAGCCTACATTGCAGGCCGTGAAAGGTACGGCATGAACGACAACGACAAGCAGTCAGGTGACAATGGCGGCAATGGCCCCAATCCCTGGATGAAGAGTCTGCTGATCTGGGTCGGCATCCTGCTGTCGCTGGCGATCGTCGTGACCATGTTCGATGGTCGGACGAGCACCGCGACGGGCAATGCGATCGCCTATTCGGCATTCCTCGACAAGGTTGACGAAGGGACGGTCAAGGACGTGACCATCTCGCGCGACCAGATATCGGGGACGCTGTCGAGCGGCGAGAAATTCCGTACCGACCCGGTTTCCGATCCGCAGCTGACCGATCGCCTGCGCAAGGCAGGCGTCGAGATTTCGGGCAAGCGAGACGAAGGCCCCTCGATCTGGCAGTATATGCTGGTCCAGGCGCTGCCGTTCCTGCTGTTCCTGGGCATCGCCTTCTTCGTGGTGCGCCAGATGCAGAAGGGCGGCGGCGCGGGTGGCGCGATGGGCTTCGGCAAGAGCCGCGCGAAGATGCTGACGCAGAAGGAAGGCAAGGTCACCTTTGCCGACGTCGCGGGCATCGACGAGGCGCGCGAGGAGCTGGAGGAAATCGTCGAGTTCCTGAAGGACCCGTCGAAGTTTGCGCGGCTTGGCGGCAAGATCCCGAAGGGCGCGCTGCTGGTTGGCTCGCCCGGCACCGGCAAGACGTTGCTCGCCCGCGCGATCGCGGGGGAGGCGGGCGTCCCGTTCTTCACCATTTCCGGCTCGGACTTCGTCGAGATGTTCGTCGGCGTCGGTGCCAGCCGCGTGCGCGACATGTTCGAACAGGCTAAGAAGAGCGCGCCGTGCATCGTCTTCATCGACGAAATCGACGCGGTCGGCCGTCATCGTGGCGCGGGACTTGGCAATGGCAACGACGAGCGCGAGCAGACGCTGAACCAGCTGCTGGTCGAGATGGATGGCTTCGAGGCGAACGAGGGCATCATCATCATCGCGGCGACCAACCGCCCCGACGTGCTCGACCCTGCGCTGCTGCGTCCGGGTCGCTTCGACCGCCAGGTCGTGGTGCCGCGGCCTGACATCGAGGGCCGCGTAAAGATCCTCGAAGTGCACATGAAGAAGGTGCCGCTGGCGCCCGACGTCGATGCACGCACCATCGCCCGCGGCACGCCCGGCTTCTCGGGCGCTGATCTCGCCAACCTCGTCAACGAGGCGGCGCTGATGGCGGCGCGCAAGTCGAAGCGCCTCGTCGCGATGGCCGAGTTCGAGGAGGCCAAGGACAAGGTCATGATGGGTGCCGAGCGGCGCTCCATGGTGATGACCGAGGATGAGAAGCGGATGACCGCCTATCATGAGGCCGGTCACGCGATCGTCGCGCTGCATGAGCCGGCGTCCGATCCGATCCACAAGGCGACGATCATCCCGCGCGGCCGCGCGCTGGGCATGGTGATGCGCCTGCCGGAACGTGACAGCTACAGCTACCACCGCGACAAGATGTACGCGAACCTGGCGGTGGCAATGGGAGGCCGCGTCGCCGAGGAGATCATCTTCGGCTATGACAAGGTGTCGTCGGGGGCGTCTGGCGACATCCAATATGCGACAGGCCTGGCACGCGACATGGTCACGAAATGGGGCATGTCGGACAAGGTCGGCCCGGTCGATTACGCACAGCCCGAGGGTGAGAGCTTCCTTGGCTATTCCTCCTCGCAGCCGACGCACATGTCGAACGAGACGGCGCAACTGATCGATCACGAGATCAAGACGATCGTCGAAGGCGGTCTGACGCGGGCAAAGACCGTGCTGACCGAGCATATCGACCAGCTTCACCTGCTGGCGGGCGCGCTGCTCGAATATGAGACGCTGTCGGGCGACGAGATCAAGAAGCTGATCTCCGGCGAGAGCATCGGCCGCACGGAGCAGCCCAAGACGTCATCGTTGCCGGCAGTGGGCACGTCGATCCCCAAGACGCGTCGTCCGCAGGGTCCGTTCGGCAATCCGTCGCCCGCGGGCGCCTGACCGCCGCGGCGGCAGCCGTAGAGCGGCTGTCCGAACGAACATGCCAAAAGATCAAAGGCCGGGCGATCGCCCGGCCTTTGTCGTATGGGAAATCGCGAAGCTGGGCCCAGAGCGGGATCAGCGCCCAACTGAACTCATAGGCTGACGTCTTCATCTTCTGGAGCAGCAACGTCGGGTTCTCGCGCGTGGCGCATCTTGTCGGCGATCCAACCGACGTGCGCGCGCTGCGGCAGCGTGATCGCGCCTCTTTCCGCAGCAGCGCGGCGCGGGCCTCCTGCCCCGCCGCGCCCCTCACGTCAGTATTTGCTCAACTCGACCGGCAGGCGGCGATAGCCGTGGACGAAGCAAGCCGAGACACGCTCCGGCGCGCCGGTCACGTTCACGCGCATCCGCCGCTTGGCCATTTCCTCCAGCAGGATGCCGATCTGCAGTTCGGCGAGCCGCGCGCCCACGCAGCGGTGGATGCCGTGACCAAAGGCGAGGTGGCGCCGCGCATTGGGGCGATCCACCACCAGCGCATCGGCATCCTCGCCGAACACGCTCTCGTCGCGGTTGCCCGAGATGTACCAGAGCGCGAGCTTGTCGCCGGCCTTGATCTGCTGGCCCATCAGTTCGGTGTCGCGCGTCGCGGTGCGCCGCATGTGCGCCAGCGGCGTCTGCCAACGGATCAGCTCACTGACCGCATTGGGAATTAGCGACGGATCAGCTTCCAGCTTGGCGCGCTGGTCGGGATATTTGTCGAGGCCATAGGCAAGCCCCGACATGGTGTTGCGGGTCGTGTCGTTCCCGCCGACGATCAGCAGGATCAGGTTCCCGATAAACTCATTGTCGTCCATCTCTCGCATCGCATCGGAATGGATCATCATACTGATGAGGTCGGGCTGCAGCGGCTTGTCGACCCGCTCGTTCCACAGGCGGCGGAAATAGCTGCCGCATTCATACATGTGCATCAGCCGCTGCTGGCGCAGCTCGTCATTCTTGATGATCTCGATATCGCCCGCCCAGTCGGACCAGAAGGTGAGCTTGCGTCGATCCTCCCAGGGGAAATCGAACAGGATGGCGAGCATTCCGGTGGTCAGTTCGATCGACACCGTGTCGACCCAGTCGAATCCCTCACCCCACGGCAGCCGATCGAGCACCTCTTCGGTGCGGTGGCGGATGTCGGCGGCCATGCGCGTCATTTCGGACGGGGTGAAGGCGGGCGCTACGGTGCGCCGCTGCGCGGTATGCACCGGCCGATCGCGCGCGATGAACATCGGCATGCGGACGGCATTGGGATCATCGGCGTCGAAATTGGCGATGGTGATGCCGCCGGCTTCCGACGAATAAAGGTCGGGCAGCGACTCGACCTCGACGATCGGCTTGTAGGTCGACACCGACCAGTAAGCGCCGAACTCCGAATCCGGCACATAATGAACCGGCGCCTCGGCGCGCAGCTTGGCGAAGGGCGCCCGCCATGTATCGTCCCGGTACAGCTCAGGCCGGCTCACATCGAACGGATCGACCGTCTCCGCCGCGCTTCTCGCAAGCGTCGCCATCATCTCTCTCCCGCATTTATGGGTAGAGAGAAGACCTAACTGACAGAACTGTCAATAGGGGCTGCGGCCGGGGTGCGGCGAAACAGCTTCTTCCACGCGCCGGCCGGGCTACCGGACTGCAGCACGCCGCGCCGGAACAGTCGCGCGCCGACGATGATGAAGATCGCCACCCACAGCAATTGCCACGCGAGCGCCGCGACATGCGGCCACAGATCGGGCGAGTTCGCAGCTCGCCCCGCCATCGCGAAGGGGGAGGAGAGCGGCAGGATCTCGGCGAGCTGGGCCACCCAGCTGCCCGGATTGGACGCGGCGGCCGAGGCAAGAGCGAACATCCCGACCTGAAGCACGGTGATCGGCAGGGACAGCATCTGGATTTCGCGCATCGTCGATGCCTGTGCGCCAATCCCAAGGAAAACCGAGCCGAGCAGCAGATAGGCGGTGGTGAAATAGGCCGCGAACAACAGGGCAAAGATGCGAAAGCCCACCGCCGGCGTCAGGTCGGCGACGTTCAGTTCAGGCGGCAGCACGGCGCCGAGCTGGCTGACCACCAGTCCCCAGAAACCGACGAACAGCACCGCGACCCCGAACATGCCGAGCAGCTTGCCCAGGAACACGCTTTCAAGCGGCACCGCCGCGGCCAGCACCTCGATCACCTTGTTGTTGCGCTCTTCCGCCATGGTGCCGACGACCTGGCCGGACAGGAAGAGCGTCAGGAAGAAGATGCCGAACACGGCGAAGAACGCCGATGTGCTGCGCGATCCCACGGTGGGTGCGGCGCGCGTCACGCTGGTGAAGGTGGCGCGGCTGAGCGGATCGATCCCGGTGCGATCAAGACGCACCGCCTGATCTGCCAAGAGCGCGAGATAGCGGGCGGACCGGCGGCTCTGGCCATAGATGATCTCCGGCGTCGCCAGCGGGCCGTACATCACCGCCAATACGTCGACATCGCGTGTTTCAAGCGCCGCGCGCGCCTGAGCCCGGGCATCGCTGCTCGGTGCCCGCAGGTCGACCGGCGGCGGTGTGGCCTCGGGCGGTGACAGGCGTCGCAATTCCCGGTCGGCGGCGAGCAGCGCGGCGCTGTCACCCGGGTCGGCGAGGATCACCAGCCGTTCCTTCTCCGCAGCGCCGGCCGACACCGATGCCGCGCCCAGCCCGCCAATGGCGCCGAACGATCCCATGATCACGGGGGCGAGCAGGAACAACAGGAAGATCGGCGTGAAGACGGTGGCGGTGAAATCGCGGCGAGCGATCGTCAGCGTCTGGCGCAGCCGCCGGCGGAAGGAGGATGATCGGCCGGTCATGCCACGCGCTCCGGATCGGCGGCCGCCTCGCCGACGATGCGAACGAATGCCTCGTGCAGCCCGGGCCGCTCGATCGACAGCCCGGAAATGCCGTAGCCGGCGTCGATCAGCCGCTTCAGCAGCGTCTCGATCCCCTCGGGTGGCAGTTCGAACCGCCACGCATTGCCTTCCCGCTGGGCGCCGGGTGGCAATTGTGCCGCGATGCCGTCGTTGGGGAAATGGGGTTCGTACAGCACCTGCTGCGGCAGCATCGCGCGCGCCTCACCGACCGTCCCCTCGAACCGGCGCTGGCCACCGGCGATGATCGCCAGCCGGTCGCACAAGCGCTGCGCATGCGCCATGACATGGGTCGAGAACAGGATCGTGGCACCGCGGTCGCGCTCCGCCAGGATCAGCGTTTCCAGCCGTTCCTGGTTGACGGGATCAAGGCCGGAGAAAGGCTCGTCCAGCACAAGGAGGTCAGGCTGGTGGACGATCGATCCCAGCAGCTGGACGAGCTGCGCCATGCCCTTCGACAATTTGCGGATCTTCTCATTGGCCGCCTGGCCGAGCCCGACCTGTTCGAGCAGCGCGCCGGCGCGGGCGCGACCCTCATGCCAGGGAAGGCCGCGCAAGGCCCCCATGAAGGCGATCGCCTCGCGCGCCTTCATCGCCGGGTACAGGCCGCGCTCCTCGGGAAGATAGCCGACGCGGTCGCTGGCATCGCGCGGATGGGAATACCCGAGCAGCGTTCGGCTGCCCTCCTCCGGCTCGATGATGCCCAGCAGCATCCGCAAGGTGGTCGTCTTGCCGGCGCCGTTGGGCCCCAGCACGCCATAGATCATGCCGCGTGGCACGACGAGCGACACGCCGTCGACGACCCGCCGGTGGCCGAAGCGTTTGACCAGCCTCTCGGCGACGATGACGAAATCCTGGTTGCTGGTCACGTCCACCGGTTCTGCCCGTAAGAACGAACGATCGTCCGTCATGATCAGGGGAGGAGCGGCCGAGAACCGGCCGACCCGCTGCCGGTATCGCTAGCAATTGGCCCGTGGAAAATACAGGCGATTTGATCCGGGCAGGGCGGGAGCCATTCGCACGGCCCGGCGTTGACCAGCTTCACCTTGCCGCAGTGCAGAAAACATAGATTACATTCTGCAGACGCGGCGAAACAAACGCGTCCCTATATGCTGCTCCGAAACAGAGGAGCCTGGATACATGAGCCGACAGCGTAAGCGACTTGTAAGTTCAATCGGTGAGCCGGTGTGGTCGTCGTTGTTCTTTATGTGTTTCGGCGTGGCGATTCTTCTTTTTCTCGTCGCCATCGAGCATCAGGAATGGTTCAGTCTGAAGCCGGGAACTGGCACGGCGGAGGCTATGTCCTATGCCTCTACTTCACAAAACAACAGGTCATAGCGGGCTGGTCGCCTGCTGGCGGATGGACAGGGCACCAGCCAGGCAGGCGCTTACTTGCCGCCCACCCGCCGGGTCAGCGCCGAGACGCAGCTTGCCCGGTCGATCGTGCGGCCATCGGGCTGGCGTGCATCGACATAGGTGACGCGCGGTTCGCCCGACCCCTTGGGATAGAGATACGTATCGAGCACGCAGATACCGCTGTGGAATTGCAGCTTGCGCGCATTGCCTTCGCGAACATCGGCGTCCGGCTGGCCGAACAGCCGCACGAGCCCGTTGGCGTTCTGGCCAATCACCCGTTCCAGGCCAACACCGCTATAGGGGATCGGTACCGGCGCCGCGCGTTCCGGCGCCCCGCTCCCCGTCGTGGCGCAGCCCGCGACGAGCAGCAGCAGGATGGGAGAAGCGGCAAGGCGGATCATCGACGGCTCCGGTGATAGTAATGAGTGGCCATGGCGGCGCCCAGCACGGGCGCCAGGATGTTGAGCACGGGGACGAGGAACAGCCCCGTCACCGCCAGACCGAGGAGAAAGCGGCGCGCCATCGTGCGGCGGCGCCATTGCGGCAGTTCCGCCGGCGACAGGTGCCGGACGGCGACCATGTCGCCGAGGTCGCGGCCCAACAGCCAGGCATTCACGGCAAGGAACAATGCCGCCGTACCGACGCCGGTGACCATCAGCGCCAGATAAGCGGGCAGCAGCAGCAGGTTCACGCCGACGAAGCGCGCCGCGGAGGCAAGGCCCATGCGCAGCGACTGGTCCATCGGCACGTCGCGCGCCGTCGCCAGCGCACGCGGGTAATGGCGGCTTTCCACTGCCGCGACGATCGTATCGGCATACAGGCCGACGATCGCGATCGCGACCGCGCGGAAGGTGAGCCACAGTGCCAGCATGCTGACGATCAGCGCGGCCGCGGCGGCCAGCGACCCGTTGTAGGTCCAGCCCTCCAGCAGGCGGTTCACCCCCCACCAGATCGCGCCCCCCAGCAGGATGAAGACGGCAAGCGTCAGCAGCAGGCTCTTGCGCAGGACGGACAGGATCGCCCGGTCACCGAGCTGGGCCAGGCTGAGGGCAAGCGCCGTGAACATCCCTGCCGAATGCGCGCACCCGTGCGGTTGCGCAAGGCGGACCTGCCATCTACGGCCGCGCGCAACCCTCATCTTATCGGGATCGGAGTCCCTGCTTTTGACCCAGCCTGCCTATGACGTCGTCGCGATCGGTAATGCGATCGTCGACATCCTGTCTCCCTCCACCGACGCCTTTGTCGCCGAGAACGGCATGACGAAGGGGGCGATGGCGCTCGTCTTCTCTCCTGAGGACGCTGACGCGCTATACGCCAAGATGGGTCCGGGACAGGAAGTGTCCGGCGGCTCCGCGGCGAATACCATCGCCGGCATGGCCGCACTTGGCGGCAAGTGCGCCTTCATCGGCCAGGTTGCCGATGACCAGTTGGGCGCGGTCTTCGCGCACGACATTCGCGCCGCTGGCATCCGTTTCGATACCAATGCGCGCCCCGGCAGCCCGACGACCGGTCGCTGCATGATCTTCGTGACGCCTGATGGGCAGCGCACGATGAACACGTTCCTTGGCGCATCGCACTATCTGCCGGCCGAGGCGCTGGACCGCGATTTGATCGCCAACGCGCAATATCTCTACCTCGAAGGCTACCTCTGGGATCCGGAAGAGCCGCGCGCCGCGATGCGCGAGGCGATCGACATCGCGCGTGCCGCCGGGCGCAAGGTGGCCTTCACGCTGTCGGCGGAATTCGTCATCGATCGTCACCGCGATGCCTTCCACGAGCTGATCAACGCCGGGTTGATCGACGTACTCTTCGCCAATGAGGCGGAAATCGTCGCGCTGACCCAGGCGGCCGACACCGAAGGCGCGATCGCTGCGGTCAAGGACAAGGTTCCGCTGCTGGTCGTGACGATGAGCGAGGAGGGCGCCTGCGCCATAACCGGCGACCAACGCGTCCACGTACCGGCAGCACCGGTCGACAAGGTGGTCGACACGACCGGCGCGGGCGATCTGTTCGCCGCCGGCTTCCTGCATGGTCAGGCGCAGGGCTGGGATCTGGAGCGTTCGCTTCGCCTGGGGGCGATCTGCGCCGCGGAAGTGATCAGCCATTTCGGCGCGCGTCCGCTCGCCGACCTGAAGGCGCTGGCCGCCGACGCCTGATCGGCAGAGTTCAACGGCGGGGGATCAGGCCAGCGTATCCGGCCTGATCCCCCTCATCCCCTTACCCGCCGCAATCCGCCTTCCAGCGGGCGTCCATGTCGGCATCGGTGCGCAGCTGCGACGCGAGCGTCACCTTGCCTGCCTTGACGATGAAGCGTTCATAGCCGGTGCGGCCCATGCCGACGCTGGCGTTCACTTCGCCGCAGACTGCGTCGCCACGCGCGATGACGCCCTTGAACTGCGCGCTTTCAGGCTCGCGCAATTGCTGGCGCACCGCTTCGGTACCGGCGCGCACGCGCTCCACCTCTCCTCGATCGGGCGCCACCTCGCACCCGCCCAGCGCCAGCAGAAGCAGCGCGGCGCGCTTCACTGCGCCGCTCCCGGCTTCAGCAAATCGAGCACCGCCGCCGTCATCGCGGTCGCACCAGTCACCACTACCGGCTCTGGCGTGATCTTGAACAGCGGCGAATGGTGTGACGCGACGGCCGGTCCGCCGTTGCGCGCGGCCTCTAGCGCCGCGCGCGGCGTGCCGCCGACCGCGATGTAATAGCCCTTCACGCCGGTATCGGGCTGGACGAAATAGGCAAAATCCTCTGCCCCCATGCCCATCTGCTGGAACGGCACGACGTTGGCGGCGCCCAGCGTGTCGACCATCACCGCGTTCAGCCGGCGGGCGAGCGGCGTGTCGTTGATCGTGGTGGGCGTTCCCTCGATCTGGGTCACCACGGGCATCTTGTCCTCCGGCATGCCGTTCATGATGCCGACGCCGCGCGCGATCCGCTTGATTCCGTTGACCAGTTGCGCGCGGGTCGCCTCGTCATTGGCGCGCACCGTCACCTGCAGCTTCGCCTCGTCGCTGATGATATTGTGCTTCAGCCCGGCGTGGAACGAGCCGACGGTGATGACGCCGGGGAGCAGCGGCGCCCGTTCGCGGCTGACCAGCCCCTGAAGCGCGATGACGATCTGCGACGCCATATAGACCGGGTCCTTGCCGGTATTGGGGCTGGCGCCATGCGCGCCGATCCCGGGCACGACGATGTCGATCGAATCGGACGAGGAATATTGGATCGTCTCGCTGGCCGCGATCTTGCCCGTCTCCATGCTGGCATCGACGTGATAGGCCAGCGCGTAATCGGGCTTGGGGAAGCGGGTGTAGAGGCCGTCGGCCACCATCGCCTTGGCGCCAGCGATCCGCTCCTCGGCCGGCTGCGCGACGAACACCACCGTGCCCTTCCAGCGATCGGTCATCGCGGCGAGGCGGCGCGCGGTGGCGATCAGGCCGACGATATGGGTGTCATGCCCGCAGGCGTGCATCACCGGCACCTCGACGCCGTCGACGCCGACCTGGCGCACGGTGGAGGCATTGGGCAGCCCCGACTTTTCCTGCACCGGCAGGCCATCCATGTCCGCGCGGAGAAGCACCACTGGGCCGGGCCCGTTCTTCAGCACGCCGACCACGCCGGTCTGGCCGACCTTTTCGGTCACCTGCATGCCAGCGATCTTGCGCAGCTCCGCCGCAATGGCGGCCGCCGTCTTGGTCTCGCGGAACGACAGTTCGGGATTGCGGTGGAACTGGTCCCACAATTTGCCGAGGTCGCGGTCGTAATCGGCCTTGATCTGGGCCTGATAATCGGGCGCCGCCGCCACGGGCGTGGCGACGGCGCAAAGCAGTGCGGCAACAATCAAACGGCGCATTCTATTCCCCTCTTGTCGCCTGCAGCATAGCCGCCGCGCCGCGGGGGTGAAGCGCGTTTAGTCGACGAAGGCGCGTTCGATCACGAACTGGCCGGGATTGGCGTTCGACCCCTCGGTCATGCCGAGCTGTTCCAGCATCTGCGCCGTCTCGCGGATCATTGCCGTCGATCCGCATAGCATGACGCGGTCGGTTTCCGGATCGAACTTCGCCGGGCCGGTCACCGGCGGCGCGAACAGGCGACCGTCGGCGATCAGATCGGTGATCCGGCCCTTGGTCTCGAACTCCTCACGCGTCACGGTGGGAATATAGTGGAATTGCTCCGCCGCCTGGTCGCCGACCAGCGGATCGTCCGCCAGCCGCGCGCCCAGCTCTTCGCGGAACGCCAAGTCGTTCACCCGGCGCACGCCGTGAACGACGATCACCTGGTTGAAGCGCTCGTACACTTCCGGGTCGCGCGCGAGGCTCAGGAACGGGGCAAGACCGGTGCCGGTCGACAGCAGCCACAGCCGCTCGCCACCCAGCAGCGCGTCGCAGACCAGCGTGCCGGTCGGCTTCTTGCCCATATACAGCTGGTCGCCCGGCTGGATCATCTGCAGCCGGCCGGTCAGCGGGCCGTCCTGCACCTTGATCGACAGGAATTCGAGTTCATCGGCATAGGACGGGCTGGCGATCGAATAAGCGCGCATGATCGGCTTGGCCGAATCATCCTCGCCGGGCAGGCCGATCATGATGAATTCGCCCGAGCGGAAGCGCAGCGACGACGGGCGATCCACCGCGAAGCTGAACAGATGCTCGTTCCAGTGGCGCACCCATTTCACGTTGACCGTCAGGAAGGCCTTGTGGTCGGGAATCAACTTCGGTTCTGCAAGTACGGTCAACGATCTCGCTCCTTGATGGCGCCTGGTGCGACTGGCGGCGCCATCCAAACATCGGCAGTCTTCAACACCTGACCGCCACTCGGGTTACCAACAACGTCGTCGTCCTGCGCCCCCGCCGCAAGCAAGAAAAGCTGACGGCACGAAAAGCCGGCCACGCGCACGGCCCCTGCATCATGCAGGGGGCGAGCCATGGTCAGCGCCTGACGATCCTGCGCAGCCTCAGACACTTCTGCCCGGGGCGCGCCAACGACCGCTCAAGTAGGTGAAGCACGGTCGGAGTGCAACGCGCCGACCAGCACGACAGCAGCAGCATTGCTCTTCCGCGCCGCACCCCTCGCCCCCATATTGCCGCGATGGCGATCCAGATCCGTACCTCGCTTGCTGAACCCGAAACCGGCGAGAATTTCGTTCCCCATCGGCCCCAGCGCCCGGACAAGGTGGAGGGCGGCAAGCCGTTCAAGCTGGTGTCCGACTACGAGCCCGCAGGTGACCAGCCGACCGCGATCCGCGAGCTCGTCGGTGCCGCGCTGGCGGGCGAGAAGGATCAGGTGCTGTTGGGCGTCACCGGCTCGGGCAAGACCTTCACCATGGCGAAGGTGATCGAGGAATTGCAGCGTCCCGCGCTGATCCTCGCGCCGAACAAGATCCTGGCGGCGCAGCTGTACGGGGAGTTCAAGAGCTTCTTCCCCGAGAATGCGGTCGAATATTTCGTCAGCTACTACGATTATTATCAGCCCGAGGCGTATGTCCCCCGGTCCGACACGTACATCGAGAAGGAAAGCTCGGTGAACGAGGCGATCGACCGGATGCGCCATTCGGCCACCCGATCGCTGCTGGAGCGGGACGACGTACTGATCGTCGCCTCCGTCTCCTGCCTTTACGGTATTGGATCGGTCGAAACCTACTCGGCGATGATCTTTGACCTGAAGAAGGGCCAGACGGTCGACCAGCGCGAGATCGTGCGGAAGCTCGTCGCGCTTCAGTACAAACGCAACGATGCAGCGTTCCAGCGCGGCAATTTTCGCGTGAAGGGCGACAATCTGGAGATCTTCCCCAGCCACCTCGAGGATGCGGCGTGGCGGATCAGCTTCTTCGGTGATGACATCGAGGAGATCGTCGAGTTCGACCCGCTGACCGGCAAGAAGGCGGCGAGCATGAACTCGGTGCGCGTCTATGCGAACTCGCACTATGTGACCCCCGGGCCGACGATGAAGCAGGCGACCGAGGCGATCCGCCACGAACTGGCGGAGCGGCTGAAGGAGCTGGAGGCGGAGGGCAAGCTGCTGGAGCATCAGCGGCTGGAGCAGCGCACCAATTTCGACCTCGAGATGATCGCCGCCACCGGCAGCTGCAACGGGATCGAGAATTACAGCCGCTTCCTCACTGGACGCCTGCCCGGCGAGCCGCCGCCCACCTTGTTCGAATATCTGCCCGAGAACGCATTGCTGTTCGTCGACGAGAGCCACCAGACGGTGCCGCAGATCGGCGCGATGGCGCGCGGTGACCATCGGCGAAAGATCACGCTTGCCGAATATGGCTTCCGCCTGCCGAGCTGCATCGACAACCGCCCGCTGCGCTTCAACGAATGGGATGCGATGCGCCCGCAGACGGTCAGCGTCTCGGCGACACCCGGCCACTGGGAGATGGAGCAGACCGGCGGCGTCTTTGCCGAACAGGTCATTCGCCCCACCGGCCTCATCGATCCGCCGGTCGAGATCCGCCCGGTCGAGGAGCAGGTGCAGGATTGCATCGTCGAATGCCGCAAGACCGCGGAGCTCGGCTATCGCACCCTCGTCACCACGCTGACTAAGCGGATGGCGGAGGATCTGACCGAGTATATGCACGAGGCGGGCGTGAAGGTCCGCTACATGCACTCCGACGTCGAGACGCTGGAGCGTATCGAGCTGATCCGTGACCTTCGCCTTGGCGTCTATGACGTGCTGATCGGCATCAACCTGCTGCGCGAGGGGCTCGACATCCCTGAATGTGGCCTCGTGTGCATCATGGATGCGGACAAGGAAGGCTTCCTGCGTTCCGAGACGTCGCTGATCCAGACGATCGGGCGCGCGGCGCGCAACGTCGACGGGCGGGTGATCCTCTACGCCGATCGCATCACCGGCTCGATGGAGCGGGCGATGAACGAGACGGCGCGTCGCCGCGAGAAGCAGGAAGCGTATAACCGCGAGCACGGCATCACGCCGACCACGATCAAGCGCAACATCGGCGATATCATCGCGCATGTGTCGAACCAGGACAGCGTGCTGATCGACACCGGCGACGAGCAGCGGCCGCACATGGTGGGACACAATCTGCGCGCCTATATCGAGGAACTCGAGAAGAAGATGCGCAAGGCCGCGTCCGACTTGGAGTTCGAGGAAGCCGGCCGCCTGCGCGATGAGATCCGCGCGCTGGAGCAGGAGGAGCTTGGCCTGCCGGTGCAGGAGCACAAGGCGCCGCTGATGGGCCGCAGCAACGAGGGCAAGCCGGGCACGCGCAAGACGCGCTTCGGCAAGCAGCAGGCGATCAGGATGGCGAAGCGGCGGTAGGGCGCGCCTGCCGCCGCCGGCAAAGCCCTATCGAAGCGTCAGGTCCTCGCCGCTCACCCCGTAATAGCCGGCGACGCGATCGGCATAGGCCTGGTCGAAATGCGGTGCATTGCTGGCCCAGCTCGGCCCGCCTTCGAGCATGCGGCGGTCGATCGTGACCACATACAGGTCGCGGACAGGATCAAAGCTCAACAGCGAGAAGGGCAGGGCATAATAGCTTTTCCCCATGCCCAGGAACCCGCCGAGGCTCAGCACCGCATGGGTCACGCGCCCGCTGACCTTGTGGGTCAGGAACGACTGCACCGTCCCGATCTTGTCACCGTCGCGACTTTCGACCTTTACGGTGGAGACGAGCGTCGCTTCGATCAGGGCAAGAGTGGTCGGCGTGTCGGCGGTGCTCATCATTGTCTCCCGGTCGGGCGGATGGTGTTTCGCTGAACCGATGGTCCCGCGCGGCGGTTCCGGTTGAGCCGGGGCGCCGGTGCGCGCTAGGGTGGGCCATGCGCCTTCTGCCTGCCGCCGCCCTTCTTCTCCCGATCAGCATGGCGGCCTGCGTCGCCCCGCCGGCCGATGCTCCCCCGCCGCCACCGCCTCCGGTCACCGCGCCAGCGCCGCCGCAGCCGCCCAAGCCGGCGCCGCTGGCGGCCGACTGGCAGGATTGGCCCTTGACGCCCGGAACCTGGCGCTATGCCCGCGAAAGCGGCGGCACGCGCGCGGTGTTCGGGCCGGGCAACGGCGCGCCCCTGTTGTCGTTGCGCTGTGACCTGGCGGGGCGCCGCCTCGTCCTGTCGCGGCCCGGCGCGCTGCCGGGCGCGATGACGATCCGCACCAGCAGCACGACGCGCGCCGTTCCGGTGCAGGTGTCGACCGGCTCCGCCCCCTCTGCGCAGGCGGTGTTCACCGCGCGCGAGCCGTTGCTGGATGCCATGGCGTTCAGCCGCGGGCGGGTCGCGATCGAGCAGCCGGGCGCGCGGACGCTGGTGGTTCCGCCCTATGCCGAAGTCGGCCGCGTGATCGAGGATTGCCGGGGTTGATCCGATCCGCGGCGCGAAGGATCGTGCGAAGCGGCACTGAAAACAAGTCTTGTTTCTGGTCGATAAAGGATTCAGATTGCGGATGTGGCTGACAAGGTCACGCTCGTTATCAACCAGCGAAAGGAGGTGATCCGATGTCTCATGGTTCAGCAATGGGGTCGGTTCAGTTCGTTCGGGGGACGCGCTTCTGAGCCTGTAGCGGTCGACGGGGGGTATTTTCCTCCAGCCAACGTCGAACGCTGTAGTGATCAGAGGCCCGCATGGTCTCCCGGGCTGGAGCTCTCCGGCCGCTGACCATGTTTAGGGGTTGTCGGGTTGTCCGAAAGGGTGCCCGGCAACCTCTTCTCATATCTGACGCTTCCGCAAGGTGCCTGTAAACGTGCAGGACGCCGCGCCGGGCGACCGCCATGCCGCGCGGAGACGCACCAACGGTGGAGCTTCCCACGCTTGGCCGCTACACGGCGTATCGATGCGTGCTCTCCTTCTCCTGCTTCTCGGCCTCGGCCTGGCCTTCCCCGCTGCGGCGCAGCGCGCCGACCGCGCGACCCCCGGCTATGTGCGGGTGCGGCTGGAAACGGCGTTCGGGCCGATCACGCTGGCGCTGGACGCAAAGCGGGCGCCGGAGACCACCGCGAATTTCATGAAATATGTCGATGACGGCCGTTTCGATGGCGTCAGCTTCTACCGTGTCGCACGCAACAAGAAGGCGCCGCAGTTCGGCTTCATCCAGTCGGGCATCCGCACCGATGCGCGCCGCTTCCTCGACATGATTCCGCATGAATCGACCAAGAAGACCGGGATCAAGCATCTCGACATGACCATCTCGATGGCGCGGCGCGGCCCGCCGGGTTCGGCCAACGGCAATTGGTTCATCTCGGTCGGGGCCATGCCCTGGATGGACTGGAAGCCCGACAATCCCGGCTATGCCGCCTTCGGCCGCGTCGTCGCCGGGCAAGTGGTGGTGAAGAAGATCCTGGCGCAGCCGACGGGCGGGGGCATGAATGGCACGCTGTTGATGAAGCCGATCTACGTGAAGCGCGCGGTGCGGCTCGACGGCAAGGCGAAGCCGACTGGCCGGCCCCGGCCATGGGTGCTGGAAGGGCGCAGGGACGGCTAGGCGCCCACGCGGCAGGGGCAGAAGTAGGGTCAGGACAGCGCGCCACTCCACTCGTCGCAAGCTGGACGATATAACGGTACTTTGACGTTGCTATGGCAGTGACACTGACCTAGCAATCGTCATGCAGTACGGCGATCATATGGCCGGATCGGTTACGTCCTTCCGCTACGGCACGGCCGGTTCGCAGCGCCCCTTGGGGCTTTGCTACGAGGAAGCGGACCCCGTAACCGCCTTCGTTCCTCCGCCTCGTCCGCGCTATGAGGAGGCCGATCCCCTCATTGATGACGCGCATGATGTGGACAGCGGCCCGGCGCGCGAGCAGCAGCTGTTCTTCATTACCAGCGGGAACCGCAATCCTGCCGAGGACCAGCTGATCCATGCGCTTGCCGCGCCCCTCTACGCGCGCCGCCGCGAGGATGCCTGATCGCGCCTCACCCGCTATGACATGCGGGCGCGGAACAGCTGCCCTTCCTCCACGACCCAGATGATGCCCAGCACGATCAGGCCGATGCACAAATAGCCGATCGCCAGCGGCGTGGTGGTGCCCGCATAGGACTGGCCGATCAGCGTCCCCACGATCACCGCGCCAATGCTGGTGATGAAGCCTTGCAGCGACGACGCGGTGCCGGCGATATGTCCTACCGGCTCCATAGCCATGGCGCCGAAATTGGCGCCGCACAGGCCGATGCAGGTCATGCTGAGCGCCTGGAAGAAGACATAGCTGGCCAGCGTCTCCCACCCCGCGAGCACGACGGCGACATGGACGATCGAAAGCGCGATCAGCGCCAGCACCGCGCTTTGCGAGATGAGCCGCGTGCCCAGCCGCTCCACCAGTCGGCTGTTGAGGAACGAGGCCGCTCCCATCGCGCAGGCGCACAGCGCGAACAACATGGTGAAGCGATCGCCCGCATCAAACTCGTCGACGAAGATCTGTTGCGACAGCGACACGAAGGCGATGATGCCGCCAAAGGTGAGTGAGGCGGCAATTGCATAGCCCAGCGAATAGCGATTGGTGAGCGTCAGATGATAGCTGCCGCGCAGCGCCTCCATCGAGATAGCCCGCCGCCGCGCAATGGGCAGCGTCTCGGGCAGACGCACCGCGCTCCACGCCAGGACGAACGCCGCAAAGCCGCCCAGCACGTAGAAGATGAAGCGCCATGGCCCGAAGGCGAGCAGCAACTGTCCCAGCGTCGGCGCCAGGATCGGCACCAGGAAGAAGATCATCTGCGCAACTGACATGGTGCGCGCCATCTGCCGCCCGGACGATCCGTCGCGCACGATGGCGACCGCCAGCACGCGGGTGGAGGCGGACATCAACCCCTGCAGCAGCCGCGCGAAGAGCAGGGCGGCAAAGGTTGTCGAACTGGCGGCAAAGATGCTCGCGGCGGTGAATCCCGCCAGCGTCACCAGCAGGATCGGCCGCCGGCCATACCGGTCCGCGAGCGGGCCATAGACCAGCTGCCCCGCGCCGAATCCCACCATATAGACGGTGATGATCCACTGCCGATGGTTCGCTTCCATGATCGACAGGTCACGGCCGATATCGGCGAGCGCCGGCAGCATCAGGTCGACGCCGAATGCGTTGACTGCCATCACCGCGGCGACAAAGGCCACGAATTCGCGCGGGTGCATGCCGGCGGGAGCAGGGTGGGTGTTCATGCAGGGCCTATCGGGAAGGTACGGCAGGAGGACAAGCGGTGGATGGCGGGCGAGGCGCTATTCCTCACCTTCGGCCAGCGGGGCAACGTCGACGGAAACCTCCATCTTCTGCGCGCCGGACCCCAGCACGACACCGTCGACAGGGGCGATTTCGGCATAATCGCGGCCGACCGCGGTGATGATATGGTCGCTGGCCATCCAGATGCCGTTGGTCGGGTCGACGCCGATCCAGCCACGCACCGGACCGCACCATAACAGCACCCAGGCATGCGTCGCATCCGCGCCCACCAGCCGCTCCTGCCCGGGCGGTGGCAGCGTGCGGATATA
Organism: Sphingomonas panaciterrae; assembly: GCF_036890205.1. Taxonomy (NCBI): domain Bacteria; kingdom Pseudomonadati; phylum Pseudomonadota; class Alphaproteobacteria; order Sphingomonadales; family Sphingomonadaceae; genus Sphingomonas; species Sphingomonas panaciterrae. The sequence continues at coordinate 110,507 of NZ_JAKNQR010000003.1, forward strand.
GCCCGAGGCATAGGCTGCCGGCAGGCCCGCCGCGCGCAGGCCGGTGATCATGATCTGCGCGAAATCCTGGCATACGCCGCGCCGCTTCAGGAACGCCTCGTGCGGCGGCGTGTCGACCAGCGTCGCGGCGGGATCAAATTCGAACTCGCGCTGAATCCGCTGCGCCAACGCAATGCCCGCCTCCAGCGCGTTGCGCGCGGGGTCGAGATCGGGTGCGCAATAATCGGCGATCGGGCGATCGAGCGGGATCAGCGGGGAGGGGAAGAGATAGCTTGGCGGCCCCGCGGGTGACAGGTCGCGGCTGTCGCGCGCCATCGCGGCAATCTCGCCCAGCGTCGGATCGCCCGGCGCCAGCATCGGCACCGGACGGTCCACCGTCATGCGTGCGCAGCTCTCGATCGTCAGCCGCTGGACCGGCACGTCGATCGTGAGGCGCGTCACGTTGGCGAGCCCCGCCTCTGCCTGCGCCGGGGTGGTCCGGCCCGATGGCGTGACGCGCAGCATGTACGATTCCAGCCTTTGTCCCGGCCAGTCGATCGGCTCGAGCCGCAGATTGCAGCGCGCAAACCGCACCGGCGCACCATAGTCGAACCGGGTGACGTGGGTGATGTCGTAGATCATGCCAGCGTCAGCCCGCCGGCGCGCAGCGGCTCCGCCCCTTGCAGGAAATAGCGCCGGGCAATCTCGTTGGAGAGGCCGATCAGCCGCGCCTCCAGCTCGCTCAGCATCTTGCCGTCGAGCGTTCCGGCGCGGGCGCTCGATACGATCGCCTTCAGCTCGGTTGCCTGTTGCTGCTGCTCCTCCGCCATGCCGTCGTCGTTCAGCACCGGCAACGCACAAAGATGCTCCCAGATGCGCTCCACCTGAAAGGCGAGCGAGCGCGGGTTGCCCGTGTCGAGCGCGACCAGATCGACCACCGGCACGCGTGCGAGGCCGGTCAGATAGCGCTGGCGATAGCTGATCTGGCTGTCGGCGAGGTCGAGCAAGGTCGACAGATCATCGAGCGAGGATCCCGCGAGGCCAAAGGTCAGGAGAGCGCGGACCATGGCCAGTGCGCGCTCGATCCGCCGACCGAGATCGTGGAACCGCCAGGCCGCGGTGCGGCTCATATGTTCCGCCGACAGGCCGGCGATCGCCGCGTAGCGCCGCTGAAGCGAGCCCGCGCGATCCAGCGTCCCGCGATGGGTGGGGAAGGGCGCGTCAAGCAGCCGCACCATATCCGCCGACAACCGGTCACGCGAATTGTTGCCGATCCGCCGTGCGTGTAGGTTGATCTCCGCGACCGATTGCCAGCCCTGGCCGACCGATTCCATCGCATGCCGCGCCATCTGGGTCAGGTCCGCCCGCTTGTGGCTGGACGGGCGCGGCGCGGCGCCGGTGCTGGCGATCAATCCTGCCAGCCGCCCGATCGTGTCGCTGCTCAGCGCCGCGCCGCCATCGGCGTCGATCGAATTGCCCAGCATCACGCGGATCATCGCCAGCAGCGCCTCGCCGCGTTCCAGATACCGGCCCAGCCAGAAGAAATTGTCCGCCACGCGGCTCGGCAGGGTGCCGGGATTGCGGCGAATATGCTGGGTGTCGGTTGGCGGCAGCAGCGACACGGGATCGACCGGCGTGTTCCCGTGTACCACGACATCGGCCGACCAGATGCCCTCGCCCATCACCGCCGCGCGCGGATCGGGATGCTCGGCGATGCGGGCGAAGCCGCCCGGCAGCACGACCCAGCGGCCGTCCGGGCCGCGCGCGGCAAAGACACGCAGCGTGAAGGGGCGTGATACCAGGGTGTCACCGGCGACGACCGGCATGGTGGAAAGCCGGACGATCTCCTGCCCGACATAATCCTGCGGGCGACGCGCCAGATCGGCGCGCAGCGCCGTTCGTTGTGCGGCGTCGAGATCGCTTCCCGCGATCGGGCTGTCTGTGGGCAAGCCCAGCGTCCCGCCGCCAAAGGCCGGCGCGATGAGCAGATTGTCGAGATCCTCCTCCACCCGCGCACATTCGGAGGGCTGGCCGCACCACCAAGTCGCGATATTGGGCAGGCTGAGGCTGGCGCCGGTCAGGCGAAGGCACAATTGCGGCAGGAAGGCGTGCCAGGCGGGCGCCTCCAGCACCCCGACACCGGGTGCGTTCGCCAGCACGACATTGCCGGCGGCATAGGCGTCGATCAGGCCGGGCACCCCGATCTGCGAGTGAGTGTCGAAGGCGAGCGGGTCGAGGAAGCGCGCGTCGAGTCGGCGCCACAGAGCGTCGATCCTCTTCAGCCCGCCGATGGTGCGGACATAGACCTTGTCCTCCAGCGCGGCGAGGTCAGCGCCCTCCACCAGCAGCAGGCCGAGGTAGCGCGCAAGATGTGCCTGCTCGGGATAGCTGACGGTGTAATTTCCCGGGGTCAGTAGGCCGATGCGGGGATCGGTGCGGTTGCACGATGCGGCGAGGCCGTCGCGAAATGCGGCAAAGAAGGGCGCATGGCGCGCGACATTGAGCCGCGCCTGGAGGCCGCCGAGCGTGCGGCTGACCGCCAGGCGGTTTTCCAGCGCATAGCCCGCACCCGATGGCGTGCGAAGATGATCGGCCAGCACGCGCCATTCGCCGGTCGGCCCGCGGCCCAGGTCCACGGCCATGAAGTGAAGCTGGTGGCCGCCCGGTGGCGGCAGGCCGACGAGCGGGCGCAGGAAGAACGGGCTGCCCGCCACCAGCGCGGCGGGGACCAGCCCGCGGGCGACCAGCTTTGCCTCCCCGTACAGATCGGCAAGGATGGTCTCGAACAGGTCGGCACGCTGCACGATTCCGCGTTCGATCGCGGCCCATTCGTCACCCTCGATCAGCAGCGGGACCGGGGACAGAGGCCAGGGGCGCTCCTCGTTCTCGCCGGTCACGCGAAATCCCGTGCCGATGTCGGCCGCATGGCGCTGCACGCGTTCGCGGGCGTGCGCCAGGTCATCGCCGACCAGCGTCGCCAGCTCCTCGAACATCGCCAGCCACGGAGTCTCGTCGCCGCCGCACAGCACGTCGCCGCCGCTGGCGACATGCGCGCGGTAATCGTCGATCCAGCGACGCGCGTTGGTATAGGGATCAAAAAGGGCGGGCTGTGTCGCCAAGACGATGGGGCTCCTGCGCGGCGCGGACCCTAGCGGGGCCTTGTCGCGGCGCAATATGAAATCGGTGCTGCGGGGAAGGGCGGATCGGATGGGAGCGCGCGGGCGGAACGGCCCACGGCATCACAGGTCCGGCAATGTCTGCTCGGCCACCCCCCATCCGGCGAGCGCACGGCTGCCCGCGCGTTCGATCAGTTCAGCCGCGTCCGTGACATGCCAGCGCGCGGCGCTGTCGATGTCGCGCAATTCGGTCCAGGAAACCGGCGCTGCGACGGGGGCGCCGGCACGTGCACGCGCCGCATAGGGCATGATCGCCGTGGCGCCCCGCTGGTTCCTCAGCCAGTCGATGAAGATCCGGCCCTTGCGTTTCGCCTTGCTCATCGTCGCGACGAAGCGGTCGGGCTCGGCCTGCGCCAGCGCACGGGCGAAGCGATCGGCAAAGCTCTTCACCGCCGGCCATTCGGCATCGGGGGTGAGCGGCACGACGACATGCACCCCCTTGCCCCCGGACAGCATCGGGAAGCTGGTGAGGCCAAGCTCGGCGAGCTGGTTTTTCAGATGCTCGGCCGCCTTCTTGGTGTCGCCAAAATCGAGGCCCTCGTCGGGGTCGAGGTCGAACACCAGCCGGTCGGGCTGCTCCAGATGGTCGACCGTCGATCCCCAGCCGTGAAATTCGATCGTGCCCATCTGCACGCAGGCGACCAGCCCGTCGGCATCGTCGACCCAGAGGTAATTTTCGGTCGATCCGTCCTTCTCCGTGATCGGCACCTGATGGACGTGATCGCCGAACGAGCCGGCGTCATGCTTCTGGAAGAAGCATTTTCGGGCGCGTCCCTGCGGGCACCGAACGAGGCTGATCGGCCGCCGCCCGGCCCAGGGCAGCATGATTCCGGCCACCTCAGCATAATAATCGGCCAGATCGCCCTTGGTGACTTTCGATTCGGGAAAGATCAGCCGGTCCCGGCTGCTGACCTTGATGCTGGTCGCCGGAACGTCGGTGGGGGCGGCGGCGGGCGGGGCCTGCGGCTGTTCGATCACCACGTCCTTGGCATCCTTGTCACCGCGCAGCCCGAGGAAGCTCGGGTGGCGCAGCAGCTTGTCCGGCGTGGTCTCGGTGAAGGCGATTTCGGCGACCAGCTTGGGCGTCACCCAATGCGCGCCCTTCACCGCGGCGCGTCCAAGATTCTTGGGCACCTCGACGGTCGGCGTCTTGCGCTCCAGCTTTGCGAGCTTCTCGCTCAGCTCGATCATCAGGTCGTTGGAGAAGCCCGTGCCGACCTTGCCCGCATAGCGCAGCTTGCCGTCCTCATGTACGCCGAGCAGCAACGAGCGGAAGCCGCGCGCCTTGTCGGACGTGGTCCAGCCGACGATCACGAATTCCTGCCGCCGCGTGCACTTGACCTTCACCCACGCCTTGGTGCGCTGCCCGCGATAGGGCGCGTCGGCCTGTTTGGAGACGATCCCCTCCAGCCCCTCGGCGCACATCGTCTCGAACAGTTTTTCACCCGATCCCATGACATGTTCGCTGAACTGCAGCCGGTCGGAGGCGGTGATGATCGGCCGCAGCCGTTCCTTGCGCTGGAGATTGGTGAGCGGGCGCAGATCCTCGCCATCCAGTTCGATGAGGTCGAAGGCGAAGAAGGTCATGTCGCCCGCGGAGGAGATCGCGTTCTTCAGCGTGGAGAAATCGGGCCGCCCGTCCTTGAAGGCGACGATCTCGCCGTCCAGCAGCGCGCTGTCGACCGGCAGCGCCGCCGCGGCGTCAGCAATCGCCTGGAACTTGTCGGTCCAGTCCAGCCCGTTGCGGGTATAGACCTTTGCGGTGCCGCCGCCGACTGCGATGACCGCGCGATAGCCGTCGTATTTCACCTCATGCATCCACGCCGACCCGTCGGGCACGCTGTCCACCAGCGTGCATAATTGCGGCGGGGAGAATGCCGGCGGTGCACCCTTTGCCTTGCCTTTGCTGGTGCCGCGCCCGCGCGATGCAGGCGCCTTCTTCTTCGCTCGGGCCTTTTCGACCTTCTTCGGTTTCTTCCCCTCGGCGATCTCCTGCATGGTCCGGCCAGTGGTGACGCTGGTCAGCGCGGTTTCGACCAACGTGTCGGTGCCGCCGGCAAAGCCATCATCGATCTTGCGCAGCAGCCAGTTCTCGCGCTTTTCCTTGCCCCTGGGCTTCAGCCGGATCAGCAGCCATTCGCCCTTCATCCGCTCGCCATCGAGCACGAAATGAAGGTGGCCTTTCTCGAGGTCCTCGGGCGACTTGCCCTTGATCACCGACCAGGTGCCGCGATCCCACAGCATCACCGTGCCGCCGCCATATTCGCCCTTGGGGATCGTGCCCTCAAAGGTTGCATAGCTGAGCGGGTGATCCTCGGTCCTGACCGCCAGCCTTTTCTCGTTGGGATCAAGGCTCGGCCCGCGCGTCACCGCCCAGCTCTTCAGCACGCCGTCGAGCTCGAGCCGGAAATCCCAATGCAGCCGCGTCGCATCATGCTTCTGCACGATGAAGCTGTTGCCATTGCCCGGCGCCAACGTGCCGGCGGGCTCGGCCGTCTTCGCGAAGTCGCGCTTGGCATTGTAGAGGGCGAGGGGATCGCTGCTCATGGCGTGACCCCCATCGGCGGCATGAGGATGAGGTCAGGCACGTTTGCGCGCCGCCGGCTTGCTGGCCGTCTTCTTCGCCGGCGTGGTGCGCGACGCGGCCTTCGCAGCGGGCTTCTTGGCGGGCGTGCTCTTGGTCGCCGCGCCAGCACCGCCGGATTTTTCCATCGATTTCTTCAGCGCGGCCATCAGGTCGACGACGTTGGAGGCGGACCGCCCGCCACCGTCATCCTTCTCCTCGATGATCTTGCGATTGCCCTTCTGCTTGCGCTTGCGCTCGATCAGGTCCCTCAGCGCATCGACATAGCGATCGTGGAACTCCTTGGGGTCGAAGGCAGCGCTCTTCTTCTCGATCAGCGCCTCGGCCAGCTCGAGCAGTTCCTCGTCCGGCTTGGCATCGGGAATGTCGCGGAAATAGCCCTGCGCCCGGTTCACCTCATCGGCATAGCGCAATGTTTCCAGCACCATGCCGCGGCCGCACGGCTTCAGGCTGACGACATATTCACGCCCGCGCATCGCCAGCTGCCCCAGCCCGACCTTCTTGGTCCGCCGCAACGCCTCGCGCAGCACGATGAACGCTTCCTCCGCCAGGTCGTCCGCCGGCACGACGAAATAGGGCTTCTCATAATACAGGACGTCGATGTCGCTCGCGTCGACGAATTGCGTCAGTTCCAGCGTCTTCTTCGATTCCAGCTTCACCGAATCGATCTCGTCCTGATCGAGCAGGACATATTCGCCCTTGTCGATCTGATAGCCCTTCATGATGTCGTCGGCATCGACCGGCCCGACACCCTCGGCCACCTTTTCATATTTGATCGGCTTGCCGGTCGGCTCATGGATCTGGCGAAAGCTGACGCTCGCGCCCGATTTGACGGCCGAATAGATTTCCACCGGGATGGAGACGAGCGCGAGGCGTATCTGCCCTTGCCAATATGCCCGTGCCGCCATGATCGTCCGCCTTCATCGTTGCGAGGCCGATTCAATTCGTGGCGCGGGGAGTCGTTCCGCCGCATCGCCGGTGCTATGGCAGCCAGCATGTCCACCGATCCCTTCGGCCTGTTCGACGCCTGGTTTGCCGAGGCGCAGGAAAGCGAACCCAATGATCCCAACGCGATGGCGCTGGCGACTGCGGATGCCAGCGGGCGGCCCGCCGCGCGCATGGTGCTGCTGAAGGGGCACGGCCCCGACGGTTTCGTGTTCTACACCAATCGCGAGAGCCGCAAGGCACACGACCTGAAGGAAAATATGCAGGCTGCGCTGCTGTTTCACTGGAAGTCGCTGCGCCGCCAGATCCGGATCGAGGGCGTGGTGGAACGGGTGAGCGACGCCGAAAGCGACGCCTATTTCGCCTCGCGCGGGCGCGACTCGCAGCTGGGTGCCTGGGCGTCCGAACAATCCCGTCCGCTGGCCGCCCGCTCGATCTTCGAGGGGCGGTTCGAGGCAATGCAATTCCGTTTCGAGGGTAGCGACGTGCCGCGCCCGCCGCATTGGGGCGGGTATCGCGTGGTGCCCGATCGTATCGAGTTCTGGCAGGATCGCGCGCATCGCCTACATGAGCGTCGATTGTTCACGCGTGAAGAAGCGGGGTGGACGGAAGGCTTGCTCTACCCATGACCAACGACGAACGCCGCCGGATCATCCCGCTTGCGATGCGCGCCGCCCTGGCGAGCGTCGCGACGGCAGCGTTCCTGCTGGCGCTGAAGGGCTTTGCCGCGTGGCACACCGGATCGGTCGCGATGCTCGGCTCGCTGGCCGATACCGCGCTCGACCTGCTGGCGAGCCTCGTCACCCTTTACGGAGTCAAGGTGGCGGCGGAGCCGGCGGACCACGATCACCGTTTCGGCCATGGCAAGGCGGAGGCGCTGGCGGCATTGTTCCAGGTGGTGCTGATCACTGCCTCGGCGATCGGCATCGCATGGCGCGCGATCGAGCGGCTGACCAATCCGCAGGTCAATCAGGACGCGACGCTGGGCATCGGCGTGTCGGTGGCGGCGATCGTCGCGACCTTTGCGCTGCTCGCCTATCAACGCAGCGTCATCCGGCGCACCGGATCGGTCGCGATCCTCGCCGACAATGTCCATTACCAGTCGGACGTCCTGCTCAACGTGGCGGTGATCGCGGCGCTGGTGCTCGATCAGTTCGCCAGCGTGCCCGGCGCCGATCCTATCTTCGGCATCGCCATCGCGATGTGGCTCGCATGGGGCGCGTTCAAGGCGTCGAGCCAGGCGATCGACATGCTGATGGACAAGGAATGGCCGGAAGATCAGCGCGCCGCCTTTATCGAGGTTGCCGCGCGCCAACCCGGCATCCGCGGCATCCATGATTTCCGCACCCGGCGGGCCGGCGCGCATGATTTCGCGCAATTCCACATGGAGGTGGATCGCACGCTGACCGTCGCCGCCGCGCACGACATCGTGGAGAATGTCGAACGCCGGCTGCGCGACGTGTTTCCGCGCGTGGAGGTGCTGATCCATCTCGATCCGGAGGGGCATGTCGATACCGACAATCCACTGGTCGAGGCGGACGTGACGCCGCATTGGTTCGGCAAGCGTATCTGAACCTCGCCGCTGATCCGGCGTTCGCAGTCGCACAGGCGGCATCCCGGCCGCTTCACGAAAGGACATTATGAGGATCCCGTTCGCGCAGATCGACGCCTTCGCCGACGCGCCGTTCGTCGGCAATCCCGCCGCCGTGCTGCCGCTTTCGGCCTGGCCCGACGACACGTTGCTTCAGGCGATCGCGTCGGAGAACAATCTGTCCGAAACGGCCTTCATCGTGCCAGCGTCGGCGAATGATGCGGCGGATTTTGAGCTGCGCTGGTTTACGCCGGCCGCGGAGGTGGCGCTATGTGGGCATGCGACGCTGGCCAGCGGGCATTTCGTCCTGTCCTCCGACACCACGATCGATCGCGTGCGCTTCGCCACCCGGCAGGCGGGGGTGCTGGAGGTCGCGCGGCGCGGCGCGGGTTATGAGATGGCGCTGCCCGCGTGGCGGCCCAAGCCAAAGCCGCTGGACGCGATCGTCGCCGCACTGGGCGTCGAGGCGGTGGAGACGCTGTGGCATGACAAGGGCTATGCGTTGGTGATCGTCGCCGATGAGGCAGCGGTGCGCGCCGCCGCGCCCGATGGTCGCGCGATCAAGGCTTTGGGGCCGATCGTCCATATCGTCGCCGCGCGCGGTGAGAGCGCGGATATCGTCAGCCGCGTCTTCACCGACTTCTACGACATTCCCGAGGATCCGGTGACCGGCTCCGCCCATGCGGTGATGGCGCCTTACTGGGCTGATGTGCTTGGCCGCGACACCTTCAGCGCGTTTCAGGCGAGCGCGCGTGGAGGCCGGATCGGCTGCCGCGTGGCGGGCGATCGCGTCCTGCTGACCGGCGAGTGCGTCACCGTGATCGAGGGAACGTATCTGCTGCCCTGATCGGTGGCAGCGCCTGTCGTCAGGCCGCCAGCGCGGCGGCCTCGGTGCTCGCGATCCAGCCGCCGCCGAGCACCCGGTCGCCATCATACAGCACCGCCGCCTGGCCCGGCGCGACGCCATATTCGGGCGCGTCGAACAGCAGCATGTCGCCATCGAGGCGCGCCGGCACCGGCTTGGCCATCGATCGCACCTTGGCGGTCAGCGGGCCGTCCAGAGGTCCGAGGATGTTGAGATCGGCGAGCCGCGCGGCGGCCACCGCCAGCGCCGCGCGCGGGCCGACGACGACGCGCCGCGCCTCGGGCTCCAGCCGGATGACGTACAGCGGCTCGGGCTGGCCGCCGATGTCGAGGCCGCGCCGCTGGCCGACGGTGTAATGGATGATCCCCTCGTGCCGGCCGAGCGCGCGTCCTTCGAGGTCGACGATCTCGCCGCCGTCCACTGCGGCGGGGCGCAGCTTCTTGACCAGCCCGGCGTAGTCACCGTCGGGGACGAAGCAGATATCCTGGCTGTCGGGCTTGCCCGCGACGCCCAGCCCCATCTCGGCAGCGATCGCGCGCACCTGGTCCTTGGGCATGCCGCCCAGCGGGAAGCGCAGGAAATCGAGCTGCTGGCGCGTGGTGGCGAACAGGAAATAGCTCTGGTCGCGCGCGGGATCGATCGCGCGGTGCAGCTCGGCGCCCTCGCTGCCCATCACCCGGCGGACATAATGGCCGGTGGCGAGGCAGTCCGCGCCCAGATCACGCGCCAACGCGAACAGGTCGGTGAATTTGGGTCCCATGTTGCACTGGACGCAAGGGATGGGCGTGCGGCCGGCGAGATATTCGTCGGCAAAGCGGTCGACCACCCGGCTGCGGAAGCTGCTTTCGTGGTCGAACACATAATGCGCGATGCCTAGGCTGTCGCACACCGCGCGCGCATCACGAATGTCGCGCCCGGCGCAGCAGGCGCCGGGGCGGGCGGTCGCCTCGCCATGGTCGTACAATTGCAGCGTCACGCCGATCGTCTCCGCCCCGCTCGCCTTGGCCAGCGCGGCGACGACGGAGCTGTCCACCCCGCCCGACATGGCAACGACGATGCGGCGGCCGGCGGCGCCGCCGTCCAGCTGGAAATCACCGATATCAGTCACGTGCGCGCCATAGCACATCCGAATTGGATGGTGAACGCGCACCAGGATGGTGGCATCCTTTACGGACCCTTCATCTGCGGCGCGTAGCAGGGGTGTCCCGTAGGACGCATGAGGAGCCAGGCGTAGCGTGGACCTGAGTTTTGCCCTGTTCGACCGCCGCGCACCGCTGGTCGAGCTCCCCAGCGACCTGGCGGTATTGCTGGTGGAGATGACGGCGCGACAGGCGGCGTCGCCCACCGCGACCATCTACGCCCGTTCGGCGCGGGTGCGGCTCGATTCGCCGCTTTTCGCGCCGGTGGACGGTGCGTTCAACGGTCCCGTGGCCAAAGCAATGATGCAATGGAAGGACGATTGAACATCCTGTTTACCGATCGGTGGCTAGAGTACACCGGTTCGCGTTCGTCACGCTGTGCAATGTCAGGTGGAAAGGGGGCCTCGCGGTCCCCACAACCGAGGTTGAGTCATGATTGAGAACCAGAAGATCCGTCCCGCCCGGGTCATCGGCCCGCTCGGCGAGCCATTGACCCTCGAAACGCTGCCGCCGCCGACCACCACCCGCTGGGTCGTGCGTCGCAAGGCGGAGGTCGTCGCGGCGGTGAACGGCGGTCTGCTGACGGTTGACGAGGTGTGCAATCGCTACGGCCTGACGGTGGAGGAATTCGCCAGCTGGCAGCGTGCGATCGACCGGTCGGGCATGCCCGGGCTGCGCGTCACGCGCATCCAGCACTACAAATCGCTTTATGAGCGCCAGCAGAACTTCTGAACTGAGTTACGTGATCGGAACAAAGTTTGGCTGTCAAGAGTATTTTCCCCAGCCCGGCCGTTCGGGCCGTTAACGCAGGGGAGTTAGTTATGGGTATCATTCTCTGGTTGATCGTCGGCGGTGTGATCGGCTGGCTCGCCAGCATCATCATGCGGACCGATGCACAGCAGGGCATCTTCCTGAATATCGTCGTCGGCATCGTTGGCGCGTTCATCGGTGGTCTGATCATTTCGGGTGGTTCGATCAACAATTCGCCGCTGACGCTGACGTCGTTCCTGGTGTCGCTGCTGGGTGCGGTTGTCCTGCTGGCGATCGTCAACCTCGTCCGTCGTGGCAGCGTGCGTTAAGCCCGCGCTACCAGGACCATGATAAAAGGGCCGCCCGATCACTCGGGCGGCCCTTTTCTTGGCCGGTACTTTCCGGCCCTTGGGAAAGCCTGATGCCGCCCCGCGCCGCTGCGGGGCGGCGTTTGCTCATTTCAGCAGGAAACGCACCGCGATGGTGACGCTGACTTCGGTCTCGCCCGGCAGCATCTCGGTCTGCGCATCCGCCTTGGCCGCGCGGGCGTAGAGGACCGGCGGGCGGGGCTGGTCGCCGCGATTTTCGCCCTGCTCGTTGATCGACACGATCCGGTCGACGCGAAGCCCGGCAGCCTGCGCATAGAGCTGCGCGCGCGCCTGTGCCTGCCGAACCGCATTCACCCGCGCCTCGTCGAGCGCCGCCGCGGGCTTGTCGATCGACAATTGCGGCCCGTCGATCTGGTTGGCGCCCGCCTTCACCAGGGCATCGAGCACCCGTCCGCTCTTGGCGATGTCACGAAACTTCACCGACACGGTGTTGGTCGCCTGATAGCCGGTGATCACCGGCGGCTGGTTCTCGCCATAGCGATATTGCGGCGACAGGCCGATGCTGGCGGTCGCGATGTCGCGCTCGGCAATTCCCGCGGCGCGGAGCGCGGCGATGACGCGCGCCATCTGGCTGGCATTCTGCGCCGACGCCTCGCTCGCGGTCGCCGCCTGCGTCACGACGCCCGCGCGCAGCGTCGCAACGTCCGGTACGCGGGTAATGTCGCCAGTCGCGACGACGTCGAGCAGCGTCCCGTCCGGCAGCACCGGCCCGCCCACCACATTCTGGGCCAGGGCGGGGGTGGCGGCGGTGGCCAGCATCAGCGAAGCGAAAAGAATGCGCATGAATGTTTAACTCCGGACAATCGGTTGGTCGTTCCTGGACAACGCTTCGACAACGCAAGCTGAACGAGGCTGGCTTGTGGTGGAGCACCCAATCTGCCATGGCGCCAATCGGGGCAAGCCGGTACTTGAGGCCGGTGACTTATTCATATAATACACTGCCGGCAAGGTAGCGAACGGCCGTCTGACGTCGCCGGAGCGGGATGTAGGGTGCATGAATCACGATACCGGTAGTGTGAGTGGCGAGACCGTGTTGATCGAAGGTCCGACGGATGATGGTCGCCCGCGTCGGCGGCTCATCATCGTGGCTGTGGTGGCGGTGCTGGCGATCGTGGCCGCGGCGATGTTGCTGACGCGCTCGGGCGATCCTGCGCCTTCGGCTTCCTCCGCCGCCGATCAGGCGCCGCGCGTCACGGTCATCGTGCCGGGCCGTGCGTCGGTCGATCGCGCGGTCACTGCCACCGGCACGCTGGCCGCGCGCCGCGAGATGCCGGTCGGTGTCGCTGGCGAAGGCGGCATGGTGACGGCCGTTCTGGTCGAGCCGGGCCAGTGGGTGCGCGCCGGCCAGGTGCTCGCCACGGTGGACCGGTCGGTGCAGACGCAGACCGCCGCCAGCCTCGCCGCGCAGGTCAACGTGGCCAAGGCTGATCTGACGCTCGCCCAGGCGGAGCTTGATCGCGCCGAGCAACTGGTTGGCCGCGGGTTCATCAGCCAGGCCGACGTCCAGCGCCGCATCGCCACCCGCGATGCCGCCGCCGCGCGGCTCAAGGTTGCCAACGCCGCCGCCTCCGAACAGCGCGCGCGCAACAATCGCCTTGATATCCGGGCACCCGCCGCCGGCCTCGTGCTGACGCGCCAGGTCGAGCCCGGGCAGATCATCAGCTCCGCCTCGGGCACGCTGTTCCGCATGGCCAAGGGCGGCGAGATGGAAATGCGCGCGCAGCTCGCCGAGGATGATCTCGTCAAGCTGCGCCCGGGCGCACGCGTCAGCGTGACCCCGGTGGGCAGCGAGACGAAGTTCGATGGCGAGGTGTGGCAGGTTTCGCCTGTCATCGATCCGCAGACGCGCCAGGGCATCGCCCGCGTTGCGCTTCGCTATGATCCCGCGCTTCGCCCCGGCGGTTTCGCCTCCGCCACGATCGTCGGCGGCACCGCCAGCGTGCCCGAGCTTCCGCAATCGGCGGTTCTTAGCGACGAGAAGGGCAATTACGTCTATATCGCCGACAAGGACAATGTGGTGCAGCGCCGCGACGTGCGGCTGGGCACGGTGAACGACGATTCGGTTGCGATTGCATCTGGTCTCGACGGCACGGAAAAGGTGGTCGTCTCGGCAGGTGCGTTCCTGAACCCGGGGCAGAAGATCGCGCCGGTGCTCGGCAAGCCCGGAGTGTGACGGCATGAGTTTCCGCAATATCTCGGCCTGGTCGATCCGAAACCCGGTTCCGGTCATCGTCCTGTTCGTGATCCTGACGGTCGCCGGCATCGTCAGCTTCATCCGCATGGACATCAACCGCGAACCGGACATCGATTTCCCCGCGGTCGCGGTGGAAATCACGCAGCCGGGCGCCGCGCCGAGCGAGCTGGAAACGCAGGTCACGCAGCGGATCGAGGCCGCGGTGCGGACGATCGAGGGCGTGGACGAAATCCAGTCCTTTGTCTCCGAAGGCAATTCGACGACGATGATCCAGCTGGACATCGGCACGCCGGTCGACCGCGCGGTGAACGAAGTGCGCGATGCCGTTACGCAGATCCGCTCCAACCTGCCCGAAGGCATCCTGGAGCCGCAGATCAGCCGTGTGAAGATCAACGACAATGATCTGGGCAGCTATTCGGCGATCGGCACCGACATGACGATCGAGCAGCTGAGCTGGTACATCGACAATACGGTGACCAAGGAGCTGCTCGGCGTCGAGGGCATGGGCTCGGTCGAACGTAACGGCGGCGTCGATCGTGAGATCCGCGTGATCCTCGATCCGGCGAAGCTTGCCGCCTACGGCCTCACCGCCACCCAGATCAACCAGCAGCTGCGGCAGGTGAACCTGAACGCCGCCGGCGGCCGTGCGGAGATCGCCGGCGCCGAACAGTCGGTGCGCGTGCTGGGTAATGCGCGCGACGCCTATGAACTGGGCCAGACGCAGATCATCGCCGGCAACGGCCGCACGATCAAGCTGAGCGCGGTGGCGACGGTGCGCGACCTTTATGCCGAGCAGCGATCCGCCGCCGGCGTCGACGGTCGACCGGTCATCACCTTCGATTTCAAGCGGGCCAAGGGCTATTCGGAAGTCAGCGTCTTCAAGGAGGCGCAGAAGAAGCTCGCCGAGCTGGAGAAGCGCAATCCGCAGGTGAAATTCCAGCTGCGGATCGACGGCTCCAAATATGCGATCGAGCAATATGAGAGCGCGATCCACGCGATGATCGAGGGCGCGGTGCTCGCCGTGTTCATCGTGTTCCTGTTCCTGCGTGACAAGCGCGCGACGTTCATATCGGCGCTCGCCATCCCGCTCTCCGCGATCCCCGCCTTCTGGTTCATGGACCTGATGGGGTTCACGCTGAACCAGATGACGCTGCTCGCGCTCAGCCTCGTTGCGGGCGTGCTGGTCGACGATGCGATCGTGGAGATCGAGAACATCGTTCGTCACATGCGCATGGGTAAATCCGCCTATCAGGCGTCGATCGACGCGGCGGACGAGATCGGCCTGGCGGTGCTCGCCACCACCATGTCGATCGTCGCGGTGTTCCTGCCGGTCGGCCTGATGCCGGGCGTGTCGGGGCAGTTCTTCAAGAACTTCGGCCTCACCGTCGTCGTCGCGGTGCTGATGAGCCTTGCGGTCGCGCGCATGATCACGCCGATGATCGCGGCCTATTTCCTGAAGTCCGCCGGCCCCGAAGCGCATGGCGAGGGGCGGATGATGGACATCTATATGAACGTCCTTCGCTGGACGCTCGATCCCGGCAAGTCGATGGCGATCCGCGCGCGCGGCGGGTTCAGCCGCGTGACCGGCTATTTCCGCGATCACCGCGTCTGGACGATCGGCATCGGCGTGCTCGCCTTCCTGCTGACCATTGTCGGTTTCGCCAGCCTGCCGATGCAGTTCCAGCCGTCGATCGACCAGGAACGCTCGACTGTCACGATCACCATGCCGCCCGGCTCCACGCTGGCGCAGACGCAGCAGGTCGTCGACAAGGTCTATGACCTGCTGCGTCAGCAGCCAGAGGCGGAGACGATCTACACCCGCGCCTTCGTCGGCACTGGCCGCGTCACCGTGCAGTTCAAGGACAAGCCGAGCCTCAACGAACGGATCGGCGCGCTGTTCGGCGGCGACCTCAGCCATCGGCGCGAAAAGACCTCGACCGAGTTCGAACGCCAGCTTGCGCCGGAACTGGCGAAGATCCCGGATGCGCGCGTCAACTTCCAGTCGCAGTTCGGCTGGGGCGACAACAACCGCGACGTGTCGGTGACGCTCGGCAGCGACGATCCGGTGCTGCTGCGCGAAACCGCCGACAAGATCGTGCGCGAAATGGCGAAGATCCCCGGCTTCCTTGCGCCGCGCATTGCGGGCGATCTCAACCGGCCGGAAATCGTCATCAAGCCGCGGCTCGACCTCGCGGCGGACCTTGGCGTCACGACCAGTGCACTGTCCAACGCGATCCGCATCGCGACACTGGGCGACATCGACCAGAACAGCGCGCGCTTCTCGCTCAACGACCGGCAGATCCCGATCCGGGTGGCGCTGGATCAGTCGTCGCGCACGCGCATGGCGACGATCCGCAACCTGCCGGTGCCGACGCAGAACGGCGGATCGGTGCCGCTGTCGGTGGTCGCGGAGATCGGCTTTGGCTCCGGCCCGACCAAGATCAACCGCCTCAATCAGCAGCGACAGCTGACGATCGGCGCCGATCTGGCCCCGGGGCTGGTGCTGTCCAACGCGATGCAGCAGGTCAACGCGCTGCCGATCATGAAGAACCTGCCGCTCGGCGTGCAGAAGATGAGCGTCGGCCAGGCCAAGTGGCAGATGGAGATGCTGATCAACTTCGTGATCGCGGTGATCGCGGGGGTGTTCCTCGTCTTCTCGGTGCTGGTGCTGCTGTATCGCCGGCTGCTGCCGCCGCTGGTCAACATGGGCTCGCTGCTGCTCGCGCCGCTGGGCGGCGTCATCGCGCTGATCATCACCGGCAACCCGTTGTCGATGCCGGTGTTCATCGGCCTCCTGATGCTGCTCGGCATCGTGGCGAAGAACTCGATCCTCCTGATCGACTTCGCGCTGGAGGAAATGCAGGCCGGTGTTCCGATCTACGACGCCGTGGTCGACGCCGGACATAAGCGTGCGCAGCCGATCGTGATGACCACGGTGGCGATGGTCGCGGGCATGGTGCCGACCGCGCTGGCGCTCACCGGCGACGGTGCCTGGCGCGCGCCGATGGGCATTGTCGTGATCGGCGGCCTCATCGTCTCGACCTTGCTGACGCTGCTGATCGTCCCGGCTGCCTTCAGCCTGTCGATCGGGATCGAACGCCGCATCGGGCCATGGCTCGGTCGCAAGCTGCTGACCTATCGCCCCGGCGACGATGGTTCGACGGTGATCGACCACCAGGGTCCCAGCGGCGTCTTGCCCGCCCCGCACGGCCGCATCGGCTTCCGCGACGGCGACGTTCCGGCCGAATGACCCCATCATAAGCGTCAACTTCGAGAAAGAAGGCTTGAACAATCCCCCGCTTGGGGGATTGATCGGGGCATGATGCCGGTCGCGCTGAGGCGCCCCTTGCGAATGTCTGCACCCCCGGGGCTGGTCCGCATGCGCGTGATCGCCACCGGGATGCTGGTCGTGATGGCGGTGACGTTCTTCGTCGCTGGCCGGTTGCAGGACAGCGCGCCCGCCTGGGGGTTTGTCCGCGCCTTTGCCGAGGCGGCGATGGTGGGTGGTCTTGCCGACTGGTTCGCGGTGACTGCGCTCTTCCGCCATCCGCTTGGCCTGCCAATCCCGCACACCGCGATCATCCCGCGCAACAAGGATCGGATCGGCGACCAGCTCGCCGTGTTCCTGCGTGACTATTTCCTCATTCCCGTCGTCGTCGCCCGCCGCATGCGACGCATGGACGTGGCAGGCGTCGCCGCGCGCTGGCTGGCGAACCCGTCGTCCGGCAGCAAGCGCGTGACGCGCGGCGCGTCGCGCCTGGTGGTGGAGGCACTGCAAGCGCTTGATCAGGAGCGGCTTGGCGGGATGGTGCGCGGCGCCATGGTGGAGCAGATACGGCGGATCGATCTGGCGCCGCTGATCGGTCGCGCGCTGGAAGCAGCCATGGCCGAGAACCGGCACCAGCCGATCATCGACGGCATCGTGCGCTGGGCGGCGCGGGTGCTCGATTCGAACCAGCAGGTCGTCCGCAACATGGTGCACGAGCGGGCCGGTTCCATCCTGCGCTGGACCGGGCTCGACGAAACCATTGCCAACAAGATCATCGACGGTCTCGACAAGATGCTGGTCGACATGGCGGAGCAGCCCGACCATCCCCTTCGCGCAAAGGCCGAGGAAGGCCTGGCGACGCTTGCCCGCGATCTCCAGCACAAGCCCGAGATGCGCGAGCGGGTCGAGGCACTGAAGCTGGCGCTGCTGGAAAACCCGGCCATGCAGAACTGGATCAACGGCCTGTGGGAACAGGCACGCCAGGCCATGCTCCGCGCCGCTCGCGATCCCGAACGGCTGCTGTCCGGCGGGATGGGGGACATGCTGCGGCAGTTGGGCGAGACGTTGGAGCGCGACGTACGCCTGCGCCGTACGCTGAACCGCTATGTGCGCCGCGTCGCGGTTGGCACGGCCGCCGATTATGGCGACGTTATCGTCGGCCTCGTGTCTGAAACGGTTCGCGGCTGGGACGCGCAGACGATTACCCAGCGGCTGGAACATGCGGTGGGCAAGGACCTTCAGTTCATCCGCATCAACGGCACGCTGGTGGGTGGCATGGTCGGCCTGCTGATCCATACGGTCGACGTCGCGCTCTGAGCAGGAGCAGGCGAGCTATAGAAGTTCTGGAGATGGCGTGATCGCCGTGCGGCCACGCCGCTGTGCCAGCATCCATGCAACAAGCCGCCGCTCCGTACGTTCATCTTGCCGAGGTGCGGGGTTTCCCGCAAAGGGTGGGAATGCGCGCACTGGCCGACTTCAGCGACGATAGCGGAGCGATGCGCTTCACTGGCGATCTGGTGCTGGCTCGCCTTGGTGATCTCCCGACGCGGCTGGATGATTACAGCGGCGCGGTATCGGTGATCGACCTGTCCGACGTGTCGAGGATCGATACGATCGGTGCATGGGTCATCCACCGCTTCGCGCAGCGTACCGGTGCCAACATCGAGGGGCTGCGCCAAGAACAGCGTGCCCTCTTCGATCAGGTGGTCAATGCCGATCAGCCTGTTCCGACGCGGCAGCAGCATGTCAGCTCCTTCAACCGCGTTCTCGGCGAAGTGGGCGAGGCGACCGTCACCGCGGGACGCACGTTGGTCGGCTTGCTTGGCTTCATGGGCGCGACGCTGGCGGCCCTGGCGTCGGTCATCCGCCATCCGCAGCGCTTCCGCTTCAATGCGACGGTGCAGCGTTTCGAGGTGGTCGGGGTGTCGGCGCTCGGCATCATCGGCCTGATGAGCTTCCTGATCGGCATCGTCATTGCGCAGCAGGGCGCGGTGCAGTTGCGGCAATTCGGTGCCGAGGTGCTGACGATCAACCTGATCGGGCGGATCACCTTGCGCGAGTTGGGTGTGCTGATGACCGCGATCATGGTTGCCGGGCGCTCCGGTTCGGCCTTTGCCGCGCAGATCGGTACGATGAAGTTGACCGAGGAAGTCGACGCGATGCGGACGATCGGCGTGTCCCCGATGGAGGCGCTGGTGGTGCCGCGAACGATCGCGGCGGTGGTGATGATGCCACTCCTTGGCTTCTACGCCTCGCTCGTCGCGATCATTGGCGGTGGCCTGCTTTGCTGGTGGCAGCTTGATATCCCGCCGGTGACCTTCGTCGCACGACTGCGTGAAGTGGTGCCGATCACCGACCTCTACGTCGGCCTGGTCAAGGCACCCGTTTTTGGCGCGATCATCGCCATCGCTGGCTGTTTCCAGGGGATGCAGGTGAAGGGTGATGCGGAGCAGGTCGGCATGCGCACGACCGCAGCGGTCGTCCAGGCAATCTTCCTCGTCATTGTTCTCGACGCCTTCTTTGCGGTCTTCTTCGAGCGGATCGGCTGGATTTGATGGCAGAGCCGGAAAACATCATCGAAGTTCGTGGCCTGAAGAATGCCTTCGGCGACCAGGTCGTGCACGAGAATCTCGATCTGGATGTGCGTCAGGGCGAGATCCTGGGGGTCGTCGGTGGATCGGGCACAGGCAAATCCGTGCTGATGCGATCGATCATCGGCTTGCAGCAGCCGATCGCAGGCGAGGTGACGGTGTTCGGCGAACCCACGCTCGGCCGTGCGGAGACCGATGCGCTTGAGATTCGCAAACGGTGGGGGGTGCTGTTCCAAGGGGGGGCGCTGTTCTCGACGTTGACCGTGGCCGAGAACGTCCAGGTGCCGTTGCGCGAATTCTATCCGTCGCTCAGCCTGTCGCTGCTCGACGAGATCGCATCCTATAAGGTGATCATGACCGGCCTGCCCAATGATGCGGGCCCGAAGTTTCCGGCTGAATTGTCAGGCGGCATGAGGAAGCGCGCCGGACTTGCCCGTGCGCTGGCGATGGACCCCGAATTGCTGTTCCTCGACGAGCCGACGGCGGGGCTCGATCCGATCGGCGCGGCGGCGTTCGACGAACTGACCAAATCTTTGCAGCGCACGCTGGGACTGACCGTCTTCCTGATCACGCATGACCTCGACACGTTGTATGCCATCTGTGACCGGGTGGCGGTGCTCGCCGACAAGCGTGTGATTGCGGTCGGCACGATCGACGAACTGCTGGCACTCGATCATCCGTGGATCCAGGAGTATTTTCGCGGGCCGCGCGGCCGGGCGGCAGTCGCAACACAAGAGGCGCAACGGGAAAGGTCGGAACGATCGACCGCCGGTGCAGCAGCAGATTCAGGGGCTGATTGATGGAAACCCGTTCCAACCACGTCCTGGTCGGCGCCGTCGTGCTGATCCTGCTTGCCGTGCTGGCGCTGTTCACCGTGTGGATCGCGCGTCTGGGCGGCACCAAGCAGAAGGAGTATGACATCTTCTTCAAGCAATCGGTCGACGGGCTCGCCCGCGGATCGCAGGTGACCTATTCGGGCGTGCCGTCTGGGCAGGTGAAGTCGATCCAATTGTGGCGCAATGATCCGCAGTTCGTACGCGTGCGGATCGAGGTGAGCCAGGATACGCCGATTCTGCAGGGTACCGCCGCCACCATCCAGGGCAGCTTCACGGGCACGAGCACGATCAGCCTGGATGGTGCGCGCAAGGGTGCCCCGCCGATCGTCTGTCCGGAGCGCGATCCCGGCAGCGTATGTCCCTATGGCGTGCCGGTCATTCCGACGCGCACCGGCGGTCTTGGCGCGATCCTGAATTCCGCGCCGCAGCTGCTCGAACGACTGTCGACCCTAACCGAGCGGCTGACCGGGCTGCTGACGGACCGTAATCAGGCGTCAATCGCCGGCATCCTTGAGAATACCAACCGCTTGACGGACGCCTTGGCTGATCGCGGACCGGAGATCGCCGCAACGCTGGCGCAGACGCGTATCGCGGTGGCCCAGGCCGGCACGGCAGCGGAGCAGATCGGCAACCTGGCGGCCACGACGAACGGCATTTTGGCCGAGGACGTGAAGCCGACGCTGGCCAATCTGAACGAGACGATCCGCTCCGCGCGGCAGAGCACCGAAACGCTGAACTCCGCGATCCAGGATGCGCGACCCGGCCTGCAAACCTTCTCCAAGCAGACCATTCCGGAGGTCAACCAGCTGGTTCTGGATCTGCGGCAGATGTCGGCGGCGCTCGCATCGGTCGCGGAAAAGGTCGATCAACAGGGGGCAGCGGCCTTGGTTGGCCCGCGAAAGCTGCCGGACTACAAGGGCAAGTGAGGACGCACATGAAGAAGCTTCTGATCGGTCTTGCTGCCCTGCCGCTCGCCGGATGCATCAGCTTTGGCGAAAAGCCGCCCAAGGCACTTCTTACCCTGTCCTCGACGGAACAGGTCCCCGTCGGGCGTGAGCAATCGTCGGCGGGCGCCCGCACGGTGACCATCCAGGTGCCAGTCGTGCCGCAGGAACTGGCGACCAACCGCATTCCGGTGCAGTCGAACCTGACCGACGTGGCCTATGTCAGGGATGCGCAGTGGGTCGAGTTGCCGGCGCGGCAGTTCGCGCGCGTGGTGTCCGACACCGTTGCTGCGCGGACCGGCCGCGTCGTCCTGTCGGGGGCGCAGGCGATGGGAAGTCCGGGCGCCCGGTTGTCGGGCGAATTGCGGACCTTCGGCGTCGATGCGGGCGCTTCCGCCGCGGTCGTGACCTTCGACGCGGCACTCGTCCGTGACGAGGGCGGCGCGCTGGAAAAGCAGCGCTTCGAAGTGCGCGTCCCGGTGGCCGCGATTGAAGCGGCACCGGTTGCGGTCGCGCTCAATCAGGCGGCCAATCAGGTGGCGGTGCAGGTCGCCGACTGGGTCGGACGCTAAACCGAATGTGCCCCGCCGCCCGACGTTGGGCTGGCGGGGCGCCAAGGGTCAGCCTTGGGTGGCCAAGGCCTTAGCCAGATCGTGAAGGTAGTCCCGGCCTTCGTACAGCGCCGTCACCCGGATGCGCTCGTTCAATCCGTGCGTGCCGTTGAGGTCAGGTTCGAGGAAGATGCCGGGAACGCCATAGACCGGCATCTTCAGCACGCCGAAGAACACCGCGTCGGTCGCACCCGTCGACATCATCGGGACGACCGGCGTCCCCGGAAAATGCTTCGCCGCGAGTGTTTGCACAGCGCCCATGATGCGCGGGTCGAGCGGCGGCGGCACGGCAATCGGGCGCACCGGCTGATTGGCCGTCACCGTCACCTTCGGCCCTGCCAACTCGGTCAGCTTTGCCAATGTGCTCTCGACGGTCTCGCCCGGGAAGATCCGGCAGTTGATGTTGGCGGTGGCGCGCTGCGGGAGCGCGTTTTCCGCATGGCCGGCGTTGACCAGCGTGGCGACGCAGGTCGTGCGCAGGGTCGAGTGAAGGACCTTGTCGCGACTGACGACCGCGTCCGCCCGCTTGTCGGCTGGGTTGGCCAGCAGCCGCTTGATCGCCGCGCCTGTTTCCGGTGGCAGCGCCTGGGCGCTGGCGGTGAAGAACGCGCGCGTCGTGTCGGTGAACTTGATCGGGAATTCGTAGCCCTGCACCCGCTTCACGGCGTCGGCCAGTTCGTAGATGGCGTTGTCGGGCGTCGGCGCGGAGCTGTGCCCGCCAGGGTTGGTGCTGGTGAAGGTGAAATTCTGCGCGGCCTTCTCCCCCACCTGGATCGCGAGCGCCTGTCGCTTTCCCTGTGCGTCCAGCCGGCCGCCGCCGCCCTCGTTCAGCACGAATGCCGCGCGAACCAGGTCCGGTTTGTTGTTGGCGAGCCATTGTGCGCCATTGAAGGCATAGGTGGTTTCTTCACCGCAGGTGAGCGCGAGCTTGATCGTGCGCCTGGGTTTGAAGCCCTCCTGCTTGAAGCGGATCATACTGTCTGCCCAGATCGCCGACATGCCCTTGTCGTCGACCGTACCGCGGCCATAATAGAAGCCGTCTTCCTCGATCAGCTTGAACGGGTCGCGCGCCCAATCGTCGCGCTTGGCGGCGACGACGTCGATGTGCCCCAGGAGAAGCATGGCGTCGGCGGACGCATCGGTGCCGGGGAGGATGGCGACAACGCCACCGTCCTCCGGATGCTCCGGCGTCGAGAAAAGGGTAACCTGTGCATCGGTGTAGCCGGCTGATTTGAGCCGGGTGGCGATCTGTTGCGCGGCCCGGGTGCAGCTTCCCTCGCCAACGACCGTGTTGGTTTCGACCAATTGCTTGTAGAGATCGAAGAACGCTCGCTCGTCCGCCCGGTTCTGTGCTGCCGCTGCAAATGGCGCGAGCGCCATTCCTGCGGCGGCGACCGTCATGGCTTTCCAAATGCCGCGCATCCCACTCCCTTTTGTCGTTATCTGAACCGGGAGGTTACAGCGAAGCCGCTGGTGCGCAACGTGCCAATCGATGGTCGAACGGCATGGCGCCATAAGGCGCGGTGATCAGGGACGCGGCGCGGGTTCGGCCTGATCGTTCCCCAGATCGCCCGTGGCCGGGGCCGCATCGCCCGTCACCTGTGGTACAGCGGGGACGAGGGCAGCGGCAGCCGTCGGCGCGCTGCTCGGGATCGTGCCGACGATCGCCGCGGTTTCCAGCGTGTCGAGCGCCTGGCGCGCCGCAATGTAGCGTCGTGCCGCCGCGCTCCAGTTTGCCGCCTGAGTCCCGCCGGGCAGTCGGGACACTTCCTCAACCGCGGACTCCACCTGGCCGGCATCCAGCAGGCGCTGGGCACGCGCGAGGCGATCCGCGGGCAGGGGCGACGGCGTGTTGGCATCATGCAGGACGACGAGGCGCCGCAGTTCGTCCATGAAGCCGGCGAACCAGCCGTCCGCGCCGGGATTGAGCAGCATCGAACGGTTGGCATCCAATGCCTGGCGCAGTCCCTCGCGCGTGACGGGATCGCGGCCAGCCTCAATCACCGTATTCACCGCCTTTTGCTGGGTTTCGCCGAAGCGTTGTCGCAGCTGATCCTCCAGATAGCCGAGGGCTGCGCCCTTTTCGATCGCGCGGCGGGCAGCGAAGGCGATGAGGATCGCCTCGGCACGGCCGGCGCGGTCCTGCGACTGGGTGACATCCATGCTGAGGCTTGCCGTCCTCGCCTCCAGCGCCGCCAGCTGAGCGGCAAGCGCGCTTTCGCGAGCAGCGAGGGTGGCCGGATCCACCGCGGCGGGCGCCGGCGGCGTGGCTGCGATGACGTCCTTTGTCGTGACGGCCTTGTCCACGGCGGTCGGTGCTTTGGCCTGGCGCTGCCACCAGCTGGTACCATCCCGCATCGACAGGAAGATCAGCGCGAGCCCGACAACCAGAGCCAGGATCACAAACACCGTGAGCAGGCCAACTCGTGACCGGCGCGGAGCAGGAGCGAGCGGCGCGTTTTCGTCCATGCCGCGGCTTATCCCCGCCCGACGCTCACCGGTCAATCGCGAGCGTCATGGCGGTTTCGAGCAAAGCCGGGTCGCTGGGGAGGGGCGCAACACTGATGCGCTGCCATCCCCCGCCGGCCGCGTCCGCCACCGCCTGGCTGAGCGCCGCCAGCCGGATGGAGCGCCGGGCGATGTGCGCGCCGGCGATGAGGCCGGCGAAATGGCGTGCCGCGCGGGGTGAGTGAAGGAGGACGATGCTGTCGGCGAGCGCGCGTAGTTGATCCTCTGCAGGATGGAGAGGGTCGCTGGTGTAGACGACGATGTCGGTGACGCCCGGCAGATGGATATGCGCGCGGCCGGTGAGGCGCACCAGCCGGTGCCAGCCGCGTCCCTTGGCGAGAGCGAGCGCTTCCCTCCCGTCCGAACTGCCCACCATCTGCGGCGTGAGGCCGGCTGCCTCCGCCGCATCGGCGGTGCCACGTCCGACGGTGACGAGCGGGAGCGAGGAAAAGGTGTGGAGCTCTGGTCCGGCCTGACGAACCGCGTTGGCGCTGGTCAGGAGCACCGCGTCGAAATCGGTCGCGGGCGGCGGCGCCCAGGGAACAGCCGAGATGGTGAAGATCGGGAGTCGAAGCGCAGTGAAACCCGCCTTCGCGATCCGGTCAGCGGTCGCGCTGTTTCCCGGTTCCGGCCGCAGGACGGCGATCGGACGTGTCATCCCCCGAACAGATGTCGGACCGAAGCGGGTGCACGGGCGAGCAGATCGGCCGCCAGTTCGCGGCCAAGCGTGGGGCCATCCTCGCCCGCGATGACGCCGGTGACATGCTCCGACCCATCCTCCGTCAGCAGTTCCGCCGCCAGGGTGATGCCGTCGCCCTCGCGCCTGGCAAGTGCGCCCACCGGCGAGTGACAGGAGGCTTCCAGCGCCGCCAGCAGCGCACGTTCGGTGTGGATGCAGATGCTGGTGGTGGGACAGTCGATAGCCTGAACCAGCGCAAAGGCGGGGCTGTCGGCCAGCGTCTCGATCCCGATCGCGCCCTGCGCCGGGGCGGGCAGCATGACGTGCGTCTCGATCGCAACGCCCGTGTCGTGCCGGCCAAGCCGCTCCAGACCGGCCGCGGCGAGGAGTGTGGCGGCAACCTCTCCGGTGGCGAGCTTGCCCAGCCGCGTGTCGATATTGCCGCGGAACAGCACGATTTCGAGGTCCGGCCTATGGCGCAGGAGCTGCGCGCGGCGGCGCGGCGAACTGGTCCCCACCACCGCGCCGTGCGGCAGCGCGTCGATCGTGTCGACGCCGATCAGGCAGTCGCGAACGTCCGCGCGGGGCAACATCGCGGCGATGGCGATTTCGGCCGGTCGGATAGTTTCCACATCCTTCATCGAGTGGACGCAGGCATCCACCTCACCAGCCAATAGCGCGCGGTCGAGCTCCTTGGTCCACAAGGCCTTGCCGCCGATCTCGGCCAGCGCGCGATCCTGCACGCGGTCACCGGTGGTACTCACGACGACAATGTCGACATCGTCCCAGCCGTGGGCGGCTATCAAGGCGTCGCGCACCAGCCCTGCCTGGGTCAGGGCCAGCGGCGAACCGCGGGTGCCGAGTCTGAAACGCTGAGCCACCGGTCTCTTCTATCCTGCAGATATCGGGTCCGCTCTATCGGACGTGGGCGCCCTTCGACAAGCGTGGGTCGAGCGGATATGAGCCGGGCATGCTGATCCTTGGTCTGGAATCCTCGTGCGACGAAACGGCGGCGGCGCTGGTGACGGGTGATCGCCGCGTGCTGGCGCATCGACTGGCGGGGCAGGAAGCGGCGCATCGGCCCTATGGCGGGGTCGTGCCGGAGATCGCGGCCCGGGCGCATGTCGAAGCGCTGGAGCCGCTTATCGAGGCAGCTTTGGCCGATTCCGGAGTGTCTTTGGCCGATATTGATGCGGTCGCGGCCACCGCCGGTCCGGGGTTGATCGGCGGCGTGATGGTGGGGCTGGTCACGGGCAAGGCGATTGCCCATGCGGTCGGCAAGCCGCTGATCGCGGTGAACCATCTCGAGGGGCATGCGCTCAGCCCGCGTCTGGCCGATCCCGACCTTGCGTTCCCCTACCTGCTGCTGCTGGTGTCGGGCGGGCATTGCCAGTTGCTGCTGGTGGAAGGCGTGAACCGATACCGCCGGCTGGCAACGACGATCGACGATGCGGCGGGTGAGGCGTTCGACAAGACGGCGAAGGTGCTGGGCCTTGGCTTTCCGGGCGGGCCGGCAGTGGAGCGCGCGGCGCAGATGGGTGATGCGACAGCGGTGCCACTGCCCCGGCCCTTGTTCCGGTCCCCGGAGCCGCATTTTTCGTTCGCCGGGCTGAAGGCCGCGGTGGCGCGGATCGCGGGCGATTATCGACCGGAGGATGTCGCGGCATCGTTCCAGGCGGCGGTGGTGGATTGCCTGATCGACCGCACAGCGCGCGCGATCGACCGTGCGCCGGGTGCAACGGCGCTGGTGGTTGCCGGCGGTGTGGCGGCCAACAATGCGGTGCGCAGTGCTTTGTCGTCGCTTGCCGACGCACATGGCCTGCGTTTCGTGGCACCACCGCTGTGGCTGTGTACCGACAATGCCGCGATGATCGCCTGGGCCGGGGCGGAGCGGTTCGCCGCCGGGCTGGTCGATCCGCTCGACACACCGGCGCGGGCGCGCTGGCCACTTGATCCAACCGCCGAGGCGGTGCGCGGTGCGGGGGTGAAGGCATGAGCCGCGACATGCGGATCGGCGTGATCGGCGGCGGCGCCTGGGGCACCGCGCTGGCGCAGGTTGCGGCGCGTAGCGGCGAGGTGCTGCTGTGGGCGCGCGAGGAGGAGGTGGTCGCCGCGATCAACAACCGCCACGAGAACAGCATGTTCCTGCCCGGCGTCCCGCTGTCGCCGGCGATCCGCGCGACGGGGGCGCTGAACGATCTGGCGGATCGTGACGCGCTGCTGGTGGTCGCGCCGGCGCAGCATGTCGGCGCGGTGCTGAATGCGCTGCCCAGCAATGACACGCCGCTGGTGCTGTGCGCCAAGGGGATCGAGGCGGGATCGCGGCGTCTGGTGGGCGAGGTCGCCCAGGCCGCGCATCCCGGCGCGCCGATCGCGGTCCTGTCCGGCCCCACCTTTGCCCATGAAGTCGCGGCGGGGCTGCCGACGGCGGTGACGCTGGCCTGTGCCGATCCGGCGCTGCAGGGGCGTCTGGCCGAGCGGCTCGCCAGTCCGACCTTCCGTCCCTACGCCTCGAGCGACGTGATCGGGGCCGAGATCGGCGGGGCGGTGAAGAATGTGCTGGCGATCGCCTGCGGCGTGGTGGAGGGGGCGGGGCTCGGCCAGAATGCGCGCGCGGCGCTGATCGCGCGCGGCTTTGCCGAAATGACCCGCTTCGGGCTGGCGCGCGGCGCGCGGGCGGAGACGCTGGCTGGCCTGTCGGGGCTGGGCGACCTGGTACTGACCTGTTCGTCGACCAGCAGCCGTAACTTCTCGCTTGGCGTGGGGCTGGGGCAGGGACGGTCGGCGACCGACCTGCTGGCGGACCGGCGCACGGTGGCGGAGGGTGCCTTCACCGCGCCGGTGCTGGCCGAGGCTGCAGCAGAGGCGGGCGTCGACATGCCGATCACCGATGCGGTGTGCCGCCTGTTGCAGGGCGCGCCCGCCAGCGAGGTGATCAGCAGTCTCCTGGCCCGCCCGCGTCGCGACGAGGCGTAACGCGCGCGGCGACGATCACCGCAGGACGCGCGCGGAAAGCGCCGCGCAGTCGGCGTCGGTCGCGGTCGGACCCTGCTTTCCGGTGATTGCACGGCCGATCGCCTTGAAGACGTTGCCGACCGATTTGACCTGCTTGGGCACCTGAACATCGGGTTCGCTGATCGTGCCGGAGAGTGTGGCCGACCCGGGAAGGCGCAGCACGGCGTCCTGCTTGGGCGCGCCGGTCAGCCGAACCGCGAGCGTTTCGCCGGGGAAGGTGACGGTGCCTGCGCCATCGAGCCGGCTTTGCGAGGTGTCGATAACAAACGGCCCGACCGTTCCGCGCCCGCCGCGCAAGGCGATGCCGACCACTACGCAGCGCAGGGCAGCGCGATCCT
The DNA here is from genome assembly GCF_036890205.1 of Sphingomonas panaciterrae. Lineage (NCBI taxonomy): Bacteria > Pseudomonadati > Pseudomonadota > Alphaproteobacteria > Sphingomonadales > Sphingomonadaceae > Sphingomonas > Sphingomonas panaciterrae. The sequence continues at coordinate 138,909 of NZ_JAKNQR010000003.1, forward strand.
TCTCACCGGCGAGCAGCGCGCGCCCCGCGTCAAAGCCGAGCGCGGCGGCGATCTCCGCGGGCAGGGCGCCGTTGCGGGCGACCACGCCGATCCGGCCGGAGGATTTGCCGACCGCTTCGCGGATCGTGCTGCCGCGGCCGGCAAGGACGGCGCGCGCGTCGACCCGGCCCGTTACCGAACCGCCACCGCCGCCGAGCGCCGGAATGCTGCTGTCGAGGAGGCGAAGATCGAGCCGGACGAGCGGCTCAGGCGCACCATCCGACTGATCGACGACCGCGCTGCCCGTGATCCTGCCCTGGCTGAGCCCGATCGTGAGGGGCGCCACCGAGAGCTTGCGGTTGTCGAGCGCCAGCGTGCCGGCGAGGGTCTTCAGCGACGATGGACCCTGCCGGCTGACGATGTTGCCGACGCGAAAGGAAATGGTGCCGTCCGTCTTGCCGACGTTTGCAAGGTTGACGCGGGTGTCGGGAACGATGCGGGGGCCAATCGCGCGCTTTTTCGCGGCGGCGCGGCGCAGCCCCTCGTCGGAAGCGAAATCGTCGAAGTCGAGTTGGCGGGAGACAAAGGTGCCCGACAGCTTCGTGCGGCCGTCCACCTTGTCGACCGTCAGCTTCCCCGACAGGTCGGACCGACCGATCCGGCCGTCGAGCCGGTCGATCAACCATCGTGTGGGTTCGCGGCGCACATGCGCCGACAGCGTCACTGGCTGAGTCTGGAATAATCCCGCCTCGATGATCGCATCGATAAGTTTCAGGTCATTCGCGCGCGCCGTGACGTCGAGCGTCATGCGATCGGTGTCGAAGGGCGCGGCCATGGTGCCGCGGGCGTGCATCGACAGCGCCTGGCCGGTGATCCGCGCCTCGAACGGCCAGCGCCCCCCGTCCCGGTCCGACAGGGCGGGCGCCCGGGCGGCAAGTTTCACGGGCGCGCCGCGCACGGTACCGGATCCCTGCAGCCGCAAGCCGGCGCCTGTATCGGAGGCAAAGGCCATGTCGAAGCGGCGATCCTGCTTCGCATCGTCATAGCGGAGCCGGGAATTGGCGACCGTCAGGCGATCGAGACTGCTGTTGCCCGACTGGCCATCACCGCTCTTGTCCTGCCGCCAATTCTCCCGCCCATCGCGGGTTCGGACGAGATTGATCTGTGCGCCCGAGATGTCGATCGTGCGCGGCGACAATCGTCCGAGCAGAAGCGACAGTGCGTTGAAGCCAACGTCGATCCGGCCGATCTTTGCGAGGTCACGCGGGGCGGACCAGGCCGGGCCAGGGATCCGCACGTCGCGAAGGCGGACAATAGTGGCGAAGCCGACGGGGTCGACCCGCTCCATCGCGCCGATGGTCACGGGGCGACCGAAACGCTGGGTGAGGCGGCTTTCCGCGACGCCTTTCAGCATGCCCCAGGGGAAGATCGCCAGCGCGAGGAGCGCGCACAGGAGAAGCGCGCCCGCGGCAGCAAGGATGACGCGGACACGGCGCCGGGAAAGAAAGGTGGGCATCGAGGCTGAGACGCGCCGACCTAAACTTCGTTCCGGCCGCGAAAGGAATGACGTTACGTCACCTGTGTGCGTCGTCAGGCGGGGTCAGAAATCGACGGCGATGCCCTTCTTCTCCCAGTCGCCATAGCGCACCGGATCGCGGCCGAGTGGATCCTCGGGCGGGCGCTCCATCGGCGCGGGCTCGGGCACCGGCTTGTTCGGCGAAAGATAGGCCGGCGGCTTCACATGAGGTGGTCGATTGGACATGGGCTCTTCCGGTTACGGCGTTCACCCGCCACATGGGCGCGATGTCTTCTTCCGCCAAGCCCCGCCCGCCTGTCCATCATCGTCGCCCGGCGGATCCGCCCGGCACCGCGCCGCGCCGCGCCGCGCTCCGCCTGCTCGATGCGGTGTTGCGGCGGGGTGAACCGCTGGAGGCGGCCCTGCCGCAGGCGACGCGCGGACTGGAGGGGCCGGATCGCGGCCTCGCCCATGCGATTGCGGCCGAGACGCTGCGCCGCCTGCCCGATCTCGATTCGCTGATCGATTCGGCGACCCGCCAGGTGCTCCCCGAAGATGCCAAGGCGCGTTCCGCACTGCGCATCGCGCTGGTGCAGACGCTGGCGCTGGGCACCCCGCCGCACGCCGCGATCGCCACGGTGCTGCCGCTGGTCGATGGCGGGCCGCGCAAGCTGGTCCATGGTGTGTTTGGGGCACTGACACGCGGGGGTGCGACCCTGCCGGATGTTCCCGCGTTGCCGCCGGAGATCGCGGCGCGCTGGCGTGAATCATGGGGTGAGGACGTGGTGGCAGCCGCCGCCCGCGCCATCGCGGTGCCGCCGCCGCTGGACCTGACGCTGGCCGCTCCTGATGCGCTGGCGCCCGAGGGGGACAGTCTGGCAACCGACCATCGGCGGCTGCGCCATGCGGCGCCGGTGGCGCAATTGCCGGGGTTCGCAGAAGGCACCTGGTGGGTGCAGGACGTGGCCGCCTCGCTTCCCGCGCGGTTGATCGGGCGGGGGCCGGGCCGCGCGCTCGACCTGTGCGCCGCGCCGGGGGGAAAGACGATGCAGCTGGCGACGGCCGGTTGGGTCGTGACGGCGCTGGAAATATCGCCGTCGCGCGCCGCGCGCCTCCACGAGAATTTGGCGCGGACCAAGCAGCCGGCGACGGTCGTGATCGCCGACGCGATGGATTGGGCGCCGAGCGAACCGGTTGATGCCCTGCTGCTCGATGCGCCGTGCAGCGCGACGGGCATTTTTCGGCGGCATCCCGACGTATTGTATCGCGCCCATGCTGGCATCATCGCCGACATGGCCGCGCTGCAGGCGCAATTGTTCGATCGCGCCGCCGCATGGGTGCGGCCGGGCGGGCGGCTGGTCTATGCCACTTGTTCGCTGGAGCCGGAGGAGGGCGAGGCGCAGCTGGAGCGGTTTCTGGCTGAGCATCCCGATTATGCCCTCGAGCCGCCACAGCCGGGTGAATTGCCCCACGGGTTCGCGGCGCAGAGCGGCGGCTATCTCCGCACGCTGCCGGGGACGCTGGAAGATGCGGGCGGGTGCGACGGGTTTTTCATCGTCCGGCTCGTGCGTGCTTCCGCCTGATCAAATCGCACGTTAAGCATCTGAGCGACACGTCCATTCGTTCGCGCTGATCCGGGTTCCTGCACGCGTGCAGCGAAGCCGGCAGGCGCGGGCCGATCCACAGTGAGTTCCATGACCAAGCCTGTCCGTATCGCGCCTTCGATCCTCTCCGCTGACTTTGCCAAGCTGGGCGAGGAGGTTCGCGCGATCGATGCGGCGGGCGCCGACTGGATCCACATCGATGTGATGGACGGGCATTTCGTGCCCAACATCACGATCGGGCCGGCGGTGGTGAAGGCGCTTCGCTCGCACACCGACAAGCCGTTCGACGTGCATCTGATGATCTCGCCGATCGACGCCTATCTCGATGCCTTTGCCGAGGCCGGGGCGGACACGATCACCGTTCATCCTGAGGCTGGACCGCACATCCACCGGTCGCTTCAGCACATCAAGTCGCTGGGCAAGCGGGCGGGCGTGGTGCTCAACCCCGGTACTCCGGCCAAGATGCTGGATTACCTGATCGACATGGTCGACCTGGTACTGGTGATGAGCGTGAACCCGGGCTTCGGCGGTCAGAGCTTCATCGACAGCCAGCTGCGCAAGATCGCGGCGATCCGCAAGATGATCGATGCGAGCGGGCGCGACATCGATTTGCAGGTCGACGGGGGTATCGATCAGCGCACTGCGCCGCTGGCGATCGACGCTGGCGCCGACGCGCTGGTGGCGGGGACTGCGACGTTCCGTGGCGGGCCTGAGGCCTATGCCGCCAATATCCGAGCCCTGCGAGGCGCATGAGCCAAGGCGCCCGCGATCCTGCAGCCGTCCCGGACGGAATAGACGAAGGCAAGCGGCTGGTCCGTGTCGGCGGCGACAAGGGGCTGTCGCTCGCCGAACGGCTAACCGACCGTTTTCATCGCCTGACCTGGCGGACGCCGATTCACGGGCTGCGGCTGAAGGGCCGTTATCCGCTGAAGCTGATCGCGGTGCCCGACGATCCCCTGTTCGGCGACATCGCGCGCGGGGAGTCGCTGCTCGCGGGGCAACTGGCCTTCCGCGGTGAACGGCATGACATTGCAGGGCTGAACCTGCGCACCCTTCAGCCTTCGGCGCCCTTTGCCGATTATCTTCACAGTTTCGGCTGGCTGCGCGACCTGTCCAGCGTGGCGACGCGGGCGCAAGGGGCACCGATCGCCGAGGATCTGATGTCGCGGTGGCTTGCCGCACATGGTGAGCGGGTGACGGCGCTGGCGTGGCGGCCCGAGCTGTGGGGGCGGCGCATCCTGTTCTGGACCGCGCATGCCCCGCTGATCCTGTCGTCGACCGATCTGGTCTACCGATCCAAGGTGCTGAACGCGCTGGCGCGCGGTGCGCGGCACCTCGACACCAGCGCGGACAAGGCGCCGATCGGGCCGGCGCGGGTGGCGGCGTGGTGCGGGGTGATTGCTGCGGGGTTGCTGATCCCGGGCGGGGATCCGCGCCGCAGCTTTGGCGAGGCGGGGCTGATGCGCGCGCTGGCGGGCGCGGTGTTCGAGGATGGCGGTGCGGTCAGCCGCTCGCCCGAAGCGCTGCTGGACATGATCGGCCTCCTGGCGATGCTGCGCGAGACGTACATCACCCGCCGGCTCGAATTGCCCGAGGGCATCCAGGGTACGCTTGCGCGCATGGTGCCGGCGCTGTTGGCCGTGTGTCACGCCGACCGGGGTCTCGCAAGCTGGCAGAGCGGCGGGCCGGTGCCGGCCGAGCGGGTGGCGCAGGTTATCGAGGCGAGCGGCGTACGCACCCGGCCGCTGCGGCAGCCACGCGACTGGGGATATCAGCGGCTGGTCGCCGGCACGGCGGTGGTGCTGGTCGATGCAGCGCCACCGCCGGTCGCGCGGGTCGTGGAAGGCGGCTGCGCCTCCACGCTGGCGTTCGAGCTTTCCGATGGGCCAGCGCGGATCATCGTCAACTGCGGCGGCGCAAATGCTGCCATTTCAGGGCTGCCCAAGGCGCTCATCTCTGCGCTGCGCACCACCGCCGCGCATTCGACGCTGACGCTGGCCGACACCAACTCAACCGCGATTCACGCGGACGGCACGCTGGGTCGAGGGGTCGGCGAGGTCGAGCTGAGCCGGCAGGAATCGGAAAATGCGAGTCGGATCGAGGCGAGCCACGACGGCTATGTCCGTCGCTACGGCTTCGTCCACCGGCGGCAGTTGGTGCTGACCGAGGATGGCAGGGAATTGCGCGGCGACGACGTCCTGCTGCCCAAGGGGCGGCGGCGCCCGATGGGACCAAAGCCATTCGCCATCCGGTTTCACCTGGGCCGCGGGGTGGAGGCGTCGCCGACGGCCGATGGCATGGGGGCGGTGCTGCGCGTACCGGGCGGCGCGATGTGGCAATTCCGAACGCGTGGCGGGTCGCTGGCGATTGACGACAGCCTTTGGATCGATGGTGATGGCCGCCCGGCAACAACGCAGCAGCTGGTCGTGAGCGGCATGGCCGAAGCCGGCGGCGCGACCGTCGGCTGGGTGCTCAAACGCGCGCGATAGGCGATTTCTTCCGCCGCGGCGGCGCACGAGGGCTTGGGGGCGCGCGCCGGCACCGCTAGGGGGCTGCACGTCGCATCGTGACGATCAGCGACTCGCGCGCGATCCGTCACCCACCCACCCCTTGCTCCTCCCGATCGGGGAGGAGCGGAAAGAGTGTCATGACCGCCATCACCATCCGCCGCGCCCTTCTGTCCGTGTCCGACAAGACGGGGATCGTCGATCTCGCCCGAACGCTCGCGGACAAGGGCGTGGAACTGGTGTCCACCGGCGGCACGGCAAAGGCGCTTCGCGATGCCGGACTGACGGTGCGCGACGTGTCCGACCTGACCGGCTTTCCGGAAATGATGGATGGGCGGGTGAAGACGCTTCACCCGATGGTTCATGGCGGGTTGCTGGCGGTGCGCGATGATGCCGCACATGCCGCCGCGATGGAGGAGCATGGGATTGGCGCGATCGATCTGGTCGTGGTGAACCTGTATCCGTTCGCGCAGACGGTGGCGAAGGGCGCCGACCGGCCCGAGGTGATCGAGAATATCGACATCGGCGGCCCCAGCATGGTGCGCTCGGCAGCGAAGAACCATGCCTATGTCGCGATCGTCACCGATCCGGCGGACTATGCCATCGTCGGGCGCGGCGAGACGACGCTGGAGGAGCGCAAGCGGCTGGCGGCCAAGGCGTTCGCCGCGACTGCCACCTATGATTCGATGATCGCCCGGTGGTTCGGGCTGGAGGACCAGAAGGACCAGTTTCCCGCGACCCTGCCCTTCACGCTCGAGGCGCCCACCGTGCTTCGCTATGGCGAGAACCCGCACCAGCAGGCGGCCTTCTATCGTCCCGCCGGCCCGAGCACGCCGGGCATCGGCCAGGCGCGGCAGGTGCAGGGCAAGGAGCTGAGCTACAACAACCTCAACGATGCCGATGCGGCGCTGGAACTGGTCAGCGAGTTCCGCGACGCCGATCCGACCTGCGTGATCGTGAAGCACGCCAATCCGTGCGGCGTGGCGACGGGGACGACGTTGGCAGATGCCTATGAAGCGGCATTTGCCTGCGACGCGGTGTCGGCATTTGGCGGGATCATCGCGCTGAACCGCACGCTGGACGCGGCGACGGCGAAGGCGATCACCGGCATCTTCACCGAAGTGGTAGTGGCGCCCGACGCCGACGAGGAAGCGATTGCGCTGTTCGCGGCGAAGAAGAACCTGCGCCTGCTGCTGACGGGGACGCTGCCCGATCCGGCGCGCGGGGGGCTGACCGCCAAGACGATCGCTGGTGGCTGGCTAGTGCAGACGCGCGACAATGGCGTCTTGTCTGACGACATGCTGAAGGTCGTGACCAAGCGCCAGCCCACCGCACAGGAACTGGCCGACTGCCGGTTTGCCTGGACGGTCGCCAAGCATGTGAAATCCAACGCGATCGTTTATGCCAAGGAGGGCAGCACCGCGGGTGTCGGCGCGGGGCAGATGAACCGACTGGAGTCGGCGCGGATCGCGGCCTGGAAGGCAAAGGACGCCGCCGACAAGGCCGGCTGGGCAGCGCCGCGGACGATCGGCTCGGCCGTCGCCTCCGACGCATTCTTCCCCTTTGCTGACGGTCTGCTCGCGGCAGTGGAAGCCGGTGCGACCGCAGTGATCCAGCCGGGCGGATCGATCCGCGATGCCGAGGTGATCGCCGCGGCTGACGAGGCCGGGTTGGCGATGATCTTCACCGGCATGCGGCATTTCCGCCATTGAGCCTGATCGCGGTGACGGACGGATCGTGGACCGTGGGCCGCTGATGGCGTCCGCGGTCGCGATCCTGGTCGATGCGGATGCCTGTCCCGTGAAGGAGGAGGTCTATCGCGTCGCCTATCGGCTGAACGTGCCGGTCACCATCGTCAGCAACGCGCACCTGCGCGTGCCGCAGCATCCGCTGATCGCGCGCGTGGTTGTCAACGATGGCTTTGACGCGGCGGACGACTGGATCGTCGCCCATGCGAGCGACGCAACGGTGGTCGTGACGGCTGACATCCTGTTGGCCGACCGGTGCCTGAAGCTGGGCGCGACGGTGATCTCGCCCGCGGGGAAGCCCTTCACCACCAGCTCGATCGGCAATGCCGTGGCGGTGCGCGCGATCATGGCCGATCTGCGCGCGGGTGGCGACAGGATCGGCGGCCCGCCGCCGTTCAGCAAGGAGGACCGATCGCGCTTTCTGTCGGCGCTGGATCAGGCGCTCGGCAAGCTGCTGCGGGCGCGGCGCGCGTAGCAGCCAGCGATCAGCGGCGGCTGTACCACCAGGTGCCGCCGCTCTCCTCGCGCACGGCGCGACCCTCGACCTCCAGCCGGTGGAGGTGGGCGAGCGATTCGCCGGTCGCCATGCCGATCACGTCGAGCCCGATCGGGCGGCGGAACAGCACCTTGAAGCAATCCACCGCACGCACCGCGCCGCTGCCCATCAGGTCGATGATCGCATCCAGCCGGTCGATATGTTCGTCGCGCAGCGCGTCGAGCCGGGTGTGCAGGCCGTAGAACGGGTCGCCATGACCGGGGAGGACCAGAAGATCCTCCGGCAAGGTGCGAAACTTCTCGATCGAGCGCAGCCAGTCGCCGAGCGGGTCGTCATTGCTCTGGCTGACGTGGACCGAGATGTTGGAGCTTATTTTCGGCAGCACCTGATCGCCAGCGACCAGGACGCGGCGGTCGTAATCGACCAGGCAGGCATGTTCGGGGCTGTGGCCGTTGCCGGTGATGACATGCCAGTCGCTGCCACCGATCTGCAGCACCTCGCCGTCCTGGATGCGGGTATAGGTGAGCGGCATGCGCGCGATCGCCTTGCCGAAATTGGACCAGCCACGGCCGGCGCCATGCGCGACCTGTTCCTCGTTCCAGCCAGCGCCGCGCCAGAAGGCGAGCTGCTCCTCGGGTACCTCGGGACGCGAATCCCCCGCCAGCATACGCACCATCAGCCATTCGGTGCGGGTCATCACGATGTCGGCATCATCGAACCGGCGCGACAGCCAGCCGGCGAGGCCAACGTGATCGGGGTGCATGTGCGTGCACATGATCTTGCCGATTCGCTGGCCCGCGAGCGGCCCCTCCAGGATGGTGCGCCATGCCTCGGTTGAGCGGGGGCTGGCGGTTCCGGTGTCGATCGCGAGCAGTTCGGGGCCGTCATCAAGGATCAGGCCGTTCACATGTTTCAGCGGCCCCGACATCGGCACGCGCCACCAGCGGATACCGTCCATCAGGGTGAGCAGTTCGCCGGGCTGCGGCCCGCGATCACCGAAGGGAAAGGTAAGACCGGCCCAGCTGGTGGGCGTCAGCCCCTCATCCCCGATCAGCGTGCGTTGAATTGCCGTCGCCATGGCGATGACGCTATCAGCATAACATTCGTTACGTCGAGAGAATTTGCGCCTGGATGCGCAAAGGGCGCGATCCCGGCATCCGGAACCGCGCCCCTTGTCATGTTTGTGCCAGCCGGTGGCGGACCAGCCATCCGCCCGTGACGGCGGCGGATCAGCGGCGGAACGGATCCTCGAAGAACGACTTCGACACGCCATCCTCGTCGCCGGCCATTTCGGCACCGCGCGACGCCTGCTCGCGTTCGGCGCGCAACTGTTCGATCAGCGCCTCACGGTCGCCGTCGAGGCGGGTGTCGGTCGGCTGCGCCTCGACGCCGGCGGTCTTGGCGGCCTTGGCCACGGCGGCGTCCAGCTCACGCTGCGTGGTCAGGCCGAGCGTCACCGGGTCCTTCGGCGTGATGTTGCCAATGTTCCAGTGCGTCCGGTCGCGGATCGCGGCAATCGTGGTGCGCGTGGTGCCGATCAGGTTGGAGATCGCCCCGTCGGTGATCTCCGGATGGTTGCGGATGATCCAGGCGATACCGTCCGGCTTGTCCTGACGCTTCGACACAGGGGTGTAGCGCGGCCCCTTGGTCCGGCGGACCTGCTCCGGCCCCTTGGTCATCTTCAGGCGATAGTCGGGATTGGCCTGGCCCTTCTCGATCTCGTCCTGGGTCAGTTCGTGTGCGCGCACCGGATCGCGCCCGGTCAGCTTGGTCGCCGCGGTATCGTCAGCGATCGCCTGCACTTCGAGCACGTGCAAACCGCAGAATTCCGCGATCTGCTCGAACGTCAGCGACGTGTTGTCGACGAGCCATGAAGCGGTCGCGTGGGGCATGAGCGGCTGGGCCATGCGGGAAAGCCTTTCGGTATAAACAAATAGGGCCGCCCCTTACCGGAGCGGCCGCCTAACCTGTGGTGACTTAATGTGCCCGTGCCGTCAGGGCAAGCGCCGTCGCATTATGCGGCGCGCGGAAGTGCGATCGGGACGAGTGCCGCCAGGAATTGCTCGGCGCTTGCGCGCCAGCTGTGGCGCCTGCCTTCGGCCGCGCATCGTGCCCGATCGAGCCTCAGCGCGCCGGCAATCGCGCGGGTGAGGTCATCGTCCATCACGCCGCTGGCGGAGGAGAGGACGTCGATCGGGCCGGGCACCGGATAGGCGGCCACCGGCGTCCCGCATGCCAGCGCCTCGATCATCACCAACCCGAAAGTGTCGGTCCGGCTGGGGAACACCAGAACGTCGGCGGTGCGATAGCAGGCGGCGAGCGCTTCGCCGAAGCGGGGGCCGAGGAAATGTGCGTTGGGGAAACGGTGGCGAAGGTCGGGAAGGGCGGGGCCGTCGCCGACCACCACCTTGCTGCCCGGATGCGGGGCGGCGAGGAAGGCGGCGACATTCTTTTCGGTCGCGACACGGCCGACGTACAGCAGGACCGGGCGGGGCAGGGCGGCGAGATGTTGATCCGTAGCGCCGTCCGGCGTGAACTCGCGCGCGACGCCGCGGCCCCAGGGCAGCGTGTGCGAGATGCCGTGTGAGGCCAGCATGTGCTGGATGGTGGGGGTCGAGACAAGGACGGCGTCGGCGCGCTGGTGGAAGCGGCGAACAAGGTGCCAGATCCACGCCGGGCTCAACCCGGTGCGCGCGGCGACATAATCCGGGAATTGCGTGTGATAGGCGGTGGTGAACGGAACGCCGCGGTCGAGGCACCAGCGGCGTGCGGCGAAGCCGAGTGGCCCTTCGGTCGCGATATGGATCGCCTCCGCTCCGAAGGCGGCGATGCGGCTGCCCACTGCGCGAGAGCTGGCCAGCGCCAGCCGGATCTCCGGATAGGTGGGGCAGGGGAAGGAGCGAAAGCCCTCGGGTGCGATGACCAAAGGATGGTGGCCCATCGTGGTCAGCTCGCCGACCAGCGACTGGAGGGTGCGCACGACGCCATTTACCTGCGGCGCCCAGGCATCGGTGACGATCGCGATCTTCATGATGCGCGCTCAGGCTGCGATGGCGAGGACGGCCGCCGCCTCGCGCCGGGCCATTACTTCGGCCCAGTGGACGATCTCCATCCGCCCGTCGACATGCTCGACCAGCGCCGTGGCGCTTTCGACCCAGTCGCCATCGTTGAAATAAGCGATGTCGCCGATCGTTCGCATCTCGGCGGTGTGGATATGGCCGCAGACCACGCCGTCGACCCCGCGCGCGCCGGCGGCCTCGGCGACAATCTCCTCGAAGCGGGAGATGAAGGCGACTGCGTTCTTGACGCGCGCCTTGGCATGTTTGCTGAGCGACCAATAGGGAAGCCCGACGCGGCGACGGAAAGCGTTCACCGCGCGATTGGCCAGCATTAGCAGGCTGTAGGCAGTGTCGCCGACATGGGCGAGCCAGCGATGCGCAAGAGTGATCGCGTCGAATTCGTCGCCATGGAGCACCAGCAGGCGACGGTCGTCGGCGGTGACGTGAATAGCGTTGCGGCGGATCGCGATGCCGCCGAAGTCGAGGCCGCAGAACTGGCGAAACGCCTCATCATGATTGCCGGGGATGAAGATCATCCGCGTCCCCCGCCCAGCGCGTTTCAACAGTCGCCATACGACATCGCTGTGCGCTGCCGGCCAGTAGAATTTCCGCCGCAGCCGCCAGCCATCGACGATATCGCCCACCAGATACATGGTGTCGCTGTCGACATGGTCGAGGAAGTCGATGAGCATCCCGGCATTGCACCCGCGGGTGCCGAGATGGACATCGCTGATCCAGATGGTGCGATAGCGCGTCCGTTCGACGGCGCGTTCCGGAAGATGAGGGCGCGAATTGGCGAAATCCGCAAGGTCGGTGACGTCGGCGAGCGTGACGGTCGTCGGCATGGCGGGCCCTCCCTGCCACGCAGTTCTAACCGCGGCAGGTTACGGGCAGATCACCGATCGATGACGCTTTGATAGCAGCTTCGTATCAGGCGTGTGACGGCCGGGTAACGGCCGCCGTCAGCGTATCAGCGAACCTGTTCGACCACCGGCGCGCCCGTCACCGGATCGGTCGTCGGTGTGAGCGTGAACAGGCCGACCGCACCGAGCAGGAACCCGCCGGCGAACTGCCACAGGAAGCTGGACTTGAGGAGGCGGGTCATAAGCGTACTCTGTATCTCGTTTCTGTTCGTCGCAGTGGTAGCCACGACCGCCTGAACCGGGGCTGGTGCCCCCGTTCATCACGTGTTTTGCATGTAGGGACGCGGCCCTTGCCCTTGTATGGTCAACAAGGAAAGGAACTGTTTCCGTACGGGAACCTTTTTTACGTCCGTTCGTGCGTCGACCAAGCCGGATTGTTGAAGCTGGTCGACGCGAGATTGCTGCTAGCGCAGCGCGGCGCACGCCTGCTGGATCCGGGTGCACGCCTCGCGAAGGATCTCCTCGCTCGTCGCGTAGCTGATGCGCATCGCCGGGGAGAGGCCGAACGCCACGCCCTGCACGGCGGCGACCCGCGCTTCCTCCAGAAGATAGCCGACGAAATCGCTGTCGGTTTCGATCTTCTGCCCCTTGGGCGTCGTCTTGCCGATGAGGCCGGAGACCTCGGGATAGACGTAGAAGGCGCCTTCAGGCGTCGGGCAGGTGATGCCCGGCGTGTCGTTCAGCATGCCGACGACCAGATCGCGGCGCGCCTTGAAGGCGGCATTGCGCTCCGCAAGGAAGGATTGGTCGCCATTCAGCGCCGCGGCGGCCGCAGCCTGGGCGATCGAGCACGGGTTGCTGGTCGACTGCGACTGGAGCTTCGCCATCGCCTTGATCAGCCATTGCGCGCCGCCAGCGAAGCCGATGCGCCAGCCGGTCATGGCATAGGCCTTGGAGCAGCCGTTCACCGTCAGCGTGCGATCGTAGAGCGACGGGCAGACCTGAGCGATCGTGGCGAACTGGAAATCGTCGTAAACGATATGCTCGTACATATCGTCGGCGAAGATCCAGACGTGGGGGTGGCGTTCCAGCACCTCGCCCAGCGCCTTCAGCTCGGCGGCGGTATAGGCGGCGCCGGTCGGGTTGGACGGCGAATTGAGGATCAGCCACTTGGTACGCGGCGTGATCGCGGCCTCCAGCATCGCCGGCGTCAGCTTGTAGCCATGTTCCGGGCCCGCTGCGACGACGATCGGCGTGCCGCCGGCGAACTGAACGACATCGGGATAGCTGACCCAATAGGGCGCCGGCACGATCACCTCGTCGCCCTCGCCGACGGTCGCGACCATGGCGTTGAACAAGGTGTGCTTGCCGCCGACGTTCACGCTGATCTGCGCGGGGGTGTAGTCGAGCCCGTTGTCGCGCTTGAACTTGGCGACGATCGCATCCTTCAGCTCAGGCGTGCCATCGACATTGGTGTATTTCGTCTGGCCACGGCGGATTGCCTCGATCGCCGCTTCCTTGACGAAATCGGGCGTGTCGAAATCCGGCTCGCCGGCACCCAGACCGATGACGTCGATACCGGCACGCTTCAGCTCCTGCACCTTGGTGGTGATCGCCAGCGTGGGCGATGGGCTGATGCGATCGAGCGCGGCGGACGTCTTCATAGGGGCGGCTCCTTTAAGCGCCGCGGCCTATAGCGAGGCGTCTCCCGGCTCCGCAACTGTCACGAACGCGGACATGAGGCCGCGCAGCGCATTTCCGACATGAAAGCCGGCCGCGAGATCATCAGCGGTCAGTTCGTGTTCGACCGCGCGGCCGATGTCGATCAGCTCGGCGCGCAGCACCCCGGGAAGAAGGCCACGCGCCAGCGGCGGCGTGAGCAGCAGCCCATCACGTTCCACGAAGACGCTGGTGAAGCTGCCTTCCGTCAGGAACCCGTCCGGATCGACGAACACCACCTCGTCAGCGCCGGCGCGGCGGCGTGCCTCGTCATAGAAGCGTCTACTGCTGGTCTTGTGGCGGAGCCGATAGTCGGATGGGACGACCGGCAAGGGTGCCAGCGCCACGCGCAATGTTCGGGGGATCGGGGGCGGAGCAGGCGCGACCTCGATCGTGATCCGGCCGCTGTGGCTCAGCAACAGCCGGATGCGAGCAGGTGCCCGCAACCGGAAGGTCGCCGCCTGCAGTTCATTGCGGGCGTCATGCCGGTCGAAGACGAAGCCGAGGCGGGCGGCGCTGGCCTTCATACGCGCCAGATGCCGCTCGACGAGCAGGATGCCCGCATCGGGATCGAAGCGCATCGTCTCGATCAGGTCGGGGGTTCGCTGGCCGTGCGTCAGGAACGCGCCCTTGGCCAGTGCCTCGTCCCACTCGCTGTCAGCGCGGCTGTCAGCGACGATCCCGCCGCCAAGGCCAAGCGTCGCGTGATCCGCACCCGCGGCGATCTCCAGCGTGCGGATGGCGACATTGAACTGCGCGTCGCCGCCGGAATCGATCGCCCCGATCGAGCCGGTATAGATGCCGCGCGGCGCATGTTCGATCTCGCGAAGCACCTGCATGGCCCGAACCTTCGGGGCGCCGGTGATCGAACCGCAGGGGAAAAGGGCCGACAGCACGTCGATCGCGTCGCGCCCGGGGGCGAGCCGTGCGGTGACGGTGGAGGTCATCTGATGAACCGTCGGATATCGCTCCACCGCAAAGAGCGCAGGTACCTTAACGCTGCCGGCGGCGGCGACCCGCGACAGGTCGTTGCGCATCAGATCGACGATCATCAGGTTTTCCGCGCGCTGCTTCTCGTCGCTGGCCAGCGCATCGGCGATGTCGTCGTCGCGGGAAGGGTCAGGATCGCGGCGCGCGGTGCCCTTCATCGGCCGGCAGGTGAGCGTGTCTCCTTCAAGGCGGAAGAACAATTCCGGGGAGAAGGAGAGCAGCAGATGATCGCCGGTGGCGACGATCGCGCCCCATCCGGCAGCAGCGCGGGTGCGCACCGCGGCGTAGAGCGCCAGTGGATCGCCCGCAAAGGGCACCCGCGCCCGGAACGTGAGGTTCGCCTGATAGATGTCGCCGGCGGTGATCAGGTCCAGCACCTGTCGCAGCGCCGCATCATATTCGTCGCGCGAGATGGCGGGTTCCAGCGCGCCGATCCATGCGCCGTCCGGGGCGGGCAGGATCGTGTGGGGGGCGCATAGCTCCTCCACCGCCGCGAACAGGCCGAACCACAGGAGCGGGGTGGCCGGTGCGGGAAGCGTCCCGACATGCGGCTCCAGCGCGGCGCCGCCCTCATAGGCAATGAAGCCCGCCGCGTGATGGCCCGCCGCGATGCCTTCGCGAACGCTGGTCAGCGCGGGCGCCAGTTGATCCACCGAATGTGCTTCGATGATCGCCACCGGATCGCGATACAGGCGTGCGGGCGCGCCACCGGGCCGGGCATCGTCGAGCAGCACGAAGGGTGCGGCGAGGGACATACAAGGCGCCATGCCCGTCCCCGCCCATGGCGGCAACCCCGCTTGGTGCGCCGCGCCAACGCTGCTGCCTTGCCGTGAGGGCGATCTGCGGGCTAGCAATGTGCGCCGCTCATCCAGCGCAAGTTTTCGAGGAAATGCCCGTGACCGATGCGACCACCGAACCAGCGCTGCGCGCGATGATCGTCCCGGTGACGCCAATCGAGCAGAATTGCACGATCATCTGGTGCACCAAGACGAAGAAGGCGGCGGTGATCGATCCGGGTGGCGACCTGCCCAAGATCAAGGCAGCGCTGGCGCAGGCTGGCGTGACGGCGGAGAAGATCCTGCTGACCCATGGCCATATCGACCATGCCGGCGAGGCGAAGCCGCTGGCCGAGGAGCTGGGCGTGCCGATCGAGGGGCCGCAGGAGGAGGACCGCTTCTGGCTGGCGCGGCTGGGTGACGATGGCCGCAACTGGGGCATCCGCGGCGTCCCGTTCGAGCCGGATCGCTGGCTGGAGGATGGCGACACGGTGACGGTGGGCGAACTGACGCTCGACGTCTATCACACGCCGGGGCACACTGCGGGGCACGTGATTTTCCACCACGCGCCGTCCAAGTTCGCGCAGGTTGGCGACGTGCTGTTCCAGGGCTCGGTCGGCCGTACCGATCTGCCGCAGGGCAATCACAAGACGCTGATCAACTCGATCGTCACCAAGCTCTGGCCGCTGGGCAGCGAGACCGCGTTCATCCCCGGGCACGGCAAGCCTTCCACCTTCGCGCATGAGCGGCAGTGGAACATGTTCGTGAGCGACAGCGCGCTGGAGGCGTGACCCGGCTGGGCCGCCCGGCGGCGCTGGAGACCAGGACATGATGGAAGCCGAATTCATCGCCGCGTTGCGCCGCCTGCCGCTGCATGAGGGGGCGCAGGGGCTGAGCGACGACGTGGCACGGCTGGGCGACCTCGTCATCACCACCGACACGATGATCGCGGGGGTCCACTTCCTGCCCGACGATCCGCCTGGCGATGTGGCGTGGAAGCTGGTGGCGGTGAATTTGTCGGATCTGGCCGCCAAGGGGGCGGAGCCGGTCGGAATCCTGTTGAATTACCCGCTGTCGGATACCGGCTGGGACCGGGCGTTCCTTGCGGGACTGAACGCCTGCCTGTCGGCGCTGGGCTGCCCATTGCTGGGCGGCGACACGGTTGGGCTGCCCGAAGGTGCGGCGCGCGTGCTGACGGTGACGGCTTTTGGTCGGGCCGATGCGGTCCCGGCGCGATCGGGCGCAAAGGCGGGTGACCGTTTGTGGGTGACGGGCACGATCGGCGATGCGGGCGCGGGGTTGAAGGCGGCCCAGCGGGGGGATGGCCCGGATGCGCTGATTGCCGCCTATCGCCGGCCGCGCCCGCGGCTTGCGGAAGGGCGGACGCTCGCCCCGCTGGCGCATGCGATGATGGACGTGTCCGACGGGCTGTTGATCGACGGCTGGCGCATGGCGGCGGCGAGCGGGCTGGCCCTGACCATCGCGCTCGATCGCGTTCCGTTGTCGACGACCTATCGCAGCTATGCCGGTGACGATGTGCTGGCGGCGGCGACGGCGGGGGATGACTATCAGCTTCTGTGCGCGCTGCCGCCCGAGGTTGCGCCGACCAGCATCGCGACGTGCATCGGCAGCTTTGCTGTGGGCAAGGGACTGGTCCTGACCCAGAGCGGAGAGGTTGTTGCCCTGCCGCCGCGGCTCGGCTTCGAGCATCGCGCCTGACCGATCAAAGTCCAGCGTCAGTCAAGACGGGAAATCATCAGTCATCATTGCGGGCAGGACGCCGCTCTGATTGCCCGAAAACCGGCCATTATTGGTGCCTTGCACTTTCCTGCCGCACGGTTACGCTCCGTCATACAAGAACGATAAGCATAGGAGGCCGGCGGTTACCGCCCGGGGGCGGGGCCGATCGGCCACGTTAGGGGAAGGAACGCGATGACCACGGTCTATATCGCCATCCTCTGCGGCCTGCTGGCCGTGGTCTATGGCATCGTCACCAGCCAGCAAGTCCTACGAGCCTCTCCGGGCAATGAACGGATGCAGGACATCGCCGCCGCCATTCAGGAAGGGGCGAAGGCCTATCTTGGCCGCCAATATACCACGATTGCCATCGTCGGCGTGGTCGTCGCCGTCATCATCTTTGCGACCCTGGGCGTCCTCTCGACGGTCGGGTTCCTGATCGGCGCAGTGCTGTCGGGCGTTGCCGGCTATGTCGGCATGAATATCTCGGTGCGCGCCAACGTTCGTACGGCAGAGGCTGCGCGGGGCACGCTGCAGGGCGGATTGACGATGGCGTTCCGCTCCGGCGCGGTCACCGGGATGCTGGTGGCGGGGCTGGGATTGCTCGCGATTGCGGGATTCTTCTGGTATCTGACCGGGCCGGGCGGCTACGCGCCCAACGCGCGCGTGATCATCGAGGCGCTGACCGCACTGGCGTTCGGCGCATCGCTCATCTCCATCTTTGCGCGGCTCGGCGGCGGCATCTTCACCAAGGCCGCTGACGTCGGCGCCGATCTGGTCGGCAAGGTCGAGGCGGGCATCCCCGAGGACGACCCCCGCAACCCGGCGGTGATCGCCGACAATGTGGGCGACAATGTCGGCGATTGCGCGGGCATGGCCGCGGACCTGTTCGAAACCTATGTCGTGACGCTGGGCGTGACGATGATTTCGATCGCGCTGCTAATCCAGGCATCGCCTGCCGAGCTGATGAACCTGATGAGCCTGCCGCTGATCGTCGGCGGCGTGTGCATCATCACCTCGATCATCGGCACCTACATGGTGCGGCTGGGATCGAAGGGGTCGATCATGGGCGCGCTGTACAAGGGGTTCTGGACCTCCGCGCTGCTTGCCATCCCGGCGATCTATGTCGCGACGCAGATGACGCTCGGCGACCTGAACGTGCCGATTGGCGCCGCTGGTTTCCTTGAGGCGACCAGCGACACGATCGTCAGCGGGGCGGGCGATCTTACCGTGACAGAGGTCACTGGCGCGCCGGCGGCGGACGCCTTCACCGGCATGGACCTGTTCTGGTGCATGTTGATCGGCCTGGCGGTGACGGGCCTGATCGTGTGGATCACGGAATATTACACCGGCACCAACTACCGCCCCGTCAAGTCGATCGCCAAGGCGAGCGAGACCGGCCATGGCACCAACGTCATTCAGGGGCTGGCGATCAGCCTGGAGGCGACCGCGCTGCCTACGCTGGTGATCGTGATCGCGGTGGTCGCGACGTACAAGCTCGCAGGCGTGATCGGCATCGCCTTTGCCGCCACGTCGATGCTGGCGCTGGCCGGAATGGTCGTCGCGCTGGATGCTTATGGCCCGGTGACGGACAATGCCGGCGGCATTGCGGAGATGGCCGGCTTGGAGGACCAGGTCCGTCACAAGACGGACGCGCTGGATGCGGTAGGCAACACGACCAAGGCGGTGACCAAGGGTTATGCCATCGGGTCCGCCGGCCTGGCAGCGCTGGTTCTGTTCGGTGCCTATACCACTGACCTGCAGACCTATTTTCCTGACATCGCGGTCGATTTCAGCCTGTCCAACCCCTACGTCATCGTCGGACTGTTGCTCGGCGCGCTGCTGCCGTATCTGTTCGGGGCGTTCGGCATGACCGCGGTCGGCCGGGCGGCAGGCGCGGTGGTCGAGGAAGTGCGCGACCAGTTCCGCAACAATCCCGGGATCATGGAAGGGACGAGCCGGCCCAATTACGGGCGCACCGTCGATCTGGTCACCCGCGCGGCGATCCGCGAGATGATCATACCGTCGCTGCTGCCGGTATTGTCGCCGATCGTGCTGTATTTCGTGGTGACCGCGGTGGATGGCCAGGCGTCGGGATTCGCCGCGCTTGGCGCGATGCTGCTGGGCGTGATCGTCTCCGGCCTGTTCGTCGCGCTGTCGATGACCAGCGGCGGCGGCGCGTGGGACAATGCCAAGAAATATATCGAGGACGGCAATTACGGCGGCAAGGGATCGGAGGCGCACAAGGCGGCCGTGACCGGCGACACCGTGGGTGACCCGTACAAGGATACCGCCGGTCCGGCGGTCAATCCGATGATCAAGATCACCAACATCGTGGCATTGCTGTTGCTGGCGGCGCTGGCCGGCGGCGGCTGAGGCAGCAGCAATATTGCGTCGGGCCGCTGCGCTGCCTATCCCGGGTTGAAATAGGAGCAACGCAGCAGCCATGACCACATTCGACGATCGCGAGCGCGCCTTCGAGACCAAGTTCGCGCGCGACGAGGACCTTGCCTTCCGCATCATCGCCCGGCGCAATCGCCTGCTTGGCCAGTGGGCGGCCGGGCTGATGAAGCTGACGCCCGAGGAAGCGGACGCTTATGCCAAGACGGTGGTGCACGCCGACCTGGAGGAAGCGGGCGATGGTGACGTGATCCGCAAGCTGGTCGGTGACCTGACCGCGGCTGGCGTCGACATCGGCGAAGCCGAGGTGCGTGAGGCGCTCGACAAGCAGACCGTCGAGGCGCGCCGCCAGCTGATGGAAGCACAATAACGTGCCCATGGCGGCGGACGAAATCGCGGCGTTGATCCGCGAGGGGATCCCCGATGCCGAGGTCGAGATCACCGATCTGGCCGGCGACGGCGATCATTATGCCGCGCGTGTGACCGCGGCGTCCTTCGCCGGCATGTCGCGGGTGAAGCAGCACCAGTCGGTCTATGCCGCGCTGGGTGGTCGCATGGGCGGGGTACTCCACGCCTTGCAGTTGACGACGGGCGTGCCGAAATAACGGCCAGCCGCTTCACGCGAAGGACAAAGAATGACTGACGATACCAACGCCCGCATCGACGCGGTGGTGAAGAACAACCCCGTGGTGCTGTTCATGAAGGGCACGCCGCTGTTCCCGCAGTGCGGCTTTTCCAGCCGGGCGGTGGCTATCCTCCAGCATCTGAACGCCGATTTCGAGAGCGTCGACGTGTTGCAGGATCAGGCGATCCGCCAGGGCATCAAGGCCTATTCGGACTGGCCCACGATCCCGCAGCTGTACGTCAACGGCGAGTTCGTCGGTGGATCGGACATCATGATGGAAATGTACGAGAGCGGTGAGCTGGCCGAGCTGATCAAGGACGGGCCCAAGGCTGCCTGATTGATTATCCACCGGAAGGGTGCGCGGTACTAATGTGCGCCCTTCCGGCTGGAACGTGCGACTGGCTCGATCCTGGCGCGCGCCTGGCTGGCCGTTCCTGCCCCAGCGCTGCTCCGGCGATCAGGCCAGTGAGCGCAATTGTTCCAGCGTATCGATGTCCACCAGCTCGCCCGCGGGTGCATGAACGTGCTTCCCGCGGCGAATGATGTCGCGGGCGCCACTATCGCCTGACAGGCGTTCAAGCAGCGGAAAAAGGGCGTAACCGAACACGGCCGGTGGGCGTGGAGCGTCGCCATCCGTGGAGGCGACGATAGCCGAGGGTCCATCCGCCGCCGCCAGCAGTCGCTGGATGTGACCGGCGGTGACGCGGGGCATATCGGCCAGCACGACGAGCAGCGCCTGCGGCTTCACTTCGGCGGCACGCCGCACGCCTAATCGCAGCGATGACGCCATGTCACCCACCGGATCGTCATTCACGATCGTGGCATAGCCGTGGCTGGCATAATCGATGAGGCTCCGCCTGACGACGGCGAGCCGGGCGTGAAAGGGAAGAACCGCTAGCGTCTCCACGACATGGATACCCAGCGGTCGCCCCTCCAGCACGGCGTCTAGCTTGCTCGGACCAGCACCGAAGCGCCGCGACTGGCCCGCTGCGAGCAGGAGGAGCGCGGTGTCCTCAGCCGCGATCATGGAAGGCCTTCACCATCGCGCCGGCGATGGAGAGGGCGATTTCGGCCGGCCCGATCGCGCCGATATCGAGCCCGACGGGACCGTCGATTCGCGCCAGATCATCGGCCGAGACGCCGGCCTCCGCCAGCCGCTGAAGCCGCGCGGCGTGGCTCTTGCGGCTGCCGAGCGCGCCGACATAGCCGGTATTGGCGGCGAGCGCGGCGACGAGCGCGGGATCGTCGATCTTGGTATCGTGGCTGAGCGTTACCACTGCTGTCGAGGGCCCGGGCTTGTATGCCTCGACCGCCTCGTCGGGCCAGCGATCGTCGAGCGTCGTATCGGGGAAGCGCTCCTCGGTGAGGAAGCGGCCGCGCGGGTCGATCACCACCGTCTCGATGCCGAGCGTGCGGGCGAGGCCGACGAGCGACTGGGCGATCTGCACCGCGCCCACAACGATGAGGCGGCGTGGCGGATCGTAGCGGTTGGCGAAGATCTCGCCGGTCTCGACGGGACGCAGATCGCTGTGGCCGGTGGTGAGGTCCGTGGTGACGGTGAGCGACTGGCCGTCCGCGCGGGCCTCGATGATGCGGTCGAACAGTTCGGGGTCGAATCCTTCCGCCGAGACCGGCTGCACCATCACGCTGATCTCACCGCCGCAGGGCAGGCCGACTTCCCACGCGCTGGCATCGGCGACGCCATATTTCTTCACCGCGACCGGGCTGCCGGCGATGACGCGGGCGGCGGTATCGAGGATGTCGCCTTCGACGCAGCCACCCGAGACCGAACCTTCGAAGCGGCCGTCCTCATGCACCAGCATGTGGCTGCCGCGGGGGCGGGGGGCTGAACCCCAGGTGGAGACGACCGTGGCGAGCGCCATGCGGGCGCCCTTCCACGATTGAGCCGCGGAGAGGACGCTGTCGTTATCGGCCATGGATCACACCGGTGGGAGATGAGGGAGAAGTTTGTCGAGCGTCACCGGCATGTCGTAGATGCGCACGCCGGTGGCATTGTGGATCGCGTTGACGATCGCCGCGCCCGAGCCGGCGATACCGAGCTCGCCGACGCCCTTCGCGCCGACCGGATTGGCGGAATCGTCGATCTCCTCGACGAAATAGGCCTCGATCTGCGGCACGTCGGCATTCACGGCGACGTGATATTCGCCGAAATCGGGATTCACGAAGCGGCCGTTGCGGGTGTCGACCACGCCATCTTCGCTCAGCGCATAGGCAAGACCCCAGACCATGCCGCCGACGATCTGGTTCTTCGCGGTCTTCTCGTTGAGTACGCGGCCAATATCGAACACGCCGAGCATGCGGCGCACGCGCAGCTCGCCGGTGACGGCGTTCACCGCGACTTCGGCGAATTGCGCACCGTGGCTCGCCTGGCTGGTCGCCTGCGATTCCTTGCCGGGCGAGGTCTTGCCCTTGGCGGCGATCGGTGAGCCGCGAACGAGATCGGCGAGCGGACTGGTACGGGTGCCCGCAGTGACGATGCCGTCCTTGAGGCGCATGTCCTCCGGCGCGGCATTCATGCGGCGGCCGAGCTCGGCGAGAATGTCCTCGCAAGCGAGCGCGGCGGCGGCGCAGGCGCTGCCCGCGCCGAACGATCCGCCCGAGCCGGCGCTTGGCGGCAGATCGCTGTCGCCGATCACGACGTCGATCGCCTCGATCGGCAGGCCGAGCATGTCGCCGACGGTCTGCGCAAGGATCGTGTAGGTGCCGGTGCCGATATCGGTCATGTCGGTGCGCACGGTGGCCCGGCCGTCATCGACAAGGATCACCTCGGCCTCGGCATTGACGGTGAAATTGCCGCGCAGTGCCGCGGCCATGCCCATGCCGATGAGCCATTCGCCCTCGCGCCGGCTCCCGGGCGTCGCCTCGCGCCGATCCCAGCCGAAACGGCGCGCGCCCTCCTCGTAGCAATCGAGCAGGCGGCGGGTGGAGAAGCGCTTGCCGGTGGTGGGATCGCGGGGCGGCTCGTTGCGACGGCGCAGCTCGATCGGGTCCAGGCCAAGCGCCTCGGCCAGTTCGTCCATCGCGCATTCGACCGCGAAGGTGCCGATCGCCTCGCCCGGCGCGCGCACCGCGCCCGTTGCGGGCAAGTCGATCCGGGCAAGATCGGTGCGGAAACGGCGTGCCTCGCCGGCGTAGAGCGGCAACGTGCCGAACGGCACCGGCTCCAGAAAGGCGCTGTCGTCATTCTGATAGGCGACGCTTTCATGGCCGATCGCGCTGATCCGTCCCTCATGATCAGCGCCGATGCGCAGCCGCTGCGTCGTCGGTGAGCGATGATGGACCATATAGGCGGTCTGTCGACGGCTGAGCGCGACCTTCACGGGGCGGCCGATTTTCTCCGCGGCGATGGCGGCGAAGATCACCTCCGGGCCGACGCCGGTCTTCCCGCCGAACCCGCCACCGACATAGGGTGCGACGACGCGGACGCGATCAGCGTCGATGCCAAGCGCGGTGGCGATCGTGGACTTGGCCGCGCCGATCACCTGATTGCTGGAGCGGACGATGAGTTTGTCGCCCTCCCACCAGGCGGTGGTAGCATGCGGCTCGAGCGCGGCGGGGAAGTGGATCGGGGTCGTATAGGTGCGGTCGATCACCACCTCGGCAGCGGCGAGCGCCGCGTCGAGATCGCCGCGGTTCACCGGCGGAAGGAAGCCGAGCTTGTGATCCTGCTGGACCTCCACGTCGGCGGCGTCGAAGCGGCCGGGCGATTCCTCGTAGCTGACGGCCACGAGGCGGACGGCGGCGCGGGCCGCCTCCTGCGTCTCTGCAACGACGATGGCGACGCCCTGGCCGTAGTGGAACACCTCGTCCTTGCCGATCGCGGACATGGCGCGCGAGTTGCCCTCACCGGTCGGCATGCGCGGATCGCCATGGATGACCGCGATCACGCCGGGCGCAGCCTCTGCCTCGGTCGCATCCACGCCGGTCACCCGGCCGCGGCCGATGCTGGACTGCACGACGGCGAGGTAGGCGGTGTTTTCCGGTGCCTGCTCGAAGGCATAGGGCGCCGCGCCGCTGACCTTTTCGCGTGCTTCGTAGCGGTCGATCGGCTTGCCGAGCAGGCCCTGCTGCGCGCGGTCGAGGGCGGCGGGACGATAGGGCGCGTCCATCGCGAGATCGTTCATGCCGGCTCCCCGGTAAGGTCACGCAGCGCGGTGACGAGCACGCGCCGGGTGAGCGGGATCTTGAAATCATTGTGGCCGAAGCCGCGGGCGCCGGTGAGCAGCGCGTCGGCGGCGGCATCGAAGGTGGCTTGTTTGGCCGGCTTTCCCATCAGCGCAGCCTCCACCGCGGGATCGCGCCATGGCTGGTGTGCAAGGCCACCGAAGGCGAGCGCCGCATGGGTAATCGTGCCGTTCTCCACCGCGACGACCCCGGCGACCGAGACCAGCGCGAAAGCATAGGAGGCGCGGTCACGTACCTTGCGGTAAAGCTGCCGCGCGCCGGGGGGCGGGGCGGGAAGAGCGATGTGGGTGATGAGTTCGCCCGGTTCCAGCACCGTCTCGATATGCGGCGTGTCGCCGGGCAGGCAGTAGAAATCGCCGAGCGGGATGCGGCGGCGATCGCCGTCGGGCTTCAGCGTGACGACGGTCGCGTCGAGCGCCCGCATCGCGACGGGCATGTCGCCAGGGTGGGTAGCGATACACTGGTCGCTGGTGCCGAGGATCGCGTGGATTCGGTTGAACCCGTCGATCGCATCGCAGCCGCTGCCGGGGTCGCGTTTGTTGCACTCGGCGTGGGTGTCGTAGAAGAAATAGCAGCGGGTGCGCTGGAGGAGGTTGCCGCCAGTGGTCGCCTTGTTGCGGAGCTGGCCCGAGGCGCCGGCAAGCAGCGCGCGGCTGAGCGCCGGATACAGGGCGATGACGCGCGGGTCGGCGGCAAGATCGCTGTTCGGCACCAATGCGCCGATCAGCAGGCCGCCGTCCTGTTCCTCGATCGTATTCAGATCGAGCCGGCTGATGTCGACCAGCCTTTCCGGCGTTTCCACCTGCAGCTTCATCAGGTCGAGCAAATTGGTGCCGCCAGCGATGAAGCGGCCGCCGGCGCGAACGGCGGCTTCGGGGCTCTCCGCGCGGGTGTAGTCGAAGGTCTTCACGCCTCCTGCTCCTGCGCATGTACGTCGCGGATGGCATCGACGATGTTGGGATAGGCGGAGCAGCGGCAGATGTTGCCGCTCATCCGCTCGCTGATCTCCGCATCATCCAGCGCCGGGGCGGAAAGATCGTCGGTGACATGGCTGGGCCAGCCCCTGGCCACTTCATCCAGCATGCCCACCGCGGAGCAAATCTGCCCCGGCGTGCAATAGCCGCATTGATAGCCGTCATGGCGGACGAACGCCGCCTGCATCGGGTGAAGCGAGTCGGTGCTGCCTAGCCCCTCGATCGTCAGGATGTCATCATCCTGGTGCATCACGGCCAGCGTGAGACACGCATTGATCCGCCGCCCGTTGACCAGCACCGTACAGGCGCCGCATTGGCCATGATCGCAGCCCTTCTTGGTGCCCGTCAGGGCAAACTCCTCGCGGAGGACGTCGAGGAGCGAGGCGCGGATGTCGGGATCGGCCTCGCGCTTGCTGCCGTTGATGGTGAAGCGCATGGGCGTACTATGCGCCACTCGCCGAGACGATCCAAGTATATCCCGATAATTCTTGTTATGGCGCTGGCAGCTTGTAGATCCACGTCGCAAATGGAGCCGATGACTTTCGTTCCTTCCTTGTCGCCGCCGATTGTGATTGCTCATCGCGGTGCTTCCGGAGAGCGCCCGGAGCATACGATTGCCGCCTATCAACTCGCGATCGCGCAAGGTGCGGATGTGATCGAGCCCGATCTGGTGTCGACCAGCGATGGTGTGCTGGTGGCGCGCCACGAGAATGAGATCAGCGAGACGACCGACGTCGCGGACCATCCGGAATTCGCCGATCGCCGCACGACCAAGACGATCGACGGCAAGGAACTGACCGGCTGGTTCACCGAGGATTTCACGCTGGCGGAGCTGAAGACGCTGCGCGCGAAGGAGCGGCTGCCCCTGATGCGCCCGGGCAACCGGGACTATGACGGCAGGGAGACGATCCCGACCTTCGACGAGGTAATCGTGCTGGCCAAGAAGCACGGCGTGGGGATCTACCCCGAGACGAAGCACCCGACCTATTTCGCGTCGATCGGCATGGGAACGGATGTGCCGCTGGTCGAGGCGCTGCGCCGTGCCGGATGGGACAGCGCCGATGCGCCAGTGTTCATCCAGTCGTTCGAGATCGCGAACCTCAAGCGGCTGAATGACATGACGAGTGTGCGGCTGATCCAGCTGGTCGATGGTAAGGGCGGGCCGGCGGATGGCGCCGCGCCAAGCTATGCCGCGATGATGACGCCGGCCGGGTTGAATGCGGTGGCGGGCTACGCGTGGGGCATTGGGCCTAACAAGGCGATGCTTTGGGATGGCTCAGCGCCGACCACGCTGGTCAGCGACGCCCATGCAGCCGGCCTGCGCGTCCATCCCTGGACGTACCGCGCGGAGAATTACTTCCTTCCCGCCCCCTATCGACAAGGGATCAACCCGCGCGGCCACGGTGACTTGGCCGCCGAGATTTCGGCAGCGCTTCGCCTTGGTATCGACGGATTCTTCACCGACTTTCCTGCAACAGGCGTAAAGGTGCGCGATCAGGTGCGGGGAGTGAAGTGATGCGTAAAACAGTTCTGATCGCGGTGGCCGCGATCATCCCGCTCGCCACTGGCGGCTGCGTTCGCACAGCCGCGAGCGTCGTGACGGCGCCGTTCAAGGCCGCCGGGAAGGTGGTCGACTGGTCCACCACGAGTCAGGAGGAGGCCGACCGCAACTACGGCCGCAAGATGCGCAAGGACGAGGCGCGCGAAGGCAAGGAGCGGCGCGAATGGCAGAAGCGCTGCCGCAAGAATCCCGAAACGTGCGGTCCCTATGACGGCTTCGTCGCCGGCCGCGATCGCTGAGCGAGCGGCAAGTCCGCAGGTGCTGCGCGTGCCCCTGAAGCGGCGGCGCTAGGCGGCGCGGCGCTGCGCCTTGGCGATGATCGCACGGGCGGCGCGCTGAGCCACCGCTATGTCGCGGGCCGGCATGTCATCGGCGATTTCGGCGCGGGCTGCCTGGGCCGCGACATGTCCGGCGACGGCGGCCAGATTGAACCATTTGTGGGCTTCGATCAGGTCGTATTCCGCGCCGTTGGTGCCGGTGGAATAGGCAACGCCAAGATCGTAGCAGGCATCATCATCGCCGCGCAGCGCATCGCTGAGCCGGCTGTTGATCAGAAAACGCGCACTGTCGAGACTGTTACCCATTTCCCTCGCCCCATGTTCATGTCCCCATGCGGCGACATTGGCGCGATTCGTGTATCAAAATGGTTAACGCGCTCAGTCGAGCGTGACAGCAATGTTGTCGATCAGCCTGGTCTGCCCCATCCGGGCGGCGGCGAGCAGGCGGCGGGGGCGATCAGCGCCTGGGTTGGCGGCCAGCGTCTCGGAGTCGACCAAAGTGACATAATCGACGGTGAACCCGGCTGCGACGAGGCTCGTCTGCGCTTCTGCTGCTGCTTCCTCCGGGGGGATGCCGCGGGCGATCGCGCGGGCGGCGACGCCAAGCGCACGTGGCAGAGCCACCGCCTTGGCGCGTTCTTCCTCGTCGAGGTAGATGTTGCGCGACGAGAGGGCCAGGCCGTCATCATCGCGCTGCGTTGGCACGCCCACGATGTCGATCGCGAAATCGAGATCGTTCACCATCCGGCGGATCACCTGCAATTGTTGGTAGTCCTTTTCGCCGAAGAAGGCGGCGTCCGGCGAAACCTGGTTGAACAGCTTCGTCACCACCGTCGCGACGCCGTCGAAATGTCCGGGACGTGCCGCGCCGTCCAGCGTCTCGCTCACGCCTGCGACGCTGACGGTCGAGGCGAAGCCGTCGGGGTACATGGTTTCGACGGTCGGCAGCCACAGCAGGTCGCAGCCCGCCTCCGCCAGCATCCGCGAATCGGCGGCCTCGCGGCGCGGATAGCGCGCCAGATCCTCGTTCGGGCCAAATTGCGTCGGGTTGACGAAGATCGAGGCAACAACCTTAGTCCCGGCCCGCTTTGCCGCGTCAATCAATGCGATATGCCCGGCGTGAAGCGCCCCCATGGTAGGCACAAGCGCGATGCGCGCACCCTCTGCACGGAAGGCAGCGATCGCGGCGCGCAGCTCGTTCAGGTCACGGACAGTCTGCACGCCGATGAAACTCCACTCGAAACGGAACGGGCGGGCATCTATGGGGATCGGTGGACGCGATCAACAAAGGATGCGACGATTTGCCGACCGGTTCCGACAATACTCACGTGATCGTGTTCGCCAACGAGAAGGGCGGGACGGGCAAGTCGACCACCGCCGTTCACGTAGCGATTGCGTTGTCCGTGCGGGGCGCGCGCGTCACCTGCCTTGATCTCGATCATCGCCAGCGCACCATGGGACGCTATCTCGACAACCGGGCCGAGACGGTTCGTCGCACCGGATCGGCGCTGATGATCCCGCGCTATCGGACGGCGCACGAGGATTTCGAGGAAGCGTATCAGGACATGCTGCGCGACAGCGACTTCCTGGTGATCGATACACCGGGACGTGACGATCCATATGCACGTGCCGCCGCGACGCGGGCCGACACGCTGGTGACGCCGATGAACGACAGCTTCGTCGATTTCGATCTGATCGGGCAGGTCCATCCCGAGACGTTCAAGGTCACGCGGCCGAGCTTCTACTCCGAACTGATCTGGGATGCGCGCAAGGCGCGTGCGAAGGCCGACGGGTCAACGATCGACTGGGTCGTGCTGCGCAACCGCCTGCAGCATATTGAGGCACGCAACATGCGGCGCGTGTCCGAAGCGCTCGACCAATTGGCGAAGCGGGTCGGCTTTCGCATCATCCCTGGCCTTGGCGAGCGTGTGATCTATCGCGAGCTGTTCCCGTCGGGGCTGACGATGCTGGATACCAAGGATTTTGGCGGAATGGGGCTGGGCCATGTCGCGGCGCGGCAGGAGTTGCGCGAGATGATGTCGGGATTGTCGCTGCCTGAACCCGCCACGCCGCTCGTCGCGTGATGCTGAAGCTCATCTTGGCGCTGCTGGTCGCTTATGCCGGTTGGCGATTGTGGAAGAATGGTTGGGGCGGGAAGTCGGTCAAGCGCCGGGTGGTGATGGCTGAGCCGGGCGATGCGGCGGCGGCGCGACGCTTGCTGGGGGTGGATCAACAGGCGGATGAGGCAACGATCCGCGCGGCGCATCGCCGCCTGATGGCGGAAGCGCATCCCGATCGCGGTGGCTCGCCCGAACAGGCGCGCGCGCTGAATGCCGCGCGCGACCTGTTGTTGCAGCGCGCGGGCTGATCGATCAGCCCGCGCTGTCAGGCGGCGGTTGCTTCCTTGTCCGCCCGCTCCTGGTAGAAGCGCTGGACGACCGCCCAGCCCTCGGCCGCGCTTTCGACATAGGTGAAGATGCCGAGATCACGTTCGGAGATCACGCCTTCCTCTACCAGTGCGTCGAAGTTCACCACGCGCTCCCAGAATTCGCGGCCGAACAGCAGCACGGGGATGGGCGCGACCTTTCCGGTCTGGATCAGGGTCAGCAGCTCGAACAGTTCGTCGAAGGTGCCAAAGCCCCCCGGGAAGGCGGCCAAGGCACGCGCGCGCAGCAGGAAGTGCATCTTGCGCAGCGCGAAATAGTGGAACTGCATCGACAGTGACGGCGTCACATAGGGATTGGGCGCCTGTTCGTGCGGCAGGACGATGTTCAGGCCGATTGATTCGGCGTGAACGTCCGCCGCGCCGCGGTTCGCGGCTTCCATGATCGACGGACCGCCGCCCGAGCACACGACGAAGTGCCGCTTGCCCTGTTCGTCGCGCGGGAAGTTGCTGGCGAGTCGGGCGAGTTCGCGCGCCATGTCGTAATATTTGGACTTGGCGACTAGTCGCTCGGCGATGTGGCGATGCTCGGGATCGGCCATCTCCAGCATCGCCTGCGCCTTTTCCGGCTCGGGGATGCGTGCGGAGCCGTACACCACGAACGTGGACCCGATATGGGCCTCTTCCAGCAGCAGTTCGGGTTTCAAAAGCTCCAGCTGAAAACGCACCGGCCGCAGATCCTCGCGCAGCAGGAAGTCCATGTCCTGGAAGGCGAGGCGGTAAGCCGGGTTTTCGGTCTGGGGGGTGGAGATGCCGGTCTTGGCCGACTCGGCATCCTGGCGCGCACGGGGAAAGGTGCGGCTCGGTACGCGGGTTTCTGTCATTTCGTCGGCCTTTAACGACAGAAATTGGCCTTGTCGTCCTCCAGATGGAAGTGGTTGCGATGGGCGCTGTTATAGTTTGGGCCAAGCACCGTGCCGAACCGGCGGCAGGCGGACGCAGTGATCGTGCGCATGAACTGGCGGATGGCAGGATCGGGCGAGTTCCAGTCGTTGAGCACGGTAATCCGCCGCCCGTCCTTCAGAACGAAACCGCCGATGTCGATCGCATTGGCGACCGAATGGCCGGAGCGGCGACCGGTGCCGGCAACGTTGCGGCAATTGTATGTGCCCATGCTTTCGATCTTTGCCAGTTCGCTGCCCAGTATCTGGTAAGCCGCGGGCGCAACGGCATTGCGCGCCCACCGCGCATAGGTGCGCGCCGCGCCGCATCGCACGGCGCCAAGGTTTGTTGTCGGCACGCCGATGTCGAGCAGCTTCACTGTGCCGATTACGCCGCAGCCGGGCCCGAACTGGCGATCGGGCAGCGGTTCATAAGCAACGCCGATCTCGCGCAGGTCGCGGTGGCATTGCGCGGTTTCGCGTGACGATGGCCCCTCGATTCGCGGCGCGGGGGTGCGCCGATCGGACCGCGCCGGCGGCTCCGAGCGGCCGCACGCGGCGAGGCTCGCCGCCAGCGCGAGCATGATGAAGGTACGCAACACTTCCCCCGATCGCGATGAACTGTTTGACGCGCCGCTCTTTTCTTGCCGGTTTTGTCGCTCAGGAAAAGCGGTGGTTGGGGCGCGCAGGTTGAATGGTGGGTAGCAGAGGACGAAGCGAGTCGATCGCACTTTATCGCGGTTGCCACGTTGTCCCCGGTTCACTAGAGCCGTCGGCGGGCCACGCGGTCCCAACGCCGCGCGTGCTCTCTGTAAGGAGAGTCAGACATGACTGATACGACGCTCGCCGACGCCACCATTGCGCCTGCGAAACCCGCCACGAAACCGGCGCGACCCTATTTTTCCTCGGGCCCCTGCGCAAAGCCGCCGGGCTGGGATGCCGCCAAGCTGGCCGATGCCACGCTCGGTCGTTCGCACCGCTCCAAGATCGGCAAGCAGCGCCTTCAATATTGCATCGATCTGATGCGCGAGCTGCTGAAGCTGCCTGACACGCACCGCATCGGCATCGTTCCGGGCTCCGACACCGGTGCCTTCGAAATGGCGATGTGGACGATGCTGGGCGCCCGCCCGGTCACCGCGCTTGCGTGGGAGAGCTTCGGCGAAGGCTGGGTGACGGACGCCGTCAAGCAGCTGAAGATCGACCCCACCGTCATCCGCGCCGGTTACGGCCAGCTGCCGGATCTCGGCCAGGTCGATTGGTCGAACGACGTGCTGTTCACCTGGAACGGCACCACCAGCGGCGTTCGCGTGCCGAACGGCGACTGGATCGCTGACGATCGCGAGGGCCTGTCCTTCGCCGACGCGACCAGCGGCGTGTTCGCGTACGACCTGCCGTGGGACAAGATCGATGTCGCCACCTTCTCCTGGCAGAAGGTGCTGGGCGGCGAAGGCGCGCATGGCGTGCTGATCCTCGGCCCGCGCGCGGTCGAGCGGCTTGAAACCTACACGCCGGCCTGGCCGCTGCCCAAGGTGTTCCGCCTCGTTTCGAAGGGCAAGCTCGCCGAGGGCGTGTTCAAGGGCGAGACAATCAACACCCCCTCGATGCTGGCGGTTGAAGACGCGATCTTCTCTCTCGAATGGGCAAAGTCGCTGGGCGAGAACGGCCTCATCGCGCGATCCGATGCGAACGCCAAGGCGCTCGACGAGATCGTTGCCGCGCGCGACTGGCTCGGGCACCTCGCGGCCGAGCCAGCCTCGCGCTCGACCACGAGCGTCTGCCTGACGGTCGATGCCGAGGAAGCGGTGATCAAGAAGATGGTCTCGCTGCTCGAGGCAGAGGGCGCCGCTTATGACATCGGCGGCTATCGCGATGCCCCTCCGGGCCTGCGCATCTGGTGCGGCGCCACGGTCGACACCGCGGACATTGTCGCGCTCGGCCCGTGGCTCGACTGGGCCTACGCGACGGCCAAGGCGGCCTGAGACCACCCACTCCCTTGCGTTACCCCGGGCTTGATCCGGGGTCACGCTTCTTCTCACCGTAGCGCCGCAGATGGCGGGGCCTCGGCTCCAGGCCGGGGCGCGGTGCAGGCAAAGGACTATCCCATGCCTAAGGTTCTTATCAGCGACAAAATGGATCCCAAGGCCGCGCAGATCTTTCGCGAGCGCGGCGTGGAAGTGGACGAGATCACCGGCAAGACGCCGGACGAGCTGAAGGCGATGATCGGCCAATATGATGGTCTGGCGATCCGCAGCTCGACCAAGGTCACGAAGGACATCCTCGAGGCGGCGACCAACCTGAAGGTTGTGGGCCGCGCCGGCATCGGCGTCGACAATGTCGACATCCCCGCGGCCTCGGCAAAGGGCGTGGTGGTGATGAACACCCCGTTCGGCAATTCGATTACCACTGCCGAGCACGCCATCGCCCTCATGTTCGCGCTGGCGCGTGATCTGCCGGAGGCGGATCGATCGACCCAGGCGGGCAAGTGGGAAAAGAACCGTTTCATGGGCGTCGAGGTCACCGGCAAGACGCTGGGCCTGATCGGCGCGGGCAACATCGGCTCGATCGTCGCCGATCGCGCGCTCGGGCTGAAGATGAAGGTCGTCGCCTACGATCCGTTCCTCACCGAGGAACGCGCGATCGAGCTTGGCGTGCAGAAGGTCACGCTCGACGAGCTGCTGGCGCGTGCGGACTTCATCACGCTCCACACCCCGCTGACCGATCAGACCCGCAACATCCTGTCGGCCGAGAATCTCGCCAAGACCAAGAAGGGCGTGCGGATCATCAACTGCGCGCGCGGTGGCCTGATCGACGAGGCGGCGCTGAAGCAGGGCCTCGACAGCGGCCATATCGGTGGCGCGGCGCTCGACGTGTTCGTCACCGAGCCGGCCAAGGAAAGCCCGCTGTTCGGCACGCCGAACTTCATCTCCACGCCGCACCTTGGCGCGTCGACCACCGAAGCGCAGGTGAACGTCGCCATTCAGGTGGCCGAGCAGATGGCGGATTATCTGGTGTCGGGGGGCGTCACCAATGCGCTCAACATGCCCAGCCTGACGGCCGAGGAAGCGCCCAAGCTGAAGCCCTATATGGGCCTTGCCGAAAAGCTCGGCAGCCTTGTCGGGCAGCTGGCGCATGGCGCGATCGACCGCATTTCGATCCACAGCGAGGGCGCGGCTGCAGAGCTGAACCCGAAGCCGCTGACCAGCGCGGTGCTGAAGGGCTTCCTCGGCACGCAGACCGACACGGTGAACATGGTCAACGCGCCGCTGCTCGCGCGCGAGCGGGGCATGGAAGTGCGCGAGATCCGCACCGAGCGTGAGGGCGATTACCACACGCTGCTTCGCGTCTCGGTCCGCACCGCGGATGGCGAGCGTTCGGTCGCGGGCACTTTGTTCGGCGATCAGGCCGCGCGCCTCGTCGAGCTGTTCGGCATCAAGGTCGAGGCCGATCTGACCGGCGCGATGCTGTACGTCGTGAACGAGGACGCACCGGGATTCATCGGCCGTCTGGGCACCACGCTGGGCGAGGCCGGGGTCAACATCGGCACCTTCCATCTCGGCCGCCGTCAGGCGGGTGGCGAGGCGGTGCTGCTGTTGTCGGTGGACCAGCCGGTGACGGCGGAACTGCTGGCGACCGTGAAGGCGCTGCCGGGGGTGAAGACCGCGATGGGGCTTCGCTTCTAAGCCCTTTTGCCCGGAGCCGGCGTGGCCTTCTTCCGGAGAAGAATGGCCACGCCTGGCATCATTTCGGCGATGATCCGGCCGCGGCACCTGGTGTCGCGGCCGGATCGGTTTTTCGGCCCCCGGCGGGCGCGCGATACAGGCGCGCGCATCATCGAGGTTGACGGCGGCACCCGTGCGGGCAACGAGGCGCGCGACGTCGCCCGATCGCTTTGGTCGGGCGGCCATGCTTTCGCGTCATCGCGCGGTGGTGCGCGGCGCAGGATGATGAATTTGAACGAGGTGCCTTTCAGATGATCGCCGTGGTGCTGTCGACTGCTCCTTTCCCGTGCGCCGATCTGATCGGGGCGAGCGCGTAAGATGACGACGCTGCTCCCCGAGGGGTTTCGCGATCGCCTGCCGCCGCATGCCGATGCGTCGGCGGCGGTCGAATCGCGCGTGCTCGCGGTCGCCCATTCCTACGGTTACGAGCGGGTCGACCCGCCGCTGGCGGAATTTGCCGATAGCCTCGCCTCGCGCCTGAAGGACGGCGGCCTCGCCGATGCGGTTCGCTTCGTCGATCCGGTCAGCCAGCGCACGATGGCGATCCGGCCCGACATCACGGCGCAGGTCGCACGGATCGCGGCGACGCGCATGGCGCACCACCCGCGCCCGGTGCGGCTGAGCTATGCCGGGTCGGTGCTGAAGCTGCGCGGCGGGGCATTGCAGCCCGATCGCGAGGCGCGGCAGATCGGGTGCGAGCTGATCGGCCTCGATTCGGTCGCCGCCGCGCGCGAGGTCGTGACGGTGGCAGTCGAGGCACTGGCGGCGGCGGGCGCGACCGGCGTGTCGGTCGACTTCACCTTGCCCGACCTGGTCGAGACGCTGTCGTCCGGTCCGCTGCCGGTCAGCGATGTCGAGCAGTTGCGCGACCGGCTGGATGCCAAGGATGCGGGCGCCGTCGCGGCGCTGGCGCCGGAATATCTGCCGCTGATCGAGGCGGCGGGGCCGTTCGATGCGGCGATTGCGCGGTTGCGGGCGTTCGACAGCGCCGGCGTCCTGTCATCACGACTCGACGGGCTGGAGGCGATTTCGAGGGCGCTTGGCGGCCGCGCCACGCTGACGCTGGATCCGACCGAGCGGCATGGCTTCGAATATCAGACCTGGCTTGGTTTCTCGCTGTTCGCGCAAGGGGCGACGCGCGAGGTCGGGCGCGGCGGCACCTATACGCTGATGCATGAGGGTGGCGCGGAGGAGGCGGCGACCGGCTTCTCGCTGTTCGCCGCATCGATCGCTGGCGATAGCGCGGGCAAGCGCCGGCGATTGTTCCTGCCGCTCGGCACGTCGGAAGCGGATGGCGCCGCGATGCGTTCTGCCGGCTGGGCGACGGTTGCCGCGCTTGCCGCCGGTGACACGCCCGAAGCGCAACTGTGCACCCACCTGTTCGTTGATGGTGAGGCCCGGCCGTTGGCTGGTTGACAGCGGCGTCGCGCCACGGCTACCGGCGCGGCGCATTTATGGACCCTTCTGGTCGCCGAGTCCTGTCGAAGGGCGGCCAGGATCATCCCGGCAGGGGGAGTATTGTATCCATGGCGAATGTTGCGGTGATCGGCGCCCAATGGGGTGACGAGGGCAAGGGCAAGATCGTCGATTGGCTGGCCGAGCGCGCCGACATGGTCGTCCGCTTCCAGGGCGGTCATAATGCCGGCCACACATTGGTCGTGGGCGAAAACGTCTACAAGCTGTCGCTGCTGCCGTCCGGTATCGTGCGTGGCACGCCATCGGTGATCGGCAATGGCGTGGTGCTCGATCCCTGGGCGCTGAAGGCCGAGGTCGAGAAGCTGTCGGGGCAGGGCGTGACGGTGTCGCCGGATACGCTGCGCATCGCCGATACCTGCGCGTTGATCCTGCCGTTCCACCGCGACCTGGATGGCCTGCGCGAGGATGCGAGCGGCGCCGGCAAGATCGGCACCACCCGCCGCGGCATTGGCCCCGCGTATGAGGACAAGGTCGGCCGCCGCGCGCTGCGCGTGTGTGACCTCGCGCATCTCGACGATCTCGATCCGCAACTCGACCGCCTGACGGCGCATCACGACGCGCTGCGTGCCGGTTTCGGCGAGCCGCCGATCGATCGCGAGCGGTTGCTGACCGACCTGCGCGAGATTGCGGACTTCGTCCTGTCCTTCGCCAAGCCGGTGTGGCGTGACCTGAACGAGGCACGCGCCGCCGGCCGGCGCATCCTGTTCGAAGGCGCGCAGGGCGTGCTGCTCGACATCGATCACGGCACCTATCCGTTCGTCACCTCGTCCAACACGATCGCGGGCACCGCGGCGGGCGGCTCCGGCCTCGGGCCGGGTGCGGTCGGCTTCGTGCTGGGTATCGCCAAGGCGTACACCACGCGTGTCGGCTCCGGCCCGTTCCCGACCGAGCTCGACAATGAGACCGGCGAGCGGCTGGGAACGCGCGGGCATGAGTTCGGCACCGTCACCGGACGCAAGCGCCGTTGCGGCTGGTTCGACGCGGTGCTGGTGCGCCAGTCCGCAGCGGTCAGCGGCATCACCGGCATCGCGCTGACCAAGCTGGACGTGCTCGACGGGTTCGAGACGATCTCGATTTGCACCGGCTATCGCTTGCGCGGCGAGACGCTGGATTATTTCCCGTCGCACGCGGCCGATCAGGCCGCGGTCGAGCCGATCTACGAGACGATGGAAGGCTGGTCGCAGTCGACCGCCGGCGCGCGCAGCTGGGCCGACCTGCCGGCGCAGGCGATCAAGTACATCCGCCGCATCGAGGAACTGATCAACTGCCCGGTAACATTGGTGTCGACCAGCCCGGAGCGCGAGGACACGATCCTGGTTCGCGATCCCTTCGCGGACTGAGTGACACCACCCTCCCTGCGCAATGCGGGGAGGGGCGGTTTGCCTGCGTGCCGCTTTCCGTTACGGCTCTCCGCAAAACAAGCGGGAGAGTGAGATGGCCAAGGTGGTCAGGATCGGCGGTGCGGGCGGATTCCTCGGGGACAGTTCGGTGGCGGCGCCGCAGCTGCTGGCAGGCGGCAAGCTCGATTACATGATCCTCGATTATCTGGCCGAAGCGACGATGGCGCCGCTGGGCCAGCTGAAGCAGGTGCGCCCGGAGCAGGGCTATGCGCGCGATTTCACCGAATGGGTGTGGAAGGACAATCTGCGCGAGTTCAAGGAGCAGGGCGTCCGCATCGTGACGAATGCGGGTGGCGTGAACCCGCAGGCGTGCCGCGTGCGGATGGAGGAGCTTGCCGCGGATGCCGGGCTTTCCTTCCGGATCGCAATCGTCACCGGCGATGACCTGATCGCGCGCGTGCCCGACTTTGCCGCCCAGGGCGTGGTCGAGATGTTCAACGACGCGCCGTTCCCTGATCCCAAGAAGGTATGGACCGCCAACGCCTATCTTGGCGGCGGGCCGATCGCGGCGGCGCTGGCGGCTGGGGCGGAGGTGGTCATCACCGGGCGCGTGGTCGACAGCGCGCTGACGCTGGGCCCGCTGATGCATGAATTCGGCTGGGGGCCGGACGATCACGATCGGCTGTCGGCGGGATCGCTGGCGGGGCATGTGATCGAATGCGGCGCGCAGGCGACCGGCGGACTGTTCACCGATTGGGAGAAAGTGCCTGACTGGGCGCACATCGGCTATCCGGTGATCGAGTGCCATGAGAACGGCGATTTCATCGTCACCAAGCCGGAGGGGACGGGCGGCCTCGTCTCGGCAGCGGCGGTGGCGGAGCAGATCCTGTACGAAGTGGGCGATCCGCAGGCCTATGCGCTGCCCGACGTGGTGTGCGATTTCTCGCAGCTGAGCGTCACCGAAGAGGGCGAGGGCCGGGTGCGCGTGTCCAATGCCAGGGGTTATCCGCCGACCGGCAAGCTGAAGACCTGCGTCACGTTTGAGAACGGGAATCGCTTCATCGGCATCATGCCGGTGGTCGGGCGCGACGCGGCGAAGAAGGCGCAGGCGCAGGCACAAGCGGTGCTGACCCGCGTTGGCGAGATGCTGCGCGGGCGCAACCTGCCGCCGCTGCGCGATACGCGCGTCGAATTGCTGGGGACCGAGGCAAGCTACGGCGCGCAGGCCAATCCGGCGTTGTCCGCAACGCGCGAGGTGATCGCGCGGATCGGGGCGGAGCATGAGGATGCCGAGGCGCTGGGCATCATGATGCGCGAGTTCGATTCGCCCACCACCTCGATGAGCGTGGGTTCGACCGGGTGGTTCGGTGCGCGGCCGACGATCTCGCCGGTGGCGCAGGTGTTTTCGTTCCTGGTCGATGGGGCATCGGTGAACGGCAGCGTGTCGCTGGGCGGGGAGACGATCACCGTTGCCAACCCGGCGCCGGCGACGCCGTTCGATCCGGCGATGACCGTGCGGCCGCAGGTGGATGATGAGGCGCCGGCGGTCGGTGCTGACGAGGAGATGGTCGAGGTTCAGCTGATCGACCTTGCCTGGGCGCGGTCGGGCGACAAGGGCAATGCCTTCAACGTCGGCGTGATCGCGCGGCGGCCGGAATATCTGCCCTGGATCCGCGCCGGGCTGACCGAGGACGCGGTGCAGGCGTTCTTCGCGCATGAGTTCGAAGGGGCGAGCCATCCCGAGGTTCGCCGGTACGAGCTGCCGGGGATGAATGCGATCAACCTGCATTGCATCCAGTCGCTGGGCGGGGGGCAGTTCGCCAGCCTGCGGCTCGATGCGCTGGCCAAGGGCAAGGCGCAGCAGCTCCTGGACATGAAGGTGAAGGTGCCGCGGCGTCTGGTCGGCTGATCGAGGGGCGGCGGCCCCGGGGCCGGGGTGCTCAGCCGCCGCTGAGCGCCCGCTGGCGCCGCCGCTGCACCGAGCTGCCGATCCCCATTGCCTCGCGATATTTGGCGACGGTGCGGCGGGCGATATCGAAGCCCTTGGCGTTGAGCAGCTCGACGATCGTATCGTCGCTGAGGATCTTGGCGCCTTCATTGGCGATGAGGCCGCGGATCGCGCTTTTCACCGCTTCGGCGGACACGGCATCGCCGCCGTCGGCGGACTGGATCGCCGAGGTGAAGAAGTATTTGAGCTCGAACAGCCCGCGCGCGCAGCTGAGATATTTGTTCGACGTCACCCGGCTGACAGTCGATTCGTGCATCTCGATCGCGTCGGCGACCTGCCGCAGCGTCAGCGGGCGAAGATGCGCGACGCCTTTCAGGAAGAACGCCTCCTGCTGGCGCACGATCTCGGTCGCGACGCGGATGATCGTCTTCTGCCGCTGGTCCAGCGCCTTCACCAGCCAGTTGGCGCTGGCCAGCATGTCGCCGAGCCACGCCTTGGAGGCCTTGTCCTGCGGACCCGACGACAGCTCTGCATGGTATCGCCGGTTGACCAGCACGCGCGGCAGGGTGGCGCTGTCGAGCTCCACGATCCAGCCGCCCCGTGTGCGGCGCACGTGGAGGTCGGGCGTCACCGCCTGCATCGGCTCCCCGCCGAAGCGGAGCCCGGGCTTCGGATCATAGCCGCGCAGCTCGCGGATCATGTCGGCCATGTCCTCGTCATCGACCTCGCAGATCCGCTTCAGCCGGGCGAGATCGCCGCGTGCGACAAGATCGAGGTTGTCGATCAGGCGCGCCATGGCGGGATCGTAGCGGTCGGCCTCGCGCGCCTGCAGCGCGATGCATTCGGCGAGGTTTCGGGCGCCGACGCCCGTGGGGTCGAAGGTGTGGATGACCCCCAACAGGCGCTCAACAGCCTCCAGCGGCACGCCCAGGCGGCTGGCCACGTCGGCGAGTTCGGTCGTCAGGTAACCCGCCTCGTCGATCAGGTCGATCAGATGCTGGGCCACGAACAGGTCGCCCCCGCCAAGCACCTCGCCTGCCTGATACAGCAGGTGTTCGGCCAGCGATCGATCCCCGGCGGCAAGGGCATCAAGGTCGGGGCCGTCCTCCAGGCTGCCGCCCGTCGCGCCGGTGAGGCCGAGGCCGTCCCCCGCCGCGCGATCGCCGGTCATGCTATCGAGCGGGCTGTCGTCGAATCGCTCTGCCACGATGTCGACGTCGAGTGCCTCGCCAGCCGCTTCGCCCGAGAGGACGAGTTCGTC
The DNA here is from genome assembly GCF_036890205.1 of Sphingomonas panaciterrae. Lineage (NCBI taxonomy): Bacteria > Pseudomonadati > Pseudomonadota > Alphaproteobacteria > Sphingomonadales > Sphingomonadaceae > Sphingomonas > Sphingomonas panaciterrae. The sequence continues at coordinate 179,015 of NZ_JAKNQR010000003.1, forward strand.
AGCCGGCGCCGGCTCGTCGCGGGGCGCTTCGGGCTCACGCTCCGGCACCGGCGCATCGTCCGCCGCGGGCAGCGCCTCCAGCAGCGGGTTCTTCTCCAGCTCCTCGGCGATGACGCCTTCGATCTCGAGGTTCGACAGCGTCAGCAGCTTGATTGCCTGCTGGAGCTGCGGCGTCATCACCAGTGATTGCGACTGACGCAGGTCGAGGCGCGGCGCGAGGCTCATCTCGTGGCGGCGCCGCCGCAGGCACGCCCAACGCTACCCTGGCCACGCGCGGTCCGGGCAGAACCCGGGACTGCGAGGAGAGGGACGGTCAGCATCGGCTCAGAGCGAGAATTCTTCGCCCAGATAGAGGCGGCGAACATTGGGATCGGCGACCAGATCCGCAGGGGCGCCGGAGAACAGCACCCGGCCGTCGTAGATGATGTAGCCGCGGTCGACGATTTCGAGCGTCTCACGCACATTGTGATCGGTGATGAGCACCCCGATCCCGCGGCTCTTGAGCTGTTTCACCAGCGCGCGGATGTCGGCGATCGACAGCGGGTCGATGCCGGCGAAGGGTTCGTCGAGCAGGATGATCGAGGGGTCGGCGGCCAGTGCCCGGGCGATCTCCGCCCGGCGCCGCTCACCGCCGGACAGCGCCATGGCCGGCGCATCACGCAGCCGGGTGAGGCCGAATTCGTCGAGCAGCCGGTCGAGCTTCTGCTGGCGCGCGGTGGCATCCGGCTCGTTCAGTTCGAGCACGGTCAGGATGTTCTTCTCGATCGTCAGGCCGCGAAAGATCGACGTTTCCTGCGGCAGGTAACCGAGGCCCAGGATCGCCCGCCGGTACATCGGCAGACCGGTGATATCCTCACCATCCAGCATGATGCGGCCCGCATCCGGCTTCACCAGCCCCATCACCGAATAGAAGCACGTCGTCTTGCCCGCGCCATTGGGGCCGAGCAGGCCGACCACTTCGCCGCGCCCGACCGACACCGACACGTCGCGCAGCACGGTGCGCTTGTCATAGGATTTCGCGATCGAGACGACCTGCAGGCCGTCGGAAATCGGCGCCTCGTGGACTGCTTCCACCTCTTCGAGTGTCGTGACCTCGTCCATCGCCTGTTCTTGCCTCGCCAATCGTTCCAGTGCCTCGTCAGTCGAATGGCAACTGGCAGGAATCATGCATCAGAAACATTCATCAGTGATGATGCATAATGCACGCGCAGAGGGAAACCCCCGATCGCGGCGGGTTGCTCCCGGTCAGTTCCGCTTCGGAACGGAGAAGGTGCCGGTGACGCGACCCGACGGCGCCGTCGTGACATTGCCCGAGCCACTGCCGCCCCCGCGAACCGACGATCCGTCCATCACCGCGCGGCCGGTGTCGAGGTTGATCGTCAGGCGGCCGCCGTTCACTGTATTGGCGCCCTGCGTCAGCGAGACGCCGCCGATCATGGTGATGACGCGACGGTTCAGGTCATACACGGCGAACTGGCTGCGCGCCGTCTGATCAGGGCGACGCACGACGACCCCGCCCGATGCGTCCAGCCGCGATACCTGCGGGTTCCCGTCCACGATCTGGCCGGTGTAGTTCACCGTCATTCGCGTGGCGCTCAGCGACATTTCGGCCTGGCGAACCGACACATTGCCCAGCAGTACCGCGCGGTTGGCGCGATCCTGAAGCTCGATCGTGTCCGCCGCAAAGTCGATCGGCGCGTTGGTATTGTGCCGCGTCTGAGCACCGGCCGTGGTCGCCAGCGGAGCGGTTGCCAGGCAAAGGGCGAGAAGGACCGGACGTGTCATGCGCGCTATCTCGCCCCTCGCGGGTTCACGCGCAAGCGGGCATTGCCGCGCAACGTGACGGTTCGCGCCTCCAGATCGGCATCGAGCCGGTCCGCGCTGAACGTTCCCTGCGATACCGTGCCCGTCACCGCCTCGCGCGAGCGCAGCTTGCGGGTTTTCAGGTCGACCTCGGCATCCTGAGTGTCGAGTGTGTAGTTGTTGGGCCCGCGAAACGCGATCGGCCCGTCCACATTCACCCGCTCGCTTTCCATGTCGTAGCGGCCGCTGGGGGCGGTCAGCGACGCCGGGCCATCCTCCAGCCGGATGCGCGCGATCAGTTCGTTGAGCTGTACCACCGGTTCGGCCGAGCTGCGCTGCACCGCCGAGCCGGCGTCGAGCGTGAAGGGCTGGCCCTTAGCGTCGGAGCCGCGATATTGCGCCTTCTGGATCTTCAGCCGCTCCTTGGCGACCTCCACCTTGTTCTTGTCCAGAACGAACGACACGTCCCCAGCGCGCGTCAGCGGGGCCATCACCAGAAAGGCCGCCAGAACGCCGATCAGTACGGGCAGCAGCCAGTACATCACCGAGATCAACCGATCGTGCCGGCTGCCCGGTGCCGCCCAGCGCTGCCGCCTGGAGCGTTCCCGGATGGCTATTTCAGACATGCGTGACGCCATTCCCCTTGCCCGTCGCCGGTCGCCCGGCGGGCATCAAACGCGACGAGCGCCCAAAAAGCCGCAGTCCCGCCTTGCTTCGTGCCAACACGGCGCGCTCAGGCGCCGCGCCGCCATCACAAGCGGGGTGTGGCTCAGGCATGGGCGAAGATGTCGGTTTCCGGCCAGCCGGCGAGATCAAGCTCGGCACGGTGCGGCAGGAAGTCGAAGCAAGCCTGCGCCAGCGCCGTGCGACCCTCGCGGGCGAGTCGCCGATCCAGTTCCTCGCGCAGGCGATGGAGGTAGCGCACGTCCGAGGCGGCATATTCACGCTGCGCGTCGTTCAGGTCGGGACCGCCCCAGTCGGACGATTGCTGCTGCTTGGAGATGTCCTGCCCCAGCAATTCGCGAACCAGCTCCTTCAGGCCGTGCCGGTCGGTGTAGGTGCGCACCAGCCGCGAGGCGATCTTGGTGCAATAGACCGGGGCCGCGACAATCCCCATGTAGTGGCGGATCGCGGCGATATCGAAACGGCCGAAATGGTAGAGTTTGAGCCGCGCCGGATCGGCGAGCGCCGCCCGCAGATGGGGGGCGGCATAATCGGACCCGGGGTTGAACCGCACCAGATGCTCATCGCCGGTGCCGTCGGAAATCTGCACCAGGCACAACCGGTCACGCGGCGTGATGAGCCCCATGGTTTCGGTGTCGACGGCAAGCGGGGCTCCCGGAACGAACACATCGCCCGGCAGGTCTTCTTCATGAAAATATACGGCCATCGTGATGCCCTAGCGCGGCGCGCCAAAAGGCTCAACAACACACCGCAGCGCCCACATTCTGCAGAAAATCCAGCGACGGGCTGTGCCTTCAACGCGACAGTTGCGCAATGATCGCAGCGTAATACTTGTTTTTGGTGACGATTCTATTCGCGGTAGGTGCGCGGATGCGCTATGACGAGTCTCGTGGCGCATCAGCTTTCGCGTCACGGAGCTCCGCGCCGGCCGTCCATCGCGCGGATCTTGAACGATTTTGCGGGCGGAGCGGGAAGACGAACAGGGTTTATGGGTTACGACAAAGGTGGCCGCGGCAATCGTGGCGGACGCGGGCGCGACAAGCGCGATGACTTCGGCGGCGGCGATTTCGGCGGCGACTTCGGTGGCGGTGGTTTTGGCGGCGGCGGTTTCGGCGGCGACCGTGGTGGTTTCGGTGGTGATCGCGGCGGCTTTGGTGGCGGCGGCGGTGGCTTCCGTGGCGGCGGTGGCGGCTTCGGCGGCGGCGGCTTCGGCGGCGGCGGCGGCGGCGGTGGTTTCCGCGGCGGCGGCGGTGGCGGCTTTGGCGGTGGTAACCGCATGCCGCCGCAGGTCGTCGGCGAGGGTACCGGCGTGGTCAAGTTCTTCAACGCGCAGAAGGGCTTTGGCTTCGTGGTCCGCGATGACGGCGGCGAAGACGTCTTCGTTCACATCTCCGCGGTCGAGCAGGCCGGCCTGACGGGCCTTGCCGAAGGTCAGCCGCTTGGCTTCACCCTCGTCGATCGTGGCGGCCGCATCTCGGCGACCGACCTCAAGATCGAGGGCGAGCCGATGCCGGTGACCGAGCGCGCACCGCGCGAGGGCGGCTTCGGTGCCGAGCGCGCGCCGCGTGCTGGCGGTGCTGGCGCCCCGCAGCGTCAGCTGACGGGCGAGAAGGCGACCGGAACGGTCAAGTTCTTCAACGCGATGAAGGGCTTCGGTTTCATCCAGCGCGATGATGGCCAGCCGGATGCCTTCGTGCACATCTCTGCTGTCGAGCGTGCCGGCATGTCGAGCCTGAACGAGGGCGATCGCCTGTCGTTCGAGATCGAAGTCGATCGTCGCGGCAAGTATGCAGCGGTCAACCTGTCGACGTCGAGCTAACACCCCGCTTCTGCCATAGGAGAGGGAAGGGCCGTCCGGGGCAACCGGGCGGCCCATTTTCGTTTGCGCCTTCCCCCGCGATGCGGCGTACGACTCAGATGGCGCTCCGGATGAGGGGAGCGACGAGCGGGCTGTTCTGCCTGGGTCCCGCCATATCTTCCCCCGAGAATCGGGATGCGATCCCCGGATCCGGCGATGCGAGCGATTGTATGACGCGCGACCATTGCCGCGGTGGGGGGACAGGCTCTAGGTGACGCGCAGCCCCATCGAAAGGTCGTCTGTTGCGCCTCGTCCTCCCGCTCCTGCTGTCCGTCGCTATTCCCACGCTCGCCATCGCTCAAACAAGCCCCGCCGCGGCCCCGCGGGCTGCCGCGCCCACCGCTGCACAGGCCGCGGAAGGCGCGAAGCTGCGCCGCCTGTTCGAGGAGAGCAACGAGGCGGCGTTGCGTCGCAACCCGATCGAAGCAATCTCGCGCGGCGACCTGCGCTACGCCGACCGCCTCGGCGACTATTACACCCGCGCCTATGACGAGGCTGAACGCCAGGCGCTCGTCGACGATCTGAACGCGCTGCGGAAGATTGACCGTTCCAAGCTGGGTGCCGTCGACCGCATTGCCTACGACGTTTTCGAAAGTGATCGCGCGCGCGACCTGAAGGCGTTTGATCCTGCCTTGCGCCGGATCAGCGACGTCCTGCCGATCAACCACTTTCGCGGCTTTCAGACCTTCTACCCGGAATTCGCCTCGGGGCAGGGGGCTGCTCCGTTCAAGACGACCGAGGATTACGACAACAATCTGAAGCGCAACGCGCAATATGCGGCGTTGGTTGATCGCATGATCGTGCGTGCCCGCGAGGGCATGGCGCAGGGCATCATGCCGCCGCGCCTGGTGGTGCAGAATGTGATCGGGCAGCTCGACAATCTGCTCGCGCCGTCGGTCGCGGAATCCTTGTTCTACGAGCCGGTGACCAAGTTCCCCGATGCGGTGCGTGCGGCGGATCGTACGCGGCTGACGGCGGCTTATGCCAAGCAAGTGCGCGACGTGCTGAACCCGGCCCATCAGCGCCTGCGCGCGTTCCTGCAGCAGGAATATCTGCCCGAGGCGCGCGACACGATCGGCACCTCTGCATTGCCCGGGGGCGCCGCTTATTATGACTATCTGATCGAGAGCAACACGACCCTGCCGCTGAAGGCGGAGGAGGTGCATCAGCTGGGCCTGCGCGAAGTGGCGCGGATCCTGGCGGAGATGGAAAAGCAGAAGGACCGCGCCGGTTTTCAGGGCAGCCTTCCGCAATTCTTCCAGCATCTGAGGACCGATGCGCGCTTCCAGCCCAAGTCGGCGGAAGAGATCGCGGCGGGCTATGCCGAGATCGGCAAGAAGGTTGACGCGCGGGTGCGCGAGCAGTTCGCGCTGATCCCGGAAACCCCGCTCGACATCCGGCCGGTGCCGGCCTTCCGCGAGAAGACCGCCGCCGCCGGCTCCTACCAGTCGGGGACCCCCGACGGTTCGCGTCCGGGCATCTTCTATTACAACACTTATGATCTGGCGAACCGTTATCTCTGGGGCATGGAGACGCTGTACCTGCACGAGGCGGTGCCCGGTCACCATTTCCAGATCAGCCTGGCCCAGGAAAACGAGAGCCTTCCTGCCTTCATGCGCTTTGGTGGCAACACGGCCTTTGTTGAGGGCTGGGGCCTCTATGCCGAGACGCTCTATCCCGAACTGGGCGTCGAGACCGATCCCTACCAGCGGATGGGCGGGCTGAACGACGAGATGCTGCGCGCGATGCGGCTGGTGGTCGATACCGGGATCCACGCCAAGGGTTGGACGCGCGAGCAGGCGATCCGCTACATGATCGACAATTCGCCGATGCCGGAGAGCGACGCGACGGCAGAGGTCGAGCGGTACATCGCGATCCCCGGACAGGCGCTTGCGTACAAGATCGGGCAGCTGACGATGTTGCGGCTGAAGGCGGCCGCGAAGCAGAAGCTGGGTGCGAAGTTCGACCCGCGCGGCTTCCACGCGACGCTGCTGGATACCGGCGCGCTGCCCATGCCGGTGCTGGAGCGCAAGGTCGCCGACTGGATCGCCAGCCAGCGCTGACCGGCATGGCGATCTTCCACGCAATCCTTGCCGGCGGGACATTGCGCGACCGTTTGGTGGCGAGCGCCGGCGGCGTGATCGGCATCGGGCTGACCGGGGCGCTGGCGCTTGCGCTGCTTCACCCGGTCGGCCTGAGCCCCTGGCTGGTTGCCCCGATGGGCGCGGCAGCGGTGCTGGTGTTCGCGGTCCCGGCGAGCCCGCTGGCGCAGCCATGGCCGGTGATTGGCGGCAACACCATCTCAGCGTTCGTCGGCGTCACGGCGGCCAAGCTGATCCCCGATGTGGCGCTGGCCGCCGGGGTGGCGGTGGGCGGCGCGATCCTGATCATGTCGCTGTGCCGCTGCCTGCACCCGCCTGGCGGCGCGGCCGCCCTGACCGCGGTGGTGGGTGGCCCCGTGGTGCTGTCCACCGGATATTGGTTTGCGGTGGTGCCGGTGGGGTTGAATGCGGTGCTGCTGACGCTGGCGGCCGTCGCCTTTCACCGCTTTTCCGGTCATTCCTACCCGCACCGGCCGCCGGCGGTCGTCCAGCATGGCGCGCCGGACCGGGAGGATGTCGACCGCGCGCTCGAGGATCTGAGCGAAACCTATGACATCGATCGCGAGGATCTGACGTTTCTGGTGCAGCGGGCGGTCCATCATGCCGCCGTCCGGCGAGCAGCGCCGCAACAGCGCCGCACGCGGTAGGCCGCTTCGGCTATTTTCCGCGCGCGCGGGCCGCGGCGACGGCGTCCTGTAGGCGGTCGAGCGGCAGCGCTCCGGACAGGACGCGGTCGCCCACCACCCAGGCCGGGGTGCCGGAAATGCCGAGCTTTGTCGCAAGGCCGATGTTGCCGGCGATCTCGGTATCGGCATCGTCCGGGATCTTGCTAAGGTCGACGCCGGCCGTGCGTGCCGCGGAGGCGATGCTGTCGGCGGTGACCGGGCCGGCGGCGTAAAGTGCATTGTGGAACGGCACGAACCGGCCCTGTGCGGCCGCCGCCAGCGATGCTCTGGCCGCATCCCGGCTTTCCTCGGCCAGAATGGGAAGCTCGCGGAAAACGACCCGAACCTTCGGGTCGCGTTCGATCAATTGTTCGATGATCGGAAGGCTCGCGCGGCAGTAACCGCAATTGTAGTCGAAGAATTCGACCAGGGTGACGTCGCCATCGGGATTGCCCATCACGGCGCCCTTGTACGGCGTCTCGATGCGCGAGCGATCGGCCGCGATCGCCTTTTCGCCTTCGCGTTCCTGCAGGCGCTGCATGGCCTGGGGTATGATTTCCGGGTTGGCGAGCACATAGTCGCGCACGATCTGTTCGACCCGGCTGCGGTCAGCGCCGGAGAGTTCGCCGGGAACAGCCCGTTCGGCGAGCCACATGCCGCCAGCGCCGAAAGTGGCGCCGAGCACCACGAGAAGCAGCAATTGAAGGCGGTTCATCGACGCTTCTTCTTGCCGTCTTCGAGTGCGTGCTGAGAAGTCATCGAGATATCCTGTGCCCGGATCCAGTCCGGCGTGTTCTGGGGAATGCCGCCCATCGCATAGCCGGCGCTGATCGCGGCCGTCCGGGCGTCGCCCATCATGCTGGCGCGTTCGGCGGTGGCGAGGGCGGCGCGGGCGGGATCGCCCATGCGGTCATAGACGGTGCCGAGCTGCTGCCAGGCGAAGGGGTTCTGATCATCCCGCGCGACCGCGATGCGCAGCACCTTCTTCGCCTCGTCGTAATTGGCCTTGTCCTCGGTCGCGATCAGCGCGTGGCCGAAGGTGGTGGCGATCAGCGGATTGGTGCGCGAGCCTTCGGTCGCGGCGCGCAGCGGGGCCAGCGCCTCGGTCGGCTTGCCCGCCTCGAGCAGGATTTGGCCCTTGATCTCGAGGAAATAGGGATCGGTCGGCTTCGCCTGCACCAGTGCATCGGCCTCGGCATCCGCTTTCTCGGGGAAGCCGCCGCGATGATAGGCATAGGCGCGCGCATAATGGGCGTAGATGGTCTGGTTGCTCTCCGGATATTTCTGCAGCGCCTGGGCGGGCGGCAGGAGATAGCCGTCGAGCTTTGCCTGCACCCGCTTGAACCGTTCCTCCCAGTCCTGGTTCAGCGGCTTGTTCCAGGCCGGCGACGCCTGCAGCGATTCGGAGATGGCGGCGATACGCTCCGACGAGACCGGGTGGCTGAGCATATACTCAACCTTGCGCGTGATGCCGTAGCGATATTCGAGCTGCTGCATCGTCTTGAAGAAGTTGAGATACCCCTTGCCGCTGATGCCGGCGCCGTTGAGGTATTTGACGCCGGCGGCGTCGGTGGACGCTTCCTGCTGGCGCGAGAAGGACAGGTATTTGCCGACGGCGGCCTGCTGGCCAGCGGCGAGGAGCCCGGCGCCAGCCTCGCCCGCGCCCGCCGCCATTGCCGCAAGGCCGAGCACCATCGACAGGATCGTGATCCCGGTCGCTTCCTGATAGCCGCGGCCGGCGAGCGTGACGTGCCCGCCGGTGATGTGGCCCAGTTCATGCGCGATGACGCCCTGCACTTCGTTGGCGGTCTTTGCCGCCTGCAGCGTGCCGGAGTGGACATAGACGATCTGGCCCCCGGCAACGAAGGCGTTGATCGAATCGTCGTTGACCAGGACGACGCGAACGTCGCTCGGCGACAGGCCCGCGGCGGTGACCAGCGGCGCCGTCATGTCATGCAGGAGCGATTCGGTTTCGGCGTCGCGCAGGATCGACTGCGCCTGAGCCGGCTGTGCCAGCACCATGCAGGCAAGCGTGGCAGCGGCGGCGAGCCGAAGGGCAGACAGGCGCCGCGGGGCGGGAGCGCGATGCACGGTCACGTCGCCGCCCGCAGCCTGTTGCTGGGTAGGAACAGCCATGCGCCGGACCCATGCCGATGGCGTCTGAACCATCGCTGAAGCCCGGCGCATCACTGTCCTCACCCGATCGTCATGCGCCGAAGGTGCGCTGCCACCAGCCACGCCGCGGCGTTGCCTCAGCGGCGGACTCTTCGTTGCCCTCGGCAGCCTCGTCGGCCGGCGCTGCGCCATCCGGGCCGCTGCCCGGAACGGCGGCTTCCTCGGTCGCCTGCGGCGGCGGCAGATCGGCGGAGGGCACGTCCACGACCGGCACATCGGCCTTCTTGCGGCGGGTGCGCTTCGGCTTGGCCGGCGCCTCTTCGGCAGCCGGGGCCCCGGCCGGTGCCGCTTCGGCAGCGTCGGCGGCTGGTGCCGCGGCATCGGCCTTCTTGCGGCGCGTACGCTTCGGCTTGGCCGGTGCCTCTTCCGCGGGAGCGGCCTCTTCGGCGGCCGGCGCGATCGCCTCGATGCCCGGGGTCGGGATCGGTGCGGCGTCTTCCGCGGCCGGTGCGGCCTCGACCGGTGCCTCGATGGCCTTCTTTGCGCGCGGACGACGGCGCGTCTTGGGCGCGGCTTCGGCGACCGGCTGCTCAGGCTCGACCGCGACCGGCGCTGCCTCGACGACGGCGGGCGCCTCTTCCGGTGCTTCCTCGGTCGCTACCGGAGCCTCGACCGACGCGGCGTCCTGCTGGTCGCCGTTTTCGGCACCGGCATGCTGGCCATCACCATTCTCACGGCGACGGCGACGTCCACGACGGTTGCGGCGGCGGCGTCCACCCTCGCCCTCGCCATCGTGCGACGTCTCAGCGGCTGCCTCGAAGGCCTCGCCCTCGTCATCCGCCTCGACCGGCTCGTCTTCGGCAAGGTCGGCGTTGGAGGCAGGCACCTCGATCGCCTCGTCGGCGCCCTCGGCATGTTCGCTGCCTTCGCCACCCGAGCGGCCGCGGCGACCACGGCGGCGGCGGCGCTTGCGACCACCCTCGCGCGGTTCGTCGCCACGATCTTCCGAGGAGCGCGGCGCCTCGTCCTCGACGAGCACCTCGTCTTCCTCTTCCTCGATCTCCTCGGGGATATCCTCCTCGATTTCCTCGACGGGGGGATCGAACTTGGGCGCATAGGCCGGCGGCGGGCCGGAGGCGATGACCTCCATGCGGGCGCCTTCCTGCTCGCCGTCGGGCAGGATCTCGACCGTCACGCCGTAGCGATCCTCGATCTCGGCAATGTCGGCGCGCTTGCGGTTGAGCACGTACACCGCCGCCTCGACGCTGGCGCGCAGCGTCAGGATCGAGCCGCGGCCGCGTGCGGCCTCGTCCTCGATCAGGCGAAGCGCGCTGAGGCCGGCCGACGACGCGGTGCGGACGAGGCCGGTGCCTTCGCAATGCGGGCAGGGGCGGGTCGACGCTTCGAGCACGCCGGTGCGCAGGCGCTGGCGGCTCATTTCCATCAGGCCGAAGCTGGAGATGCGGCCGACTTGGATGCGGGCGCGATCGTTCTTCAGCGCCTCCTTCATCGCCTTCTCGACCTTCCGGACATTGGAATTGTTGTCCATGTCGATGAAGTCGATGACGACGAGGCCGGCCATGTCGCGCAAGCGCAGCTGGCGGGCGATTTCCTGCGCCGCCTCAAGGTTGGTCGCGGTCGCCGTCTGCTCGATATTATGCTCGCGCGTCGAACGGCCGGAGTTGATGTCGATCGAGACCAAAGCCTCGGTCGGGTTGATGACGAGGTAGCCACCCGACTTCAGCTGCACCACCGGGTGGTACATGGCGGCGAGCTGATCCTCGACATGGCAGCGCTGGAACAGCGGAATGGGATCGCTGTAATGCTTCACCCGCTTCGCGTGGCTGGGCATCAGCAGGCGCATGAATTCCTTCGCCTGGCGATAGCCGTCGTTCCCCTCGACGATGACCTCGTCGATGTCCTTGTTGTAGATGTCGCGGATGGCGCGCTTGATGAGATCGCTGTCGCCATAGATCAGCGCTGGCGCGGCGCTGGTCAGCGTCTTTTCGCGGATACCGTCCCACAGGCGGGCGAGGTAATCGAAGTCGCGCTTGATCTCGGTGCGGGTGCGGCTGAGGCCGGCGGTGCGCACGATGCAGCCCATCGAGGGCGGCAGCTCCAGCTCGGCCATGATCGATTTCAGGCGCTTGCGATCGGACGAATTGCTGATCTTCCGGCTGATGCCGCCGCCGTGCGACGTGTTGGGCATCAGCACGCAATAGCGGCCGGCGAGCGACAGATAGGTGGTCAGCGCCGCGCCCTTGTTGCCGCGCTCTTCCTTCACGACCTGGACCAGCAGCACCTGGCGGCGGCGGATCACGTCCTGAATCTTGTAGCGGCGGCGCAGGTTCATGCGACGCTGGCGCAGCGCCTCGACCTGATCGTCGTTGATGCCGGTGGTCGGGGCCGGGGCGCCTTCGCCCTCCTCGCCCTCGACGGCGTCGAGATCGCCGGCGTCGTCGCCATGCGCATCGTCGACATCGTCATGGATGTCGCCGTCATCATCCTCGGCCGCTTCCTGCTCGGCGCGCAGCTTCGCTTCCTCGGCGGCATGCTCCGCCTCCTCGCGCAGCAGCGCCTCGCGATCCTCCTTGGGGATCTGGTAATAATCGGGATGGATTTCGGAGAAGGCGAGGAAGCCGTGGCGGTTGCCGCCGTAATCGACGAATGCCGCCTGCAGCGACGGCTCAACGCGCGTCACCTTGGCCAGATAGATATTCCCCTTGAGCTGCTTGCGCTCGGCACTCTCGAAATCAAATTCTTCGATGCGATTTCCCTTGACGACGGCCACGCGGGTTTCCTCCCGGTGGCGTGCGTCGATCAGCATGCGCATGGTCATTAGTACGTCTCCACGCGCGCCTCACGCCGCCGGACGGCGGGGGCGCGCGATGATGAATCGGTGCCGGCGCAGTCTGGCCGGGCACGCGGATGGTGGTGGACTGTGCCTTCGTCTGCCGCGCATGGCCGGGCGACACGCCCTGGACCGCTTCCACGCCCGCGCCGCCGGCGAAGGCCGGTCGGAACTGCGGTGCGGGGATATGCAACATGCAAACGTCAACCTGATGGCCCGCACCGGCGCGAATGCCGGCTGGGCGGTGGGTCGGAGGCGGGCGCAATAGGCGACCGCACGCCGATCAATTCAGGAGGTAGCAACTAAGTCATCCTTCGGCAACCGGAACAAGATTGCCGACCGGTCGGCAATAACTTGCCGAACGCGGCGTTAACCGTGGTATGAAACGGTGCCTTGAGAAGCGGCGATTATCCCGACCCGACAGGGAAGAAGGGTTTGCGTACCATGGCTTTTCGCTGGACCGAGAAGCGGCCGGCACGGCATGTACGAGGTATGTCGGTGTTGTTCGCGTTATTTGCCGGCCTGTTGCCGGCCCTGCCCGCGTGGGCGGCACGGGTGGAGCGTGTCGAGGTCGGCGACGACCGGATCACCATCCGCTTTGACGAAGCGGTGCGTGGTGCCTCTAGTTTCATTCTGGATGGACCGCAGCGGATCGCGATCGATATTGATGGCGCGCGGCCGGGCGGGCCGAGCCGCGGCAATGGCGCGGTGACGGCGGTCCGGCAGGGGTGGCGCGGCGCGGATGGCGCGCGCGTGGTGCTGGATCTGGCGCAGCCGATGATCGTGACCAAGGGGTCGTTCGACGACGAGGGGCGCAAGCTGGAACTGTCGCTGCGCGAGGTCGACGGGCGGCGCTTCACCGCGGCGAGCGCGGCCTCTCCGCTGAGCTTCCTGCCGTTCGGCTGGGGAGAATCGCGGCCCAAGTACAAGGTCAGCGTTCCCGTTCCGAAGGCGAAGAAGGCCGTGCTGCCGCGGGTGCAGGGCGATGACAGCCGCCCGCTGGTGGTGATCGACGCGGGACATGGCGGCAATGATCCGGGCGCGATCAACCCGGAAACGGGGCTGCGCGAGAAGGACCTGACGCTGAAGATCGCCAAGGCGATCCGCGACGAACTGCTCGATTCGGGGCGGGTGCGGGTCGCGCTGACGCGCGATGACGACCGCTATATCCTGCATCGCGAGCGGTTCGGCATCGCGCGGCGGCTGGGCGCGGATCTGTTCATTTCGGTGCATTGCGACAGCGCGGGCAATGTCGAGGCGACCGGCGCGACCGCCTATACGCTGTCTGACGTCGCGTCCGACAAGGAAGCGGCGCGGCTGGCCGCGCGCGAGAACAAGGCGGACATCATCGCCGGGGTCAATCTGGACGAGGATTCCGACGTGTCGTCGATCCTGATCGACCTGACGCAGCGGGAGACGATGAACGCATCGGCCGGCTTTGCCCGGTTGCTGGGGCGCGAGGCCAAGCCGTTGATCCCGACCAAGCAGAATTTCCATCGCATGGCATCGCTGCTGGTGCTGAAGGCGCCGGACATGCCGTCGGTGCTGTTCGAGACGGGCTATATCTCCAACGCGCAGGACGCCGCCTTCCTCGACAGCCGCGAGGGGCGCGAGCGGGTGGCGCAGAGCGTGCGGCGCGCGGTGGAGGTGTATTTCGCGCGGCGCATGACGCAGACGGCGGCGCGCTGATCACCGTCGCAGGCGCCCGCATTGTCGTAGTTTTCCGCGGCCTTGTTGCCAGCCGCATGGCCGCTGCCTAAACACCGGCGCTGCGTATGGCGTCTGACTCTCCCGAACCGATCAAGCTGGCACGTCGCGGGCCCGGCTTTCGCCAGACCCTGTCCGACCTGTGGCAGCGGCGCTGGTTCAAGGCGCTGGCGGTGCTTGCCGCGATCGGCCTGCTCCTCGCGGGCGGTGGCTGGTGGTTCATCACTCGCGACCTGCCGTCGGTGGAGCAATTGCGGACCTATGAGCCGCCGCTGCCGACCAACGTGCGCGCGATCGACGGCTCGCCAATCTATTCCTATGCCCGCGAGCGCCGGGTCGAATTGTCGTTCAACGAATATCCCAAGATGCTCGTCAACGCTTTCCTGGCGGCCGAGGACAAGACCTTCTTCGAGCATCATGGCGTCGATTATCCCGGCCTTGCCGGCGCGGTGATCGACTATGTGTCGAAGCTGGGCAGTGGGCAGCGCGCGCGGGGCGGATCGACCATTACCCAGCAGGTCGCCAAGAACCTGCTGATCGGCAACGAATATTCGCCCACGCGCAAGATCCGCGAGGCGATCCTGGCGTGGCGTATCGAGGATACGCTGACCAAGCCGCAGATCCTGGAATTGTACCTGAACCAGATCTTCCTGGGTCGGAACGCTTATGGCGTGGAGGCGGCGAGCCATGCCTATTTCGACAAGGAGCTGGACCAGCTGAACCTCGCGCAGATGGCGTATCTTGCCATCCTGCCGAAGGGGCCGGCCAATTACGATCCGATCCGCGATACCGAGCGGGCGATCAGCCGCCGCAACTGGGCGCTGGGCGAGATGGAGCGCAATGGCTTCATCACCGCGGCTCAGCGCGCCGAGGCGCAGGCGCAGCCGATCGGCGCGATCGTCACGCGGGTGCCCAAGTTCGAGCGGGTCGGCGGCTATTTCGTCGAGGAGGTGCGCCGCGAGCTGATCGACAAGTTCGGCGAAACCGCCCGCGACGGGGCGAACAGCGTCTATTCGGGCGGCCTGTGGGTGCGCACGTCGATGGACCGCGGGGTGCAGGAAGCGGCGGCGCAGGCATTGCGCGACGGCCTGCTGCGCTATGATCGTGGCCGTGGTTTCTCCGGGCCGCTGCGCAAGGTCGAGATCAAGGGCGACCGCTGGCAGTCGGCGCTGCTCAATACCAACGTCACGCTCGACTATAATGACTGGCGACCGGCGATCATCATCTCGCGCGACGCATCCGCTGCCCGAATCGGCTTTGCCAACGGGACGGAGGGCGTGCTGCCGCGCGCGGCAGCGCAGATGCCGGTGCGTGGCAAGGCGACGCCGGCGTTCGGCACGCTGGAGCCGGGCGACATCATCGCGGTGGCGCCGCAGGGCGGGCAGTTCGCGCTTCGCTCGGTGCCCAAGATCTCCGGCGGGTTCGTGGTGCAGGAGCCGCAGTCGGGCCGTATCTTGGCGATGCAGGGCGGGTTCGACGCGTCGCTCCAATCGTTCAATCGCGCCACGCAGGCGATGCGCCAGCCGGGTTCGACCATCAAGCCGATCGTTTACGCCGCCGCGCTGGAGCATGGCATGACGCCGGCCTCGATCATCGTCGATGGGCCGTTCTGCGTGGATCAGGGCGCGCGGCTGGGCCAGAAATGCTTCCGCAACTTCGGCAATTCGCGCGGCGCGGGTCCGCGGACGATGCGCTGGGGCGTGGAGCAGTCGCGCAACCTGATGACGGTGCGCGCCGCGGCGCAGACTGGCATGGCGAACGTCGTGCGGCTGATGAAGGCGATGGATATCGGCGACTATCAGCCGTATCTTTCCTATGCGCTGGGCGCTGGCGAGACGACCGTCATGAAGATGGTCAACGCTTATGGCGTGCTGGCCAACCAGGGGCGCTGGCATTCCCCGACGTTGATCGATTTCGTGCAGAACCGTCGCGGCCAGGTGATCTGGCCGGAGAATTGGCGCGCCTGCGACCGGTGCAACATGCCCGATTGGGACGGCAAGCCGATGCCGCGGCCGATCGCGCGCGGCAAGCAGGTACTCGACGCCATGTCGGCGTTCCAGATGGTGCACATTGCCGAGGGCGTGATCCAGCGCGGCACCGCGACGACATTGCGCGACCTGAACCGCCCGATCTTCGGCAAGACCGGCACCAATTCCGGGCCGAAGGACGTGTGGTTCATCGGCGGCACGCCGCAAATGGTGGCGGGTGTTTACATTGGTTACGATTCGCCAGTGAACCTGGGCGGTTATGCGCAGGGCGGCACGCTGGCGGCGCCGATCTTCAAGCAATGGGCCACCAAGGCCTATGAGGGGATGGAGGTGCTGCCGTTCCGCGCGCCGCAGGGCATTCGCATGGTGCGCGTCGATCGCGCGAGCGGACGCCCGGTGTTCGGCGCCTGGCCGAGCGGCAACGATCCCAAGCCAGCGGTGATCTGGGAAGCGTTCAAGCCGCAGGCGGAAGGCCGCCGCGCGGTGCGCCGTACCGGGGGCGCGCCTGCCGTCAGCGCGTCCGCGACCGCCGAGGCGAAGAAGCAGGCCAGTGACAGCGACTTCTTGCAGCGAGAGGGCGGCATCTACTAAGTCGCCGCTTTGTTATTTAGATCGTCATCCCCGCACCACGGGAATTCAGTGGCCGACCGCGCCATATCGCTGGATTCCCGCACCCCGCTGGTCTGACGGATGATTGGAGAATCACCATGCGCGCCGAAGCGCAGGCCCATGTAGCGACGATCAACGAGGCGCTCGCCCTGCTGCGGCGCAGCCTCGACTGGGATCGTGCGCTCAGGCGCCTCGACGAACTCAATGCGCGGGTCGAGGATCCGACGCTGTGGAACGACCCCAAGGCTGCGCAGGACGTGATGCGCGAACGCCGCCGGCTGGACGAGTCGATCACCGCGACGCGCACGATCGAGCGCGAGCTGAGCGATACCGCCGAGCTGATCGAGATGGCCGAGGCCGAGGGCGACGAGGAGATGGCGTCCGAGGGCACTACCGCACTCGCGCAGCTCGCCGAACGTGCGCAGAAGGACAAGGTGAAGGCGCTGCTGTCAGGCGAGGCCGACGCGAACGACACCTATATCGAGATCAACGCCGGCGCCGGCGGCACCGAAAGCCAGGACTGGGCCGAGATGCTGCAGCGCATGTACACGCGCTGGGCAGAGCGGCACGGCTACAAGGTCGAGCTGATCGACTATCACGCCGGCGAACAGGCGGGGATCAAGTCAGCGACGCTGCTGGTGAAGGGCGAGAACGCCTATGGCTATGCCAAGGTCGAGAGCGGTGTTCACCGCCTCGTACGCATCAGCCCGTATGACAGCTCCGCGCGTCGCCACACCAGTTTCTCGAGCGTGTGGGTCTATCCGGTGATCGACGATTCGATCGATATCGAGATCAACGACAGCGAGCTGCGTATCGACACTTATCGTGCGTCGGGCGCGGGCGGGCAGCACATCAACACGACCGATTCGGCGGTGCGTATCACCCACTTGCCCACCGGCATCGTGGTCGCCTGCCAGAACCAGCGGTCGCAGCACAAGAACAAGGCGGAGGCGTATAATCAGCTGCGTGCCCGCCTGTACGAGCATGAGCTGCGCAAGCGCGAGGAAGAGGCCAATACGGTCAATGCGGCGAAGACCGACATCGGCTGGGGCCACCAGATCCGGTCCTATGTGCTGCAGCCGTATCAGCTGGTGAAGGACCTGCGCACCGGCACGACCTCTACCTCGCCGGGCGACGTGCTCGACGGTGATCTCGACGATTTCATGGCGGCGGCGCTGGCGCAGCGCGTGACGGGTGAGGCGGTCGAGGTGGAGGACGTCGACTGAGCGTGACCGACGCCCCGTCTCCCACCTTCCGGCGCCGCGGGGGCGCGATGGCGCTCGCGCTGCTGTTGCTGGCGGCGTGCGACGGCGGCGAGCCGCTGATCCGCAAGGACCCCAAGGAGCCCGGTCCGTTCCCGGTCGCCGACCGGCCGGTGGCGACGATCGTCTCGTCGCGCTGGTCGAATGAGGAGGCGCGTGACCGGTTGAACGAGGCGGGGGCGGTGATGGCGAAGGCCGCGATCAAGCCGGGCATGACCGTCGCCGACATTGGCGCTGGCGAAGGCTATTACACCATCCGCCTGGCGCAGAAGGTGGGCGAGGACGGCCGCGTTCTGGCGCAGGACGTGATCCCCGCGGTGCGCGACATGCTGGCGGAGCGCGTGGCGCGCGAGCGGCTGGACAATGTCAGCGTCAAGCTGGGCGAGGGGGCGGACCCGAAGCTGCCGGAAAACAGCTTCGACCGTATCTTCATGGTGCACATGTATCATGAGATCGCGGAGCCGTATGAGTTCCTCTGGCGGATGCGCCCGGCGCTTCGCCCCGGCGGTCTGGTGGTGGTGGTGGATGCGGACCGCCCCACCGCCAATCATGGCACCCCGCCGGCGCTGCTCCGCTGCGAATTTGCCGCGGTCGGTTATCAGATGGTGACGATGACGCCGATGGCGTCGGCCGGCGGTTATTTCTCCACCTTCCGCGCGGTGGGCGCGCGGCCGGAGCCGAAGGATATCAGGTCGTGCCGCCTGTCGCCGTCACAAAAGGCCGCGGGCGCGAAAGCTGACCATGGCGTCGCCAGCCAGCACGAGATGGTCGACCAGCCGAATCCCTAGGCTGCTCAGCACGTCCGCGACGCGACGGGTGGTGCGGAAATCCTCCGCCGTCGGCTCCGGATCGCCCGAGGGGTGATTATGCGCCATCACGATCTCCCGCGCGCCCATGGCGAGCGCGACACCGACCACCGAGCGAAGCGGCACCTCGACCGAGGCCATTTCGCGTGAGGACACATGCTGGAGCCCCAGGGTTGCCCCGGCGGTGCTGAGAAAGACGAACGCCACCGATTCGTGCCGCGCCCCTGCCAGGCTTTGAAGGTGCTGCACCGTGGCAGGGTCGAGATTTTGCATCTCCTTCGTTTCTGGAGCGTGCAGAGCATGGCGCAAGGCCATGTCTCCGTTCCGGTGCAATCCCGTAACGATCGTGCGATGCTTCCAACCGTCGTTGCGGGGATGTAGGCCGCTGTCATGCGCCAATACCTAGACCTCATGGCCCGCGTGCTCGATTCGGGCGCGGAGCAGATGGACCGAACGGGCACGGGGACGCTCAGCGTCTTTGGTCATCAGATGCGCTTCGATCTGGCCAGGGGCTTTCCGGTGCTGACCACCAAGAAGCTGCACCTGCGATCGATCATCATCGAGCTGTTGTGGTTCCTGCGCGGCGACACCAACGTGCGCTGGCTGCAGGATCGCAAGGTCAGCATCTGGGACGAATGGGCCGACGAGAATGGCGATCTCGGCCCGGTCTATGGCAAGCAATGGCGCGACTGGGTGACGGCCGACGGGCGGCGCATCGACCAGATCAAGGGGCTGATCGAGGACATCCGCACCAACCCCGCCTCGCGACGGCAGATCGTGACCGCGTGGAACCCGGGCGACCTCCACGCCATGGCGCTGGCGCCGTGCCATTGCCTGTTCCAGACCCATGTTGCGAACGGGCGATTGTCGCTGCAGCTGTACCAGCGGTCGGCGGACATCTTCCTTGGCGTGCCGTTCAACATCGCGAGCTATGCGCTGCTGACGCACATGCTGGCGCAGCAATGCGGGCTGGAGCCGGGCGAGTTCATCTGGACCGGGGGCGATTGCCACCTGTATTCGAACCACCTGGATCAGGCGCGGCTTCAGCTGACGCGCGAGCCGACCGCGCTGCCGCGGCTCGAAATCCTGCGCAAACCGCCAGCGTTCGATCAATATGAATATGAGGACTTCGTGCTTCACGGGTACGAAGCGCAGGCGCATATCAAGGCGCCCGTCGCGGTATGACCTTGCAATTCACCTCCGGTTCAGCGATATCGACTACAAGCGTAGTCGAAGGCTTGGGAGGTCAGGATGCGCGAATATCTCATTACCATCAGCACGGCGACCCTGGCGGCCCTGCTGCTGCAACTTGGCAGCCCGCCGGCCCCGTCGAACGCTACCGACCCGGCGGCAGCGCAGGGCCATGCCCGATAGCATGACCGTGCCGGTCACCTTGTCGCTGCACCTGGCGCGGGCGGCCAATGGCGTCATCGGCCGTGACGGCGCGCTGCCGTGGCACCTGCCGGCGGACCTGAAGCGGTTCAAGGCGCAGACAATCGGGCGGCCGATGATCATGGGACGCAAGACGTTCGAGAGCTTTCCCGCGCCGCTGCCCGGCCGCCGCCACATCGTCCTGACGCGCGATCGCGCCTGGCAGGCGGCAGGGGCGGAGGTCGCGCACAGCCCGGAGGAGGCGCTGGCGCTCGCCGGGAGCGATGCGGCGGTGATCGGCGGGGCGGATGTGTTCGCACTGTTCGCCGACCGGGCCGAGCGGGTCGAGCTGACCGAGGTTCATTCAACGCCCGAGGGCGATACGATCGTCCCGCCCTTCACCGGGTGGCGGGAGATATTCCGCGAGGATCACCCGGCGGACGGCGATCGTCCCGCCTACAGCTTCGTGACACTGGTGCGCTGAGGCACGTGCCGCTATGCGCCGCTGCAATGGAGCGGCAGGGACCCATCAGGCTGGACGCGCGCGAGGCGTTGCCCGAGGCATTGCGCCGCGCGATCGTGGCGCTGGGCAATTTCGATGGCTTTCACCTGGGGCATCAGGCGGTGGTGGGCCGCGCGGTCGAGCGTGCGCGTGCCGAGGGGCGCCCCGCACTGGTCGCGACGTTCGATCCGCATCCGATGCGGTTCTTCAAGCCCGATACGCCCTGGTTCCGCCTGACCACGCTGGAGCAGCGGGCCGAGCTGATGCAGCAGGCCGGGGCCGACGCGCTGCTCGTCTTCACCTTTGACGCGGCGCTGGCAGCGGAATCGGCCGAGGCGTTCGTTCGCTCGCGCCTGCTCGAGCAGATCGGCGCGGCGGGCGTGGTGACCGGCGCCGATTTCACCTTTGGCAAGGGGCGCTCGGGCGATGTCGGCCTGCTGGCGACGCTGGGGCAGGAGCTCGGCTTTTCGACCGATACCGTCGGGGCAGTGACGCTGGATGGCGAGAAGGTGTCGTCCACCAGCATCCGCGCCGCGCTGCGCGAGGGGCGGCCGCGCAACGCCGCCCGCTTGCTGACCCGGCCCTTCACGATCCGCGGCGAAGTGCGCCATGGGGACAAGCTGGGGCGCGAGATCGGCTATCCCACCGCCAATGTCGATCTCGGCAATTACCTGCGCCCGGCGTACGGCATCTATGCGGTGCGCGTGACGCTGGAGGATGGGCGCGTGGTCGATGGCGCGGCCAATCTGGGGATTCGGCCGAGCTTCGATCCGCCCAAGGAGCTGCTGGAGCCGTACCTCTTCGATTTTTCCGGCGACCTGTACGGCCAGACGATCGACGTCGCGCTGATCGACTATCTGCGGCCGGAGGCGAAATTCGACTCGCTTGAGGCGCTCAAGGCGCAGATGGCGGCGGACTGCGACCGGGCGCGGGAATTGCTCGCGCGCTAACCCTCCTTGCAGGGAGGGGAGGTAAAGCCGTAATGCGCGCGGCACCCATGGCCGACGATACACCCTCCGCACCGACTGCCGATCCCAAGGATTGGCGCGACACTGTCTTCCTGCCGAAGACCGACTTCCCAATGAAGGCGGGCCTGCCGCAGAAGGAGCCCGCGATTCTCGAGCGGTGGCAGCGGCTGGGCCTGTACCAGCGGCTGCGCGAGCAGCGCGCCGACTGTGAGAAGTTCATCCTTCACGACGGCCCGCCCTATGCCAATGGCGACATGCACATCGGCCATGCGCTGAACCATATCCTGAAGGACATGGTGGTGCGCACCCAGACGTTGCTGGGGAAGAACGCGCCCTACGTTCCCGGCTGGGATTGCCACGGCCTGCCGATCGAGTGGAAGGTCGAGGAAGAATATCGCAAGAAGAAGCTGAACAAGGACGAGGTGCCGCCGGCGGAATTCCGCGCCGAATGCCGCGCCTATGCCCAGAAATGGGTCGATACGCAGCGCGAGCAGCTGAAGCGGCTGGGCGTCAACGGCGACTGGGACAAGCCGTATCTGACGATGGACTTCGCCGCCGAGGCGACCATCGTGTCCGAGCTGATGAAGTTCGCCGAGACGGGGCAGCTGTATCGCGGCGCAAAGCCGGTGATGTGGAGCCCGGTCGAGAAGACCGCGCTGGCCGAGGCCGAGGTCGAATATGAGGACGTGGTGTCGACGCAGATCGACGTCGCGTTCGAAATCACCGAGGCGCCGAACGCGCCGGAGCTGGTCGGCGCCCATGCGGTGATCTGGACCACGACGCCGTGGACGATCCCGGTGAACCAGGCGCTCGCCTACGGTCCGGAGGTCGAATACGTCCTCGCCCGCTTCGACGACATGGTCGAGGGGCCGCGCACGCTGTTGGTGGCGCGCGATCTGCTGGAAAGCTTCGGCGCGCGGATCGGCCATCCGGTGGTGGTGAAGATCGGCGATGCGGCGGGCACGGTGACGGTGCTGGCGGCGTTCAGCGGCGAGAAGCTGGCGGGCGCGGTCGCGCGGCACCCGATGCATGAACTGGGCGGCTTCTTCGCCAAACCGCGTCCGTTCCTGCCGGGCGATTTCGTCACCACCGATGCGGGCACAGGCCTCGTCCACATGGCGCCTGACCATGGCGAGGACGATTTTGAGCTGTGCAAGGCGCATGGCATCGATCCGGTCTTCGCGGTGGATGCCGGCGGCATGTACCGTTCCGACTGGCTGTGGCTCGGCGGGCAGGGCAGCGTCATCAACAAGAAGTTCGTCGCCAGCGATGGCCCGATCTGCGCCGACCTGCGTGAAGCCGGCGCACTGGTCGCAGCGAGCGACGATTTCAAGCACAGCTATCCGCATTCGTGGCGCTCCAAGGCGAAGGTGATCTTCCGCTGCACGCCGCAATGGTTCATCGCCGTCGACAAGCCGATCGAGGGTGGCGACACGCTGCGGCAGAAGGCGGTGGCCGCGATCGCCGCGACTCGCTTCGTGCCCGAGAAGGGGCGCAACCGCATCGGCGCGATGGTCGAGGGGCGGCCGGACTGGGTGATCAGCCGGCAGCGCGCCTGGGGCGTGCCGATCGCGCTGTTCGTGCATCGTGCGACGGGCGAATTGCTGGTCGATCCGGCGGTGAACGCGCGCATCGTCGAAGCCTTCCGCGAGAAGGGCGTCGATGCCTGGACCGACGAGGCGACGGCTGGCTTCCTTGGCGAGGGGCGTGATCCGGCAGATTACGAGCGGGTCACCGACATTCTCGACGTGTGGTTCGATTCGGGCTGCACCCATGCCTTCGTGCTGGAAAGCGGGCGCTGGCCGGAATTGTCATGGCCGGCGGACCTGTATCTTGAGGGGTCGGACCAGCATCGCGGCTGGTTCCAGTCCTCGCTGCTGGAAAGCTGCGGCACGCGCGGGCGGGCGCCGTACGATGCGGTGCTGACGCACGGCTTCACGATGGACGCCAAGGGCATGAAAATGTCCAAGAGCCTCGGCAACACGATCAACCCGCTTGATCTGATGCGCGATTATGGCGCGGACATCCTGCGGCTGTGGGCGCTGTCGGTCGATTTCACCGAGGATCACCGCATCGGCAAGGAGATCCTGGCCGGTGTCGCGGACCAGTATCGCAAGCTGCGCAACACTTTCCGCTACCTGCTCGGCGCGCTCGACGGGTTCGACGAGGCGGAGAAGCTGCCGGTCGCGGAATGGCCCGAGCTGGAGCGCTATATGCTCCACCTCGTCCATGCGCTGGACCAGCAGCTCAAGCGCGCGATCGCCGATTACGACTTCAACGGCTACGTTCGCCTGCTGAGCGATTTCGCCAACGAGGACCTGTCGGCCTTCTTCTTCGATATCCGCAAGGACTCGCTTTATTGCGACGCCCCGGACGATGTGAAGCGCCGGGCGTATCGCACGATGCTCGACGTGCTGTTCAACGCGATGGTGCGCTGGGCGGCGCCGGTGCTGGTCTTCACTGCCGAGGAAGCGTGGCAATCGCGCTTCCCGAGCGAGGATAGCTCGGTGCACTTCCTCGACTGGCCCGAACTGCCGGCGGAAGCGGGCGAGGACGTCAGCGCCCGCTGGCTCGAGGTGCGGCGCCTTCGCGAGCGGGTGACCGAGGCGATCGAGCCGCTGCGGCGTGAGAAGATCGTCCGCTCCAGCCTGGAAGCGGACGTGACCGTCACCGACACGCCGCTGCCGGTCGATCAGCTCGCCGAGGCGTTCATCGTGGCGAAGGTATCGCCGGGCGATGAGGTGACGGTGAGCCGGACCGATTATCACAAATGCGGGCGCTGCTGGCGACTGCTGCCCGAAGTCGTCGAGGACAGCGCGCTGTGCGCGCGCTGCGCCGATGTGGTGAGCGACGAGGTGGCGGCGTGAAGCGCAGCGTGCCTGTTGCCGGCTTGGTGATCGCGGCGGCGGTGTTCGTGCTCGACCAGCTGATCAAATGGGTGGTGACCGGGCCGCTCGGCATCAACTTCCTGGGTGCCTCGCGCGAGATCGTGTCCTTCTTCGATCTTCGCTTCGTACAGAACATGGGCGTCAGCCTCGGGCTGCTGCGCGCGGAGAGCGAACTGGCGCGCTGGGGACTCGTGGTGATGACCGCGGCGATCGCCGGCGCCGTCACCTTCTGGATGTGGCGCGAGGAGAAGGCGGCGGACAAGCTGGCGCTTGGCCTGGTGCTGGGCGGCGCGCTGGGCAATATCGTCGACCGGGTGCGGTTCGGCTATGTCGTGGACTTCGCCGACCTGCATTTCGGCGAGTGGCGGCCGTTCCTGGTGTTCAACGTGGCGGATGCGGCCATCACCATCGGCGTGCTCATTCTGCTGGTGCGCGCGCTGCTGATTCGCGATAAGCCCACGGCAAAGCCTGACAAGATGGCTTCGGAGAATGTGAATGCGTAAGTCGATTGTCATGGGCGCTGGCCTTGCGGTGCTGCTGGCCGGATGCGCGAGCAACGGGCTCAATCGCGACCGTCCCGACGAATTCGCGGTGGCGCGTCAGCCCTCGCTGATCATCCCGCCCGATTTCGCGCTGGTGCCGCCGACGCCGGGTGCGGCGCGCGTCCAGTCCGCCACCGCCGCGCAGGCGCAGACGCTGGAGGCGCTGTTCGGCAACGCACCGCGTAGCGCGGGCGAGACGGCAGTGATCCGGGCGGCAGGTGACGATTCGGCCGAGGCGGGGATCCGGTCCTCCGCAGGTGATCCCGAGACCAACGTCGTCGACAAGGGACAGACGACCCGCGACATCATCGCCGCGCCGGAAGGCGACGGGCAGGACGCGCGCGCGAACGCGCCCCGCTGAGCGATAGCGCCGCTGTCCGGGTCAGCCCCGGACGGCGGCGAATCGCTCCAGGCCGGCCGCGAGGTCGGCGATCAGATCATCGCTGTCCTCCAGCCCGATCTGCAGCCGAACGACGGGCCCGGCGAAGTCCGGCCGTGTCGCCGTGCGATAATTGCCGGGGTCGACCGGGATCGCCAGGCTCTCGAACCCGCCCCACGAATAGCCGATCCCGAAATGCCGCAGGCCGTCGATCAGCGCGGCGCGTGCCGCCTCGTCGCCGCCGGCGAGCACGAACGAGAACAGGCCGCTCGACCCGCGAAAATCGCGCGTGAAGATGCCGTGCCCCGGGCACGACGGCAGCGCCGGGTGCAGCACCCGGTCGACCTCCGGCCGGCCCTCCAGCCATTGCGCGATCTTCAGCGCGCTGGCCTGATGATGGGCGAGGCGCACGGCCATGGTGCGCAGCCCGCGTGAGCCGAGCCAGGCATCGTCGGGGCTGACCACCTGGCCCAATTGGAAGCTCGTCTCGCGCAGCTTTCGCCAGTGCGGCGCGGTCGCGGTGACGCTGCCCAGCATCACGTCGGAATGGCCGACCACATATTTGGTGCAGGCGAGGATCGACAGGTCGACGCCCTGTTCGATCGCGCGGAAATGCAGCGGCGTGGCCCAGGTATTGTCGAGCAATGTGGTGACGCCGCGCGCCCTGGCGGCAGCGACGATGGCGGGTACGTCCTGCACCTCGAAGGTGAGGCTGCCTGGGCTTTCCATGAAGATCGCCCGCGTGCGCTCACCGACAAGGTCGGCGATCCCGGCACCGATCAGCGGATCGTAGAAGCGCGTGCTGATGCCGAAACGCTTCAGCAGGCCGGTCGCCATCGACCGCGTGGGATCATAGGCCGAATCGGTGAGCAGCAATTCGTCGCCGGGCGACAGCACCGACAGAAGCGCCGCCGCGATCGCCGCTACGCCGGAGGGGTAGAGGAACGT
Organism: Sphingomonas panaciterrae; assembly: GCF_036890205.1. Classification (NCBI taxonomy): domain Bacteria; kingdom Pseudomonadati; phylum Pseudomonadota; class Alphaproteobacteria; order Sphingomonadales; family Sphingomonadaceae; genus Sphingomonas; species Sphingomonas panaciterrae. The sequence continues at coordinate 205,063 of NZ_JAKNQR010000003.1, forward strand.
CGCTTCCGCCCCCGGTTCCAGTTCGGTCAGCGCCTCCGCCAGACTCCATTGTGTTGGCGCGCCGCGCCGGCCGTAGAACAGGCGGTGGTGCGTGTCGCGCCCGCCGGCGGCGCGCAGATCGCCCACCGTATCGTAGAGGTGAGTCGACGCGCGCCAAACCGGCGGATTGACCACGCCCTGGGTCCATTCCGGCCGTCGGCCGGCAGTTACGACGCGGGTGGCATCGCCGACCGGTTTGTGGTTGCCCTTGTGATCGTCGTTCAAGCGGTCCGCGCTCACTGGCCGGTTTCCTTCGGCGTCGTCGGGTCGGCGCCCCATTCCGCCCAGCTGCCGTCATAGATTGCGATCTCGCGGCCAAGCAGGTGTCCGGCGAAGGCGATCACCGAGGCGGTGATCCCCGATCCGCAGGTCGCGACGGTCGGCCGGTCGAGATCGATGCCGTCATCGGCGAAGATCTGCGCGAGCTCGGCACCGCGCTTCCACGTGCCGTCGTCTTTGAAGAAGCGCGTGTAGGGAAGGTTGATCGATCCCGGGATGTGCCCCGGCGTCACGCCCGGGCGCGGTTCCGGTTCCGCGCCGGCAAAGCGGCTGGGCGAGCGGGCGTCGAGGATCTGTTCGCTGCCGTTCGCCACGATATCCTTCATGTCGGCGAGCGTGCGGATCAGCGCGCCCTGCGTCGGCGGGGTCAGGTGGCGTGCCTTGGGCGGGGCGGCCTCGCTGATCACCGGCCGCCCCTCCGCGCGCCACTTGGCGAGGCCACCGTCGAGGAGCGCCACGTCGGTGATCCCGAAGCTGCGCAGCATCGCCCAGCCGCGCGCCGCCGTGTGGTGCGGCGACTGATCGTACAGGATGATCCGCGTGCCATCGCCCATGCCGAGCCGCGAGAGCCGGCTGACGAATTTCTCGCGCGGCGGCAGCATCATGGGGGCGGCGGCGTCGGTATCGACGATCTCGGCGAGGTCGAGGAAGACCGCGCCGGGGATGTGCGCCTGCGCATATTCCGCGGCGGCATCGCGATCTTCGGTGGGTAGGAACCACGTGCAATCTGCGATCCTAACGTCGGGGTCAGCGATTGCGGCGGCGAGCCATTCGGTTGAAACCAGTGCGTCCATGGCGTTCCCTTAGCGAGCGGGCCGTGCGAAGTCGAAACAGCCGGTGGCGGTGCAGCGATGCCCCGGAACTGGCGCCGCCGCGCGGGTGCCACTATCTCGCGCCGCATGACACTCCATCTCGGCAAGGCCACCCCGCTCCCCCAGGCTCCGGAAGAAGCGGTGCTCGACTATGTTCCCAACCCGCGTCCCGGCCGCAATTACCTGATCCGCTTCGTGGCGCCGGAGTTCACTTCGCTCTGCCCGGTGACGGCACAGCCGGACTTCGCGCATTTGGTGATCGATTATGTGCCGGGCGAGACGATCGTCGAGTCGAAGTCGCTGAAGCTGTTTCTCGGCAGCTTCCGCAATCACGCGGCCTTTCACGAGGATTGCACCGTTGGCATCGGCGAGCGGCTGGTCGCCGAGATGAACCCGGTATGGCTGCGCATCGGCGGTTACTGGTATCCACGCGGCGGGATCCCGATCGATGTTTTCTGGCAGACCGCCGCCCCGCCGGCCGGGCTGTGGGTGCCGGATCAGGGGGTCCCATCGTACCGCGGGCGCGGCTGAACGGTATTGGTAGCTTCCGCATCTTGCACCGCAGCATAAAACGCAACCAAGCTGCGGTTCGCCCGTTGTTGCGGGTTGAACGCTTTGTGAACAGGGCGTCTTTCTACCAGCGAAGGCAAGTGAGATGAATCAGGCGGTCGCACTCGACGGCATCAAGCGCATTGCCCTCATCGGTAATTTCCTGCCGCGCAAATGCGGATTGGCGACCTTCACTACCGATACCTACAATGCGATGATCAGCCGGTTCCCGGATCTTTCCGTGGACGTCTATGCGATGGATGATCATGTCGGCCGGTACGATTATCCGGCCGCGGTGACGGGGACGATCCCGCAGCAGGATCGGTCCGCCTATCTGGAGACGGCGCGCAAGATCGAGGAATCGGGCGCGCAGGCGATCTGGGTCCAGCACGAATATGGCATCTATGGCGGTGCAGCGGGTGAGCACATCCTCGCGCTGCTCGACCGCACCACCTTGCCGTTGATCGTGACGCTTCATACCGTGCTGGAGAAGCCCAGCGCGGACGAGCGGTCGGTGATGGAGGGCCTGCTGCGGCGCGCGTCCAAGGTGATCGTGATGGCGGAGCGCGGCGTGGACATCCTCACTCGGGTCTATGGCGCCAATCCCCGTTCGATCGTGATGATCCCGCATGGCGTGCCCGACCGCGAATTTGCCGACCCCGACAGCTTCAAGCCGCGTTTCGGCTGGGAAGGGCGCAAGATCATCCTGACCTTTGGCCTGCTGGCGCCGGGCAAGGGGATTGAGACGGTGATCGAGGCGATGCCGGAGGTGGTCGGCCAGCACCCCGACGCGATGTACGTGGTGCTGGGCGCCACGCACCCGAACCTTGTCGCGCATGAGGGCGAGCGATACCGCGATTCGCTGCGTGCTCTGGCGTCGGAGAAGGGCGTCGGTGACAATGTCGCCTTCATCGACGCCTTTGTCGAACATGACGAACTGATCGACTATCTCCAGGCGGCCGACCTCTACGTCACGCCCTATCTGAACCCGGCGCAGATCACGAGCGGGACGCTTTCCTACGCCGTGGGCGTCGGCAAGGCGGTGATCTCCACTCCCTATGTGCACGCGACCGAGATTCTGGGCGACGGGCATGGCGTGCTGGTCGATTTCCGCGACATCGGTGCGTTCGCGCGCGAGATCAACAATCTGCTCGGCAGCGAGCGTAATCGCACCCGTCTGTCGCAGCGCGCCTATGAGCGTGGCCGCACCATGACATGGTCGCGACTGGCGGAGCGCGCCATGAGTGAGATCGCGAGCATCATCGACGGTCGACCGCAGCGGATCGGTGCGCCCGCGCCGATCAGTCCGCTCGCCCCCGACATCGCGGCGGTGGAACGGATGAGCGATTCGACCGGGATGCTGCAGCATTCGATCTATTCGGTGCCTGATCGCCGCCACGGTTATTGCATCGACGACAATGCCCGCGCGCTGATCCTGATGAGCGCGATCGACACGCTGGACGAGGCGACGCGCGACAAATGGACGACCGTCTATGCCTCCTTCGTCCAATATGCCTGGAACCCGGAGAAGCGGCGCTTTCGTAATTTCATGAACTTCGACCGGACCTGGTGTGAGGAGACCGGTTCGGAGGATTCGAACGGTCGCGCGCTGTGGGCGTTGGGGGTCACGGCGCGGGACGCGCGCACGCGCAAGCATCGTGACTGGGCGACGATGATGTTCGACATGACCGCGAGCCTGGCATTCGATCTGGGCAGCCCGCGCGCGCAATCCTTTGCGATGCTGGGCGCGGCGGCGATGTTGGAGGCGTCGTCCGGACACCAACTGGCACATGCCATCCTGTCGCGCTTCCCTGACGAGCATATGGCGCTGCTCGACACGGCGCGCCGCCCGGACTGGGTGTGGTTCGAAGTGGTGCTGGCCTATGACAACGCCCGCCTGCCCGAAGCTTTGATCCGCGCGGGCAAGGCGCTGGGCCGTCCGGAGGTGGTGGAGACCGGCCTCGAGACGCTCGACTGGATCATCTCGCAGCAGAAGAGCCCGGAAGGGCGCTTCCGCGCGGTGGGGTCGGAGAGTTTCGGGCGCGCCTATGAGGCGCCCTTGCCGTTCGACCAGCAGCCGCTGGAGGCGCAGGCGACGATCGAGGCCTGTTGCGCGGCGTATAGCGCGACGCGTGACGAGAAATGGCGGATCGAGGCGGAGCGCGCCTATGGCTGGTACCTTGGTCTCAACGACCTCGATCTGCCGCTGGCGTCGGTCCATGACGGCGGTTGTTTCGACGGCCTGATGCCGACCGGGCTCAACCGCAATCAGGGTGCCGAGTCGATCCTCGCGCTGCAATTGTCCAGCTGCGCGATTTCGGGGCTTTCAAAGGTGGCCCCAAGCGTGGCAGGGACGGGCCGCGCCGTCGCTTAAGTCACCGCTTTTCCACGGCGTCGACCAACGGACCGCAACGCGAGGCCTTTTTCTCTTGGACTTGTACAATCACCGGCTCCGGCTGCACGCCGATCCGTCTCGCGTCGTGGTACGCCCGTTTCATATTTCGAGCACTGCCCTGAACGGGCAGGGGCAAAGCCGTGCGCAGCGCATGATCGACGAAGTGCTGGCGATGTCAGCGGTCGAGGCGAGCGAGCAATTGAGCCTTGTCCTGCGCGATTTCGAGGCGCGTCACTGGCAGACGCGGCGCGTGTTCCTGACCCGCTATCGCGAGATTGCGGAGACCCACGGGATCGACGACAGCGCGCTTGGCGACGAAAAGCGGCAGTTGATCGGTGCCTATTTCTGCCACGAATACAGCTATGCGGCCGCGGCGCTGATGAACCCCAGCGCCGTTCCACATTACGACCAGTCGGGCATGCCCGAAGGGTCGCAGCGCATCCTGATGAGCCTTCGCGCAGTGGGGGAGGGGCATATTTCCTCCGTCGCCTTCCGCGAAGGCATCATCACGGACGAGAATGAGCTGATCCTGGCGCCCGAGCCGCCCTTTGCCACGGCCGCGGATGCCTATGGCATCGATGGGCCGGAGATGCCGAGTGGCCCCGTGACCGTGCACCGTGATCGCGATTCGACGCTGTCCGGTACGGTGATCTTCCCGATTACCGAGGCACAGTCGAAGGGACTCGAGGACCTGCGGCTGGTGCATTTCACCCATGAGGATGGATCGCAGGAGTGGCTCGGCACCTATACCGCCTATAATGGCGCGAGAATTCAGTCGGAGCTGATGCGCACGCGCGATTTTCGCGCCTTCGATCTGGTGCCGATGACCGGGAGTGCGGCGCGCAACAAGGGAATCGCGCTGTTCCCGCGCACGGTGAACGGCGAATATCTGTCGATCGGGCGTCAGGACGGTGAGAACCTCTACCTGCTCCGTTCCGATCGGCTGGATCATTGGGACGACGGCGAACTGATCCTGACGCCGGTCTATCCTTGGGAGCTTGTGCAGATCGGCAATTGCGGTCCGCCGATCGAGGTCGATGAAGGCTGGCTCCTGCTCACCCATGGTGTGGGCGCGATGCGCAAATATTCGATCGGCGCCGCGCTGCTCGACAAGAACGATCCTTCCAAGGTGATCGGGCGCACGCGCGAGCCGATCCTGGCCGCTGCCGATCAGGATCGCGAGGGCTATGTGCCTAATGTCGTCTACACCTGTGGGGCGATGCGCCATGGGGACAAGCTGTTCATCCCCTATGGCATCGCCGACAGTTCGGTGGGCTTCGCCTTCGTCGAGATCGAGAAGCTGCTGTCGCTGATGTGAGTTGGCGGCTGCTTGCCGCAGGCCGGCGCGCTTTGCCACGGATTGGCGGATAATCCTGCTTCCTGGCAGTCGGTTAGCAGCCTGCTAGGCCTAAGTCATTGTATTTGCTTGTGCGGTGTAATTGGCACGGCGGCTGCAATGCGGCCGGTAATAGGCGGTTCGCCTGCATATGGACCGGAGCAGATATGATGACCGACGTTTCTTCGCGCGCAGCCCCCAAGGACAATCTGCTGGGCATCTGCAATGCGGTGGGAGAGGATTTCGGCTTCAACCCCTTGTGGTTGCGACTGGCGCTGGGTGCTTCGTTCGTGCTCCAGCCGGTCGCGATCGTCACCCTCTATTTCGTTCTGGGCGCCGGGGTGTTGATCTCGCGCATCCTGGTGCGGCCGCGGTTCGCTGTCGCTCCGCACGTGCCGGTGATCGCGCAGGATCAGGCGGCGCTGGAGGATGAGCAGCTATTCGCCAAGGCTGCCTGATCGCGGGTGGCGCGGCCGAGGAAGGCTCGGGCTGCGCCACTGCTCGTGATAGTCGACACGCCCGCCCTGACCGCTTAGGCCGACCGGCTTGAGGAAAGGGGTAGTCATGACGACAGCGTTGCGAGTGGCTTTGGCAGGATTGGGGACCGTCGGTGGCGGGGTGATCCGGGTGCTGGAGACCAATCGCGAGTTGATCGCGCGGCGCGCGGGCCGGCCGATCGAGATCGTTGCCGTGTCCGCCCGTGACCGCACCAAGGACCGCGGTGTTGATGTCAGCGGCTATGAGTGGGTGGACGATACCACCGCGCTTGCCCGCTGCGACGCGGATGTGGTGGTCGAACTGGTCGGCGGGGCCGATGGCCCGGCACTGGCGCTCGCCCGCGCGACGCTTGGCGGTGGCAAGGGGTTCGTGACCGCGAACAAGGCGATGCTTGCGCATCACGGTGCCGAACTGGCGGAGATGGCGGAGGCCGCGCGCGTTCCGTTGAAGTTCGAGGCCGCGGTGGCGGGCGGGATCCCTGTCATCAAGGGGCTGCGCGAGGGGATGGCCGCCAATGCGGTGTCGCGCGTCTATGGCATCCTCAACGGCACCTGCAATTTCATCCTGAGCAAGATGGAATCGGAAGGACGCGACTTTGGCGACGTGCTGGCCGATGCCCAGGCGCTCGGCTTTGCCGAATCCGATCCGTCCTTCGACATCGATGGCGTCGATGCCGCGCACAAATTGTCGATCCTTTCCACCATCGCCTTTGGCACGCGGCCGGCGTTCGCCGATGTTGCGATCGGCGGCATCCGAAACGTCACCGCGGCGGATGTCGCGGAGGCCGAGGCGCTTGGCTATCGGGTTCGGCTGGTCGGCATGGCGCAGGCCGATGCGAGCGGCCTGTTCCAGCGTGTCCATGCGCATCTCGTCCCGCACGCCCATCCGCTGGCGCATGTCACCGGTTCGACCAACGCCGTCGTTGCAGAGGGCAATTTCGTCGGTCGCCTGTTGTTCCAGGGTGCCGGCGCGGGCGACGGCCCGACGGCGAGCGCCGTCGTCGCTGACCTGATCGACATTGCGCGCGGCGAGGCCGGCCCGCCGTATGCGATGCCGGTCGCCGCGCTGGCCGAAGTCGCGCCCGCAGCCGCGGGGGCGCAACGTGGACGCGCCTATCTGCGCTTCGCGGTGGCTGATCGGGTCGGCGTGCTGGCGGAAATCGCCGCGGCGATGCGAGATGCCGGTGTCTCGATCGAGAGCCTGATTCAGCGCGCCGTGCCGGTTGAAGGCACCGCGCTGGTCGTGATCGTGACGCATGAAGCGCCTGATGCGCACATCGAAGCGGCGCTGGAGCGCCTACGGGGTTCGCAGAGCCTCGCCGGTGAGCCCTTGTGGATGCACATTCTCGATTGATCCACGCCGTTGGCGGGTAAAGCGGGACAGGCTGACGGTGCGTTCACCCGGATCGCGTCGGTTAAGGCTCGATCTGTCTGCTCTTTTGCTGTATTAAGGCAGCATGACAGCGCTGAGCAACGAAGACAGCCCGGTCTATATTCGACTGCGTGGCACGATCGCCGCCGCGATCCTGCGCGGCGATTATCGGGCCGGGGATCAATTGCCGTCGGTTCGAGCGCTTGCCGCCGAACATGGCGCGAACCCGCTGACGGTGGCCAAGGCCTATCAGTCGTTCCAGGACGCCGGCTATGTCGAGGTTCGGCGCGGAGTCGGTATGTTCGTGCTGCCGGGGGCGGCGGATCGACTGCGCGTGGCCGAGCGCGACATGTTCGTCACCCAGCAATGGCCGCGGATCCGAGCCTATATCGAGTTGCTGGATCTCGACCCCGCCGCACTGCTGGCCGATCAGGAGGTCTGAGCGCGCGCGCCTCTTGAGCGGTAAAGCGCCCAAGTCATCGGTGCCGGACAGCCGCCGGCACCCCCCACCCTCATCGGTTCTGCATCGCGTCCAGCAGCGACTTCACTTCCTGGCTGCGGCCGCGCGGCAGGATCAGGATGTTGTTGCCCGAGGCCACGACGATCAGGTCCTTGACGCCGACCATCGCAATGCGGGCACCGTCGGTGCGCACCATGCAGTTGGACGAATCGAGCGCGATCACCTCGCCGCGGATCGCATTCCCCGCCTCGTCGCACGTGCTGATCGAATGCAGCGCGTCCCAACTGCCGACGTCGTTCCATCCCATGGCGACGGGGACGACTGCGACCTGGTCGGATTTTTCCATCACGGCATAGTCGATCGACTGGTTGGGCGCGTCCGCAAAGGCCTGGGCGGCCGGTCGGATATGCGGGCCGGACCGTTCCCCCTCGGCCAGCGAACGACGGACAGCATCCAGCATGGCTGGTTCGAAACGGGCGAGCGCATCAAGATAGGCATCGGCCCGGAACAGGAAAATGCCGCCGTTCCACACATGGTCGCCCGAGGCGAGCATCGCTTCTGCCACATCGCGCGGCGGCTTCTCCACGAAACGGTCGACGCGGTGCACTCCTTCCGCAACGGGGGTGCCAACCTTGATATAGCCATAGCCCGTTTCCGGCGCATCGGGGGTGATGCCGAAAGTGACCAGCCAGCCCTCCTCCACCATCGGGCGTGCCGCCTCGATCGCGGCATGGAAGGCGGAGACGTCGTGGATCACATGGTCCGATGGCATGACCAGCAGCGGCGCGGCGCTATCGCTGGCGCATAGAGCGGCGAGCGCGATCGCAGGAGCAGTGTTTCGACCGAGCGGTTCAAGAATGACCGACTCCGGGCGGCACCCGATGGCGCTCAACTGACTGTCGATCATGTCGAGGTGGCGAACGTTCGCCACCACGATCGGGCAGGCGAACCGATCACCGACCGCGCGCAGTGCCGTCAGTTGCAGCATGGTCTGATCGGCGGTCAGGGGCAGCATCTGCTTGGGACGGTCCGACGTGGACATCGGCCATAAGCGCGTGCCCGATCCGCCAGACAGGATCACGGGAACGATTGGCGACATGCGCGCTGTTTCCTTTGCAGATGGTGATGGTACGCCGGTCAGGGGCGCGGCAGACGAACGGTAAGCGGAAGCTTCCCCTACGCTTCAATGCACATCCGGCGAAATCGATCCACGCGCTTCCGTATTCAGCCTTTCTTTGTCATTTGCTGCGACACGATCCTGTCGGATTTCCTTACACCGATCGGCGAGCGCGGGCATGATCAGGATTTTCAAACATTATGTGCCCAATGCGGTGGCGCTGGTCGGCCTGATCGACTTCGTCATCCTGCTGTTCGCGGCCGAACTCGGCTGGCTGGTGCGGACGGCGCAGCTGGACATGCTGCCAGGTGCCGTGACCACGCGCGTGCCAGCGCTTTTCGCTTTCGCGATGCCCTTGTTCGCGGCGATGGTGGCGGTTGGCGCCTATCATGCCGACGTCCTAGTCTCCGTCCGGCAGGCGGTCATGCGGCTGATCGTCGCCGTGTGCGTCGGCGTGATTTTCCTCAGCTTGCTCTATTTCTTCATGCCCTCGGTCAGCTTCTGGCGGTCGAGCCTGTTCTACGCCATGCTGTTCTCCATCGTTGGCCTCGTCGCGGCGCGGCTGCTTTTCCTGCGCATCCTGGGCGGCGAGCGCTTCCGCCGCCGGATCATCGTGCTGGGCGCCGGATCACGCGCGGCGCGCCTGCGACAGCTGGAACAGGCAAACGGCGCCAGCTTCGTCATTGCCGGCGTGGTTGCGATGAGCGAGGGGGCGCGGGAGGTGGAAGATGCCGTGTCGCGCGCCGATATCGCGAATCTCGCGGCCTTTGTGGTCGAGCGACGCGCGACGGAAGTGGTTCTTGCCATCGAGGAACGGCGGAAGGCGCTCCCGCTCAAGGATCTGCTGCGGGTCAAGACGACGGGCGTGCACGTCAGCGACTATTCCACCTTTCTCGAGCGCGAGACCGGTCGGATCGATCTGGCCAGCCTCAACCCGTCCTGGCTGATCTTTTCCGACGGCTTCTCGTCCGGGCGCATGTTGTCCGGCGTCGCCAAGCGCGCGTTCGACATTGTGGTGAGTTCGCTGCTGTTGCTGATCGCGGGGCCGCTTATCCTAGTGACCGCGCTGGCCATCCGGCTCGAGAGCCGCGGTCCGGCCTTCTATCGTCAGCGTCGGGTCGGCCTGTACAATGAGCCCTTTGACATCCCGAAGCTGCGCTCGATGCGGCAGGATGCCGAAGCCGCCGGCACCGCGGTCTGGGCGCAGGAGCGCGATCCGCGGGTGACGCGCATCGGCCGCTTCATCCGCAAGGTCCGGATCGACGAATTGCCGCAATGCTGGAGCGTGCTGAAGGGCGAGATGAGCTTCGTCGGCCCGCGCCCGGAGCGCCCGCAGTTCGTCGCCGAACTGGAACAGCAGCTGCCTTATTATGCCGAGCGTCACATGGTGAAACCGGGGATCACGGGCTGGGCGCAGATCAACTATCCCTATGGTGCCTCGATCGAGGATGCGCGGCATAAGCTGGAATATGACCTCTATTACGCCAAGAATTACTCCCCCTTCCTCGATCTGCTGATCCTGCTGCAAACCTTGCGGGTCGTCCTCTGGCCGTCGGGCGCCCGGTGAGCGGCCGCATCTCGGCCGCCCCGGCAGATAACTCGGCCTCGGCGAGTGCGTCCGCGGGTAAGGAGCGGCCAGCATTGTTGTGCGCCACCGCGGACCCCGCGGGGTTCGAGCCGGTGATCGGCGCGCTCGCATCCTGGCCAGTTCACCTTGGGACGACGGGTGCGTGTTCGGTCGAGCTGGTAGCGACGACGCCGACCGGCGTCGCGGTCATCGACGGCGCGTTGCTGGAGGCTGGTGATGACGCTGGCGATCCCGAGTTGATCGCCGCGCTTCTTCAAGCGCGTCCGACGTTGAAGGTCATCGTGATCTGCCGGGCCGGGTCGTACGCGGCCGCGCAGGCGGCGGTCGCGGCCGGAGCGTGGGACGTGTGCTATCTGCCGATTGATCCGCAGGCGCTTCGCCAGATCGTCGCGCGTGCGTTTGATGTTCACGCGCTTCACGCGGCGGCGTCCGCCGGAGCGGGCGGGGGAGAGGAGGCTGGTGGTGACAGCGGTGTGATCACTGCTGCCCCCGAAATGACGCAGGTACTGAGGACGGTGAGCCGTATCGCACGCACCGACGTGTCGGTTCTGCTGTCGGGTGCGAGCGGCACGGGGAAGGAATTGCTGGCGCTGCACCTCCATGCCGCCTCGCCGCGTGCCGAGGGTGCCTTTGTCGCGATCAACTGCGCCGCGATTCCCGACACGTTGCTGGAAAGCGAGCTCTTCGGCCACGAAAAGGGTGCGTTCACCGGCGCGATCCGTACGATGCCGGGTAAGATCGAGCAGGCGGCGGGCGGGACGCTGTTCCTGGACGAGATTGGCGATGTGCCGCTGCCGTTGCAGGTCAAGCTGCTCCGCTTCCTTCAGGAACATGCGATCGAGCGGATCGGCGGACGGCGCCCTATCCTGGTCGACACGCGGATCGTTTGCGCCACCCACCGCGACATCGACCAGATGGTCGCCGACGGCCAGTTCCGGGAGGATTTATATTATCGGCTGGCACAGATCGTCGTGGCGATCCCGCCGCTGGCGAAGCGGCCGGGCGATGCCCTGTTGCTCGCGCGGCATTTCGTGGCAAAGTTCGCGCCCGTGATGAATCCAGCGGTACGCGGGCTCGCCGCCGACGCCATTGCGGCGATCGATGCCCATGACTGGCCGGGCAATGTGCGCGAGCTTGAGAACCGGATCAAACGTGCCATCATCATGGCTGACGCGCGTCTGATCACGTCGGCGGACCTGGACCTGGTCAAAGGGGCCGAGCGGCCGACCAGCCTGCGCGCCGCGCGCGAGGCGGCCGATCGCGGTGCCATCCGCCGGGCGCTGGCACGTACCGAAGGCAACATCTCGCAAACCGCGAGGCTGCTGGGCGTCAGCCGCCCGACATTGTACGACCTGCTGAAGAGCTACGACCTGCATGCATGAAGTGAGCGCACGCTATCCCATGCTGCGCCGGCGGCGGCGCAGGTCGACGGGCACGCGAAGCCGCGTACGTGTTGTCTCGCGTCGCGTGGTCGCGGTGCTGCTGCTTGCGGCGCTGGTGCTGGGCGGGCTTGTCATGCTTGCCCGGCGGGCGAGTGCTCCCGATCCGGCGCGCGCCTATGCGGACGGCATCGCGGCCCTCAAGCGCGGCAATTACAGCGCGGCGCGAAACCACGCGCTCGTCGCGGTGACCGGAAGCGAGCAAGCCCGTTCCAACGTGCTGCTCGGCCAGGTCGACCTGCTGATGGAAAGCGGGGCGGCCGCAGAGGCCGCGTTCAGCCGCGCAGTTTCGGCCGGAATGCCCGCCGGGCAGGTGAGGCATCTGTTTGCGGAAGCCTATCTGCTGCAGGGGGATGCCGATCGCGCGTTGGCAACCGCGGGCCGGGTCGCGGGAGCGTTCGCGGCAGACGGACAGCGGGTTCGCGCCCGCGCGCTGGCCGCCAATGGCGATCCCGCCGCGGCAAGCGCGCTGCTGATCGCCGTGACTCGTGCCAATCCCCGCGACAGCAAGGCCTTTGGCGATCTGGCCCGCCTGCGCATGGATGCGGGCGATGTCCTTGGCGCCGAAGCGGCGGCCCGGGCGGCGTTGACGATCGATCCATCGAACCTGAGCGCGATCGTGACGGCCGGGCAAGTGATCCGCAGCCGATATGGTCTGGTGGCGGCCCTGCCGTGGTTTGCCCGCGCGCTGGAGGCCGACGCTTATTATTATCCGGCACTGATCGAATATGCCGCCACGGCCGGAGACGCCGGGCGCTATGCCATCATGCTCGAGGCGAGCAGGAAGGCGCTGGCAGCGCGGCCCGGCAACGTCCCGGCCCTGTACCTGCAGGCGGTGCTTGCCGCGCGGGCGGGCAAGCGTGACCTGGCGCGCGCCATGCTGTCGAAGATCGGCGATGCCGGCGTCGAGGTGCCCGGGGTGGTCATGCTGGCGGGGCTGCTGGCGTATGCCGATGGTGCGTATGAGCAGGCCGTCGTCAGTTTTCGGGAGATCGTCGGCCGGCAGCCGATGAACCTTGTCGCGCGGCGCCTGCTCGGCGCCTCGTTGTTGCGTTCCGGTGACGTGCGCGGTGCGCTTGATATCCTGCGGCCGATGGCGCTGCGCGCGGATGCGGACAGCTACACATTGATGCTGGTCGCCAGAGCCTTCGAGGCGAACGGGGAACGTGACTGGGCCGCTCGCTACCTGGATCGTGCGAGCCGCCCGACGATCGGCGAACCGGCGCCGTTCGCGAGCGATACAGGGGTGGCTGCGGCGGCGGCGGCGGTGGCGCGCGAGCCTGAAGACCCCGCCTTGGCGGTGACATATGTGCGCAGCCTGCTGGAGGAGGGCGACCCCGGCGCGGCAGTGCGCGCGGCGGAGGCGGTGGCCAATGTGTCGCCGGGTGCGGCCGACGCCCAATCGCTGGCGGGGGACGCCCGCGCCGCGACGAACCAATGGGCGGCGGCAATGGAGCGGTACCGACTGGCCGCTGACCTGAGGTTCGACGGCCCGGTCTTGCTCCGCCTGTCGGAGGCGACCGCGCGCACCGGCCGGCTGCGTGACGGCGCGGCGGCGCTGACCTTGTACCTGTCGCAAAATCCGCAGGCGCTGCCGGCCTATCGCCTGCTGGCGAACCTGCAGGTGGCAAGCGGTGAGTGGGAGTCGGCCGTCGCCACGCTGGAGACGCTGCGCGGTGCGGGCGCGCAACGCGACGCGTTCGTCCTGGCGCAACTGGCGCGCGCCCATACCGAGGCGGGCGACCCAAGGACCGGATTATCCTTTGCCCGGCGCGCCTACGCCTTGTTGCCGATGAATCCCGGCGTTGCCGATGCCTATGGCTGGGCGCTGTACGAGACCGGCGACCTGGAGGGGGCGGGGCAATTGTTGGCCAAGGCGGTGGCGCTCGCACCCGATGCGCCGGAGGTCCGCTGGCATCAGGCGCAGGTGCTGGCGGAGGCGGGCGACAAGGCGGCGGCGCAGCGGCTGCTGCGGCAGCTGCTCGGAGACGCCCGCTTTTCGCAGCGCGCCGCGGCGCAGGCGCTGCTGCGGGCGATCAGCGGCTGAGCGACGCGGCATTGCGCCGCCAACGCGGCGATCGTAGCAGCGGGCAGATGGACGACCTTGCCCGCATTGCCGCTGCGCTGGAGCGGTTGGCGCCCGCGCCGCCGGCCGGTGCCGATCCGCTGGCGCATCCTGCCTATGTGTGGCGCCAGAACGTGCTGGTGGCGGCAAGGGCCTTTGCGCCACTGTCGCTCGACCTGCTGCACGGGGTGGAGGCGCAGAAGGATGCGCTGCTGACGAACCTGGAACGACTGGCGGCCGGCCATGCGGCGCAGGACGTGCTGCTGTGGGGCGCGCGCGGCACGGGCAAGTCGGCACTGGTGAAATCGGTGGTTGGCGCGGTGCAAGGCGCCGGCGGGGCGCTGGCGATCGTCGAGGTCGCGGCCGACCGCCTCGACAGCTTGCCGCAGCTGTTCGACGCGATCGCTGGCGTGCCGCGTGCCTTCGTCCTGTTCCTCGACGATCTGGGCTTCGATGCCGCGGCGGATGCGCGCACGTTGCGATCGTTGCTGGAGGGCGGGGCGGAGGCGCGGCCGGCAAATGCGCGGCTGGTCGTCACGTCAAACCGGCGCCACCTGATCCCGCGCGACATCCACGAACAGGAAAGCGCCATCAACCCGCGTGATGCGGTGGACGATCACCTGGCGCTGGCCGATCGCTTCGGCCTGAGCCTTGGTTTTCACGTGGTCGACCAGCCGCTCTATCTCGAGATCGTGCGTAGCTATGCCGAGCGCTACGACCTGCCGTTCGAGCCGCAGGATGCGCTTTTGTGGGCGACGAAACGCGGCAGCCGGTCGGGCCGCGTCGCCTGGCAATATGTGGTCGACCTTGCCGGGCGCGCGGGGAAGTCGGTCTAGGCCAGCCCCTCGACCATCTCGGCGAGTTCGAGCCAGCGCATCTCGGCCGCGTCCTTTTCATCACGGGCGGCGGCGATGGCCTTCATGAGCGCGTCGAAGCGGGCGGGATCGCGGGTGTAGAGCGCGGGATCGGCGAGCAGCGCCTCGTCGCGCGCGATCGCGGCATCGAGCGCCTCGATGCGCGCCGGCAGCTGATCGAAATCGCGCTGGTCCTTGTAGCTGAGCTTAGTGCGGGCTGGCGGCGGGGCGGCCGGTGCGGGCGCGGATTTCGCCGCGGCCTTGCGCGCGGGCTCGGTACGGACGGCGCGCTGGCGCTCCCAATCCTCATAGCCGCCGGCGACGATATCGACCTTGCCCGAGCCGTCGAGGCCGAGCGTGACCGTGACGGTGCGATCGAGGAAGTCGCGGTCGTGGCTGACGATCAGCACCGTGCCGTCATAGTCGCCGATCACCTCCTGCAAGAGATCGAGCGTTTCGAGGTCGAGATCGTTGGTCGGCTCGTCAAGGACGAGGAGGTTCGAGTGGCGGGCGAATTCGCGCGCGAGCAGCAGGCGCGAGCGTTCGCCGCCCGACAGCGAGGCGATCTTCGCCTCGGCGAGGCTCGGATCGAACAGGAATTCCTTGAGATAGCCGTGGATGTGCTTCTTGGTGCCGAGGACGTCGATCCAGTCGCCGCCGTCGGCCAGCACCTCGCGCACCGTCTTCTCGGGCGCCATCAGCTTGCGCTGCTGATCGATGATGATGCCGTCGAGCGTCTTGGCGAGCTTAACGGTGCCGCTGTCGGGTGCGAGCTCTCCGGTGAGGAGACGCAGCAGCGTGGTCTTGCCCGCGCCGTTGCGGCCGACGATGCCGATCCGGTCGCCGCGGGTCACCCGGAAGGTGAAGTCGCGGATGATCGTGCGGCCGTCATATTCCTTGGTGACGTGCTCCGCGTCGATGACGACCTTGGTCTTGTTGTCATCATGCCCCATGGCGAGGGCGGCGGCGCCCTGCGGGCCGATCATCGCGGCGCGGGCGGCGCGCATTTCCTTCAATTTGGTCAGGCGGCCCTGGTTGCGGCGGCGGCGGCCGGTGACACCGCGCAGCAGCCAATGTTCCTCCAGCTTGAGGCGGGCGTCGAGCCGTTCGGCGGCGCGCTGCTCCTCGGCATAGACCTGTTCGGTCCAGGCATCGAAGCCGCCGAAGCCGACCTCGGCACGGCGCAAATTGCCGCGATCGAGCCACAGCGTCTGCTTGGTCAGGCGGGTGAGGAAGGTACGGTCGTGGCTTATGACGACGAAGGCGCCGCGGTAGCGGTTCAGCCATTCCTCCAGCCATTCGATCGCGCCGATGTCGAGATGGTTGGTCGGCTCGTCGAGCAGCAGCACGTCGGGATCCTGCGCCAGCGCGCGGACGATGGCGGCGCGGCGGCGCTCGCCGCCCGAGGCGGTGGCGGCCTCGCGCGAGAGATCGATGCCGAGCTGGTCGGCGATCGCATCCGCCTCGAAATGCTGAGGGGCGTCGTCGCCTGACAGGACGTAGTCGGCGAGCGTGGCGAAGCCGGCGAGGTTCGGATCCTGTTCGAGCAGGACGACGCGGGTGCCCGGCACGATGGTGCGGCGGCCCTCGTCGCTGTCGATCGTGCCGGCGATGAGCTTCAGCAGCGTCGTCTTGCCGGCGCCGTTGCGGCCTATCAGCGCCAGCCGATCACGCGGCCCGACATAGAAATTGAGGTGGCGGAACAACCAGCCGGCGCCCTGGATGAGGCCAAGGTCTTCGTACGCGAGAATAGGGGCTGCCATGAGGGCGGCAGATAGGGGGCCGGGGGCGATGCGCCAAGCGCGCAATGGCCGCGCGGGCATAGTTATGATGGCTGGAGGTATTGCACGCAAAAGCTGGGCTGTCTGGCGTCCGCCGCGTGCCTCTGCCACGGGGGCGACATGAAGATCCGCGATTTCCTGCTCCTCGTCCTCATCTGTCTGGTCTGGGGATACAGCAATGTATTGAGCAAGATCGTGGTCGGGAATTGGGCGGTACCGCCCTTGTTCTTTGCGGCGATCCGCTTCCTGGTGGTGATCGCGGCGACCCTGCCATGGCTGCTGCCGATGCCGCGGCCGCGCTGGCGGATCGTGGTGATCGGGATCCTGATGGGGGCGGGCAACTTCGCTTTGCTGTTCATCGGGCTGCAGACCGCGTCGCCAAGTGCCGCAGCGGTGGTGATCCAGATCGGCGTGCCGTTCACGACATTGCTGTCGATCGTGATGCTGGGTGAGCGAATCCACTGGCGCCGCGGGCTGGGCATCGCGCTGACGCTGGCCGGCGTGCTGCTGGTGGTGTGGAATCCCGATGGGATCGATCTCTCCGCCGGGCTGTGGTTCGTCGTCGGCGCGGCGTTCACCGGATCGCTGGGCGCGGTGCTGATGAAGCAGGTGGAGGACGTGGCGCCGCTGCGCTTCCAGGCGTGGGTGGGGCTGGTTTCCTTCCTGCCGCTGGCGGTGGCGTCAGCCGTGTTCGAGGAGGGGCAATGGACGAGCGCCGTTGCGGTCGGCTGGCCGTTCGTCGGCGCGGTGCTGTTTGCCGCGTTGGTCGTGTCGGTGCTGGGACACACCAGCTATTACGGGCTGATCCGCCGTTATGAAGCCAATTTGCTGGCGCCGCTGACGCTGATGACGCCGCTGTTCACCATTGCCTTCGGAGTCGCGCTGACCGGGGACAAGCTGGACATGCGGATGATCGCCGGGGCGATGCTCGCGCTGGCGGGGGTGCTGGTGGTGGCGCTGCGATCGAAGAAGGCGACGCAGTTGCTGGCGGAGCGGGAGCAGGCCTGAGGAACCTGCCGCTCGCAGGGGTGCGGATAAGAAAAGGGCCGGGACGCTGGTGCGCTCCGGCCCTTTCTTTTTGGTCGGGTGGCAGCGGCGGGGCCGCTGCGGATCCGATGTCGTGCCCGGGGCGGCGGGTGCCGCCCCGGTCCGAAATCAGAAGTCCATGCCGCCCATGCCGCCGCCCGGCATTGCCGGCATTGCGGGCTTGTCTTCCGGCAGCTCGGAAACGGTCGCCTCGGTGGTGATGAGGAGACCCGCCACCGATGCGGCGTTCTGAAGCGCGGTACGAACGACCTTGGTCGGGTCGATCACGCCGGCCGCAACCAGGTTCTCGTAGGTGTCGGTCGCAGCGTTGAAGCCGAACGCGGTGTCGCTCTGGTCGAGCAGCTTGCCCGAGACGACGGCGCCGTCCTGGCCAGCGTTCTGCGCGATCTGACGCACCAGCGCGGTGAGCGACTTGCGAACGATGTCGACGCCGCGCGTCTGATCGTCATTGTCGCCCTTCAGGCCTTCGAGTGCCTTGGTCGCGTACAGCAGCGCCGTGCCGCCGCCCGGAACGATGCCCTCTTCGACGGCAGCGCGGGTTGCGTGCAGCGCGTCGTCAACACGGTCCTTGCGCTCCTTCACCTCGACCTCGGTCGCACCGCCGACCTTGATCACGGCAACGCCGCCAGCGAGCTTCGCGAGACGCTCCTGGAGCTTCTCACGGTCGTAGTCGGACGTGGTGACTTCGATCTGCTGACGGATCGCCTCGGTGCGGCCCTTGATCGCTTCGGCATCACCGGCGCCATCGACGATGGTGGTGTTGTCCTTGTCGATCGTGACGCGCTTGGCGGTGCCGAGCATGCCGAGCGTGACGGTCTCGAGCTTGATGCCGAGATCCTCGGAGACGACTTCGCCCTTGGTGAGGATCGCGATATCCTCGAGCATCGCCTTGCGACGATCGCCGAAGCCCGGTGCCTTGACCGCTGCGACCTTCAGGCCGCCGCGCAGCTTGTTGACGACGAGCGTGGCCAGAGCCTCGCCCTCGATGTCCTCGGCGATGATGAGGAGCGGACGGCCCGACTGCACAACCGCCTCGAGGATCGGAAGCATCGACTGCAGGTTCGACAGCTTCTTCTCGTGGATCAGGATGTACGGGTCGTTCAGTTCGACCTGCATCTTTTCCGGGTTGGTGATGAAGTACGGCGACAGATAGCCGCGGTCGAACTGCATACCCTCGACGACGTCGAGCTCGAATTCGAGACCCTTCGCCTCTTCGACGGTGATCACGCCTTCCTTGCCGACCTTCTCCATGGCCTCGGCGATCTTCTCGCCGACTTCACGGTCGCCGTTCGCGGAGATGATGCCGACCTGGGCAACTTCCTGCGAACCCGAGACGGGCTTGGAGCGCGCCTTGATGTCGTCGACGACCTTGTGGACGGCGAGGTCGATGCCGCGCTTCAGGTCCATCGGGTTCATGCCGGCTGCAACCGACTTCATGCCCTCGCGGACGATCGCCTGGGCGAGAACGGTCGCGGTGGTGGTGCCGTCACCGGCGATGTCGTTGGTCTTCGAGGCCACTTCGCGCACCATCTGGGCGCCCATGTTCTCGAACTTGTCCTTGAGCTCGATTTCCTTGGCGACCGACACACCGTCCTTGGTGATGCGGGGCGCGCCGAAGCTCTTGTCGATAACGACGTTGCGACCCTTCGGGCCGAGCGTCACCTTCACCGCGTCGGCGAGGATGTCGACACCCTTGAGGATGCGCTCGCGTGCGTCGCGGCCGAATTTCACGTCCTTGGCTGCCATGTGGCTACCCTTTCAAATGAACGAATGTTGAGAGAAGTGCAGGTACGAACGATCGCTCAGGCGATGATGCCGAGGATGTCCGATTCCTTCATGATCAGCAGGTCTTCGCCGTTGACGCGGACCTCGGTGCCCGACCACTTGCCGAACAGGACGCGATCACCGGCCTTGACGTCGAGCGGGGTAACCTTGCCATCCTCGGCCTTGGCGCCAGCACCGGCGGCGACGACTTCGCCCTCCTGCGGCTTTTCCTTGGCGGTGTCCGGAATGATGATGCCGCCAGCGGTCTTTTCCTCGGCCTCGACGCGGCGCACGAGCACGCGGTCGTGCAGCGGACGGAAGTTCATGCGGATTCCCTCTCTTTGAGCGGAGTATGACAGTTCGTTGGCACTCCCCTGATGCGAGTGCCAGCCGGGGGGATATGTGGACGAGCCCAGGCACCGTCAACGGGGCCGATCACAATTTTTTGGAACTATCCGTCAGACCGTGCGTGGCAGCAGGCCAAGGCGTGCGCGGGCGTGCCAGCGCCACATCAGGAGGATCGAAACGACGAGCAACCCGACGGCCAGGCCAAGCCACACGCCGACGCCCGCCAGGCCGAAGTAGAAGCCCAGCAGCCCTGAGGTGCCGAAGCCGATCACCCAATAGCCGAACAGCGCGATGATCATCGGCACGCGCGTATCCTGCAGCCCGCGCAGCACGCCGGCGGCCACGGCCTGCGCGCCGTCGACCAGCTGGAACATGGCGGCCACCGCCAGGAACTTCACCGCCAGCGCGACCACCGCCGCGTTCTGCGGCGCGTCGACGTCGATATAGGCGCTGACGAACAGCCGGGGGGTGAGCCAGATTGCCGCCGCGGTAAGGCCCATGAAGCCGATGCCAAGAATGAGCGCGACGCGGCCGGCACGCGCGATCCATGCGGCGTCTGCCGCGCCATAGGCCATGCCGACGCGAATGGTCGCGGCCTGCGCGATGCCGAACGGTACCTGGAACGCGATCGCGGCGATGTTCAGCGCGACCGCATGGGCCGCGACGGAATCGACGCCGATCAGGCCCATCAGGATCGCCGCCCCGCCGAACAGCGCGCCTTCAAAGGTCCAGGTCAGCATGATCGGTACGCCAAGGCGGACGATCTCGCGGAAGCGCGACCATTCGGTGACCCACCAGCGACCGAACAGGCGATAGCGCCGCAGCCGCGGGTCGAAGAAAAGGATGGCGACATAGGCCAGCGCCATCGCGACAAGGCTGATGACGCTGGCCCAGGCAGATCCTTCGAGGCCAAGCGCCGGCGCGCCGAGGTTGCCGAACACCAGCATCCAATTGGCCAGGATGCTGACGCCAAGCGCCAGCCCGGTGACCACAAAGGCCCAGCCGGGCCGGCCGAGCGCGGCGGCAGCGGTGCGCATCACGCCAGCGGCGACGCCGGCGGGAATGGCCAGCAGGATGATGTCGAGGAAGCTGCCGGCGCGACGCGACACCTCTGGATCCTGGCCGAACAGCAGCAGCACCGTTTCACCATGGGCGAGGAGGAGGATGACGGGCACGCAGCCGGCGGCACCGACCCAGAACGCCATGCGCACGCTGCGCCGCACCTCACGCACCGCGTGGCGGCGACGGCCGAGTTCGGCCGCGATCAGGGGCGCGGCGGCGCTGGTCAGGCCGATCAGCGCGTACATGCACAGGTTGAAGAGAAAGACGCCAAGGGTGGCGGCGGCGAGATCGAGGGTGCCGAGACGTGCGACGAAGATCACGTCGACCGCGCTGACCGCCATCTGCAGAAGGTTCGCACCGACCAGCGGCCCGGCAAGCCGGACCAGCGCCGACATTTCCGCACGATCGCTGGCGGGGCGAGTCTCGGTCAGCGGAGGATTGGCGGCGATCTCCATGATGATCGCGCGTTAGGCCGCTTTTCGGTCAAGTGAAAGGCAGCGGGCGGCAGTGCAGGTCAGCGATAATCAATTAGTTTGCGATGGGTGCCGACAGGAGGTGTGCGGTCTTCTTCTTGAAGGCGCGCAGCTTTTCACCCGAAAGCGTGGCGACGCTGGAGAGCGAAATGGAACGCGGATTGACGTTCTTGCCGTTCTTCCACACCTCCCAATGAAGGTGCGGGCCGGTCGACATGCCGGTCGACCCAACATAGCCGATGATCTGGCCGCGCGACACTTGCTGGCCTGCGCGCACGGCAAAGCGGCTGAGGTGGCCATAGCCGCTCGAGATGCCGCTGGAGTGATCCAGCTTGATGAAATTGCCGTAGCCGCGATTGCGCGCCGCCATGACCACGCGGCCTGCGACCGGGGCATAGATCGGCGTGCCGTGCGGGGCCGCAAGGTCAAGGCCCTTGTGCATCCGCAGGAAGCCCAGCAGCGGGTGGCGCCGCATCCCGAACGTGGAGGAGATCCGGCCGGAGACCGGCATGCCCATGAAGCCCTGACGCTTCACCTGGCCGCTGGCGTCCCAGAATTGTCCGCCATTGCCGTCGCCATCTTCCCAGCGGACGAGCTGAAGCTTCTTTCGGCCCTGATCGAGGCCGGCATATTGCAGCTGGCCGACCTGGACCTCGCCCGTCGCCGCGCGGGCGTGATCGGCAATGATGTCGAACGTGGCGCTGGCGGGGATCGCGCCGACCGAGGTGCGCGCGGCGATCGCCTTGATATAGGCCTCGACCAGCTTGGCCGGGGCGCCGGCGGCGCGCGCCGAGCGGTAGAGGCTGGAGCCGACCTGGCCCTTGATGCGCAGCGGCGTGTTGTCGATCGCGATCGGATGCCGCTCCAGCGTCAGCCCCTCTGCCTGGCGATGCAGCTCGAGGTTGAGATCGAAGCGGGCGCGGAAGGCGAGCTTTTCCAGCGGGCGCGCGGTGCGCCGGTCGTGCCGGCGGCCGAGCGTCAGGTCCAGAACGGTGCCGGGCTTCAGATCCTTCAGCCCGACCTCACTGGCGACGAGTGCTGCGGCGCGGGCGGCATCGGCGCGGCCGACCCCGGCGCGCTGCAAGGCCGCGCCGAAGCTGTCGCCGTTGCTGATCGACGCCGATAGCTCGATCGTTGGACGCTCGGGCGTTTCCGACAGGGGGCGAACGAGATCGTTGGCGGCCATGCGTCGCCCGCTGGAGGCGCCGAGGCCGAGCGGGGCGATCGACAGCGTGCGGGCCTCTTCGCGCTCCGCGCCGATCATCTGGCTGGTGATGGTGCCTGGCACGGGGCGGATGCCCGGCGCCGTCAGCAGCGCGGCGGCGATGAGGCTGCCGCAGGTGGCCAGCCCGCGCCACCATTCCCGGCTGCCGATGCGCGCGCCAAGGTCAGGTGCCCAGTCGGTCTGATGCAGCGTGTGACGAATGCGGTCCGGCCAGGGGATCGTGCGCACGGGCGCGGTCGCACGTCCGAAGCGACGGGCGCCTGCGGCGCCGGCCAGTTCCAGTCCAGGCTGCTCACGCAAGAACACGAGGAGAAAGGCGCCCCCAAGCACATGATGTCGCCGGCCACCCCCGGCGCAGGCCAAGGCGTTGTGGGGGCAAGGTCCTAAAGTCAAATTAACCCGGGATCAGGCGAGTCGCTGCTGCGCCGGCCCGTTCCTTGAACGCGACGAAACGGAATGGTTGATTCAGAGGTGCTTGCGCCCGATGTTGCCGGGACCATGTCCTCCCACGACAACCTCCGCGTAACAGCGGTTCTCGGGCCGACGAACACCGGCAAGACACACCTCGCGGTCGAGCGGATGGTGGCGCATTCCAGCGGCATGATCGGCTTTCCGCTGCGGCTGCTGGCGCGCGAGGTGTATGACCGCGTCGTCGCGATGAAGGGGCCGGAACGCGTCGCGCTGATCACCGGTGAGGAGCGGATCGTTCCCAAGGACGCCCGCTGGTTCCTGTGCACGGCCGAGAGCATGCCGGTCGACCGCGACGTCGCGTTTGTGGCGCTGGACGAGGCGCAGTTGGGGGCGGACGCTGAGCGCGGCCATGTGTTCACCGACCGGTTGCTTCATGCCCGCGGGCGCGAGGAGACGATGATCCTGGGATCGGCGGCGCTGAAGCCGGTGGTCCGGTCGCTGATCCCACGCGCGGAAATCGTCGAGCGGCCGCGCTTTTCCGACCTTTCCTATGCCGGCGCGAAGAAGATCAGCCGGCTGCCGCGCCGCTCCGCGATCGTCGCGTTCAGCGCCGAGGAAGTCTATGCCGTCGCGGAAATGCTGCGGCGGCTGCGTGGCGGGGCGGCAGTGGTGATGGGGGCGCTGTCCCCGCGCACCCGCAACGCGCAGGTGGCGATGTTCCAGGCCGGCGAGGTCGATTACCTGGTTGCGACCGACGCCATCGGCATGGGGCTGAACATGGATGTCGCGCATGTCGCCTTCGCCGGGCTGCACAAGTTCGACGGAAAGCGGCGGCGGCGGCTGACGGTGGCGGAGATGGCGCAGATCGCGGGGCGCGCCGGGCGGCACCAGCGGGACGGCACCTTTGGCGCGGTGACCGAGGAGGGGCCGGACGGGTTCCTGCCCGAGGAAGTGCTGGCGATCGAGGAGCATCGCTTCCCCGCGCTCGACTGGCTGTACTGGCGCAACGGTCGCCCCGACCTTCGCAGCGTGGACGATTTGCTGGCCTCGCTGTCGGAGCCGCCGGATCACGAGCGGCTGCGTGCGGCCCCGGAGGCGGTCGACCTGGCCGTTCTACGGAGACTTTCGGCCGACCCCAAAATCCGGGCGCAGGCGCGCGGGCAGGTGGAGCGGCTGTGGGCGGTGTGCGGCATCCCGGATTTCCAGAAGCTGGGTGTCGAGCCGCATGCCCGTTTCGTGACGCGGATCTTCGATCACCTGTCGACCGGCTTTCTGCCGCACCAATGGTTTGCCGACGAGGTCGCGCGGCTCGACCGGCTCGATGGTGACGTCGAGACGATCGCCGGGCGCGTCTCCGCGATCCGCACCTGGGCCTATATTGCGCAGCGCAAGGGGTGGCTGGCCGATCCCGACCATTGGGCGGCGCGGACGAGCGCCGTGGAGGAGCGGCTGTCGGACGCGCTGCATGCCAGCCTGACGCAGCGCTTCGTCGACAAGCGGACCAGCGTGCTGCTGAAGCAGATCGGCGCAGGCGCCGGCGCGTTGCCGATCGAAATCGGCGCCGAGGGCGAGGTGACGATCGACACCCATTCGATCGGCCGCCTCGACGGTTTCCGCTTCGTCGTCGCGCCCGAGGCACGGGCGGCGGACAAGAGGTTGTTGCTGTCGACGGCGGAGAAGCAGCTTTCCAAGGAGCGCGATGCGCGTGGGGCGGCGCTGATCGGTGCTGCGGACGACGCCTTTGCGTTGGGCCCCAAGGGCACGATCAGCTGGCAGGGGCATGAGGTCGCGCGGCTGGCGCGCGGGCGATCGCTCGCCCGCCCCGCCATCGTGCTGGACGAGGCGCTGAACTGCCTTGCCGCGCCGCTGCGCAAGGCGGCGTCGGCCCGCGTCCAGCGATGGGTGGAGGATGCGATTGCCGCGCATCTGCCGGTGATCGCGCGCCTGGCCGAAATGGCGGGTGATGCGGCCGCGACAGGCGCGCTGCGCAGCGTGGCGCGGGCGATCGAGACCGGCGCCGGCATCACCCAGCGCCTGCCGATCCGCCCGGCGGTGGAGGCGCTTACCCCGGATGAGCGGCAGCGGCTGCGCAAGGCGGGCGTGACGATCGGCGCGCTGGACCTGTTCGACCCGCGAATGATGAAGCCGCGCGCGCTTCCCTGGCGCGCCGCGCTGCTTCACGCCGCGGGGCAGCCGCTGACGGGCACCCCGCCGGGCGGGGCGACCGTGCTGATGCGGGGCGCGCCCGGCGCGGTTCTGTCGACCGGTTTCCGCCCATTGGGAAAGCAGGCGGTGCGCATCGACCTGGTCGAGCGGATCGCGAGGTCGGCACATGAAGGGCGCAAGGGGAGGGGCGCGTTCACGCCCGACCCGGCGCTCGCCACGTCGATGGGGTTGGAGCCCGCAACCATCGCGCGGCTGCTGACCGAGTTGGGCTTTCGTGCCCTGTCCGAGGGGCGCTGGACATGGCGTGGCCGGCCGCCGGCCCGCGCGGTGCGCCCGCGCAGCGACAATGCATTCGCCGTGCTGTCGGACCTGAACCTTGGCTAACCCGCCGGGTGGCGAGGCCACGATGCGGCTGGACCGTTACCTTTGGTTCGTTCGCCTGGCCAAGACGCGGGAGATCGCGCAGGACATGGCGGCCCAGGGGCGGCTACGCATCGACGGCCGCGTGATCGACCGGGCGCATGCCCCGGTGCGGGTCGGCAATGTGCTGACATTCGTGAAGGCAGGCAGCGTTCGCGTCTTGCAGATCGAGGCTTTGCCCTTACGTCGCGGGCCAGCAGCAGAGGCGCAGGCCTGTTACCGCGAGCTGGGTGTAAAGATCGAGAACGCACCGCCCAAGTGCGACGACGATTGACGCTGGCCGACAGCGCGCATAGCAGCGGCGCCCGATCTGCTGATCGATGGAGGAGTTGAACCGGCCATGACCTATGTCGTCACCGACGCATGCATCCGTTGCAAGTACATGGATTGCGTGGAGGTGTGTCCGGTCGATTGCTTCTATGAGGGCGAGAACATGCTCGTCATCAATCCGAGCGAATGCATCGATTGCGGCGTGTGCGAGCCGGAATGCCCGGCGGAAGCGATCCTGCCCGATACCGAGAGCGGGCTGGAGCAGTGGCTGGAGCTGAACGCGACCTTCTCCGCGCAATGGCCCAATGTCACGCGCAAGGAAGACCAGACGCCGCCGGATGCCGACGAGTTCAAGGGCGCCGAGGGCAAGTACGACAAGTATTTCTCGCCCGAGCCTGGCGCGGGCGACTGATCCCCGACGGCCGATCTGGTCGCCTGACGGCGGCCGCGGCCGCGAGCGACAGCCTAGGTGAAATCCCGGATATCGCCGCGGCCCGTTCCTCGTCGATCGTGGGATGGTGGCGAAATGCCAGCCATGCTGCCCGATCGACTCTGGTAATATTGTTGCAACGCTGCTATATGAGTCCGTGACGGGCGCATTGTTTTCGCGCGTCCGCTGGAGTCGCTAACCCTTCACGTCAATGGTGCACGGGCTCAGACGGGCGGTTGTCCGCACAAAGCTCTGCCTCGGCGTGATTCAACCCGGAGGATCCGGATCCTATGGCTGCCAAGGCGCTGCATTTCGATGTCGGTGATTATGTCGTTTATCCCAAGCATGGCGTGGGCCGCGTAATCGAGCTGCAGAAACAAGAAATTGCCGGCATGCAGCTCGAGCTCTACGTGCTGCGCTTCGAGAAGGAAAAGATGACGCTGCGCGTTCCGACCAACAAGGCGGAAAGCGTAGGCATGCGCAAGCTGTCGTCCGACAAGACGATGCGCGAGGCGATGGAGACGCTGAAGGGCAAGCCCAAGGTCAAGCGGACCATGTGGTCGCGCCGCGCCCAGGAATATGAAGCGAAGATCAACTCGGGCGACCTAGTGTCGATCGCCGAAGTGGTCCGCGACCTGTTCCGTGCCGACGATCAGCCCGAGCAGAGCTATTCCGAGCGGCAGATCTTCGAAGGTGCGTGCAGCCGTCTGGCGCGCGAACTGGCCGCGATGGAGCAGATCGACGAGCCGGCGGCGCAGGAGAAGATCCTCGAGATCCTCCGCGATGCAGCCGCGATCTACAACAAGGACAAGGTTCCGGCCTGATCCAGCCAGACCGACCGCGGTTGCGGCCGGTTTTCGAAAAAGGGCGGTCTTCCCGACGGAAGGCCGCCCTTTTCGCATGTGAAACGACCGTTGCGTTCGTTCCTGCCTGGTGTATTATCTAGCAAATACACCGGGCAGGCTGATATGATGCAATCTGATCTACTTTTTTCGTCGAACCGAGTTGATCACAGCAATGAGGCGTCGGAATCGAAGCGCAATCGTTCGCGCGGGCGATCGATCATGCGCTGGCTGGTGATCGGCGCGCTGATCCCGACCGCTGCCTGTGGTGGCACTTTGTCGGGCGACGATGACACGCCGGGGGTGCGCGGGCAGGGTGAAGGATCCAGCCGCACCTATGCCGTGACGGATTTCACGCAGATCGATCAGCGTGGGCCTGACGACGTCGACGTCCGGGTCGGTGCCGGCTTTTCGGTGCACGCGGAGGGTGATCCCGACGCGCTGGACCGTCTGAAGATCGTCCGCGAGGGCAACCGGCTGCGGATCTCCCGAAAGACGACGGGCGGCATCGGCTGGAGCTCCGGGTCGGCCAAGGTCTTTGTCACCATGCCGCGGATCGAGGCCGCGCGGCTCGCCGGGGCGGGCGACGTGGCGATCGACCGCGTCGACGGCGCCGCCTTCACGGGCGACATCGCCGGCGCGGGATCGCTGGGCCTGAACCGGGTGACGGTGGACGCGCTGAAGCTGTCGATCGCCGGGTCGGGCACGGTCACCGCCGCGGGGCAGGCGCAAGAAATCGACGTGTCGATCGCCGGTGCGGGCGACGTCGACGGCAAGGATCTGCGCGGATCGCGGGCATCGGTGAAGATCGCCGGGACGGGCAATGTCCAGGCGCTGATCGATGGCGATGCCAGTGTGTCGATCATGGGCACGGGCGATGTCGATCTGGGGCCCAAGGCGCGCTGCAAGGTGAGCAAGATGGGCACGGGGGACGTGCGCTGCGGCGGATGAGCGCTTGCAGCCAGCGGTGAGTTGGTGCCACCTCATCGCATGAGAACAGGCGCGCTCGCTCTTCCGCTGTTGCTGGCCCCCTTACCCGCCCTGGCGGCGGAGCGGGTGTTTTCGGTCGGCAGTTTCGAGCGGGTGCGGGTCGACGGGCCGTTCGAGGTGCGGATCGAGGCCGGCGCGTCGCCCGGCGCCACAGCCAGCGGCGAGCGCCAGCTGATCGAGCGGATCGCCGTGGCGGTGAATGGCGGGACCCTGTCAGTTCGGCTGGGTACTGGCGGATGGGGCGAGACGTTTCGCGCTGACAATGCCGCGCCCCCCGTCATCGTGCTGCGCACGCCGCGGCTGAATTCGCTGGCGGTGAGTGCGGGCGCGAATGTGACGGTCAACCGCATGGCGGGGCAGCGCGTGGAGCTGTCGCTCGCCGGGTCGGGGCGGGTTGCTGCTGCGCGGGTGGACGCGGATCAGCTGGCCGCGTCGCTGGTCGGTGCCGGGACGATCACGGCTGGCGGGCAGGCGAACCGGGCGCGGCTGATCACCGATGGTCCGGGGACGATCGACGCGTCCGGGCTGCTCACGAAGGACCTGACCGTTCTGCTGACCGGGCCGGGGGAAACACGCGCACAGGCGCGCTATACCGCATCGGTGACGAATACCGGGCTGGGGAAGGTCACCGTCGCGGGTGATGCCACCTGCACCGTACGCTCCGCTGGCGGCGGTCCGGTGAGCTGTGGCAAGCCGGCCGCGAAATAGGTGCGGCTGCCGGATAGGCCCTGATGTGACAGCGCCTGGGCGGTCCCCGCAAGCGGGATGCCATCCGGCGGCGCCCATCAATCGGGCGTGCCGCCGGCCAATCGATCGATTGACGTCATGCCCACCGGGAGCATGACGAATCGCGACTTACTTGATCTTCGCTTCCTTGAACTCGACGTGCTTGCGCACGACGGGATCGTACTTGTTGAAGCTGAGCTTCTCGGTCTTGGTCCGCGGATTCTTCTTGGTGACGTAGAAGAAGCCGGTATCGGCCGAGCTGACGAGCTTGATCTTGACGGTGGTCGGCTTGGCCATGACCCGCGAATCCTGTTCTGTAGCAAACAAAAAAGGAGCGGCGAGCGTGGGCGCGCCGCTTCCAACGGTCGGCGCAATGGCCGATGGGGCGGGCGAAGTCAAGCAGCGGCGTGGCTTAACGCCCTCTTCAACCCCTATCTGCCACGGTGAATGCGACCATGGAATGGCCCGCGGGCATGCACCACAAGGCGCGCGTGGCGAATCGGACGGCAGACGAGGGACGACGAACGTGGATGCGCTGATGGCCGCGCTGGTCCTGGGCGCGATCTGCCAGGCGGGGGACAAGACGCCGTGGCTGGCGGCGATCCTGGCTGACCGTTTCCGATCGCCTGCGCTGGTGATTGCCGCCGCGGGGGTGGCGCTGGCGGGCAATTATGCGCTGGGGGTTGTCGCGGCATCGTGGATCACGCCGCTGCTGACGCCGGAGGCGCGCCAGTTGCTGCTGGCGCTTGCGCTGGTGCTGGCGGGGCTGAGCACGACGCTGCGATCGCGCACGCCCGACCGGCTGAGCGGCTGGCGGCTGGGGGCGGTGGCGACCAGCGTGCTGGGGCTGGCGATCATGATCGTGGGTGACCGGATGCAGTTCATCGTGCTGGGGCTGGCGGCGCGGAGCGAGCTGCCGTGGCTGGCGGCGGTCGGTGGCACGCTGGGCGCGCTGGCGGTGGTGGCGCCAGCGGCGGTGATCGGCGAGCGGCGCTGGCTGGCGCTGCCGCAGCCGGCGATCCGCATCGCCTCGGCGTTGGTGCTGGTCGTGACGGGGGTGATCGCCGGGCTGAATGCGGTGCGGCTGCTGTAGCGCACACGGCTGTCCGGGATTTCACGGGGAGGGATAGATTCGGCGATCAGGCCGTTGTCGCAACGAAATCCCAGCTTTGTGGAGGTATGTACCGTGGCCGACATCGCGCCTGACCTGAAAACCCCCTCCGACCTGCCGCGCAACGACACGCGCACGGTGGCGGACGCGCTCAATTCGTCGCTGGCAGATTGCTATGCGCTGTACCTGAAGACCAAGAATTTCCACTGGCATGTGTCGGGGCCGCATTTCCGCGACTATCACCTGATGCTCGACGACCAGGCGGCCCAGATCCTGGGCGTGACTGACGCGATCGCTGAGCGCGTGCGCAAGACGGGCAACGTCACGCTGCGCTCGATCGGCGACATTTCGCGCCGCCAGACGATTTCCGACAATGATCGCGATTTCGTGCCGGCGGACGAGATGCTGGCCGAGCTGCGCGACGACAATCTGAAGCTGGTCGAGAGCTTCCGCGCCGTCAAGGAAGCGGCAGAGGAAGCGAAGGACAATGCTACCAGCGGCATCGTCGACGAATGGACTGATCAGGCCGAGGAGCGCGCTTGGTTCCTGTTCGAGGCCAGCCGCAAGGGTCGGGGATAAGCCGCGATGCTTAAATGGGCGCTGATCTTCCTTGTCGCGGGCCTCGTGCTCGGCGCGTTGGGCTTTGGCGGGATCGGCGGCGCCTTCGTCGGCATCGCCAAGGTGCTGTTCTTCATCGCGATTGCGATCTTCGTCGTGCTGCTGGTGCTGGCGCTGATGACGGGACGCGCGATCAAGGATGCGATCGATTAGCCTGACGGGCGCCGGCGCGGGGCGGAAGCGTCCTCCCCGCGCCGGTGCGTAGGGCGCGTTGCTTCAGTTCTTGCCCAGCGACGGCTGCTCGTCGCCGCGCAGGGTCAGTATCTCGACCCCGTTTTCCGTGACCGCCACCGTGTGTTCGAATTGCGCCGACAGCTTGCCGTCGGCCGTCACGACGGTCCATTCATCGTCGAGCGTCGCGACCTTTCGGCTGCCCTGATTGATCATCGGTTCGACGGTGAAGACCATGCCGGGCCGGATCGGGGGGCCTGAGCCGGGCTTGCCGAAATTCAGCACCTGCGGCTCCTCATGCATTTCCCGCCCGATGCCGTGGCCGCAATAGTCGCGCACGACCGAATAGCCGTTCTTCTTGGCATGGCGTTCGATCGCAAAGCCGATGTCGCCGATGTGCGCATCGGGCCGTACCTGCCGGATACCCTGCCACATCGCCTCCTGCGCGACACGCACCAGCCGGCGCGCCTGGGGAGAGACGGTGCCGACCATATAGGTCTTGCTGGAATCGGCGATGAAGCCGTTCTTTTCCAGCGTGATGTCGAGGTTGATGATGTCGCCGTCGCGGATGATCTCGTCAGCGCTCGGCACGCCGTGGCAGACGACTTCGTTGCGCGAGCAGTTCAGCACATAGCCATAGCCGTATTGCCCCTTGCTGGCGGGACGCGCGGCGAGATCGACGGTGATGAAATGTTCGACGAGATCGTTGACCGCGAGCGTCGACATGCCGGCGAGATCCTGGCGATCAAGCATTTCGAACACGCTGGCGAGCAGCCGGCCGGAGATGCGCATCAGCGCCAGTTCGTCCAGGGTCTTGATCAGGCCATTCTTCGTCATGGGAGGCTTTCAGGCGACCGAGAGGCGCGGCAGATCGGCGGGAACGGCCGCGAGCTGCGTCTTGATGATCTCGTGGAAGGTCAGCGTGGGATTGGTTTCGGCCAACATGCCGATCTTCATCCAGAATTCCGCCTGGGCGTTGATCGAGCGGCACATCACCGCGCTGGCGCGGCGGACATCCTCGTGCAGGGCGTCGTCGATCTTCACAATTCCCATGCCGGCCGCTCCAAAGTGATGAGCCGTGCGTATATGAACCGTATATGGATCGTCAATTCGCGCCGAGCCGAAGCAGCCACACGTCCGGCGGGGCGCGGTAGCGGAGCGGCAGTAGGCTGGTGCCGAGCCCGGCGCTGGTGACGACGTTGCGCGCGCCCTCGCGGATGATGCCGCAGCGGTAGCGATCGCCGAAGCGCGAGGGGACCCACAGCGCGCCGACGAGCGGTAGCACGACCTGGCCGCAATGGGTGTGCCCGGCGAGCAGCAGCGATATGTCGGCCGGCATGTCCGGCGCGATATCGGGCGAATGCGTGACGAGCAGCCGTGGGCCGGAGAGGCGGGCGAGCGCGCGCAGCGTCACCGGCAGATCGTCGTTGCCGCTATAGGCGTCGCCCACCACGCCGATCGCCAGCGGGCCGCGCTGCGTGGCGGCATTGTCGAGCACCGCGATGTTTGCCGCGGCAAGCGCGGCGGCGATCCTGGCGGGATCGCTGTCATGATCGTGGTTGCCCAGCACTGCGATCGTGCCGAGCGGCGCGCGCAGCCCGCGCAGCGCCTGGGTCAGAACGGGCGCATTGTCGCGCGCGGTCTCAGCGTCATGCCCGTCGATGAAGTCGCCGGCGAGGACGATCAGGTCGGGGGCGGCGGCGTTGATCTGCGCCACGATGCGGGCGAGGCGGTCGCCGTCCATCGCGCCGCCGCCGATGTGGATATCGCTGGCGAGGGCAATGGTGAGCGGCGGGTGGCCGGCGGGCCAGCCCGACAGCGCGATCGAGCCGGGGCGGATCACCGGATCGCGATGCGCCTCCTGCCAGCCGAGGACGGCCAGCACGCCGCCGGCTGCGACGAGGAGGAGAAGGAGCGCGACGATGATGGGATGCCTGCGGATCATGCCGGTGTCGCTAGCGCCAGTGCGCCGCCGAGGCCATCGCCGGAGCGGTTCGCCGATGCCGTGCGTTGGAGCGGCCATGCACGCCTTTGCGCAGCTTCTCGATTCGCTCATCTACACCCGGTCGCGCACGGCAAAGCTGAGGCTGATCGGCGATTATCTGAAGACCACGCCCGATCCCGACCGGGGCTGGGCGATGGCCGCGCTGACCGGCGACCTCGACATCCCGGGGGTCAAGCCGGCGGTGATCCGCGCGCTGATCGAGGAGCGGGTCGATCCGGTGCTGTACCGGATGAGCCGCGATTATGTCGGCGATTCGGCGGAGACGGTGGCGCTGCTGTGGCCGACGCCGGAGACGCCGATGGCGGCTGAAGCGCTGTCGGTCGGCGCGGTGGTCGAACGGTTGCTGACGCTGCCGCGCGGGCAGGCACCGGCGGCGCTGGCGCAGATGCTGGACCAGCTGAACGCCGAGGAGCGTTTCGCGCTGCTGAAGATGGCGACGGGCGCGCTTCGCGTCGGGGTGTCAGCGCGGCTGGCCAAGCAGGCGCTGGCCGATGCCTTCGCGATCGACGTCGATGCGGTCGAGGAGGTGTGGCACGGGATCGACCCGCCCTACGAAAGCCTGTTCGCCTGGGCCGAGGGACGCGGCGCGCAGCCGACGCCGGCCAATGTGCCGGTGTTTCGCCCGTTCATGCTGGCGCACCCGCTGGAAGACCTGCGCGTCGACCTTTCCGATTATGCCGCGGAGTGGAAATGGGACGGCATCCGGGTCCAGATCGTCCATGTCGCAGGCGAGACGCGGCTGTACAGCCGCACCGGCGATGACGTGACCCGCGCCTTTCCCGATGTCGCCAGCGCCTTTGCCGAGGCGGGCGCGGTGGACGGCGAATTGCTGGTGAAGGGCGAGGCGCAGGGGATCGCACTGGGCGCCGCACTGGGCGGCAAGGGTGATGAGGAAGGCGGCGGGGCGGCGAGCTTCAACGCGTTGCAGCAGCGGCTGGGGCGCAAGGTCGTCTCCGCCAAGATGCTGGAGGAAGCGCCGGCGTTCGTGCGGCTGTACGATATCCTGCTCGACGGGGAGGAGGATCTGCGCGCGCTGCCCTGGCACGAGCGGCGCGGGCGGCTGGAGGATTTCGCCAGCCGGCTGAACCCGGAGCGGTTCGATGTTTCCGCGTTGATCGAGGCGGAGGATTTCACCGCGCTGGAGGGCATCCGCGCCGGCGCGCGCGATGCGGCGATCGAGGGCGTGATGCTGAAGCGGCGCGATTCGCCCTATGTCACCGGGCGGCGCGTGGGCCTGTGGTACAAATGGAAGCGCGATCCGCTGACCGCCGATTGCGTGATGATGTATGCGCAGCGCGGCAATGGGCGGCGATCGTCCTTCTACAGCGACTATACCTTTGGCTGCTGGACCGAGGATGGCGAGCTGCTGCCGGTGGGCAAGGCCTATTCCGGGATCACCGACGAGGAACTGAAGCAGCTCGACAAGTTCGTGCGCAACAACACGCTCAACCGCTTCGGCCCGGTGCGCGAGGTGGAAAAGACGCTGGTGCTCGAGGTGGCGTTCGATTCGATCCACGAATCGAAACGGCACAAATCGGGCGTCGCGATGCGCTTCCCCCGTATCGCGCGGATCAGGACCGACAAGCCGGCGGCGGAGGCGGATACGCTTGCGGGATTGCGGCGGCTGGTGACATGAGCGGCGTGTTTGCCGATGCAGCACGTTCCGAGCACGCCGCAATCGAGCCAGTGTGCACGCCCCAATCGAAGCCCGGGTTGCTAGCGTGCTTTCCGGCGGATCGGCTGGGAAACATCAAGCACAAGGCCGTAGCTGCCTCGTTTTGACCCTCGAACAAAGCCGCCGATGATCTCGCCCTTGCATATTACCGGCAGCCTCTCCGGGTTCGCCTGCAAAATGGCAGTGCGGATTGCATTAGCTTGATCACGTGGAATGTAGCCGGCGGGCATACCCTCAATCATGACACCCACCGCGTTCGGATCAGCAGGGTTGTCGTCGACGAAAAAGATCTGAGCGACGACGTGCCAATACACTCCTCCACGCCAACGCTCCCCTACCACCGTCTCAAATGTGTCTTGAAAGTGGCTCTCTCCTACGATCTCAAGATGGCCCCCGGTGGCGAGCGGGAAGAACCCCTCAACTTTCCACCAGTTTCTTGGCAGTCGATGCCGACCAAAACCGTCGTTGATCGTCTCTCCGGCAAGTGCCTTAAGGAGTGAAGCAAAGAAGCCCAATGATTAGACCTTTTGCGAGAGGGAGCGAGGAAGCAAAACCTAACACCCATTCACCGGAGCGGTCCAGCGGGCGCTGACCGCCTTTGCGCTTGGGCCGACCGCGCCGCTCGCCGCGCTGCGCGAGACGGGGATGGTGACGGCAATGGGAATCGCGATCTTCGCGCTGGGCGAGCGGGTGTCGTGGCAGCGCGGGGTGGCGGTAGGCATGATCCTGGCCGGGGCGGCGACGATCCTGGCGACGTAGCGCGAATTATCGCGCGGGCGCGACGCTGAGGCTGCCGGCGGGGAGCGGCCGGCACAGATCGGCGGAGGGGACGGAAGGGTCGAGCCATGCCGCCCAGTGGTCGCGGCCGAGCACCACCACCTGGCGTGAATGATAGGGGGCGACGTCGGGGCCGGGCTCGCAGGTGAGCATGGTGAAGGCTTCGCCGACGCTTGCGTCCTTGCGCCACAGGCCGGCGATGCAGAACCAGTCGTGGCCGGTGAGGCGAAAGGCCCATTTGTCCTTGCGCTTCGCCTTGGGATCCGCGGGTTTGGTAAATTCGAAGAAGCTGTCGACCGGGATGAGGCAGCGGCCTGAGCGCAGGTCGCGGCCGTCGGAGCGGAAATTGTACACCGGGCGGCCGCCGGTGCCGGGCCAGCTCCAGCGGCGGGTGACGCATTCCGCCTCGTCCGCGCGGCCGTCGACGCCGCGGATGATGATCGTCGGATCGGTGATGCGGAAGCTGTCGAGCGGCGCCATGTTAGGCACGCCTTCGGGAAAGACGAGCGGGATTCGCGTCTCGCCCCAGTCGTTGCGCAATTCGCCGATGGCGATGCGGCGGGCGGCCTCGTTGCACATGGCCGTGAGGGTAGCGGATCGGCGTCGCGGGCGCCAACCTCCCGCGACGGGGGAGATTGACGCCGGCTGCCGGTATCACTTGGCCGCGGCGAGCGCCTCGGCGATCAGGCGGCGGGTGTTGGCGACGCCGTAGAGCTTGATGAAGCTGCCCATGCGCGGGCCCTGGCTGGAGCCGAGCAGGGTTTCGTACAGCGCCTTGAACCAGTCGCGCAGCTCGGCGAACCCGCCGGTCTTGCCGATTTCATAGACGGCGTTCTGAATGTCCTCGGCCGAGGCATCCTCGCCCAGCGTGGCGAGATCGGCATCGAGCCGCTCGAGTGCCGCCACCTCGACGCCCTCGGGCGCGCGGCGCTTCAGCGTGGGGGCGATGAAGTCGCGGTGATAGGTGAGGGCATAGCCGATCATCCGGTCGAGTTCGGGATGCGCGGCGGCGTTCGCATCGGCGAGGTAATTGCCGAGATAGCCCCAGACCTGCTCCTTGGTGGCGCCTTCGCCCATCACGCCGACGAGGTTGAGCAGCAGCCCGAAGGTGACCGGGAGCGTTGCCGCCGGCACGTTGCCGGTGTGGACGTGGTGGACCGGGTTGCCGTGCTTCTCCTTCCAGCCCTGCGCCGGGTAATTGGCGCGGAACTGCCAGTAATCGTCCACCGCGCGGGGGATGAGGCCGAGGTGAAGCGACTTCGCCTTCTTGGGTTCGCGATAGATGTAGAAGGCGAGGCTTTCGTCCGGGCCGTAGGTCAGCCATTCCTCGATCGAGAGGCCATTGCCCTTCGACTTGGAAATCTTCTCACCCTTGGCGTCGAGGAACAGCTCGTAGATCAGCCCCTCCGGCTTACGGCCGCCGAGGATCTGCGCGATCTTGCCGCCGAGGATGCCGGAATCGATCAGATCCTTGCCGTACATCTCGTAATCGACGCCGAGCGCGGCCCAGCGCATGCCCCAGTCGGGCTTCCACTGAAGCTTCGCCTTGCCGCCGAGGATCGACTGTTCGACGACCTTGCCTTCATCCTCGAAGCGGATGATTCCGGCTTCGGCATCGACCACCTCAACCGGGACCTGGAGCACGATGCCGGACGTGGGGCTGATCGGCAGGACGGGGGAATAGGTCGCCTGCCGCTCGGCACGCAGCGTCGGCAGCATGACGGCCATGATCTTGTCATAGTTGCGCAGGACGTCGCGCAGCTTCTCGTCGAAGCGGCCGGAGGTGTAATAGTCGGTCGACGAGACGAATTCGTAATCGAAGCCGAAGCGATCGAGGAAGTCGCGCAGCATGGCGTTATTGTGCGCGGCGAAGCTGTCGAACTTGCCGAAGGGATCGGGGACGCGCGACAGCGGCTTGCCGAGGTTCGCCTCCAGCAATTCCTTGTTCGGCACATTGTCCGGTACCTTGCGCAGGCCGTCCATGTCGTCGCTGAACGCCACCAGCCGGGTTGGGCGGCCGGTCATTTCCTCATAGGCGCGGCGGACCATGGTGGTGCGCAGCACCTCCTGAAAGGTGCCGATGTGCGGCAGGCCCGAGGGACCGTAGCCGGTTTCGAACAGCATCGGTTCCCCGTTCGGCTTGCCTTCGGGCCAGCGCTTCAGAAGCTTTCGCGCTTCCTCATAGGGCCAGGCCTTGGACTCGAGCGCTGCGGCGCGCCGTTCGGGATCGTATGCGTCTGTCATAACGCGGTGCGACGTAGCGACGCGGGCGCGCGATGGCTATATGGGCAACGCATGTCGATCTGGTCCGGCCTTCTCCTGTTCTTCCTCACCGTCGCCGGGATGGAGGTGTTCGCTTATGTCATGCACCGCTGGGTGATGCATGGGCCGGGCTGGTTCCTGCACGAAAGCCACCATCGCCCGCGCACCGGACGGTTCGAACTGAACGACCTGTACGGCGCGATCTTCGCCATCCCCTCGATCGTGCTGATCTATGGCGGCGTGCAGGGCGGCTGGTGGGAAGGCTATGCCTGGATCGGCGCGGGGATCGCTGCCTATGGCGCGATCTATTTCGGGTTCCACGACATCATCGTTCATGAGCGGGTGCGCACGCGCTACCTGCCCAAATCCAGCTACATGAAGCGGATCGTGCAGGCGCACCGGCTGCACCATGTGGTGAACACCAAGGAAGGCACGGTCAGCTTCGGCTTCCTCGTGGCGCCCAAGCCGGAGGATCTGAAGGCCGAGCTTAAGCGGCGCGGGCGGGCGGGGGTGCGTGCCCCGGCCGGTGCGGATCGGACGTTTGCCGAAAAGTAACCTTCGCAGGGGATAAGGGCGCCATGGACCACGCCATCCCACTTCCCGGCCCGGGTGAGGGCGATGAGAATCGCGGCGCGCTGCGCAAGGCGGTGAAGATGCGCGCGCATCTGCGTGATCGCGGCACGACCCGATTCGAGATCGAGGTGGTCGACCTGTCCACCACCGGTTTCCGCGCGCAGACCAGCTTCACGCTGTGGCCGGGCACGACCGTGTGGCTGACGCTGCCGGGGCTGGCCGGGCTGGAGGCGGTGGTCGCGTGGCGCGACAAATATCGCTACGGCTGCGCCTTCACCAAGCCGCTGCACCCGGCGGTGTTCGATCACATCGTGGCGCTGAGCAACAGCTAGGCCCGACCCCCGCCATCGCGCGCGGGCGCCATGGCGGTTATCGTGCGCGAACGCGTCAGGCGGCGGTGCCGCCGACAGTCAGGCCGCCCACCAGCAACGTCGGCTGACCAACGCCGGCCGGCACGCTCTGCCCGCCCTTGCCGCACATGCCGATCCCTTCGTCGAGCGCGAAATCGTTGCCGACGCCAAGCACCTTCGTCAGCACGGTCGGGCCATCGCCGATCAGCGTCGCGCCTTTGATGGAGGCGCCGATCTTGCCGTTCTCCACCTTATAAGCCTCGGTGCAGGAGAAGACGAACTTGCCCGAGACGATGTCGACCTGACCGCCGCCGAACGACTTGGCATAGATGCCGTTCTTCACGCGGGAGAGCAGCTCGGCCGGATCGTCGTTGCCGCCCTTCATGAAGGTGTTGGTCATGCGCGGCATGGGGGCGTGCGCGAAGCTTTCGCGGCGGCCGTTGCCGGTCGCCTCCACGCCCATCAGGCGCGCGTTGAGGCGATCCTGCATGTAACCTTTCAGGAAGCCGTCCTCGATCAGGATCGTCTCGCGAGTCGGCGTGCCTTCGTCGTCGATCGTCAGCGAGCCGCGGCGATCGCGGATCGAGCCATCGTCGACCACGGTGACGCCGCGCGCCGCGACCTGTTCGCCGATGCGGCCCGAGAAGGCGCTGGTGCCCTTGCGGTTGAAATCGCCCTCAAGCCCGTGGCCGATCGCCTCGTGCAGGAGGATGCCGGGCCAGCCGGGGCCGAACAGCACGGTGAACTCGCCCGCCGGAGCCGCAACCGATTCAAGGTTCACCAGCGCCTGCGCCAATGCCTCGTCAATCGCCCGGTTCCAGGTCGCCGGATCGAGCAGCGAATCGTAGAGATAGCGCCCGCCGATCCCGAAGGTGCCGGTTTCGCGGCGGCCGTTCTGCTCCACGACGATCGAGACGTTGAGGCGGACGAGCGGGCGAACGTCAGTAGCGACGAAGCCGTCGGGGCGGACGATTTCCACCACGCTCCACGTGCCTGACAGGCCGACCGATACCTGCGCGACTCGCGGATCGCGCGCACGGGCGGCGGCCTCGATCGTCTGGCACAGGTTCACCTTGTCGGCGAAGGGGACGAGATCGAGCGGATCGCCATCGGTGTAGAGCCGCTGATTGGTGCCGGTGGGCGGCGGCGCCTTCGCGCTGGTCGAGGGATCGATCAGCTGCATCGTTTCCGCCGCGCGCTTGATCGCTGCCTCGGACAGTTCGCTGGCGTGGGCGAAGGCCGTCATCTCACCCGAGACGGCGCGCAGGCCGAAGCCGGAATGGGTGTCGTAGCTGGCGGTCTTGAGCCGGCCATCGTCGAAGCCGAACGCCTCCGACTTGCGATATTGCAGGAACAGCTCCCCGTCGTCGGCGCGCGAGAGAGCGCCCGCGGTGAGCGACAGCGCGGCCTCCGGATCCAGCGAGTCGCGGTACAGGAACGAGCGGGGATCGATAGCGGTCATGATGGGAATGTAGGGCGCGGGGGGCGTCGCGGAAAGGCTGTGGATAAAGTTGTGGGCAAAGCTGTGGGGGCGGCCGGAACAAGCTGCGGACAATCTGTGGGCGAGCTGTGGATAACCTTCAAGCGGGCTGTGGATAAGTTGTGAGCAGGTTGTGGACAGGCCGTGGGAAGGGTGTGGGCAGCGTGTGGATTAGCTGTGGACTGGCTGTGGATAACATTGGCGTGCGTTAACAATCCTCAGCGGGGTGACGAGCTGGCGTTGCGTTCGCGAGGTATGGCTGGAGGCGCGCGTGGCCCAAGGTGACGCAACGGCGCTGTTCGGCGGCTGCGCTGACTTGCCGGATCGAGGAAGGGGTGGCGTCAGCCCGGTAGGACTCGCGTCAAGGCGCTGGCGTGAGGGCCGGGAGGCGCGTGTCGGCGCTCACGCCCGGTGGTGCGGCGCCAATGGGCTGTTCGTTCCGCTGATCTGACGCAGCCGCAAGTGCCGCGGCTGCGTACCGGTGGTGGGATGTTCAGGCGCCCGAGGGGGCGGTGACGCGATCGAGCAGGTTTGCGTGCTGTCGCGTCACGAGGCGACTTAGCGCCCGGCGCCGTCGCCGTGGTCGGGAAGGGTGGCCGGGTCGACGCCATCGGCCGGGCCGCCGATCAGCACGAAGCGGCGATCGCAATAGCCGCAGTCGACATAGCCGAGTTCCGAGATTTCCAGCCACACGCGCGGGTGGCCCAGCGCGGCGGGGATCCCGTCATGCGCGCCGTCACAGGCGACGCGGTGGTGCGAAACTCGGCTGATCTGGGGCGGCGGCAACATGGCGCCCGCGTTAGCAAGGCCGCGCCGCGCTAGCAATCACCTGCCTAGCATTCGCGTGCGGGCGGGCGTAACGATCGCCGCCATGACCGACGCTGCCATCGCCATACGGGATCTTTGCAAGACCTATCAGGGGGGGAAGCGCGCGCTCGACGGGGTCAGTTTCGACGTGCCGCAGGGCACGATCTTTGGCCTGCTGGGGCCAAATGGCGCGGGCAAATCGACGCTGATCAACATTCTGGCCGGGCTGGTGAACAAGACCAGCGGCACGGCATCGATCTGGGGCTTCGACATCGATGCGCAGCCGCGCAACGCCAAGGCGTCGATCGGGATCGTGAACCAGGAGATCCTGTTCGATCCGTTCTTCACGCCGCTCGAGACGCTGGAGATCCAGGCCGGGCTGTACGGCATCCCGAAGCGGGAGCGGCGATCGATGGAATTGCTGCGCGCGGTGCATCTGGAGGACAAGGCCAAGGCTTATGCCCGCACCCTGTCGGGGGGCATGAAGCGGCGGCTGATGGTGGCCAAGGCCATGGTCCATTCGCCGCCGGTGCTGGTGCTCGACGAGCCGACCGCTGGCGTCGATATCGAGCTGCGCCAGCAATTATGGGCCTATGTCCGCGAATTGAACGCCGGTGGCGTGACGGTGGTGCTGACGACGCATTACCTCGAGGAAGCCGAGGAATTGTGCGATCGGATCGCGATCATCAACCATGGCCAGGTCGTCGCCAACGAGCCGACCCGCCAGTTGCTGAGCCGTGCGCAGGAGAAGGTGGTCGAGGTGACCGTGGAACGCGACGTGACGGCGGTGCCCAGCGCGCCCTGTTTCGAGAAGATCGTGCTGAAGGGCGAGCGAACGCTGGAGATCACCTATTCCAAGGACCGGGTGAACGCTGGTGAGGTGCTGGCGGCGGTTCAGGGTGCGGGATTCGGCATCGTCGATGTGTCGACGCGCGAAGCTGATCTGGAGGACGTGTTCCTGAGCCTGACCCGCGCGGCCTGACCGATCGGGTCGCGGTCCGCCAGCGCTATCAGTGCTTGGCGGCCTTCCTGGGCAGGAGGTGAAGCACGCCGGCGACGATCGCGCCGACGATGATGCCGAACACCGCCGAGAGGGCGGCGTTGACGATCCAGGAGGCGACGCCCCCGGCACCGGGAACGGCGTGGCGCGCGGCTTCGGCGGCGTGCTCGATCCAGCCGGGGATCGGCGTCAGGTGAAATTCGTGCAGGCCGTGGACGATGATCTGGCCGCCGACCCACAGCATCGCCGCCGTGCCGATGATGCCGAGCCATTTCAGGACAACGGGCATCGCCGAGACCAGCCCCCGGCCGATCGCGCGCGTGCCGCTGCCCTCCCGCTCTGCCAATGCGAGGCCGATGTCGTCCATCTTCACGATCAGCGCGACGACGCCATAGACGCCGACGGTGATGGCGAGGCCGACGAGCGCAAGCGCGATCGCCTGGTTGACGATCGTCTGATCGGCCAGTTCAGACAGGGCGATGGCCATGATCTCACCGGAGAGGATGAGGTCGGTGCGGATGGCGCCCGACACCTGACGATCCTCCAGCTGTTTGGGATCGGTCACCGCGACGGCTTCGTCGCCATGGTGCGCGCCGGTCAGCGCCTCGATCACCTTTTCCGCGCCCTCGAAGCACAGGAAGGTGCCGCCCGCCATCAGGATCGGGGTGATTGCCCATGGCGCGAAGGCCGACAGCAGGAGTGCCGCGGGCAGGAGCAGGATCAGCTTGTTGCGGATGGAGCCCAGCGCGATCTTCCAGATGATTGGCAGTTCGCGCGCGGGGCTGAGCCCGGTGACGTAGCGCGGGGTGACCGCGGTGTCGTCGATGACGACGCCCACGGCCTTGGTCCCGGCCTTTGCCGAGGCGCCGGCGACGTCGTCCAGGCTGGCGGCGGCGAGCTTCGCCAGCGCCGCAATGTCATCAAGCAACGCAACGAGGCCACCAGCCATCTGATCTGATCCTTCAAACCCAAGCTGCCGCTATGGGCGAACGCGCACAGCGGCAAGGGGCGGATGAACGCGGCACAAAGAAAAAAGGCCGACCCCCGGAGGGGTCGGCCATGAAAGTTTTTAGGAGAGGATGCCTGAAAGGCCTGATGCTTGTGCACTGCAGCATGATTCGCCGCAAGTGCAAAGTTGATTGTAACCGGTTGCATAAATTGCATCGCAACCCGTTGGCATCGACTTCGGCCCGATGCGGGTTAAGGAAGCGACATGACGATTTCCCCGCCGATCGCCGCCACTCGTCCGCACTCCTTCACCGCCCACGGGGTCACCATCGAGGATCCCTGGGCGTGGCTGAAGGACGCCAATTATCCTGACGTCAGCGACAAGGACGTGCTCGCCTATCTGGAGGCGGAGAACGCCTATTTCGAGCAGGCGATGGCACCGCACCGGCCGCTGGTCGACCGGCTGTTTGAAGAGATGAAGGCGCGCATCAAGGAGGATGAATCCTCCGTGCCGCAGAAGGATGGCGACTGGCTGTATTGGACCGCATTCGAGACGGGCGGCGAGTATCGCAAATGGTGGCGCCGCCCGGTCGGTGCGCCCGACGATGGCAGCGCCGACGAGCTGCTGCTGGATGAAACGGCGCTGGCGGCGGGGAAGGAGTATTTCCGGCTGGGCGCGTTCGCCGTGTCGAACGACGGCATGAAGCTGGCCTACGCCATCGACGATAATGGGTCCGAGCGTTTCACCATCCATGTGAAGGATCTGGCCACCGGCGCGCTGCTGCCCGACACGATCCCGGGGATGCTGTCGGACATCGTGTGGACCGCGGATGACAGCGCGTTTCTCTACGGCCTCGCCAACAAGGAATGGCGGACGGACAATGCGCGGCTTCACCGGCTGGGCACCGATCCGGTCGAGGATGTCGAGCTCTACCACGAGGATGACGAGGGTTATCGCGTCGCCGTGGCGGAGACGAGCGACCGGCGCTGGATCGTGATCGCGACGGGCGACCATGTGACGAGCGAGGTTCGCCTGCTGCCGGCGGACAATCCGCTGGCCGAGCCGATCATGGTCGCGCCGCGCCAGTCGGGGCGGGAATATGACGTCGACACGCATGGCGACACGCTGTTCATCCACACCAATGACGTGGACCCGATGTGGCGGCTGGTTACCGCGCCGATCAGTGCGCCCGGCGA
This sequence comes from Sphingomonas panaciterrae, assembly GCF_036890205.1. Classification (NCBI taxonomy): domain Bacteria; kingdom Pseudomonadati; phylum Pseudomonadota; class Alphaproteobacteria; order Sphingomonadales; family Sphingomonadaceae; genus Sphingomonas; species Sphingomonas panaciterrae. The sequence goes on from NZ_JAKNQR010000003.1 coordinate 248,794, forward strand.
ATGGACCGAGCTGATCGGGGCGAGCCGCCATTTCTACATGACGGGCGTCGAATGCTATCGCGACTTCTTCGTGGTGGAGGGGCGCGAGGACGGCCTCGATCAGGTGGCGATCCACCGCTACGACGCGCCAACCGTGGCGGAGCGGATCAATTTCCCCGAGGCGAGCTATGCCGCCGGGCTGGGGGACAATCCCGAATATGACCAGACGGTGCTGCGCGTAGGCTATGAATCGATGGTCACGCCGGGCACCGTGTACGATTACGATACCGCGACACGCGGGCTGACCGTGCTGAAGGTGCAGGAGATCCCGTCCGGCTATGAGGCGGGCAAATATCGCACCGAGCGGCTGCACATCACGGCGCGCGATGGCACCGAGGTGCCGGTGTCGATCGTCTATCCGGCCGACTTCCCACGCGATGGCAGCCGGCCGTTGTTCCTTTATGCCTATGGTGCCTATGGCCATGCGATCCCGCCGGGCTTCTCCACCGGGCGGCTGAGCCTGCTCGATCGCGGCTTCGCCTATGCCATCGCGCATATCCGCGGCGGCGACGACCTGGGGCAGCAATGGTACCATGACGGCAAGCTGGCGAAGCGGACCAACACCTTTACCGATTTCGTCGATGTCGCCCGCGGGCTGATCGATGGGAAGTGGACCAGCGAGGGGCGGATCGCGATCGCCGGGCGATCGGCCGGCGGCGAGCTGATGGGTGCGGTGGTCAATTCCGATCCTGAACTCTGGGGCGCGGTGATTGCCGACGTGCCGTTCGTCGACGTGCTGAACACGATGATGGACGAAAGCCTGCCACTGACGCCGGGCGAATGGCCCGAATGGGGCAATCCGATCACCGACCCGGCCGCGTTCCAGCTGATCCGCAGCTACAGCCCGTATGACAATGTCCGGGCGCAGGATTATCCGCCGCTGTTCATTTCCGGCGGGCTCAACGATCCGCGCGTGACCTACTGGGAGCCGGCGAAATGGGCCGCCAAGCTGCGCGCGACCAAGACCGATAACAACATCCTGCTGCTCAAGACCAACATGGGCGCGGGGCATGGCGGCAAATCAGGGCGGTTCGAAAGCCTTCGCGAGGCGGCGGAGGAACATGCCTTCGTGCTGTGGCAGCTGGGGGTGGAAGAGTGAGCCGCACGGTGCGCGGGGCCGTTCGCACGTGACGTTTGAATCGATCATCGCGCAATGGGGAGCCGTCGCGGTGTTCCTGGGCGCGATGCTCGAAGGTGAGACGGCAGTGCTCGCCGGTGGTCTGCTGTCGCACCAGGGCCTGTTGCACTGGCAGTTCGCCTTTGTCGGGGCGGCCGCGGGCTCCTTCCTGTCGGACCAGTTCTTCTTCGCCGCGGGCCGGCGCTATCGCGACAGTCCGACGGTGCAGCGCTGGACGCAGAAGCGCGCCTTTGCCAAGGCGTTGCGCCTGCTGGAACGCTATCCCACCAGTTTCATCTTCGGTTTCCGCTTCCTGTACGGGTTCCGCACCGTCAGCCCGATCGCGATAGGGACCAGCCAGGTGCCGGCATCGACCTTCCTGGTGATCAACGCGATCGCCGCGACGGTTTGGGCGAGCCTGTTCACGGCGCTCGGCTATTGGTTTGGCGAGGCGGTGACGGAACTGGCCGGGCGACTGCGGCCCAGTCGAGAAACGCTGCTGATGGGCGTGGCGGTGCTGGGCGGTATATTCGTGCTGTTCCAGATCCTGCGATGGTGGCGAAAGCGATGACCTTTACCAAGACCTTTGTCGCCGATGCGGCCGACATCGACGAGCTGGGCCATGTTAACAATGCCGTGTGGGTGCGCTGGATCCAGGACCTGGCGGTGGCGCATTGGGAGGCGGTCGCGCCAGAGGAGCAGCGCGCGGCGCATGTGTGGGTCGTGACCCGGCACGAGATCGATTATCGCGGCAATCTGGCGGAGGGGCAGCAGGCGACGGGCGAGACATGGGTGCCCGAGCCGCCGCGGGGCGCGCGGTTCAACCGGCATTTCCGTTTCACCAGCGCCGACGGCCGGGCGCTGGTGGAAGGCGTGACCACCTGGGCGCTGCTCGACCGGGCGAGCGGGCGGCTGCTGCGGGTACGTGACGAAGTTGCCGCGCCATTCCGAAGCGACGGGCCGGCGTGACGCTGGATCGCCGCGCGGTCCTTGCCGCCGCCCCGCTGATCCTTCCGGGATGTGCCACGACACGGACGCGCCCGATTGCGGCGCCAGCAACGGCCTGCCTGGCGCCGGTCCGGGTGGCACCGGACCGCGTGATCCGCACCATTGCCGGCCTCAGGCCCTATCGTTCGAGCGGGTTCGTGGTCCGCGCAGACACGCTGGGTGACAAGCGCGTGGTGCACAATTACGGCCACGGCGGCGCGGGCATCACCCTGTCCTGGGGCACATCGCGGCTGGCGGTGGATCTGGGGCTGCCCGGCCATCACGGAGGCGTGGCGGTGATCGGTGCCGGGATCATGGGCCTCACCACCGCGCGGCTGTGCCAGGAAGCCGGCTATCCGGTGACGCTCTACACCAAGGCGCTACCGCCCGAGACGACGTCCAATATCGCGGGCGGGCAATGGGAACCGGCGAGCCATTTCGCGGACGATGCGGTGACGTCCCAATGGCGCGCACAATATGCCCGGGCGCTGGACTATAGCTGGCGCCGGTTCCAGATCATGGTCGGCGAGGATTACGGCATCCGCTGGGTGCCCACCTATCAGCAGACGCGCACCCCGCCGGGGCAGGCACGCGCGCTGGAGCGCTACATGCCCGGTCTGCGCTACCTCGATGCGGCGGAGCATCCCTTTCCCGTTGGCGGCCACGTCATCCGGTTCGACACGATGTATGCCGAGACGGGTCGGTTGCTGCGCAAGCTGGAACAGGATGTGCGGATTGCCGGCGGCCGCATCGTCATTCGCGATTTTGCCACGCCTGCGGACCTGGCGCGGTTGCCAGAGCGGTTGATCTTCAATTGCACGGGGCTGGGCGCGGCCGCGCTGTTCGGTGATGCGGAGATGATCCCCGTGCGCGGGCAGCTGGCCGTCCTGCTGCCGCAGCCCGAGGTGAATTACGCTTTCGGCGGCCGGATGGGATATATGTTCCCGCGCCCGGACGGGATCATCTGCGGCGGCACGTTCGAACATGGGGAAAGTGCGGCGGAGCCCCAGCCGGGGGATATCGACACTATCCTGGCGCGGCACGCGGCGTTCTTCACGGGATTTCGATGCCGCGCGTGAAGAGCCGGGCAGCCGATGTGCCCGGCGCGTGACCCACCCGTCCTAGCTTAGCGAAGCGCCCGGCGGGGTGGTGTTGATGGCGGCCTCTCCGGAAGCCACGATGGCGGCGGCATCATCATTGTACACCTTGTCGAGATAATAGCCGGCCAAAGTGTAATGAGCCTTCACCGCCTCGGGATTTTCGGTCCGCTGCGCCATTTCGAGCTCCGACTCGGCGCGGCGGTAGTAATATTCCTTGTCGTCGTCCACGAAACTCACTCCATCTCCCGACTTCCGACATAGCCCTTCTGCCGGGAGTGCGAAATCAACCACATTAATAATCAACCGTTAAGCGCATGAAAGCTGTGTTACTTGTTGCTGAAGCGTAATCTTCTATTACTCTCCGTCTTGTTATTGCAGACAAGGAAACCCCGCCGCGGGGATGCGACGAGGCTGGTTTATCACTTGCACCAATGGCCGCTTTCGCAGACCATCAAGCGGTCCGGTTTTCTCCGGGCCTCACCCCACAACATGCGGGCTGGCGGATGGTTCCTGCACGGCCCGCTACGTCCGGAGATGCCATGTCGCTGATTGCCCTTCTGTTTGTCGCCCAGGCAGCCACAGCTTCCATGCCCTCCACGCCGGCCGCGACTAGCCCCGTAACGGCCGAGGTTCCGGCGCGGATCACCCGCTTGCTGCAGCGCTATCCGGTGATCGACGGGCACAACGATCTCGCCTGGGAAATCCGCGACCGGCATGACGGCAAGGTCGAGCAGGTCGATCTGATGCGCGATACCTCCACGCTGCCCTATCCCTTGCAGACCGATATCCCGCGGTTGCGGCGCGGCGGCGTGGGCGGGCAGTTCTGGTCGGTGTGGATCCCGGCGACCACCACCGGGCCGCGCGCCGTCGAGATGACGCTGGAGCAGATCGACATCGTGCGCCGGGTGGCGGCGGCGAATCCGGACGCCTTTGCGCTGGTCACCACCGCGGCCGAAGCGCGCGCGGCGCAGAAGGCGGGGCGGATCGCCTCGATGATCGGGATCGAGGGCGGGCACCAGATCGACGGCCGCCTGTCCGTGCTGCGCCAGATGAAGGAGCTGGGCGTCGGCTATATGACGCTGACGCATGGCAAGAGCCTGAGCTGGGCGGATTCATCGACCGATGCGCCGCGCGCCAACGGGCTGACCGATTTCGGCCGATCGGTCGTGGCGGAGATGAACCGCATCGGCATGATCGTCGACGTCAGCCATGTGTCGGACGCGACGATGGCGGCGGTGCTGGACATCACCAAGGCGCCGGTGATCGCCTCGCACTCCGGCGCGCGCGCGGTGGCGGACGTGCCGCGTAACATTCCCGACGATCTGCTCGCGCGGATCGGCCAGGCGGGCGGGGTCGTGATGGTCAACGTGTACCCGGCCTTCGTCTCGGAGGAATGGCGCGCGTGGGATCGCAAGCGATCCGAGTTCGGCAAGGCGCAGGGGCTGGCCACGGATGTGTACGGGCCGAAGGCACCGGCGCCGATGGTCGCCTGGGACGCGGCGAACCCGATGCCGCATGTCACCGCCGCCAACGTCGCCGACCATGTCGAGCATATCGCGCGCGTCGCCGGCAAGGGCGCGGTCGGGATAGGCGGCGACTATGACGGGATCGGCGGTACGGCACCGGCGGACATGACCGGGGTGGACGGCTATCCGCGACTGTTCGCGGAACTGGCGCGGCGCGGCTGGACCGACGCGGAGCTTGGTGCGCTGGCGCAGGGCAACGTGCTGCGCGTGATGGAGCGGGTGGAGGCGGTCGCCGCCAGCCAGAAGGCGATGAAGCCGGTCGACGCGACCGCGACCGACTAAGTCGGGAGGGAGACGGAGCCGCCGCCTAGGGGCGCCGCAGCTGCGGCGCGAGGCGGCGGACGTCGAGATTGTCGACGCCCAGGATCAGGATCGTGCCGAGCCGCCAGTCGCGCGTCGCGACGCGCAACCCCTCACGCGTGGCTTGAACGTCGCGCCATTCGACCTCCCGGGCGGCAGCGCCTTTTCCGCGCACCTTGAGCACCGCGACGCGCCGGCCATCGCCGACGATCAACGCGGCCTGCCCGTCATCGCCAAGCACGGCGGACACCGGCGCGAAGTCGGTGAGGAGCTCTGCCGATGCGGACAACGCCTGCTCGGGTGTGGTCAGCCGCTGCCCGCCCCCACGGTGCAGCAGCCACATGATCAGCGCCCCCAGCCCGGCCAGCGCAGCCCCCGCTGCGCCCGCCACGACCCAGATCATCTGGGTGGCGCGACCGCGTCCATCAGCGGACGAAGGGCGGAGAGATCATAGCCGGCGCCGCGCGCCTGCTGTGTCAGTTCGTCCGGGTCACCGCCGAGGCCAGCCTGCGCCAGCGCCCACAGGTTGCACGACCGGGTGCCCGACCGGCAGTAAGCGAGCACCGGGCCATTGGCGGCGCCGAGCGCGTCGATCATCGCCGTGACCTGCGGCATCGAGAAGCCGGCGTGAGTGACCGGGATGGCGGTATAGGCCAGGCCCTGATCCTCGGCCGCAGCACGGATCGCGTCGCCGGTCGGCTGCCCGTCCTCTTCGCCATCGGGCCGATTGTTGACGATCGCCGCGAAGCCGGCGGCCTTGATCGCCGGAATGTCCTCAGGGGCGATCTGCGGGGCGACCGAGATGCGGTCGTCGATGCGGCGGATATCGAGCATGGCGCCAGCGATAGCGCAGCTTCGCGCACGGGAGAACCAGCGCCGGCGCGTTATCCACGGCTTTTTCAGCGGCTCAATGCTCGCGGATCACGCGCAGGAACGGTTCTCCATAGGCATCGAGCTTTCGCTGTCCCACGCCGGTCAGGCGGCCGAGCGCCGAGAGGCTGGCGGGGCGGGTCGCCGCCATCTCGCGCAGCACCGAATCGTGGAAGATCACATAGGGCGGCACGCCGGCCTCCTGCGCAAGTTCGCGCCGGCAGGTGCGCAATGCCTCGAACAGCGGGTCGTTGACCGGATCGGCCGCCTGATCGCCGCGGCGACGGCGGGCGCGCTTGGGCGGGATGACGAGTTTGAGCGTATCCTCGCCCTTGATCAGCCCGCGCGCGGCGGGGCCGAATTCCAGCCCGCCATGCGGATTGGTGCGCAACGCGTCGCGCAGCAGCAGCGCGCGGCCGACCGGCTTGAGCATGGCCGCCTCCTCGCCGTCGACGATGCTCCACACCGACAGCGCCTCATGCCCGTTCATCAGGCTGCGTTCGGAGGATTTACCGGTCAGCACTTCCTCGACATAGGTCGCGCCATAGCTTTGGCCGGTGCGGAAGACGGCGGAGAGATATTTGCGCGCGGTTTCCGTCGCGTCGATCGCATTGGGGGGCGACAGGCAATTGTCGCAATTGCCGCAGGTCGCCGGCGGGCTCTCCCCGAAATGGGCGAGAAGGATGCGACGGCGACAACCGGCGGTTTCGGCGAGGGCGCCGAGCGCGTTGAGCCGCTGGCGTTCCCCCGGCTGGCGCTGCGGCTCGACCTCCGCGATGCGCTGTCGCGCGCGGGCGAAATCCTCCGCGCCCCAGAACAGGTGCGCGACCGCCGGATCGCCATCGCGACCGGCGCGGCCGGTTTCCTGATAATAAGCCTCGATCGACTTGGGCAGGCCGGCGTGCGCGACGAAGCGGACGTCGGGCTTGTCGATCCCCATGCCGAAAGCGACGGTCGCCACGATCACCATGTCCTCGCTCGCGACGAAGGCGGCCTGATTGCGGCGGCGAATCTCGGGATCGAGCCCGGCGTGATAGGCGCGCACCGGGCGGCCGGTCGCCTCGCGCAGCGTGGCGGCGAGCTTCTCGGTACCCGCGCGGGTCTGGGCATAGACGATGCCCGGGCCCGGCGTGTCGCGGATGACATCGGCGATCTGGCGCGTCGTATTGTCGCGCGGCGAGATCGAATAGCGGATGTTGGGCCGGTCGAAACCGGCGACGATCATCCCTTCTGTCGGGATGCCGAGCTGATCGAGGATGTCGGCGCGGGTATGTTCGTCCGCCGTCGCTGTGAGCGCGAGCCGCGGCACATCGGGATAGCGATCGAGCAGCGGGCGCAGCAGGCGGTAATCGGGGCGGAAATCATGCCCCCATTCGCTGACGCAATGCGCCTCGTCGATCGCGAACAAGGCGACCCGGCCGCGTTCGAGCAGGTCGCGGAAATCGGCCGTCGAGGCGCGTTCGGGCGCGATGTAGAGGAGGTCGAGATCGCCATCGAGGAAACGGCCGCGAGTCTCTGCCTTGTTCTCATCGACGCTGGTGAGGGTGGCGGCGCGGATGCCCACCGCCTCGGCCGCGCGCAGCTGATCGTGCATCAGCGCGATGAGCGGGGAGACGACGATGCAGGTGCCGTCGAGCATGGTGGCGGGCAGCTGATAGGTCAGCGACTTGCCGGCGCCGGTGGGCATCACGGCAAGCGTCGATTGGCCGGCCAGCACGCGATCGACCACCTGGCGCTGAACACCGCGGAAATCGGGGAAACCAAACAGCTTCTGGAGGACGGAAACGGGGTCGGCGGCCATTCGCCGTGGCTCTACGCGTGCCGGGCGGGGGCGGCAACCGCGATGGCGCCGCTTGATCCGCAGCAGTTTACCCCGCCGCGCGACGCATTACATGCGGGGCATGAACAAGGTCCGCGACAATCGTGCCGAACAGGAATTCGAACTGGACGTCGGCGGCCATCGCGCGCTGGCCGCCTATCAGCGCGAGGGCGAGCGGATCGTCTTCACCCACACGCACGTCCCGGCAGAGATCGAGGGGCGGGGCGTTGCATCCAAGCTGATCCGCGCCGCGCTGGACAGCGCGCGCGACCAGGGGCTGAAGGTGGTGCCGCAATGCACGTTCGTGGCAGCATTCATCCGCCGGCATCCCGAATATCGCGATCTGGTCGCCTGATCGCGCGCGCCCGACAACAGATCAATAGTAGATCAGTCGGCGGTTTCGACCTCCGCCGCCTGCCGCTCGCTCGCCTGACGCGCCCATAGTTCGGCATAGGTGCCGCCGGCGCGGAGCAATTCGTCATGCGTGCCCTGTTCGGTCACACGGCCGGCCTCAAGCACGACGATCTTGTCGGCGTGGACGACAGTCGAAAGGCGGTGGGCGATGACGATGGTGGTGCGACCACGCTCGATCGCCTCCAGCGTCGCCATGATGTCCGCTTCCGTCCGGCTGTCGAGTGCCGAGGTCGCCTCGTCGAGGATCAGGACCGGCGGGTTCTTGAGCAGGGTGCGGGCGATCGCCACGCGCTGCTTTTCGCCACCCGAAAGCTTCAGCCCACGCTCGCCGACGCGCGTGTCATAGCCGCCGGGCTGCGCCTCGATGAAGCCGGCGATCGCCGCCCCGCGCGCGGCGGCGCGGATATCGGCGTCGTCGGCGCCTTCACGGCCGTAGGCGATATTGTAGCCGATCGTGTCGTTGAACAGCACCGTATCCTGCGGCACGATGCCGATCGCGCTGCGCAGGCTGGCCTGGGTGACCGTGGCGATATCCTGCCCGTCGATGGTGATGCGGCCGCCGGTCAGATCGTAGAAGCGATACAGCAGCCGCGCGAGCGTCGACTTGCCGGCGCCGGACGGGCCGACGACCGCAACGGTGCTGCCGGCCGGAATGTCGAGCGTGATGCCCTTCAGGATATCGCGCCCGGGCTCATAGCCGAAGCGGACATCCTCGAAGCGCAGATGCCCCGGGCCGACGCGGAGCGGGCGGGCGCCAGGGGGATCGACCACCTCCGACGGGGTGTCGACCAGATCGAACATCGCGCCCATGTCGATCACGCCCTGGCGGATCGTTCGATAGACCATGCCGAGGAGGTCGAGCGGGCGGAACAGCTGCGACAGCAGCGTCGAGACGAGCACCACGTCGCCGGCGGAGAAGCGGCCGTCAGACCAGCCCCATACGACAAAGGCCATGCCAGCGCCGAGCATCAGATTGGTGATCGCGGCCTGGCCGATATTGAGCCAGGCGAGGCTGTTTTCGGACTTCACCGCGGCGGTGGCATAGGCCTGCATCGCGGCATCGTAGCGGCGGGCCTCCCGATCCTCGGCGCCGAAATATTTCACCGTTTCGAAGTTCAGCAGCGAATCGACCGCGTGGGCGACCGCGCCGGTGTCGAGATCGTTCATCCGCTGGCGCAGGCTGGCGCGCCAGTCGGTCACCTTTCGGGTGAACCAGATGTAGACGACCACCATCACCAGGGTACCGGCGACGAGCGGCCAGCCGAACTTCACCCAGAAGATGCCGAGGACCAGCGTCAGTTCAAGGATGGTCGGCGCGATGTTGAACAGGAGGAAGTAGAGCATCGTATCGATGCTCTTGGTGCCGCGTTCGACGACCTTGGTGACCGCGCCGGTGCGCCGTTCGAGATGGAAGCGAAGCGACAGATCATGGAGGTGGCGGAACACCTGGCTGGCGAGGCGGCGCGTCGCCTCCTGCCCGACACGTTCGAACACCGTGTTGCGCAGATTGTCGAACAGCGTGGTGCCGAACCGCGCCGCGGCGTACCCCACGACGAGCAGCACCACGAGCATCGCCGGCGAGCGGGGCAGCGTGGCCATGCCGTCCACCGCGCCCTGAAGCGCGAAGGGCGCGCCATAGACCTGGACCAGTTTCGACATGAGGACGAGCAGCATCGCGCCGGCGACGCGCAGCTTCATGCCCGGCGCGTCGGATGGCCAGAGATAGGGGAGGAAGCGGCGCAGCGTCGGGCCGAGCGGACGCTCGGCGCTGTTCCCGGTCGGGTCGATGGGTGGCATTGTTGCTTATGTCGGGGCACGGAGCGGCGCGTGCAATGGGGTGACGCGCGGTTGATGCGCAGGAGCCGTCACCCCGCGACGCTGCGGGGTGACGGCGCTGACGCTACGCTGACCTGGGCGCGTTACCTCGCGGCGGATCGGGTGGAGCCAAGACCCTTCACATGATTGGCACCATGGCGGATTTCCGCGGTGGAGCCCTGCAGCGCGTCGCCGATCGGCTCGGCGCGGCCGCCGAGGCAGGGGGCGAGGAAGTTTTCCGTCACCGCGTTGAACGCGATGTTGTTCACCGGCCGGGCGAACCCATGCCCTTCGTCCGGGAAGACGACATAGGTGACGGGGATGTTCTTCGCCTTCATCGCATCGACGATCTGATCGCTTTCGCGCACGTTGACGCGCGGATCGTTGGCACCTTGGCCGATCAGCAGCGGCTTCTTGATCTTGTCCGCCGCGAAGAGCGGCGAGCGTTCCTTCAGGATTGCCTGACCCTCCGGCGTCGTGGGATCGCCCATGCGGCGGTACATCTGCTGCTTGCCCGCCTCCCAATAGGCAGGGATTGAGGCGAGCAGGGTATTGAGGTTCGACGGGCCGACGATGTCGACGCCGCACGCGAAGGTATCCGGCGTGAAGGCGAGGCCGGCGAGCGTCGCATAGCCGCCGTAGGAGCCGCCCATGATCGCGACCTTGTCCTTGGTCGTCACGCCCTCGCGCACGGCCCAGTCGACCGCGTCGAGCAGGTCGTCGTGCATCTTCTTGCCCCATTCCATGTTCCCGGCGGCAAGGAACTTCTTGCCGAAGCCGGTGGAGGCGCGGAAGTTCACCGAGAGCACCGCATAGCCGCGGTTGGCGAGCCACTGGTGATAGCTGTTATAGCCGTAGCCATCGCGGCCCCACGGCCCGCCATGGACGAACAGCACCATCGGCACGGGCTTGTCCGCCCTGCCATCGCCATTCGCGTCGACGCCCTTGGGCAGCGTCAGATAGGAGACGAGATCGAGCCCGTCGCGCGACTTGATCACCGTGGGGATCATCGGCACGAGCGGCGCGCCGACCAGCGCCGGGCGCGAGACGTAGAGCTGCTTCAGCGTCTTGGCGCGGCGATCATAGACCCAGGTGGAGGCAGGGGCGGACACCGGATCGAAGGCGACAAGCCATTTGTCGTCGGCATCAGTGCGGCTGGTGATCGTGAACTCACCCTTGTTCTGCGCCTTGAGGAAGGCGAGATCTGCCTTCACCGCCTCGCCGATGGGCACATATTCGTTCTTGAGATAATCCGCGCGATAAGCCTCGATCACGCCGGTTTTAGGATTGAACAGGGCGTCGGCGAGATCGACGCGGGGGTCCTCGGCGATCAGCGTCATCTTGCCGCTGGTATCCTGTGCCATGAGCGCACCGGTGTTACGATCACGCGAGTCCGCCCAGTAGATCGTCTTGCCATCGGTGGTGAAGCCGATCGCACCGGTCGTCGCGCTATCGTCGAGGCCATAAGAGAGGATCGGGGTGGCTTCTGCCTTGCCGTCCACGATCCTGAACCAGTCGTCGCCGCCATCGGCGCGCGGGCGAGAGCCGATGCGGATGTTTAGCTGATCGTCGGCCATGAAGCCGGCATAGCCATCATTCTGCATCACCAGCGTCAGCTTGCCGGTCTTGAGGTCGAGGCTGTGGACATCGTGCCAGCGGGGATCGCGATTGTTGAGGCCGATGAGGACGCGGTCCTTGATCGTCCTGCTTTGGCCGTACGGGATCACGCGAACCTTCTCGAACGGCGTGTAATCGCGCGCCTCGCCCCCCACGACGGGAACGCCATAGAGCCGGAAATTCTCGTCACCGCCCTTGTCGTTGACGAACAGCACCTGGCTCGAATCCGGTGCCCAGAAGGTCTGGCGGATCGGGCGGGTCTTCTCCGCGGTCAGCGGCTTGGCCGCGGCGGGATTGTCAGCCGGGGCGACCCAAACGTTGAGCACGCCATCGCGCGGGGCGATGAAGCTGATCCACCGGCCGTCGGGCGACAGCTGACCGCCGGTCTTCTCCGGATTGCCGAACAATTTGGTGCGCTCAATCAGCGGCGCCGCCACCTGCGTCCGGGTGGCTGATGGTCCCGCGGCGACAGCCGCCGCCGCCAGTGCGATGCCTGTTGCCCCCAACAGCAATTTTGTCGCGATACGCATGTTGATTCTCCCCCTGACCTATTGGCCGACTGTGTCATGCGCATAGGACACCGGCAAGCGCAAACGGAACAGTTTGAAGGCCTTGCGGGTTTCAGCAGGGAGTGGAGGCGATGATGCAACCGATCTATTTCGTACTGGCGATCATGGGCTGCGGGGACGATCAGTCCGGCTGCGCAGAGGCGCGGATCGACCCGGTTCGCTATTCCACCGTGCAACAGTGCCAGGCCGCGGCGCCGGCGGCGCTGGCGCGCAATACGGACCTGATGTTCCCGGTGATCAGCGCGGCGTGCCGCGCGAGCGGACCCCGGTGGGTTGCCAAGGACAAGGGGCAGCCGAAGGGCTGATTGCGCCGTTAGGGCGCCTAGCGCCCGGTCAGTTCTGCGAAATAGATGGAATCAGAAAGGGCGCCGGTCGATCGACCGGCGCCCTTCTGGTTTATTCGACGGCGACCTTGGCCTTGCCGCCCTTGCGCTTCGGCTTCTTGGGCGCCGCGCCGACGATCTCGAACGTCAGCGCATTGTCCTTCAGCTTCACCACGACCTCGCCGCCATGGACGAGCTTGCCGAACAGCAGTTCCTCGGCCAGCGGCTGCTTGATCTTCTCCTGGATCAGGCGGCCCATCGGGCGCGCGCCATAGAGTTTGTCATAGCCCTTGGTGGTGAGCCACTGGCGCGCCTCGTCGTCGAGCTTGATGTGGACGTCGCGGTCCGCCAGCTGAAGCTCCAGCTGAAGGATGAACTTGTCCACCACCCGGGCGACAACCTCGGTCGGCAGGTAGCTGAACGGCACGATCGCATCGAGACGGTTGCGGAATTCCGGCGTGAACAGCCGCTGCACGGCCTGCTCGTCCTCACCCTCGCGGGAAAGATTGCCGAAGCCCAGCGTCTCGCGTGCCATGTCGGACGCGCCCGCATTGGTCGTCATGATCAGGATGACGTTGCGGAAATCGACCGTCTTGCCGTGCTGGTCGGTCAGGCGGCCGTTGTCCATCACCTGAAGCAGGATGTTGAACAGGTCCGGATGCGCCTTCTCGATCTCGTCGAGCAGCAGCACGCAATGTGGGTTCTGATCGACCGCGTCGGTCAGCAGGCCGCCCTGGTCGAACCCGACATAGCCCGGAGGGGCACCGATCAGCCGGCTGACCGAATGGCGCTCCATATATTCGGACATGTCGAACCGCTGGAGCGGGATGCCCATGATCGTCGCAAGCTGCTTGGCAACCTCGGTCTTGCCGACGCCGGTGGGGCCGGTGAAGAGGTAATTGCCGATCGGCTTCTCCGGATCGCGCAGACCCGCGCGTGACAGCTTGATCGCGCTCGCGAGGTTCTCGATCGCCTTGTTCTGGCCGAACACCACGCGCTTCAGGTCCGTCTCGAGCGTCTCGAGCACCTTCTTGTCGTCCGTCGATACGCTCTTCGGCGGGATGCGGGCCATCGTCGCGATGACCTGCTCGATCTCCTTGGGCGTGATCGTCTTCTTGCGCTTCGACGGCGCCACCAGCATCTGCATCGCCCCGACTTCGTCGATCACGTCGATCGCCTTGTCGGGCAGCTTGCGGTCGTTGATGTAACGCGCCGACAGTTCCACGGCCGACTTGATCGCGTCGGGCGTGTATTTGACGTCATGATGGCTCTCGAACGCCGAGCGCAGGCCGGCGAGGATCTTGATCGTATCCTCGATCGTCGGCTCGTTCACGTCGATCTTCTGGAACCGGCGCAGCAGCGCGCGATCCTTTTCGAAGTGGTTGCGGAACTCCTTGTACGTCGTGGAGCCGATGCAGCGGATCGTGCCGCCCGACAGCGCCGGCTTCAGCAGGTTCGACGCATCCATCGCGCCGCCGCTGGTCGCGCCGGCACCGATCACGGTGTGGATCTCGTCGATGAAGAGCACCGCATGCGGCATCTTCTCGAGCTCATTGACGACCTGCTTCAGCCGTTCCTCGAAATCGCCGCGATAGCGCGTGCCGGCGAGCAGCGCGCCCATGTCGAGCGAATAGATGACGGCGGGCTTCAGCACGTCGGGCACGTCGCCCTCGACAATCTTGCGCGCGAGGCCTTCCGCAATGGCCGTCTTGCCAACGCCCGGATCGCCCACATAGAGCGGGTTGTTCTTCGACCGGCGGCACAGGATCTGCACCGTGCGATCGACCTCCGGGCCGCGACCGATCAGCGGATCGACCTTGCCGTTACGCGCCTTTTCATTGAGGTCGACGGTGAACTGCTTGAGCGCGCTTTCACCCTTGCCGGCCTTCTCGGCTGGCTTCTTCTCTTCCTTGTCCTCGGCTCCCTTGGGCGTCGCGGCTTCCGGCGCGGACACGCCCTTGCCGACGCCGTGGCTGATGTAGCTGACGGCATCGAGGCGGCTCATGTCCTGCTGCTGCAGGAAATAAACGGCATAGCTTTCGCGTTCGGAGAACAAGGCGACCAGCACGTTCGCGCCGGTTACTTCATCGCGACCGGAGGACTGGACGTGCAGGATCGCGCGCTGCACGACGCGCTGGAACCCGCTGGTGGGAGAGGGATCGGTCTGCTGGTCGACCTTCAGCGCGCCAAGCTCGGTATCGAGATAATGCGCGACGGTAGTCTTGAGTTCGCCAAGGTCGACGCCGCACGCGGTCATCACCTGGCTGGCATGCTCGTCATCGACGAGCGCGAACAGCAGGTGTTCGAGCGTGGCATATTCATGGCGCCGGGACGACGCGGCCTCGAGTGCCTTGTGCAGCGTGGTCTCGAGAGCGCTGGCAAAGGATGGCATTCAGGATACTCCAACCGGGCAGCAGGCAGGCGCCTGGCCCTTTCTCACCATGTCGTGATTGCGGCGGCCGTCATCAAGAAGCGCAGTCAGGGACCGGCAGGTGGCGTGGCGCCGGGCGGGTGCCCGCCCGGTCATCGCCTGAACAAGGCGTCCGCAGAGGCGCGCGTGTTCGACGCCAGTTCGATCTTGCGCCGGCTGCGGGCGATTTCGCCCTCCAGCGCCGTGATTCGCGCCTCCAGCTCGGCAACCGATAGGCGATCGAGATCCTCGCGCACCAGGGCGGTCAGCGGATCGTCGGGCCGGGACCCGAGGATATCATCCAGATCCATAGCCCCCATCGTTGACCGCTGCGGGTGCGAAGTCAATAAGGCGCGCAAAGTCCGAATGAGGGGGACGCGAATGTACATCATTCCGGCGACAATGCGGGCGATCGATCCCGAAGCGCCCGGTGGGCCAGAGGTGCTGCAGATCGTGGAGCGTCCGGTCCCTGCCGTGCAGCCGGGCGAAGTGCTGATCCGCGTCGCCGCGGCCGGGGTGAACCGCCCCGACGTCATGCAGCGCAAGGGCGCCTATCCGCCGCCGCCGGGCGCGCCCAGCATCTTCGGGCTGGAGGTGTCGGGCACGGTCGTCGCGCTGGGCGAGGGGGTTCACCAGCTGATGGTCGGGCAGCCGGTCTGCGCGCTGGTCGCCGGGGGCGGCTATGCCGATTATGTGACGGCGCCCGCCGGCCAGTGCCTGCCGGTGCCCGAGCTGCTGTCGATGGAAGAAGCGGCGGCGATGCCGGAAACGCTGTTCACCGTGTGGACCAATTTGTTCGAGCGGGCCTATGCCTCCGAGGGGGATACGGTGCTGGTGCATGGGGGCACGAGCGGCATCGGGACGATGGCGATTTCGCTGTGCAACATCTTTGGCATCACCATCATCGTCACCGCCGGATCGGACGAGAAGGTCGCGGCGGCCAAGGCGTTGGGGGCGGATCATGCGATCAATTACAGGACCGAGGATTTCGTCGAGCGGGTGAAGGAAATCACCGGCGGCGCAGGCTGTGCCGCGGTGCTTGACATGGTGGGCGGCGACTATGTTGCCCGCAATCTCAAGTGCTTGGCGCCGGACGGCCGGCATGTGTCGATCGCGGTGCAGGGCGGCGCCAAGGCGACGATCCCGATCTTCGAAGTGATGATGAAGCGGCTGACGCTGACCGGATCCACGCTGCGGGCGCGCGACAATGCGTTCAAGGCGATGGTCGCGGACGAGCTGGCGCGCATCGTCTGGCCGCATGTCGAGGCGGGGCGGCTGAAGCCGGTGATGGACAAGGCGTTCCCGCTGGAACAGGCGGCGGACGCGCATCGCCGGATGGAAGCCGGCGATCATGTGGGCAAGATCGTCCTGACGATGGGCTAGTCCCGGCCGCCCTTCGGAGAAGATCGGCCGATTTGCGCGGCGAGCCGGCCAGCAGCGATTTCGGGAGTCGATTTGTCCGTGTCGCGATCGACCTGGTAATTGGCGGCGCGCATCATCGCCGGGGTGATCGCGCCGATCAGCGGGCGCAGCGCATCGGCAAAGCGCGCGTCGCCGGCGCGGCGCGGTGAGACCAACAGAATCGCGTCATAGCCCGGAATCGCACCGCGCGGATCGGGCAGCACGACCAGATCGTCGGCGGCGATCCGGCCGTCGGAGGAAAAGGCGCTGATCACATCCGCCCGGCCGCTGGCCAGCGCGCGATACATGAAGGTCGGGCTGTAGGGCGTCGCGGCGGCGAAGCGCATCGGATAGGCGCGGCGGATCGCGGCCCATTCGGCGCGGTCGAGGAATTCGAGGTCGGCGCCGAGCCGTAGCCGGGGCGACTGGCGCGCCAGATCGTTCAGATCGGCGATGCCGCGGCGCGCCGCATCCTCCCGCTTCATCGCAAAAGCGTAGGCGTTTTGGAAGCCGAGCGGGCCAAGCAGCGTCACCTGATGCTGCCGGCGTGCCCAGTCGCCGATCGCGCGCACCTGCTGATCGCGTGGCGGGGTGTCGCTGCGCTTCATCTCGCCGGTCCAGATCGTGCCGGCATAATCGACATAGACGTCGATCGCGCCGCTCTTGAGCGCGCCGAAGGCGACCGCGGAGCCGAGCCCGTCGCGATAGTCGACGGCATAGCCCGCGTCGCGCAGCCGATCGCCGATCAGCCGGGCGAGGATGAATTGTTCGGAGAAGTTCTTCGCGCCGACGACCACCCGATCCTGATCGCTGCGCCACAAAGGCGCGGCGGCGGCGATAGTCGCGGCGACGATCAGCCCGAGCGACAGGGCCGCCAGCCAGCGGCGGCGATGCGCGATGCCCCATTCGGACAGGCCGAGCAGCGCGTCGGTGGCGAGCGCCAGCGCGGCGGAGGCGATGCACCCCGCCAGCACCAGCGGCCAGGATTGCGTCTGAAGCCCGGCGAAGATGAGGTCGCCGAGGCTCGGCTGACCGACCGTGGTGGAAAGGGTCGCCGCGCCGATCGTCCACACCGCGGCGGTACGCACCCCCGCCATCACCATCGGCAGGACCAGCGGTGCCTCCACCAGCCGGCGTTTCTGCCAGCCGGTCATGCCGATGCCGTCCGCAGCCTCGATCACTGCCGGGTCGAGGCCCTGGAGCCCGGTGACGACGTTCCGCAGGATCGGGAGGATGGCGTAGAGTGTGAGCGCCAGAACCGAGGGGAGGAAGCCGAGCGCGGGCAGGCCGCCGATCCACAGGAGTATGGGATAGAAAAGCGCGAGCAGCGCGAGGCTGGGGATCGTCTGGACGAGGCTGGCGGCACCCAGCGCGATCCGCGCCGCAGTGGGCCGGCGCGCGGACCAGAAGCCGAGCGGCACCGCGATGAGGATGCCGGCGGCGAGCGCCGTCATCGCGAGCAGGAAGTGCTGCGCGGCGAGATCGGGGACGCGCGCCCAGGCGTCGCTCATCGCGCGAGGCCCGCGAGGCGAAGCGCCTGATCGCGGGGGACGGCGACCAGCGCCTGCGCCTGTTCACCGCCGCCGCCGGCGAGAAGCGCGGCGGGCGTTTCGTCGGCGATGATCCGGCCGTGATCCATCACCAGGACTCGATCGGCGAGGAGCAGCGCCTCCGCCATGTCATGTGTGACCATGATGGTGGTGAGGCCGAGCCGGCGGTGCAGCGCCTGCACCGCGTCGCCCAGCGCGCTGCGGGTGATCGGATCGAGCGCGCCGAACGGTTCGTCGAGCAGCAGCAGCTGCGGCCCGGTGACGAGCGCGCGGGCGACGCCGACGCGCTGGCGCTGCCCGCCGGAGAGCGCGTCGGGCAGCCGGCTGCCGAGCGCGCTCGGCAGATCGACGAGGTCGAGCATCTCGCCCACGCGCGCCTCGCGCTGCTCGCGCGCCGGGCCCTGGCCGGCGATGCGCAGCGGCAGGGCGATATTCTCCGCCACGGTCAGGTGCGGGAAGAGGCCGACGTTCTGGAACACATAGCCAATCGCGCGGCGCAGGCGGTGCGAGGCCTGATCGCGGACATCATGGTCGCCCAGCGTGACATGGCCGGCGGTCGGCTCCACCAGTCGATTGATCATCTTCAACAGCGTCGATTTGCCCGAACCCGAGCTGCCGACCAGTGCGACGAAGCTGCCGCCGGCGATGGTGAGCGTCACCTCGTCGACCGCTGCGCTCCCCCCGGCGTAGTGTTTCGCGATGCGGTGGAAAGCCACCGCCGGGCCGGATAAGTCCAGGGACATCGGCCGGGAGGATGCGGGATGCCGCCACCGGCGTCAAACATGAGGGTTGAGAGATGAAGGCGATCCTGATCACCGGCGGGGGTTCCGGCATCGGCCGGGCGGTGGCGCAATTGTTCGCCGACCGGGGGTGGCGCGTCGGGATGGCCGATCGCGACAGCGCAGGGCTGAAGGAGACGGCGGCGGGGCTGCCGGCGGAGCGCACCAGCTGTCACGTCATGGACGTGCGATCGCCGGAGGATTGGGAGGAAGTGCTGGCCGAGTTCACGCAGCTGAGCGGCGGGCGGCTGGACGTGCTGTTCAACAATGCCGGGGTCGCGGTGGGCGGGCCATTCGGCGCGGCGGGGCTGGAGGACATCGACCGCGCGGTCGACGTCAACCTGAAGGGCGTACTGTATGGCGCGCGCATGGCCTATCCGTTTCTGGCGGCGACGCCGGGATCGTGCCTGCTCAACACCGCGTCGGCCGCTGGCATCTATGGCACGCCGGGGGCGGCGGTTTATTCGGCGACCAAGTTCGCGGTGCGCGGGCTGACCGAGGCGCTGGACGGCGAATGGGCGGCGGACGACATTCGCGTGCGAAGCCTGATGCCGGGCTTCATCGACACGCCGCTGCTGCAGGCCGGGGTCGGCGGATCGAACCGCAGCGTGCGCGAGACGGTGGTCGAGGCGGGGCTGGAGTTCACGCCGGTCGAGGTCGTCGCGCAAGCGGCGTGGGAAGCGGTGCATGGCGGGCGCGTCCACACGCTGGTCGGCAAGACGGCGCGGCGACTGTCCTTTGCGTCGCGGTGGATGCCGGGATCGCTGCGCAAGCGGATGCGCGGCGGGCGGGCGCTCTGACGGGGTGACCGGGTGAGGCAAGCGGACATTGTGCGTTCAGACCGCCGGACGATGCGTTGCGATACGTGCTGGCGCTTGCTGCTGTCCGATGGGTGGCCGGCGCGGCACGAAACCGGCGGTAGCGCGCGGCGGGCGCTCAGCTCGCCTTCTTCGGTTTGCGCGGCTTGGGGGCTGGCAGCTCAGCGGCGGTCAGGCGCAGCAGTTCGCCGAGCCATTCGGCGTCATCCCATCGATCGGCTTCGATCAGCAAGTTTGGCTTGGCACCCGGATAGGGCGGCGCTTCGGACACGGGCGCGGCATGGCGGCGACCGGAGGCGGTGGGCTTCAGGTAAAGCTGATCGTCGCAGACCGTGCCGATCATCTTGCCGTCGAGGTAGAGGCCGTATTTGCCGAACATCGGCTTGGCCGAGACCGTTCCCGCACCGGCAGCCTGTTCGAGCAGATGTTCAATCGTGCGGTGCTGCGTGGCCATCGGAGCCAGCGTAACAGACCCATATCGCGGGGAACAGGGCGCGGGCACTGACGGCGGGGTTCTACTCGCCAATGGTGCTTTTGTTGAGGAGCACGTCGAGGCGATAGACGTGCGCCGGGCGGGTGAGGAGGTCGTTCATGCGGGCATTGTCGCGGAAGATGTCGCCGCCGCCACCCGCGACATGCGCGTCGCGGGCAGCGATGGTGGGGAATGCCTCGAAGATGCCGAACACCTGCGGCGAATAGCGCACCGCGAACCACGGGCCGGTCCCCGGTTCGCCGAGGACGCAGCCGTAGATGTCGCGGAGCATATCGACGACCGCGTCTTCCTTGCCGGGCCTTGCCTCGATGTGAATGTAGAAGGCCTTGTGCCCGTCCGCGCCGTTCTCGCCGGTCAGGATGACGCCGCGATGCGGGGCATCCGCGATGGGATGGTGGTGGGGAATGGGACCGGGAACGGTGGCCGGATCCTCCGGGCGGGCTGAGGGTGGCGTTGGGCTTGTCATGCGCGATCTTCCGACAGTGGCCGGACCGGGTCCGTCGCCGTTGAAGCTATGCGGTGAACGGGCCTGCCACCATTGCGAAGGTGCGCGGTACCTTTCACTTTTTGCAAGGCTGCGCCGCTGCTACCTTGGTCGGCGATGCACCTGCCTGCGCCCCGCACCCTTCAGGCGTTCGTCGCCGCGGCGCGACTGGGAAGCCTTGCCGCGGCCAGTACCCGGGTGGCGATGTCAGTGCCGGCGCTGTCCAGGCGTCTCGCTGCGCTGGAGGAGGGGCTGGGCGTCCGCCTGTTCGAGCGGCTTCCGCGCGGTGTCGTGCTGACGGATGCGGGCGAACGCTACCTGGTGCATGCGGTCGCCATCCTCGAGCGGCTTGAGGTCGCCGCCGCCGAGGTGCGGCAGGATTCAGCGACCGTGCGGGTCACGACGATCCCGTCGCTGGCCACACGATGGCTGTTGCCGCGCCTGCCCGATTTCACTGCGCGCAATCCCGACATCCATGTCGATGTTCGCACCTCGATTACATTCGAGCGGCTCGACGGGGGTGAGTACGACCTGGCGATCCGCCTAGCGCCCGACGCCGAGATGGCGATGGCGCCGTTGCTGCCGATCCATCTCTTGCCGGTGTGGAGCGCGGGTCATTCGTTCGCGATCGATCGTCCCGCGGAGATTCTGCGCCATGTGCTGCTGGGACCGGATCACCGGCCGGAATTCTGGCAGGAGTGGCTCGGCGGCGTTGGTTTGGACAGGTCGGCGGCGCGCATCCGAGGGATCGATCCGCTGCTGCTGTACGAGCATGCCGTCAGCGGTGCCGGCGTCGCGATCGGGCTCGAGCCGTTGGTATCGGGTCTGCTGAACGATGGCCGGCTGACGGGATTGGCCACGCACCGGCTGCGATCGGCGCGCAGTTTCTTCCTGCTGGAGCCGCTTAGGCCGTCGACCCGCGCGGGGTGCCTCTTGCGCGACTGGCTGTGGCGCCAGGCGCACGGCTGAGCGGGGGGCTTGGGGGCGGGGCGGCCGGCCCCGCCGTTGATCAGCCGATTAGCAGGCCGGCGAGGGCGGCGGAGAGGAGGTTGGCGAGGCTGCCGGCGAGGAGCGCGCGGATGCCGAGCTTGGCGATCATCGGCCGCTGGTTGGGCGCGAGGTTGCCGGTCACCGCCATCTGGATCGCGATCGAGGAGAAATTGGCGAAGCCGCACAAGGCAAAGGTGACGATCGCCACGGTGCGTTCGGACAGCTCACCGGCCTGGCGGCCGAGGTCGATGTACGCGACAAACTCGTTCAGCACGATCTTCTGGCCGAACATGCCGCCCGCGCGCAGTGCCTCGTCCCATGGCACGTTGATGAGGAACATCACCGGCGCAAAGGCATAGCCGAGGATCTGCTGGAAGCTGAGATCGGGATAGCCGAACAGGCCGCCGATGCCCCCGAGGATGCCGTTGGCGAGCGCAACCAGCGCGACGAACGCCAGCACCATCGCGCCGACCGCGACGGCGAGGCGCACGCCGGTCTGTGCGCCCTGTGCGGCGGCCATGATGATGTTGGCGGGTGCCTCCTCGTCATGCGTCGCCTGCGGCATGGGTTCGCCGGGCGCGAGCTCGTTCGGGAGCGCGGCGATGTTGGCGCCGGCGAGGCGCGCCTCGGAGACCAGGATCTCGCGGTCGGCGTCGGGCAGGTCGCCGAGCGGCAGTTCGCCTTCCGGCGGCACGGTGCGGTCCGGCATGATGATCTTTGCCATCAGGATGCCGGCAGGCGCGGCCATGAAGCTGGCGGCGAGGAGATAGTCGATGCGGATGCCCATCGAGGCATAGGCCGCGAGGATCGTGCCCGCGACGCCGGCCATGCCGCTGGTCATCACGGTGAACAGCTGCGGCGGGGTGAGGCCGGCGAGATAGGGGCGGATGACGAGCGGCGATTCGGACTGGCCGACGAAGACGTTGGCCGCCGCGCACAGGCTTTCCACCTTGGAGACGCCGATCACCTTTTCCAGCGCGCCGCCCAGCCAGCGGACGACGAACTGCATGATGCCGAGATAATAAAGGATCGAAACGAGGCTGGCGAAGAAGATGATCACCGGCAGCGCGGCGATCGCGAAGCTGTTGCCGCCGATCTCAGGCGAGGCGAGCGGGCCGAACAGGAAGTCGACGCCCGCCTTGGCATAGCCCAGCAGGTTCGAGACGCCCGCCGACATGGTGGCGAGCACGCGCTTGCCCCAGTCGACGTAGAGCACCATCACTGCGATGCCGACCTGAAGCGCAAAGGCGCTGAGCACGACGCGGGGACGGATGGCGCGCCGGTCGGTCGACAAGGCCACGGCCAGCGCAAGGATCACCAGAATACCGGCGATACCGATCAGAAAACGGCTCAACTGCAACTCATCCCCGCTACGGGCGGAGCTTGCCGCCTGATCACTTTTCGCGCGCTATCATAGGGAAAAGGCAGGCGGTTCGACAAGCAGTCAACCGCGCGGAAGGACAGGATTCCTGCAACAACGCCCTTTTACCGGCGCGCTGCACGATGTACCGGCGGCCGATGGAATCCCGCGCTCCCGCGCCGATCGCGCGCTCGCTCTTCGCCTTCTCCATCTTCTATGGCGGCATGGTCTGCATTGCCGGGGTGCTGGGCAACAAGCAGGTCGCGCTCGGGCCGCTGGCGGTGGAGGCGGGGATCTTCGCCTTCCTGCTGCTGGTAGTGACGTCGAGCGCGATCGCGGAGCTATATGGGCGGCAGATCGCGAACCGGCTCGTGCAGCTGGGCTTCATCCCGCTGATCGTGTCGCTGTTCCTGACGCTGGTCGTGCTGGCGGTGCCCGCGTCGCCGGCGATGGAGCCGGAGCGACTGAGCGCGTTCGAGCTGATGATGACCGGCACGCCGCGCATCTGGCTGGGCGGGATCGTCGCCTATGGCACGTCGCAGACGCTGAACGTCACCATCTTTGCCGCGCTGAAGGGGCGTGAGGGCGGGCGGTTCCTGTGGTTGCGCGCGGCGATCGCGAGCGTCCTGTCGCAGGTGCTGGACAGCCTGTTGTTCGTCACCATCGCCTTTTACGGCGTGTTCCCGATCGGCGAGCTGATGATGGGGCAGATCATTGCGAAGGTGGTGCTGTCGATCGTGCTGGTGCCGCCGCTGATCTACGCCTTCGTCGCGCTGGGCCGGCGGCTCGACCGGCGGGCCTGAAGGCGACTGCCGCTGGCCGACGCCAGCGGCAGTGCCGACTTTCGCGCGCAGGGCGATATGATTAAGGGCACCGCCATGAACGATCATACGCCCGCGCCCGAACTGCTCGCGAAAGCCGAAACGCTCGTCGAGGCGCTCCCCTATCTGCAGCGTTATGCCGGCGCGACTTTCGTGGTGAAATATGGCGGGCACGCCATGGGCGACCCCGAGGCGCAGCGCGATTTCGCCGAGGATGTGGTGCTGATGAAGGCCGTCGGGATCAACCCGGTGGTGGTGCACGGCGGCGGGCCGCAGATCGGGTCGATGCTGAAGCGGCTGGGCGTCGAGTCGCGCTTCGTCGACGGGCTGCGCGTCACCGATGAGGAAACCGCGCAGATCGCCGAAATGGTGCTGGCGGGATCGATCAACAAGCAGATCGTGTCCTGGATCGCGGCGGCCGGCGGCCGTGCGGTGGGGATTTCCGGCAAGGACGCCGGGCTGGTGCAGGCCGAGAAGGTCGGCCGCAGCGAGCCCGACCAGTTGCAGGGGATCGAGCGCAAGGTGGACCTGGGCTTCGTCGGGGAGCCGGTGGCGGTCGACCGGCGGATCATCGACACGCTGAGCCGCGACGGGATCATCCCCGTTATCGCGCCGATCGGCATCGGTGCCGACGGCCACACGTACAACATCAACGCCGACACGATGGCGGGTGCGATTGCGTCGGCGCTGGGGGCCAAGAGGTTCTTCCTGTTGACCGACGTCGCGGGCGTGCTCGACAAGCAGGGGCAGCTGGTCACCGACCTGACGCCCGACGACGTCGCCGGACTGCGCGCCGACGGCACGATCTCGGGCGGCATGATCCCCAAGCTGGAGACGTGCGTGGCGGCGGTCCAGTCCGGCGTCGACGCGGCGGTCGTTCTGGACGGGCGGGTGCCCCACGGTATGCTGCTGGAAATCTTCACGCGGCGCGGTGCGGGTACATTGATCCGCCGGGCTTGATCGCGACTGGCGCGATGCCCAACTGTGCTATCGTAATGACACACCCGAACGGAGACCGCCCTTGCTGATGCTAACCCTCGTCCAGATCCTGCAGGTGCTGCTGAACGTGGTGTGGTGGGTCATCATCATCCAGTTCGTCCTGTCGCTGCTGGTGACGTTCAACGTCGTCAATATGCAGTCGAACTTCGTCCGTTCGCTCTACATGGGCCTCGATAAGCTGACCGAGCCAATGTACCGCCCCATTCGCCGCATCCTGCCGCAGACCGGCGGGATCGATTTCGCGCCGGCCGTGGTGCTGATCGGGATCGCCATCCTGACGATCATCCTGAACAACGCCGCCGCCAGCGTGGTGATGGGCGGCGTCTGAGCGCCTGGCGCCCGGTTCCCGAAGGGCTGGCGATCGCGGTCAGGGTAACGCCGCGCGCCTCGAAGGAGGTGCTGGCAGCGGGAACCGATGAACATCTGGCGGCGCGGGTCTGCGCGCCGCCGGTCGACGGTGCGGCCAATGAAGCGGTGATCGCGCTGGTCGCCAAGACATTCGGGGTGCCGCGCAGCGCCGTTCGGCTGGTCGCCGGCGAGACCGCGCGGATCAAGCGGCTTTTGCTCAGCGGCGACAGCGACATGCTGGCGCGGCGCGCGGCGAGCCTCTATGGCGCTCAACCATGACGGCACGGATCATCGACGGAAAGGCCTTCGCGGCGGATGTGCGCGCGCAGGTGGCAGAAGGCGTGGCTCAGGTCGCCCGCGAAGCCGGGCGCAAGCCGGGGCTGGCCGTGGTGCTGGTCGGGGAGGATCCGGCCTCGGCGGTTTATGTCCGGTCCAAGGGCAAGGCCACGGTGGCGGCGGGGATGGAGAGCATCGAGCACCGCCTGCCGGCCGATACGACGCAGGACATGCTGGAGCGGCTGGTCGACCAGCTGAACGCCGATCCGGCGGTGGACGGCATCCTCGTGCAGCTGCCGCTGCCGGGGCATCTTGATGAAAGCGCGATCATCACGCGCATCGATCCCGACAAGGACGTCGACGGTTTTCACCCGGTGAACGCCGGGCGGCTGGCGACCGGCCTGCCGGGGTTCGTGCCCTGCACGCCTTATGGCTGCCTGTTGCTGCTGCGCGACGTGCTCGGTGACCTCAGCGGCAAGGACGCGGTGGTGATCGGCCGGTCCAACATCGTCGGCAAGCCGATGGCGCAATTGCTGATCGGCGACAGCTGCACCGTGACGGTCGCCCATTCGCGCACCCGTGACCTGCCAGCGGTGGTGAAGCGCGCCGACATCGTCGTCGCGGCGGTCGGCCGTGCCAAGATGGTGAAGCCCGACTGGATCAAGCCGGGCGCGACGCTGATCGATGTCGGCATCAACCGCACCGACGAGGGGCTGGTCGGCGATATCGACCCGGCCTGCGCCGACGTGGCAGGCGCGATGACGCCGGTGCCGGGCGGCGTCGGCCCGATGACGATCGCGGTGCTGCTGCGGAACACCCTGGTGTCTGCCGCACGCCGTGAAGGAATCACGCTGGCTAAGCCAATCTGATGCCGGCGGCCGTGCGGCGGCATGCATCACTAGACGCCTGGAGGATCTGCCTGGGGGGGCATCATCATGGTTGAGCTGTTCATCTCCTCCTTCATCACGTTTTTCGTGATCATCGATCCGCCCGGCTGCGCGCCGATCTATGCCGGGCTGACCGGCGACGCCTCGGCGGTGCAGCGCCGGTCGATGGCGATGCGCGCGGTCGGCGTGGCGACGACCATCCTCCTCGTCTTTGCGCTGTTCGGCGAGGAATTGCTGAAGGGGCTGGGGATCGAGCTGGCCTCGTTCCAGATCGCCGGCGGCATCATGCTGTTCCTGATCGCGCTGGAAATGGTGTTCGAGAAGCGCACCCAGCGCCGCGAGGATCGTGCCGCCGCCGTCGCGGCGCAAGAGGTGGAGGATGTGTCGATCTTCCCCATGGCGATGCCGATGATCGCGGGACCCGGATCGATCGCCAGCGTCATGCTGCTGATGAGCGGCAGCAACGGCCTGAACCAGTCGCTGGTCGTGTTCGCGGCGCTGGGATCGGTGCTGCTGCTCACGCTGGCCGCGCTGATCGCCGCCGGGCCGCTGATGCGGCTGATGGGGCACAAGATGGAGGCGGTTATCACGCGCCTTCTGGGCGTGCTGCTGGCCGCGCTGGCGGTGCAGTTCGTGATCGACGGGGTGCAGGCGCAGCTGGGCTGACCCGGCACCCCGGTCGCCGCGCGCCCGGCAATCGCGCCGCCGCGGGGTTTACCAAGACGGTTGCCAATCATCACCTTCAGCGGCCATCAGGCTCAAAAAAGGAGATGATGCATGGTCGAGCCGCAGCTGTACGCCGTTCCGGAACACTGGGCGGCCAATGCGAAAGTGGATCGTGCCGGCTATGAGGCGATGTATGCCGCCGCGGCCGCCGATCCCGACGCTTACTGGCTGGAGCAGGCGAAGCGGCTGGACTGGATCAAGGCGCCGACGGTGGCGGGTGACTGGTCGTTCGACGAGGATGATTTCCACATCGAATGGTTCAAGGACGGCGTGCTCAACGTCTCCGCGAACTGCATCGACCGGCATTTGCCCGAGCGCGCCGAGCAGGTCGCGATCATCTGGGAGCCGGACGTGCCGGAGGAGGAGCCGCGCCGCTTCACCTATCGCCAGGTGCACGAAGAGGTCGGGCGGTTCGCCAATGTCCTGAAGGCGCAAGGGGTGCGCAAGGGCGACCGGGTGACCGTGTACCTGCCGATGATTCCGGAGGCGGCCTTTGCCTTGCTCGCTTGCGCGCGGATCGGGGCGATCCATTCGGTGGTGTTCGGCGGCTTTTCCCCCGACGCGCTCGCCGGGCGCATCCAGGATTGCGATTCCAAGCTGGTCATCACCGCCGATGCCGGGCGGCGTGGCGGCAAGCGCATCGCGCTAAAGGCCAATGTCGATGCGGCGGCGCTGCGCGCGCCGAGCCTGGAGCGGGTGATCGTCATCAAGGTGACCGGCGACGACGTGCCGATGCACGACCGCGACATCTGGTATCATGAGGCAGCGGCCGCGGTGTCGAGCGAATGCGCGCCCGAGCCGATGAACGCGGAGGACCCGCTGTTCATCCTCTACACCTCCGGTTCAACGGGGAAGCCCAAGGGCGTGCTGCACACCACGGGCGGCTATCTGCTGTGGGCGAGCTACACCCATGACCTGGTGTTCGACCATCGGCCCGAGAATGTCTTCTGGTGCGCGGCCGACATCGGCTGGGTCACCGGGCATACCTATGTCGTCTATGGCCCGCTGGCGAATGGCGCGACGACGCTGATGTACGAGGGGCTGCCCAACTGGCCCGATGCGAGCCGCATCTGGCAGGTGGTCGACCGCCACCAGGTGCATACGGTGTTCACCGCGCCGACCGCGCTGCGATCGCTGATGAAGGAGGGCGACGCGCCGGTGAAGGCGACCAGCCGCGCGAGCCTGAGGCTGCTGGGCACGGTCGGCGAGCCGATCAATCCGGAGGCATGGCGCTGGTATCATCAGGTGGTGGGGGAGGGGCGCTCGCCGATCGTCGATACCTGGTGGCAGACCGAGACGGGCGGCGCGCTGATCGCACCGCTGCCGGGCGCGACCGACCTGAAGCCGGGATCGGCCACCAAACCCCTGCCGGGCGTCCATCCGCAGCTGGTCGACGAAAGCGGCGCGGTGCTGGACGGTGCGGTGAGCGGCAACCTGTGCATCACCGCGAGCTGGCCGGGGCAGATGCGCACCGTCTGGGGGGACCATGAGCGGTTCTTCCAGACCTATTTCACGACCTACCGCGGCAAATATTTCACGGGCGACGGCTGCCGCCGCGACGAGCATGGCTATTATTGGATCACCGGGCGGGTCGACGACGTGCTCAACGTCTCCGGCCACCGCATGGGCACGGCCGAGGTAGAAAGCGCGCTGGTGCTTCATCCCAAGGTCGCCGAGGCGGCTGTGGTGGGGATGCCGCATGACGTGAAGGGGCAGGGCATCTACGCCTATGTCACGCTGAATTCGGGCGAGGAGCCGTCCGAGGATCTGACCGCCACGCTGCGTGCATGGGTGCGCAAGGAGATTGGGCCGATCGCGACGCCCGACGCGATCCAGTTCGCCCCCGGCCTGCCCAAGACGCGGAGCGGCAAGATCATGCGGCGCATCCTGCGCAAGATCGCGGAGGGCGAGGTCGACAGCCTGGGCGACACGTCGACGCTGGCCGACCCCGCGGTGGTCGACGACCTGGTGGCGAACCGGCAGCGATGAGGGCGACGCCGGGCCGGTTTTCGGCCGGGCCGGCGGGTGTCCCGGAGCGGCAAACAGGCGGCGATTGGGGAGCGATTCCCGCGCCGTCGCAGCAGTCGTGCAACTCACCGATGATTCGTTGAATCGGGGCGTCCGGCACCTGCGAATCGGTTGATTTTGTTAAGGGATCGTTGTCTTTTAGCCACAATAACGAGGGCTGCCGTAAACCCTTGGGGGGTCGCTTTGGGACAGCAAGATGATGGCGCTTGGCTGACCGCTGAGTTGCTCGAACGTATCCTGGGCTCCGCGCGAGCCGCGGGATCGAATCTCATGATTTCGCGCGGTGATTGTCCGATGACATTGAACGCGCTGACCCGGCAGGGCTGGGTGCAGGAGAAGCGCGGGCATATCGTGCTGACCGCAAAGGCGCGCGCGCATCGGCGCGAGCTGGACCTGCATATCGCCTGATCCATCGGCGTGCCCGGTGCCGGCGCCCTGGTCGGGCTGCAGGCGCCGGGCCGCTGCGCCTCAGGCGGCGACCGCGTAAGGCTTGATCTCACCCGACAGATAGAGGTTGCGCGCCTTGGCGCGGCTGAGCTTGCCCGAGCTGGTGCGCGGCAGCGTGCGCGGCGGGACGAGTTCGATCACGCAATTCATGCCCGTCACCGCGCGGACGCGATCGCGGATCTCGTCGCGCAGGCGGCTGCGCTCCTCCACGTCGGAGGTGCGGCACTGAACGAGGACGGCGGGGGTCTCCTCACCGCCCGGCGTCGTGATCGCGAAAGCGGCGATGTCGCCCTGCTTGAAGCCGGGGAGCTGCTCCACCGCCCATTCGATGTCCTGCGGCCAGTGATTGCGGCCGTTGACGATGATCATGTCCTTGGCGCGGCCGACGATGTAGATGTAGCCATCCGACATGTAGCCCATGTCGCCGGTGTCGAGCCAGCCGTCGGCCATGCAGGCGGCGGTCGCGGGATCATCGCGGAAATAGCCGACCATCAGCGACGGGCCGCTGCACCACACCTTCCCGATCGCGCGCTCGGGAAGGACGGTGCCGTCCTCCTCGCGGATCTCCACCAGCATGTCGCGCACCGGCTTTCCGCAATTCACGATCGCGCGATAGCGTTGCGGGCGATCCTGGCCGGCGGGGACGCCGGAGAGCTGCGTTTCCTCCACCAGCTCGACGCGGATCCCCTCACCCGGCGGCATGATGGAGACCGCCAGCGTCGCCTCGGCAAGGCCGTAGGAGGGAAGGAAGGCGCTGGCCTGGAAGCCGGCATCGGCGAAGGCATCGACGAAGCCCTGCATGACGTCGGGCCGGATCATGTCCGCGCCATTGCCGGCGAGGCGCCAGCGCGACAGATCGAAGCGGTCGGCGGCCTTGGTCTGGCTCGACATGCGGCGCGCGCAGATGTCGTAGCCGAAGGTCGGCGAATAGCTGATCGAGGTGCCCGGGTTGCGGGTGATGAGATCGAGCCAGGCGAGCGGGCGGCGGGCGAAATCCTCGGTCTTGAGGTAATCGACCGACACCTGGTTGGCGATCGGCGACAGGAAGCAGCCGACGAGGCCCATGTCATGGTACCAGGGGAGCCAGGAGATGCAGCGGTCGCTTTCGATCAGCTGCATGCCGTGCGCGTGCGCGGCGAGATTGTTGAGCAGCGCATGGTGCGTGATCGCGACACCGTGGGGGAAGCGGGTCGAGCCGCTGGAATATTGCAGATAGGCGATGTCGCTGCCCGACGCCGGCGGCAGATCGATGGCATCGGCGGGGCGAGCGAGAAGATCGGCCCAGTCGAGGCCCTGCGTGCCGACGGCTGCCGCCGCCGCGCCGGCCATTTCCGACAGCTCGGGCGGATAGATCAGCATGACGGGATCGCAGCTCGTGAGCTGGACGCGCAGCTGATCGATGTAGGAATCCTTGCCGCCGAACGAGGTCGGCAGCGGCAGCGGCACCGGCCAGGCGCCGGCATAGACGGTGCCGAAGAACAAGGCGGCGAATTCGGCGCTGGTTTCCGCAACCAGCGCGACGCGATCGCCCGGCGTGATGCCCGCGGCGATCAGGCGATAGGCGGCCTGCTTCGCGTCGTCGCGCAGCTCGCGGAAGGGGTAGGGGCGCACCAGCGTGCCGCGCGCATCGTGGAAGTTCAGCCCGCGATCGCCCTCAGCGGCATAATCCAGCGCTTCGCCGAGCGTGTCGAAATCGGCGAAGCGGCGCGGTCGTGCGTCGCTGCTCGGGGTGGGGATCAGGGTCGCGCTCGTCATGGTCGGTTTGCTCAAAATCTCGTTAGTGTGCCTGTTTCGGACCTGCACACCGGCTTTTTCCGGAGGCCGGCCAACTGACGGTTCGCCACGTTCAAATTCCGATGGCAGTGTGGCAACATAAAGGCGCATGACGAATAGCCGCCGTACGCCGCCCCCGCTCGACCGCCGTGCGCTGGAGGATCTGGCGCTGCGTTACGTGGCGCGGTTCGCGACGACCAGGGGCAAATTGGCCGAATATCTGGCCCGCAAGGTGCGCGAGCGGGGCTGGGACGGCCCCGCCGCGGCGGATCCGGCCGCGATCGCCGACCGGATGGCCGAGCTTGGCTATATCGATGACCGCGCCTTTGCCGAGGCGCGGGCGCGATCGCTCGCGCGGCGCGGCTATGGCGCTGGGCGCGTGGGCCAAGCGCTGAAGGCGGCGCGAATCGCGGGCGAGGATATTGCCGAGCTGGTGGAGCAGAGCGGCGAGCAGGCGCTGGAAAGCGCGCTGGCCTTTGCCCGGCGGCGGCGGATCGGGCCGTTTGCGAGCGCGCCGGCGGACGAGCGCGGCCGTCAGCGGCACATGGCGGCGATGCTGCGCGCGGGCCATTCCTTCGCCCTGGCGCGGCAGATCGTCGCGGCCGCGCCGGGCGACATACCGGAAGCGTGACGCACGCCTTGTTTTCGCAGGAAGATATTGTGCGCCGCCACAACCATGCTAGCGTCCCGCCCAGGGGAAAGAACAATGCAAAGCGAACCGTCCGAGGCCAGACAAGGCCCCGACGCCGCCAGTGCTGGCGAGGAAGATGGCGTACGTGTGGCCGGTGCGTTGAAGTGGTTCGACGTGACGCGCGGCTTTGGCTTTCTGGTGCCTGACGATGCGTCCTTTGGCGACGTGCTGATCCACTTTTCGGTTTTGCAGCCACTTGGCCGCCGCAGCCTGCCCGAAGGGACGCGGATCGACGCGATGGTGGTGCGGCGCGAGCGGGGGTTTCAGGCGCGCGAGATCCTGTCGATCGACACGACCACCGCGATCGAGCCCACACCGCGCCCGACCAGCCGCATCGATCCCGCCACCCTGGTCGACGAAGCGGGCGACTGGGAGCCGGTGGCGGTGAAATGGTTCAATCGGCTGAAGGGATATGGTTTCCTGGTGCGCGACGACGTGCCGGGCGATATCTTCGTCCATATGGAAACATTGCGCCGCGGCGACATCAGTGAAGTGTTGCCCGACCAGAGGCTGCGCGCCCGCATCGTGGACGGGCGCAAGGGGCCGATGGCCGTGAGCGTGACACGGGAGAATTGACGATGAAGCTGTTGGCGATGGCCTCGCTGGCGTTCCTGCTGGGCGCTGCGGCGTGTACCGGCCGTGACGCCGCCGCGACGGCCAGCGACGAGCGCGCGAAAGCGCCGCTGACCGAGGTGACGATCGCGAGCGCGAACGGGCGGCACGTGTTCCGGGTTGAAGTGGCGGACACGCCCGAGAAGCAGCAGCGCGGACTGATGTACCGTACCGATATTCCCAAGGATGGCGGCATGCTGTTCGCGCCCTATCCGCCGGACGGCGGCGGCCCGCGCGAGGCGAGCTTCTGGATGAAGAACACGCCATCGCCGCTCGACATCATCTTCATCCGGCCGGACGGGACGATCGCGCGCATCGCGGAGAATACCGTGCCCTTCTCCGAGGCGCAGGTGCCGTCTGGCGAGCCGGTGAGCGCGGTGCTGGAGCTGAACGGCGGCCGATCGGCTGAACTGGGCATTGCGGAAGGCGACAAGGTTTCCTGGAACAAGTGACGGCCGGGCGCCGCGACGGAGGCGGCGCGGCGAATAGCGGCCAGCATGGCGCGATGATGGGTGAGCGCCTATCTCTCGCCCCATGCGCCTGACCGCGACCGCCATCATCCTGTCGAGCCGGGCGCATGGCGAGCATGGCGCCGTCGTCCGTGCGCTGACCGGGGATGATGGCGTGCAGGCCGGCTATGTCCGCGGCGGCCGGTCGCGCGCGCTGCGCCCCGTATTGCAGCCGGCCAACATCATTATCGGCGAATGGCGGGCGCGGACCGACAGCCAGTTGCCGGCGCTGACCGCCGAACTGGTGCGCAGCCGGGCGCCGCTGCATAGCGAGCCGC
The DNA here is from genome assembly GCF_036890205.1 of Sphingomonas panaciterrae. NCBI lineage: Bacteria > Pseudomonadati > Pseudomonadota > Alphaproteobacteria > Sphingomonadales > Sphingomonadaceae > Sphingomonas > Sphingomonas panaciterrae. The sequence continues at coordinate 281,970 of NZ_JAKNQR010000003.1, forward strand.
TGCCGGCGGCCGCGCTGGAATGGCTGACCGCGCTGACCGCCGCCGCGCTGCCCGAGGCGCATCCCTATCCCTGGCTGTACCAGGCGCTGTCGGGGGTGCTCGACGCGATCGATGCGGCGCCGGCGGCACGCGGCTGGGCGGCGCCGCTGGCGCGGTACGAGCTGCTGCTGCTGTCAGAGCTTGGCTTTGGCCTTGATCTGGGGCGCTGCGTGGCGACGGGGGCGCAGGCGGATATCGGCTATGTCAGCCCGCGGTCTGGCGGCGCGGTGAGCCGTGCGGCGGCGGCGGGGTATGAGGACCGGTTGCTGCCGCTGCCCGCGTTCCTGGCGGCAGGGGGCGCGGCGGATTGGCCCGACATCTTTGCCGGGCTGGCGATCACCGGGCGGTTCCTGGCGCGCAGCATCCTGCTTGATCGGCAGGCGGAAACGCTGGCGGCGCGCGAGCGGCTGATCGACCGGCTGCACAGAGCGGTTGCGTGAGACCCTGCCGGGCGGCAAGGAACGGTACCGTTCGCATCCCCGTTTCGCCTGGAGGCACGCATGGCCCTGATCGCAATCCTGCCGGGTGACGGCATCGGACCCGAAGTGACGGCGGAGGCGCGCCGGGTGCTGGAGGCGCTGGACCTGCCGCTCGCGTTTGAAAGCGCGCTGGTGGGCGGCGCGGCCTATCATGCGACGGGCGAGCCGCTGCCACCCGAGACGCTGGAGCTGGCGCATCGCGCGGACGCGATCCTGTTCGGGTCGGTCGGCGACCCTTCCTGCGACGCGCTGGAGCGGGGGCTGCGCCCGGAACAGGCGATCCTGGGATTGCGTAAGGAATTGTCGCTGTTCGCGAACCTGCGGCCGGCAAAGCTGTTCCCGGGGCTGGAGGATGCCTCCGCGCTGCGGCCCGAGGTCGCGCGCACCATTGACTTGCTGATCGTGCGCGAGCTGAACGGCGACGTTTACTTCGGCGAAAAGGGGATGCGCACCACGGCCGCGGGGCTGCGTCAGGGCTATGACCTGATGAGCTATGACGAGGGCGAAGTGGCGCGGATCGCGGTGGCGGGGTTCGAGGCGGCACGCCGGCGGGGCGGGCGGCTGTGCTCGGTCGACAAGGCCAATGTGCTGGAAACGTCGCAATTGTGGCGCGACGTGGTGACGGAGGTGGCGCGGGAATATGCCGACGTCACGCTGACCCACATGTATGTCGACAATGCCGCGATGCAGCTGGTGCGCGATCCGGGGCAGTTCGACGTCATCGTGACCGGCAACCTCTTCGGCGACATCCTGTCCGACCAGGCATCGATGTGCGTCGGATCGATCGGGCTGCTGCCGTCCGCCTCGCTCGATGACACGGGCAAGGGGCTGTACGAGCCGATCCACGGGTCGGCGCCCGACATCGCCGGGCAGGGCAAGGCCAATCCGTGCGCGACGATCCTGTCCGCGGCGATGATGCTGCGCCATTCGCTGGAGCTGCCGGACGCGGCCGACCGGGTCGAGGCGGCGGTGGCGCGCGCGCTGGTGACGCATCGCACGGCGGACCTTGGCGGCACCTGTTCCACCCGGGAGATGGGCGACGCGGTGCTGGCGGCATTGTAACCGGGGGTGAGCGACCTGCTCGACCTTGCCATCGTCATCCCGACGTTCAACGAGAAAGCCAATATCCCGGTCCTGGTCGCGCGGCTGGACCAGGCGCTGACCGGGATCAGCTGGGAAGCGATCTTCGTCGACGACGACAGCCCGGACGGGACGGCCGAGGCCGCGCGCGAGATTGCGCGGATCGACCGCCGCGTGCGCGTGATCCAGCGGATCGGGCGGCGGGGCCTTGCCACTGCCTGTATCGAGGGGATGTGCGCGACCGCCGCCCCCGCGGTGGCGGTGATCGACGGCGACCTGCAGCATGACGAGACCATCCTGCCGGACATGCTGGCGGCGCTTCGATCGGACGCGGCGCTCGACATCGTGGTGGGGTCGCGCTTCGTCGAGGGCGGCGGGACGGGCGACTGGGATCGCGACCGGCTGAGCAAGTCGGCGCTCGCCACGCGGCTGTCGCAGCGTGTGCTGGATGTGGGACTGACCGACCCGATGAGCGGGTTCTTCATGGTGCGCACCGACGTCGTGCGCGCGCGGGCACCGCATCTGGCGGGGATCGGGTTCAAGATCCTGCTCGACATCATGACCGCCGGCGGCCGGCCGCTGCGGTTTCGCGAGCTGCCCTATGTCTTTCGCGTGCGGACCGAGGGGGAATCGAAGCTCGATCATGTCGTGGCGCTCGAATATCTGATCGCGCTGTACGATCGCCGCTTCGGCCGGCTGGTACCGGTGCGGTTTGCGATGTTCTCCGCCATCGGGGTGATCGGCGTCGGCATCCATATGGGCGTCCTGGCGCTGCTCCATCTGGTGGTGGGCGCGTCATTCCTGATCGGCCAGATCGCTGCCACCGGCGCGGCGATGACGTTCAATTTCTTCCTCAACAATGCGCTGACCTATCGCGACCGGCGGCTGAGGGGCGCGCGGCAGTTGCTGGACGGGTGGGTGTCGTTCTGCGTCGTCTGCTCGGTCGGGGCGGTCGCCAACGTCGGCGTCGCGGCGTTCCTGTACGATTTCCATTACGGCGCCTGGGCGGCGTCGGCGCTGGCCGGGGTGCTGGTGGGCGCGGTGTGGAATTATGCCTTGTCGTCGCGCTTCGTCTGGGGTCGCTATTGAGGCGGGGTCAGACCCAGGTCGGAAACCACGTCCAATAGCGGAAGGCGTCGGCGGCGGGCAGCGGCAGAGCGGCCAGCACCGGATAGAAATAGATGGCGAGCGCCAATGACGCGGCGAGCAGCGCCGTATCCCACCCGCGGGTCCGTGCGCGCCAGTGATCGAGCGCGACCACGATGGCGATGACGATGAAGACGCTGGACGGATAGTAATAATAATAGAAGCCGAGCGACTTGGGGATCACCGCCCAGACGGCGAGGCTGCCGGTCCACAGGGCGGCGGCGGCGAGCAGGCGGGCCGAGCCGGAGCGGACCCAGCCCCACCAGCAGGCGACCACCGCGATCAGCCCGGTCCACATGATGACGGGATTGCCGAGCAGGAGGATGCCGCGCTGCGCGCCGTCCGCCGGCTCATAGAGATACCAGATCGGGCGGATCAGTAGCGGCCATGTCCACCAGTTCGACTGATAGGTGTGGGCGGGCAGCACCTGCGTCTGCCGATCGAACATCTCGAGCTGAAACGGCAGCAGCGTTGCGAGCGTCAGCGGTGCGTCGCGATAGAAGAAGGCCGGCGCGAAGGTGGCGAGGTAGGTCACGGCCGAGAGCAGCGCGAGCACGCCAAGCGCGACCGGCGTCGACAGGCCCGGGAAGCGGCGCGGATCCTCCCGCTTCAGCAGCACGAAGGCGAGGGCGGCAAAGGCGACATAGGGGGCGGCGAGCCATTTGCAGGCCGTGGCCGCGCCAAGCAGCGCCGCGGCCACGGCCCAGCGGGCCAGCCCGCCATTGCGCAGCGCGGCGGCCGCCATGGCGATGCCGGCGGCGAGGAAGGCGAGCATGAAGCCGTCGAGCATCGCGATGCGCGCCTGCACGAACACCGTGAAGTTCAGCACGGTCAGCGCCGCCGCGACGAGGCTGGGGCGGCGGCGATGGGTGATCTGCCACACGATCGCGAAGATTGCGGTCACGGTGACGGCGCCCGCCAGCGTCGACATGAATCGCCAGCCGAGGGTATCGTCGCCAAACAGGCGGATGCCCTGCGCGATCAGCCATTTGCCGAGCAGCGGGTGTTCGATGTTGACCGGGCCGTCCAGCGTCAGCAGCGCGCGGGCTGCGGGCACGTAATGCACCTCGTCGAACACGAACTGGTGCGGCACCGTCAGGCCGATGAGGAACAATGCCTCCGCGACCAGGAAAACCACGATCGCGAGCGGCAGGGGGCGGCGCAGCATGGCCCGGACTTAGCCGGATGTGGGCAAAGCGCCAATGCGGCGCTTGGGTGGCGCGCGGCAAGACGAGCGAGCGTCGTGCTTGAAAGCCCGCGGCAATTGGCCGAAAGCGGCCGGATGAAGCGCCGCACCGGACAAGACCGCACGATCACCGACACCTGGCGCCCCGCGACCCGTGCCATTCGCGGGGGCACCGTTCGATCCGAATTTGGCGAAACGTCCGAGGCGATCTTCGTCACCTCCGGCTATGCCTATGACTGTGCCGGAGATGCCGCGGCGCGGTTCGCCGGTGAGCAGGAGGGGATGACCTATTCCCGGCTGCAGAACCCGACGGTGGAGATGCTGGAGCATCGCATCGCGCTGCTGGAAGGGGCCGAGGCGTGTCGCACGATGGCCAGCGGCATGGCGGCGATGACCGCGGTGCTGCTGAGCCAGTTGCAGGCCGGCGACCATGTGGTGGCCGGGCGGGCGGCGTTCGGATCGTGCCGCTGGCTGGTCGACAACCTGCTGCCCAAGTTCGGGATCGCCACCACGGTGGTCGACGCGCGCGATCCGCAGCAGTTCATCGATGCGGTGCGGCCCGAAACCAAGGTGTTCTTCTTCGAAACGCCGGCTAATCCGACGATGGACGTCGTCGACCTGCGCGCGGTGTGCACCATTGCGCGCGAGCGCGGCATCACCAGCGTGGTCGATAATGCCTTTGCCACGCCCGCCCTGCAGCGGCCGATGGAATTCGGCGCCGACGTGACGGCTTATTCCGCCACCAAGATGATGGACGGGCAGGGCCGCGTTCTAGCCGGCGCGGTGTGCGGCACCAAGGATTTCATCGACAACACGCTGCTGCCGTTCACGCGCAATACCGGGCCGACGCTGTCGCCGTTCAACGCGTGGGTCGTGCTGAAGGGGCTGGAGACGCTGGACCTGCGCATCCGTCGCCAGTCGGAGAATGCGCTGAAGGTCGGCGCGTTCCTGGAAGGGCGCGTCGCGCGGATCCTTCACCCCGGCCTGCCCAGCCATCCGCAGCACGAGCTGGCCATGTCGCAGATGGAGGCAAGCGGGCCGATCTTCGCCTTCGAGGTGGAGGGAGGACGTGCGATGGCGCACGGCCTGCTCGATGCGCTGCAGCTGATCGACATTTCCAACAATATCGGCGATTCCCGGTCGCTGATGACCCATCCCGCCTCCACCACCCATGCGTCGGTCACGCCGGAGAAGCGCGAGGAGATGGGGATCGGCGAGGGCATGCTGCGGCTGAATGTCGGGTTGGAGGATCCGGCCGACCTGATCGACGATCTCGACCAGGCGCTGCGGACGATCGGCTTGTGAAGGCATTCTTCCCTTCGTCGCAAACGACGCGGGGAGTGACCGTGCGCGTGTCGGTCAGCTATCTACCCGAACAGTCGGAGCCCGAGCGGGGCCGCTGGTTCTGGGCCTATCATATCCGCATCGAGAATGATGGGCCGCAGGCAGTGCAGCTGCTGACCCGCCATTGGATCATCATCGACGGGCGCGGGGCGCGCCATTCGGTCGAGGGCGAGGGCGTGGTGGGCGAGCAGCCGCTGATCCTGCCGGGCGGAAGCTACGATTATGTCTCGGGCTGCCCGCTGGCCACGCCGGCCGGGTCGATGCAGGGCAGTTATCGCATGGTCGATGCCGCCGGCATGACGTTCGACGTCGCCATCCCGAAGTTCGCGCTGATCGCGCCCGCGGTGACCGGTGGAGAGCGTGGCTGAGCAGCGTCGCTTGCGATGCGGGCGGGAGCGGGGCATGGCACGTGGCATGGTGACCCGTCACGCCTATCATTCTGACCGATCGCCGCTTGCCAGGGGGAGCGCGGCGTGAAGCGTACGCATCTTCCCCTGAACGGTCTGCGCGTGCTGGATGCCGCGGCACGCCATCTGTCGTTTACCCGCGCGGCCGACGAACTGGCGGTGACCCCGGCGGCGGTGGGCCAGCAGGTCCGCGCGCTGGAGGATACGCTGGGCGTGGTGCTGTTCCGCCGCACGACCAAGGGGTTGGAGCTGACGCCGGAGGGCGAGGCCGGCCTGTCGGCGCTGCGGCAGGGCTTCCTGCAGTTCGAGGAAGCGGTGCGGGCGATGCAGGCGGGGCAATCGTCCAAGTCGCTGACCATCGCCGCGCCGCGCGACTTGACGGAGAAGTGGCTGCTGCCGCGGCTGGCGACGATCGCGCAGCGCGACAGCGACCTGCGCTTCGTGCTGGTGACCGCCGACAGCGCGCCCGATTTCACCGAGGCGAACCTCGACCTTGCCATCACCTGGGGTGAGGGTCCGGGCCTTCACGAAGGCGAGGCGATCGAGAGCGAGGGCATGGTGACGGTCGAGCGGCCGGGCGGCGGCGCGGCGGCGATCATCGCCTGGCCGGGTGACGGCATGGATGAGGCCGGGGCGCTGGTGCGCGTCGGGGATGCGGGGCTGGCGCTGGACGCCGCGGCACGCGGGCTGGGCCGGGCGACGGTGCCCGAGCTGCTCGCCGCGCATGATATCGCCGCGGGCAAGGTGGCGCTGGTCGGTGAGCCGCGGCCGTCGCGGCTGGGCTATTGGCTGGTCGCGCCGCTGCCGCAATGGCGCCAGCAAAAGGTGCAGGCGCTGGTCGAGGCGCTGGCGGGTTGATCGTCGGCATGAGGGCGGACCCGTTTGAAAGCGAGCGGCTGCTGATGCGGGCCCCGACGCATGACGACGCGCCGGCGCTGTACGAAGCCTATCGCGACCAGCGGGTGATGCGCTTCTGGTCGAGCCCGCCGCATGAGAGCGTCGCGGACACGATCGCCTATGTGACCCCGCACGTCGACGACCAGTGGCGGCAATGGGTGATCGTGGAGAAGGCGAGCGACCGCGCGATCGGCACGCTGGCCGCGGGGGAGCGGCGGCGCGGCGTGATGGAGATCGGCTATCTCCTGGCACCGTCGGCCGCCGGCAAGGGCTATGGTCGCGAGGCGGTGGGCACGTTGATCGACCTGTTGTTTGCCGAGGGCGCGCGGCGCGTGTTCGCCGATACCGATCCCGAAAATCAGCGATCGATCGCGCTCTTGATGGACCTCGGTTTCCAGCGCGAGGGATTGCTGCGCGCGGAATGGCACACGCATATCGGGGTGCGCGACAGCGTGATCTGGGGCCTGCTGCGCGATGAATGGCAACCGCAAAAGCGCGCGCGGGGGCAGCGCCTGCGCTCTAGTCGGGTGTGACCGCCGGCGGAGAGCTGCGGACACGACCTAGCCAGAAGGTCCCGTCGTAATCGGCGGCGTGATGAGCGGGGGGCGGATCGGTCAGGGCAATGAAGGGCGGGCCGTCGGGCTGTTCGGTCCTGCCGACAGCGTGAGGCCCGCACACGACCGCGTCTGACGTGACGGGCGTGCCCGGCTGAGGCTTGAAGTCTGGCTTGATCTGGCAGCTCCATGCCGTGCCGCCGGCCGTCTCCATATCAAGGGTCACAAGGCGACCATGCCGCGCCAGATGCCGCGCCATCGGGTCGAACGTGACGCCGGAATGGTGCACGGGCCGCTTGCGCGCATGTACGTTACCCTCCAGCACGAGCACATAATCATAGGGGCGGGAGGATGCGGCGCGCAGGATATTGTCTGCCTGTGCTGCCTCGTGCGGGCCCTGACCCGGCAGGTGCGCGAATTGCTGCGCCTGCGCCTCGTTCTTCATGCCGTTGAAGGGCGTTACGTCTATCGCTGCGCCGCGCCGCGCCAGCTGATGCAGGCGCACCAGTAGGGCCATCATCGCTTCGCTGCCGGTTCCGTCGTCCATCTGCGCCCAGCCAGCCTTGCTCAACGCCTGTACGAACGCCGTTTCCGGGAGCTGCCAGGCATGTTGGTAGGCGGCGCTGAGATCAGAGGGGTGTTCGACGGCGACCAGGATCCTCTTGCCTTGCGCCGCCAGCGCGCAAGAGAGATCGCCGATGAAGGCCGGTGCCTGCTGCGTTCCATGCACTTCACCAAAGATGACAAATCGAGGTTCGCGCTCAGCGACCCCCTCCCAGCCGCGCGGGACCGCACAGGCCCGGGAAGGTTCGGGCTGCGTGGATGAAATCGGGAGCGACCGAGGACTGGGAATGGCGCCGGCCGGGAGCATTGGGTTCGAAAGCTGTGCCGCCAAGGTGACTGCGATTGCCTTGCTGATGCCCATGGAGCGTCTCCGGCGTGGCCCGCAAAAAAGCGGAGAGAAGGTGCCAGCGTAGCACCAATTGTTTCCTGTTCGCCCAGCAGTTTGTCTGATGGGGCTCGTCGGGGCTCACGGAGGTGGAGCGCGCGAGAAAATTGCTCCACGCGGCGCTCTCCTGTAGAAGCAGGCAAGGTTCAGGAGTTTTCGAGATGATCCAGCGTCACCGCTGAGGCGGCAAAAGACATCGATTGGTGGAGCGATCCGCCGTCCGGACTCTGTTTCGAGAACATTCATGCAAAGATTGAAGAACAAGACGTGCGTCGTCACTGGCGCGGCGCGTGGGATCGGGCGTGCGATTGCCGCGGGCTTCCATGATGAGGGCGCGCGCGTCTTCGTCACTGATGTGGACGCGGTGGCGGGCGCTGCGACCGCGGCAGAGATCGGCTGCCGTTTCGAGCCGCTCGACGTGCGCGAGGAGGAGGATTGGGACCGGCTCGCGCAGCTGGTTCCCGTCGCCGACGTCGTGGTCAACAATGCCGGCGTGACCGGATTTGAGAGCAATGCGGGGCCGCACGATCCGGAACATGCCAGCCTCTCCGATTGGCGGGCGGTGCATCAGGTGAACCTGGACGGCACGTTCCTTGGCTGTCGTTATGCGATCGGCGCGATGAAGGGCGCAGGGACTGGATCGATCATCAACATCTCGTCGCGATCCGGCATGGTTGGGATACCGGGCGCTGCGGCCTACGCCTCCTCCAAGGCGGCGATCCGCAATCACAGCAAGACGGTGGCGCTTTATTGCGCCCAGCAGGGGTGGCGGATCCGGTGTAATTCGATCCACCCCGCCGCGATCCTGACGACGATGTGGGAACAAATGCTGGGGGAGGGGCCGGAGCGCGAGGCGCGCATGGCGGCGCTGGTCGCCGATACGCCGCTCCGGCGCTTCGGCAGGGCGGACGAGGTCGCCGCGCTGGCAGTGACGCTGGCGTCGGACGAGGCGACCTATGTCACCGGGACCGAGATCAGCATTGATGGCGGGCTGCTCGCCGGGTCGGCTGCGGTACCCGGTTGACGCCGGCGCGGCACGTCGACGCCGCTGTGGGTATTTTCGAACAAAAAGCCCCGCCGGATCGCTCCGGCGGGGCTGATTGTGTCAGGCTGACCGGAACAATCAGTCGTTCAGATACTCGCCGGCAGCCTCGTCGCTGCCGTCGCCCGAGGGGACGACGGTGGCGAGCGGATCGTCACCGGTGCCGACGTCCTCACGCGGGCTGCGGGCGTTTTCGGCCGCACGCAGTTCTTCCGCGCTGGACGGCGCGACGATCATCGCATCGGCCAGCTTCTTCTGCTGGGCACGAAGCGCGGCGTCGCGCGAGGAAGCCGCCACGCGCAGGCGGTTCATGCCCGCGCCAGTGCCTGCCGGGATGAGCCGGCCGACGATGACGTTTTCCTTCAGGCCCATCAGCGTGTCCTGCTTGCCCTGGACCGCCGCCTCGGTGAGGACGCGGGTGGTCTCCTGGAACGACGCGGCCGAGATGAACGACCGGGTCTGCAGCGACGCCTTGGTGATGCCGAGGAGGATGGGCTTGCCCTGGGCCGGTGCCTCGTTCTTGCCGAGCTTCGCGTTGACCTCGTCCATCTCCGCACGGTCCACCTGCTCGCCAGGGAGCAGGGTGGTGTCGCCGGCTTCGGTGATCTCGACCTTCTGCAGCATCTGACGAACGATCGTCTCGATGTGCTTGTCGTTGATCTTCACGCCCTGCAGTCGATAGACTTCCTGGATTTCCGACACGAGATATTCCGCGAGCGGCTCGATGCCGAGCACCTCGAGAATATCATGCGGATCCGGGCTGCCGCCGATCAGGTTGTCGCCACGCTTGACGTAGTCGCCTTCCTGAACGTCGATCACCTTCGACTTCGGGATGAGGTATTCCACCACCTCGCCGCCGTCCTCGGGCTGGATGCCGATCTTGCGCTTCGCCTTATAGTCCTTGCCGAACACCACGCGGCCCGAGACCTTCGCGATGATCGCATTTTCCTTCGGCTTGCGCGCTTCGAACAGCTCGGCAACGCGCGGCAGACCGCCGGTGATATCGCGGGTCTTGGCCGACTCGCGAGCGACACGGGCAACCACGTCGCCGGCATAGACGACCGAGTTGTCGTCGACCGACAGCACCGCACCCGGCGCCAGCATGTAGCGGGCGGATTCACCCGAGCCTTCGTCGAGCAGGGTGATGCGCGGACGCAGATCCTCCTTCGAACGGCCAGCTGCACGATATTCGATCACGACGCGCTGGGCGATGCCCGTTGCCTCGTCGACCTGCTCGGTCAGCGTCTTGCCCTCGATGAGGTCCTGATACTTCACCGTGCCGCCGGTTTCCGTGATCACCGGCATGGTGAACGGATCCCATTCCGCGATGCGATCGCCGGCGCTGATGATGTGCCCATCGTCGCACAGCACATTCGCGCCGTACGGGATCTTGTGCACCGCCAGCTCGCGGCCATCCATGTCGACGATCGCGACTTCACCCGAGCGGCTGAGCACCACGCGGCGACCACGCTGGTCGACGATGATGCGCAGGTCGCGATACTCGATCGTGCCGTCGACCGGCGCCTCGAGGTTCGACTGCTCGTTGAGCTGCGCCGCGCCGCCGATGTGGAAGGTACGCATCGTCAGCTGCGTGCCCGGCTCACCGATCGACTGTGCCGCGATGACGCCGACGGCCTCGCCGATGTTCACCGGCGTACCGCGGGCGAGATCACGCCCGTAGCACTTGCCGCAGACGCCGATCTTGCTTTCGCAGACCAGCGGCGAGCGGATCTTGACGGCCTGCACACCGGTCGCCTCGATCTTCGCCACCATCGGCTCGTCGAGCAGGGTGCCGATCGGGATCACGACCTCGCCGGTCTTCGCCTCGACGATGTCCTCCGCGGTCGTACGACCAAGGATACGCTCGCCGAGCGACGCGATGACCGAGCCGCCCTGAACGATCGCCTTCATCTCAAGCGCGCGCTCGGTGCCGCAATCGTCCTCGACGATGACGCAATCCTGCGACACGTCGACGAGACGGCGGGTGAGATAGCCCGAGTTCGCCGTCTTCAACGCCGTATCCGCGAGGCCCTTACGGGCGCCGTGGGTGGAGTTGAAATATTCAAGGACGGTCAGGCCTTCCTTGAAGTTCGAGATGATCGGCGTTTCGATGATCTCGCCCGACGGCTTGGCCATCAGGCCGCGCATGCCGGCAAGCTGCTTGATCTGCGCCTGCGAACCACGCGCACCGGAGTGCGCCATCATGTAGATCGAGTTGATCGGCTTCTCACGGCCGGTCACCTCGTCGATGCGAACGGCCTTGATCTCGTTCATCATCGAGTTCGCCACCTGGTCACCGCAACGGCTCCAGGCGTCGATCACCTTGTTGTACTTCTCCTGCTGCGTGATCAGGCCGTCCTGATACTGCTGCTCGAAGTCCTTCACCTGTTCGCGCGTCTCGTCGACCAGCTTGGTCTTGTCCGGCGCGATGATCATGTCGTCCTTGCCGAACGAGATGCCGGCGCGGAACGCGTGACGGAAGCCAAGCGCCATGATCGCGTCGGCGAACAGCACCGTCTCCTTCTGGCCGGTGTGACGATACACCTCATCGATGACGTCGGTGACGTCCTTCTTGGTCAGCAGGCGGTTGACGGTTTCGAACGGTACCTTGTGGCTCTTCGGCAGGCACTCCCCGAGCAGCATGCGGCCCGGCGTGGTCTCGTAGCGCTTGAGGTACTGGTTGCCGTCCTCGTCGGTCTGCGGAACGCGGCTGACGATCTTGGTGTGCAGCGTCACCGCGCCGTTGAACAACGCCTGGTGCACTTCCTCCATGTCGGCCAGCAGCATGCCTTCGCCCGGCTCGTTCTGCTTCTCCATCGAGAGATAGTAGAGACCGAGCACCATGTCCTGCGACGGCACGATGATCGGCTTGCCGTTTGCGGGCGAGAGGATGTTGTTGGTCGACATCATCAGGACGCGCGCTTCCAGCTGCGCCTCAAGGCTCAGCGGGACGTGGACGGCCATCTGGTCACCGTCGAAGTCGGCGTTGAAGGCCGAGCAGACCAGCGGGTGAAGCTGGATCGCCTTGCCCTCGATCAGCACGGGCTCGAACGCCTGGATGCCGAGGCGGTGAAGCGTCGGCGCGCGGTTCAGCAGAACCGGGTGCTCGCGGATCACCTCGTCCAGGATGTCCCAGACTTCCTTGCGCTCCTTCTCGACCCACTTCTTCGCCTGCTTCAGGGTCATGGACAGACCCTTGGCGTCGAGACGTGCGTAGATGAACGGCTTGAACAGCTCGAGCGCCATCTTCTTCGGCAGGCCGCACTGGTGCAGCTTGAGCTCCGGACCGGTCACGATGACCGAACGGCCCGAATAGTCGACGCGCTTGCCGAGCAGGTTCTGACGGAAGCGGCCCTGCTTGCCCTTGAGCATGTCGGACAGCGACTTCAGCGGACGCTTGTTGGCGCCCGTGATCGTGCGGCCGCGGCGGCCGTTGTCGAACAGCGCGTCGACCGCTTCCTGCAGCATGCGCTTTTCGTTGCGAACGATGATGTCCGGCGCACGCAGCTCCATCAGCCGCTTCAGACGGTTGTTACGGTTGATCACGCGGCGATACAGATCGTTGAGATCCGACGTCGCGAAGCGGCCACCATCGAGCGGCACCAGCGGGCGCAGTTCGGGCGGGATGACCGGCACGACCTCGAGGATCATCCACTCCGGACGGTTGCCCGATTCCAGGAAGCTCTCGACGACCTTCAGCCGCTTGATGATCTTCTTGGGCTTCAGCTCCGACTTGGTCGTCGCCAGCTCTTCGAGCAGCGCGGTCTTCTCGCCTTCGAGATCCAGGCTCTCGAGCATGATGCGCACGGCCTCTGCGCCGATGCCGGCAGAGAAGGCGTCCTCGCCATATTCGTCCTGCGCCTCGAGCAGCTCATCCTCGGTGAGAAGCTGATACTTTTCGAGCGGGGTGAGGCCCGGCTCGATGACGATATAGGCTTCGAAGTACAGCACGCGCTCGAGCTGCTTCAGCTGCATGTCGAGCAGCAGGCCGATGCGCGACGGCAGCGACTTCAGGAACCAGATGTGCGCGACGGGGGCGGCGAGCTCGATATGGCCCATGCGCTCGCGGCGAACCTTCGAGACGGTGACCTCGACGCCGCACTTCTCGCAGACGATGCCCTTGTACTTCATGCGCTTGTACTTGCCGCACAGGCATTCGTAGTCCTTGATCGGACCGAAGATGCGCGCGCAGAACAGGCCGTCACGCTCGGGCTTGAACGTGCGATAGTTGATCGTCTCGGGCTTCTTGATCTCGCCGAACGACCAGGAGCGGATGCGGTCCGGGGACGCAATGCCGATCTGGATCTGGTCGAAGGTCTCCGGCTTGGCGACCGGGTTCGCGAAATTGGTAAGTTCGTTCATTTTTCTACCTCTTCCCCCTCCCGCGCGGGCGGGAGGGGCTAGGGGAGGGATGGTCGATCGTCGGAGCGGTGCGGTTACTCAGCCGCCTCGGCCAGGTCGCTGTCGTCCGCGTCTTCCATGCTCTTCAGCTCGACGTTGAGGCCCAGCGAACGCATTTCCTTGACGAGCACGTTGAAGCTCTCCGGAATGCCGGCCTCGAACGTGTCGTCGCCCTTGACGATCGCCTCATAGACCTTGGTGCGGCCGACCACGTCGTCGGACTTCACCGTCAGCATCTCCTGGAGCGTGTACGCCGCGCCATAAGCCTGCAGCGCCCACACCTCCATTTCGCCGAAGCGCTGGCCGCCGAACTGCGCCTTACCGCCCAGCGGCTGCTGGGTGACGAGGCTGTACGGCCCGATCGAACGTGCGTGGATCTTGTCGTCGACGAGGTGGTGGAGCTTCAGCATGTAGATGATGCCCACCGTCACCTTGCGGTCGAACTGATCGCCGGTCCGCCCGTCGAACAGATCCGACTGACCCGACGGATCGAGACCCGCCAGCTCGAGCATGTTGGCAACGTCCTGCTCCACCGCACCGTCGAACACCGGAGTGCCCATCGGAACGCCGGGCTTCAGGTTGGTCGCCAGCTCGATGATGCCCTGCGCGTCACGTGCCTCGATCTCGTCGACATAATGGTCGCCGTAGATCGTCTTCAGCCGGTCCTTCACCGCCTCGGGCATGGCGCCCGGGGTGGCATCCGGATTGGCTTCACGCCATTCCTCCAGCTGCTGCGCGATCTGCTGGCCCAAGCCGCGGGCGGCCCAGCCAAGGTGCGTCTCGAAGATCTGACCGACGTTCATGCGCGACGGCACGCCCAGCGGGTTCAGCACGAGATCGACCGGCGTCCCGTCGGCGAGGAACGGCATGTCCTCCACCGGCAGGATGCGGCTGATGACGCCCTTGTTGCCGTGACGGCCGGCCATCTTGTCGCCCGGCTGCAGCTTGCGCTTCACCGCGACGAACACCTTGACCATCTTCAGCACGCCCGGCGGCAGCTCGTCGCCACGCTCCAGCTTCTCGCGACGATCCTCGAACTTCTCGCGGATCAGCTTGGCGGCCTCGTCATACTGCGCCTTCACCGCCTCGAGATCCGACTGGACCTTGTCGTCGGCGACCGCGAACTTCCACCATTCGTGGCGGTCGACGCTGTCGAGCGTGTCCTGATCGATCACGGCACCCTTCTTGGGGCCGCCCTTCGGCACCGCGCTCGCGGTCTGGCCGATCAGCATCTCGCGCAGGCGCGACCAGGTGGCGCGGTTGAGAATCGTGCGCTCGTCATCCGAGTCCTTCTTCAGGCGCTCGATCTCCTCGCGCTCGATCGCCATCGCGCGCTCGTCCTTGTCGATGCCGTGACGGTTGAAGACGCGAACGTCGACAATCGTGCCGGCAACGCCCGGCGGCAGACGAAGCGAGGTATCGCGCACGTCGCTGGCCTTTTCACCGAAGATGGCGCGGAGGAGCTTTTCCTCCGGCGTCATCGGGCTTTCGCCCTTCGGCGTGATCTTGCCGACGAGGATGTCGCCCGGCTCGACCTCGGCACCGACGTACACGATGCCCGCCTCGTCGAGGTTGCGCAGTGCTTCCTCGCCGACGTTCGGGATGTCGCGCGTGATGTCCTCTGGCCCGAGCTTGGTATCGCGGGCCATCACCTCGAACTCGTCGATGTGGATCGACGTGAACACGTCGTCCTTCACGATCCGCTCGGAGATGAGGATCGAGTCCTCATAGTTGTAGCCGTTCCACGGCATGAACGCGACGAGCGCGTTGCGGCCGAGCGCGAGTTCACCGAACTCGGTCGACGGACCGTCGGCCAGGATGTCGCCGGCGTTGACCACGTCGCCCACCTTCACCAGCGGGCGCTGGTTGATGCAGGTCGACTGGTTGGAACGCTGGAACTTCATCAGCGAGTAGATGTCGACGCCCGACTTGCCGGCGTCGACCTCACCCGTGGCGCGGATCACGATGCGGCTGGCGTCGACCTGGTCGACGATGCCGGCGCGACGCGCCGAGATCGCAGCGCCCGAATCGCGCGCAACGGTCTCTTCCATGCCGGTGCCGACGAAGGGCGCTTCCGCCTTCACCAGCGGCACGGCCTGACGCTGCATGTTCGAGCCCATGAGCGCGCGGTTGGCGTCGTCGTTTTCCAGGAACGGAATGAGCGAGGCGGCGACCGAGACCAGCTGCTTCGGCGACACGTCCATCAGCGTGATCGTCTCGGGCAGCGCCATGAGGAATTCGCCAGCCTGACGGGCGGAGATCAGTTCCTCGGTAAAGCGACCCTCGGCGTCGAGCTCGGCGTTCGCCTGCGCAACGGTGTGCTTCTGCTCTTCCATCGCGGAGAGGTACACGACCTCGCCGGTCACCTTGCCGTCCACCACGCGGCGGTACGGCGTCTCGATGAAGCCATACTTGTTGACGCGCGCGAAGGTCGACAGCGAGTTGATCAGACCGATGTTAGGGCCTTCCGGCGTTTCGATCGGGCAGATACGGCCATAGTGCGTCGGGTGAACGTCGCGGACCTCGAAGCCTGCGCGCTCACGCGTCAGACCGCCCGGCCCGAGCGCCGAGACACGACGCTTGTGCGTCACTTCGGACAGCGGGTTGGTCTGGTCCATGAACTGCGACAGCTGCGACGAGCCGAAGAATTCACGCACCGCGGCAACGGCCGGCTTCGCGTTGATGAGGTCGTTCGGCATGACGGTCGACACGTCGACCGAGCTCATCCGCTCCTTCACCGCGCGCTCCATGCGCAGCAGGCCGACGCGATACTGGTTCTCGAGCAGCTCGCCCACCGAACGCACGCGGCGGTTGCCGAGGTTGTCGATGTCGTCGATCTCGCCCTTGCCGTCCTTCAGATCGACGAGGGTCTTCACCACGGCCAGAATGTCCTCGGTGCGCAGCGTCGTCACCGTGTCCTCGGCATCGAGGTCAAGGCGCATGTTGAGCTTCACGCGGCCGACGGCCGAGAGGTCGTAGCGGTCCGGATCGAAGAACAGGCCGGCGAACAGCGCCTCTGCCGTTTCCAGCGTCGGCGGCTCGCCAGGGCGCATCACGCGATAGATGTCCGACAGCGCCTGCTCGCGCTCTTCGGCCTTGTCGGCCTTCAGCGTGTTGCGGATCCACGGACCGGTGGTGACATGGTCGATGTCGAGCAGCTCGATCCGGTCGATGCCGGCGCGATCCAGCTTCTCGAGATTGTCCGGGCCGATCTCATCGCCAGCCTCGACGTAGATCTCGCCGGTCTGCTCGTTGATGAGGTCATAGGCCGAATAACGGCCGTAGATTTCCTCGGTCGGGATGAGGAGGTCGGTGAGGCCGTCCTTCGCCGCCTTGTTGGCGGCGCGCGGGGTGACCTTGGTGCCCATCGGGAACACCACTTCGCCCGAATTTGCGTCGACCAGGTCGAACGTCGGCTTCACGCCGCGCCAGTTCTCGGCCGCGAACGGAATGCGCCAGCCACCCTCGCCGCGCACATACGTGACGCGGTTGTAGAAGTGGTTGAGGATTTCCTCGCTGTTGAGGCCCAGCGCGTAGAGCAGCGCCGTGACCGGCAGCTTGCGCTTGCGATCGATACGAACGTTGACGATGTCCTTCGCGTCGAACTCGAAATCGAGCCACGAACCGCGATACGGGATCACGCGGGCGGCAAAGAGATACTTGCCCGAGGCGTGCGTCTTGCCGCGGTCATGATCGAAGAGGACGCCCGGCGAGCGGTGCATCTGGCTGACGATCACGCGCTCCGTGCCGTTGATGAAGAACGTGCCGTTCTCCGTCATCAGCGGCATGTCGCCCATGTAGACGTCCTGCTCCTTGATATCGAGCACCGAGCGAGTTTCCGTTTCCGGGTCCACCTCGAACACGATCAGGCGCAGCGTCACGCGCATCGGCGCGGCATAGGTGATGCCGCGCTGGCGGCATTCCTCGACGTCGAACTTCGGCGGCTCAAGCTCGTAGTTCACGAAGTCGAGTTCCGCGGTGCCGGCGAAGTCGCGGATCGGGAAGACGCTGCGCAGCGTCTTCTCGAGGCCCGAGACATAGCCGATCGACGGGTCGGACCGCAGGAACTGTTCGTAGCTTTCGCGCTGCACCTCGATCAGGTTCGGCATCTGCACCACTTCGTGGATGTTGCCGAAAACCTTGCGGATGCGGCGCTTTGCGGTGCCGCCTTCGATCGCCTTGGTTGCCATGTAGCTGTCTGCCTTGGTCTAATTCGTCCGGGCGCAGGACAAGACGCCAAAAGGCCGCGCGTCATGTTCCGGATCCGGAACCAACGGCAGCCTTGCAGCGTCTTATGAACCCACCTGCTCCAATCCGTTCGACATAGTGCGCGACGCCATGTCATTTCCCGAAGCTGTGGTAACCGGCCGGATATAGGGGAGGGGTCGCCCTCCGTCAACCGGACCTGGCGACCGCAAGGGGTCAAAGGCCTGATGCCGGGCGGTAAAGGCTGAAGAAGCCGCCACACCCTGTCACGCGGCGTTTGGTGGTGCGGCCGGTCCGCCGTACAGGCGGCGGCGCGGCAGCGATTCCGTTGCCCCGTGTTCAGGGTTCAGACGATAACGCGATGACGATGGCAGGGACGAAGAAGGGGCGGCGCGCGGCGCTGGTGGCGGGCGCGTGGATTGCGTTTGCCGGTGGTGCGGCGCTGGCGCAGGACGTGCCGACGAGCACCCCCGATCTCGGCAACTTCAGCCTGCCGCCCTCGCAGCCGACGCCGACGCCGACCAGCGCGCCGGTCGGACCGGCCGACGAGGCGCCAGCGACCAACGCTGCGGCGCCGATCATCCGCCCACCCGCGCCGCGCCCAACGCCAACCGTGACCCCGACGCCGCGGGCGACGGCCACGCCGCAGCCCGCCGAGTCGCCGCGCGCCGCGCCGAGTCCGGTGGCTACGCCGACTCCGGTGCCTGCGCCGGTGCTCGATGAGCAGCCGACGCTTATTGAAACGCCCACGGTCGGCGCGGATGCTGCACCTGTTGCGGGCAGCGAGGCAGATGAAGCTCCGGACCTGACGGTTGAGCCGACGCAAGAAGAGACAGTCGACGTTGATGGTGAGGCGCGGGCTGCGGAGTCTGAGCCGACGTCCTGGTTCTGGCCGGTGGCGATCGGCCTTGGGTTGCTCGCTGCCGCGGGGCTTTATTTGTGGCGTCGCAGGGCGCGGGTGCGCGATCGGGTGCCGGCGGATCGGGCGGCTCCAGCGGTGGAGCCCGCCCGGCCGGTGGAGCCGGTCCGGCCAGTCGCGCGCGCCGGCGCCGCTGCTGCGCCCACGGGCAAGCCGCGCTTCCTTGATCGCGGGCGTGATGACGTGGCGCCCGCGGCGCCGGCCGCGCCTTTGCCGGCCGCACGGCTTGATCTCGACCTGCCGACCGTCAGCCGCGCGGGGCTGAACATGGTGACCGCGACCGCTGATGTGACGGTGACGGTGCGCAACGCGTCGGACGTGCCCGCGCGCGGCGTGGCGGTGGAGATTCGGCTGACGAGCGCGCAGCCGGGGCAGGATGCGGTGCTTGCCGCCATGTTCGCCGAGCCGGTCGGTCGCCCGGCGGTGCCGCCGTTCGACCTGATGCCGGGTGAGTCGCGACGCGTCCGTGCGGTCGCCGCGATGCCGCGCGATGCGATCACCGTGTTGCAGGCGGGGGATCGGCCGATGTTTGTGCCGGTGGTCGCGATCCGCGCCGTTCACAGCGGCGGACAGACGACGTCAGTGCACGCATTGGGAATCGAGCGTGCCGGGCAGGCGAAGCTGGGGCCGTTCTGGCTCGACCAGCCGTCGCGCATGTTCGACACGATCGGCGTACGCCCGCACACTGGCCGCTGAGGCGGTCGACGTCGCTGCTGCCGACAGGTGGCAGGCTCGCTCAAGGGATTGTCGCGCGCCGCTGACGGGCTGCGGAAAGCACTCTGTTCAGATGCTGGCGGCTGGCACACGAGCGGGCGCGCCGGTGCCTGAGCCCAAGAGGCCGACGCGCGTGCGCTGATCCAGCGCCGGGCCTCGCTCTCTGCCTCCGGGCATCACGCAAAAGAAAAGGCGGCTCCCCCAGGGGAAGCCGCCTTTCCTCGCAATCGTGGCCCGAGGGCCGAACGCGGTGCGGACCAGAAGGCCCGCCCCGCGCCGCTGCTTACTTGAGCTCGACGGTCGCGCCGGCTTCTTCCAGCTGCTTCTTGATCTTCTCGGCTTCGTCCTTCGACACGCCTTCCTTGACCGGCTTCGGCGCGCCCTCAACGAGGGTCTTCGCTTCGGTCAGGCCCAGGCCGGTGATCGCGCGGACTTCCTTGATGACGTTGATCTTCTTGCCACCGTCGCCGGTGAGGATCACGTCGAACTCGGTCTTCTCTTCAGCGGCCGGAGCAGCTGCGCCGCCACCAGCTGCCGGAGCTGCTGCAACCGCTGCTGCGGCCGAGACGCCCCACTTCTCTTCGAGGAGCTTCGAGAGCTCAGCCGCCTCGAGGACGGTCAGTTCGGACAGCTGGTCAACCAGCGCGTTCAGGTCTGCCATGATATACTTCCTTTGAAACGTTCGAATGAAACGATGCTGCCTGAAGGATCAGGCGGCTTCCTTTTCCGAGTAAGCTGCAAGCACGCGCGCGATCTGCGCGGCGGGCGCCTGGGTGATGGTCGCGATCTTGGTGGCCGGGGCCACGATGAGACCGACGATCTTCGCCCGGAGCTCGTCGAGCGACGGCATCGTAGCGAGCGCCTTCACGCCCTCCACGTCGAGCTTGGTCGCACCCATGCCGCCGCCGACGATCTCGAACTTGTCGGTCGTCTTGGCGAAGTCCACGGCCACCTTGGCAGCCGCAACGGGGTCGACCGAGGTCGCGAGACCGACCGGACCGGTGAAATATTCACCAAGGCCGTCATAGTCGGTGCCATCGAGCGCGATCTTGGCAAGCTTGTTCTTCGAGACCTTGTAGACGGCACCGGCCTCGCGCATCTTCGTCCTCAGCTGCGTCGACTGAGCGACGGTGAGGCCGAGGTTGCGGGTGACGACCACCACGCCGACCTCGGAGAAGGTCTGCTTGAGTTCGGCGACGGCTTGGGCCTTTTCAGCACGATCCATGCCATTCTCCACACTTTGGCCGCATCCCGAAGGCTGCGGCCGGTTACGATCCGCATGCGGCAGATACCGCATACGGTTGTCCAGCGAAGGGGAATGGGAAGCAGTCGCACGGCGCGGGAATGATCCCGTAAGCGGTGCGGCAAACCGAAGCACGCGGGCGCGCTGCGGCAAAATCCTGTCCCCGTCTCGGCGGGGAATTAAGGGCGCCAGGGCCCACCCGCTGTCTCGGACGGCGTCACGGCCGGGGCCATGACAAGTCGCGCTCCCTAGCGAAATCCGCGCGCGGGTCAAGTGTCGTCAAACTACCACGGAAGTGCAACCGATCGGACGCCGTGGCGCCACGGCCGCGTCATCCATCCCGGGCAGAGGTGCGGAAACGATCACGCCTCTGGGGGGAAGAAGATGACCGAATCGCGTTTCGTCTATGACGACGGTGACATCGACACGAACGGCAGCGCCAACCAGCATCTCAGCGATCTGATCGCGCGACGCTATTCGCGGCGGCAGACGTTGCGCGGCGGCCTGACCGCGATGACCACGGCCGTGTTCGGCGGCGTCCTGCTGGCCGGGTGCGACGACGACGGCGATCTGGTGACGGTAGAGCCGATCACGGTGTCGTCCGGCCAGGCCGCGAGCGTGAGCGCGGGCAAGACGGTCACGCTTCGGGGTACCGCCAGCAGCGCGGCGCAATCGGTGCGCTGGACGCAGGTGAGCGGGCCGCAGGTCACGCTGAACAACGCCAATAGCGCGAGCGCGACCTTCATCGCTCCGGCGGTGAGCGCGTCGACGCCGCTGGTGTTCCGCTTCACCGGAACGAGCGGCCTCGGCGATAGCGCCACCGCTGACACGACGATCACGGTGACGCCCGCGACGCTGGATTTCGTCGCGGTGGCGAAGAATCGCAACGATCTGGTGACGGTGCCCGCCGGTTATCTGGTGACCGTGCTCTACCGGCTGGGCGACCCGATCAACGCCAGCACGTCGGCCTATGCCAATGACGGGACGGACACGAACTTCGCGGCGCGCGCGGGCGATCATCATGATGGCATGAGCTTCTTCGGGCTCGCTGCGACAGGGGCGACGCGCGATGCGGCGGGCAGCACGCGCGGGCTGCTGGTGCTCAATCACGAGAATATCACCGAAAGCTATCTTCACCCGCGGGGGCAGACGATCACCGGCGGCGTGCGGCCCGAGGCGGAAGCGATCAAGGAGGTCGAGGCGCATGGCGTGTCGGTGATCGAGGTGACGCACGGCGCGTCGGCGTGGAGCTATGTCCAGGCGTCGGCGCTGAACCGCCGCATCACCCCGAATACCCCGATGACCTTCAATGGCCCCGCGCGCGGCAACCCGCTGCTGCGCACCGCTTATTCCAAGGACGGGACGCAGGGGCGGGGCACGATCAACAATTGCGCCAATGGGATGATGCCGTGGGGCACCTATGCAACCGCGGAGGAGAATTGGGCCGGCTATTTCCGGCGGGATCGTGGGGACGCCGCGGTGCGCAGCGGCGCGGGGCGCGCGAAGGAGAATGTCAGCCTGGCGCGCTATGGCATCAGTGAGGGGCGGGCCGGCAATTACGGTTGGACGACGGTTACCCCGGCGGACGCGAGCAGCACGATCTTCCGCAAATGGAATGCGACGGCGATCGCGGACGCGGCAACCGATGGCACGGCCGATTTCCGCCACGAGCCATTCCAATATGGCTGGATCGTCGAGATCGACCCGTACAATCCCCAGTCCACGCCGCGTAAACGCACCGCGCTGGGCCGCATGAACCATGAGGGCGTGGAGCCAAGCCGGATGGTCGCCGGCGTACGGCCGGCCTTCTACATGGGGGACGACGCCCAGAACGAATATATCTACAAGTTCGTGTCGAGCACCCCCTGGTCAGCCAGCGACGCCAATGCCGCCGATCGCCTGGCGGTGGGCGACAAATATCTCGACGCCGGCACGCTCTATGTCGCGAAGTTCAACGCCGACGGCAGCGGGCAGTGGCTGCCGCTCACGTTCGGCAGCGGGCCGCTGACCAGTGGCAATGCGACCTATCCGTTCGCGGATCAGGCAGACGTGCTGATCAACACGCGCCTTGCCGCGGACCTTCTGGGCGCGACACCGATGGACCGACCGGAATGGACCGCGGTGAATCCGGCGAACGGCGAGATGTATTGCACGCTCACCAACAATTCCTCGCGCAGCCCGGCGCGCACCGATGCCGCCAACCCGCGCGCCTATGTCGATCCGCGCACCGACGGGCGCAGCAACAGTGCGGGGAACGTCAACGGCCATGTCATCCGCCTGCGCGAAAATGGCGACACGACCGAGGCGACGGCGTTCACCTGGGACGTCTATGCCTTTGGTGCCGGCAGCGACCTCAACAAGGACAATATCAACCTGTCGGGGCTGGACGACAGCAACGACTTCTCTTCGCCTGATGGCCTGTGGTTCAGCCTTCCGTCGAATGTCGCGGGGCAGGGGGCAAGCCCGGTGATGTGGCTGCAGACCGACGATGGCGCCTTCACCGACGTGACCAACAACCAGATGCTCGCCGCCATTCCGGGGCGGGTGGGTGATGGCGGCACGAAGACCGTGAACAACACGACGTCGGTGGGCACCAGCACGGCGACGACGCGGGTAGGCAAGGCGCCGGGCGCGACGCTCAAGCGGTTCCTGGTCGGGCCGAAGGAGTGCGAGATCACCGGCATAACCTCGACGCCGGACGGCAAGGCACTGTTCGTCAACATCCAGCACCCGGGCGAGAATGGCGGGCCGGACAATATCACGTCGAACTGGCCGGCGTCGCAGAGCGGCACTTCGGCCAGCGCCAGCCGCCCGCGTTCGGCGACGATCGTGATCACCCGCGAGGATGGCGGGCTGGTCGGGATCTGATCTTCAGGAGGGCGTCATCCTCGCGCTGCCGAGGATGACGCCTTTCCCGTTGCTAGCGATCGGTGCGGATTGCCCCCGCCTCGCGCACCGCCTTCAGCGTCGGCCAGCCGTTGACCGCCATCAGCAGGTCCGCCTCGGCGAGGATGCATTTCAGTACGTGCGCGCAGCCCGGCGCACCGCCCAGTGCCAGGCCGTAGGAATAGGGCCGGCCAACGCCCACCGCATCCGCGCCCAGGGCGATGGCCTTCACCACGTCGGTGCCCGACCGGATACCCGAATCGAACAGCACCGGCACGCGCCCCGCCACCGCGTCAGCCACTTCCGGCAGCATGTCGATCGCCGCGATCCCGCCGTTCGCCTGCCGTCCGCCGTGGTTGGAAACGTAGATGCCATCCGCGCCGGTATCGATCGCACGGCGCGCGTCGTCCGGATGGCAGATCCCCTTCAGCACGATCGGCAGCTTTGTGATCGATTTCAGCCAAGCCATGTCGTCCCACGTCAGCACCTTGCCGAACGTCGCGCCCCAGGTGCCGATCGCGGTGCGCAGATCCTCCTCCGGTGCCCTGCCGCCCAGCATCTGGCGGAAGCGAGGGTCGACGAAGTAATTCTGCAGCACATGGCCGCGCAGCTGCGGGAAGTTGGACGGGTTGAGATCGCGCGGCCGCCAGCCAGTGACCCAGGTGTCGAGCGTGACGACGATTGCCTTGTAGCCGGCCCCCTCGGCGCGGGAGACGAGGCTTTCGGCCAGTTCCTTGTCGCGCGGGGTGTAGAGCTGGAAGAAGGCGGGGGTCTCGCCGCAGGCAGTCTTCACGTCCTCCAACGGATCATTCGAGAGGGTGGAGGCGGTCAGCGGGACGCCGGTCATCGCCGAGGCCTGCGCCGCGGCCACATCGCCATGCTGGTCCTGGGTCATCATGCCGGTGACGCCGATCGGAGCCATGAACAAGGGCGAGGGCAGCTTGAGCCCGAACAGATCGATCGACAGGTCGCGGTACGTCGCGTCCACCATCATGCGCGGCATCATGCCCCAGTGGCGGAAGGCGCGGGCGTTCTCGTCCTGCGTATATTCGTCGCCGCAGCCGCCCTGGACATAGGTCAGCACATGCGGCGGCAGCGCGGCTTGCGCGCGCTTTTCCAGCGTCGCGAAATCGACCGGGTAGGTGGGGACGATGCCGGACAGGCCGGCGCCATAGATCTGGGTCTGGAAGTCGCCGTAATGCGGCATAGGGTACGCTCTCCTTTGCGCGCATTGTCGCGGGCTGGAGAAGCCTTGTCACGCCCTGGGGCGAGAAATGCGATCAGCCGATAAGCTGTTGATATAGCCTGATGTAATCGTCCGCCATGCGCTCGACGCTGAACCGTTCGGCAACGCGGGCGCGGCAGGTGGCGCGGTCGATCTCCCCCACGCGCTCGATCGCGGCGACCGCCTCGTCCAGCGTGTCGACGAGGAAACCGGTGACGCCGTGTTCGATCAGTTCGGGCATCGAGCCGCGATTGTAGGCGATGACGGGGGTGCCGCAGGCCATTGCCTCCACCACCGACAGGCCGAAGGGTTCGTCGAAGCCGATGAGGTGGAGCAGCGCGCGCGCCCGGCCGAGCGCATGTACCCGCGCGTCACCCCCGACCACGCCGCGGTAGATCACGTGGTCGCCGTCAATATGCGGCGCCACCTCGCGTTCGTGATAGCCATGATCCTGGACCAGCCCGGCCATGATCAGCCGGCGCCCGGCGCGCTGTGCGGCGGCAATGGCGTCCGCCGGCCCCTTGTCCGGGTGGATCCGGCCAAAAAACAGGAGGTCGTCGCTGCCGACCGAGTCGAAGGCGAAATCGTCCAAGGGGATGCCGTGATGGATCGTCGCGGCATAGCGCAATGATGGGTGGCGATCGGCGTCGCTGATCGAGACGTAGTGAACGTGATCGTCGTAGCGTTGATACACCGGCACGATCCGTTCGGACGAGAAGCCGTGGATCGTCGTCAGCATCGGCGTGTCGATCAGCCGCGACCAGGCGAGGGGCATGAAATCGGCCTGGTTGTGGATGAGGTCGAAATCGCCGGCGCGCTCAATGCAATGCGCGATGTGCATCGCCTCCCACACCTTGGCGTCGAGATGCGGGGGCTCCGAATAACCGCGCGGGGCGACGCCCTCCAATTTGCCGGCGGTGCGCGAATTCTGCGTGGCGAAAAGCGTGACGTCGACGCCGCGCGCGACCAGCGCCTCGGTCAAGAGGCTGGTCACCAATTCCCACGGGCCATAGCCGGTCGGCGGCGTCGGCCAGGAGATCGACGACAACATGGCAATGCGCATCAGGCGAGTAGCTCCACGACATAGGCTTCATCGGTATCGATCGTGCCGTCGAACGTTGCCCGCGTGCCGGTAGCGACGATGATCCGGCCGGGGCGGGTGGCATCGGGCAGCGCAACGTCGCGCGGTGTGCTGCCGAGGTTGAGGACGACCAGCAGCCGCTCGTCGCCGTGGTGGCGCTCATAGATGAGCACGTCGGTAGGCGCGGCGTGCAGCGTCATGCTGCCGAGTGACAGCGCAGGGCTGGCGCGGCGCGCGGCGAGGAGGCGGCGGTAGAGCCAGAGCATCGAGGCCGGGTCCGCCTCCTGCGCCGCGACATTGCGGGTGCGCCAGTCGGGGTGGAGCGGCAGCCACGGCTCGGCGGTGGAAAAGCCGGCGTTGGGCGCGGCGTCCCAGGCCATCGGGGTGCGCGAGCGATCGCGGCCGAGCCCCATGCCGGGCTGGCGCAGGTCCTGCGGGTCGCGGACCCGGTCGGGCGGGATATCGACCTTTCCAATGCCGATTTCGTCACCCTGATAGAGTGTCGGGGTGCCGCGCAGCGTGAGCAGCAGCATGGCGGCGACACGGGCTTGGCGCTCCCCGACGCGCGCAGCGATGCGCGGCGCATCGTGGCTGCCGATCACCCAATTGGGCCAGCCATGTTCGGGAATGGCGGCATCATAGCTGGCGATCAGCGCGGCCAGCGTGTCGCGATCCCAGGGGTTTTCGATCAGCTCGAAATTGAAGGGCAATTGTACGTAGGGCTGATCCGCCGGGCCGTACCAGCGCATCAGGCGATCGAGCGGCAGGAAGATCTCCCCCACCAGCAAGGTCTCGCCATAGCTGTCGGCAAGCTCCCGGAACTGGCGGGCGAAGTCATAAGCCTCGGGCTGGTCGGTCGAGTTCAGCTGAATGAGGCGCAGCTTCTCCGCCATCCCTTCGCGCCAGTCGGGGTTAGGCGGATTGTCCGGCAGGCCTTGCGCCTTCACGATGTGCCACAACACGTCGATGCGGAAGCCGTCTACGCCGCGGTCGAGCCAGAAGCGCAGCACGTCGGTCATCGCCGCCACGACCTCAGGATTGCGCCAGTTGAGGTCGGCCTGCTCCTTCAGGAAGGTGTGGAGATAATATTGGCCGGTTGCGGGATCGAGCTCCCACGCCGGGCCGCCCATGTCGCTGATCCAGTTGTTGGGCGGGCCGCCGTCCGGCGCGGGATCGCGCCAGATGTACCAGTCACGTTTCGGATTATCACGGCTGGCGCGGCTTTCGACGAACCAGGGGTGCTGGGTCGAGGAATGGTTGGGGACGAAATCGAGCAGCAGCTTCAGCCCGCGCGCACGGACCGCGGCGAGCAGGCGGTCGAAGGCGGCGAGGTCGCCGAACATTGGCTCTACGCCGGTGTAATCGGCGACGTCATAGCCGAAGTCGGCCATTGGCGAGGGAAAGATCGGCGAGAGCCAGATCGCGTCGACGCCGAGCGAGGCGATATGATCGAGATGCGCCTCGATCCCGGCAAGGTCGCCGATGCCGTCGCCATCGCTGTCCGCGAAGGAGCGTGGATAGACCTGATAGATGACGCCGCGCTTCCACCAGGGCGCAGCGATGGTGCCCTCGCTCATGCGGTTCGTAACGCCTCGGCAACGGATGGGTTCACGCGGGCCATGCCGCCGGCGGCAGCGGGCAACAAAAAAGGCCGGAGGTTGCCCCCCGGCCTTCTTCGTTACGCTAACTGAGACGTCGGATCAGGCCGAAGCGACTTCCGCCACGTCGATCTTGATGCCCGCACCCATGGTGCTGGAGATCGCGACCTTGCGGACGTACTTGCCCTTGGCGCCGGCCGGCTTGGCCTTGACGACGGCGTCGACCAGCGCGTCGAAGTTCGCGCGCAGGTCCTCGGCCGGGAAGCTTGCCTTGCCGATGCCCGAGTGGATGATACCGGCCTTTTCGACGCGATATTCGACCTGGCCGCCCTTGGCAGCCTTCACCGCCTCGGCGACGTTCATCGTCACGGTGCCGAGCTTCGGGTTCGGCATCAGGCCCTTGGGACCCAGAACCTTACCGAGACGGCCGACGATGCCCATCATGTCCGGGGTCGCGATGCAGCGATCGAAGTCGATCTTGCCGCCCTGGATGGTTTCCATCAGGTCTTCCGCACCGACGACGTCGGCGCCGGCAGCCAGTGCCTCTTCAGCCTTTGCGCCGCGGGCGAACACGCCGACGCGAACGGTCTTGCCGGTGCCCTTAGGCAGCGTGACGACGCCGCGGACCATCTGGTCAGCGTGACGCGGATCGACGCCGAGGTTCAGCGCGACTTCGATCGTCTCGTCGAACTTGGAGGTCGCACCCGACTTGGCGAGGCTGATCGCCTCGTCGACGCCGTGCAGCTTCTCGCGGTCGATCGTGATCGCCTTCTGCTTCTTCGTGAGCTTCGCCATGGGATTAACCCTCCACAACCTGGAGGCCCATCGCGCGAGCGGAGCCTTCGATGATCTTCGTTGCTGCGTCGATGTCGTTCGCGTTCAGGTCCTTCATCTTGGCCTGTGCGATCTCGGCGAGCTGCGAGCGCTTGATGGTTCCCGCGCTGGTCTTGCCCGGCTCCTTCGAGCCCGACTTCAGGTTCAGCGCCTTCTTGATGAGGAAGGTCGCCGGCGGCGTCTTCGTCTCGAAGCTGAACGAGCGGTCGGCGTAGACGGTGATGACGGTGGGGAGGGGCGAACCCTTTTCCATGTCAGCGGTCTGCGCGTTGAACGCCTTGCAGAATTCCATGATGTTCACGCCGCGCTGACCCAGCGCCGGGCCGATCGGCGGCGACGGGTTTGCAGCGCCGGCAGGCACCTGCAGCTTGATATAGCCTGTGATTTTCTTCGCCATGTCACTCTCTTTAAGTTTAGCGGTCGTCGCGGGCGCGTTGCCGCACCCTCCCGCAAGCGTTCCAGCGATTTACCTGGAAGAGCGCGCGCATAGCGGGGTCGCGGGGAAAAATCCAGTCCCGCGCGGCCCCGCCATGCGTGTGGTTGATGCCGCGGCTCAGGTCATCGCCATCAGGCTGGCGTTGCCGCCGGCCGCGGTGGTGTTGATCGAGGTGGACACCTCCTCGACCAGCCATTCGAGGCGATAGTCGTTCGCCTGCGTCAGCACGATGGGACCATCGAGCGCGGCGATTCGCTGTTGCAGGTCGCGCACGCGCGCGGCGTCGCCCTCGATCAGCGCGCCGGCATAGGGGCCGTCGTTGGACCAGTCGCTGGTCCAGCGGACGCGGGCGGCGATCGGGGCCGGCAGATCGGCCCGGAAAGCGGCGTCGACCACGAGGTCGTTGCCGGTAGCGAGCGCGGCGGCGAGCTGCGCCATCAGCCCGGCGCTGGTTTCAGGCAGCAGCAGGATCCGGCCGCGCGGGTGGAGGGCGTAGAGGTTGCGCTCCCCCACCGGGCCGTCGAGCTCCGCCTCAAGGCCGAGCGGGGAGGCGGCGGCAATGTCGCGGGCGCGGGTGGCGGCGGGTTCGTCGCCGCGCTGTTCCAGCCAGAGCGCGAGGTCGCGGGTGGCGGCATCGGCTGCCGTCGACGTGCCGGCGGGCGCCTCGATCGCGCCGCGCACCAGCCGGCCGAGATAGAGCGGGCCGCCCGCCTTGGGCCCGGTGCCCGACAGGCCGCGGCCGCCGAAGGGCTGAACGCCGACGATCGCGCCGATGACGT
The DNA here is from genome assembly GCF_036890205.1 of Sphingomonas panaciterrae. NCBI lineage: Bacteria > Pseudomonadati > Pseudomonadota > Alphaproteobacteria > Sphingomonadales > Sphingomonadaceae > Sphingomonas > Sphingomonas panaciterrae. The sequence goes on from NZ_JAKNQR010000003.1 coordinate 311,415, forward strand.
TGCGGTTGATGTAGAGATTGCCCGCCTTCACCCGCGCGGTGACATGGGCGATCGTCTCGTCGAGGCGGGTGTGGAGGCCGAAGGTCAGGCCATAGCCGGTGGCGTTGATTCGGTCGATCAGCGCGTCGAGCCCGCTGCGCTTGTAGCGGATGACGTGGAGGACCGGGCCGAATACCTCGCGCTGAAGCTCGGCAATATCGGGTAGCTCGATGATCGTCGGGGCGACGAAGGTGCCGTGCGTGGTCGCCTCGCCGAGCGGGAGCGAATCGACCTTGTGGCCGCGGTCGCGCATCGCGGCGATGTGACGGGTGATGTTGCCTTGCGCCTCGGCGGTGATGACCGGGCCGATGTCGACCGCCAGCCGATCGGTACGGCCGATGCGCAGCTCCTGCAGCGCGCCGCGCAGCATGGTGAGGATCCGGTCGGCGACCTCCTCCTGCAGGCACAGGATGCGCAGCGCCGAGCAACGCTGGCCGGCGCTGTCGAAGGCGGAGGCGATGACGTCCGCCACCACCTGTTCGGCAAGCGCGGAGCTGTCGACGATCATGGCGTTCTGGCCGCCCGTCTCGGCGATCAGCGGGATCGGCGCGCCATCGGCAGAGACGCGGGTGGCGAGTTCGCGCTGGATGAGGCGGGCGACCTCGGTCGAGCCGGTGAACATCACGGCGGCGGTTTCGGGCGCGGCGACGAGGGCGGCACCGATCGATCCGTCGCCGGGAACGAGCTGTAGCGCGTCGGTGGGGACGCCGGCCGCGTGGAGGATCGCGACGGCCTGCGCGGCGATCAGCGGGGTTTCCTCAGCCGGTTTCGCCAGCACGGCGTTGCCCGCGACGAGCGCGGCGGCGACCTGGCCGGTGAAGATTGCCAGCGGGAAGTTCCACGGGCTGATGCAGGTGACGGTGCCGAGCGGCTGGTGCGCGGGGCCGAAGCTGCGGCGGGCCTGGTCGGCGTAATAGCGCAGGAAGTCGATCGCCTCGCGCACCTCGCCGATCGCATTGGGGACGGACTTGCCGGCCTCGCGCACGGTCAGGCCGATCAGCTCGGCCATGCGCGCCTGCATCGTGTCGGCGGCGCGATCGAGGATGGCGGCGCGGTCGGCCGGGGAGGTGGCGGCCCATGACTGGGCGGCGGCGGCGGCGGTGCGCGCGGCGGCCGATGCCTGCTCGGGGCTTGCCTCGACGACGGTGCCGACGGTGTCGCGGTGGTCGGCGGGGTTCAGCACCGGGCGGGGGGTGCCCTGACCATCATTGGGGGCGGCGTGCCAGTTGCTGTGGGCGCCGGCCTGCATCGTCGCGGCCAATGCGGCGAGCGTGCGTTCGTCGGTGAGGTCGAGGCCGTCCGAATTGCGGCGGCGGGGGTAGAGGTCGGCCGGGAGCGCGATCGCGGCGTGCTTCTGCCCCGGCGTGTCGGCGGCGCGGACGATCGCGACCGGATCGGCGACGAGATCGGCGATCGAGACTTCGGGATCGGCGATGCGGTTGACGAACGAGCTGTTGGCGCCGTTCTCGAGCAGCCGACGGACGAGATAGGCGAGCAATGTCTCGTGCGTGCCGACCGGGGCGTAGATGCGGCAGGGGCGGTTGAGCTTATCCGCGCCGACCACCTCGTCATACAGCGGCTCGCCCATGCCGTGGAGGCACTGGAATTCGTAATCGCCGATGGTGAAGTCGGGGCCGGCCATGGCGTGGACGGTCGCCAGCGTCTGCGCATTGTGGGTGGCGAATTGCGGGAACACCGCGTCGCGGTTCGCGAGCAGGCGGCGGGCGCAGGCGAGGTACGAGACGTCGGTGTGGATCTTGCGCGTGTAGACGGGGAAGTCCGACTGGCCATCAACCTGCGCGCGCTTGATTTCGGCATCCCAATAGGCGCCCTTGACCAGACGGACCATGATGCGGCGGTCGGCGCGGCGGGCGAGATCGACGATCCAGTCGATGACAAAGGGGCAGCGCTTGCCATAGGCCTGGATGACGAAGCCGAGGCCGTTCCAATCGGCGAGCGCGGGATCGAGCGCGAGGCTTTCGAGAAGGTCGAGCGAGAGTTCGAGCCGGTCGGCCTCCTCCGCGTCGATGTTGAAGCCGATGTCATAGCCCCTGGCGATTAGGGCGAGCGCGCGGACGCGGGGCAGCAGCTCGGCCATGACGCGGTCGCCCTGGGCGCGGGCGTAACGGGGGTGGAGGGCGGAGAGCTTGATCGAGATTCCGGGGCCGGCATAGATGCCGCGGCCGGCCGACGCCTTGCCGATGGCGTGAACCGCGGTTTCATAGTCGCGGTAATAGCGGTCGGCGTCGGCGGCGGTGGTCGCGGCCTCGCCCAGCATGTCGTAGCTGTAGCCGAAGCCGCGCGCTTCCAGCGGGCGGGCGCGCTTCAGCGCCTCCTCGATCGTCTCGCCGGTGACGAACTGCTCGCCCATCATGCGCATCGCCATGTCGACGCCGCGGCGGATGACAGGTTCGCCGGCGCGCGCGATCAGGCGGGTGAGCGCGGCGGCGAGACCGCGGTCGTTGACGCTGTTGGTGAGCTTGCCCGTCACCACCAGGCCCCAGGTGGCGGCGTTGACGAACAGCGAGCGGCCGTCGCCGATGTGGCTGCGCCAGTCGCCGCCGGCGATCTTGTCGCGGATCAGTGCGTCGCGGGTGTCGTCGTCGGGGATGCGCAGCAGCGCCTCGGCGAGGCACATCAAGGCGACGCCCTCCTGGCTGGAGAGGGCATATTCCTGCACCAGACCCTCGACGCCGGTGCCCTTGTGCTTGGCGCGCAGCGCGGTGATCAGCTTCGTCGCGGTCGCCAGCGCCTGGGCCTTTGTCTCCTCCGGCAGAGTCGCTTCGTCGAGCAGGGGGGCGAGCGCCTCCGGCTCCGGGCGGCGGGTGGCGGCGGTGATCGCGGCGCGGAGCGGCGTCGCGGCACGGACCGGCGGGGCAAAATCGGCGAACAGCGGGGGGAGATCGGCCATGGTCTCAGTCCGGAAAGTTGATGGCCGCTATATAGTGAGGCTCGTCCGGGCGATCCGACTTATGATATGGCCTGTCTCAGACGCTTTGGCTTGTCATTGAGGCTGTGGATGGACGTTTCGCCCTTTGATCCGGAAGAACTCGACCCGTTCGACCGAAAGATCATCCAGATCCTGCGCGCCGACGGGCGGCTGTCGGTCACCGAGCTGGCGAAGCGCGTGGGGCTGTCCAAGACGCCGTGCCAGGTGCGGCTGAAGCGGCTGACCGATCGCGGGATCATCCGCGGCTTTCGCGCGGTGATCGACCCGGCGCGGCTGGGTCAGGGGCATGTCGCCTTTACCGAGGTGAAGCTGTCCGACACGCGCGAGGCGGCGCTGGAGGAATTCCGGCAGGGCGTGCTGGCTATTCCCGAGGTGGAGGAATGCCATATGATCGCCAGCCACTTCGATTATCTGCTGAAGGTCCGCACCGCCGACATGCGCAGCTATCGCGCGGTGCTGGGCGAGCGTATCTCGACGCTGCCCAATGTCTCGAGCACATCGACCTTCGTGGTGATGGAAACGATTCGCGACGCCGGGGGGTGAGGCGCGGCGGACGCGCTGGTCAGGAAGCGAGCTTTGCCGCCGGGGCGACGCCCAGCACGCTCATCAGCTTGTCGAGCGAATAGGGTTTGCGCAGCAGCGGGAAGCCGTGGTTCCCCTCCTCGGCCAGAACGTGGCTGTAGCCGCTGGTCAGCACGACGCGGCAATGCGGCCAGCGGCGTTCCACTTCCTTGGCAAGGTCGATCCCGCTGATCCCGGGCATCACCACGTCGGTAAAGACGAGATCGAAACCGCCGTTCGATTCCTCCAGCAGCCGAAGCGCGGATTCGCCGTTGGTCGCCCAGGTCGTCGTCTGGCCCAGTTCCTCCAGGAGGGTGCGGGCGAAGCGGCCGACCACCTCATTATCCTCGACCATCAGCACCCGCTGCGTCGGCAGCGCGTGGCGAAGCACCGCCGGTGTGAGCGGCTCCGCGGTCGGCGCGGCGGCGGCGCGGGGCAGGTAGATGGTGAAGGTGCTGCCGTGTCCGGGCGTGCTGCGCACGCTGATCTCGCCGCCCGATTGTTTGGCGAAGCCATAGGCCTGGCTGAGGCCAAGCCCAGTGCCGCGGCCGACCGCCTTGGTGGTGAAAAAGGGCTCGAAAATGCGGCCCTGCGTTTCGGCATCCATGCCGGTGCCGCTGTCGCTGATGTCGACGGCGACGAAATCGCCATCGACCGCGGCGTGGCGGCGAACGGAAGGAACGTGCGTGACGTTGCGCGCGGTGATCCGCAGCACACCGCCGTCAGGCATCGCGTCGCGCGCGTTGATCGCGATGTTGAGCACCGCGGATTCGAACTGGTTGGGATCGGCGGTGACGCAGCCGGCGTCGTCCGCCACCTCCACCTCGACCCGGACCGGCGAGCCGACGGTGGTGATAATCAGCCGTTCGAGGCCGAGCACGCGATCACCGACCGCGAACGTCTCGGGTTCGAGCGGCTGGCGCCGGGCGAAGGCGAGCAGATGGCCGGTGAGCTGCGCCGCGCGATCCGCCGTCTCGGCGATGGCGGCGATATAGCGCTGCCGTTTTTCCTCGCTCTGGTTGGGGAGTTGCAGCAGGTCGGCCGAGGAGCGGATGACGGTGAGCAGATTGTTGAAATCATGCGCCACGCCGCCGGTCAGCCGGCCGATCGCCTCCATCTTCTGGCTGTGCGCCAGCGCCTCGCGCGCGGTGTCGAGTTCCTCCTGCGCGCGGCGCCGCTCGGTCACGTCGCGCGTGATCTTGGTGAAGCCGGTGAGTGCGCCGGCATCGTCGTAGATCGGATCGATGACGACATGCGCCCAGAAGGTCGTGCCGTCCTTGCGCAGGCGCAGCGCCTCTTTCTCGAAGGTGCCGTGGATCAGCGCGGTGTGCAGCGCCTTGGCCGGTTCGCCGCGGTCGCGATCGGCCGGGATGTAGAAGCGGGAGAAATGGGTGCCGATGATCTCTTCGGCGGTATAGCCCTTGATCGCCTGCGCCCCGGCGTTCCAGCTCGACACATTGCCGTCGGGATCGAGCATGTAGATGGCGTAATCGCGCACGCCCTGCACCAGCAGGCGGAATTGCTGCTCGCTGCGGAACAGCGCGCGTTCCGCCTCCTTCTTGTCGCTGATGTCGCGCGTGACCTTGGCAAAGCCGATCAGCGTACCGTCTTCGTCATGGACCGGATCAATGACGACATTGGCCCAGAAGCGGGTGCCGTCCTTGCGCAGCCGCCAGCCTTCGGATTCGAACTTTCCCTCCGCCGCCGCGGTCTCAAGCGCGCGCATCGGAAGCCCGGTGGCGCGGTCCTCCGGCGTGTAGAAACGCGAGAAATGCTCACCGATGATCTCATCGGCGGTGTAGCCCTTGAACCGCTCCGCCCCGGGGTTCCAGCTGACCACGGAACCTGCGGTGTCGAGCAGGTATATGGCGTAATCCTTCACCGCGTTCAGCAGCAGCTGGGACCGGCGTTCGGTCTCCATCGCCAGCAGGTGTGGGGTGGGATTGGTGGTCATTGTCGCGAAAGACCTATGACCACCCGGTCGTTTCCGCAATCGAAATGGGCAAGCATTGAAAAGCAACGATAAAACGTTGTTTTCGGCTGGAAAAGGCCGGGCGGCGGGTGATTGTCCTCACCTATGTTGGTCCGCCCGGCGACCCAGCGCTATTCGTTGCGGGTGAGCGATGTCTTGCGCTTGATCGTCTGTTCGTTGGGCTGCCCCTTGTCGAGCGTGTCGGAGGGCCGCATCGCGTCCCCCTCGTCCTGATGCTCGGTCGACAGGTTGGGCCGCTTGGTTTCAGTCGTTGCGCGCTTGTCCATGGCTGTTCTCCTTATTCGGCGGCAACCGACAGCAGCGGCATTCGATCCGCCTGGCGCAGCTCCTGGGCAAACCAGGTGCAGGTGCGCGACAGCCCTTCCTCCAGCGGGACGAGCGGCGCCCAGCCCAGCATCGTCTGGGCGCGGGTGATGTCCGGCTTGCGCCGGCGGGGATCGTCGACGGGCAGCGGATGATAGTCGACCTGCGCGGTGGTGCCAGTCAGCGCCACGATCCGCGTCACGAGGTCGGATACGGTCATCTCATTCGGATTGCCCAGGTTGACCGGCTCCGACCCGACCGTCTCGCTGTCCATCAGGCGGATCAGCCCGTCGACCAGATCGCTGACGTAGCAGAAGCTGCGCGTCTGGCTGCCGTCGCCATATACCGTGATCGTATCGCCGGTGAGCGCCTGGCAGATGAAATTGGAGACGACGCGGCCATCGTCGGGGTGCATCCGCGGGCCATAGGTGTTGAAGATGCGCGCGACGCGAACGTCCGCCCGGCCGAGCCGCGCGAAATCGAGCGCCATCGCTTCGGCAGCGCGTTTGCCCTCGTCATAGCAGGCGCGCGGGCCGGTGCAGCTGACCGCGCCGCGATAATCCTCGCGCTGGGGGTGAACCTCCGGATCGCCATAGACCTCGCTGGTGGAGGTGAGGAGGAAGCGGGCGCCCGATTGCTCGGCCAGCCGAAGCAAGTGATCGGTGCCGACGACGCAGGTCAGCATCGTATGCTCGGGATCGGCTTGGTAATGCGGCGGCGAGGCGGCGCAGGCGAGATTGTAGACGCGCGTGATCCGCCGGGTCAGCGCGGTGACCGTCGCGGGCAGCTTCTCGATCACGTCCGCCTTGACGAAGGTGAAGCGCGGGTGGCCGATCAGATCATCGACGTTGGTCGCGCGCGACGTCTGAAGGTTGTCGAGGCAGACGACATGCTCGCCGCGCGCGAGCAGCGCCTGGCACAGGTGCGAGCCGATGAAGCCGGCACCGCCGGCGACCAGAGTGACGGGCGCGTCGTTGGTGTCCATGCGGGGCTTGCTCCGGCTGGGTTGGGGGCGGGTGGCGTCGTTGATGTGAGCTTCGAGCTGGGCGGCGCGGTGCGACGCGGTGTGCGCGGCGAGCACGCGATCACGCGCAGCATGGCCGAGCGCGGCGGCATCCTGTTCCAGCGCGGCGAGCGCCTGTTCGGTGGTGTCGGCGAGCATGATCTCACGCCCGGGCACGAAGAGATCGTCGATGCCCTCCCACCGATCGGACAGGATCGGCGTGCCACAGGCGCCTGCCTCGAACAGCCGGACCGAGGGCGACCAGCCGGCGGCGATCATGTCCGCGCGCGTGACGTTCAGCGTCATGCGCGACTGGCTGTAGAAGGCCGGGTGATCGGCCGGCGGCAGGTGATCGATGCGGGTGACGTTGGCCGGCCAGTCGATCGTGTCGGGATATTGCGGCCCGGCGACGGCGAACTGAAGGTCGGGGCGGCGGCGCGCCGGTTCGATCAGCAGCCGTTCCAGCGTCGGCTGGCGATCGTCACTATAGGTGCCGAGGTAGGAGAGCGCCCAGCGCTTGGGCGTGTCCTGCGGCTGGTAACGGGTCGCGTCGACGGTGCAATAGAGCGCGCGGGCGGCCCTGGCGCCATATTGGCGCTCGATCCGCTCCAGCGTCGGGCCCCCGGTGAAGGACAGGTACAGGTCGAAGCCGGGGATCACCTCGGGCGAGAGATATTCATGGTCGCCGCGGTCGAGCTTCGCCAGCGTGACGGGGGTGTCGATGTCGTAGAAGGCGGTGACGCCCCGGGCCGTCGCCTGCACGTAGCGGGCGATCGAAACGCCCTCCGGCACGTAGGAACCGACAATGACCGCGTCCGCCCCGGCAATCGCGTCGCGCCACGTCGCGAGGTCGGCGAGGTCGGCATAATAATCGAGCCGGCAGAAATCGGGATCGGTCAGGTCGCGGCGGTCGCCGGAATACCAGGGCACGGTGCGCTCGAGGAACTGGATGTCGTGGCCGCGTTCGGCGAACCCCGACAGCAACGCACGCCAGGTGGTGGCGTGGCCATTGCCCCAGGAGGAGCCGAGGCTGAGGCCAAGGACGACGAGCTTCATGCCGCCACCCTCGCCGCGGCGGCATGGGCGCGCAGCAGGTCGTCGACCTGCCGCGCGCGCAGCTCATAGGTGTGCTCGGCCAGGACGCGGCGGCGCGCCGCCTCACCGATCGCGCGGGCGCGTTCGGTGGTGAGGTCCGCCAGCAGATCGGCGACGTCCTGTCCGGTGCGGGCGACCAGCACTTCCTCGCCCGGGATCAGGAACTGTTCGATCCCCTCCCAATAGTCGGTGATGAGGCAGGCGCCGGCACCGGCCGCCTCGAACACGCGGGTGGCGGGGGAGAAGCCGACCGCGGCCATCGAATCGCGCGCGATGTTGAGCACCGCGCGGGGCGTGCAGTTGAACGCATTGTGGTCCGCCGTGCCGACATGGCCGAGGTGGCGGACGTTCGCCGGCATGTGCTTGTCGTGCCAGCCGCTGCCGCCGATCAGGAAGCTCTGTTCGGGCAGCGCAGCGGCGGCGGCGAGGAAGAATTGCTCCACTCGCGCCTCGCGATCGGGCAGGCGGTTGCCGAGGAAGGCGAGGTCGCAGGCGAAGCGATCATCGGGCGCGACCGGGTGGTGCGTGTCGGGATCGACGGCGTTGTAGACGGGGATGCAGCGCGCCGCGCCCAGCGCCTCATACGCCTCGACCACCGGCGGGCCGCCGCCGTAGGTCAGCACCATGTCGAGCTGCGGCAGCGCGGCGCGGACGGGGTGCGCGGGATCGGCGCGGATCTCGTCCAGCGTTGCGGCGGCGTCGACATCCCAGAAGATCTTGAGCGCATCGGCGCGCGCATGGTCGATGATGCCGGCGATCAGCTCCGCGTCGAATACGCCGACGCCGCTGGCCTTCACCACCACATCGGCCTTGCGCGCTTCGGCCAGGACCGATCGCAGGCCCTCCTGCGTCGCGGGATAGACGATCGAGGTCGCATATTCGGGCGGTTCGATATCGCGGTTCGACTGCCGGTCGAAGGCGTCGGGTTCATAGAAGGTGATCTGGTGACCGTGCGCCGCCAGTGCCTTCAGGATGCCGCGATAATAGGTCGCGGCGCCGTTCCAATAGGAGGACAGGAGGCTTGAGCCGTAAAAGGCGATCTTCATGCGGCGTCCTTCGTCTGTTCGAGCGAGCGCAGGCTGGCGACGATGGCGAGCAGCTGGTCGACGCGATGCGCGCAGGTGTGGCGTGCCTTGATCGTGGCGAGGCCGTGCCTGGCGAGTGAGCGGCGCAGGCCAGCATCGTCGCGCAGCGCGGTGAGGTGCCGAGTCATTTCCGCGCCGTCGCGGGCGACGAGATAGTCGCGCCACGGGGTGAACAGCCCCTCCGCATCGTCCCACGGTGCCGACACCAGCGGGATGCCGCAGGCCAGCGCTTCGAACACGCGGATCGTGGGGATGCCGGGCAGGATGGTGGCATAATAGCGCCGCGGCACGTGCACGGTGGCGAGATGCCGGGCGAAGATATCGGGCGCGGCCGCATTGGGCGCCCAGCCGTGATAGCGCACGCCGTAGCGGTCCAGCGTGGTCAGCGCCTCCGCCGGGTAGCGCACGCCATAGATGTCGAGCGGCAGCTTCGCGCCCTGCGCCGGGGCGAACAGGAAGCGTTCCAGTTCCTCGGTACGCTCGCCATCGCCCCAATTGCCGATCCAGACGAGGCCGGAACGCTCGCCCTCCACCTCGGGCGGGTGGAAGCGGCGCAGGTCGGCCGCCTCATGCCAGGTCCAGACGCGCTTGCCCCAGCCCCAGTCGCGGTAGATCTCGCTCAGCGTCTCGCCGAACGCGAGGACGCCGTCATAGCCGCTGAGGTCATAGGCGCGCATCGCCTCGGGCTCGCTCACCGCGCGGTGGTGCGTGTCGTGGAACAGCAGGGTGTGGTGCGCGCCGCGCTTGCGCTGATCGCCCAGCGCGGCGACGAGGCCATGGTCGTTCCACTCATGCACGATGACGAGATCGGCGCCGTCGGTAAGCTGGTCGGCCGGGGTCGCGGGATCGTAGGTGGTCGTGCTCAGCTCGGGATAGCGTTCGCGCCACGCCGCAAGCCCCGCCTCGCCATGGTCGGCCAGGAGGTTGGCGAGGCTCCACGCGCCCTCTGGCTCATAGGCGACCACGTCATGCCCGCGCGCGACCAGCTCGCTCAGCACCCCGCGCAGGAAATGGGCGTTGCCGTGGTTCCAGCAGGACGCCAAGCTGTGGGTGAAATAGATGATCTTCATGCGGCGACCCTTTCGCTGGTGCCGGCCGGGTTCTCGCCGGTGGCCGCGGCTCTTCGTGCGTCAGTGTAGAGGGCGCGCATCGCCTTTGCGGTCGCGCCGACGGTGAAATGCGCGCCGCGGGCGAGCGCGGCATCGGCGAGGCGGGCGCGCTCGGCATCGTCGCCCATTACCTCGGCAATGGCATCGGCCCAGGCGGCGGGATCATCGCCGGCGACGAAGTGCGCCGCGCCGTCCCACAGCTCGCGGAAGGTGTCGATGTCCGACAGGATCAGCGGGCAGCCGGCCTGCGCCGCCTCCAGCACCGCCAGCCCGAACGGTTCGAACGAAGCGGCAGAGACGAAGACGGGCTGTGCCGCCAGCATTGCGCCGATGCCGTCCGGCGTCAGTTCGCCGAGCAGGTGGAGATGTTCGACCGGGACCGAGGCACCATGCGGCGCGCGGGTGGGACCGGCGGCATAGAGTGGGACAGCGAGCCGGCCGGCGGCGGCATCAAGCAGCGGCGTGCGCTTCACCTCGTCCCACAGGCGGCCGGCGGTGAAGGCGATATGCCGCGTGGCGACCGGCGCGACCAACGGCGGCGTGCGGCCGTTGTGGACGGCGATCGGCGCGGCGGTGAGGCCGTAATGGCGCGCGATCGTGTGGGCGTAGCTCTCGCTCGGCGCGACCACGCAATCGGCGCGGCGCAGCCCGTCGGCAACGAGCGCGCGATGCCAGGCGAAGGCGGGGTCGAGCGGCGTGCCGGGGCGGGCGGCTTCCCACCAGGTCGAGACGCAGCCATGCGCCACCGCCACGACCGGAAGGTCACCGGTGAGGCCCGGGATCAGGGCCGGCTGGTTCACATGGAGCAGATCGACGCGGTGGCGGATCGCCAGCGCCGCGATCGTCGCCGCGGCGTGGCGGACGGCAACGGCATCATCGGTCAGCCAGTCGAGTGGTTCGCCCGTTTCCACCAGGGTCACCCGGCGGAGCGCCGCGACCTCCGCCCGCTGCGTTTCCGAGGGCGCGGGGCCAAGCACGGCAAGCACCGTCTCAATGCCAGCGTCGCCCAGTGCGCCGGCGAGATCGACGGCATAGCGCCAGACGCCGCCCACCGCATCGACCGTCATCAGGATACGGCGCGGACGGTGAGTCACACCGCCACCTTGAGCGAAGGGGAGCTTCCCAGCGCAAGACCGCGCTCGGCCGAGAGCCAGCTGGCAAGGCGGCGCAGGCCGGTGCGCCAGTCGGCGGGCCGCGCGAGGCCGAGTGCGGCATCGACCGCGCGGCGATCGGCGACGAAATAGCGCTGGTCGCCTGCGCGCCAATCACCAAAGCGCAGGTCGACCGGGTAGCCGACAACCGCCTCGATCTCCGCCAGCACGTTGCGCAGGCTGACGGCATTGTCGGGCCCGCCGCCCAGGTTGAAGACCTCGCCGGCGTGGCGATCGATCTGCTGCCAGAGCGCGACATAGGCGTCGACTGCGTCGCCCACCTCAAGGATGTCGCGGACCTGATGGCCGTCGCCATAGATGTCGATCGTGCGCCCCTCCAGCGCGCGGATCAGGAAGTGCGCGACCCATCCCTGATCCTCGGTGCCCATCTGGCGTTCGCCGTAGATGCAGCTCATCCGCAGGACGGCGGCCGGGATGCCGTAGCTGCGCGCGTAATCGAGGACATATTGGTCCGCTGCGCCCTTGGAGCAGCCATAGGGCGTGTGGAAGTCGAGCGGGCGCGTCTCGCCAATGCCGTAAGCGTTCACCAGCGGATCGACCGGCTGGTAGCCGTTGGCGGTTTCGTCAAAGGCAAGGTCCGCAAGATCGCCATAGACCTTGTTGGTCGAGGCGAAGATCACCGCCGGCGGCTGCGGCGCGAGGCGCGCGGCCTCCAGCACGTTCAACGTGCCCGCGATGTTGATCGCGAAATCGGCGCGCGGGTCGGTGAGGCTGGTGGTCACCGCGACCTGCGCCGCCATGTGGAACACCGCCTGCGACGCCTGCACCGCCTCGGTCATCGCCGCCTCGTCGCGAATGTCGGCGATCCGCACGTCGATCCGCTCGCCGTGATTTGCCGTCAGCCATTCGAGGTTGCGTTTCACGCCCTCGCGCACGAGCGCGTCATAGACGATGACGCGGTGGCCTTCGCCGGCCAACCGGTGCGCGATATTGCTGCCGATGAAGCCCGCGCCGCCGGTCACCAGGATCGCGCGCCCGTCCGCTCCCTGGGAAGTCGCGGTCATGCGACCAGCCCGCGCTTCTCGAGCTCGGCGCGCGCATGGCTGACGCGGTCCTCGGCGGTCTGCTGCGCCACCCAGTCGGCCAGCACGGCCAGCTCAGTCTCGAAATCGGCGGTGGCGCGGAAGCCGAGCTGCTGCTCCGCCAGCGACGTGTCGCAGAAACAGTGGCGGATGTCGCCGACGCGTGCCTTGCCGACGATTTCCGGCGATGCGTCATTCTGGCCCATGGCGCGGCCCAGCGCCTCGGCTACTTCGGTGACCGAGCGGTCCTTGCCTGACCCGACGTTGAACGTGCCGCCTACCGCCTCTGGCAGGAACAGCGCCTCGGCAAAGGCGCGCGCCACATCGCCGACATGGACGAAGTCGCGGCGCTGCTCGCCATCCTCGAACACCATCGGGCGCTGCTTGTTGAGCAGGCGCGAGGCGAAGATCGCGAGGACGCCGGTATAGGGGTTGGAGAGCGCCTGGCCGGGGCCATAGACGTTGAACAGCCGCAGGCAGACGCTTTCGATGCCGTAGGGCGCGCCCATGATGTGCGTCGTGCGCTCCTGCACATATTTGTTGAGCGCGTAGATCGAGGAGAGCGCGGGGCGCTTCGTCTCGGGTGTCGCGACGGGGGTGAGCGGGCGGCCTTGCGCGTCGGTCGGATCCCATTGCCGCTGGCCATCGCGGATCATGCCGCGCGCGGCATCCTCCACCAGATGGCCGTCCGCGTCGCGATACAGCCCCTCGCCATAGATGCTCATCGAGGAGGCGGTGACGACGCGGCGGACGGGATTGTCGATCAGCCGCTCGAAGAGCACAGCCGTGCCGACGTCATTGACCGAGGTGTAGCGTTCCACCTCGTACATCGACTGGCCAACGCCGACTTCGGCCGCGAGGTGGACGACACTGTTGATCCCGTCGAGCGCCTTCGCCACCGCATCGCCATCGCGCACATCCGCGACGATCAGTTCCGCTTCGGGCGACAGGTTTGCGGGGCGGCCGCCATCGCCGTGGACTTGCGGCAGCAGATTGTCGAGGATACGAACACGGTGACCGCGGCGAAGCAATTCTTCGGTGACAAAGCGGCCGATGAAACCGGCGCCGCCCGTGATGAGAACATGTTCGCTCATTGGTCCCCGCTTTGTATTTTGTTTTGAGTTTTCGCCCGCTTAGGAGCGGTCCCACCGGAGCTTGAACATCTTCATCTACCCTTGGTTCCCGTTAATTTCGCTTCCTCAACTACTTGTTGACGCAGGTTAATCGATTTGCGCGGAACAGGGGCCGGCGCGGCCCGTTCAGGTCGCATCTTCAACAAAGGTTGAAACGGGGGCGGTGGCAGCGACGATCCATCTGGTGCGGCACGGCGCCCATGTCGAAGCAGGGCGCGTGCTCACCGGGCGTGGCAGTCCGGTCGGCCTTGCGCCGGTCGGACGCGAGCAGGCCGCCTGGGCGGCGCGGCGGCTGACCGACGTGGTGCGGGTGGAGACCAGCCCCCAGCGGCGCACGATGGAGACGGCGGCGGTCATCGCGGACCATTTCGGCCTGGGACAGCCGTTCGTCGCGGATGCCCTGGACGAGCTCGATTTCGGCGATTGGACAGGGCAGGCGATTGCCGATCTGGCCGATGATCCGCAGTGGGCGCGCTGGAATGAACAGCGCGCCGTGGGGCAGACACCGGGCGGCGAGCGGATGGCCGATGCCGTGGCGCGCGCGGTGACGCACCTCGCAGGATTGGCGCAGGCCGACTGGCTGGGGGCGATCGTCTGCGTCTCGCATGCCGACATCATCCGCGGCGTCGTCGCGCATTATCTGGGACTATCGCTCGACCGGATGCTGGCGTTCGATGTCGATCCGGGGTCGATCACCAGCCTGGTGGTGGGCGACTGGGGCGGGCATCTGCTTGCGCTGAACGTCCACGCCGGATGACGGGCGTTAGTCGCTGTCCTTCTTGTCGAGGAAGTCGAGCACCTGCTCGGGCGAGATGTCGCGCTTGATCTCCTCGATCTCGGGATCGCTTTCCGCGCCCACCTTGACCGCGATCCGCTCCACCATGCCGGCCAGCCGGGTCAGTTCATGTTCCGCGAGCAGGGAGACGTGGAGGTCGAGGTCACGGCGCCGATCGGCCACCGCCGCCATCCGGTTCTGCGAGATGAGGACGAAGGTGGACAGGAAGATCGCTTCAACCGATGCCTCCATCGCCAGCACGACAAAGGTCGGGTCGAACGGCGCGAGGCCAGGGATCCAGCCGAGGTTCCAGACGATCCAGCTGCCAAAGAAGATGGCGTGGAGCACGACAAAGCGCATCGACCCGGCAAAGCGCGTGATCGCGTCGGCCAGCCGGTCGCCCAGCGGCGCGTTCCTCGCCTGTTGCTCGGCCCGCGCGTTCAGCCGCTCGATATTCTCGCGCAGCGTGCGGGTCATGTGCGCGTCGGCTGGCGTGTTCGCGGGGGGTGTGGTCATGGCGCGGATCATGGCGTGTCGGCGGGCGAAGAACACCAACATCGATCACGTAGGGTCGAACGAAAGGCGGAATGGATCGTGACGGAAATGATGCAGGCAGCGGTGCTTCAGGCGCCCGGCAAGATCAGCGTCGAGCAGGTGCCGGTGCCGCAGCCGGGCGCCGGCGAGGTACGCGTGCGGATCGAGGGGTGCGGCGTGTGCGCGTCCAATGTCGAGCCGTGGGAGGGGCAGGAATGGTCGAGCTGGCCGGGCGCGCCGGGTGGCCTTGGCCATGAGGCGTGGGGCGTCGTCGATGCGGTGGGCAGCGGCGCCGACATCGCGATCGGCACGCGGGTCGCGATGCTCTCCGAACGCGCCTTTGCCGCTTATGACGTGGCGCCGGTCGAGAAGGTGGTGCCACTGCCGTCGGCGCTCGACGGGCAGCCTTTCCCCGGCGAGCCGATCGCCTGCGCGGTTAACATCTTCCGCCGGTCGCAGATCGAGGCCGGGCAGTGGGTGGCGATCATCGGCATCGGGTTCCTTGGTGCGGTCCTGACCCGGCTGGCGAGCGAAGCAGGGGCGCGGGTGATCGCGATCTCGCGCCGCGACGAATCGCTGGAGCTTGCGCGCCGCTTCGGCGCCGAGGTGACCGTGCCGATGATCGATCACTACAAGATCATCGGCCAGATCGGGCAACTGACCGGCGGCACCTTCTGCCCGCGCGTCATCGAGGCGGTGGGCAAGCAATGGCCGCTCGACCTGGCGGGCGAGCTCGTCGGATTCGGCGGGCGGCTGGTGATCGCCGGCTATCACCAGGACGGACCGCGGCAAGTGAACGTCCAGAACTGGAACTGGAAGGGGATCGACGTCGTCAACGCGCATGAGCGTGACCCGGCGGTCCAGCTGCGCGGATTGCGCGAGGCGATTGATCTGGTGGCAAGCGGGCGCCTTGATCCGACGCCGCTCTACACCGGGCGGTACACGCTCGATCAGCTCGATGAGGCGCTGGCCGCGACTCGCGACAAGCCGGGCGGATTCGTGAAGGCGCTGGTGACCTTGGGGTGACTACGTAGGCCTGGATGACCGCCCGGCCACAAGCAAGGATCGGGCCTTCGTCGGCGGACCCATTTTGTACGCGGCAACCCCGCGGCTGGAACGAAACGGGTCCGTTTCGAAAGGCTAGGAAATCTCGCGATTCGCGCGTCGCGGATTTTGCGCCGTTTCAGTTTCTCCTAGCAAAAACAGCAACTTGTGCGTTTTTCGACGGATTTGCGCGGGCCGGATCGAGTCAAGGAGGTATATTTCAAAAATGCGGCACGAGCCGGACTTGATCGACTCACGCGGCTGTTCCTAAACCATAGTCAGTCGCCGCGGCTGTCTGCCTGCGGCGCTCATTTGACCATCGTCGTAGCCGACCGTGGCGGGGGCCACATCGGGGGACATTTTTGCTTTGTCGATCTGTGGCTGCGACCCGTGTCGCGGCCCGAGGAAGGGTGCGCGTGCCGTTGTCACAACATCGAACAACTGACGAAGGCAGTGACCTGGCAAGGGCATGGGCGCGGGTGCGCGCCAACCTGCGCGAGTCCGCCGGCGTCCGCCTGTTCGACCAGTGGCTGAAGCCGATGCAGCTCGACGAGGCGGGCGATCCCGATCGCGTTCGCCTGACCCTGCCGTCGGCCTTTGCCACCAACTGGGTGCGTAGCCATTATGCGGAGCGGCTGTTCCGCGAGTTTCGCGCAATCCTGCCCGACATCCGCTCGGTCGAGATCGAGATGGCGCCTGCGCGCGCCGGCGCCGCCGTGGTGTCGCTGACCGCGGTGCCCGTCGCAGCGCCCGTCGTCGTGGCTGCGCCCGCCGCGCCGGCCAGCGATGTCGAGCGCCCCGCGCTGGAGCCGCGCTACACCTTTGACCGCTTCGTCGTGGACGCGTCGAACAAGGTGGCGTTCAACGCCGCCAAGCAGCTGGCAAAGCCCGGCGCGGTCCGCTTCAGCCCGTTGTTCCTTCATGCCGGCACGGGGCAGGGCAAGACCCACCTGATGCATGCCATCGGCCACGCCTTCATGGCGGCGGTCCCCGGCGCGCGGGTGATCGCGATGTCGGCCGAACGCTTCATGTTCGACTTCGTCGCCGCCCTTCGCGCCCGCGACACCTTTGCGTTCAAGATGCGGCTGCGCTCGGCCGACCTGCTGCTGATCGACGACCTGCAGTTCATCGCTGGCAAGGACGCGACGCAGGAGGAATTCTTCCACACCGTCAACGAGATCATGGGCGCGGGCAAGCGGCTCGTCATCTCGGCGGATCGCTCGCCGCAGGCGCTGGAAGGGATCGAGCAGCGGATCATCGGCCGCATGGCGATGGGCCTGGTCGCCGACATCAAGCCGCCGTCGCTGGAACTGCGCCGCACCCTGCTCGACCGCAAGGTCGCCGACATGGCCGATGTGCGCGTGCCCGCCGACGTGCTCGACATGCTGGCGGGTCGCATCACCAACAACATCCGCGAGCTGGAAGGCGCGCTGAACCGGGTCATCGCTTATGCGCAGCTGACCGGCGAGACGCTGGACCTCGACTTTGCGATCGCGACGCTGGGCGACGTGCTGCGCGGCAGCATGCGGCGCGTGACGATCGACGAAATCCAGAAGCGCGTGTCGCAGCATTTCGACCTGAAGCCGCTGGACCTCATCTCGGCCCGCCGCGCGCGTGCCGTGGCGCGGCCGCGACAGATCGCCATGTACCTCGCCAAGCGGCTCACCACGCGCTCGCTGCCCGAGATCGGCCGCAAGTTCGGTGGCCGCGACCATTCCACCGTGATCCACGCGGTGCGGCGGATCGAGGAACTGCGCGACACCGATGCCGACGTCGACGGCGCAGTGCGCGCGCTGATGCGCGATCTGGAGGCCTGAGCCTTCCACCCGGCGCAGCGGCGCACCAGCAGGCATGAAAAAACCGCCGGGAGCCTCAGGGCTGCCGGCGGTTTCTTGTTCGGGTGGGCGTCAGACGTTGAAGCGGAAGAGCATCACGTCGCCGTCCTGGACGACATATTCCTTGCCCTCTTGTCGCAGCTTGCCCGCCTCGCGCGCGCCGGCCTCGCCGCCACAGGCGACATAATCGTCAAAGGCGATCGTTTCGGCGCGGATGAAACCGCGTTCGAAATCGCTGTGGATCGCGCCGGCGGCCTGCGGCGCCTTTGATCCCGCCGGGATCGTCCAGGCGCGCGCTTCCTTCGGGCCGACGGTGAAGAAGGTGAGGAGGTGGAGCAGCTTGTACCCGGCGCGGATCACGCGGGCGAGGCCGGTTTCCTCCAGCCCCAGCTCGGACAGGAACTCCCCGCGGTCCTCGACCGGCATGGTGGCGATCTCTGCCTCGATCGCGGCGGACACGACGACAGCCTCGGCGCCCTCGGCCGCGGCCTTGGCAAAGACGCGCGCGGACAGCTCGTTGCCGTCGGCGGCATGCGCCTCATCGACGTTGCAGACGTAGAGCACCGGCTTGGCGGTGATCAGCTGCGCCTGCGAGAAGACTCGCTCTTCTTCCGCATCCTTGGGCTGGGTGAGGCGGGCAGGCTTGCCGTCGCGCAGCAGCTCGAGCGCCTGGCCCAGCACGCTGGCGCCGATCTTGGCCTCCTTGTCGCCCTGCTGGCCCTTCTTGATAAGGTTGGGCACGCGTTTTTCGAGACTTTCGAGGTCCGACAGCATCAGCTCGGTCTCGACCGTCTCGGCGTCGGCGATCGGATCGACCTTCCCCTCGACGTGGGTGACGTCGCCATCCTCGAAGCAGCGCAGGACATGGACGATCGCGTCGACCTCGCGGATGTTGCCGAGGAACTGGTTGCCCAGCCCCTCACCCTTGGACGCGCCACGCACCAGGCCGGCGATGTCGACGAACGCGAGCTGAGTCTCGATCACCTTGGCGGACTTGGCGATCTCGGCCAGCTTCTGGAGGCGCGGGTCGGGAACGCCGACATTGCCGACGTTCGGCTCGATCGTGCAGAACGGGTAATTGGCCGCCTGCGCCGCGGCCGTCTCGGTCAGCGCGTTGAAGAGGGTGGACTTGCCCACGTTGGGCAGGCCCACGATGCCGCAGCGGAAACCCATGATAGATCCTTGAGATTAGGTGTTGCGGCGGCCTTAATGCGGCGGCGCGGCGGAAGCCACCCTCACCGCAGGCCTACCAGCGATAGTTGAAGCTGACGCTGATGCGATCCTGCTTGGCGCTGCTCGGCATCACTTCGTGCCTGAGCCAGCTTTCCCACAGGAAAATCGTGCCGGGGCGCGGCTCGGCATGGACGAAACTGCCCTCGCGCGGCGGCGCTGCCATCATCAGGCCCAGGCGGGGATCCTCCAGCCGGAGCACCCCGGCGCCGGGCGGCACGCTGACGTAGAAGGTGCCGGAGACGACGCTGTGCGGGTGGATGTGCCCCGAATGCGCGCCGCCGGGCTTCAGCAGGTTCACCCACAGGCTGTCGAGCTTCAGCTTGCGCCCGCCAAGCTGGAAGCCGCACTCGGCCGCGAAGCGCGCGACGTGACGATCGAGGTGACGCTTCAGATCGGCGAAGGCAGGGTCGCGCTGCGGCAGATCGTCGAGCGAGGCGTAGGAGGTATAGCCGCGATAGCCATGCTCCTTCGACCAGCGCTTGCCGGCGGTATCGTCCATGGCAAAGGCGCGGACCGATGCCTCCAGCTCCTCGAGCAGCGCGGCATCGTCGATCGTCTCTTCGTAGAAGAGGGTCGGGAACAGGGAGCGGACGGGCATCGCGGCGAGGTAAGCCCGCGTCGCAGGATTGCCAAGGCGCGCGATCAGCCGCCGTGCAGGCGGTGAAGCAGCGTGAGCGCGGTGACGAGCAGGGTCAGCATCGCCACGATCATCAGCAACAGGACGTAGAGGACCCCCCAGGTGCCGACCTGGTTGTCGCGGCGGGCGACCCACCAGATCGACAGAAGTACTGCGCCGACGAGCGCGATCCGCGGCGCCACCGGGGCGAGCGCCGCCACCGCCAAGGCCGCGATCGCCGGGGCGAACCGGCGGACGCGGGCGCTGCGCGTCAGACCGGAGACCACTCCACCGGTTCCTCGCCCTCGTCATCCTCGGCGACGCGGGCGTGATCGGGGCCGATCTTCTCGAGCAACTTGTCCAGCACCCAGTCGACGCCGGTGCCGCTGGCGCCCGACAGCGGGATCACCTCGGCCCCGCTCGCTTCCTCCAGCTCCGCCGACAGCGCCGCGATCAGTTCCTCGTCGAGCGTGTCGATCTTGTTCAGCGCGATCACCACCGGCTTCTCGTCGAGCCCGGCGCCATAGGCCTCCAGCTCTTCGCGCACGATGCGATAGCTTTCGCCCACGTCGACATCATTGGCGTCGATGAGGTGCAGCAGCACGCGGCACCGCTCGATATGGCCGAGGAAGCGGTCGCCGATGCCGGCGCCTTCCGCCGCGCCGGCGATGAGGCCGGGAATATCGGCGATGACGAATTCCTGACCCTTGTGCCGCACCACGCCCAGCTGCGGGCGGGTGGTGGTAAAGGCATAGGCGCCGACCTTGGCCTGTGCATTGGTCACCGCATTGATGAAGGTCGACTTGCCGGCATTGGGCAGGCCGACGAGCCCCGCGTCGGCGAGCAGCTTCAGCCGCAGCCACACCCAGGCCTCTTCATTGGGCCAGCCGGTGCCATGCTGGCGCGGCGCGCGATTGGTCGAGGTCTTGTAGCTGGCGTTGCCGCGCCCGCCGTCGCCGCCGCGCAGGAATACCTCGCGCTGGCCGACCTCGGTCAGGTCGAGGAGCAGGGTGCGCTCCTCATCGTCCGCCAGCACCTGCGTGCCGACCGGCACCTTGATGACCAGATCCTCGCCGCCCGCGCCGGTGCGATTCGATCCCGAGCCGCCATGGCCGCGCTCGGCCCGGAAATGCTGGGTGTAGCGAAAGTCGATCAGCGTATTGAGGCCGGCGACGGCTTCGAACACGATGTCGCCGCCCTTGCCGCCATTGCCCCCGTCAGGGCCGCCATATTCGATGAACTTTTCACGGCGAAAGCTGACCGCGCCGGGGCCACCGGCGCCCGAGCGGACGAAGATCTTTGCTTGATCGAGGAAATGCATGGCGAGCCGCTTAGCGAATTCGCCGGCGCAAAGCGACAAGGACCGCTGCCGGCCGCGGCATCACCGGGTGATTGCTTAACCGACGATGGGGCAGGGAGGGCAGATGGTCACGACTCTGCTGTTCGCCGCGCTGCTCATTAACGCCGCGACCTTTGCTGCATTCTGGTCGGACAAGCGCCGCGCCATTGCCGGCGAGCGACGGATATCGGAGGCGAGCCTGCTGCAGCTGGCGTTGATCGGCGGGTCGCCGGGCGCGCTCGCCGCGCGCCACCTGTTTCGCCACAAGACGCGCAAGGAGCCGTTTTCCACCCGGCTGCTGCTGATCGTCGCGATTCAGGCGGGCGCGGGAATCGGGCTGCTGATCCTGTAGCCCCGAACCCGATTCCCCGGGCTTCCGGCTTATCGACCCCGGTCCGCCAGCAACATGCCGCGCGCCAGCTTGCGCGCGGTATCGCGCGACAGGCCGAGCGCCTTGGCCATCGGCGCCCCGAGCAACGCGTCGCCCAGGGCCATCAGTACGAGCTGAAGCGTTTCCTCGCGGATCGGCGCCCCGCCGTGATGGTCCTGCGCCAGATCCTCGACCAGATCGTGGATCGCGGTGAGAATCGGGTCGAGCGCGTTTTCATTGCCGGTGAGGATCATCCAGCTCGCGAGCGCGCCGGCGCCGTTGCGGCCAAAGGCGTCGAAGGTGAGGTCGACGACCTCCGCGGGATCCTCCGCCTCGCGTGAGCGGAGCACTGCGGCCTTGATCGTGCCGACGATCCGCGCCGCCAGATCCTCGATCAACGCCTTCTGCAGCCCTTCGGCCGATCCGAAATGGTGGAGGAGATTGGCGTGGGTGCGGCCGATCCGCGCGCCCACCGCCTTCAGCGTGACGGCCTGCGGCCCGACCTCGACCAGAAGCTCGCGCGCGGCCGACAGCGCGGCGCTGCGCGATTCCTCGGGGGTCATGCGGCGGCGAAGCGGGGTCACGGACATCAAGCCGGCTGTCGGCGCATCAGCAATGTTTTGCAATGGCTTGCTTTACGCAGCCGGACGGCGTGCTGGAGGGCGTACGTCGTCCGGCCGTGCATTGCAGGCAAGCAGGAGAAAGGAGGGCGGCGAGGGGCGATCAGGCGGCGATTGCCATTCGCGCCGGGACCTCTTCTTCCTCGCCCATGTCGAGCGCCAGCACGGCGCTGTCCACGGCCCGGCCCTGCGCCAGCGAGAAGCTGGCCTCGCGCCGGATCTCGCGGAAACCCAGCTTCTCGAGCACCCGGCGCGAGGGCAGATTGTCGAGATGGTGGCGCGCCTCGATCCGGCGGAGGGGCAGGGCATGGCGCGCCATGTCGACGACGGCGCGTGCCGCCTCGGTCGCATAGCCGCGGCCCCAGGCCGACGGCGTCAGCCAATAGCCAAGCTCGGCCACGCCGCCGCCCTGGTCGGTCAGGCCGATGCCACCGATCATGCGGGGATAATCATGGTCGTGGCTCAGGATCAGGAATCGCGCCTCGGCCTCCCCGCGCGGCATCGACAAAAATGCCTCTGCATCGGCGAGGGTATAGGGCCAGGGCAGCCGCGCCAGCTTCATCGCCACCTCTTCATGGGCGATGGTGTGCTGCAGCCTCTCGGCCTCTTCCGGCCATCCCGGCCGTAACGTCAATCTCTTCGTCCGCGCGAACATCTGCGCCCTCCTCGCCTGACGCGCCGTTAGCCGGGACCGATGACGGGCCGGCGACAGACGCGGTGAATTGAGGGAGCAATAAAAAAGGGAGCCTGGGCGGACCCGGCTCCCTTGTCTGGTGGCTGGCCTCCCTGATGGAGGCTCCGGATCGCCCTGGTGGGCAACCCGGATGGTCGCCCGATGTTACTCTGCCGCCTCGGCAATCATGTCGACCGAACAGAATTTACGGCCGAGCTTGCCGTCGTGGAATACCACGCGGCCATCGACGAGCGCGAAAAGGGTGTGGTCCTTGCCGATGCCGACGTTGCGGCCCGGATAGAACTTCGTCCCGCGCTGACGCACGAGGATGTTGCCTGCGATCGCTTCCTGACCGCCGAACTTCTTCACGCCAAGACGACGACCGGCCGAATCACGACCGTTACGCGACGAGCCGCCTGCTTTCTTATGTGCCATGGTGCTTGCTCCTTACGCTTCGCGATTACGCCGACGCGCCGATCGACACGATCTTCAGGATCGTGTGGTTCTGGCGGTGGCCGTTGCGACGGCGGTAGTTGTGACGGCGGCGCTTCTTGAAGACGATGACCTTCTCACCCTTCGCCTGCGCGATGATCTCGGCAGCGACGGTGAGCCCGTCGGTCGGCTTCAGCTCCGAACCTTCGCCGGCCAGCAGCACGTCGCTCAGCGTGACGGAGGCGCCGGCATCGCCCTCCAGCTTCTCGACGACGATCTTGTCTCCGGCGGCAACGCGATACTGCTTGCCGCCCGTGCGCACGACTGCGAACATGGCCTGACTCTATCCAAATGCTTGTGCCCGGTCCGGATTGCCGGGCCAGGAGGAAGGGCGCAGCTAGGAGAGTCGCGCCCGTTTGTCAACGCCGCGCGCGGCCGCTGACGTCGATTACCGTTGCGTCGCGATCAGTGACGATGCTCGCGCCGCAGCAGATAGCGCCCGTCGCTCAGCCCCGTGAACAGGCCAGCGATCGCCGGATGGTCGACCGGCTCGTCGCTCTCGTCATGCACCAGGTTCTGCTGGCTGACGTAAGCGACATAAGTCGATTCGGCGTTCTCCGCGAGGAGGTGGTAGAACGGCTGGTCCTTGCGCGGCCGGATCCCCTCGGGAATCGACTGATACCATTCCTCGGTATTGGCGAAGACCGGATCGACATCGAACACGACGCCGCGGAAATCGAGCATGCGATGCCGCACGATGTCACCGATGGAGAATCGCGCATGGGCCACCGCGGGCAGCGCGGGCGCATCGCTCGCCGCTGCGGAACTGGCCGATCGCGATGGGATCGACAGGGAACTGGGGGCAGAAGGCATGATGCCAATCTAGTGGTTGTTGCGCGCTGCACAAGCAGCCGCTTGCGCAATGCAAACAAGCGCGTTAGAGGCGCGCCCTCGATCCACCGGGCCCGCCATCTGGCACGCCCGGTTGCCTCGCGGAGAGGTGCCAGAGTGGTCGATTGGGACGGTCTCGAAAACCGTTGTGCCTTTACGGGTACCGTGGGTTCGAATCCCACCCTCTCCGCCACCTTCTCCTTCGTACTTCCCCTCATGCCGATGACGCGCGGACCAACTGGCGTTGGCCAGGCAAGGGGCGTACGCTCACGCCATGTGGAGAGGGGGCCCCCGTCGCTGGGATCCGGTTTCGCCTGCGCACGGCAGGCAGGCAGACCTTGGTGTGCGCTGCAGCGGCTGGCGGATTGCGCTGTTGGCCGTTTCCGCGCTGGGGAGTGCGAGTGCAGCGACGGCTGATCCGGTGGCGATGAGCTTCACCGCCGCGCTGGAGCGGACTGACCGCGTGGATCCGGCGCTCTCAGCCGCGAAGCACGCCCAGAGCGCGGCGCGCCTCACCGAAGAATCGCTGTCGACGCTGAACCGCCCGATCGTCACCGTGTCGGCGCAATATGTCGAATATCAAAAGACGCTGTCGCTCGACCTCACCGGCCCGCGCCGCGACGCGCTGGACAGCTCCAACAGCTTCCTTGATTCGATCCCCAGCTCCGTCGCACCTGAATTTCAGACCATCGCCTCCGATATCGTGGGGCGAATCTCCCAGGCGCTGCCGGGGCTGTTCGCCGCACTGCCGAGCGACGTGTCGTATCGCTTTCGCCAGAGCGTGTTCCGCCCCACGGTCCAGGGCATCCTGCCGATCTACACCGGTGGCGCGATCGCCGCGATCAAGCGCGGGGCGGCGGCGGGAACCGCGCTGGGCGAGGCGCGCACCCGATCGGCGCGCGATCTGGTGCGGGTCAATCTGGTCCGCGCCTATTTCGGCCAGCTTGCCGCCGCCTCGCTGGAGGATTCGACGCGCGAGTCGCTCGCAGCGCTCGATGATCTGCTGTCCGACGCGATCAAGCTGGAGCTGGCGGGCTTCGTTCCCCGCGCCCGCCGTCTGGAGGCGCAGGTCGCGCGTGACGCGGCGGAGCGGCAATATGAGCGCGCGGTGCTGGCGCATGACAGCGCCCGCAGCGACCTTGCCAGCCTGCTCGAGGAGGAGGGCGTGACCCCCACGACACCGCTGTTCGTGCAGACCGCGCCGCTGCCGCCGCCAAGTACGTTCCTGGGCGGCGAGGACGATCTGCCGCAGACGCGCGAGGCCGATGCGGCGACCGCGGTGGCGCGGGCCGGGGTGGATCTGGCGAAGGCGCGCCAGCGGCCGCAGGCCTTTGCCTTTGGCGAATATAACCTCAACCGTTCCAATGCCTTGCCGGTCGAGCCGGACTGGATCGTCGGCGTCGGCGTGCGGTACACCCTGTTGTCCAATATCGGGCGATCGCAGTCGGTCGCGGCGGCGCGGGAGCAGGAGGCGGCGGCGGCGGAAACCGCGCGGGGCGCGCGGCAGACGAGCCGTGTCGCCACGCTGCGGGCGTGGAACCTGGTCGAAAGCGCGCGGCGTTCCTTCGTCTCGCTGGACAGCAGCCTGGCGGCAGCAGCGGAGAATCTGCGCGTTCAGCAGATCAGCTTCCGCGAGGGCGAGGGGACAGTGACGGCAGTGACCGGGGCGGAAGCCGCGCTGGCGGCGGCACGAACGCAGCGCGTGGCGACCGCATATGAATATGAACTGGCGCTCGCGGCGCTGCTGACCGCGTCCGGCAAGCTCGACGCCTTTCCGCAGTATCTGGCGGGCGCGAACGTGCGCATCCCGATCGTGGCGCGGCGATGAGCGCGCAGACGGTTGCTGCTCCCGCGACCGCGGAGGACGCGCCGCCGCCGTCACATCGCACGCGCTGGCTGCTGTGGGGCGGCGTGGTGATCGTCGCCATCGCCGTCGCAATCGGCCTGTGGCTCGCGAGCCGTCCGGCCCTGCCGCCGCTGCAGGGCGAGGTGGAGGCGGAGGAGGTGAACGTCGCGACCAAGGCGCTGTCGCGGCTCACGCGGATCATGGTGTCGGAGGGCGATCGCGTGCGCCGCGGCGAGGTACTCGCGATCCTCAATGCGCCGGAAGTGGAAACGGGATCGCAACAGGCCGCCGCCGCGCTGGAAAGCGCACGCGCGCTGCAGGAAATCGCCGACAAGGGCGCGCGCGAGCAGGACATCGCCGCCATGCGCGCGAATTGGGAAGCGGCGCGCGCCACCGCGAACCTCGCCGCGACGACCAGCCGGCGGGTCGACAGCCTCTATGAACAGGGGGTGGTCGCGGCGCAGCGGCGTGACGAGGCACGCGCCGCGATGGTGTCGAGCGCGCGCATCGCGGAGGCGGCGCGGCTGCAATATGAAAAGGTCGCCGCCGGCACGCGGGAGGAGAACAAGCAGGTCGCCGCCGCGCAGGTGCGGTCCGCCGAGGCGCTGGTGTTCGCAGCCGATGCGGCTGAGCGTGAGACGCGGCTGATTTCGCCAATTGATGGCGAGGTATCGCGGCGGCTGGTGCAGCCGGGCGAGATCGTCAGCCCGATCCTGCCCGCGATCCAGCTGATCGCGATCGATCGGCCGTGGGTGACGGTCAACGTCCAGGAGGATGATTTCAGGGGCATGAAGCAGGGCCGCGTGCTGCGCGGCACCGTGCCCGCGCTGGGCAAGACCATCGATTTTCGCGTCACCAACATCGCGCCACAGGGCAGCTACGCCACGTTCCGTGCGACGCGGCAGTCGAGCGGCTATGACGTTCACGCCTTTGCCGTGAAGCTGGAGCCGACGCAGCGCGCCACGGGGCTGCGGCCGGGGATGAGCGTCCTGTTCGACTGGCCGCAATGAGCGCGTTCGCGGCATCCTTTCGGCAGGAAGCCGCGCGAATCCTCCGTACCCCGCTCGACCTTTTCCTGCTCACGCTGTTTCCGCTGGTGATGCTGGCGGCGATGGCGGCCATGATGTGGGGCGGCACGCTGAGCAACCTGCCCGTCGTCATCGTCGATCAGGACGGCGGCCCGCTCGCCCGCGCGATCACGCGCAACATTGATGCGACACCGTATCTGGAGGTGGTGGCGCAGACGCCGCAGCGCGCCGAAGCGCTGGCCATGGTTCGCCGCGAACAGGCTGTCGCCTTCATGGTCATTCCAAAAGGCGTCGGCACCCGTGGGGCCACCGATCCGCCGGTGACGGTGTTCTACGAGGCGGTGTTCCTGTCGACAGGATCGGTCGCCTCCACCTATCTGCGGCTCGTCACCACGGCGACGCTGTTGGCCCAGGCGCCACGCGACCTGGGCGTGGCAGGGGCGTCTGTTGCCGGGCGCACGCTGCCGACGATCCAGATCACGCTGCTCGGCAACCCGACGCTCAGCCTCGAATGGTTCCTCGGGATGCTGATCGGGCCCAGCATCCTCCATCTGGTGATCGCCATTTCCTGCATCGGCTCGCTCGGGCTGTTGCTGCGCGACAAGTCATTCGGCGCCTATGTCCGTGACACGCCGGCGCCCGTGGCGGCGCTGTCGGGACGGC
This sequence comes from Sphingomonas panaciterrae, assembly GCF_036890205.1. NCBI lineage: Bacteria > Pseudomonadati > Pseudomonadota > Alphaproteobacteria > Sphingomonadales > Sphingomonadaceae > Sphingomonas > Sphingomonas panaciterrae. The sequence continues at coordinate 338,779 of NZ_JAKNQR010000003.1, forward strand.
TGGCGGTGCACGTCCTGGCCGGCATAACGTGGGGCGTGGCGTGGCTGCTGTGGATGACGCTGGCGCGTGGCTATCGCGTCGAGGGCAGCGTGGCGCTGGTCGTGATCGGGCTGGTCCTGCTGTTCATCGCCACGGCGGCGATCGGCCTGTTGTTCATCGCGGTCACGCGCGAGGTGGGCACGTCCTTTTCCGGTGCGGTCATCGTCGCCGGATCGGCGCTCGCCTATTCCGGCGCGACGCTGCCGCTCAGCGGCGGGCTGTGGTATGCGCAGGACTGGAGCAAGGTGCTGCCGCTCACCCACTACATCTTGTTGCAGATGGACCAGCTGATCGGCGTCACCGCGCGCGCCGACCTGACGCCAATGATCGCGCTGCTGCTCTATCCGCTGATCGGCGGCGTCGTCGGCATGGTGCTGATCGTGCGATCGAAGCGCCCGGTATGAGCTTCCTCCGGGCGCTCGAGCAGACGCTGCTGACGATCATCCGCACGCGCGAGTTGCTGATGCTCGCGGTCGTCTCCGTGCTGTTCTACGCCGTTTATTATCCCGCGCCTTATCAACAGCAGACGGCGACCGACATCGCGCTGGTGGTGGTGGACGCCGATCGTTCGCCCATGTCGCGCGCGCTGGTGCGGCACCTTTCGGATACACGCGCGGTCTTCGTCGTGGTGGAAACGGGCAATCTGGGCGAAGCGCGCGAACTGGTGCGCGCGCGCAAGGCCGATGGCGTCGTGTACCTCGCGCCGCACCTGCAACAGCGCGTCCTGTCGCGCGGCGGGGGGACGGGCATCGCCTTATGGCTGAACGGTGCGTACTTCGTCCGCGCCGAGGCGATCGGGGAGACGCTTGGCGAGGTGGCGCTCGATGCGCTGGACGAACTGGCGCAAACGGTGCCGGCGATCGCGCGGCAGCGCGCGCCTGAGGTGCTGGTGCAGCCGATCTTTACCACCGGCGGCTATCGCGATTACGTCTTCCCGGCGGTCGCCAACATCATCCTGCAACAGACGTTGCTCGCCGCGTCCGCGCGGCTGGTGGCGGATCGCCGCCAGCGCGGCTGGACGGTCATGCGCCGGGCGGAGGCGCTTGGCATGCTGGCCGCCGCCGTGCTCGTCGGTGTCCTAACGACGGGTTTCTACTTCGGCTTCGTCTATTGGGCGCAAGGGGTGCCGCGCGGCGGCAACATGCCGGGGCTGCTGCTGGCGATCCCGCCGTTCGCGGTGGCGGTGGCGGGACTCGGCATGGTGCTGGGCAGCCTGTTTCGCGCCGGCGACGACGCGCTGAAGGTGCTCCTGCCCACGTCCTTGCCGCTGTTGTTCCTGGGCGGCTTCGCCTGGCCGCTCTATGCCATGCCGCAATGGTTGGCGACGGGCGCATGGCTGTCGCCAGCGACGCCTGCGACGCACCTGTTCATTCGCTTCAACCAGATGGGGGCAACGCTGGCGGAGGCATGGGGGCCGTTCTGCGTCATGGCGGGGCTCGCCGCCTGCTATACCGCCGGCTTCCTGTGGCGGGTGCGGCGCCTGAACGCCGAGGTCTGCACCGGGGGCGCCTGAGGATCGTCGGTGTCCGCAGACACCGCCGCTACTGCGACGGCGCCTGCGGACCCGTGACGGATCAGAAGTTCACGCGTGCCCGGACGCCATAGCTCTGGGCGTCGTTCAGGAAGCGGATGTTGAGCGCCGATCCGACCAGCGCCTTGGTCGACGCCTGCTGATCGGTGAAGTTGGTCGCCCACGCCTCCAGCCGGTAATTGCCGATCGTGTAGCCGACGCCGAGGTTCAGCGTGGTGAAGCCCACCTGGCGATCGGGGAAGCCGGCCTGCGCCGCGCTCTGCCGCTCGCCGTCGAGGAAGACGATGTCCTTCTCATTGAACTGCGACAGGAAGTAGGACGAACGATAGTTCAGCAGCGCCTGCCAGTCGAACCGGCCGCGGCCCATTTCGAACCACTGCGCCAGCTTCACGCTGACATTGTACTTGGATGCCAGCGGCAGGCGGTTGCCCGTCAGGTCGATCAGCGGCGATTCGCCCGTCTCGTTGTTCTGCCCGCGCGCGTCGGCGACGGTGCCGCGCGTGATCTTCGTGTCGAGGAACGCGAAGTTGGTATCGAGCGAGAAATTGCCCGGCAGGTTGAAGCGCGCCTCAGCCTCCAGACCGTAGATGCGCGAGGCGCCGATGTTGCGGTTCACCAGCGAATAGCCGTTGCACTGCGGCGGCGTCTGCGTGGTGTCGAGGTTGATGCAGGTCAGGTCCTGGAACACCTGGTCCTGATAGTCATAATAGAAGCCGGTCAGGTTCAGGTACGCACGGCGACCGAAAGCGGTGAAGCTGTTGCGCGACCCCGCCTCGAACACGGTCAGGCTTTCCGGCTTGAACGTCTCGGGGATCGGCGAGGTCTGGAACGTGTCGTTGAACCCGCCCGACTTATGCCCGGTCGAAACCTTCGCGTAGAGCATGTTGTCCGACGTGATGTCATATTCCAGCCCGACGCGATAATCGACGAAGTTGAACTTCGCCGAGCCGCGCTGCTGCCCCGGGATCGTCAGATTGGCATAGCTGAAGCCGCCGTTGGTGCCGGTCGGGCACGTGACGAACCCATTGTCGATGTCCGGCCGCGTGAAGCAGGTGCCGTTCGGGTTCGTACCGTTGGCGATCGAGCCGATCTGCTGGATCAGCGTGTCGCGCGCGCCCGGGCTCTTGATGCCTTCGATCAGGAACTGGGCATATTGCTGCGGCGTGGTCAGGCCGGTGACGTTGAAGTTCGGCCGGTCGAGCAGCGCCGGGCGGAAGCCCTCGGTGCCGAGCCGGGTGCTGACGCAGCACGCGCCATCCGCGCCGCCCAGCGTCAGCGCCCAATTGCCGCCGATGCCGTAACGCGACTTCTTCTCGTCGGTGTAGCGGATGCCGCCGATCACGCGCAGGCGATCGGTCACGTCATACGTGCCGTCGGCGAAGAAGGCGAAGCTTTCGCCGTTCACGTCAGGCATCGTGAACTCGGTGCCCGAATAGCAGCAGTAACCGCGATCGGCGACCGCCATATAGCCGACCTGCTGCTTCTCCTTGAAGTAGAAGCCGCCCAGGTTCCAGCGCAGCGACTGGTCGGAATCGGCGCTTGCGCGCAGCTCATAGACCTGGCTCTGCGATTTGGTCTGCCAGAAGTTGTTCGAGAAATTGTCGAACTGCACCGTCGAATAATCGCGGCCGTTCCACGCGATGCTCTCGCTGCTGGCATTGGACTGCATGAAATCGACCGAGCGGTAGCTGCCCGTCGCCTCGACCGAGAAGGTGTCGAAGCGATAGCCGATCTTGCCCTGAACGCCCCAGAGCTCGTTCTCCATGTCGCCCTGCTGGCCGCGATAGACGACGCGGCGCAGATCGAGCTGCTCGGGCCGCAGCCCGGTCGCCTCCACGGCGGCGAAGATGTTCGCGCCCGGATAGCCGGTGCCGGTTTCCTTGCCATAGTCACCGACGACCGACAGCGAGAGACGATCGGTCGGCTCCCAGCGCAGCGACACGCGGCCGGCGTAATTCTCTTCGAGGCCGGCAGGCTTCAGACGGCTCGCCTGCGGATCGGGCGAGGCGTTCTTGAAGCCATAATCCTTGTTCACATAATAACCGGCAACGCGGGCGGCGAAATTGTCGCTCAGCGGCACGTTGATCGCGCCCTCGGCGGCATAGCTGTCGCGATTGCCATATTCGGCCTGCGCATAGCCGGTGACGCGGTCGAACGTCGGCTTGGCGGTGATGATGTTGAGCGTGCCGGCGAGCGCGTTGCGGCCGTACAGCGTGCCCTGCGGCCCCTTGTTCACCTCGACCCGTTCCAGATCGTAGAACATGAGGCCAAGGCCGCGCGGACGCGGGATGTAGGAACCGTTCAGGTGCGGCGCGGCGCCCGGATCACCCAGTTCGGTGTTGTTCGAGGATCCGACGCCGCGGATGAAGATCTCGATATTGCCTTCCTGGTTGGCGATGTTCAGCCCCGGCACGGCCACCCCCAGGTTCCGCACATCGGTGATGCCGCTCTTGCGCAGGTCATCGGCGGACAGGGCCTGCACCACGCCCGACACGTCCTGCAGATTCTGCTCACGACGGTTGGCGGTGACGACGATGTCGTCGGTGCCCTGTTCGGTCGCCTGCGGCGACGTCGGGCTGGTCGACTGGTCCTGCTGCGGCGTTTCGATCACCTGCGCGACGGCAGGCATGGCGGTGCCCGAAAGGAGCAGCGCTGCCAATGGCAGATAAGTGGTCCTGGCCATGATAACTCCCTGAGACGTTTGTTTTTTTAGTTGTTGTTATTCGGGCAAGCGGTGCCCGCGCCGTTCGCCTGCACCAGGCGCGCCCGCGAAATCGTCAGGTCGAGCGTGCCGTCGGTCGTCAGAGAAAGCGGTGCCGTGACCTGGCGCATGTCCGCGCCGGCCTTGGCGAAACAGGAAAGCGGCACGGTCAGCGTCGTCCAGACGCCCGGCTTTGCCGCCCGCAAAGCGTCGGTGACCGGCACCTCGCCGGCACAGCGCTCGCCGCAGGCGACGCCCGCGGTCACTGCCCGGCTGGGCGCACCATCCACCTTGAGGTCGATCTGCACGGCAAGCGCGCCGTTGGTCTCGCGCATCAGGTCGGCGGGCGCGCTGTCGACGATCGCCGCGACCGCCTTGCCGCGGCCGGTCCATGCCAGCCGCACGCTGTCTTCCTGCGCGCGCCGGTCAGCGCCGCGGGCGGTGATGAGGTCGGGGCCCGGGTTGGGCGACAGGGCACCCGGCGCACCGATCAGCAGGCGCCGTCCGGTGCCGGGCCGCCCGGCATCGAACAGGATCGTGCGATCGCCGCTCGCCTGGGTCGCGCGCTGCTCCGGCAGCGGCGCCAGATCGCCGCGATCCTTCAGCGTCAGGCCAAAGCCATAGGGGAACAGCGGGTTATAGTCCGCATCGCCCACGTTGACCGCCGTCTGGTCCGACGTGCGCGGCCAGCTGTACGGCAGCTTGCCGCGGAAATCGGCCTTGCCGAACAGCACGTCCGCCACGCCGCCGCCCTCGCTGCCCGGCAGCCACGCCGCGACAAAGGCGTCCGAGGCGTTGAGGTACGGGTTCACCCACAGCGGTCGGCCAGACAGGAACACCGACACGGTCGGGATGCCCGCCGCCTTCAGCTTCTTGAGCAGCGCCAGATTGTCCTGCGCATCGTCAAAGGCGACATCGGCGCGGTCGCCCTGGAATTCGGCATAGGGATCCTCGCCGAACACCACGACCGCCACGTCGGGCTTCTGCGTGAAGCGGCCGTCGGCCGACAGGTCGACCGTCGCGCCCACACCCTTGGCCACCTCGCGCATGCCCTCGGCGATGGTCTGCGCCTTGGGGAAATCGGTCCGGCTGGTGCCGGTACCCTGCCAGGTCAGCGTCCAGCCACCGGTCTGCTTGGTCATGTTGTCCGCGCCGTCACCGGTCAGCAGGATGCGCGCGCCCGGCTTCAGCGGCAGCACGCTGCCCGCATTCTTCAGCAACACCAGCGACTGGCGCACCGCCTCGCGCGCCACGGCGCGATGCTCCGCGCTGCCGAGCAGGTCGTACTGTCCGGCGAGCGGGCGGGTGGAGGGCTTGCCCGCGTCCATCAACCCGGCGCGCACCTTCACGCGCAGGATGCGGCGCACGGCATCGTCCAGCGTCGCCATCGGCAGCCGGCCGTCCTTCGCCTGCGCCAGCGTATTGTGCCACAGCCCCTTCCAGCTGTCGGGCGCCATCGCCATGTCCAGCCCGGCGGTGAACGTCTGGTAGCAATTGTCCGCGGTGCAGCCCTCGACCTGGCCATGACCGTTCCAGTCGCCGACCAGGAAGCCGTCAAAGCCCCAGTGATCCTTGATCACGCCGCGCAGCAGCGACCGGTTGCCGTGCATCTTGGCGCCGTTCCAGCTCGAGAAGCTGACCATGATCGACTGCACGCCCGCCTCGATCGCGGGAACATAAGGCGCGGCGAACAGGCGACGCAGCGTGGCCTCGTCGGTGCGCGCATCACCCTGGTCCTTGCCGCCGGCCGTGCCGCCGTCGCCCAGGAAATGCTTGGCGGTCGCGATGATATGGTTGCCGCGCAGCCAGTCGCGGTCGCCCACCTTGCCCTGCAGCCCCTCGATCAGCGGGCGGGCGTAAGCGGTGGCGATTTCGGGATCCTCGCCGAACCCCTCATAGGTGCGGCCCCAGCGATCGTCGCGCACCACCGCCAGCGTCGGGGCAAAGGTCCAGTCCAGGCCAGTGACGCGCATTTCCGCGGCGGTCACTTCGCCGATCCGGCGCATCAGTTCGGGATTGCGCGCCGCGCCGAGCCCGATGTTGTGCGGAAACAGCGTCGCGCCCACGACATTGTTGTGCCCGTGAACGGCGTCCGATCCCCAGATCACCGGGATCCGCGGCAGCGCGCCATGGGGGCGCATCGACGCCTCATAGAAGGCATCGGCGGCGGCGACCCAGGCCGGGGCGGTGACATGATGGCCCTCGCCGGGCTTGGAATTGCCGCCGTTCAGCACCGATCCCAGATGATAGCGATAGACGTCTTCGGGCGTCACGCTGGCGATGTCGGCCTGCACGACCTGACCGACCTTCTGCTCCAGCGACATGCGGCGCAGCAGATCCTCGACGGTCTTTTCCACCTTGGCGTCGCGCGTCGCGGGCAGGGCGGGCTTGGCCCAGTCCGCCGGCGTTGCGATCGCGCTCGGGGTGGCGGTGGCTGTCGCCTTGGCGGGTGTGGATGATGCGGCGGGCACCTGCGCCTGCGCGGGGGAAGCGGCGAGCCCCGCCGCCAATGCAACATAGCCCACGCGATTCAGCACTCTCAGCACGCTCATCCCCTCTGAAAACTTCCCTGTCCCGACGCTATCGTTGCCCGTCGGTGGCGCAGTGTCTTGACAGCGTTGTCTAAACAGCGGTTTGGCAACGTTGTCAATTTTGAAGTCGCGAGCGGCTGTCATGGTGCGCGTGCCATCTCGGGCGCGTGCTGTGATCGGGCGGCAAATCGGTGCGGCCGTGCGTATTGTCGCTTGGCGCGCATTGTACGGGGCCGGTTGGCGGGGCATCGTCGCGCGCCGGCCGGTCCGGACCGCTCAGGTGCCAAGGCGGCCGGCGCGCAAGGGTCGCAGGTTGGGGCAGGGGGACTCGGATCGGGATGGAAGCAGGCGACAAGCGGCAGGTGCGGGCGACCATCACCGATGTGGCGGCGCGATCCGGCACCTCGATCAAGACGGTCTCGCGCGTCTTCAATGACGAGCCCTTTGTTCGCCCCGAGACGCGCAGGCGCGTGCTCGAGGCCGCGGCGGCGCTGGATTACCATCCCAACATGGCGGCGCGCAGCCTGGTGCGCGGGCGCTCCTTCCTGATCGGCCTGTTCTACGAAAATCCCAGCCCCAATTATGTTGTCGACCTCCAGACGGGGGCGCTCGATCGCCTGCACGACGAACGTTATCGCCTCTTGCTCTTTCCGTGCGAGAATGCGCGCGCCGTCTCCGGCCGCCTTCTCCAACTCGCCCGCACCTCTGGGCTTGAGGGAATCGTGCTCGCCCCGCCGCTCGGCGACGATCCGCAGACGGTGCGCGATCTGGTGGAGGCGCGCATGCCCTTCGTGCGCATCGCGCCGACCACCGCGCTCGATGCCTCGCCGACGGTGGGGATCGATGATGGCGCGGCAGCGCGGGAGATGACGGATCACCTTCTGTCGCTCGGCCATCGGCGGATCGCCTTTGTGCAGGGCGATCCCGACCACCCGTCGAACAGCCAGCGGCTGGACGGTTTCCGCGGCGCGATGCAGGCTGCCGGGGCGACGGTCGACGAACGGCTGATCGAACAGGGGCGTTATACGTTCGAATCCGGGCTCGCCGCGGGCCGCCGCATCTTTGCCGATCGCCAGCGGCCGACGGCGGTGTTCGCCGCAAATGACGATATGGCGGCAGGCGTGGTGGTCGCCGCCAAGGAGGCGGGGCTGGACGTGCCCGGCCATGTCTCCGTCGCGGGCTTCGACGACAGCCTCATCTCGCGTGTCACCTGGCCGCAGCTCACCACGATCCACCAGCCGACCTACGACATGGCGCACGCGGCGACCGACGCCCTGCTCGCGCTGATCGAGAAGCGCCCCCTGACGCCGGCGATCCGTCTCCAGCACCAGCTCCTGGTCCGCGGCTCAACCACCCGAACCGCGTCGCTCTGATTCCCATCTGGCCAGGCGCATGCCTTCCGCGGCCAGATTCGCCCGATTCTGTTCCGCAGGGCGGCCGCAAGGCACGATGATTCGGCCGGAGCGCGCCGGCGGCACAGCGGCGGCGGGGTTCTGAAACCCGCGGAAAAGCGTGGTTTTGTTGGAGTTGTGTAGGAAGACTGCAAAAAGTGTTTGACGGTGTGGGCGGGTGCACCTAGATGGGTGTCACCGCAGCGGTGGCCCG
>NZ_JAKNQR010000030.1:0-2778 GCF_036890205.1 Sphingomonas panaciterrae
ACAACACATACGTAAAGTGTGCATCGATTTTAGAACCGTACACCCGCAGGCTTCATTGCCTGGTGACCATAGCGTCGGTGTCCCACCCGATCCCATCTCGAACTCGGCCGTGAAACCCGACTGCGCCAATGGTACTATCGCCTAAGCGATGGAAGAGTAGGGCGTCGCCAGGCATTGCAGCTTGCGTGTGTACGATTAAACGAACCCATTCATCTTGTCGTCCATCAAGGACACACCGTCGCCTCCGCTAATCACGGAGGCGTTCGTGTTTCCATAACGGACAAAACCAAGTGTNCCGCCATGGAACTACACACGCCGCCCTCACGGGCGGCGTCGTCGTTTGTGGCAAACGTGATTAAGTCTGCGACCTTCGCGACCACCTCGGCTTCAGGGCCATGCTCGCCATCCGGGTAGATCGTCACGCTCTCAATGAGCGTCGACAGGATCTCTGCGGCTTCGCCGCGTACGGCCTCGTCGTCGAGCATCTCGCGCAGCTTGCCGACTTTCTCCTCAAACATCCGTTTCAAGACCGGATGTGGAAGAATGGTTGCGCTCTGCGCGCTATGCGGCTGGCTGGCCAGCTTCGCCTCGAGCTGCGCTCTTTCAGCCTCTCGGTCCGACAACATCTTCGCCAGCGTTGGGCTGAGCACGCCGGTCAGCATGTTCGCGGCGAGGTTGTCGATCTCGCGCGTGACGGTACCGAGGCGATCGACCGTTGCCTGATCGTGCTGCGACATCGCAACCGTGATTCTTGCCAACTCCCGGTTGAACTCATCTTCGAAGAGACGGGCGTGATCCTCGGTCAGCAGATGGCGATGGAGAATAGAAAGCGTTGCGGCTTCTATCGCACCCTTGCGAACCGACACCCTGTTCAAGCAGGTGCCGCGCTCCTTCTGCCCCGCGCAGCGGTAATAGTCCTTGCCGCTGATCGTGTAGCCAGAGCCGCAGCAGCTGCAGCGAATGAGACCTGAGAGCAGGTGCTTCTTGCGGTTCTGGCTCCCCACGGGCACCTGCGCGTCGGAGCGCCTGCGCTGCTCCATCTGCTGCTGCGCCGCCGTCCACGCCTCATCGCTCACAATGCGCAGGTCCGGCACGCCGATGTCGATCCATTCGGAGCGGTCGCGGAGCCTATATCGGCGTTCTCGCTTCTCGCTGTCGGGATTTCGGCGCCACTGTCGGCGACCCCAGACCAGTCGTCCAACGTAGAGCGGATTGTTGAGGATGCCGGTCGCCTTCTTCGGATCGCCACGGATGGTCGAGGCGTTCCACTGTCCGCCGCGAGGGCCCGGAATGCCATCGGCGTTGAGGCGGGTGGCAATCTGGATCGAGGAGGATCCCGTGGCGAACTCGGCGAAGATGCGCTCGACGATGAGAGCCTCCCCGTGGTTGACCTCGAGCAGCCCGCGGATGAGTTCGCCCTGAGCGTCGAGCTGAATGACGCGCTTGTAGCCATAGGCCCGGCCGCCGGCAAACCGCCCGGCGAGCACGGCGGCTTCCATGCCCCGCACCGTCTTGTCGACCAAGTGCTTCAGGAAGATGGCGCCGAGCAGCCCAGCGACAGCGAACTTGATCTCGTCGACATGACCTTCGGAGACCGTGTGCAGTGCGACCCGATGATACATGAGCTTCTTGCCCAGGAATGCCACGTCTTCGGCATCGCGGGCCAGTCGGTCGAGTGCTTCGCAGACGACGAGGTCGACCGCGCCGGTCTCGATGTCGCGCAGCAGCTTCTTCAGCCCGGGCCGGTCGCGCCGGTAGCCCGACTGCTCCGGGTCGAGGTAGGTCGCAACCACCGTGCCGCCCAGATAGTCTACGAGCTTCATGCAGGAGGCCGCCTGGTCCGCGCTCGACGTCGCTGTCTGCATGACGGTCGAGTGGCGACCGTAAAGTGCGATACGCGGCGGGGTCTTCATCAGCATGGCGGAAGGGATCCGGTTAGGCCGTCTGGCGAGGATGATCCAAGGCGTTCGAGGCGGCAATGTTCCTGTGCGGCCTGGCGGGCCAGCAGCCTGACAAGCGCATCCAGGCTTTCGTCAAAGCTCGGATCGGTGCCGGGCAGCAAGGCGCTGCCCGACGATGGACGTGGCGCGTCCCCGGCCGGTTCAAGCCGGACCGTATCGTTATCGGGCGAAGGAGATCGTCGCGCCATGCCATGCTTATGGGTTTCGCAACTTCCCCGCCTGCAAGAACGTCACGCATGACGACGATTCCTCGACATAGTTTTCCAGCCGACGTCCTTCCGAACGATGTCGGAGCGAGGGTCCGTAGCCTGCGCGAAGGCCGCGGATGGACAAGAGCCGAGCTTGCCGCTCGCAGTGGCGTGCCCCGCGAGACGGTCAGCCGCGTGGAGGCAGGCAAACGGCCGCCGCTCGCCGACACGGTGCTGCGCCTGCTGGTCATCCTCCTGGCCGACCAGGACGATGTCGAGCTGAACGAGGTCGTGCCCAATTGGCCGGAGGCCGACGGACGGCAGGTCATCGGTCATGGTCCGCGCAGCCGGGTCCGGCGCCGACAGCTGCACCTGACCGCAGCCGAGGTAGCGGCAGCCGTAGACGTGAGTGAAGCCACCCTGTCGCGCTTCGAGCGCGATACGAACGCCACCCCGACGCTGCTTACTATCAGAACGAATGCACACGGGGACGAGGTACGGCTGCTGCGGAACAAGCGTCTGGCGCAAGCCTTGCGCTTCGTCGATCTCGAGGATCACGAGAAGTTCTGTGCCGCCGAGGATTGGCTGGTGAGCTGCCCCCTTCTGAGTGGTCCATCGACTATGACAGT
>NZ_JAKNQR010000031.1:0-2170 GCF_036890205.1 Sphingomonas panaciterrae
AAATGGTGCCCAGAAGAGGAGTATGCCGAGGTGGGTGATCAAGGTCGGCGGGCCGGGTTAGATTTTGTCCTGCCTTTTCAATGGCGGGAGGGCTCGAAGGTTCGAGTCCCAGAAGAACACCCGAACCGTAAGGCTCCTTCGATGCCTCGCCCCCGCAGCCATTGAGCCGGTTTCGCGACGTGTTGCTACCAGCCATTCACGCCACTACCGCCATAGGTGATGCCAACTCCATAATGGTCCGCCTGCCGCGCAGCATGCAGTAGGGCTTCGGCGTAGCTGTTGAAGCCTTCGTCATCGATCAACTCACCATGCGGTTGGTTGTCATCGCGGATGATAAGAACCTCCCATACCTTTCGAACAACTACTGTTATGTTTTGCTGGGGCATTTTATATAAATCCATGGCATCATTGCCTTGGAGCCATTCTACCAAAGCGGCAGGTCGGCCCGCATTATTGAAGTGGCGCTGCCGGAGATGCCAAGATCATGGGCGAGCATGACGAACGGTGCGACGATCATGCCGACGAACCCTGCCCGATCTGCCGAGGTGAAGAACTCGACCCGGACTTCCTCGCGTGTATCGAGCAGGCGGGCGCGCAGCCGGGAATGGCGATGACCTTCGACGAGGCGATAGAGTGGCTTCGCGTTGGTTGATCAGGCGGCGAGCGCCATCTGCTGCTTCACCCGATGGACGGTCGCGACACCGACCTTCAACTTCTTGGCAGTAGCGTTGATGCTGACGCCCTTGGTGAGGGAGCGCTTGATACGCTCAACCTTCTCGGCGTCGAGGGGCGGTCGGCCAGACCGTTTCGTGGATCGAGCCAACCCGGCCTTGATCCGTGAGATGATCATCTCACGCTCGAAGTCCGCGAACACCGACAGCATACCGAACATGGCGCGTCCGCTGGGCGTGCTGGTGTCGAGCGCCTGCTGGTGGAGATACAGGTCCACCCCCTTGGCGTTGATCTCGGTGAGGAAGGTGACGAGGTTCTGGAGGGAGCGTCCGAGCCGGTCCACCGCCCAGCTTGCCACCATGTCGATCTCACGCCGCGCCACGGCCTTCATCAGCGCATCGTAGCCGGGGCGCTTATCGCGTCCCTTCGACCCGCTGATACCGTGGTCGGTGAACTCGGCGACGACTTCCCAGCCAAGTCGTTCGGCGACGGCCATGAGTTCTCGACGCTGGTTCTCGGTGGTCTGGCTGTCCTGTGAGACGCGGGTGTAGAGGGCGATGCGCTTGGTCATTCCAGAATGACTCGCTTCAGTTCTGGAACGGGTCAAGCAGTTCATTTAGTTCGATTATCTCCCGTTCGCGTGAGAGCCTTCGACCTTCATCACCATGGAGGCGAGTATGGCGCGAACGACGATCCGGGATCAGCGTGGTTTCATCATCGGGCATATCGAGGACATGACGCAGGGGCGGCAGCGGGCCTTCAACTTCGCGGGACGCATCCTCGGCACCTACGACCCCACCACCGGCAAGACGGTCGATGACACCTTCCGCATCGTCGGCACCGGGAATCAGTTGATGGGGCTCATCGAACGAGCGCGGTGATGTTGCTGGAGGTCGAGCAGGAACTTCACGCCCGCTTGATCTTCCGCACCGATCTGATCTCGCCACCGACCCGCTGCACCACGACGACCTCCTTGGGGCCTTCCCGGTAGCGCTTGCGAGCCTCATTCTCGGCCTGCCGTTCAGCCTTCGACAGCTTTGGCCTCTTCTTGGGCTTCCCAACCTTGGCCCTCGCCTCGTCGCGCAGCCGCTTCTTGTTGAGATGGCAATCGATCTCGATGGCTTGGGTGAGTTTGGGACGCTTCTCCCCACTCACCGGCAAGCCGTGGTAGCCGAACCTAATCGCCACCCCACCGCCATCGCCCTTGCTCATCGTCCGGTCTCCCAGCGACATCATCGTCCGTGCCGCATAGGAATCAACTGGTTCTCGAACGGGTAAAATCGACATCGCGGATCAACGGGAAATCAGGGCTTTCGGAAGGTCAGAATCGCGAGGGTTTTTGGAATGCATCTGGGCGGAACGCTCGTCGGTCCCTCCCATTGTATCGCATGGCTTTAAGACCGTGACGGTTAGGCGTCCCAAAATGCCGAACTTCACCCGCGTGGGACGCGGAATGTGTCTCGGCGGGTGTGCCGGTAGCGGTTGCCCTATCGAGGCG
>NZ_JAKNQR010000032.1:0-1604 GCF_036890205.1 Sphingomonas panaciterrae
AACCTCAAATCTGTGCCATTGGTGCTGACGGCGGACACTGCAGTAGTGTTGTGGCGTAAAATACCGCGCAAAAGGCTGGTTCGCCTCAGGCCTCATATGGACCGTTCCGCGATGCTCTCGCTGTTCTCGAAATCTGGCGTGCACTCATGTGGTAGATCGAACTCCGGCAGATGTCGGACTTACGTAACTACAAGGTCGGATGTGTTGTCCACGCAAGCCGTGATTAGATTCGGTCGAACATCGATCCCATACGAGGGGAGAACAGCCGATCGTATGTCTTCAGCAGGAAGCTGTCGGTCATACCCGCGATGTGATCGCAGATGACCCTCGGCCGCTGTCGGCGCCAGTCATCACTTTGAAGCAGATGGGATTTCATCCGAGGCGGACCTATCGCAGCACCGCAGCGTTAGCCTTGTGTCCCCTAGAAATCGCAAAAGGTGTTGCCATGCCGCTCAAGCTGAAGCCGCTGTCCGAACAAACGATTGTCATTACCGGTGCGACATCCGGCCACGGGCTGTGTACCGCGCAGATCGCGGCGGCCGCGGGGGCGCGCGTCATGCTGGCCGCGCGCGACGAGGACGCCCTCCGCGAGGTGCGCGACGCCATTCGCGCGCAAGGCGGCACCGCCGAATATGTGGTCACGGATGTCGGCAGCGAGGCCGACGTGCAGAAGCTTGCCGATGAGACGGTCGCGCGCTTCGGCGGCTTTGACACTTGGGTGAACAATGCCGGGATCGGCGTCTATGCCGAGGTTCTGGACCTGTCGCTGGACGATCATCGTCAGGTCTTCGAAACAAATTACTGGGGCGTGGTGCACGGCTCGACGGTTGCGGTCCGTCATTTCAAGGACAAGGCGAACGGGGGCGCGGTGATCAATGTCGGTTCGATCAACAGCGACATGGGTGGCCCCCTGCTTGCGTCATACAATGCCTCGAAGCATGCGGTGAAAGGTTTCACCGACTCGCTGCGCGTCGAAATGATGATGAACGAGCTTCCCGTGTCGGTGACGCTCATCAAGCCCAGCGCCATCGGTACGCCGTTCACCGAACATGGCCGCAACAGGACCGGTTTTCAGGCGAGGCTGCCGCGCCCGATCTACGCGCCCGAGCTTGTCGCCAATGCGATCCTTGACGCGGCGCAGAACCGCCGTCGCGCGATCACGGTCGGTGGGGGCGGCAAGTTCCAGGTGCTCGGCGCCGTGCTGCTCCCGTCCTTGTTCGACAAGATCGCCGCCAACATGGCGGGGACGCTGATCGATCGCGACCAGCCCGCCAGAGATGTGGAGGGCAACCTCTACCAACCGCAAGGAAATGACGGCCGTACGGAGGGCCGGCAGAAGGGGCGGCACTTCAGCACATTTACCGCCGTTCGCCGGCACGGCTGGGCGACCGCCGGCGTGCTCGCGGCCATGGGCGCGGCGGGCGCATGGGCCATGACCCGCAAGGCCGCTCGCACCTGACGCGGCAGCCACGCAGAGCGCTGTCATATCCGATACGGGCGAAGGCGTCATCGGCGGCGTGAGGAGCACCAGCGCGAGCAATATGGTCAGGTGTCAGCGAAGGAGGCTGTCCGTCGTCAGAACATTCGGCACAACTCGCGGCGTA
>NZ_JAKNQR010000034.1:0-1217 GCF_036890205.1 Sphingomonas panaciterrae
TGACCTGCTCCCCGTTTTCAGGCCGCTGATAAGTTAGCTTCGGTGTCCACATGCCCCTGGCGGGGGCGGTTGGTGAACTCGGCGGGTGCCATGCCGCCAAGGCTGCTGTGCGGGCGCACGGTGTTGTAGTCCGTCCGCCATGCCTCGATGATCCGCCTCGCCGCAGCCAGCGAGGGGAACAGGTGCTCGTTCAGGCACTCGTCGCGCAAGCGACCATTGAACGATTCCACAAAGCCGTTCTGCTGCGGCTTACCGGGCGCGATGTAGTGCCACTCGACGCCAGTGTCCTGGCACCAGGCGAGGACAGCGTGACTGGTCAGTTCGGTGCCGTTGTCGCTGACCACCATGCACGGCAGCCCGCGACGTTCGGCGATGGCCGTCAGTTCCCGCACGACACGCCGCCCTGACAACGAGGTATCGACGATGCACGCCAGGCATTCCCGGCTGTAATCGTCGATGACGTTGAGCAAGCGGAACCGCCGGCCGCAGGCCAATGCATCCGAAACGAAGTCGAGCGACCAGCGCTGGTTGGGTTCCTGCGGGATCGCCATCGGTGCCCGTATGCCCAACGCTCGCTTGCGGCCGCCGCGCTTGCGCACTGTCAGCCGCGCTTGCGCACTGTCAGCCGCTCTTCGCGATACAGCCGGTACACCTTCTTCAGGTTCATGCCCTTGCCTTCACGCCTGAGCAGGATCGCCAGCCGGCGATAGCCGAACCGACGACGCTCGTTCGCGATCTCGCGCATTCGCTCGCGCACAGCATCGTCCTTCCCGCGAAGCGGCTCATATTGCCATGCCGACCGGTTGACCCCGATCAGCCTGCAGGCGCGACGCTCGGAGAAGCCGTGGTCGGCCATCAGCTTCTCCACCGCAGCGTAGCGATCCACAGACCGGGTCAGTTTTTTCCCAACAGATCCTTCAGTGCGGACACGTCCAGCATCGACTCCGCCAGCAGCTTCTTCAGCCGCCGGTTCTCGTCCTCGAGCGTCCGCAACCGCGCTGCCTCGGACACGGTCATGCCGCCGTACTTCGCCTTCCAGTTGTAGAATGTCGCATCGCTGATGCCATGCTTCCGGCACAGCTCGGCAGTCTTCACGCCAGCCTCGTGCTCACGCAACACGCCAATGATCTGATCCTCGGTAAAACGGCCTCGCCGCATCGCTCGTCTCCATCTGACGAGCTAACTTACCAATGGCATGTTTTCCGGGGAGCAGGTCA
>NZ_JAKNQR010000035.1:0-1153 GCF_036890205.1 Sphingomonas panaciterrae
GCACTAACAATCAACCCGGACCACCCGGTGGGGGCTGCTCAGGTCTGGGCGATCCGCGACGGCCGCGCCTGGATCGACGTGCAGCACGGCTGAGGCCGCACCCATCGTGGGCGCATCCCGCGCCGGCGCCTTTACCCTGGAGAACATCGATGACGCTGGACCATGTGCCCGGCGCCGCGAAGGCGTCGGTCGACGTCCTGTCGTTCGGCGTCGCCGTCGGCACCGTCACGCAGCTGCTGCCGCACCTCGCCGCGCTGCTCACCATCATCTGGACGCTGATCCGGATCTTCGAAACCGACACCGTGCGCGAGCTGCTCGGCCGTGCCCGCAAGGGAGAGAAGATCGATGGCTGATATGAAGCCCGGGCCGAAGACGCTCGCCGGCGTTTTGGGCAGCATCGCCGGCGCGATCGCGCTGTTCACCTCGATCCCGGCCGATGAGAGCGGCCGCAAGGTCGCGGTGACGATCGCCCCCACCGGCCAGGCCACGATCCGCCACGTCTCGGGTCCGCAGTATCTGCGCGCCTACCTGGACGCGGTGAAGGTGCCGACCGCCTGTGACGGCATCACCCGCGGCGTTCGCATGGGTCAGACCTACACCGAGGCGCAATGCACCGCGCTGCTCGAGGCCGAGCTGATCGAGATGGCCACCCGCGTCATCGCGTGCGTGCCGGCGCTCTACGGCCGCCCGAACCAGGCCGCCGCCTCGGTCAGCCTGGCCTACAACATCGGCTGGCCCAGCTTCTGCAAATCGACGGCCGCCAGGCGCTTCAACGCCGGGCAGTGGACGGCGGGCTGCGATGCCTTCCCGATGTGGAAATACGCCGGCGGAAAGGTGCTGCGCGGCCTCGTCCTGCGCCGGGAGCGCGAGCGCCAGCTCTGCCGCACCGGTCTTTGATCAACCACCCCGAAGGAGACGACCATGAAGGAACTGCTGAAGACGATCGCGCGCGAGGTCGTGCTGCCTTGGGCTGTGTCGGCGATCGCCGCCGTCGCCGCGAAGAAGCTGGCGCCGAAGGCGAAGAAGGATGTGCCGGCGCGGTGATCGCGATGTGCTTCGGTTAGAGCGCAATCATACTCGAAAGCACGAACTAGGAGCGGGTATCGCGCTACTGAGCAGCCCCCACCGGGTGGTCCGGGGTGATTGTTAGTGC
>NZ_JAKNQR010000036.1:0-995 GCF_036890205.1 Sphingomonas panaciterrae
CGGCCAAGCGCACGCTGGACCAACTCGGCATCCCTCGTCGGACATTCTACCGCTGGTATGATCGCTACCTCGAAGGCGGGCCGGAGGCGTTGGAAGATCGGCCATCGGCGCCGAGCCGGGTGTGGAACCGCATCCCGGCGGGCATCCACGACCAGATCATCGAGCTGGCGCTGGAACAGTCTGAGCTGAGCCCCCGGGAACTGGCCGTGCGCTTCACCGATGGGCAGCGCTACTTCGTGTCGGAATCCACGGTTTACCGCCTGTTGAAGGCCCACGACCTGATCACCAGCCCGGCCTATGTCGTGATCAAGGCTGCCGATCAGTTCCACACGAAAACCACGCGGCCGAACGAGATGTGGCAGACCGACTTCACCTACTTCAAGATCATCGGGTGGGGCTGGATGTATCTGTCGACCGTGCTCGACGACTTCTCGCGCTACATCATCGCCTGGAAGCTGTGCACCAACATGCGAGCCGAGGACGTCACCGACACGCTGGACCTCGCCCTGGCGGCTTCTGGTTGCGACAGCGCCACGGTGCTGCACAAACCTCGGCTACTCAGCGATAATGGCCCCAGCTACATCGCGGGTGAGCTGGCGGAATACATCGAGGCCCGGAAGATGAGCCATGTCCGCGGCGCCCCGTGTCATCCCCAAACCCAGGGCAAGATCGAGCGCTGGCACCAGACCCTGAAAAACCGCATCTTGCTGGAAAACTACTTCCTGCCCGGCGACCTCGAAGCCCACATCGAGGCCTTCGTCGAGCACTACAATCACCAGCGATACCACGAGAGCCTGGCCAACGTGACGCCTGCCGACGCCTACTTCGGCAGGGCTCCGGCAATCATCAAACTGCGCTAAAGGATCAAGCGACAGACCATCGAACATCGGCGCTTGCAGCACCGCAAGTTCGCCGCCTAACATCAACCCCCTGACGAGGTCCGCACTCCGCTAATCTACGCCGCGAGTTGTGCCGAATGTTCTGACGACGGACAG
>NZ_JAKNQR010000037.1:0-987 GCF_036890205.1 Sphingomonas panaciterrae
TGAGCAGCCCCCACCGGGTGGTCCGGGGTGATTGTTAGTGCATTGTTGTGTCCGCCGCCATTGCCGGGCGGAGGTGGAGCGAAGCGGAGCCGGAGACCGGCAATGGCGGTGTCGCCGCTTCCGGGGCCGGCGGGCGGTAGCCGAGGCTGCTGTGTGGCCGGACGGTGTTGTAGTGGCGCCGCCACGCCTCGATCAGAACCTTGGCCTCGGCGAGGCTGTAGAAGATCTCGCCGTTGAGCAGTTCGTCGCGCAGCGAGCCGTTGAAGCTCTCGTTGTAGCCGTTCTCCCAGGGCGAGCCCGGGGCGATGTAAAGCGTCTTCACACCGATTTGCCCCAGCCAGTTCTGGACGGCGGTGGCGATGAACTCGCTTCCATTGTCTGACCTGATATGCGCCGGCGGGCCCCGCTCGATGAACAACTCGGCCAGCGCTGCCAGCACGTCTTCGTGGCGGAGCTGGCGTGACACGATCAGCGCCAGGCACTCGCGGCTGGCCTCGTCGATGATGGTCAGGATCCGGAACTTACGCCCGTCGTGGGTGCGCTCCTCGACGAAGTCGTACGCCCAGACGTGCCCTGGATATTCCGGCCTCAACCGGATGCACGAGCCGTCGTTCAGCCACAGCCGCCCCCGCTTGGGTTGCCGCTGCGGCACCTTCAGACCCTCGCGCCGCCAGATCCGTTCCACCCGCTTGTGGTTCACCGACCAGCCGGCCGCATGCAACAGCGCGGTCACCCGGCGATAGCCGTAGCGCCCATACTGCTTGGCCAGGGCGATGATATCTTCGGTCAGCGCTTCTTCGTGATCTGCCCCGCACGGCACCTTGCGCTGCGTCGACCGGTGCTGCCCGAGCACGCGGCACACCCGCCGCTCGGATACGTCCAGCACCCCCCGGACCTGGTCGATGCAACGCCGGCGCCGGGCGGGGCTCAGAAGTTTCCCTTGGCTGCCTCCTGCAGGATCAGCTTGTCGAGCGTCAGGTCCGAGAT
>NZ_JAKNQR010000038.1:0-894 GCF_036890205.1 Sphingomonas panaciterrae
GCTGACGGCGGACACGCGACCTTGGTGAGCTTCGAATCCGTGCCCGCGGACTTGAACGCGAACGCGGCACCGGCTGCCGCGGTGCTGGCGACGGCCGCTCCAACGAGCACCTTCTGCTTCGTGTCCATCAGACTGTCCCTCTCTCAAGGGGCCGCGCGACCGACGTGTTCCTGCTCGTCCTCTCCTCATCACCAGCGGATGCAATCTTGAACGCCAAGATTTGTGCGCGGTGGATCTGGGGAGGCTCGGCGAACAGCGAAGCAGCGCTTCCGGATAGCGCCGTGCCGATTTCGCCCGACAGATGCGTCTCGCGCCCTGCCTCGTCGGCGAAGGTATCGAGGATGGCGAACCGAGTCTTTCCAAGACGCAGAGCGTACCACGACAGGGTGCCAGGCTCCCGCTCCACGGCCGATCGGGCTCCTTGGAGGAAGCGGGCAACCTCTTCCTCCGCACCGTCCCGTGCTTCAAGCGGAACATGCAGGGCCAAGCGCGGCAGGGCGTCCGCCGCCGGCACCTTGAGGGCGAGGATGTCGGCCGGCTCGATCTCCGGCAATCCGTTGAGGATGGTGAAGGTCTTCACCACCAGCGCCCGGCCGACCGTGCCGAACAGATGCTTCAGCCGGCCGGCATTGCCGGGGAAGGTATCGAAGATGGCGAAGTCGGCGGGGCCAAAGCGCAGCGCGTACCAGTGCCGCGTGTCCTGCTCATGCTCGACCGGCTCCAGCGCACCCCGGAGGAATTCAGCGGCATCTTCCTGGTGGGTCGGCCCGGCTTCAATGCCTACGAACAGTGCCTTGTGCATCTTTTCTCTCCTTGTTCCGATGGTAGCGCCTCGAGCTCCACGGAAGGCGTCCTGGGCCTAAATCATGGGAAGTTCGCGCGGCCGGGCGCCGA
>NZ_JAKNQR010000039.1:0-836 GCF_036890205.1 Sphingomonas panaciterrae
ATCTCGGACCTGACGCTCGACAAGCTGATCCTGCAGGAGGCGGCACGGGGAAACTTCTGAGCCCCGCGCGGCGGCGGCGCTGCATCGATCGGGTGCAGACGGTGTTGATGGTGTCCGAGCGGCGTGTGTGCCGTGTGCTCGGCCAGCATCGATCGACGCAGCGCAAGGTGCCGCGCGGGGCGGATGACGAAGAGGCGCTGACCGAGGACATCATCGCCTTGGCGAAGCAATATGGGCGATATGGCTACCGCCGGGTGACGGCGCTGCTCCACACCGCCGGTTGGTCGGTGAACCACAAGCGGGTCGAGCGGATCTGGCGCCGCGAAGGGCTGAAGGTGCCGCAGCGGCACTCGAAGCGCGGTCGGCTATGGCTCAACGACGGCTCCTGCATCCGGCTGCGGCCGGAGTATCCGGGGCACGTCTGGGCCTACGACTTCGTCGAGGGACGCACCCACGACGGACGCAAGTTCCGGATCCTCACCATCATCGACGAGGCCAGCCGGGAGTGCCTCGCGCTCATCGTTGCGCGTCAGCTCAACCACGAGGATGTGCTGGCTGGGCTCGCGGAGCTGTTTATCGATCGAGGCCCGCCAGCCCACATACGGTCGGACAATGGCAGCGAATTTATCGCGACCGCTGTGCAGACCTGGCTCGGGCAGATCGGCGTGAAGACGCTCTACATCACGCCCGGTTCGCCGTGGGAGAATGGCTATAACGAGAGCTTCAACGGGTCGCTGCGCGACGAACTCTTGAACGGCGAGATCTTCTACAGCCTTGCCGAAGCCAAGGTGCTGATCGAGGCTTGGCGCCGCCATTACAACACCGTCCGGCCGCAT
>NZ_JAKNQR010000004.1:0-256582 GCF_036890205.1 Sphingomonas panaciterrae
CCAAGCTTACGACGAGGGTTCGATTCCCTTCACCCGCTCCAGCCGCTCATCTGAAAAGCGCGCACCAGGTCTAGCCTTCCAACGTTGATCCACCGGGACGAGCAGGCACGATCCCGGGCGCTTCCCGGCCGCTAATATAATCGACGCCGCGTTATCCCGCCGCCCGTCAGATAGCGGCCGTTCAGCTTCGCGCCGCTATGCGCGCGGCGATGTTTACGCGTATCCTGATTACCGCCGGCGCGCTGCTGGCTGCCTTCCCCGCCCTCGCCTGGGGCGCCAACGGCCACCGCATCACCGGCGCTATCGCCGAACAGAATCTGAGCGGGCTGGCGAAGGCCAATGTGCAACTGCTGATTGGATCCGAAACCCTGGCGGAGGCTGCGACATGGCCGGACGACATGAAGTCGGATCCCGCGCCGTTCTGGCAGAAGACGGCCAGCCCGTGGCACTATGTCACCGTCGCCCATGGCGACGCCTACAAGGCGAGCATGGCGCCACCCGAAGGCGACGCGATTACCGCGCTCGGCGCGTTCACCGCAACGCTGCAGGATCCGGCGGCGTCGATCGAGGACAAGCGCACCGCGCTGCGCTTTGTCGTTCACATCATCGGCGACCTGCATCAGCCGCTTCATGTCGGTCGCGGTAACGATCGCGGCGGCAACGATACGCCGGTGGCCTTCTTCAACCGACCGACCAACCTGCACTCGCTTTGGGACTCTGGCCTGATCGAACAGAAGCAGCTGTCCTTCTCGGAATATGCGAGCTTCCTCTCGCGCGCGATCACCCCAGAGGATGTCATTG
The DNA here is from genome assembly GCF_036890205.1 of Sphingomonas panaciterrae. Taxonomy (NCBI): domain Bacteria; kingdom Pseudomonadati; phylum Pseudomonadota; class Alphaproteobacteria; order Sphingomonadales; family Sphingomonadaceae; genus Sphingomonas; species Sphingomonas panaciterrae. The sequence goes on from NZ_JAKNQR010000004.1 coordinate 802, forward strand.
CCTGGAGCGATCCGCGCCCGGACACCTGGATGACCGAAAGCGTGAAGCTGCGTGAGCAGATCTACCCGCAGGACCCCAAACTCTCCTGGTCGTACGCCTACCAGCATCGTTCGGCACTCGACGGCCGCCTCAAGCAAGCGGGCATACGCATCGCAAGCTACCTGAACTGGCTGTTCTCGCCGGGCGCCCCCGACAAGTCGCAGCATTCATCATCGACGATCGCGGAATAGCTGCATCGGATCAGCCGCCGAGCGGGCCATACGTTAATCGAGGTTTGCGCTTGCGCTCCCACTCGCGGATGGTGGGTCGTGTCGCCCCAACAACGAAGGCTCTTCGATGCTCCACGCCCTTCACCCGCTCGCGCAACAAGCAGCCACGCTGCTGACCCAGCGACGCCAGACGATTGCGGTCGCTGATGGTGCAACCGGCGGGTTGATCCTGGCAGGGCTGCTAACGGTACCGGGCGCGACGCGCTTCTGCCGCGGCGGGGGCGTCATATATTCGCTGAAGGGGCGCGACATCCTGCTCGGCCTGCCGCGTGAAGCGCTGACCGGCATGGAGTCCGTCACCGAAGCCTATGCGCTTCTCCAGGCGCGAGGCATCCGCGACCGTTTCGGTGCCAACTGGGGCATCGCCGAAACCGGCTCCGCCGGCCCCGATCAGCATCCACGCGGTGCGCCGACGGGCCGCAGCTGCATCGCAGTGGTGGGGCCGGACGTCGCGCGGGCAATCACGGTCGACACCGGATCGCCCGACCGCATCGCCAACATGGAGGCGTTTGCCCGGACCGCCCTCACCTTCCTCGTTGACACGCTGAAGGCCGCACCCGCCCCAACGCCCGTCTGACGGTGCCCGCGACGCCGCTACCAGTCTCAGCCGTCGCGGCAGGCCAGCGCGCGTTCAAACACCGCCTCGAACATCGGTGCCGTCAGGCGTCCGGTGTTCTGGTTGTAGCGCGAGCAATGATAGCTATCGATCAGCAGCCGTCCGTCCGGCATGCGATGTTCCGCCAGATGGCCGAACTTCGCCTTCGGCAGCCGCCCGCCCAGCGCCTTCACCGTCGATTGATGCGCGATTTGCCCCAGCGCGACGAACACCTTCGCCTTTGGCAAAGCGGCGATCGGTGCTTCCAGGAACGGGCGGCAGGTGCGGATTTCCTCCGGCGTCGGCTTGTTCTCGGGCGGCAGGCAGCGGACGGCATTGACCAGCATCGCCCCGCGAAGCTGCAGGCCGTCATCAAGTCGCGCCTCGAACGTCCCTTCGCTCAACCCGTATTTGGCGAGCGTTGCGTACAGCAACTCGCCCGCATAATCGCCGGTGAAGGGGCGACCGGTGCGGTTCGCGCCATGCTTCCCCGGCGCCAACCCGACGATCACCAGCCACGCATCGGGGTCGCCGAACGCTGGCACCGGCGCATTCCACCAACCCGGGTATTCGCTGCGCAGCGCGTCGCGGAAGGCGGCGAGGCGTGGGCACAGCGGGCAATCGTGCGGCGGTTCGGTGGCTGGCAAGGCAGAGGGTGCGTGATCCATCGCCGTCCGATAGGCGCAGTGGCATGACGCGCTCAACCTATGTCGTGGGAATCGGCTCAAACCGGCGCGGGCGACATGGCTCCCCTACCGCGGAGGTTGCCGCCGCGCTGGCCGCGCTTCCCGGCCGCCTCGTCGTATTTGCCCCGATCATCGTCACTGCGCCGCTCGGCCCCTCGATCAGGCGCTTTGCCAACACGGTCGCCGTGATCGAGAGCGATTGCGCGCCCGGCGACCTCCTCCGCCGCCTTAAGGCGATCGAGCGGGCCTTCGGTCGCCGGCGTGGACAACGCTGGGGCGCGCGGGTGATCGATCTCGACATCCTGTTGTGGAGCGGGGGCAGCTGGGCAGAACCAGGCCTCATCATCCCGCACGCCGCGCTTCGCACCCGCGATTTCGTTCTGGGCCCGCTGGTGCGGATCGTGCCCGGCTGGCGCGATCCGATCAGCGGTTTGACCATGCGACAGCTCAATGCCCGGTTGACCAGCCGCCGCGCTCTGCCTAGGCGCAGCGGCGCTGGTGCGGGTCCGTAGCTCAGTCGGTAGAGCAAGCGACTTTTAATCGAGAGGTCCCGGGTTCGAGCCCCGGCGGACCCACCAGCATCCCCCTCGATCCGCCGCTGCGGCGCGATAACATTGTCACAACGGCGCTTTAAGTGACACGGGCCATTCCAGGCGTGCTGCCGCGACGCTCCAGCGATCACCGCCGTAGCTGCCAGGCGCCGCCTAGGGGCGGTCGTCGTTCATGATGTGATTGCCGTCGATCGCGTAGGTCGAGAAGTGCTCGGCCTCGGTGTCCATGTAGAAGCCGTAGAGCCGCTTCCACCTGATCACGGCCAGCGCCGCGTTCAGCGCGTTCAGCTCGACCACCTGGATGTTGGTCTCGTAAGGGTCGGCGGTCCGGTCGGCGGCCAGGGGGATCCGGCGCCTGTCCCAAACATGATCCCGCATCGGCGGCGTGCTCGTGGTCACCCGCACGATGCCGGTCAGTCCGCCATCCGCCGCCTGCAGTCCCATGCCGACGTCGATGAAGCTGACGCCGCGATCCTCCAGCCGTTCGATCATGGGGCGCTTGATCGCCGGCTCGTCCAGGCAGAGGAAGACGAAGTCCATCCGATCGAGCAGCGACAGCGTCGCGGGCCCCATCCTCATCCGATGGGGGACGATGCCTCGATGAAGCCGCGAATAGATCCTATCGAAGTGATCGACCTTGGCGCGCCGCTCCGCGAACTCTTCGAGCGCGACAGCGCCGGGGGCCCTGAAGGCGTTGTGTTGCAGGAACTGGTCGTCGTCGAACAGGTGGATGCGGCTGACCGGCGTCTTGCTGACGAAGTCGAGCACATAGCCGCCGGTGCCGCCCAGGCCCACGATCCCGACGGTCTGACCGGAAATGCGCTCGGACAGCCTGCCGATCCCGCTGCGCGGGGTGGCTGTGTCCACATAGTGGAACGGCGATTCGCCGGCACCGGCGGCTACGATCCTGCCGGTGCGGGCCGTGGCGGTGGGATCGAGCGCTGCCGCATGAGCCGATATCTGATCCACGAACGTGACCATCTTTTCGTAATAGTCGACGAACTCGCGCCCGATCGGCCTGCTGCACAGCCAATGATCGACGACCAGGCCGCCGCCGAGATCGCGTCGCTGATGCTGGGCATGAACCATGTTGACGAGGGGGCGGCCCTGACGGTCGCAGGGAAGGGCCCCCACGAACCAGACCTGATGGTCGCGTGGCGCGACCGTGCGGTCACCGGCGAGATCGAGGCGCGACACGAGCTGACCTCGGCGAACCCGCCGATGACGATCGACGTAAGGAACGTCGCGCACGACCAGGAAGCCCGCGATGATGGCCACGTCGTAGCCATCGTCGACAAGGCGCCTGAGGTCCGGGCTACGACTTGTTCGTGGCGCTGACATTGAACACCTCGCCGCGGCGGACCTTGATCGCATCCTGCGACAGCAGCGAGCCCTCGGGACGCTCGGGCGGCCCGCGGCGGTAGGTGACCGTCAGCGCCCGACTTGAGGCGCTGGCGAGGTCGGTCCCGGGAAAGGCCATGCCGACGAGATCCTCGAACGTGACCTCCGGGCGTTCCAGCAGCACCTGCCGCCCGTTGATGACCACCGGCACGGACGAGCGTTCCGGCACCGCGTCGCGCGCATCGATCTGCGGCGGCCAAGGCGTGGTGAGATCGACGACCGACCCGCGGCGCAGCGGCTCGGGATCGCCGTTCATATAAAGGTCGACGTCCTCGCCGATGCCGCCGATCGCGCGGATCTCGCTCTCCGTGATCGCAGGCCCGCCCCAGTCCCAGACCAGGCCTGCCACACGCAGATGATGAACCGTCGAGCCGCGGAAGGTCCGGAAGGCTGGACGGGCGTCGGGCGCCAGCTCGAGGTGCCAGTCCTGCGCGACGTGAGCGGCGCGGCCGCCATCGATGCGTACGACGATCCCCTCACCACCAATTCCCGACTGCTCGAGCACCTCGCTCATCGCGATGGTGGCTGCGGTGACGGAAACCACCTTGCCGTCGATCTCGATCGAGGATCCTTCATCCTGATTCATCTTCTTCTCCTTCTCTTGATCATCCGAGTTGGGTTTCGAGCCACTGCCGCGCGGCGGCGTAGGTGCGGGCCGTCGAGCTCGCGCCCTGCAGACGCGCAAGGTAAGCGATGCCTTCCTCGGCGCGCGGACCGACGCGGTCGATCACGCCGAGGTCGACGGCCGCCTCGGCCAGGATCTCGGCGAGATGCAGCGGCACATCGCGGCCGACGGGAAATCGAAGCTCCACGGGTCGGAGCAGACGCAGGAGATGCGCGGTCAGCGCCTCCGGCTCTTGACCCTGGATCATCCAGTTCACGTGCCGCAGGTCGACGGTCGCACCGCACGCATAGTCCACCCAGCGGCCGGCGGTCTCGGGATCGATCATGCGCGCGAGCTCGGCCTGGCCGGCGGCATCGAGCGCTTCGACGCCGTAGACGCTGACGACCGGGTTGGCGCATCGCGAGACCGCCATTGCGAGCACGGGAGCGGACGGCAGCACGAGATCCGGTCCGCAGCCGCTCGGCCGCAGCTGCTCCATGCCCAGAGGACCGCCCACCGCCACTCCGACGTGCGGCAGACCCGCCAGGTCGGCGATCCGCCGCGCCACGTGCGTGCGCCCGACGCCTGCGGGGCCGCGAAGCAGCAGCGGCGGGAGGGCGAACCAACCGCCCTCGGTCCCGGCGAAGCGGGCGAGACCGCACCCGACGGCCGCACGCAACTCCTCCTGCCAGCCGAAGCCGAGATCGAACGTGAGCCGCTCGCGGTCTCGGCCCGAACCGCCGCGCAGCTCGAGCGCCGTGCTCAGTCCCAGTGGCGACGGCTCCCCGGCGAAGCTCTCCGCGATCACCGCGGACGCACCGGCCGAGACTTTCGAGGCGATTGCCGGAGGACGGTCGCGCCCAGGATCGTGATTCGTGCCGACCATGTTCATTCCCCCCTCCAGAACCGGAGCGGGCGGCGACCGCCGGAGGCCAGGCCGCGGCGCTTCACGTCGGCTTCGGTCTCGCGCATGCCGGCGATGATGACGCGCTCGAGCGCGACCGGCCCTTCGGTCTCGACGATGCCCCGGAAGTCGCGGAAGCGGGGCTTCTGCCAGCGCAACCAGTCCAGCACCCGCTCGCGCTCCCACTTCTCGGAGAAGCGCATGACGAAGAACGGCTGGTCCTCGTCACCGCTCTCCAGGGACAGGCCGGGCCGCTTGTTCTTCGGGTCGAGCACGAACAGCTCGACCCGCTCGTGCAGCCTGCAACGCTCCTCCGCCTTCAGGCGAGCCGTCGCCTCCGCGATGGCGGCCTGCTCTGCGTCGCGTTCCGCACCATCGATCACGACCGACGTGACGGCGTGCTCGCCGAACAGGCAGGCCAACCTCGCCCAAAGTGCCCACTGATCCGGCCGCGCGGCCATCCAGTCGAACACGCACCGTGCCCGCTCGGGCCCGACCTCGCCGCTCCACACGGCATCGCGCCTGCCCGCCTCGCCGGGCACGGCGCGCACGAGCAGCACCGCGCCGCTCTCCGCGTCGAGTGCGGGCCAGCAGCCCTCGCCGGCATCGGGCGCCTCCGTCAGCACGTGGCTGCGATCGGCGGCCCGGTGGCCGCGGCGATGGTCGGCGGTGGTCACAGGAATCTCGTCGTGGGCGAGATCTCCTCGAACGTCGGGCCCAGCGCCCTCGCCGAGGACGAATAGACGTTGGCCGCCAGCCAGAACTCTTCGCGCACGCGCTCGTCGTCCGTGACCTCCGTCCACCAGGTCTTGCGCGCAGGGTCCCAGCGATAACCACGCGAGCGCAGCAGATCCTTAACCGAGAAGTCGGCACCGACCGCCCGCACCACCCAGCTCGGCCTCGCCGAACGCTCGAGCAGATCCGCCAAGGCCGTCCGCCCGTCCTCGAACGGGTGGCGCAGCAGCTGGATCACGGCGTCCACGTCGGCACCCGCGCGGTGGCCGTCGTGGAACCAGCCCGCCTGACACAGGAGGAAGCCGAGGCTGCGCCCGTCGAAGCCGCGCCCCCGCCAGTCGATCTGCTCCATCGAGCACGCCCATGCGAGACCCTGCGCACCGTCCAGCCGCCGCTCGACCCAGCGGCGGTCGAACCGGCTGTGGTGGGCGATCACGACGGTCGCGGACCGCAACAGGCGCGTCGCGGCCTCGTCATCGATGAACCGGCCGGCGACGTCCTCGTCGCGCAGCCCCGTGAGCGCGGCGATCTCCGGCGGAATCGGCTTGCCCGGATCCTCGGTCCATTCGTAGGGCCGGTCGATGTGGGTGATGACGCCCTCATCGTCATAGCGGAACCGGCGAGCGGCGAGCTCGATGATGGCGTCGCGCTCGAAGTCCAGGCCGGTGGTCTCGACGTCGAGCACCAGCCCAACATGCGGGCCCTTGCCTGCGCCCTCACCGGTCGGGCCCTCCTGCACGTCGAGCCTGTGCAGGATGCGGACGGACGAATCGCCGCCTTCCGCGGGCGCGACTTCGCACCCGACGTTCGAGAACGACATGGTTGCCTCCGTATTCGATTGTGGTGTCGGTCGTCTGGTGCGCTCGCCCGGGATCAGGACGGCAGGCGCTGCTCCACCGTGATGTCGAGACCGGCGAGCATGGCGGGGCGGCGCCGGCGGCCGGCGGCGATCAGCGTGTCGACGACGGCGGGCGGCACCATGCCCATCGTCGCGGGGCAGTCTGGGTCGAAGCCGACCCGGATCTCGGCCTGTCCCGCCGCCGCCGAGCCGAACCGCGCGCGGATGCGCTCGCGAACGACGGCCGCCGACGGCGCGACCGACGCGTGGAAGGCGTGGAGCAGCTCGCCGCCCCGGGCGATCACGACGACCGCACTGTAGAGGCGCAGCCGGCGACTACCGGGCGGACCGCTCGCGATCCCTCCACGCTCCCCGCCGAGCCACGGGCCGCCGAGGTCGTCGTCGCCCGGGCTGTCAGCGAGCAGGGCGTCGATGCGAGCCGGCGCGGCGTCCAGCCCGATGGAGAGCCCGTGCAGCAGGACCGCGCGCATGCAGTCGTCGCGCTCGAGACAGGCCTCGATCGCCGCGGCTCCGCGGAACAGCCGGCGCGGGGCGAGCATCCAGGCCACGGGATCGTGGGCGATCCCCTCACGCTGGAAACGGGCGCCCGCCTCGGCGGCGACGAGAGCGAGACGGGTCAGCCCCCGCCGCGAGGTGGCGACGATGCCGTCGTTAGGCTCGTCCGCATCCAGGGGATCCTGGTAGTCGATGTCGCTGGTCGGATAATCGACCCGCATGGCGCCATGATCCGCGCCCAGAGTGATGGCGTTCATAGCCCTACTCCCAGTCGCCGGTGGTTCTGACGCTCACTCGCCCGGCCTTGGCGACGGATGGCCGGACGGCGACGATATGGATCCGTCGCTTCCTATTTCAACCTTTCTAGGAACAACGAAATATATTTTGATGGTTAACGCTCGTTTCACGAGTGTGGCCACGCCGGAACGGCTTGCGGAGGCTGTCGCTTCGACTATTCTAGAGGGGTGGAAAAGATGAAAGCGATCGAGGTGATGAGCGCGCTCGCGCAGCCGACCCGTCTGGAGGTCTTCACCCAGCTCGCCCGCGCGCGGCCGGACGGCTTATCCCCTGGCCAGCTTGCCGAACGCATCGGCACGCCGGCGAGCACCATGTCGGTGCACCTGACCATCCTGTCCCGCGCCGGCCTGATCTCATCGACCAAGAAGGGGCGCAGCATCATCTACAAGGCGGAACCCGACGCGATCCGCGATCTGGCATTGTTCCTCATGCATGACTGCTGCCTCGGCTGCGCCGACGTGAGCGAACCCGATCCCAGCAGCATGGACTGCTGCTGCGGGGAGCGGGTCCGTTCGCGCCTGGGCGACAAGTCGATCGGCTAGAGACAATGATCGCTGGGTCAACCGAGGCATCAAAGCCGCCGGCGACCACCCGCCGTAAGCTCAGGCGTTAAGCAGAAAGGGCATGCTCCGGAGCAAGGGCGCCTCCACTCTGCGATGTCGGCCAGGTTGGTTTTCGGACAGTTCCGGGCTCGCCGTCCGCGGTGCAGGATCTTCGTGAAGCCATTCGTCGCCGCCCCATACGCCGGTGACGTGCCACATCTCGTAATAGTAGAGCCATTCCGCCGCCCAGGGGACGATCGAGTCCGCCAGCAACATCCAGTCGTTCCAGTCGCGGCTCCGCGGATGGAAGAGGCAGAGTTCGGCACCACGCGGATTGTCGTGGCCGCCATAGAGGTGCGGCACCGGCTCATGCGGCGCCTCATCGCGGCGCGACAAGGGGGACAATACGCGAACGCTGGGCCACCGACTGACGAACGCGAACCGGCCATCGTCGGCGCCGCGATGATCAACTATTCGGACGAAATAGGCCTCCGAAACCGGACGCAGCTCGCCCTCCCAGATCGTCACCCAGGGAAGATCGAGCACCGGGCGCAAACCTGGGAACTTATCGGCCATCGCCTTCGCCTGCATCCCGGACAGCACTTCCGCGAACCTCGGACGCCAATTTGTTGAGCCGGCCGTGTAAAGCGGCTCAGACCAACAAACGCCCGGGTTCCGGATCACCGCGCGGGTTCGCCGTAGAAGCGATGCGTCGGCGCCGCGACGCTTCCGGCGGGAACCGCCCCGGCGAAGCTCACCGCACCTGTCTTTCCGGCGGCGAACTGGCCCGACCGGCTCTGCGCGGCGGCTCGGTCCAGTGCCTGCTGGAAGCCACCGCGCGCCGCATTCTCGCCGAACAGGTCCTTTAGGATATCGAGCTTGCGCACCTGAGTGCCGTCGGCACGCGCAAGCTCGTCGAGCCGCTCGGCTAGAAAGACGAGGTCGGCGGCGAAACGATGGTTGGATCCGCTCTTCCTCGGCCAACGGTCGGACAGCACGTCGTCGCGGCACGCGGGGTTCTCCACCCGAAGGTTCGCGACCGATACCTCGCGGGCGACATGCAATGCGGTAGAGCGCAGGTCCGTAACGAGGCCGGTGCCCTGCGGGGCCTGAGCGGCGAGGCAGGACAGCAACACGGACGGACAGCGGTCGTAGCCCCCGCGATCGCAGCGGATGTCGCGGAAGCGCTTGAGCAGCTGGATGGCGAGCAGCCGGTCGGGTTTGTGTTCGGCCGGGGTCTGCTCCGGCACCGGCACCACCTGAGCCCGGGTGGCGCGGGTAGCGATCACGCTGCGCGGGCGCACGCGCCCGTCGAACCAGCGGGCGAAGCCCTCCGGGTTCGCCAGCGCATGGTCGGGACGCTGCGGGTGTCGATCGAAGATCGTTATCACACGCGGATCCCTGAACGGCACCAGCACCGCCGGCGTCACGTCCAGGTGCATGTTGGCGTAGCCGAGCGTCACGCAGCGCTTCTTGATCTCGCAGGTGGTGAACTTCAGCCGACCCTTGCCCTGTTCAAGCGACCGCGCGACGAGGCGCAACACCGCCTCTGGATCCGACTGCGGATCGAGCGCCAGCTCGAGGAGCAGGTCGATGTCGTAATCCTCTCGATCGTCATAGGCCGAGATCGTCGATCCCATGCGGAACGAACCCTGCGGATAGATCACAGGGCTGTAGGCCGGGAAGCCGCTCTCGTGCTCGTCGAGATAGCGGCTGACCGCGTCGAAGTGCCCCACTGCCTCCTTGTAGGCAGTGGGCGTGAGTTGGATCCGCCGGGCCACGTCGGCGAGCAGATCGTCATAGTATCGGTCGACGGGCGTCGAATGCAGCATCTCAGTTCCTCTCGTCGATGTTGGACGGGACGAACGGCTCCCGCGTGCCGATAAAGAAGCATTTCTCGAGGATCGGCAGCTGCGCCCGAGCGCTGGCTCGTCCCATCTGCACCAACGTCTCGACCTTGGATGCATCGTCCAGCGAGACGAAGCCGGGCTCGACCATGGGGTTGATGCGGTGAAGGTGCGGATTGGTATGCGGATGGCCGAGCAGCAGCTTGGCCGTCGCCTGACTGAACCGATCCTGCCCTTGGAACATCAACTCCAGCAGCCACTTCACATCCTTCATGCCGACCACCTCCTTGACCGGATGGAGGGTGTCGGTGCAGCCGAGCGACAGCATACGGACCTGGTCCATCTGCCAGCACAGGATGCTGGCCGCCTCGATGGCCGCCGAACCCATGGGGTTGTTTGCCCAGATGCCGCCGTCGAGCAGGTGCGAAGCACCCTCAAAGCTGTGCGCCGGAAGGAATGAAGGTGCAGCGGCGGTGGCGAGTGCGGCATCGACCGCGAGCCGCTCGTGATCGACTCGGAAGCGCTCGTGATGCGCCGTCTTGAAGACGTAAGGGCCGCCATGGGCGGAGTCATAGGCGGGGATCACCAGCCGCGTCGTGCTATCGCGGATCCGGCGGGTGCCGAACACCTCCTCGAGTGCCCTGCGCAGCTCCGCGGCTTCATACTTGACGGTGCCGACGTGGCGCGCGGTGCGCCGGAGGCCACGCCACTTCGCTCGCAGACCTGCGAGCGGTCCACGCAGTGGCGCCTGGTCGAAGATCGTCGGCCCCCGCTCCACGTAGAAGCGGCAAATCTCAGCCGCGCTGAGTCCCAGTCCAAGTCCAAGCGCGATGATGCCGCCAGTGGATGTGCCGGCGATGAGGTCGAACTGATCGACGACGCGCTTGCCGGTTAGGCGCTCCATCTCGGCGAGGAAGGCAGCAGGGAGCGCACCCTTGAGGCCACCGCCGTCGATCGCGAGGATCCGCCGCGGAAGGTCCGCTGCACTCCTTTTCACCGCGTCCGACTCGTCGACCATCATCAGCCCTTTCCTACATGGTGTAAGATATAGTGAACGAGAAACGTCTTGTAAACCAGCGCGCACGTAGCGTAAGATTCATCAGACGGCGCCGGTTGGTGCCGGGGAGGTATGAGCTTGTCACTTGCCACGAAGCTGAAGGAGCTGCGCACGCGTAGCCGGCAATCGCTTCAGCAGGTCGCCGACGGAGTTGGCGTGTCCAAGGCGCACATCTGGGAGCTCGAGACGGGCAAGAGCCGCAATCCCGGGATCGAGCTGGTGCGAAAACTCGCCGAGCACTTCTCGGTCACCATCGCCTATCTGACCGATGATGCCGAGGCCGAGGAACGCGATCCGGCGGCTCTCCAGTTCTTCCGCGAGTTCGGCGGTGACCTGTCGACACGGGATTGGGAGACGCTCCGAACCGTCGCGGCGAGCCTCAAGGACCGGTGATGGTCAACGAGGCGCTGCTGATGGATCTCGCCGATTGCGGATCCCCCGAGCGCCTCCTCGCGGTCATCCTTGACCACCATCGCGACTGGAGGCCGCCAGTGGATGTCGAGACGTTCGCGCTCAGCGTCGGTATCCTCGAATTCCGCGACTTGGAAGTCGACGGGTTCGTAGGCGCGCTGATGACGGACCTCGAGAAGACGAAGGGCATCATCCTGTCCGCCGTCGGGATGGCCGCGCCCAGACGCCGATTCACGATCGCCCACGAGCTAGGGCACTTCCTGATCGCCGCCCACCGGGGCGACAAGCGCTGCACGGCCAGGGATCTGATGGAGCGCGGACGCGAGACGCTCCACCAGAAGGAGGAGGCGCAGGCGAACCGCTTCGCGGCCGGCCTGCTGATGCCCAAGCCTTGGTTTGCAGCGCAAACGGACGGCATGGGTTCACCCGACGTTGGCCATCTGCGCCCGCTCGCCACGACCTACGACGTCAGCTTGGAGGCGGCAGCGAACCGCTATGCGGAGCTTTCCGGTGAGACGTGCGCGTTCGTCTTCGTCCGCAACGGGCGCGTGCGGTATGCGCGTCCTTCCCGCTCGTTTCCATCGCTCGTCCTGCGTGCAGGCGATGTTGCGCCGACATCATCGTCGACGCGCTTCGGCGGTGGTTCATGGGACCGCGCCGATCCCTCGGACTGGATCCGGCCGGAACGCAGTCGAGCACCCGATCTGCGCATGCAGGTTCTGGACCAGGCTAACGGCTTCCAGACCGTGCTGCTCCACATCGACGCGGACGACGAGGAGGAGGCCGAGGAGCAGGACGATCTCGCGCAAAGCTACCGTGCCCGTTTCCGCTGAATTCGATCCGCTGATGGATTAGCACCAGAGCGTATCGGGCGACGGAAGGATCGGTCAGACCCGATGGATGTTGATCATCAGGATCACATCGGCTATTGCCGATGAATGACCGATGAGATCGCTCTAGCGGCGCTTGCCGCGCTTGCACATCCCACGCGGCTCTCCGCCTTTCGCCTGCTGGTGAGGCACGAGCCCGACGGACTGTCCACGGGCGAGCTCGTCGAGGCAACGGCCCTGACACAGAGCACCTTCTCGACGCATCTCGCGGTCTTGGCGAAGGCGGGACTGGTCCGGGCTGAGAAGCGCGGCCGGCAGCAGATCCAGCGAGCGGAGATCGACACGCTGCGCGCGCTGATGGTCTTCCTCGCCAAGGATTGCTGCCAGGGCCGCGCGGACCTGTGCGAGCCGCTGCTGGCCGAACTCTCCTGCTGCTGACATGAGCCGATACATGCCGACCGACATCGTGATCTACCACAATCCCGAATGCGGGACGTCACGCAACACGCTGGCGATGATCCGCAACGCCGGCATCGAGCCGCACGTCGTCGAGTATCTCAAGACGCCGCCCGCCCGGGCGCTGCTTATCCAGCTGATCGAGCGAGCAGGTCTAACCCCAAGGCAGCTGCTGCGCGAGAAGGGCACGTCATACGGTGAGCTCGGTCTGGGCGACGAAGCCTTGAGCGATGAGGCGCTCGTCGACGCGATGATGGCGAACCCAGTTTTGATCAACCGGCCGCTGGTCGTGACGCCGCTCGGCGTGCGCCTGTGCCGTCCATCCGAGTCCGTGCTCGACATCCTGCCCGGGCCGCAGCGTGGCGCCTTCGCCAAGGAGGACGGCGAACAGGTCGTCGACGCCTCCGGCCAGCGCGTGCGCTGATGGGCACGTTCGAGCGCTACCTGTCGCTCTGGGTGGCGTTGTGCATCATTGCGGGGATCGCGCTGGGACAGGCGATCCCAAAGGTCTTCGCCGCGATCGCTGCCGCCGAGGTGGCGCGCGTCAACCTCGTCGTGGCGGCGCTCGTCTGGCTGATGATCATCCCCATGCTGCTGAAGATCGACTTCGCCGCGCTCGGCTCGGTCCGGCAGCACTGGAAGGGCGTCGGCGTCACGCTATTCGTCAACTGGGCCGTGAAGCCCTTCTCCATGGCCGCGCTCGGGACGATGTTCCTCGGCTGGCTATTCGCGCCGCTGCTGCCGGCGGGGGAGATCCAGTCCTACATAGCGGGCCTTATCCTGCTGGCCGCTGCGCCCTGCACCGCCATGGTGTTCGTCTGGTCGAACCTATGCGACGGCGAGCCGAGCTACACGCTCAGCCAGGTCGCGCTCAACGACGTGCTGATGGTCTTCCTGTTCGCGCCGCTGGTCGCGCTGCTGCTCGGCGTCGCCTCGGTAACCGTGCCCTGGGACACGCTCCTGCTGTCGGTCGCCCTCTACATCGTCGTCCCGGTGATCGTCGCGCAGGGCATCCGCCGGGCCCTGCTCGCCGGCGGCGGCCAGCCGGCGCTAGAAAGGCTGCTGGCAGCGCTCGGCCCCGCCTCGCTCATGGCGCTGCTCGCCACGCTGGTGCTGCTCTTCGGCTTCCAGGGCGAGCAGATCGTGGCGCAGCCCCTCATAATCGCGCTGATCGCCATGCCGATCCTCATACAGGTCTATCTCAACGCAGGCATCGCATACTGGCTGTCCCGGCGGCTCGGCGTGGCGTGGTGCGTCGCCGCTCCGGCCGCGCTGATCGGCGCGTCCAACTTCTTCGAGCTCGCGGTTGCGGCGGCGATCTCGCTGTTCGGCCTCAAGTCCGGTGCAGCCCTGGCGACGGTGGTCGGCGTGCTGGTCGAGGTGCCCGTCATGCTGAGCGTCGTCGCCATCGTCAAGCGCACGCGCTTCTGGTATGAGGGCGCTCCGGCGTGAACCGTACGATCTTCGCCCCACTGGCAGGCGGTGCACGCGACATCCTGAAGCTGGCGCTGGACGCCGCCGGTCTTCCGACCGACGACCTCGACCACCCAGGCCGCGCCTTCTTCGAGCTGTCCGACGACAACGGGCCGATCGGGTTCATCGGCATCGAGGGCGATGGACCGGATCGCCTGCTCCGCTCGCTGGTGGTGCTGCCGAGCCGCAAGCGCCAAGGACATGGTGGGCTTCTCATGGCTCATGCCGAGGCGCTAGCGCGCCGGGAAGGCGTCGAGCGCCTGCACCTGCTTACTACGAGCGTCGCCGGGTTCTTTCGCGGGCGCGGCTATCGCGACGGCGACCGCACGACGGCCCCGGCCGCAATCACCGGCACCGCCCAGTTCTCGTCGCTCTGCCCAGCGAGCGCCTCATATCTCGTCAAGGAACTCGCATGAGCCGCCTCCGCCAGCTGCACGACGTGGACGTCCTGCCGGCGCTCGATCGCGACTTCGTGATCCACCGGCCCGCTGCCGGTCTCGGCGACGACAAACCGCCGCCCCGCATCCTGTTGCTGTATGGCTCGCTCCGTCAGCGGTCGTTCTCGCGCCTGGCGACCGAGGAAGCTGCGCGGCTGCTCCAGCTGTTCGGCGCCGAGACCCGCGTCTTCGATCCGTCGGACCTGCCGCTGCCCGACCAGGTAACCGGTGACGATCATCCGGCCGTCCACGAGCTGCGCGAACACGCGCTGTGGTCCGAGGGCATGGTCTGGTGCAGCCCGGAGCGGCACGGACAGGTGACCGGCATCATGAAGGCGCAGATCGACCATCTCCCGCTCGAGATGAAGGGCATGCGGCCGACCCAGGGCCGCACGCTCGCCGTCATGCAGGTGTCTGGCGGATCGCAGTCGTTCAACGCGGTCAACACGCTGCGGCTGCTCGGCCGGTGGATGCGGATGTTCACGATCCCCAACCAGTCGTCGGTCGCCATGGCCTACAAGGAATTCGACGAGGCCGGGCGCATGAAGCGGTCCAGCTATTACGACCGCATCGTCGACGTGATGGAGGAGCTGGTCCGCATCACGGTGCTGATGCGGCCGCACGCGGCCCAGCTCGTCGACAGGTATTCGGAGCGCAAGGCGGCCGGCCAGAAGGCCGCAGCCGAAGACCCTTCCGCCATCGCGATCAAGGGGAAGGCCTAGGCCAGCGTGGTGGACGCCGACCGCGCCGGAACGAAACCTGGCGGCTTCCGGATCGCCGCCGCCCCTTGACCCTGTAGGGGCTAGAGGGTGCAAGAAGCGAGCGACTCGCAAGAAGCCCTACCATGTCCCGACACGTCGCCGTCATGCTCTACCGCTGGTTCACCTGCCTCGCCGCGACCCTGCTGCTCTCAGGTGCGTGGGCGGCGTCTGCGAGCGCCCAGTCGCGCGACGCGGACGTGCAGACCACCTGGCGGCTGCTCGACTATGTGGCGGTCGACTATCCCGAGGCCGTCTCGGGCGGGCAGGTCAGGAACGCCGCTGAATACGCCGAGATGGGAGATTTCGCGGCGCAGATCGAGGCGCGGGTCGCCGGCCTGCCACCAACTGCCACCAAGCCCGACCTGGTCCGTCGCTCGCAGGCGCTGAGACGCACGATCGCTGGCAAGGCGCCAGCCGACGCGGTCGCAGTCCAGGCCAAGGGTCTCGGGCAGGCGTTGCTCGCCGCATACCCGGTCCCGCTGGCACCGGCCACGCCGCCGGATGTCACGCGGGGGCGGACACTCTATGCGCAGAACTGCGCGTCTTGCCACGGCGCAACGGGAGACGGGCGCGGACCGCAGGCCACCCGCCTCGATCCACCGCCGATCGCGTTCACAGACAAAGGCCGTGCCGACCAGCGCAGCCTCTTCGGCCTCTACCAGGTGATCTCCCAAGGCCTTGAGGGCACCGCCATGCCGAGCTTCGCCGGCCTGCCGGAGGCCGACCGCTGGGCGCTCGCGTTCGAGGCGGGCGGCTTCGCCTACCCCGATGCGCTCGCACGCGAAGGCGAACGGCTCTGGCGCAGTGATGCCTCGATCCGCGCGCGGCTGCCGAATCTCGCCGCCCTCGTCGGCATCACGCCCGCCGCCCTGTCGACCGAGCTCGGGCCGGAGAAGGCAGCGGCCGTCACGGCGTTCCTGCGCCGGCACCCCGACGCCGTGACGAGCCGCCCGGACGGCTCACTGGCGCTCACCCGGGAACGCCTGGACGCCAGCCTGGCCGCATACCGCCGAGGCGACCGCAGGGCGGCCGCCGACCTGGCGCTCTCAGCCTATCTCGACGGGTTCGAACCGGTGGAGCCTGTCCTCGCCGCACGCGACGCGGCCCTGATGGCGCGCATCGAGACGGCGATGGGACGCCTGCGCGCTGCGATCGGCACCGGCAGGCCGGTCGCCGAAGTGGAAGCGGCCAACCACGAGCTCGCCTCGCTGTTCGGCGAGGCCGAGGACGCACTCGCGCCCGAGCGCGCCAGCAGCGCGTCGAGCTTCCTCGGCGCCTTCGGCGTCCTGCTGCGCGAGGGGCTTGAGGCGCTGCTGATCGTCGTGGCCATGATCGCGTTCCTGCGCAAGACGGACCGGCAGTCGGTCCTGCCGCTCGTCCACGCCGGGTGGATGACCGCGCTCGCCGCGGGCGTCGCGACCTGGTTCGTCGCCACCCACCTCATCAGCGTGAGCGGCGCGTCGCGCGAGCTGACCGAGGGCTTCGGCTCGCTGTTCGCCGCCGTCATCCTGCTGATGGTCGGCATCTGGATGCACGGAAAGAGCAGCGCCGAGGCATGGCAGCGCTACGTGCGGGAGCGGGTCACCGCCGCACTGACCAGGCGTTCCGGCTGGTTCCTGTTCCTGCTGGCGTTCGTTGTCGTCTACCGTGAGGTGTTCGAGACCATCCTGTTCTACGCCGCACTCTGGGCCGAGGGGAACGGCGGCGCGATGCTCGCGGGCGCCGGGACCGCCATCGCGCTCCTGGCGGTCATCGCATGGGTGATGCTCCGCTTCAGCGCCCGGCTGCCGATCTCGCGCTTCTTCGGGTGGAGCTCGGCGCTAATCGCGGTGCTCGCGGTGGTGCTCGCCGGCAAGGGCATCTCAGGCCTGCAGGAGGCGGGCATCATCGGTGTCGCGCCCATAGAGAACGTCCCGCGCATCGAGATGCTGGGACTGTATCCGACCGTCGAGACGCTCGGGGCGCAGGTGTGCGCAGTGCTCGCACTGGTCTGGGGCTTCCGGCGGAGCGGCCGCGCCCGGCCGGCAGCCTCAGAGCGGGCGCTACCAGCCGAATAGCCGCACAGTGGCGAGGACGCCCGCAAAGCCCAGGCAGGCGAGCGACGGCAGCACGGTCATCGCCATGCCCAGCGCCCGCGCTCCCGCTCCCCCTGCATAGCGGCGGTAGAACAGCACGCGCCCCACGGCGAACAGCAGGCCGGACGCGGGAAGAAGGGCGAGCACGGCACCGTCCGCGACCGAAGCGAGGACCAGCTGGCACCAGACGCCGACGAAGGCCTGCTCGATCGTGTTCTGGAGGAACGCGGCCTTGACCGCGAGGACGGGACTGGGCGGCCCCGCCGCCGCCCCGCCGATGTCGGCCGCGGACTCGTAGCGTCCCTTCGACACCAGCCGGATCGCCACGACCAAGCAGAGCAGGTGCGGGACGCCCGCCTGGACCCCGAACGCCAGCCGCTCTGCAAGCCCGCCGGGCATCGGGATCAGCTGCGGCAGGAAGACGACCGAGGCTGCGCATACCGCCGACGTCAACAGGAACGCCGTCGCGGCACCCCGCCTGACGAGCCGCTGTTCGGCCGCGATGTCCATGACCGTTCCTCCCACGTCAGCCGGGTCGCAGACCCTCCAGCAGAGTGATGCTGCCCGTGATCGTATGGATGCGGTCGACCTCGCGCACCTTCTCGAAGCCCGCCTCGCGGATCAGGTCCGGAAGGATGCCGTCCGCATTCGGCTGCGTGTCCTCCACCCCGTCGAGCCGCTGGATGGTGAGCCGGAACAACAGGCGCATCAGCCCGCGCTGCCGCCCATAGTCAGCGATCAGCACCCTGCCGCCAGGACGGAGCGCCGCATAGATGGCGGCCATGCCGGCGCGCTTCTCGACCAGAGGCATCTGGTGGAAGACGAGGCTCGACACGACCGCGTCCGCGGGGCCCGTCACGTCGCGCGCGAACCCCTTGCGCCATTCGATCTCAACGCCGGCATCGGCGGCCTTACGCCGAGCGATGGCGAGCGCCTCGTCGTCCGGATCGATCCCGATCACGGTGGAGGCGGGTGCAGCCGACTTCAGCATCACGACGAAGCTGCCCGTGCCGCACCCCACGTCGGCGATCGTCTCGCCGGGTGCCGGCTCGAGCGCCGCCAACATCGCCTGACGCCAGCGCATCTCGCGCGTCCAGCGACGGATCGCCCGGTCGTAGTCGGCCGTGTCGCCGGTGCCGAGCGGGGGCGTGTAGGTCTGCGCAGTCACCTCCGGCCTCTCGGCTTACGCTCGGCCATCTCGCGCCGTGCGTCGCGGATGATGTCATACGCGGAGTGGAGGAAGATCACCGCGATGACGCCCGCCACCACCAGGTCCGGCCAGGCGCTGCCGGTCCACGCGACCAGCGCCGCGGCGGCGATCACCGCCACGTTCGCCAGCGCGTCGTTGCGCGAGAACAGCCAGATGGCGCGTGCGTTCGCGTCGCCGCTCCCGCGGAACCGCGCCAGCACCAGCGCGGCCGCTACGTTCACGACCAGGGCGACGACCCCGATGCCGCCCATCAGGTCGGCCTCGGGCGGGACGGCGTTGAACGCGCGCCAGATCGCCGACACGAGGACGCCGGCCCCGAGGACGCCGAGGAAGACGCCCTGCACGAGGGCGGTGCGGCTGCGGGCGGCCGCCGACCACGCGAGCGCCAGCAGTCCGACCAGCGTGATCGAGCCGTCGCCGAGGAAGTCGAGCGAGTCGGCCTTCAGCGCCTGCGATCCGGCGACGAAGCCGCCGACCAGCTCGCACGCGCCGAAGCCAAGGTTCAGCACGACGACGATCCACAAGGCGCGTCGATAGGCGGGGTCCACACCGGCCCGGGCCGTGTCGGCCTCGCATCCGCAGTCGCTCATCGTCAGCCTCCAAAAGCGAGTCGCGACCCATGTGCACCCTGTAGCCGCTACAGGGTCAACCCGCCCGGATCACGAAGGCCCCAGCGCCTCGATAATGCGGCATTCGGATATCACTCCCTGGCCGCACTGGTCGATCATCCCGCTCAGCTCCTTCCGCAACGAACGCAGGTCGGCGATCTTCTGGTCGACCTGCGCCAGATGCTCGCGGGCGACAACGTCCACCGCCTTGCACGACCTGTCCCGATCGTCGGCCAGCGAGAGCAGCTCCCGCACCTGGTCGAGGGTGAAACCGAGGTCGCGGGCCCTACGCACGAAGGAAAGGCGGGCGAGCTGGTCTGGCCCATAGTCGCGGTAGTTGCCGTCGGTTCGGGCGGGCTCCGGCAGCAGCCCGATCCGCTCGTAGAAGCGGATGGTCTCCACCTTCGTGGCGGTGGCCCGCGCGAGCTCGCCGATCTTCACCCGAACTTCCCCTTGACCCTGCAGCAGCTACAGGGTGCATCTACCCCTCCACGTCGAGTCGCACGAGGTGGAAAATGGCTTGCAGCAGCATTATTTCGGGCAGGCGGCCTTCCTCGGCGAGGACCGCATGAAGCCTTCGCACCCATCATCATCGATCCCCCACCTGGTCGATGCCGAACTGGCGCGCCACCGCGCCGCAGCCCGCGTCGGGGACGTTGGCGGCGCATGGTGGGCGCTCGAGCGTGCCCACATCCTGTCACAGCCCAGGCTGCCGCTGCACCTACGCGTGCACTGGAGCATGCTCATTTACGCGCTTCGTCTGCATGATCTGCGCGAAGTTGCCGGCCAAGTGGCGCGTCTCGCCCTCGCACCCCTCGCTGCGATGACGGGGCGCGTCCCCGTCGGCAACACAGGGCGGTCGAACGTGAGCGCCTTCCGCCCCATGCCGATCCCGGACGATCTCCGCTCGGTTATGGACGGCGGCCCCAGGTAATGCGCCCGTCGCTGACACGCGGCGAGGCCCGTGCTACGAACCGCCCGATGGCCCGGCTGTTCAGCCTGTTCGCGATGCTCGCACTCTCACTGTCGCTGACGGTGGGATCGGTCGCGCACGCGCAATCCTCCATCGCTTGCGCCGAGATCGCCCAGGCCGTCGACGGCGATGCGGACGCGAGTGGCGACCAGATGCCCGGCGGCTGCAAGAAGGGCTGCCTCACCACGCGAGCTGCCACGGGCACCACGTCATGGTGACGTCCGGCGACACCGCCGGCAGGTCGACGGCCATCGCCGAGGCGCAGCCCTTCCCCCGGTCCGAGGCGGCACTCGCGGGCGCATCGACGGACCCGGCGCTCCGCCCTCCGCAGGCCTGACGCGAACCGGCTCACACCGGACCTTTCGAGCGTCAGGAGAAGTGGAAAATGCATCGAATGCTCGCGGCCGCCCTGGCCGCAACCGTCTGCGCATCATCGACGCAGGCGCAGACCGGCCCCACGGCGGCCGTGCAGGACGGGCTCACGCTCGATCAGGCACTCGAACTCGCCGAAGCGAACGCTCCGGGCGTCGGCGCGGCCGATGCGGGCGTCCGGGCCGCCGAGGCGCAGCGCCGCGTCGCCGGACTGCGCCCCAACCCGTCGGTCAACGTCGAGGTGGAGAACGTCGTAGGAACGGGCGAATACAGCGGCATCCGCGGCGCCGAGACCACGGTCGGCATGTCGCTGCCCATCGAGTTTGGCGGCAAGCGCTCGGCGCGGATCGCCGTGGCAGACACGCAGACTGCCCGGGCGCGGCTGGCGGTGGTGGCGGCCCGTGCCGACCTTCGGCTTCGCGTGACCCAGCTCTACAACGAGGCGGTGGCTTCCGAACGCCGGCTGCTGATCGCGCGGGATCAGCTAGGCATCGCCACGGAGGGACTGAGAGCGGCGAACGTGCGCGTGCGCGCGGGCCGGGCATCGCCGCTGGAGGAGCAGCGGGCCGACGTCGCCCGCATCAACGCGACCACAGGACTGTCGCAGGCCGAACGGGCCACCGTGCTCGCACGCGCCAACCTCGCCCGCCTGATCGGACGAGACCCCGGCGCGTTTGACCTCGCCTGGCTGGACAGGGTCGGCGCCGGTGCCGGTCCACGCCTGGCGGCGAACGCCGAGGGCACGCTTGCGCTCGCCGCAGCCGAGGCCGAGGTCGCCACCGCAAATGCACAGGTGCGGCTCGCCCGCAGCCAGCGCGTTCCAGACCTGACGCTGAGCGCCGGGGCTCGTCGGCTTGAGGCCACTAACGACGTCGCGGCGGTCTTCGGCGTCAGCCTGCCGATCCCACTGTTCAACAACGGCCGCGCCAGCATCGACGCCGCCCGAGCCCAGAGCGACCAGGCCGTGGCGCTGCGGCGCGTCGCGCTGCTGGACGCGCAGCAGGCGATCGCCACGGCGGAGACCGACCTAGCCAACGCGGAGGCGAACGCGCGCGCGGCGAACGGACCGGCGCTCGCCGCGGCTCAGGAGGCCGCCCGCGTCGCCCGCATCGGCTACCGCGAGGGCAAGTTCGGCCAGCTGGACCTGCTCGAGGCCGAACGCACGCTCGCCCAGACCCGCTCGGCCGCCATCGACGCGCTCGCCGCCTATCACGACGCCAAGGCACGCCTGGAGCGACTCACCGCCCGCGCGCCCGCCAACACGGAAGCCCAGCCATGAAGAAGACCATACTGCGGGCGCTCGTCCCCGCGACCTTCGCACTGACGCTCGCCGGCTGTGGCGGCGGCGCCGAAGCGCCTGCCGAGAACGCCGCCAACGAGCACGCGTCCGAGGAAGGCCACGCCGAGGAAGGCGTGGTCACGCTCACTCAGCAGCAGATCACCGAAGCAGGCATAGAGGTCGTCCGGCCTACGATCGGCGGCGTCGCGGGCGCCATCGAGGTGAGCGCCACCATCGAGGGCGATCCCCAGGGCGTGCAGGTCGCGTCCGCCGCGATCGCCGGGCGGCTCGTGTCGCTGACCAGGAACCTCGGTCAGCCGGTAGGACGCGGCGACGTGCTCGCCGTGATCGAGAGCCGCGAGGCGGCGTCGCTGAAGGGCGAGATCGAGGCGGCGCGCGCCCGCGCGGCGCTGGCACAGTCCAACCTCCGCCGCGAGCAGCGCCTGTTCGCCGAGCGCGTCTCGCCCGAGCAGGACCTGATCGCCGCCCGCACCGCCGCGACCGAGGCCAACATCGCCCTGCGGCTCGCGCAGCAGCAGCTCGCCGCGACCGGCGGCGGCGGCGGGGCGCTCAACCGCGTCACCGTGCGCTCGCCCATCTCCGGGCAGGTCATCGCCCGGTCCGCGACCCTTGGCCAGACGGTCGCCGCCGACGCGGAGCTGTTCCGCATCGCCAACCTCTCGAAGGTCTCGGTCGCTATGTCGCTGCTTCCGGCCGACGCCGGACGCGTGCAGCCTGGCGCCCAGGTCGAGGTCACGGGCCCGGGGCGCCGGCAGGCGGCACGGGTCACGTTCGTGTCGCCGGTCCTCGACGAGACCACCCGGCTGGTGCCGGTCATCGCGACCCTCGACAACGGCGGCAACACCTGGCGCGTGGGCGAGACCGTCAACGCGTCGATCATCGTGCCGGCAGGCGGCGACCGCACCGTCGCGGTGCCGTCGGCGGCCGTCCAGATGATCGAGGACAAGCCGCACGTCTTCGTGCGCACCGCGACGGGCTTCAAGGCCGTGCCGGTGACGCTGGGCCGGCGCAACGGCGGCCAAGTCGTCGTCACGGCCGGTCTCAACGGTGGCGAACGCATCGCGTCCACCAACTCCTTCACCCTCAAGGCCGAGCTCGGAAAGGGCGAAGCCGAGCACGAGGACTGACCCGTGATCGCCCGCATCGTCACCTTCTCGGTGGAGCGGCGCTGGTTCGTCCTGCTGCTCACCGCCGTCGCCGCCATCGCCGGCATCTTCGCGCTCCAGCGGCTGCCGATCGACGCCGTCCCCGACATCACCAACAACCAAGTCCAGATCAACGTCGTCGCACCCGCGCTCTCACCCGACCAGGTCGAGAAGCAGGTCGCCTTCACCGTCGAGACCGCGCTCGCCGGCATCCCCGGCCTCGAATACACCCGCTCGCTCAGCCGTAACGGCTTCGCCCAGATCACGGCGGTGTTCGACGAGGGCACCGACATCTACTTCGCGCGCCAGCAGGTGTCCGAACGCCTGCGCACCGCCGAGGAGGACCTGCCCGACGGCGTGAACCCCGAGATGGGGCCGATCGCCACCGGCCTCGGCGACATCTTCATGTGGACGGTCGAATACCGCGAGCTGGACAAGGTCAACCACAAGAGCGGCGAACCCGGACTGCAGCCCGACGGCAGCTACATCAGCCCCGAAGGAGACCATCTGGTCAGCGAGGCGGACAAGGCCACCTACCTGCGCACGGTCCAGGACTGGATCGTGTCGCCGCAGCTGAAGGGCACCCCGGGGCTCGCCGGGATCGACTCGCTCGGCGGCTACACCAAGGAATACCTGGTGGTGCCCGACGTGCAGCGCATGGCGGCGATGCGGATCACGCTCCAGGATCTCGCCACCGCGCTCGAGCGCAACAACACCAGCGTCGGCGCGGGCGTCGTCAACCGGAACGGCGAGGGCCTGTCCGTCCGCGCCGACGGGCGCGTCCGGAACGCCGACGAGCTCGCCCGCACGGTCATCGCGACCCGCGAGGGCGTGCCGATCGTCCTCAGCCAGGTCGCTGCCGTCCGCACCGGTCAGGGTCTGCGCATGGGATCGGCTTCGGAGAACGGCCGCGAAGTCGTCGTCGGCACGGCAGTCATGCGGATCGGCGAGAACAGCCGCACCGTGTCCACCGGCGTGTCCGAGAGGCTCGAACAGATCGGTCCGTCGCTTCCGGTCGATGTCATCGTCAAGCCGGTGCTCAACCGGACCGAACTGGTGAACTCGACGATCGTCACCGTGTCGCGCAACCTGGCCGAGGGCGCACTGCTCGTCATCGTCGTCCTGTTCGCGCTGCTCGGCAACTTCAGGGCGGCGCTGATCGCCGCCATGGTGATCCCCATCACGATGCTGCTCACCAGCATCGGCATGCTGCAGGCCGGGGTCTCGGCCAACCTGATGAGCCTCGGCGCACTCGACTTCGGGCTGATCGTCGACGGCGCCGTCATCATCGTCGAGAACTCGCTGCGGCGGCTCGGCGAGGCTCAGTACGGTCGGGACGATCCGCTGCCGCTGAAAGACCGCCTAGGCATCGTCGCGGCGTCCGCCCGCGAGATGATCCGGCCCTCCGTCTACGGCCAGGCTATCATCATCCTCGTGTACGCGCCGCTGCTGACCTTCACCGGCGTCGAGGGGAAGATGTTCGAACCGATGGCGCTGACGGTGATCATCGCCCTCGTGTTCGCCTTCATCCTGTCGCTGACGTTCGTCCCTGCCGCCATCGCTATCTGGCTGTCGAAACGGGTGGAGGAGAAGGAGAGCCGCGCCATCGCATGGCTGCGCCGCCGCTACGAGCCGGGCCTCGACAAGGCCATGCGCCGCCCCAGCGCCACGTTGGGCGTCGCCGTCGGATCGCTCGCGCTCGCCGCCGCGGCGTTCACGACCCTCGGCCAGGAATTCCTGCCGCAGCTCGACGAGGGGAACGTGCTGGTCCAGGCGATCCGGATCCCCGGCACGTCTGTGGACCAGAGCCAGGCCATGCAGGCGCAGGTCGAGAAGGCTATCACGAGGGAGCCGGAGGTGCAGTTCGCCTTCTCGCGGACGGGAACGTCGGAGATCGCGTCCGATCCGATGCCGGCGAGCATCAGCGACACGTTCGTGATCATGAAGCCCCGAAACCAGTGGCCGGACCCAAACCTCGACAAGGCGGAGTTCGTCGAGCGGCTGGAGAAGCGACTGTCCGGGCTCCCCGGCAACGCGTATGAAATCACCCAGCCCATCCAGATGCGCTTCAACGAGCTGATCGCCGGCGTGCGCGGGGACGTGGCGGTCAAGGTGTTCGGCGACGACTTCGCCCAGATGAACGCCACTGCCGAGCAGATCGCCGACATACTGCGTCGGACGCGGGGCGCCACCGACGTCCGCGTCGAGCAGACCGAGGGGCTTCCCATGCTCGACATCCGACCGAACAGGACGGCCATGTCGCGGGTGGGCGTGACGGCCGGCGACGTGCAGGACACCGTCGCGGCCGCCATCGGCGGACGCGAGGCCGGCGTGATCTTCGAGGGGGACCGGCGATTCCCCGTCGTGATCCGTCTGCCCGAAGCCGCGCGTTCCGATCTGACCGCCGTCGCCCAGGTGCCGGTGCCGACGCCCGAAGGCGGGTTCGTGCCGCTGTCGACCGTCGCGGACATCGGCATCGTCGATGGACCGAACCAGATCAGCCGAGAGAACGGTAAGCGGCGCGTCGTGGTGCAGGCGAACGTGCGCGGGCGGGACGTCGCGGGCGTGGTCGCGGACGCGCAGCAGGCGATCGCCTCCGGCGTGAAGATGCCGCCCGGCACGTATCTAGAATGGGGCGGCCAGTTCGAGAACCTCGCGTCGGCGCGGGACCGGCTGCTGATCGTCGTGCCGATCTGCTTCGCGGTCATCATGCTGCTGCTCTACGGGGCGCTCGGATCGGTGCGGGACGCACTGATCGTCTTCACCGGCGTGCCGCTGGCCCTGGTCGGTGGGATCCTCGCACTGCTGCTCCGGGGCATGCCGTTCTCCATCTCCGCAGCGGTCGGATTCATCGCGCTGTCCGGCGTCGCGGTGCTCAACGGACTGGTGATGCTGTCGGCGATCCAGGACCTGATGTCCCGAGGCCTCGACCGGGCCGCGGCCGCCCGCGAGGGCGCGCTGGCGCGCCTGCGGCCCGTCGCGATGACGGCGCTCGTCGCGTCGCTCGGCTTCGTGCCGATGGCGCTCGGGCACGGTGCCGGCGCGGAGGTGCAGAAGCCGCTGGCGACGGTCGTCATCGGCGGGCTGATCTCGGCCACGCTGCTGACGCTGTTCGTGCTGCCGACGCTCTACGCCCGCTTCGGCCAGCGGCGGATCGAGGCGGGCGCGACGGACGCGACCACCGACATCGAAGGACCGCAGACGCATGGCGCATGATCACGGAGCCGGCGGTCACTCCCACGACCACACCGCCGGCGCGAACGCGAGGATGCTCGGCTGGGCGCTCGCCCTCACGTCCACCTACCTGGTGGCGGAGGTCATCGGCGGCTTCGTCTTCAACAGCCTCGCGCTGCTGTCCGACGCGGCCCACATGCTCACCGACGTCGCCGCGCTTGTGATCGCGCTGATCGCCATCCGGATCGGGCAGCGCCCGCCCGACGACAAGCGCACGTTCGGCTATCGGCGCTTCGAGATCTTGGCAGCCGCCTTCAACGCCGTCCTGTTGTTCGGCATCGCGATCTACGTCTTCGTCGAGGCGATCCAGCGCTTCACCGATCCAGAGCCGGTGCAGTCGTGGGGCATGCTGATCGTGGCCGCGATCGGCCTCGTCGTGAACCTGATCTCGATGCGGCTGCTGACCGCCGGCAAGGACGGCAGCTTCAACGTAAAGGGCGCCTATCTCGAGGTGTGGGCGGACATGATCGGGTCGGTCGGCGTCATCGTCGGCGCGCTCGCCATCAAGTTCACCGGCTGGACGTGGATCGACCCGATCGTCGCCGTGGCGATCGGCCTGTGGGTGCTGCCGCGGACCTGGCTCCTGCTGCGCGACACGACGAACGTGCTTCTCGAGGGCGTGCCGTCGGGCCTGCGGCTGGTCGAGGTGCGGGCGGCGGTCTCGGCCGTCCCCGGCGTCGCGGGGCTCCACGACCTGCACGTCTGGTCGATGTCCAACGACGACGTCAGCTGCACGATGCACGTCACGCTGGCAGCCGGCGCCGATGCCAACACCGTCCGCAAGGCGGTCGCCGGGCTGATCGACGAGCGGTTCGGCATCGAGCACGCGACGATCCAGACCGAGGGACCGGGCGAGGCGTGCGAGGAGAGCGGGCATCTCCATAGCTGACGACGGGAAGCCGCCGGCGGCGCGGCGAGCGCCGGGCCGGTGGGACGGACGAGGACGACGCCGAACTCCGCGTCCGCCTTGAGGCGCGCCAGCAGACGGCGCAGATTGCGCGGGAGATGGGAAGGACGATCGACGGCCTGCGAGGCCGGGCGCAGGTGCTGGGGCTCACCCTTACGCCGTCGCAGCGGCCGTGGCGGTCGTATCCGCGGCGCAGGTGATCACGGCTCGAAGGCGGTGATGATCGGGCAGGCCCCGGCGGAGCCGCCGGCACAGGCGTCGGCCAGCCGCGCCAGCGCCGCACGGGCGCCCTGGAGTTCCGCGATCCGGGCATCGAGCGCGGCCACCCGGGAGCGTGCCAGCTCACGAGCCCGAGCCCTGTCATCGATCGCGTCCAGCTCGAGAAGCTCGCCGATCTCGTCCAAGGTGAACCCGGCGCCCTGTGCCGAGCGGATGAAGCGCAGGCGCCGGACATCGGGCTCGCCGTAGCTGCGGAAGCCACCGCCGCCCGGCCGTTCGGGTTCGCGCAGCAGACCCCGCCGCTGATAGTAGCGCACCGTCTCCACGCCCACCCCGCCGGCCTTCGCCAGCCTCGCGATCGTCATCCTCGACATAGGCTCTTGACTCCGGACCATACTACGGACCCCATATGGGCCGGGTGCCGTTGAACCGCAAACGAGGAGCGCACCCGTGTCGACCCGTCCCACCGCCGTCCTTCACCGCATGGTGATGCCCGAACACACCTGTCCCTACGGGCTCAAGGCGCTGGACCTGCTTCGGCGCAAGGGCTTCGAGGTCGAGGACCATCACCTCACCACGCGCGCCGAGACCGACGCCTTCAAGGCCGAGCACGGCGTGAAGACCACGCCGCAGGTGTTCATCGGCGGCGAGCGCATCGGCGGATACGACGATCTGCGGCGGCACTTCGGGTTGCACGTCGCCGAACCCGGCGCCACCAGCTACCGCCCGGTCATCGCGCTCTTCGCCATGACCGCGCTGCTCGCGCTGGCGGCGAGCCATGCCGCCTTCGGCATGCCGTTCACGCTCCACGCGCTGCAGTGGTTCGGCGGGTTCAGCATGGCCGTCCTGGCGCTGCTCAAGCTGCAGGACGTCGAGAAGTTCTCGACCATGTTCCTCAACTACGACCTGCTCGCCAAGCGCTGGGTCCGCTACGGCTACGTCTACCCCTTCGCCGAGGGCTTGGCCGGCGTCCTCATGGTGGCCGGCGCGCTGAACTGGCTCTCCATCCCGATCGCGCTGTTCATCGGCACGGTAGGCGGCGTCTCGGTCTTCAAGGCGGTCTACATCGACAAACGCGAGCTAAAGTGCGCGTGCGTCGGCGGCAGCTCGAACGTGCCGCTCGGCTTCGTCAGCCTGACCGAGAATCTCGGCATGATCGCGATGGCGGTCTGGATGCTGACCGGCAGGGGCGGAATGTGAGGCCGTGCGGGCAGCCGTCGCGCAGCTGCTCGCACCGTCATCCGGCCGCCGAGACCGGCTCCAGCGTGCCCAGCCACGCGACGAGCGCCAGCACCGCGATACCCAGCGCGGCCTCGAACGCCAGGCTCAGCCGCAACGCGCCGATCTCACGTCGCGCCGCCCCCGATGACGCGACCGATCCAAGGGCCGGGGTCAGCCGAAACCTGTTCAAGGATGCCAGCCCCACCATCGCCGCGAACGCCGCGAGCTTAGCCAGCAGCAGCTGACCGTAGAGCGTCGAGGTCAGGCCGGACAGGCCGTCGGGTCCCAGAACCAGCCAGCCGTTCACGATCCCCGTGACGACGATGATCGCAACCGAAGCCGTGCCTGCGCGGGAAAAGCCGTGAAGCGCACGCCAGGACAGATTGAGATGCCCGGCGTCCATCCTCGCCGCCGGTCTGGCGACGAGCAGGACGAGACCGAGAAGCGACCCCATCCAGAACGCGGCCGCGAGCAGGTGCAAGATGTCGGCGCCCAGGTGCAGCGCGCCGAGCGCGCCCTCGCTCATCGCACCGTGACCGCCCCAGGCCAGCGTGGCGGCCGCCAACGCGAAGGCGGCTGCCGACGCCGCGGTGCGCACCCGGGCGGATACCGTGCCGCGGACGGTCGACGCCGATCCGACCGCCAGGACCAGCGCCACCATCCGGATCGTCCAGGCGGCGCCATACGGCGTCTCGTCCACGATCATCGTCAGAGCCTCGCGATCGACCTGCGCCAGCGTCGTGCCGGCCATGGCGGCCGTCATGACGAGCAGCCCACCGGCGGAAAGGACGAGGCCAAGGCACCCGCAAGCGACCAGCACCGCACGCAGCGGCATGACCCTGGCGGTGCCGGCCGGCGCGGTCAGCGCGAAAGCCGCCAGGCCGGAGGCCAGCATCAGGTCGAGGTAGAGCGCGAACCGGATGGCGATTCCCGCCCAGTCCATCGTCAGGCGACCTTGAAGGCGTAGCTGCCCTTGACCCGGTGGGTGTCGGCCGACACGCCGTGCCAATCGAGGCGGTAGGTGCCCTTGGGCAGCGGCTTCGCCAGCGTGAGGATCATCGTTTTGCGATCAGGGCTGACGGCCATCTTGGCAGGCATCTTCATCGGCGGGTGCGAGTCCATCCCGGGCATGCCCGTCATCACGATGTCCGCGCCCGAGAGCTTGGGCAGCAGCGCCTCGGTGAAGGTCACCTGGACCCGCGCCGTCGGTGCGACCGTGGCGTTCGGCGCCGGATTGGCCGAGACCAGCTTGGGGTGGGCCATGGCAGGTGCCGCGATCGCCATGAGGGCGGCAGCGGCGACGACAGCTTGGAAACGCATCTTCGACTCCATCGTGAGATCAGGGATCATCGAGGAATACGCGCCGCGCCGCTCGGACCCTCGCGGACGTCGGTGCACTTCTCGACTGCGCGCACCGGCGAGGGCTGCTAGCAACTAACCCGTATTAGGGGGAATGGAGAACCACATGGACTTCGATCTCGATGCCGCACTCCGTCGGGTCGCCGACGACGAGCATCCCGGGCTGAGCTCGATCGACGCGGCCGTGTTCAATCGCGTGCGGGCCAACCGGACGAGCGCGCGGACCGGCATCGGCGCCGTCGCCTTCGCCGCCGTCGGTGCGATCGTGCTGGGCACGATGACTGCCGGCCCCGCGGCCTCGCCCGCGAGCGCCGCCCCCATCGATCCCTTCGGCGTGGCGGGTCCACTCGCACCGTCGACGCTGCTGCTCACCGAGCGATGACGCGCGGACGCTGGACCGCGCTGGTCGCGGTCGTCGCCTTCCTCGCCGCGATCGGCGGCGTGTTCGTCGGCCGCGTGCTCATCCCGGCGCGGCATGCGCAGACGTCGGAACTGCACGCCCTGCTGCACCATGACCTCAAGCTCGATGCCAGTCAGGAAGCCAGCATCGAGCAGCTCGAGCGCGAGTTCGCGGGCAAGCGCAAGTCGCTGGAGGCGGAGCTGCGCGCCGACAACGCGCGGCTCGCCGCCGCCATCGAGGCCGAGCACGGGAATGGCCCCAAGGTAGCCGCGGCCGTGGACGCGTCGCACCGCGCCATGGGCGAGCTGCAGAAGGCGACGCTCACGCACGTGTTCGCCATGCGCGAAGTGCTGCGCCCCGAGCAGAGGGCGGCATTCGACCGCGCGGTCACCAAGTCGCTGACCACCGGCGACCGGTGAGGGCCGATCTGGCGGCACTCGCCGATGGCGACCTCGCAAGCCGTTCGGCTGCCGGGGACGACGAGGCGTTCGCCGAGATCATGCGAAGGCACCGCCAGCGGGTCTACCGCCTTATCCTCGCCAACGTCGCCGACGCGGACGAGGCGCTGGACCTCGTGCAGGAGACGTTCGTATCGGCCCACGGCGCGCTCCGCCGGTTCGATCCGAACCGGCCCATGTCGGCGTGGCTCGCGCGCATCGCGCTCAACAAGTCGCGCGACTGGGCCCGCCGGCGCGCGGTCAGGCGTATGCTCGGCCTGGCCACGCCCGTCGAGGAGATCGCCGAGCTGCATGCCGACGACCAGCCCCTGCAGGACGTGCAGGCGTCCGACCGAGCCGAGCTCGACCGGCTGGCCCGAGCCGTGGCGCAGCTGCCGTCGTCACAGCGAGAGCCGCTCGTGCTCTGCGCGGTCGATGGGCTCAGCCAGGCCGAGGCGGGCGAGGTGCTCGCGATCAGCGAGAAGGCCGTCGAGACGCGCATCCGGCGGGCCCGGCTGACCCTGGCGCAGCTGCTCGGCCGGAACTGACGCCCGCAGGGGCGCGCGAGGCAGATGATCGCTGAATCGGGCGGCGAGGGCTGGCAGGGCACAAGCCGTATTCGCACCCATGGGGGATACGCCGCGACCGAAGGACGAAAGACGGGAAGGCTGGCAGCCCAGCCACCTTCGCCGTGACGCCGGTGCCGGGGCCTTCGGGTGGATGGACGCGATGCGCTGCGTTCTCGCCACCGCCGTCGCGTTCGCGCACGCATGGTATCTGCTCATCGAGGATTTTCGGCAGCCCGCGTCCGTGCCCGCGACCGCCGGGTATCTTCTCGCAGGCTATTCGCACGCATGCGTCATCCTCTTCTTTGTCCTGAGCGGCTTCTGGATCACGCGCAGCGTGAGCCGGCGGCTCGATCGCGGCTGGCGCTGGCAACCCTATCTGATCGACCGCCTCTCGCGCCTCGGCATCGTGCTGGTGCCCGCGCTGGCGCTTGGCGGCGTGCTCGACTGGATCGGACTCGAACTGCTCGGCTCGACCACCCACCGCGGCCTGACCGACACCTACGTCATGCGGCCGGACCTCCCCGACACGCTCGGCTGGCGCGCGCTGATCGGCAACCTCCTCTTCCTGCAGACCATTCTGGTGGCGCCGTTCGGCAGCAACGGGCCGCTCTGGAGCCTGGCGTTCGAGTTCTGGTTCTACATCTGGTTTCCCGCGCTGGCGGTCAGCCTGCGCTCCCGCCGGCCGTCGCCACTGCTGATCACCGCCGGCCTGATCGCGTTCAACCCACATCTGGCGATCGGCTTCGGCTGCTGGCTCTGCGGCACGCTGCTCCACTGGGCGAACGGCGAGCGGGACGCGAAGGCGCCTCCGCCGCGCGGCTGGCTGGTCCTTTCCGCGCTGATGTTTGCCGCGATGCTCGTCGTCGTGCGGCTGCGCGGGCTGGACGGCCTGGAGCTGCCGCTCGCCGCGGCGTTCGCGGTCCTTCTCCACACGCTGATGCGCGTCGATCCGGCCCTGCCTGCATGGGCCCGGCCGCTGGCGTCCTACGGTTCGAAGGCGAGCTTCTCGCTCTACGCTGTCCACTTCCCGCTGCTCGCGCTGATGGCCGGCATCGTCATAAACGAGCAGCGCCTGCCACCAACGACCGTCGGTATGGCCATGGTGGCTGCCGCCGTCTCGATCACCGTCGCGTTCTGCTGGGCGTTCGCCTGGTGCACCGAGCGCCACACCGGCCGTCTCCGCGACGCGCTGTCGCGCATGCCCCGGCAGCCAGCCCATCCCAGATCCGCTAGCGAATGAGCAAGCGCCCGCCTTTGCTGGATCGAGTGTTGTGGCTGCCACGCCGCTGCATTAAAACGGTCGCCATGTCCGGATCACACCCGTTCCGCATGCTTGCCTTGGCGCTCATCGGCGTCATGCTCGTTGTGCGCGCGGGCCCCGCGTGTGCGGGGATGCTCCAGCCAGTCCCGCTAGTCGCGCAAGCACGCGCCGATGCTAACATGGATTGCCATGGCATGGCTGGGTCCCATGAACGCAGCAAGGACGGCGATCGCAAGAACGTCCAGGCGACCTGTGGCGCCGCCTGCGTGGCCGTGCCCCCGATGTCACCTTCACCTCAGGCCTCGGCGCCTAAGCCTCCGGCAGCGTTGGAAACCGGTGGGCTGGTGATGGCCGGCATGAGCCTGGCGCTGATCCCGCCCCCTCCTCGAGCGTGACCCGCCGACTTCGCACACGAACATCGAGTTAGAGGAATATCACATGAACACGTTGAAGATCATGGGCGCCGCGTTGGCGCTGACCATCTCGGGCGCTGCGGCCGCAGCCACCGCCGACTGCTGCAGGGACATGGCCTGCTGCAAGGAAGGCGCGGACTGCTGCAAGGAGAAGGACGGCAAGAAGTCGGACTGCTGCCACGACATGAAGAAGGGCGGCGATCACGCCGGCCATGACATGTCGGGCACTCCGAAGAAGTGATCGGGGCGGGAGCGGCCATGCCGCCCCCGCAAATCAAGCCGCCCGCAATTGCGGGTGTCCGCCGGTGCAGCGGTGCGGCTCCACCGTGACGTGGACCAGTTCCTCGTGGATCGTCACCCGCGCGGCGTATTCGGCCGGTGACAGCGGCTGGTCGGCGACGAGCGAGACGATCGCTGCGAACTTGCCGGGGCCGACCTGCCAGACATGCAGGTCGGTGATGACCGCATCGCCGTCCTCTATGCCTTCGCGGATCTCCTGCTCGAGCCCTGGATTCGCGCTTGCGTCGACCAGCACCCGGCCGGTGTCGCGCAGCAGCCCCCACGACCAGCGGGCGATGACGACCGCGCCGACGACGCCCATCGCGGCATCGGCCCAGGTCCACCCGAGATAGCGCCCCGCGAGGAGCGCGACGATGGCCAGGACCGACGTCAGCGCATCGGCCAGGACGTGGAAGTAGGCGGAACGCAGGTTGTTGTCGTGATGGCCGTGCCCATGGGCATGGTGGTCGTGACCATGGTGGTCATGTCCGTGCGAATGCCCCTGGTGGTGATCGGCACCGAGCAGCCAGGCGCTGACGAGGTTCACGGCGAGGCCGAGAACCGCGATCCAGAGCGCTTCGCCATAGGCGATGGTCGACACCGCGAAGAGGCGCATGATCGACTCCGCCCCGATCCCAAGCGCTATGAGGGCCAGCACGAGCGCGCTTGCAAACCCGGCGAGCTCGCCGACCTTGCCGGTCCCGAAGGTGAAGCGCGCATCGGAAGCGTGGCGGCGGGCATAGCCGTAGGCGAGCGCCGCGACGCCGAGCGCCCCTGCATGGGTCGCCATGTGGAACCCGTCGGCAAGCAGCGCCATCGAGCCGGTGAGCCAGCCGGCGACGATCTCGACGACCATCATGGCGGCGGTGAGGACGACGACGTAGCGCGTGCGCCGGGCGTGATGGTCATGTGCGTCGCCCAGGAACACGTGTTCGTGCACATGCGCGCTGGTCTGATCGTGGTGCATGGGCTGCCCCGGGTGAAGGTAAAATTGACCGGCGCCTATACAGGCTCAGTCCGATCCCGAACAGTCGGGCGCCTCGATTGGGAAGCGGCCGGTGGCCCCCGCCGCAGCGGGGGCCGGGGGGTCACTGGGTGCGCTTGCCGCGCGCGCGCAGCCACGCGTTGAGCTGCCCGACTTCCCGCGTCTGGTCCGCGATGGTCTTCGTCGCCATCTGGCGGA
The DNA here is from genome assembly GCF_036890205.1 of Sphingomonas panaciterrae. NCBI lineage: Bacteria > Pseudomonadati > Pseudomonadota > Alphaproteobacteria > Sphingomonadales > Sphingomonadaceae > Sphingomonas > Sphingomonas panaciterrae. Next base: position 35,177 of record NZ_JAKNQR010000004.1, read on the forward strand.
CCCGGGCGTCGCGGGTCTCGCGCAGCACGATGCGCGACATCTCGATGCCGCCGCGATGGTGCTCGATCATCTTGCGGACCCAGGTCTCCGTCGCGTCGGCGCCGACGGCGGCCATCATCTTCTCGTGCATCCGCATCTCGGCCGGCGGATATGGATTGGCAGGCGTCGCCTGCATCGTCATTCCGCCCGGTTGGCGGTGACCGGCATGGCCGCTCTGCTGCGCAACGGCGGTGCCGCCCGCGATGGCGGCGAGGGCGATGGCGCTCAGGACTGCTTTTCTCACACGAACTCTCCAGTTGCCCCGCTCATCCACCATACGCGGGAGCGCCGGCTACCCCTCCGCCCTGCGGCGCCTTCTTCTCGGCCAGCGCAGATAGAGCAGGATCGTCCCGGCGATCGCGAGCAGAAGCCCCCCGGCGGCGAAGGCCTTGAGCCATGGCGTGTTGAAGTTCTCGTGCTCGCTCCAGTCCATGATGTGGAGCGCCCAGAAGAAGTCGTAGAAGCGCCAAGTTTCGGTGCGCACGGCGGCGATCCGCCCGGCCTCGTCGACATAGACGCGCGTCGCATCCGGATCGGCGAACGCGACCTGCCAGGCGGGCAGCCGTCCCTTATACTCGGCGGTGTTGGCAGTGACTCGGGTCACCTCGAACAGGGGTTTCGGTCGGCCCGTGTAGGCGGCCGATGCGATCTCGCCCGCGGCCGGGGCACCGACCGCGGGAAGCAGCGCCCCGGTCAAGGCATCGTGAATCCGAAACGTGCCCGGCGCGGTCTCGATCTCGACGATCGGCCGATCGAGAAGCAGGCGATAGCGCGCGCTGCGTATTTGCGATCCCGCCGCGATCCGCTCCAGCGGGGCATAGGACCGCGTCGGAAGCACCCCGGCGGGTTCGCGCTGCACGAGATGCTCGCCACGCACGCGCTCGATCGGCAGCAGGCTCATCACCAGACCACTGGTGAACCAGAGCAGGAGCTGAACCCCCACGACGAGCGCCAGCCAGCGGTGAAGCCGGCTCGCGCCTATGTGCAGCTGCATCCTCGTGCTTCGCATTCGCCCCCCTTGACGTCAGGCGCGCCTCACTGGCGCGCAAGCATGCCCTTCATCTGATCGATTTCCTGCTGCTGCGAGCGGATGATGTCCTGGCACAGCGTCTTCAGCTCGGGGTCACGCAGCGACGCCTCGCGGCACATCAGGATCGCGCCCGAGTGGTGGGGGATCATCGACCGCAGGAACGCCGTGTCGCCGATCGTCGTCTGCGTGCGGATGAGCGCAAAGCTCGCGACGAACACGACGATCGATCCGACCAGCAGCAAGCCGTTGGCGCGCTTCGACGGGAACATGTGCGGCATGGCGACGATCATCAGCACGATCATCGGCGTGACCATCATCAGCGCCATGTAGAACATGTTGAGGTTGTTGTAGAAGCTCGACAGGCGGTCGATCATCACGAACATGACGAAATACATGATGATGCCGCCGACCAGCGACTGCACCGCGAGGTTCACATAGGGGTTCTTCATCCGGCTACTCCCTGCTGCCCGCTCGCCCCCCGGCCAATCAGAACCAGGCGCGAACGCCCGCCACCACGCTGAAGCCGCCGGTGCCCTCGCCCGCGGCGCGGGCATAGCGCGCCGTGTCGCCGAGCCTGCGCTCCCAAGACACGCCGACATAAGGCGCGAACTCGCGCTTGATCTCGTAGCGCAGCCGCAGCCCGGCTTCCGCGTCCGTCAGTCCGGACCCCAGGCCGCTGGAGCGCACGTCCTGCGCCGACAGGTTCAGCTCGACGCGCGGCTGCAGCACGAGTCGCTGGGTGATCCGCTGGTCGTAATAGCCTTCCAGGCGCCCGAACACGTCGCCCTTGTCGGACAGGAACAGCGCGCCCTCGACGTCGAACCAGTAGGGCGCAAGCCCTTCGAAGCCGACCGTGGCGTAGGTGCGGTCCGGGCCGGGCCCGAAGTCCTGGCGGACGCCAGCCTGCAGGTTGAAATAGGGCCCGACGGCCCGGCTGTAGAGCGCCTGCACCTCGCCCTCGGTATTCTCGCGGAACGTCCCTTCGCCCTCGCTCTTGATCGTCAGGCGGTTGATGTCGCCGCCATACCAGAACTCGCCGTCCCACCTGTAGCCGTCACGGCCGTCGCGGAACTGCACCTCGGCAAGGTTCAGCATCAGCTGCGAATACGACATGCCGCCATGCTCGCGGCGCAGTGCCGTCCGCGCGGGTGCCATCGCGTCGCGGCCCCACACGCGATCGGCGTAGTTCGCCTCCGGCGCAGCGGGCGCGGGTGCGTTCCCGGCCGGCAGCGCGGTGCCGCCCTTGCCCATGGGGGCCGAAGAGACGGCAGGCGCGGTCGCCTTGGGGGTGCAGTGACCCATCGCGGCATGCTCGGGCAGACAATCGGGATCGGTCGCGGCCGCAGCCGCAGGCGCAGGTGCAGCAGCCGCAGCGGGTGCCGACTGTTGCGCCGCCGACGTCTTGGGCGTGCAGTGGCCCATCGCCGCATGCTCGGGCGGGCACGAGGGATCGATCGGTGCCGCACCTGGGGCCGCCGCGGCGGATGATGGCGACGTTGAGGCACGCGGTGCCGGACGCGCAGGCGCCTTGACCGCCGGCTTCGGCTTAGCCTTCGGCTTCGGCCTCGCCTTCGGCGCGGGCTTGGCCGCCGCAGCCTTCGGCTTGGCGGCCACGGGCATCTTGCAATGGCCCATCGCCGCGTGTTCGGGCGTGCACTGGGCGGCCGAAGCCAGCAGCATGGCGCTGAGGACGAGGCTCATTTCGTATCTCCGTCGCGCGGCCGGACGGAGACGACCTGCATCATCCCGGCGTGCATGTGGTAGAGCATGTGGCAGTGGAACGCCCAGTCGCCGACGGCATCGGTGGTGACGTCGAACGTGGCGGTGCCGCCCGGCTGGACCTGGATCGTGTGCTTGCGCGGCGCGAACTCGCCATGACCCGTGACGAGCTCGAAGAAGTGCCCGTGCAGATGGATCGGGTGACCCATCATCGTGTCGTTGACCAGCGTGATGCGCACCCGCTCGTCCTTCAGGAACGGTATCGGCTTCCTGACCTCGCTGAGCTTCTCGCCGTCGAACGCCCACATGTAGCGTTCCATGTTGCCGGTGAGGTGGATGCGCATCGACCGGTCGGGCGCGCGCACGTCCGGGTTGCGGTCGACCGCCATCAGGTCGGTGTAGACCAGAACCTTGTGGCCGACGTCGTCGAGGCCCTGACCCGGCTCGCCCATCCGGTCGACCGGCATCGGCGAAATGGTCTGCACGGTCGGCGTCGTCTTGACCTCCGGCGCGACCGAGAAGTCGCGCATCGAATGATCCATGCCGCCCGAACCGTGGTCCATCGCGCCCTGCTGACCGCCGCCGGACGCAGCGTCGCCGGTCGGCTTGCAATGGCCCATGGCGGCGTGTTCCGGCGGACATGCCGGCGCCGCCGCGCCTGCCGGCTTGGCGGGGTCCATGGCGGAATGGTCCATGCCCGCCATCGATCCGCCGGATCCGTGATCCATGCCGCCCATGCCCATGTCCTTCATGTCGGCGAGCGGGCGGCGGCGCAGCGGCGGGACGGCGGCGGCCATGCCCGCACGCGGCGCGAGGGTCGCGCGAGCCATGCCGGACCGGTCGACGCTCTCGCCGACGATCGTGTAGGCGCGCTCGTCGGCGGGCTGGACGATGACGTCGTATGTCTCGGCGACCGCGATCTGCATTTCGTCAACGGCGACGGGGCGGACCGGCAGGCCGTCGGCCTGAACGACGGTCATCTTGAGGCCGGGGATGCGGAAGTTGAAGGTCGTCATCGCCGAGGCGTTGATAATCCGCAGCCGCACGCGCTCGCCGGGGCGGAAGAGGCCGGTCCAGTTGTCGCGCGGGCCGTGGCCGTTGACGAGATAGGTGTAGGTGCTGCCGGTCACGTCGGAGACGTCGGTGGGGTCCATGCGCATGGCGCCCCATTCCAGCCGTTCCTTGGCCGACTGGTCCTTGCCCGCGAGCAGGCCGGCCAGCGTCTGCTTCTGGAAGTTGAAGTAGCCGCCCTGCTGCTTGAGCTTCTTGAAGATGATGTGCGGGTGCATCTGGCTGTGGTCGGACAGCACGATCACGTGCTCGCGGTCCGACTGGATCGGGTCGACGCCCTTGGGGTCGATGACGATCGGGCCGTAGTGGCCGAGCTGCTCCTGCAGGCCCGAATGGCTGTGATACCAGTAGGTGCCCGACTGCACGATCGGGAATTCGTAGGTGAAGGTCGAGCGCGGCTTGATGCCGGGGAAGCTGACGCCGGGCACGCCGTCCATGTGGAACGGCAGGATGAGCCCGTGCCAGTGGATCGAGCTGTCCTCGTCGAGCGCGTTCTCGACGTGCAGCCGCACGTTCTGGCCTTCGCGCAGGCGGATGAGCGGGGCCGGCACCGTGCCGTTGATGCCGATGGCGTGGCTCTCGCGACCGTCGATCATCATCATCTGGTGCGCGATGCGCAGGGTGATGTCCTCGCCCGACACCGTCGGCAGCGGCTTGACGATCCCTGCGGATACCGACTGCGCCCAGGCGGGCATGTAGGCCGCGAGAGCGAGGCCGCCGCCGGTCAGCGTGGCACCGCGCAGAAGCTGGCGGCGATCGATGGTGCGCGTCATGGATGTTCCGGTGTCTGCCATAGGTGGATCTGCCTTCTGATACGCGCCGGACGCCCTTAGCCCTCGATCGTTCCAGCGCCCGTTCGGGCATGCCTCGCCGAAGCGGGGGCGCTCGTCGCACGCCCGGCTGGCGACGGCTGGCGCGGCGCGCTTCAGATCGGTCCGCGACGAGTGGCCGCGCTTCGGCCAGCGCCGCCGCGTCGATGCGAGGCGGATCGGGAGCGCCGTCCCGAGCGCGATCGCGCCGTCAAGCTGACGGCACCTGACTGCCAGTCCGGGGGGAGGGGCGGGGAAGAGCCTTACGAGAAGGAAAAGAGCATGAGCGAACTCGACCTGTCGGGTATCGACCCGCTGCGTCGCGGCGAGGTCAGGCGCCGGATCGGCGTGCTGGACCGCTATCTCGCCATCGAGCGCCCGACGCGCGCCGATGCGGAACGGCATGCCGGCGAGATCGGCATCGGCGTCGCCCAGTTCTACCGGCTGGCCAAGGCCTGGCGCCTCCACCGCAAGCCGCAGATGGTCGGGGCGGGAGAGCGCGGGCGGCCCAGGACGCGGCGCGACGGCGTGCCCGAGAAATCGCGGTCGATCGTGGTCGAGGTCATCGACGAACTCGGCGCGGATGCGAAGCTGGCCGACCTGCTCCGCGAGGTGGCGCGACGATGCGATGCGGCGGGCACCGTCACGCCCTCGCGCGGAGCCCTTTGGACATATGTCATGGACTCGCGCGCCACCAGCCCCATCCGGACCGACGAGCCGCGCCGCATCGTGGTTGGACGCGTATGGACCGAACTGCCCACGGTGCACGGCGACGGCACCATGTTCCCGGAAGTCGCGATCGCCATGCTGCTGCCCGAACGGACGATCACCGGCGCCGACGTCTCGCTGGATCCCGGCAAGCGCGCCAGCGCGGCGCTGGCCCTCGCCCGAGCGTTCGCGACCATGGACGATGTTCCCGCCGACCTGCAGGTCGAGGTCTCCGCCGCCGACCGCGAAGAGGTGCTGCCGGTGCACCTCGCGCGCCTAGGCCGGGAACCCGTGCGTGCCGGAAGATCAACGGGCTCGACGATCGTCGGCAACCTGGGCCGCACGGTCGGCGGGATGCGGATCCTGCACCGGCCGCACACCGCCAACCCGGATCGCCTGCTCGCCGCCCGCGCCGTCGCTCCGCTAGATCGGCACGCCGCAGCGGCGGAAGTGGAACAGGCGATCCGCCGGCACAATGCCGCGCTCAGCGGCAGCGCCGCCGCAGCCGGACCGGCCTAGTCGTGCTTGCCGCCCAGCGTCGCCAGCGCATCATACAGGTTCGGCGGCGGTTCAGCGGACCCCGCGCGGGCTAGGTCGATCGCGTCGTTGTGCGCGTCGGCCGCGCGGCGTAGCGCATCATAGGCGTCGGCCTCGGTCCAGGCGGTCATGTCGCCGTTCGCGGCGAGCGCCTCGCCTGCCAGGGTGCGCGTCGGCGTGAATGTCACCTTGCCGAGGCGCGGACCCAGCGTCCGGGCGATCATCCGGCCATAGCGCCGCTCGCCGCGCTCGAGGATGAAGTGGGTGTCGCGGAACCGGGCGTTCAGTTCGTGCATGACGCTCGCTATCCTGGCGACGTCCTCGCCTGCCGTGATGCGCATCACGGAGAACACGTTCGACCAGCGCCACCGCCCGCCCTCGCGCTCGATCGTCCGCAGCGCGTCATTCGCAGCCGCGTTGTGCCCCCAAACCACCGCCTCGATCGACCCGACGCCGACGCCCAGCACCGCGCCGGTGCCCGCATCCATGCAGAGGAAGCCGATGTGTGGACGTCCATCCGCGCGGGGCAGCGATGTCGCGACGCAATCGGACAGGATCACCTGGCCGAGCGGCATCGAGGAAGCGATCCGCCGCTGCTCCGCCTGCACGATCTCGCGCAGCTTCGTCGTGCCAGGCAGCTTCGCACCCTCGGGCAGGCGCGCGAAGCGAACCATCCTGTCGACCAGCGCGCTGGTCGACATGTCGCCGAACAGCAGGATCACCTGGCGCGCGGCGTCGGTCAACGCGTCGAGAACGTCGCTGCCGACCTTCGATTTACGCGCGCCCGCGCGCGCGAAGACGCCGAGCGAAGCAAGGGAGGGCGCGCCGCGCCACTCCGCGGCGATGCGGTAGAACCGGCTAACGCTTATGTCGCCGGCGAGAGAGGCGGCCGCCTCGACCTCCAATTCGCCGCGCCCTCCATCCCAGCGCCGCAGCGCCTCGAAGCGCGTCAGCGCCCTTGCCCTCTGCGACGGCGTAAGGCGCCGCCAGACGTCCGCCTCGACGGCCGCACGATCCTCAAAGGCCGCGACCAGCTCCGACGGAAGCGAAAGCTCGCGATCCTTGTCCGTTTCCATTGGCGCTCGTTAACCACCAAAGTCGCGATTGTCGAATAAAAACGCGAGAATTCTGTTGTTGCCCGGTCCAAACCGCATATATGCCACTTCCGAATAAGAATGCGACTGACTGAGTCGACGCGTCGGTGACGCTGCCGCTCCGTCACGCAGGTTGCGGAAGGCGTTGCAGATGTTGCGAGACGAACAGCGGATCGGGGATGCAGATTCCGAGCAGCCGGTGGCCGAGGCGAGCGGTTCGCCAAGTGTGGGTGCGGCGAGTGTCCCCACCTCGCGGCTCCCCGCCTTCATCCACGCGCATCCGCTCGCGCGCTGGAACCCCTCCCGGCGTCCTCCGCGCCACCCCGTCACGCGCGTGCCGCATCGGCATGCCGTCGCCGACCATCTCAACGGCGCCAAGGACCCTGCCGACTGGATCCTGATCGGCATCGAGGCCGCGGACGACCTCGGCATCGTTCGCACGGGCATGACCTACGACAAGGACTACGGGACGAGCGCCGGCTTCTTCGAGAAGCCGAAGCGCCTCCAGTTCTTCGAAGGGCCGAACGAACCGGCCGTCGCCGACCACCTCGAGATGTCGCCACGCTACCTCGACTTCCAGTTCCAGCCGCTCCGGCTGACGTTCCGCCGCGCGGACGGACGCGTGATCCACAAGTATCCCGACGTCGGGATCGAGTACGACGACCACAGCGTCCGCTTCGGCGAGATCAAGTCGGACGACGCGTGGTTCCAGGCGGAGGGCATCCGGAGGCCGCTCGAACGGATCGACATGGCGATGTCGGCCTCGGGCATGGACACGCTGCTCAGGATCAAGGGGACGATCTTCCGCAGGGACGAGGTGCTGAAGGCGCACGGCATCGCCATGGAGGCCCGCCTGACCAGCTTCGATCCGTCGACCGATGGCCGCGCCGCCCGCGCGGCCGTCATGGCCGCCGGCGGCCGAGCCCGCTATGCCGACGTCGTCGCCGCGCTCGGTGGCCAACGCGCGCACGCGGTCGACAAGCTCTACGCGATGCTCATGCGGCGCGTGGTGGACTTCGACCTCTCGTCTGAGCCGACAGCCGACACCGTCGTGACGGCGCCGCGACCCGCGAGCGCGTTCGCGCTGCGCGAGCTGCTCGCGCGCTTCCAGCGGCAGGCCGCCTGATGCCGAGCCCGCTCCGCATCCCCGCCGGCACCGTCTTCGCGCACGACGGCGTGCGTATCTCCTTCGTCGAGGAGGTGGACGACTTCGTCCTGCGTTTCGTCGTCGAAGGGACCGAAGACGAGTTCTTCGTCGAGGCGGCACCCGGCGTGAGGGTGCGCCCCACCGTCCAGTGGCTGCTGGACGAGTTCGCAGCGGGTCGTCTGCGCGAGTTCACCGCAAGCGAGGCGACGCTCTCGGAATGGCGCGGACGCTATCTTGGTTGGGACCGTACGGCCTGCCTCGCCAAGCAGCCCAGGGCCGTCCGCAAATACGAACTCGCGCTCGCAGCGCTCGTCCAGGGCAAGCCCAGATCCGCGACGGTGCTCGAGGACTTCGCCAAGGAGATGTATCCGGACGACGAGATCGCATCGGGCCGCTCGATCATCCGCTGGATGAACAATCTCGAGGACTTCGGCGAGAAGGTCGGCGTCATGATGAATCGCAGCGGCCGGGAGAAGGGCCGCTCGCCGCTGCCGCCGATCGTCGACAGGCTCGTGCATCAGGCGATGGCTCTCCACTGGTCGGTCGACGCCATCAAGAAGATGGACGCCTACGCGCTGACCGTCGCCGCCTGGCACCGGCTGAAGGAGGCGGGGGCCACCGGCCTGGGCGATGCCCCGCCGCACAAGAGCACGGTCGTGAACCGCATCAACAAGTGCGAGGACATGGAGGCCTGGACCTCCAAGCACGGGCCGCACGAGGCCAATCGGTATTTCCTCGCCTCCGGCGAGAGCATGCCGATCACCCGTCCGTTCCAGCTCGCCTACATAGATGGAACCGAGTTCGAGCAGGTGTGCCTGTTCTCGGCCGACGCCGAGATCCCCAGCAACAAGATGAAGATCGTGCAGACGATGGATGCAGCGGCGATCTTCGCCTACCCGACCAACCCTTTCAGTGGCCCCTACAGATCCGAGATGGGGATGTGTGCTCTCATGGGCGCGCTGACGCCGCCTGTCCTCACGGAAGAGGAGATGGCGGCCGACCCCATGCGCGTGCTGTTCTTCGGTCGCCAAGGCCTCCTCCGCGGTGACAACGACAAGGCCATTATACCGCCCTCGGCAATCGGTAACCTCGCGAGCGTCATAGGAAGGGTCGAGCTGGCGAAGAAATATGGACCCGACGAGAAGTCCAACCTCGAGAACTATTTCGGATGGTTGAAGCACCGGCTGGGTGGCGAGCCTGGAACCGTTCTGTCCGCCCGTAGCCGGCGGCGCTCGATCAGGCGAGATCCGATGAAAGAGGCGGCAATGACCCGCGCCAGCTTCGCACGTAAGCTGGAGGCGCTGCGCCTCGAATGGAACGACACCGGCCACGAGGCCATCGGGTGGCGGACACCGAATGAGGTGATGCTCGAGCACATCTCGGCACACCGCGTTCGCTTCAGCTACCCCAAGGACGTCCGGCGCAACCTCGCTCGCACCGTTCCCGGCGTGCTCACCACCGACGGCGTCGTCCACGACAACATCACCTACAGGTGGAACCGCGAGGGCGTGACGCGCACGCTGTCGAGCAACCTCGCCGCCCAGGCTTTCTCCAAGCGGTTGGAAGGCACCGCGAAATGCGACGTGTGGTTGCGGGTCTTCGACTGGAACCTCGACGTCATCGAGATCATGGACGAGGCAGGCAACGACTTCGTCGAGCTCTGGTCGGACGATCCCGACTACACCCTGTTCCTCACGCGATTCGAGCACAGGTTCCACCAGTCCTGCATGATCGAGGGCAGCACCGGCGCGCAGACGGCGGAGCAGCGCGCCCTACGCCGGGCGGAGTCCCTCCAGCAGCAGTGGGAGGATCTGCACAATCTCCCCTATGCCATCGCCAAGAAGGCAGGGGCGGTCCTCGAGCGTGCGGAAGTGCGCGCGAAGGCGCGCAACGTAGCCGACGACCCCGACCTCACCGACTTCTCCGCCTTCATGATCCCAACGGACCTGGGCGGCGCGCAGCGGGCGGACGTTCCGCTCGGTCCCACGCAGTCGCGCTCCGCAGACGGTCCTGACGATGCCACGGACACGCGCGCGGACATGAACCGTGGCCCGGCGGGCGACTGGGGCGGGCTCGATCCCGCGCCCCGGTCCAATCTCGACATGCTCGTCGCCGACCAAGAGCAGGAGGACCTGGACGGCGGCATCGACTGGGACGCGGACGATGACCGCCGCTCCGAGGATTCCTCCCCGGGAGATGATGCATGACCGACGCGAAAAAGGACCCGCTTGGCGTCCAGCCGCCACCCGTCCGCGGTGATTCCAAGCCGGTGTTCACCGATCCCGCCCGCAACGCGAGGGTCGAGGCGGTCGTCCCCTTCTTCAAGACGAACTATATCGAGCACGAGCCCCAGACCATCGTGGTGGAGCAGCTGCTCAGCTACCTCAAGTCCATGCAGTCGCTCCTCGGTGGGCCGATCGACGGCCGCTGCCTTTCCGAACACAGCAACGCCGGAAAGTCGCGCATGATCGAACATCTCGTTCGAATGGCGGCGTTGAGGCGGGCCGAGGCGGGGCTGCCGCCCAACCCGCACCAGATCCTGTGCATCGAGCTGGACAAGACCACGTCGGTCGCGACCTGGCTCCGCCGCATCCTCTACGAGATGGGCGACGACCACTGGAACGATCGCAACGCGAAGATCGAGGATCTCGAGGATCGCATCCTCACCATGTCCCGCAGACTGGGCGTCGAGGGGATCGTCGGCGACGAGGTGCAGCACCTCGATCGAAAGACCACTGATGCCAGGCAGGTCACCGACCGGTTCAAGACCTTCCTGAACCGTGGCATCCTGCCGCTCATTCTCGTCGGGGACGAGGACGCCGAGAAGTTCTTCGAGAAGAACGGCAAGTTCGCCTCCCGCCTCGGCACGCCGCTCCAGCTGAAACCGCTCGATCCCCGCGGTGACGCTCACGACAAGGAGCTCTTCCTCACCTTCTGCGAACGCCTCGACCAATCGATGGTCGACGCAAAGATCATGGATGAGCCGAGCGGCCTCGACAAGGCGGGCTTCCGCACGCAGCTCGTGACGGTCAGCGGCGGGCACGTCGGTCGCGTGTGCCGTGTCGTATGCGAGGCGGCGCAGCACGCGCTACGTCGCGGATCGCCCGTGATCGAGCGGCATGACATGAGCGTCGCGACCCGCGGTTTCGCCATGAAGCTGAAATGGGTGCTCCACGACCCGTTCTCGAAGCGCGGCGGCTCGTGAAGGTCGCCGACGCCCCGTTCAAGCGCCTGCGGTTCGAATACGTGCCCGATCCGCGCGAGAGCCTGGTCGGCGCGCTGGCGGCCGCCTGCCGGCAGCACCGACTCCACGATATCCCGACCGCACTCGAGGGCGGCGGCATCCAGATGCCGAGGACCGGTCTGATCCAATGCACCGGCCCCGACACGATCGAGCGCCTGGCCCGCATCATGCGCACCGAGTCCGAGAACCTGCACGCGATCGCCTTCGCGCCGACGGACCAGAGGAGGCTCGTGGCGCTGGCCGACCTCCACGCGCCACGCAGGTTCTTCGACTTCGAACGTCGGCGGATCGCCCCCCAGTCGCTGCAGGCCAAGCCGTATCACCGCAGCGATTGGCTGAATCGCCTGCTGCCCTACTGTCCCGAGTCACTGGAACTCCTCGTGGACGTCTGCCCGGTATGCGGTCCGCTCGGCTGGCGGCATACGCGTGGGATCGCGGCCTGCGAAAAGTGCGGCGACCCTATCCCACCGTCCAGCGAAGATCCGCTGCCGGTCGCATCGGCCGACGACTACCGCCTCTTCGCCGACCTCATGTCGCGCAATCCCGACATCGGCCAGAATGCCGTGCAACAGCTGCCGGATGCCATGCAGGCGTTCTCCCGCACCGCCCTGGTGAACGTGGCTCTCAAGGCCGCCGTCATCAGCAGCCTGGAATTCAGCGGCCGCGGCGTGGACAGGCTGCTCTCAGCTGATGCCGCCATTGTTGCCGACGTGGTCGGGCGCGGCGCCGCCCTCCTCAGGGGCTGGCCGGCTTCGATCCGTTCGTTCACCGACGCCAGGCTCGGCGAGATCGCGGGGAACGTGGCCGCCTACGACGCGATGCGGCGCGACATCCGATGGATCGCGCAGCGTTCGGTGGCTGAGGAGCAGCAGCTCGTCGCCATGGCGTTCCCCGACATTGACGGCCGCAAGGTCAAGACCTTCGCGAAGGACGTCCGCTACTACACGGCGACGGAGACCAACACGTTGCTGTGGACCTCGTCGCGGCAGCTCGAACAACTCCGCAAATCCGCAGCCCTGAGATGGGAGGAACTGCCCGGCGGCCTGCGCAAGCGCGTGCGATACGACGCGGACGACGTCGATGAACTTCGGCGAATTCTGCGGAATTCGGTATCACCCGAAGCGGTCGGTGCCCGGTTCGAACTTCCTGTATACGCGATCGGGCAGATGATCGCGCTCGAACTGCTCGAAGCGCACGACCATGCGGGCGCCGTGATCCTGCAAGGGCAGCAACTACGCACCGGGTCGGTCGACGACTTTGCCCGCCACCTCCATGCCACGGCGATTCGCCAGACACCACCTGCCGGTTTCGTTCCCCTGCGCAGCGCCATGATGCGGTTCCCTGGCGAGAAGCCGTGGGCACGCGTTCTCAAGGCCATGCGCGACAGGCACATCCCGTTTTACGTAGAAGGCACCCAGGGTGCGACCACGCGCAACATGCACGTCAATCCCGCGAGACTGCCGCGCGCACCATTGTCACAGACCGAGCGCGGCGACGAGATCTTGATTCTGACGCATGTCGCGATCCGAGATGCCTGCGAGATCCTGGGTCTCGGCTTCGAGGAGACGGCGAACGCTACTGCGTCGGCCAAGATCGAGATCATCCGCAGGAAGAAGGGAAAGGGCGTCGCGAGAGACGACCTCGTCAACCTGGCAGCATCAATCGCGTCTACCGGGGAGGCGGCCGCCTTCTCGAACAGGAACGCAGTGGAACTCTATCATGAGTTCAAGCGCCTCGGCGTCACTCGCCTTCACGACGCATGGTGCCGCCGGTCGCTCGTGGAACTCGGCCTAGTCAACGACATGTGCCGAACGCTGCTCGATCGCTGCCGCGGCGACGGCGACGGCGACGCGCTTGCGCCAGACCTATAGAACATGCACCTATCAGCAGGTGCGGCGACCTTCAGACTTTTAGCTTTATGACAAAGTTAAAGCGCCGCAGCGTCCGCAGCGCCCTCCTCGCGCCGTTCCGGCGCTCAGTCGGCCTGCACCTCGTGATCGGGGCGTCCCGTGGCCTCGAACGTGCTCACATTGCGGATCGTGGTCTCGGCGATGCTGGTCATCGCCTCCACGGTGAAGAACGCCTGATGCCCGGTGACCAGCACATTGGGAAAGGTGAGCAGCCGCGCGAACACGTCATCCTGGATCATGCTGTTGGACTGGTCGGAGAAGAACATCCCGTCCTCCTCCTCATAGACGTCCAGCCCCAGCGTGCCGATCGCACCCGATTTCAACCCGTTGATCACCGCGCGCGTATCGATCAGCCCGCCGCGGCTGGTGTTGATCAGCATCGCGCCGCGCTTCATGCCGGCAATCGTCGCATGATCGATCAGGTAATGATTGGTCGTGGTCAGCGGGCAGTGCAGCGTGACGATATCCGATTCCCGCAGCAGCTCCGGCACCTCGACATAGCTGCCGCCCAGCGCCTCGAAGGCCGGCTGGTGCACCGGATCGCTTGCCAGCAGGCGACACCCGAACCCGGCGAGGATGCGCGCGGTCGCCAGGCCGATCAGGCCGGTCCCGATGATCCCCACCGTCCGCCCCTGCATGTTGAACCCGATCAGCCCGTCGAGCGCGAAATTGCCCTCCCTCACCCGGTCTCGCGCGCGATAGATCTTGCGGTTGAGCGACAGCATCAGCGTGACGGTATGCTCCGCCACCGCCTCGGGCGAATAGGCCGGGACGCGCGCGACCACGATCCCCAGGGCGCGCGCCGCCGCCAGGTCCACGTTGTTGTACCCGGCGCTGCGCAGCGCCACCAGCCGCGTCCCCCCGTCATGCAGGGTCGCCAGCGTCTCGGCATCGAGGTGATCGTCGACAAAGGCGCAGACGCACGGCGCCCCCGCCGCGAGCGTCGCCGACTTGGCCTCGAGCCGTGGCTCCAGGAAGGCCAGTTCGTGCTGGTTGCCCAGCCTTTCGTTGGCCTGCGACAGGAACGTGCGGTCGTACGACCTGGCGCTGAAAACCGCGATCTTCACCTGTCATCTCCCTCGGTTCGTGATCGTCGACGTGCGGACCGCACGGATAGCAGCACGCCCAGCGGCACGGCACAACCGCGTGATCGGCACGATGCCCGCACGCCGGGGCGGCCGAAGGGGGAGCGCTTTACCACACCATGCGTTGGAATGACGGCGACATCCGGGGAGAAGCGGGTGATGATGGCAGCGATCGCACGGGCAACCCGGCGCAGGACAAGCGCCAACGGCTGCGCGGCGGCGTCTTGACGGACGCGGGAAACGATCACGCGTGGCACGCCCTGGCCGCAGAGGACGTCTGCGCCACGCTTGAAACCGGCCCGGGCGGGCTTTCTCCGGACAGCATCACGGAGCGCCGGCAACGCTACGGCCGGAACCTCCTCCCCGCCCCGCCTCGCCGCAACCCGCTCATGCGCTTCCTTGCGCAGTTCAACAACACGCTGATCTACGTCCTGCTCGGCGGTGCGCTGGCCGCTTCACTGCTCGATCATGCCATCGACGCCGCGGTGATCATCGCGGTGGTGCTAGCCAATGCGGTGATCGGCTACATCCAGGAAGGCCGCGCGGAGCGTGCGCTGGAATCGTTGAAAGAACTGGTCGCGCCCCATGCCTCGGTCCTGCGTGAGGACCACCGCGTGACCGTGGAGGTCGCCGATCTGGTGCCCGGCGACATCGTGCTGCTGGAGGCAGGCGATCGCGTCCCCGCCGACCTGCGCCTGATTGAAACACATCGCATGCTGGTGGACGAGGCACTGCTGACCGGCGAATCCGTCACCGCGGGCAAGGACGTCGCGCCGCTTCCCGCCGACGCCCCGCTTGCCGACCGGCACAACATGGCATTCTCCGGTACGCTGGTCGCCGCGGGCCAAGCGACGGGCGTGGTGGTCGCGACCGGCGTCGCGACCCAGATCGGCCGCATCAGCACGATGATCCACGCCGTCACCCCGATGGCGACGCCGCTGCTGGAACAGATCGATCACTTTGCCCGGCGCTTCACCTGGTTCGTTCTGATGGGCGGCGTCCTTCTGTTCGCCTTTGCCGTTGCCGTGCGCGGCTATGACTGGATCGACGCGTTGATCGCGGTGGTGGCGATCGCAGTCGGCATCGTGCCGGAGGGGCTGCCCGCCGTCATCACCATCACGCTGGCGATCGGCGTGCGACGGATGGCGCATCGCCACGCTGTCATTCGCAAGCTGCCCGCGGTCGAGACACTCGGCGCCACCTCCGTCATCTGCACCGACAAGACGGGCACACTGACGCGCAACGAAATGACCGTCCGCTCGGTGATCGCCGCCACGGGGCAGTGGTCGATCACCGGTGCGGGCTATGATCCCGCCGCCGGCGAGGTGCGCGGCACGCCCGCAATCGCCGCGGCGGGGGCGGAGCTTCTGTGGTGCGCGCAACTGTGCAACGACGCGGAGCTGCACCAGGAGGACGGCGAATGGCGGGTCGAGGGCGATCCGATGGAGGGCGCGCTGCTCGTCCTGGCCCGCAAGGCCGGGGAGCATGTCGATGCGGTACGCAGCAGCTGGCCGCGCTGCGACTCCATCCCCTTCGATGCGGCGCATCGTTTCATGGCGACGCTCCACCAGGATCCCGATGGCGGCCGTGTCGCCTATATCAAGGGCGCGCCGGAAACATTGTTCGGCATGGCGGCGCCCGGGCTCGACATCAACCGCTGGACGCAGCGCGCGGCCGACGCCGCTTCCTCGGGTGAACGTGTCCTCGCCTTCGGCATGAAGACCTTTGCCGACGATCACGGCACCCTCACCTTTGATGATGTCAGGAGCGGGATCACCTTCCTCGGCATCATCGGCTTCATCGATCCACCGCGTGACGAGGTCGCGTCGGCAATCGCGCAGGCGCGTTCGGCCAGCATCGATGTGAAGATGATCACCGGGGATCACGCCGCCACCGCGCTCGCCATCGCGCGCCAGCTCGATCTCGCGCCCGATCCGCGCGCGCTGACCGGCGTCGAGATCGAGGCGATGGACGACGCGACGCTCGCCGCCAATGTGCGTGACACCGCGGTGTTCGCGCGCACCAGCCCGGAGCACAAGCTGCGCATCGTGCGCGCGCTCCAGTCGCACGGGCTGACCGTCGCGATGACCGGCGACGGGGTCAATGACGCGCCCCCGCTCAAGCAGGCCGACGTTGGGGTCGCCATGGGCATCAAGGGCACCGCTGCGGCCAAGGAAGCCGCAGAAATGGTGCTGCTCGACGACAATTTCGCCTCGATCGTCAGCGCGGTGCGCGAAGGGCGCACCGTGTACGACAACATCCGCAAGGTGATTACCTGGGAAATCCCCACCAACGGGGGGGAAACGCTCACGGTCGTCCTCGCCATCATCCTTGGCTTTGCACTGCCGATGACCGCGACGCAGATCCTGTGGATCAATCTTGTGCTGTCAATAACGCTCGGCCTCGTCCTGGCTTTCGAGCCGTCGGAGCCCGGCGTGATGCAGCGAGCGCCCCGCCGTCGTGACGCGCCGCTGCTTTCGCCTTTTCTGTTATGGCGGGTCGTGATCGTGTCGATCCTGTTGGCGATCGCCACGCTCGGCATCTTTTTCTACACGCTGGATCAGGGGCGAGGGCTTGAGGTCGCCCGCACGATGGTCGTCAACATGTTCGTCGTTGGCGAAATATTCTACCTGTTCAACGTGCGTTACCTTCACCTCACGTCGTTCAGCTGGACAGGCGTGCTCGGAACGCCGCTGGTATTGTTGTCCATTGCCGTCCTGGTCGCGCTGCAATTGTTGTTCACCTTCGCACCATTCATGAACCGCGTGTTCGGCAGTCGTCCGCTGACCCTGGTCGATGGCATGATGATCATTGCCGTCGGTGCCACGCTGATGATCGTGCTGGAACTGGAAAAGCTGCTGATGCGGCGGCTCGGCTGGTTCTCCGAACTGCGCGATTGATCCCTCTTGTCGAGCCCGAACACTCGACGGCCTGAGGTAAGACGGAAACGCTGCTTTTCTCTATTACCGCAGGCCGATGCACGATCGGTGTTTATTCTTGCGTCTTGACCGGCTTACGGCTCCAATCGCCATGACCGACGTTATGCTGCACATGCGCATGTCCAGCGCGCTGCCGCAAAGCTGATCCAACAGGAGAATTACTGTCCATGTCGGACAAGATTGAAATGGGCGTGTCCCGCCGCGGCGTGCTTGCCGGCAGCGCCGCCACGGTCGCGGTCGCTGCCACGCCGGCGCATGGTGCGCCCCTCTCCCCGCCCAGGAAGCCGGAGGCGCCGATGATGCCCGTCCGTTTCACCGTGAACGGCGAACCGCGTTCGCTGACGCTCGATCCGCGTACCACCCTCCTCGATGCATTGCGGGAGCATCTCACGCTCACCGGCACCAAGAAGGGCTGCGATCATGGCCAGTGCGGCGCCTGCACCGTAATCGTCGATGGGCAGCGGATCAATTCCTGCCTCAGCCTTGCGGTGATGCACGAAGGCGACGCGATCACCACGATCGAAGGGCTCGGCACGCCGGAGAAGCTGCATCCGATGCAGGCCGCCTTCGTGAAGCACGACGGCTATCAATGCGGCTATTGCACCCCGGGGCAGATCTGCTCCGCGGTCGCCGTGCTGGAGGAGATCAAGGCCGGCATTCCCAGCCACGTTCAGGCGGACGTTGCCCAGCGTCCGGGCTTCACCACCGTTGAAATGCGCGAACGGATGAGCGGCAACATCTGCCGCTGCGGCGCTTATTCCAACATCGCCGATGCCATGGCCGAGGTCGCTGGCGCTGACGTTGCGGAGGCAAAGGCATGAGGGCGTTCACTTACGAACGGGCGACCGATCCCGTCGCCGCCGCGCGCATCGTCGCGACGAAGCCGGGGGCAAAGTTCATCGCCGGCGGCACCAACCTCCTCGATCTGATGAAGATCGAGGTGGAAACACCGACCCATCTTGTCGACGTGCAGGATCTCGACCTGGACCGGATCGAGGCGACGCCCGAGGGCGGCCTGCGCATCGGCGCCTTGGTCAGCAACACCGCGCTCGCCGCCGACGATCGCGTACGCCGCGATTATGGCGTGCTGACCCGCGCGATCGTTGCCGGCGCCAGCGGCCAGCTGCGCAACAAGGCGTCGACCGCCGGCAATCTGCTCCAGCGTACGCGCTGCCCGTATTTCTACGACGTCAACATGCCCTGCAACAAGCGCAAGCCCGGCTCAGGCTGCGCCGCGATCGGCGGCTATTCGCGCCAGCTTGGCGTCATCGGCGTGTCCGACAAATGCATCGCCACCTTCCCCGGCGACATGCCCGTGGCGCTCCGGCTGCTCGATGCGGTGGTGGAAACGGTCGACCCGCAGGGGCAGCGCCGCTCGATCCCGATTGCCGATTTCCATCGCTTGTGGGGCGACCGGCCGGAACAGGATACGGTGCTCAGTCGCGGTGAGCTGATCACTGCGGTCACCCTTCCCGCCCCGCTCGGCGGCAAGCATTTCTATGAAAAGGTGCGCGATCGCGCCTCCTACGCCTTTGCCTTGGTCTCGGTCGCGGCGGTGATCCAGCCCGATGGCACCGGCCGCGTCGCCTTTGGCGGCGTCGCGCCAAAGCCGTGGCGCGTGGAGGAGGCGGAGGCGCTGCTGCCGCAGGGCGCGGCGGCTGTTACCGCGCGCGCCTTCCAGGGCGCCACCCCCACCAAGGACAATGCGTTCAAGCTGCCGCTCGCCACGCGCGCGCTGGCTTCCGTGATCGCTCAAGCGAAGGCCTGATCCCATGAAGTTCGAAACTGCCGAGGGTCAGAACCCGATCGACCGCCTGAAGGTCGTCGGTCGTGCGCACGACCGTATCGACGGCCCGCTCAAGACCAGCGGCCTTGCGCCCTACGCCTATGAGCATCACGAGGGGATCGAGAATCCGGCCTATGGCTATATCGTCGGCGCCGGCGTGGCGAAGGGGCGCATCACCCGTATCGACACCGCGGCGGCCAAGGCCGCACCCGGCGTCATCGCCATCGTCACCGCGGCCGATGCAGGCAAGCTCGGCAAGGGCAAGAACAACACGGCGAAGCTGCTCGCCGGCCCCGAGGTCGAACATTACCATCAGGCGGTCGCGCTGGTGGTGGCCGAAACCTTCGAACAGGCGCGTGCCGCAGCCGGTCTGGTACGGGTCGATTATGCCCGCGCGAATGGCCGCTATGACCTCACCGAACAGCTGAAGGTCGCGCCGCTCGTCGGCGGGTCGGGCGGCCCGAACAGCGGCAGCTCGCCGGTGGAGCGCGTCGGCAAGTTCGAGGAGGGGTTCGCCGCCGCCCCGGTGAAGCTCGACGCCCAATATCACACCCCCGATCACAGCCACGCGATGATGGAGCCACACGCCTCGATCGCAGTGTGGAACGGCGACGAGCTGACCCTTTGGACATCGAACCAGATGATCGCCTGGAGCAAGCGTGATGTCGCGCTGACGCTCAACATGCCGGAGGACAAGGTCCGCCTGATCTCGCCCTATATCGGCGGCGGGTTCGGCGGGAAGCTGTTCGTGCGCGCCGACGCGGTGATGGCCGCGCTCGGCGCGCGCGCGGCGAAGCGCCCGGTGAAGGTCGCGCTGCAACGCCCACTCATCGCCAACAACACCACGCACCGCCCCGCCACGCATCAGCGCGTCCGCATCGGCGCGATGAAGGACGGCACGATCACCGCGATCGCCCATGAAAGCGGCTCGGGCGACTTGCCCGATGGAGGCCCGGAGACGGCGGTGCAGCAGACCAAGCTGCTCTACGCGGGCCCCAACCGCATGACCGCGATGCGCCTTGCAGTACTCGATCTGCCTGAGGGCAATGCCATGCGCGCGCCGGGCGAGGCACCGGGCATGATGGCGCTGGAGATCGCGATGGATGAAATGGCCGAGAAGCTCGGCATGGATCCCGTCGCCTTCCGCATCAAGAACGACACGCAGGTCGATCCCGAGAAACCGCAGCGCCGCTTCTCGCAGCGCCAACTCGTCCGTTGCCTCACCGACGGCGCGCAGCGTTTCGGCTGGGACCGCCGCCAGGCGAAGCCGGCGCAGGTGCGCGATGGCCAGTGGCTGATCGGCATGGGCGTCGCCTCCGCCTTCCGCAACCACCTCAACATGACGTCGGGCGCGCGTGTGCGCCTGTCGCCGGACGGCATCGTGACGGTCGAAACCGACATGACCGACATCGGCACCGGCACCTACACGATCCTCGCGCAGACCGCGGGCGAGATGCTGGGCGTGCCGGCCGAGGCGGTGGTGGTGAAACTGGGCGATTCCTCCTTCCCCGTCTCGGCCGGGTCGGGCGGGCAATGGGGCGCGGCGAACTCGACCGCCGGCGTGTACGCCGCCTGCGTGAAACTGCGCGAGCAGGTCGCCCAGCGGCTCGGCTTCAACTCGGCCGATGCGGTGTTCGACGCCGGCCGAGTCACCAGCGGCAATCGCGCCGCCGCGCTGCGCGATGCCGCCGCTCAGGGTGAGCTGGTCGCGGATGAGAAGATCGAGTTCGGCAAGCTCGACGACGAATGGCAATTGTCGACCTTCGGTGCGCATTTTGTCGAGGTCGGCGTCAACGCCTATACCGGCGTCACCCGCGTCCGCCGCATGCTCGCGGTCTGCGCCGCGGGCCGCATCCTCAATCCCAAGGCCGCGCGCAGCCAGGTGATCGGCGCGATGACGATGGGCGTCGGCTCGGCGCTGATGGAGGAGCTCGCCGTCGACAAGCGCTTCGGTTTCTTCGTCAACCACGATCTCGCCAGCTACGAGGTGCCGGTCCATGCCGACATCCCGCATCAGGAGGTCGTCTTCCTCGACGAGGCCGATGACAAGGCCAATCCGATGAAGGCCAAGGGCGTCGGCGAACTCGGCATCTGCGGCGTCGGCGCGGCGGTGGCGAACGCGATCTACAACGCCACCGGCGTGCGCGTGCGCGATTACCCGCTCACGCTCGACAAATATCTCGACAAGCTGCCGGCGGTCGCCTGACCGGCGACGCTTCAGCGACGCGTGGCGGCGCTGCGCCGGGCCGGCAGGGCCTGGCGCACCGCTGGCACGATGCGGCGAACGATGATCTCAACCCCGCGCGCATTGGGGTGCCGCCCGTCCGCCTGGAACAGCGCCTGGTTGCCCGCCACGCCCTCCAGGAAGAACGGATAGAGCGGCACGCCATGCTTGCGCGCCAGCCGGGGATACAGCCCCTCAAAGGCACGCCGATAATCACTGCCAAGATTCGGCGCCGCGCGCATCCCGACCAGCAGCACCGGGATGTCGCGCCGCTTCAGCTCGGTCAGGATCAGGTCGAGGTTCTTCTCCGTCGCGGCGGGCGGCAGGCCGCGCAGCATGTCGTTGGCGCCCAGCTCGACGATCACCAGGTCCGGCTTGCGCTTCAACCCGCGCAATCCCCAGGCCAGCCTCGCCCGTCCCTGCGCGGAGGTGTCGCCGGCGACGCCGCCATTGCGCACCGTTACGTCGGGCATCGACCGGCGCAGCGCCGCCTCCAGCCGCGTCGGAAAGCCCTGCGCCGGTGGCAGGCCATAGCCGGCCGTCAGGCTGTCGCCGAACGCCCAGACCAGCCGCTCCGCCCGCACCGGCGTCGCCACCAGCAGCACGCCCGCGATCAGCAACGGGACGGCCAGCAATGCGACAGCCGGGGATTGGACAGCGGCCATCATCGCCCTGTATCCGCGCCATTGTGACAGCATCCGCTTCTCCTTCGCCGACCGGCGCCAGCCCGGATGACCGCCCGGACGGCAGACCCGGCGATACCATCGTCATCGACGCGCGCAATCTGACGCTGGCGCTCGGCCGTCCGCCGGCCCGCACGCAGATCCTGCGCGGTATCGACCTCACGGTGCGGCAAGGGGAAAGCGTCGCGCTGCTCGGCCCGTCCGGATCGGGCAAATCGTCGCTGATGGCGCTCCTGTCGGGCATGGAACGGCCCACCGGCGGCAGCGTCAGCGTCGCCGGGCTCGAATTCGACCGGCTGAGCGAGGATCAGCTCGCAATCGCGCGGCGCGGCCGCATCGGCATCATCCTGCAGGCGTTCCACCTGCTGCCGACGATGACCGCGCTCGAAAATGTCGCCGTGCCGATGGAACTTGCCGGCATGGCGGAGCCGTTCGCCCGCGCCAAGGAGGAACTGACCGCCGTCGGCCTGGGCCATCGCCTGACCCATTATCCCGCCGAGCTGTCGGGCGGCGAGCAGCAGCGGGTCGCCATCGCCCGCGCACTCGCCCCGCGCCCCGCGCTCCTCTTCGCGGACGAGCCGACCGGCAATCTCGATGGCACGACAGGCGCCGCGATCATGGACCTGCTGTTCGCGCGCCATGCCGCCGCCGGCACCACGCTCTTCGTCATCACCCACGATCCCGCGCTCGCCGCGCGCTGCGGACGCGTGATCGCCCTGGCCGACGGTCGCATCGTCAGCGACAACGCCGCCGCATGACCAACGCCTGGCGGCTCGCGCTGCGTGATCTGCGCGCCGGCGGCCGCGGCTTGTGGCTGCTGCTGATCTGCCTCTTCCTCGGCACCGCCGCGCTGGCGGGCATTGGGTCGCTGTCGGCCTCGATCACCGGCGCGCTCGACGCGCAAAGCCGCCAATTGCTCGGCGGAGACCTCGAACTGCGCGTGTCGCAGCGCCGCGCCACCGTGGAGGAAAACGCCGCCTTCGCCAGCTTCGGCCGAACGTCGGAGACGATTGCCGTCAACACCATGGCCCAGCCGCTCACCGGCGGCACCCCGGCGTTGATCAACCTGCGCGCCGTCGACCATGCCTGGCCCTTGATCGGCCGCTTCACGCTGGAGCTGGGGGCTTTGCGCCCACGCCCTGCCGGCAACCAGGTGGCGATCGCCCCCGCACTGGCGCAGCGGTTGAACGTGAAGGTCGGCGACACCGTCCGGATCGGCGCCGCCCCGATGCGCATCATCGGCCTGATCGCCGACGAACCAGACGCCCTCGGGTTCAGCTTCGGGCCGACCGCCCTGGTTGACATGGCGGGGCTCGACGCCACCCGCGTGCTCCAACCCGGCAGCCTTTATCAGGCGCGCACCCGCATCCTGCTGCGCCCCGGCCTCGATCCGGCATCGGTCGGCAACACCGTCACCCGCCGCTACCCCAGCGCGGGGTGGAGCGCGCGGACGCCGGAGGATGCCTCCGGCAATGTGAAGCGCAGCATCGACCAATTGGGCCAGTTCCTGCTGCTCGTCGGCCTCGCCGCGCTGGTCATCGCCGGCATCGGCATCGGCAGCGGGGTCAGCGCCTATCTCGCCCGCAAGAGCCGGATGATCGCCACGCTGAAGGTGCTGGGCGCGCATTCGCGCACGATCGCCGCGGTGTTCCTGATCCAACTCGGGCTGGTGGCCTTGCTGGCGGTGGTCGCCGGCCTGGCGCTCGGCACCGCGATCCCGTGGCTGGTCGCGCAGCTCGCCGGGGACGCGCTGCCGGTGCCACCACGCCTCGGCATCTATCCCGCGCCGCTGCTGGTCGCGGCTGGCCTCAGCCTGCTCGTTGCCCTCCTCTTCTCGCTGCCCGCGCTTGCGCGCGCGCGCTCGGTCCCGGCGGCCAGCCTGCTGCGCGACGCCATCGGCAGCGTGACGCGGCCGTCGCCCCGCGTCCTCGCCGGCATGGGCGTCGTCCTTGCCCTGCTCGTCGCGCTGACCGTGCTGACCGCCAGCAACCGCGCGATCGCCCTGGGATTCACCGCCGCAACCGGGGCTGTGCTCGCGCTGCTCTGGCTGCTCGGGATCGCGTTGCGCGCGGCGTTGTCCCGCCTTCCCCGCCCGCGCCGCCCCTTGTTCCGGCTGGCGCTCGCCAATCTCTATCGTCCGGGTGCTCAGACCGACCGGCTGGTCGTTGCGCTCGGCCTCGGCTTCTCCCTGTTCGTGGCGCTCGCCGTCATCGACACCAGCCTGTCGAACGAGCTCGCCAGCGCCGCGCCGGCCAAGGCCCCCCGCTTCTTTGCCATCGATGTGCAGCCGGAGGATGAACCTGCCTTCCGGGCCGCCGTCCGCCGCGCCGCCCCTGCCGCGACGATCGAGGCGGTGCCCTCGCTGCGCGGCTCGATCGTCGCGCTCGAGGGGCAACGCGTGGCGGACATGAAGAACCTGCCGGAGGATGCATGGATCGTCCGCGGCGACCGCACCATCACCTGGTCCGCCACCGTGCCGCCGCGCAACAGCGTGGTCGCGGGCACATGGTGGCCGCGCGACTATCGCGGTCCGCCGCTCATTTCGCTGGAGGATCGCGCCGCGCAGCAGCTCGGCCTGAAGGTCGGCGACACGATCACCGTCGCGGTGCTCGGCGTCGATGTCCCCGCCCGTATCGCCGCGCTGCGAAAGGTCGATTGGCAGGGGCTCGGCCTCAACTTCGCCCTGATCTTCTCCCCCGGCTATATCGAGGAAGCGCCCCACGGCATCCTCGCCAGCGTCTATGCCCCCGCCGGCCGCGACGGCGCGATCGCGGGTGAAGTGGCCCGCGCGCTCCCCTCCGTCACCATGCTCCGCACCGGCGACGTGATCGGCCAGATCAGCGAATTGCTCGGCCGCGTCGCCATCGCGATCCGCGCCGCGGCCGCCGTCACCGTCGTTGCCGGCATTGTCGTCCTCATCGGCGCGGTAACCGCCTCGGGACAATCGCGGCGATACGACACTATCATCCTGAAGCTGCTGGGCGGCAGCCGCGCGCAGCTCCTCACCGGGCAGGCACTGGAATATGCCCTCCTCGCTTTCCTGCTCGCCGGGGTTGCTTTGCTCATTGGCATGGCGGGGGGCTGGTACGTCGTCACCCAGGTGCTCGATCTGACATGGGCGCCCGACCCGCTCGTGGTCGCGCTGACGCTTGGCGCCGCGATCGTCGCGACGCTCGGCATCGGCGTGCTCAGCAGCTTGCCCGCACTGCGCGCCTCCCCCGGAGAGGGGCTGCGCAGCGACTGAGGCACGCGCCCCGCGCGACGATCATCGTTCCCTGTCCGTTCCCACGCTGCTATGGCGTGCCGCATGTCCGGCGGTCCGACTCGAAAGATCATCCATGTCGACATGGACGCCTTTTTCGCGTCGGTGGAACAGCGCGATGATCCCGCGCTGCGCGGCCGTCCCGTCGCGGTCGGCCATGCCGCGGCGCGCGGCGTCGTTGCCGCCGCCAGCTACGAGGCGCGTGCCTTTGGCGTGCGCAGCGCACTGCCCTCGGTCACGGCGCTCCGCCGCTGTCCCGACCTCATCTTCGTCCCGCCACGCTTCGACGTGTACAAGGCCGTCTCGCGGCAGATCCATGCGATCTTCGCCGAATTCACTCACCTCATTCAGCCCTTGTCGCTCGACGAGGCCTATCTCGACGTAACCGAGAACCGCGCCGGCCTCCCCACCGCCTGGGCCACCGCAAAGGCAATCCGCGCGCGCATCCTGGAGGAAACCGGCCTCACCGCCTCGGCCGGCGTATCGTACAACAAGTTTCTAGCGAAGCTCGCCTCCGACCATCGCAAGCCGAACGGCCAGTTTGCGGTAACGCCCGACATGGGCGCCGCCTGGGTCGAAACGCTTCCCGTCTCGCGCTTTCACGGCGTCGGCCCCGTCACCGCCGCAAAGATGAAGCGGCTCGGCATCGAAACCGGCGCTGACCTGCGCGCCAAGTCGCGCGACTTCCTAGAACGGCATTTCGGCAGTTCCGCCGACTGGTATCATGCCATCGCACGCGGCATCGACGACCGCCCGGTCAATCCCAACCGGGTGCGTAAATCCTCCGGCTCGGAAACCACCTTCGACCGCGATCTCACCGACCCGCAGGAGATTGAGGCCGGCATCATCCGCATGGCCGACGACGTCTGGGCGTGGTGCGAAAAGGCGCAGGCCTTCGGCCGTACCGTGACCGTGAAGATCAAGTTCCAGAGCTTTCGCCAGATCACCCGCAGCCGCAGCCACAGCCAGGTGGTGGACAGCCGCGACCTGCTGGTCAGCGCCAGCCTCGATCTCGTCCGCTCGATCTACCCGCCCGAAACCGGCATCCGGCTGGTCGGCGTCACCGTCTCGAACTTCGACACTGCCGCCCGCGACGATCCCCAGGATCTGCCGCTGTTCGACGCCGCCACGTCCTGATCGGCGGGATCAGCGCCCCGGCATCGAAAAGGACGGCGGATCGCTCGCGGGGAAGCTTTCGTCCGACGCCTCGTCCACTTCGGACCAGCGCGGCTGCGGATCGCGGATCGCCTCGGGCCCAGCGTCGCGCACCTGGCTGAAGCCGCCCTGTTCGCCCGCTGGCCGGGCCAGTGCCGCGGGCGGCGCGGAGGCCACTTGGTCGCGACGATCGTCCTCGTCATCCTCCTCGCGGCGCAGGCGTCCGGCGGCATAGCCCAGCACCAGCGCGACCAGGATCCACGGCAGCATGGTGCTGCGCGTCTCCCGGGCCCGATCGCGACCGCCCGGCGCCGGGCGGAGCGCTTCGGCATAGGCGACGCCGGACACCTCCTCGACGACAATGACCTCGTCCACCGTGTCGACCGTTCGGTGATAGCCCGGTGCCGCGCGATCCGCCGCGCCCTCACCGCGCATGCCATTGTCGCCAGGCGCCTGGTGGTTGGAGGAATCCGCCATGCCATAGATGCGCGTGTCGGGGTCGGCCATCGGATTGCCTCCTGGCGGCTATCGTTTCTGCGTCACGGAACAAGCCGTGACGCCGCATCCCGGTTCCGCATCCCGCCTGCGCTTTTAACCTGAGTCAGGGTTTCTCTTCCCTAGATTCCCCGCGCCTCCGGCACATCGAGCGCGCTCAGCCGCGCCTCATGCCCCGCGCGGTCGATGCGGTAGAATTTCCACACCGCGATCGACAGGAAACTGAGCGCCGTGACCAATGTCAGGAACGTCCAGCCAAGCGACGCCAGCGTTTCCGCCGGCACCTGCCCCGGCAGCGCGCGGGGCGGAAAGGCGATCAGCGTCAGGATCATGCCGCCCATCACCGTTCCCATCGCGGTAATCAGCTTCTGGATGAACTGGTCGGCCGCCGTGATCAGCCCCTCCGACCGCCGCCCGGTCTTTGCCTGCGCATCCTCCACGATGTCCGCGATCATCGAACTGACCAGGATGAACCCACCATAATAGAGCACCGCCGAGGAGAAGGCGAAGCCGATCAGCGTCGGCAGCAGCCGCGGATCGCCATTGTCGAAAAACATTCCGGACAGCCGCAGCAGCAGCGGCGTGTTGACGAGGATCGTCCCTACGAAGAACAGCCCCATGCATGCCGGCTTCTTGCCGAACCGCCGCGACAGCATCGCGCCGACGATGGCCCCGAACGGCGTCGCGACGAACCCCGCGACCGTGGTGAGCAGCAAGGCCGACGCCGGCAGCCCCCAGATGAACGTCGCGACATAGGCTTCCAGCACGGTACGGATGCCAAAGCCGATGCCGGCAAGCGCCCCCGCGATCACCGCCACAGCCATGTTCCGGTTGCGCAGCGTCTCCGCCGCCTCGCGCAGCGACTGGCGCCACCCGCCGGTGCGCTCGGGCGGCTCGTACAGGACGCTGCGGTACCGCCGCGTGCCGAATGCGTTGACGAACATCGCGGTCAGCATCAGCAGCGCGGACGCAATCCCCAGCTTGCCATAGCCTGATCGTACCAGCTGCCCGACCGCGCCGGCCTCGGGCGACAGGAACCAGCCGAGGCCAAGGAAGGCGGTGATCATCGCCCCCACCGTGCCCAGCACCCAGCGCCAGGCGACCAGATTGGTGCGCACATGATATCCCGGCGCCAGTTCCGGCGTCAGCGCATTGGCCGGCACCTCGAAGAAACTGTAGCACAGGTTCAGCAGCATGGCGCACGCCAGCAGCCAGGCAAAGGTCATGCCGGGCGACATGCCGACCGGCGGGTTCCACAACATCGCGCACAGGATCGCGGTCGGGATCGGTGCGGCGAACATCAACGTGTGCCGCCGCCCCCAGCGCGATCGCAGGGTATCGGAAAAATGCCCGATCGCCGGGTCCCACACCGCATCGAAGGCGATGACGATGCCCAGCGCAAGGCTCACCGTCCACGCCTCCAGCCCGACGACCTGGCTGTAGAACAGGAGCATCAGCGACCTGAGGTAGATGATCGATCCGCCCGCAATCGCGCCGGACCCATGCGCGACCTTCGTCGACAACGGCAGGGACGCGGGCGCAGGCCGTCTCGGTGTCTCCGCCACGCCGGCTGCAATGGTGGCCATGATCCTCTCCTACCGTGCGCCTGGATGCCCCAGGCTTGCCATGCCGTGCAGCGGCGCCCCCATGCTGGGGCGTCCGCTGCGGAACTTCAGAACCTGAATTGCACTTCCACCCCGGCCTGGCGGGGGAAGGTGTAACTGTAGACTTGGCGGTAATTGGTCCCCGCGCCGGTCGAGAAGGCACCGTCATAGCCCAGCGTGTCGAACAGGTTGCGGGCGTAGAGGATCACGGTGATGCCATCGTCCGGCCGTGTGTAGGTGATGCGCGCATCGACCTGGTCCCACCCCGGCGCACGGCTGATCGGGCTTTCGAACACCGAATAATAAGCGTCCGACCGATAGGCGTAGCTCGCCGCCAGGAAGATGTGGTCGTTGGCGCCCACCTCGATATCGTAGAGGCCGGAAATGGCGACCTTGTGCTTCGATGCCGCGGGCAACCGGTTGCCGGTGATGTCCTCCAGGATGTTGCCCGGCATCCCCTCATCGTCGAACCGCCGCGGGGCACGCAAGATCTTGGTGTCGTTGAACGAATAATTGGCGGAGATTTCCAGCGACCGCGTGACGTTCCACGCGCTCTCCACCTCGATGCCCCACGACCGCGACTTGTTGATGTTGAAGAAATTGGTCGTGGTCAGCGTCGATCCCGGCCGCACCACCACGATCGGAATCTGCGCATTCTTGTAGTCGTAATAGAAACCGGTGACGTTCAGCATCAGCGACGACAGCGGGCGGCTTTTCACGCCCACTTCGAACGCGTCGACGATCTCCTTGTCGACCACCGGGCTGTCGGCATAGCTCCCCAGGTTGAACCCGCCCGCCTTCAGGCCGCGGCTGTAGCTGCCGAACACCAGCGTGTCGTTGTTCGCCTTCCAGTCGAGCCCCAGCCGCCAGGAAAAGCCCGACCAGCTATCCTCCAGCTCGCGCGTCGCCGCCCCAACACCGGGCAGGTTTAGGAGGAAGCGGGTGAGGTCCTGCGCCGCCGCCGCCGCGCCGCACGCGCCCAGCCCCACGACGGTCGCATCCGCCCCCGGCGTCAGCGTGCAATAGGTCGCCGCGCCCGCGGGCTGCCACTGGATCACGCGATAGCTTTCGAACCCGCGCTTCTTGTCCCAGGAATAGCGCAGGCCAGCGGTCGCCTTCAGATCATCGACCAGCTCGTAATCAACCTGGCCAAACCCCGCGAGGCCATCGGTGCGCAAATCCCCCGACCCCTCGTAAAAGGCGCGCCGCGGGTTGGTGGGGCAATTGGGCACGATCGCGAAGGTCCCCGGCGCAACGCAGATCGGCGCCGCAATCCGCTGACTCAGCGTGTCGCTATTGTCGCCATCGACGAACCAGGTGACTGGCTGGAAGTATTTCTCGTGGAATTGATACGCGCCGACGATCCAGTTGAACCGCCCCTGCGTCGCATTGGATAACGTCAGCTCGTTGGTGTAGTACTTCTTGTCTTCCTGATAATCCTGCACATAGGTTGCATTGTAGGAATAGGTACGGAACGCATTGGCCAGCCCGAATGGCGCCAATGCCGGGATCGGCGCAGAACCGAAATTGGTCACCACCAGCTGGTTGGCGGTATAATCCAGGTCGGCAAACGCCTGATATTTATACTGTGTGTACCCCCCGACATATTTCAGCGCCACGCCGCCGATATCCGCGGTGAAGTTCGCGACGATGGTATGATTGTCGCTCAGCAGCGACTGGTTCAGCGTGTTGCTGTTGATCCGCCGCGGGTCGGTGACCGATGGATTGGGAACACCATAGCCGAATGCCGCTGCCGGGGTCAGCGAACTGTCCGTCGCCCCGTCAATGTCATTGGTGACATAGGGGCTGACCTGCGCGCCGATCGGATTGCTGTCGTTCCACTCGGCATGGCTGTATTTCAGCCACAACTGCGTGGTGTCGGAAAAATCATACTGAAGCTGACCTTCCAGGAAGAAGCGATTGACGAACCCCTCGTCGCGGGACGTCGCGGTGCGCGCGATATTCTCGTACCGCGACCCCGTCGCCCGCGTGACCTGCGCGGACAGCCGGGCCTTCAGCCCGCCCACGATCGGCCCCGACAGATACCCTTCCGATACCAGCTGCAGATTATCGACGGACGAGCGCCACTCTCCGGCCTGCTCTTCCGTAGGCCGTTTTGAAATGACGTTGATGGCACCGCCCACCGAGTTGCGGCCGTAGAGCGTTCCCTGCGGCCCGCGCAGGAACTCCACCCGCTCGACGAACATCGGCGTCTTGGATGCCTCGGCATTGGACGCGGTGTAGAAACCGTCATTGTAGATCGCGACGCCGGGGTCGGATCCGATCGTGTTGGTCAGCCGCCCGATGCCGCGCAGCGACAGCCGGTCGAGCGACGATGAAAAGGTCAGCCCGGGCGTGAAGTTCGCGAAATCTTGGATCGACCGGATGCCGCGCCGGTCGCGGTCGCTCGATTCAAAGACGCTGATCGCGATCGGCACGTCCTGGATCGCTTCGGCCCGGCGTTGCGCGGTGACGACGATGTCGTTGATTGTCGCAAGATCGAATGGCGCCGGCGGCCCCGCCTGTGGCCCCGCCTGTGGCCCCGCCTGTGGCCCAGCCTGTGGAGCGCCGGCAACGCCTCCTGGCGCCGGGGGATTGCCGGGGTCGCTCGGGGGAACCGCCTGCACGCCCCCTTGCTCGCTCGCGTGCGCCGCCGCATGCCCACTCAGCAGCGCGATCGCTGTCGCGCCTGCCCGCATCCTCGCCTTCATCGCCGTTCCTCCTCCTGAAAGAGGCGGCCGGGGGCGCTCGCGTCGCTCCCGTGTCCGCTAGACCAAGGTCATCAGCTTCTCGTTTCCATGTATTGAGGGGCTCACCGCGCCATTCGGACGCGCGATGCGGGATGCCGTCGTCGACCACGCCAGCCACCGCCACCTGCTTGTGCGCCGCAGGATGTTCGATGCCGAAGGGTCGAGACGAAAGAGTGAAGGATCACACGCGTGGTGGCCGATGCCTCGCGGCATCGTTGCGCCGATCGACGGCCCGATGGGCCCGATCCGGCATGCCTGACCGATGGCCGGCGCGAATGGTTCCGCGTACCGCCGCATGATCTTCCTCTCCGTAACCAGTTTTGGAAGAACTGTCGCGACTGTCAAGTTTCAATAATGGCTATGGGTAGTGCCACGCGCCGAAATGGCCTATGTTCGTGCCGTGACACGCAGGATCTCCTCGGATCACGATCGTACCGCCCGCTTCACGCAGCGGCGCTCGCAGATCCTCGATGCGGCATCGGCGCAGATCAACCGCCACGGCGCGCGCGGCATGACGCTGACTGCCGTCGCCAGGGCGCTCGGCCTCGATACCAGCAGCGTGACTTATTATTTCAAGCGCAAGGATCAGCTCGCCGCCGCCTGCTACGAACGAACGCTCGACTGGGCGCTCGACACGGCGCGGGAGGCAGCACGCCAGCCGACCGCCGAGGCGCGGGTCCGCCACCTGATCGCCGCGCAATTCGATCTCTATCGCCGCGCGCGCGAGGGGAAGGCCGGCGACTTCGCCGTCCTGTCCGACATCGGCGCGCTGGACGCCAAAATCCGCGAGCCGCTGGAGGCGGCCTATTTCGAAAGCTTCGCGATCATCCGCGGCTTCTTCGCCCCTGCGGGCACGCCGGCATCGGGATCGCGCTCGGCCATCGCCGCGACTCACCTCGCCGCCAGCCTGCAATGGCTCCCCGCCTGGATCGACCGCTATCAGACACGTGATTTCCCGCGGGTGGAGGAGCGGCTCTACGACGTCCTCGCGCACGGCCTCGCGCGCGGCGCGGCGCCCTGGCCGGTTAGCGTCGAACCGCTGCCGGTGGATGCGGCGGACAGCGCGCAGGGCCGCTTCCTCGCCGCCGCCACCCGTCTCATCAACGCCCATGGCTATGCCGGCGCCAGCGTGGAGCGGATCGCGGCCGAGCTGGGGGTCAGCACCGGCAGCTTCTACCACCATCTCGACAACAAGGACGATCTGGTCCTCGCCTGCTTCCGGCGCTCCTTCGACACGATCGAGGCGGCTCAGGCTGAAGGGGACAGGCTTGGCCATGATGAGGGCGAGCGCCTCGCCATCAGCCTCGCGTCGCTGATCGGCCTTCAGTTCACCGACGACAGCCCGCTGCTGCGAATGAGCGCCTATCAGGCGCTGCCACTGGAGCTTCGCAGCGACATGCTCGCGCTCGCCGGGCAGCTCACCCGCCACGTCGCCGGCACGATCGCGGACGGCATTGCCGATGGCTCGATCCGCCCGGTCGACCCGCTGGTCGCCAGCCAGACGGTCATGGCGGCGGTCAGCGCGGCGTCCGACATGCGGCGCTGGGCGCAGGCGCGCGATCCGGTCGCGGCGGTGCAGGCCTATCTCGAACCGTTGCGGGCCGGAATTTTCCACTAGGCGGCCGCCGCTGACGCAGGCGAGGCCAATGGTCTCCGCTATCGATCCGCCGCCGTCGCCGCCGGGCCCGGGGGCGGCGCCCCGAACGTCGCCCAGTCATCCTCCCCGCCCGGGTGCGGCGGATCGCCCGCAATACTGTTCGGCTCGACGATCGCCCCGGTCCGCAGCCGGTGCAGGTGCACCTTGGCGATCATGTTCGCGGAGATCGGCGCAGTGATGAACAGGAACACGCAGATCAGCAGCTCGTGCGCCGTCCACACCCCCAGCCGCGCCTGGAAAAAGATCATCGATCCGATCAGCAGCGCGCCCAGCCCCAGCGTCGTCGCCTTGGTCGGCCCATGCAGCCGCTCCATCGTCGATGGCAACCGCACCAGCCCCCAGCTGCCGATCAGCACGAACGCCGCGCCCAGCAGGATCAGCAAGGCAATCAGGGCCTCCACCGCCATGCTCATTCGACGATGTCCCCACGCAGCACGAACTTGCAATAAGCGATCGTGCTGACGAACCCTACCATCGCCATCAGCAACGCCGCCTCGAAATAGGCGTTGGTCTCCCCGATCATCCCGATCAGGATGATGATCGCGATCGCATTGATCACCATCGTGTCCAGCGCCACGATCCGGTCGCCCAGCGCCGGACCGCGCATCAGCCGCCAGCAATTGCACAACAGCGCCAGGGACACGGCGGCAAAGGCGAGGTGGAGCGCCGTCCCGATCATGCGAACACCCGCTGCAACCGCGCCTCGTACCGCTGCTTGATGCGCGCGATCTCGGCTTCGGGATCGGGCACATCCAGCGCATGGACCAGCAGGAAGCGGCCGTCCGCCGACACGTCGGACGACACCGTCCCCGGCGTCAGGCTGATCGTCCCCGCCAGCACCGTGATCGCCTCGGGCGTGTCGAGCTCCAGCGGAATCACCAGCCAGCGCGCGCGCAGGTCGCGATTGCGGCGGAACAGGATGACAGCAGCGACCTGGAAATTGGCCACCACGATGTCGAACAGCACGATGGCCGTATAGACCAGCAGGTCGCGGCCGAACCGCACCTTCGGCCGGTCGGGCCAGAACGGCGCGGTGAAGCGCGGCAGCACCACCGCGAAGACGGCGCCCAGCACCAGCGCCCCGACCGACAGGGTGTTGGCCATTAACAGCCAGATGACGAGCAGCAGGGCCGACAGGCCGGGATGGGGCAACAGCTTCCTCATCGCCCGTCCGCCGATCCCAGCGTCGCCGTGATATAGGCCTGCGTGTCGAAAAGCTGGTCGGCCGCCGCCACTGCCCAGCCGCTCGCCGTGCCCGCCGCGATCGTCAGCGCAACCAGCGCGGCAATCGCTAGTGCGGGCCCGAGAAACGCGGCGCGCGACAATGGCGCGGCGGTGATCGCCGCCGCACCCGGCGCCGCCGCCTTCCAGAAGATCGTGCTGCCGGTGCGCGCGAACCCGATCACCGCCAGCAAGGTGGTGACAAGGATGGTTGCCCAGATCGCAGCCTGGGCCGGCATGTCCGCCGTGGCACGCAGCATCAGCAGCTTGCCGATGAAGCCCGACAAGGGCGGCAGCCCCGCCGCCGCGATCGCCGCCGCCAGGAACAGGAATCCCGTCGCCTGCTGCCCCGCGAAGCGCGGGGCCGCGACCGCCGCCTCGCCATATTGACCGCGCAGCCGCAGCGTCACGTCCGCGACCAAGAACAGCGCCGCGCCGGCAAAGGTCGAATGCATCAGATAATATATCGCGGCCGCCGTGGTCACCGGCGTCCAGTCGGACAGGATCAGCATCACCGTGCCGGTCGATCCCATTACCGCAAACGCCGCCTGCTCACGCAAGCCCCGCGCCGCCAGCACCCCGGCAAAGCCGAGCGCCGCCGTCAGCAGCGCGGCGGGAAACAGCCAGGGCGACGGCACCCATGCCGCTGCGCCTGCGCCGGCGCCGAAGATCAGCGGCACCACACGGATCAGGGCATAGACACCCACCTTTGTCATGATCGCGAACAACGCCGCCACGACGGGCATGGTCGCACTATAGGTCCGCGGCAGCCACAGGTGCAGCGGCACCGCCGCCGCCTTCAGCGCAAAAACCACCGTCAGCAGCAGCCCCGCCGCCCGCATCAGGCCAGCGTCGCCAGGCGGCACCTCCGTCACCCGCCGCGCCAGATCGGCCATGTTGAGCGTACCGGTCAGCCCGTACAGCAGGCCCAGCGCGATCAGGAACAGCGCTGATCCGACAATATTGACGATGACATAGGCCACCCCCGCCTTCAGCCGCGCCGCGCCCTGCCCGTGCAGCATCAGGCCATAGGATGCGATCAGCAGGACCTCAAAAAACACGAACAGGTTGAACAGGTCGCCGGTCAGGAATGCGCCGTTCAGCCCCAGCAGTTGAAACTGGAACAAGGGATGGAAATGCCAGCCGCGCCGATCAGCGCCGGTCGCGAGCGCATGAACCATCACGATCACGCCCAGCACCCCCGCCAGCACCAGCATGGCGGTGGACAGGCGATCGAGCACCAGGACGATCCCGAACGGTGCCGGCCAATTGCCCAGCGGATAGGTGCGGATCACCCCATCGGCCGCCTGCGCGAACAGGACGATGCCCGCCAGCAGCGACAGGATGCAGCCTGTCAAAGAGACACCCGCGCCCAGATGGCGGCGCCGACGCATCACCAGCAGCGCCACCGCCGCCGTGATCGCCGGCAGCACCACCGGCGCGATCACCAGTTGATCGGCCAGCGTCATGGCTGGTCCTCGATCTCGTCGGGCTCGATCCGCCCATCGACCTGGTCGGAGCCGCTTTCGAGGAAGCTGCGCAGCGACAGGATGACCACCAGGGCGGTCATGCCAAAGGTGATGACGATCGCGGTCAGGACCAGCGCCTGGGGCAGCGGATCGGTGTGTTCCGCCACCGCCTTGTCATACAGTGGTGGTCGATTGACGATCAGCCGCCCGACCGCGAACAGGAACAGGTTCACCGCATAGGACAGCAGGGTCAGGCCCAGCACGACTTGAAAGGTGCGGCCCCGCAGCGACAGATACACGCCGCCCGCGACCAGCGCGGCGATGGCGGTCGCCACCAGGAATTCCAGGCTCATGCCGCGCCCCCGTCGTCGGGCTGGCGTGCCGCGCGCTGCGCCACATGGCTCAATTGCGCGAGCGCCATGGTGACCGCGCCCAGCACCACGCAGGCAACGCCCGTATCGAACAGCATTGCCGTCGCCAGCTCGAACTCGCCGATCAGCGGCAGGTGGAAATAGCCGAAGCTGCTCGACAGGAACGGCGCACCAAAGGCGAGCGAGCCAAGCCCCGTCGCCACCGCGATCAGGACGCCAAAGGCGATCAGCGGATGCTCGCCGATCTTTCGCCGCTCGTCGGTCCAGTCGAAACCGGACGCCAGATATTGCAGCAGGATGGCGATGGCGAACACCAGCGCCGCGACGAACCCGCCACCGGGCTGATTGTGGCCACGCAGGAAGATGTAAATGCCGACCAACAATGCGATCGGCAGCAGCAGCCGCGTCACCATCACGAACATCACCGGGTGGCGTTCGGGCGAATGCGGCATGTCGCTGCGCCACGCGCGCAGCCGCCGCCCCGCGACGCCGCGCACCGCCGGCTCTAGCAGCGCAAAGATCGCCAGCCCGGCAATGCCAAGCACGATGATCTCGCCCAACGTGTCAAAGGCGCGAAAATCGACGAGGGTCACGTTGACCACATTGGTCCCGCCCCCACCGGCGTAGCTGTTCGCCCAATGGAAGGCGGAAATCGTGTCGCCCTGCACCCGCGTCATGATCGCCCAGGCGCCCACGCCAGCGGCGCCGCCGACGAACAGCCCGAGCAGCCCGTCACGCACTCGCCGCCCCCTGCCCGACAGCAACCGCGGCGTCTTGGGCATCAGGTGAAGCGCGAGCAGCAGCAAAAGGATCGTGACCACTTCGACCGCGATCTGGGTCAGCGCCAAGTCCGGCGCGGACAGATGGATGAACGCCAGCGCCATCACCAGCCCGATGACGCTGATGAAGATCAGCACCAGGAACCGCTGCCGATGCATCAGGACAACCGCCAGCGTCGCGACCAGCAGCAGCAGCCAGGCAATGATTGCGGTCATGCTCGCCGGCGTTGTCGCCCGGTCGCCGGTGACGATCGTGCCGGCCACGCCGGCGCCATCGACGGCGAACAGCGCCGCGACCGCGAAAACCATCAGCAGCGCGCGTTGCAGCGACGGCGCGTGGATGGTGAGCGTCATCCGCCGCGTGGCGGCTATCAACGCCTCAAGCCAATGCTCGAACAGCCTCTTCGCATCTGGCGTCTTCCACGCCCGGACGCGTCGTTCCAGCAGCGGATAACCCGACAACAGCAGGGCACCGACCAGTACCGCACCGATACTCAGCACCAGGGCGACGTTGACCCCGTGCCAAAGCGCAAGGTCGACTTTCACCGCTGCGCCACCGGTCACTGCCGCTGCGGCCTCGATCACCAGCGGCCCGGCAATCGCCATCGGCAGCAGCCCCAATGCCAGCGCCAGGACAGCCAGCAGCAGCGAGGGTCCCAGCATCAGCGCGCCGGGGTCATGCGGCGCCGGCACATCGCCGGTGCGCGTACGTCCGACATAGAGGCCGATGGCGTAGCGCAAGGAATAGGCCACCGACAGCGTCGCACCGATCGCCGCCAGCGCCGGTACCAGCCACGGCTGCCCCAACGCCACGGTATGGGCGCTCTGCTCCAGCATCATTTCCTTGGAAATGAACCCGCCAAGCGGTGGCAGCCCGGCCATCGCCGCGGCAGCCAGCGTGCCGCCAACTGCGGTCAGCGGCATCAACTGCGCCAGCCCGCCCAGCCGACGGATGTCGCGCGTTCCCGTCTCGTGATCGACGATCCCCGCGTTCATGAACAGCGCAGCCTTGAACGCGGCATGGTTGAGGATGTGGAATATCGCCGCCACTACCGCCGCGGGCGTCGCAAAGCCGAGCAGCATCACCATCAGGCCCAACTGGCTGATCGTCGAATAGGCCAGGATCGCTTTCAGATCGTCACGGAACAATGCGACGCTCGCGCCGAAGATCAACGTGACCAGCCCGGTGGTCGCCACCAGCGCGAACCACAAATCGGTACCGGCCAGCACCGGCCACAGCCGCGCGAGCAGGAACACGCCCGCCTTCACCATCGTCGCCGAATGCAGATAGGCGCTCACCGGGGTTGGCGCGGCCATCGCGTGCGGCAGCCAGAAGTGAAACGGGAATTGCGCCGATTTGGTGAACGCGCCCAGCAGGATCAGCGTCAGTATTGCCGGGTAGAGCGGCGATTGCTGCACCAGTTCGCGCTGAGCCAGCACTGCGGGCAGCTCATAGGAGCCGGCGACCTGCCCCAGCAGCAGCACCCCGGCGATCAGCGCCAGCCCGCCGCCGCCCGTCACGGCCAGCGCCATCCGCGCACCCTGTCGCGCGTCGGCCCGGTCGCGCCAGAAACCGATCAGGAGGAACGACGACAGGCTCGTCAGTTCCCAGAAGATCAGCATCAGCAGCAGGTTGCTCGACAGGGCAATGCCGATCATCGCGCCCTGGAACAGCATCAGGAACGACAGGCACCGCCCCGTCGCCTCCGCCCGCGCCAGATATCCTTGCGCATAGATGACGACGAGCAGGCCGATGCCAAGGATCAGCCCGGCGAACAGTAGCCCCAGCGGATCAAGCCACAGGCTGACGTCGAGGCCGAGCGCCGGTACCCACGGCACCTGCACCGCAATCGGCGCGCCTGCCAGAACCTCCTGCGCACGCGACAGCAGCAGCGCCAGCCCGGTCGCACTGGCCGACGCCGCAATGGCGACGTGCACCGAGCGCGGAAAGCGCGCCAACAGGCCGATCGCGACTGCGGCTGCGAACGGCAGCGCCAGAAGAACAAGAAGGGTCAAACGAGATCCTGCATCGTCTGGCCCCTCTTACATGCCTGCGCGCTCAGGTCGACCTGCGTTGATCCGCCGACCAAGCCAGCGCCGTGACGTGTCAGTCTGGCAGGGCGGCGGTGGCGATGATCTCCACCTTATAGTCCGGGGATGCGAGCTTCACCTCGCCCGTCGCGCGGGTCGGGGCATTGCCGCCGCCGATCCACTCTTCCCACACCATGTTCATGGCGTCGAAGTCGGCGATGTCCGCCAGCCAGATCGTCGCATGCAGCAGGTTCGACTTGTCGGTCCCGGCCAGGGCCAGCAGTGCGTCGATTTCGGCCAAAGTTGTCCGGGTCTGGGCCGAAATGTCCTCGCCGGGATTGCCCACCTGGCCGGACAGATACACGGTACGGCCGTGAATCACGACCTGGCTCATCCGGCCATCCTGGTCGATCCGGGTAATCGTCATCGCGTTTCTTCCCTTCAGTAGCGGTCGAGGCCCAGCCCATCGACGGGAATGGGCGGCTGCTTTCCGCTGATCATCGCCGCGGCAACCGCGCCCGATCCGCACGCCATCGTCCACCCCAGCGTGCCGTGGCCGGTGTTGAGGAACAGGTTCTTCACCTTTGTGGCGCCGATGATCGGCGGGCCGTCCGGCGTCATCGGGCGCAGCCCGCTCCAATACCCGGTCTCGCGCGTTTCCGCCGCGCCCGGGAAGAGATCGTTTAGGCAATGGAGCAACGTCGCCTCGCGGCGCGGGGGGAGCGAGCGGTCAAATCCGGAAATCTCCGCCATGCCCCCGACGCGGATCCGATCGCCCAATCGCGTGATCGCGATCTTGTACGTTTCGTCCAGCAGCGTCGATTCCGGTGCACGCGTCGTATCGGTGATCGGCACGGTGATCGAATAACCCTTGACCGGGTACACCGGCACCCGCAGCCCAACCGGCGCGACGACGTGCGGCGAATAGCTGCCCATCGCCACCAGATAGGCGTCGCCGCGGATCACCCCGGCGCTCGTCCGAACGCCGGTAATCGCTCCGCTTGCCTGCTCCAGCGCCTCCACGTTGGTGGACCAGCGGAAATCCACCCCCTCGGCCGCCAATCGCTCGGCAAGCTTGGTCGTGAAGATGTGGCAATCCCCGGTCTCATCATTGGGCAGACGAAGGCCGCCGGCGATCAGGTGCCGCGACGAGGCAAGACCCGGCTCCGCCCGCACGCAGCCATCGGCGTCCAGCAGTTGGAATGGTACGCCGTAGGAGCGAAGCACCTCGACATCCTTCGCGCTGCCCTCAACCTGCTTGGTCGTACGGAACAGCTGCAGCGTACCCTGCGCCCGTTCGTCATAGGCGATGCCCAGGCTCGTGCGCAGCGCGCGCAATTCATCGCGGCTGAACTCCGCCAGTCCCACCATGCGGCTCTTGTTCAGCGCGTAACGCTCCTCGGTGCAGTTGCGCAGCATCATCGCCAGCCACGCCAGCATCTGCGGGTCCAGCTTGGGCCGCAGGATCAAGGGCGCGTGGCGCATCATCAGCCATTTGATTGCCTTTGCCGGGATGCCGGGCGCTGCCCAGGGTGAGGCATAACCGGGCGAAATCTCGCCCGCATTGCCGAAGCTGGTTTCCAGCGCGGCGGCAGGCTGGCGGTCGACCACGACCACCTCATGCCCCTCCTGCCGAAGATAGTAAGCAGCAGTCACGCCGATCACACCGGCGCCGAGAACGACGACCTTCAACGTACCTCTCCAGCGATGCAGGCGGTGGCCATGCCGTGCTCCTTGTAGAAGCGCGCGTGCCGCCGGCCCAGGCTTGTCAAAATTTCGTAGGGGATGGTGCCGGCATCCGCGGCGACCTGGTCCAGGCTCTGCCCAGGGCCGATCAGTTCGACGAGGTCACCCTCGCCCAGCGCGCCCTCGTCCAGCGCGGTAATATCGACCATGATGCTGTCCATCGAGACCCGGCCGACGATCGGCAGTCGCTTGCCGTCGTGCCATGCAGCGCCCCGGTTGCTCAGCGCGCGCGGCCAGCCGTCCGCATAACCAATGGCCAGCGTCGCCAGCCGCCGCGTATCCGGTGCGGTGTAGGTCAACCCATAGCCTACGCCGGTGCCAGCAGCGATCTGGCGCGTCTGCAGGATGCGCGCGCGCAGGCCCACCACCGGCTGGATCACCGCCGCGCCCGGCGGCAGTGGCACGCCGTACAGGGCAATTCCGGCACGCACGACGTCATTGTGGAAAGCCGCCGGCAAGGCGCTTCCGAAACTGTTCGCGATCGATCGCGGCACGCCGGGGAATAGCGCGGTAAGCGCATCGAAGGTGCTCAATTGCGCGGCATTGCTCGGCGCACCCGGCTCGTCGGCCGATGCGAGGTGGGTCATCACCAGCCGCAGCTCCACCTCCGTGGCAAAGCCCGGATCACAGGCCACCCGCCGCGCTGTGGCGCCATCCACGCCCAGACGCGACATCCCGGTGTCGAACTGCAGCGCAGCCGGCAAACGCTGCCCGCGCCGACGCGCCGCCTCACGCCACCGCTGGAGCGCGCCGGGCGCATTGAGCGCCGGAACGAAGCCATGGTCTGCGCAGAGGTCCTCTGCCCCCCGATCGAGCCCGTTCAGGATCACGAGCGTGCAATCGTCGCCAAGAACGTCGTGAAGCTCGATTGCTTCGCACAATTGCGCGACAAAGAACGTCCGGCATCCCGCTTGGTACAGGGCCGGTACGGCGCGCCGTGCGCCAAGGCCATAAGCGTCCGCCTTGACGACGGCGCCGCATTGCGCGGGCGCGACATGATCGCGCAGGTTCCGGTAGTTTGCCGCGAGCGCGTCCAGATCGATCGTCAGCTCGCTGGAAAAGGTCATTTCGTGCGTCATCGCCCTTGGCATTATTACGCGCATGGTGGATGCGGCACCTGCAAATGTCCGCTCCTTTCTGCGACGGATGTTGCGAAATATGGTGTTCATTAGCAAAAACCGCTCAGTCTTCGAAGGATTCTGCAACCATGCTCGACGCGGTGGATCGTCGCATCCTGAACCAGTTGCGGCTCAACGCGCGGATCACGAATACGGCCCTCGCGCGGGAGGTCGGATTGTCGGAATCCGCTTGCCTTCGACGGCTGAAGATCATGGAGAAATCGGGCGTCATCCGCGGCTACACTGCCGTGGTCGCTGGCGTCGATACGGATGAGGGGACGGTCGCCATCGTCCAGGTCGAATTGCTGCGCCAGTCCGAGGAATATCTCTCCCGCTTCGAGGCCGCGATGCGCAAACATGCCCAGATTCGCGAATGGTACCTGCTCACCGGGATGGGCGATTACCTACTCCGCGTGCAGATCGCCGACATGGAGGATTATGCGACCTTCCACCGCGAAGTGCTCTCGCGGCTGCCGGGGGTCTCGCGCATCACGTCCAGTTTCGCGATGCGCAGCCACCGCAAGGCCTGAGGTCACGCGGCGCCTGGATCAGGCGACGGCAAGCTCGCGAAACGGCGCGCCGGTGCATGCGCGCACCTCGTCCCGCGTGACGCCGGGTGCCAGCTCAACCAGGGTCAGCCCCTCCTCACCGCATTGCATGACGCACCGGTCCGTGATCACCAGATCGACGCAGCGCGCGCCGGTCAGCGGCAGGGTGCAATTCTCCAGCACCTTCGGCTTCCCGTGCTTCGACACGTGATCCATCACCACTATCACGCGCTTCACGCCGGCCACCAGGTCCATCGCCCCGCCGACGCCCTTCACCATCGCGCCCGGTATCGTCCAGTTCGCGATGTCACCGCGCGCCGAGACTTCCATCGCCCCAAGGATGGTCAGGTCGATATGCCCGCCGCGAATCATCGCGAAGCTGTCGGCGGAGGAGAAGAAGCTTGATGTCGGCAGCAGGCTAATCGTCTGCTTGCCCGCATTGACCAGGTCGGGATCAACCTCATCGTCATAGGGGAATGGCCCCATGCCCAGCATGCCGTTTTCCGACTGCAGGATCACGTCGATCCCTGCCGGAATGTGATTGGCCACCAGCGTCGGAATGCCGATGCCCAGGTTGACGTAATCACCATCGCGCAATTCGCGCGCGGCACGCGCCGCCATTTGGTCGCGAGTCCAGGCCATCACGCCACCTCCCGGGGTCGAGTCATCAGCTTCTCGATGCGCTTTTCGTTGATCGTGCATTGGACGATGCGGTCGACGTAGATGCCGGGCGTATGGACCAGATCGGGGTCGATGCTCCCGGCGGGCACGATCTCCTCCACCTCGACGACCGTGACTCGGGCTGCGGTCGCCATCTCGGGATTGAAGTTTCGCGCGGTGCGGCGGAACACCAGATTGCCCGCGGGGTCCGCCTTCCACGCCTTCACGATGGCAAGGTCTGCGCGCAGCCAAGTCTCGCGCACATAGTCCCGCCCCTCGAACATCTCCGCCGGCTTGCCTTCGGCCAGCAGGGTGCCCGCCCCCGTTGCGGTGTAGAAGGCGGGGATGCCAGCCCCGCCCGCACGGATGCGCTCCGCCAACGTCCCTTGCGGCGTCAGCTCCAGCTCCAGCTCGCCCGACAGATATTGCTGCTCGAACAGCTTGTTGTCGCCAACATAGGACGCGATCATCTTCGTGATCTGCCGCGATTGCAGCAGCATCCACAGGCCGAAGTTGTTCGCGCCCGCGTTATTCGAGATAACCGTCAGCCGCTGGACCCCGGAGGCCCTGATCTCGGGTATCAGGCTCTCCGGGTTGCCGGTCAGGCCGAAGCCGCCCGACATGATGGTCATACCGTCGAACAGCACGCCCTCCAGCGCCTGAGCCGGGCTGTCGTAGATCTTGGAGCGCATCGCCGTGCCTCAGGCCTGGTGGATTGCCTTGACGTTCAGGAACGGCTCCAGCCCCTCGCGCCCGCCCTCGCTGCCGAAGCCGCTGTGCTTGACCCCTCCGAACGGCGAATCCGCGCCGCTGATGGCAAAGCTGTTGATGCCCACCATGCCTGCCTCGATCGCATCCGACACACGCGCGGCACGGCGTCCGTTCTCGGTAAACATGAACGATGCCAGGCCATACGGCAGGCGATTGGCGCTGCTGATCGCCTCTTCCTCGGTGTCAAACGGCTGGATCAGGGCGACC
This sequence comes from Sphingomonas panaciterrae, assembly GCF_036890205.1. NCBI lineage: Bacteria > Pseudomonadati > Pseudomonadota > Alphaproteobacteria > Sphingomonadales > Sphingomonadaceae > Sphingomonas > Sphingomonas panaciterrae. Next base: position 79,046 of record NZ_JAKNQR010000004.1, read on the forward strand.
GGGCCGAACGGCTCGTTCGACATGATGTCCGCCTCCAGCGGCACGTCGGCCAGCACGGTCGGCTGATAGAAGAAGCCGCCATCGATCCGGCCGCCACCCGCCATCACCCTCGCGCCGCGCGACACGGCATCGTCGACCAGTGCCTCGATCGCATCCGGACGGCGGCCATGTGCCAGCGGGCCCATCTTCGTCTGCGGATCCATGCCATTGCCTACCGCCACGCCGCGCGTACGCTCGGCAAAGCCGTTGGCGAACTTCTCATAGATGCTGCGCTGAACGTAGAAGCGGGTCGGCGATACGCACACCTGCCCTGCATTGCGGAACTTCTGCGGCACGACCATGTCGAGCGTACGCTCCAGATCGCAGTCATCAAAGATCAGCACCGGTGCGTGGCCGCCAAGCTCCATCGTCGTCCGCTTCAGATCTTCCGCTGCCAGCTTCATCAGGTGGCGACCGACAGGTACCGAGCCGGTGAAGCTCAACGCGCGGATCACCGGCGATCCCAGAACGTGCCGGCTGACGAGGTCCGGATCGCCGAACACCAGCTGCAGCACCTCGCCCGGCAAACCCGCGTCGAGCAGGCAGCGAACGGCAGCGCTGGTACAGCCGGGCGTTTCCTCCGGCGGCTTGGCCACGACCGAGCACCCTGCCGCCAGCGCGGGCGCCAGCTTCTTGATCATTAGATAGACCGGGAAATTCCACGGCGTGAACGAGGCGACCGGACCAACCGGCTGGCGAATGACGATCGATCGCGAACCCGCCGGCCGCATCAGCACGCGTCCTTCGATCCGGGTCGCTTCGGCGGCATAGAAATCGAGCAGCTCGGCGCTCGCGCCCACTTCGCCGCGCGCCTCACCGATCGGCTTGCCCTGCTCGGTGGTCAGCAAGGTGGCGATCGCCTCCACCCGCTCGCGCATCAGCGTCGCCGCCTTGCGCAGGACCGCCGCGCGCTGCGCAGGTTCGGTGTTGCGCCACGTCACGAAACCACGGCCGACCGAATCCAGCGCGCGGTCAAGATCGTCCTTGGAGGCGAGCGGTACCGCCGCGATCGCATCGCCGTTTGCCGGGTTCAGCACGGGCTGAGCATCGCGTCCTTCGCTGCCCTGCCACGCGCCGTCCACGAACAACTGCAATTCAGTATCGTAAGCCATAATCCTCCGCGCGGGACGATCGTTGCGTCCCGACTGTTGATGTTCGCATAGCGCCGGAAAGTTCGCTTTACGAGCAAAATTCGCGGCGATATGGCTCTACCATGACTGAAGCACTTAGCGGAAAGACCATCCTTCTGACCGGCGCGTCGAAGGGCATCGGGGCAGCAACGGCGCGCATCCTGCTCGATGCCGGCGCGCACCTGATCGCCCATTATGGCAGCGACGAAGCCGGCGCGCGGCGGGCAGTCGACGGCTTTCCGGAAGACCGCGTGACGCTGCTCTCCGCGAACCTGGGGGATCGGGCATCGACGCTCGCGCTGTGGGATGCGGCGCTTGCGTGGCGCGGGCGGATCGACGTGCTCGTCAACAATGCGGCGGTGATGCCGTTCAACGGAGCATTCGACGGGCCGGATGAGGATTTCGAGGCGGCGTGGGACCAGTCGTTGGAGGTCAACGTGCGCGGGCCAGCGCGGCTGATGCGCGCGGCCGTGAACCACTTCAAACAGGCCGGAGGTGGTGCGATCGTCTCCATTTCGAGCTGGGCAGCGCAGCGCGGCGTCACCAATCCGGCCACCATCGCTTACGGAGCGTCGAAGGCGGCGGTGCGATCCGCCACCCAGTCGATCGCGCGCGCCTACGCTCGCGACAATATCCAGGCCTATATCATCGCGCCCGGCGTCGTCCGCACGCGCTTGTCAGAGGAGTTTGCCGCCAGCCAGGGCGGCGAGGAGGCGGTCAACGCCACCTTGGCGAGCGGCGAATGGGTCACACCTGAGGAAGTCGGCAACATCGTCGCCTTCGTCGCCAGCGGCGCGGCGCGGCAGCTGTCGGGCGCGACGCTCGACGTGAACGGCGCGACGTACATCCGCTGACATGCGCATCACCCTGCCCGGAGCGGAACGCCGCGGCTCACCCTTCGCGCTGACCTTTGATGGGGAGACGATCGAGGCGTGGCCGGGCGAAAGCGTCGCCGCCGCACTGACCTCGGCGGGCAAGCGGGCGCTGCGGGAGGCGTCCACCGGCGCGCCGCGCGGCATGTGGTGTGGCATGGGGGTATGCGGCGAATGCCGGGTGGAGGTAGATGGGCAGGTCCGCCTTGCCTGCATGACACCGGCCCAGCCCGACCAGCAGATCAAGCAGGCGCCTGCCCGCGTCGTGGCAGGCGAAAAGACGATAATGCCCGCCCCCGGCGCGGCTACGGTGGAGACCCCCGACGTGCTGGTCGTCGGCGCTGGGCCGGCGGGTTTGTCCGCCGCGCGCATCGCGGCTGCCGCCGGCCTCGACGTCCTGATCGCCGACGAGCGCGCAATGGCGGGCGGGCAATATTTCAAGCAACCGGCCAGTGCCTTTGCGATCGATCCTGAGCGCAGCGATCGGCAGACCGCCGAGGGGCGGGCGCTCATCGGGCAGACACTGGCGGCCGGCGCGCGCCTGCTGCATGGGCGTACGATGTGGGCCGCCACGCGAGACGAGGCGGGGCAGCTGTCGATCAGCCTTTCCGGTGATGCAGGCGCGGTGGTGGTGCGACCGAAGCGGCTGGTGCTGGCGATGGGCGCCTATGAGCGGGCGTGGCCGGTGCCCGGCTGGACGCTGCCGGGCGTCATGACGGCGGGGGCGGCGCAGACGTTGCTGCGCGCCTATGCGACCGCGCCGGGGCGGCGCGTGCTGGTGGCGGGCAATGGCCCGCTCAACATTCAGGTTGCGCGCGAATTGCTGCGCGCAGGATGTGAGGTGGTGGCGCTGGTCGAGGCTGCACCGGCACCGGGGCCCAGACGCACGCTCGATGTGCTTCGCATGGCCAAGGCTGCACCAAGGCTGGTGATGGATGGCGCGGGGATGCTGGCTGCGTTGCGCCGGGCGAAGGTGCCGATGCTGTACGGCCATGTGGTGACCGGGATCGAGGGCTTCGACAAAGCGGAGAGGGTCACGGTCGCGAGGACCGATGCCGACGGTACGATCGTCCCCGGCAGCGAGCGGTCGTTCGCGGTTGATGCGGTGTGCCTGGGCTATGGCTTCCTGCCGCAGGCGGAGGCGGCGCGGGCGCTGGGATGCGCGACGGAGAGCAGCGCCGATGGCACGATCCGGGTGGTGCGCGACGATGCCGGGCACACCACGATCGAGGATGTTCAGGTGATCGGCGACGGCGGCGGACTGGGCGGCGCGCGGATCGCGATGGCGCAGGGTGTGCTTGGCGGCGCGGCGCTGGTGGAGGCGCTGGGCGGGCGACCTGTTGCCGCCGCGGAGCGTGCGAAGGCGGTCCGCGAGTTGGGGCGGCATCGTGTGTTCCAGGATGCGCTGTGGCGCATCTACGCGCCCGTGGGGCTGCCGAATTTGCGGCCTGACGCGCTGCTGTGCCGGTGTGAAAGCGTAACTGTTTCGGCCGTGGATTCGCTGGTGTCGGCCGGTCTGCGGGATATTTCGGCCATCAAGCGCGCGACCCGCGCGGGCATGGGCGCGTGCGGGGGAAGATATTGCGCCGCCGTGATCGAAGCGCGCCTGAAAGCGGCCGGCGAGGGCAACGTGGCCACCGCGCTGCCGGGCTTTGCGCCGCGCGCCCCGTTCAAGCCGACGACGATCGATCAGATCGTCGCTACCGCAACGAATGGTCGCATAAAGAACGAAAGTTCGACAGAAGAACATTGACTGGCCGGAGGGTCATTGTCATTCGACGCAGCGGGGAGGGCTGCCGTGCTGCGCCTGTGCTGGATGTTATCGTTTCTGATTGCTGTGGTGGCAGGCGGGATGGCGCATGCGCGCACGCTGGAGGATGTCCGCCAATCGGGTGAGATCCGCGTCGGGGTGAACCCCAATTTCCCGCCGATGAGCAGCTATGGCGACGACAACCGGCTCGCCGGTTTCGACGTCGATGTGGCGCGGCGCATCGCCGACGCGCTCGGCGTCAAATTGACGCTGGTGCCGACCGAGGCCGCGCAGCGGGTCCCGTTCCTGGTGTCGGGCCGCATCGACATGTCGATGGGCGCGCTGACCATCACGCCCGAACGCCAGGCGCTGATCGATTTCACCATTCCGCTCCATTCGGAAGCGATGGGGGTCATCACCACCGATCGCGTGAAGGCGGAGCGCTGGGAGGATCTGAACCGCCCCGACATCACGCTGGTCAACATGCGCGGCAACCAGTCGGTCAGCGTGCTGCAGGAAAAGCTGCCCCTGCCCCGCCGCCTGCTGGTCGACGGCAACGCCGACACGATCCGCGCGATCGCGCAGGGGCGCGCCGACGCGCTGATTGAGAACACCGATTTCTTCCTGGGCTTCACGCGCAACTATCCCGAGGTCAAATGGCGCGTCCTGCCCGACCCCATCTTCGCCGCCTGGTGCGGGATCGGCGTCGCCAAGGGCAATGCCAGCCTTCAGGCCGAACTCGACCGCGTGCTCCATGCGCTGCACAAGGACGGCAGCATCGCCGCCATGTGGCGCGACCATTATGCCGCGGACATGAGCGTGCCGGTGGGCGAGGAGCAGATCGCGCCAGCGCTGCGCGATCGTCCCGCCGCGACGCAGGCGGAGACCAGCGGCTACGCCTTCGATTTCAGCGGGGTGATCGGCCAGATTCCCTATCTGCTGGGCGGCGCGGCGATATCGCTGCAGATCGCGTTCCTCGCCTTCATCATCGGCGCCTCGATCGGCCTCGGTGGGGCGATGGCGCTGCTTTATGCGGCGGGGCCGGTTCGCAGATTCGTCAGCGGCTATGTGACGCTGTTCACCAACACGCCTGCGCTGGTGCAGATCTTCCTCATTTATTACGCGCTGCCGGACGCGGGGATCAAACTGGGCTCTTTCACTGCGGTGGTCATCGGCCTGACGCTGAACGCCGGCGCCTATCTGACCGAGATCATCCGCGCGGGCGTCGCATCGGTGCGGCCGGCGGAACTCGAGGCGGCGAGCGTCCTTGGTCTCCACCGCCGCGACGTGATGACTCATGTCATCGTGCCGCACGTGTTGCGCACGGTGTACCGCCCGCTGGCCAATTTCTTCATCGTGCTGGTGCTCGGCAGCTCGATGGCCGCGCTGTTCGGCGTCGAGGAACTGACCGGCCGCGCGATCAACGTCAGTACCACGAGCCTGCGCACGATCGAGACGTTCGCCGTCGCGGGCCTCATCTACATCGCCCTGACCCTGATCGCCTCCGCGGCGCTGGCGTGGTTCGGGCGCACCTTCTTCCGCGTCCGCACGGGGGCCTGACCATGATCGAGTCCATCGTCGAAAGCGCGCCGCGCTTCTTCACGCCGGGGGTCGCGCTGTTCCTGCTCGGCGCGCTGTGGCGCACGATCGTGATGACGGCGATCGGCTGCTCGCTCGGCTTTGCGTTCGGCATGGGACTGGCCGTCCTGCGGCGCACCCGCGCGCCGGCGCTGGCGCCCTTGCGGTTCGCCGCGATGCTGGTCGTCGAGACGTTCCGCCGCCTGCCCTTCCTGGTGCTGCTGATCCTGTCGCTGTTCGCAACGCAGATCATCGCGCCGGAGCTGTCGCTGCTCGGCATCGCGACGGTGGCGATCACGCTTTATGCCACCGCCTATCTGTCCGAGATCATCCGCGCCGGCCTCGATTCCGTGCCGCGTACCCAGGTGGAGGGCGCCGAGGCGCTCAACTTCAACGCCTGGCAGGTGTTCTGGCTGGTGGTCCTGCCGCAGAGCTGGCGCATCATCCTGCCGCCCGCCACCGCCTTCATCGTCATGTTCATCAAGGATACCTCGCTCGCCTCGCACCTAGGCGTCGTGGAACTGACCTTTTCGGGCAAGATCCTGGTGAACCGCGGCTTCCCGCCGACTTTGGGCTTCGGCGCGGTCCTGATCCTCTATTTCCTTCTGTCTTGGCCGCTCGGCCTGCTCGCCAAGCGCCTGGAGAACCGCCTTGCACCATCTCGACGTCCGTGACCTTGAAGCCAGCTATGCCGGCAACCCTGTCCTGCGCGGCGTTACCCTGTCCGCCGACAAGGGCGAGGTCGTCAGCCTGATCGGCCCGTCGGGATCGGGCAAGAGCACGCTGCTGCGCGTCCTGATCGGCCTGACGCCGCCGACGGCGGGGGCGGTCTGCATCGGCGGCACAGCGGTCGATTATGCCGACAAGCGCAGCCTGCGCGCGCTGCGCAGCCGAATGTCGATCGTGTTCCAGCAGTTCAACCTGTTCCAGAACATGACCGCGCGGGCCAATGTCGCGATCGCGCCGGTGAAGGTGCACGGCGTGCCCAAGCGCGAGGCGGAGGAGCGCGCAATGGCGCTGCTGGAGAAGGTCGGCCTGGGGCACAAGGGCGACAGCTACCCCGATCAGCTGTCGGGCGGCCAGCAGCAGCGGGTGGCGATCGCCCGGGCGCTGGCGGTCGAGCCGGAGATCCTGCTGCTCGACGAAGTGACCTCAGCGCTTGATCCCGAGCGTGTCGGCGAAGTGCTGGACACGGTTCGCGCGCTGGCGGGGGACGGCATCACCATGCTGCTGGTCAGCCACGAAATGGCGTTCGTGCGCGAAATATCGACCCGCGTGGTGATGATGGATGCCGGGCAGGTGGTGGAGACCGGGACATCGGCGGAGATCTTCACCGCGGCAAAGATGGAGCGGACGCGTGCCTTTGTCGGTGCCGTCATCCGGCACGCGGCCTGAAGGCGTCGAAGGGCGCCGCCATCGGGGGCGCCTTGCCCTGCACCATGCTGGCGATCGCGCGCGCCGCCGCCGGGCCGCCGGTGAAGCCCATCCACGGCACATAGTTCAGGAACACGCCGGGCGCGCCGGGCAGCTCGCCCAGGATCGGCAGCCAGTCATCGGTGCCGTTGACGAAGGCCGCCCAGCTGCGCACCAGTTTCAGCCCGCCGATCGCCGGCACCGCAGCGCGGGCGAGCGACAGGTTCTGCGCCAGGTTTTCGATATCGACCACCGGCCGCCCCTCCGCGTCGAGCCGCGCCGACCAGCCGCCGCCGATCAGGATGCTGCCCGCGCGCGTCTGCTTCATGGTGAGCTTTTCGCCAGCACTGTAGACGAGATGCTTGATCAGCGGCGCGGCCGGCTCGGTCACGCTCACCTGGATCGGGAAGGCCTGAACGCCCAGCGTCACGCCCAGCGACTGCGTCAGCGCGCCGCTGGCCGAGCCGGCGGCGATCACGATCCGATCGGCGGTGTAGCGGCCAGTGTCGGTGGTGACGGTATAGGCCCCCGCCTCGCGCCGGAGCGCCGCTGGGCCGCTGTAGCTGGCGATCTGCGCGCCCGCCGCCTGCGCGGCGCGGGCGAAGGCGGGGGCGACCAGCATCGGATTGGCCTTCCCCTCGATCGGGCAAAGCGCGCCGCCGATCAGCGATTCGGAAAGATAGGGTGCGTGTTCGCGCAGCGAACGGCTGTCGAGCAGTTCCATCGGCAGCCCGGCGGCCCGCTCAACCTGCGCCTTGGCCGCGATCTCCGCCATCTCCGCCTCGGTCGCACCGACCAGCAGGCCGCCGCCGAAGCCGATTTCGAGATCGGTGCCAAGCTCCGCCTCCAGCGTGCGCCAGATGTCGAGCGACGCCATGTAGAAGGGGATCGCTTGCGCATAGTTCTGCGCCCATTCCGGGCCGAGATTGCGGAAGGGATCGTGCGGGATCTGGGCGTGAAGGCTCCCGGCATTGGCGCTGCTCGCCAGGCCGCTGAGCCCCGCCTGTTCGACCAGCGTCACGGCAACGCCATCACGCGCCAGATAATAGGCCGTCGCACATCCGGCGATCCCGCCGCCGACCACGATCACCTCGTCCACGCGCATGCTCCCGTTATTAACCAACACCGTAACGTTCCCATCTTGCCACTGCAAAGTTGGGCGCTATGGTTACAAGTGTTCGCTTATCGCATCGCATGACGAAAGCATATCCGTCATGCGTCCCCAGACAGAAAGCAGGTTCATGAAGAAATTCCGCGGTAGCTACACCGTCGCGGTCACGCCGTTCTCGACCGATGGCGCCACCGTCGATGTGGGCGCGCTTCGCTCCTTCCTCGACTGGCAGATCGACTGCGGCGTGCCGGGCATCATCATGCTGGGCACCACGGGCGAGTTCCTGACCATCAGCCGCGAGGAACGCCGCACGATCGTCAAGGAGACGGTGAAGCATGTCGATGGCCGCATGGACGTGCTGGTCGGCACGATGGATGCCTATACGCCCAACGCCGTCGCGCACAGCGCAGAGGCGCAGGCGCTGGGCGCCGATGGCCTGATGATCATCCCGCCTTATTATTACACGCCGACCGACGACGAGATCTTCGCCTATTATCGCGCCATCTGCGACGCGGTCACCGTGCCGATCATGGTGTACAACAATCCGGTGACGTCGAACCGCGACATGAGCGCGGCGCTGATCGCCAGGCTGACGAACGCGTTCGAGCAGGTCCGCTACATCAAGGAGGCGAGCATGGACGTCGCCCGGGTGTACGACATCGTCGAGGAAACCGGCGGGGTGATGAACGTGTTCGCCGGCGAGCGTCCGGTGGAAAGCTTCCTGCTAGGCGCGGTCGGCTATGTGAACCCTTACGGCAACTACCTGCCCTATTCGACGACACGGATGTGGGAGCTGCTGGAGGAAGGGCGCGTGCGCGATGCCGCCGCGATCCAGCATCTGGTGCACCGCGCCGATCGCATCATCGCGGAGGGCCACCCGACCTATGGCCATCAATGCTATTCCAAGGCGCTGGCCGCTGCGGTCGGCCATCCGGTCGGCGATGTGCGCCAGCCGCTGACGACCTTCGCCAGCCTGGGGGATGAGGGCAAGCAGAAGCTGGCCGCGATCCTCGCGATCTTCGAGGAGATCGACGCGCTGATGAAGGACATTGACGCGCGCAAGACCGACACCGTCGGGACCGCCGCGTGAGCGAGACGCCCGCCCTCTTCACGCCCTTTGCGTGCCGGGGCGTGGCGTTCCGCAACCGCATCATCCTGTCGCCGATGTGCCAGTACGTCGCGCAGGACGGGCACGTCACCGACTGGCACCGCGCCCACCACGCCCGGTTCGCGCTGGGGGGCGTGGGCGGCGCGCTGGTCGAGGCGACGGGCGTCACGGCGGACGGGCGGATCACGCCCGGGTGCCTTGGCATCTGGTCCGACGATCATGTCGCCGGGCTGTCGACGATCACCAGGCTGTACCACGATCATGGTGCCGCCGTCGGCATCCAGCTGGCCCATGCCGGCCGCAAGGCGAGCGCAGAGGTGCCGTGGGACGGGGCGCAGCCGATCGACCCGGCGGACCCGCGCGCGTGGCAGACGGTGGCGCCGAGCGCGCTGCCGTTCCTCGATGGCTGGCCGACGCCGCATGCGCTAAGCGAGGATGAGATTGCCGGCGTCATCGATGCGTTCGCTGCCGCTGCGCAGCGCGCGGTCGCTGCTGGCTTCGATTTCGTCGAGGTGCATGGCGCGCACGGCTATCTGATCCACAGCTTCGTCTCGCCGCTGAGCAACCAGCGGAGCGACAGCTGGGGCGGCGACGAGGCCGGGCGGTTCCGGCTGCCGCTGGAGATCGTGCGGCGGCTGCGCGCCGAGCTGCCCGAGGGCATGCCGATCTTCTATCGCCTGTCGCTGTTCGACGGCGTCGACGGCGGGCTGACGGTCGATGACATGGTGCGGCTGGCAGCGGCGCTGCGCGCGGCGGGGGTCGACGTGGTCGACTGTTCGTCGGGCGGCGTGCGCGGCAGCTCGGGCGTGGCCGATGCCCCCCCCTCCCCCGGCTATCTCGTGCCCCATGCAGGGCGCATCCGTGCCGAAGGCGGCGTCGCGAGCATGGCGGTGGGGCTGATCGTCACGCCCGAAATTGCCGAGCAGGCGATCGCGTCGGGCAGTGCCGATCTGGTCGCGATCGGGCGCGAATTGCTGGCCGACAGCAACTTTGCCTATCGCGCCGCGGCCGAGCTGGGGATGGAGCGGCCCAATGCGGTGTTCCCGCGTAACTACGCCTTCTTCCTGGAGCGTCGGCGGTATCGCTGAGCTCGCTTAACCGACAAGGAAACGCCCGCGTCGCCCCTGGCAGCGCGGGCGTCTTCGTTTCGTCCCGAGCCCCGCCGGTATCATCGACGGGGCTCCGGCGATCAGCGCATCGTGCGAACCTGATCGTCCTTGCCGGTCATTTCCCAGCGGATCAGCGCGATCGGAATGATACCCGACTGGATGAACCGATCATGGAATTTGGTCAGATCGAAATCATCGCCCTTGGCCAGCCGCTCCTCGGCCAGCAATTGTTCGAGCTGAACCTTCCCGAAATAATAGTTCAGGCCAAGTCCCGGCTGACGCAGGTAGAGCGCCATGTCGTAGATCGCGGTGTCGTCGGTCTTCTCCATCCAGCGCGGGGTGCGACCGGAGAGTGACTCGAGCGCCTGGTCGAACGTCCATTCATTCGCCTGCGCCAGCAGCTCCGCCTTTAGCCGTGCGCCGCGATTGGCCTGCAGCACATAATGGATCTCACGCGCCTTGGGCCGATCGTCGAGCCAGCCGGACTGGAGCAGCATTTCCTCCAGATAGAAGGCCCAGCCCTCCAGCCGTCCGCTGTCGATGAACCCAAGTCGCTCGTCGCCGCGGATCGGCCGGGTGTCGCGCTTGCGATAGGCGCTGTCGAAGATGTGCCCCGGCAGGTTGTGCGCGCGCAGGCTGCGCGGATCGCGATCCTCCGCCTCGCGGAAGAAGTTGCGGTCGATCGGCGCGTCGAACGGCCCCGGCACCGCCGGATCCTGGTTGGCGGGCATGACATAGGGGCCCTCGGGCGGCGGCACCGTCAGCCAGTCGGGCACGGTCATGATCCGTCGTTCCTTCAGGAAGCGCAGCAGATCCTCATCCGCCTCACGCCGAAGCGCCTCGAACCCCTCGAGCGACGTCACCGGCGCCGGCATCGGCGTCGCCTTATGCTCATGTTCCTCAAGCGCGAGGAAGGCCATGCTGCGTTCCCATTCGCGTTCGCCCAGCGCCTTCAGCTCGGCGAAGGTCCACGGCATCAGCATGACATTCTTGATGTACCAATCGAAGTCCGCAACGCCGATGCCGGCATGCTGCTTCACCCGCGGCTTTTCGGCGCGCAGCCATGCCGCGAAGTCGCTCGAGGCCTTTTCTGCGGCACGCGCCGGGCCGACCAACTCTGGGTGATGCTTCGCCAGATCGCGCGCCATCCGGCCATAGACGCGCGTCTCAATATCATGGTGCATGATGCCGAGGTCGATCAGGTCGCCGCGCGCATCGGTCAGCGTCAGGCGCGCATTGACCAGGATCGTCGGCGTTGCCCGCAACTGCGCCGCAAATGTCGCCTTTGCGGCCGCGTCGGTGATCGGCAGCTTGGGCGGGGAAAAAGCGGTCTTCACCTTCGGTCCCCAGCCAAGGTCGAGCGTCGACCACCAGCTTGGGTCGCGCGCCCACGGGCGCAGGACGCGGTGTTCGAAATCGACCCCGCGCATTTCGGCAAGCGCCAGCATCAGGTCGGCGCGCTGCGGGATCGGCCACGCCTTGTCATCAATCGCGCCGATCTGAGCGACCGCACGCTGCGCCGCCTGCTGCCGCGCGGCCATCGCCGCTTCGGACACGTCGGGCACATGGTTGCGGACGGTGAAGTCCACGTCCTTGCGCGCCTGCTGATAGAGCGCGACCAGACCGTCATGCGTGCGCACGCTGCCTGTCGGCGTCGTCATGGATGGCGCGGCCTGAAGCGCCGCGGGAGCCGCGATAGCTGGGGCGAGCGGCACCATCAGCGCCAGCGACGCGCTCATCATTCCCCGGAACATTCTATTCATCAAACCCCTCCCTTGTCCGCCAACCGAAACACGATCACAGTGCGAACGCAAGTTCGCATGGCGCATTTAAGTGAGAAGGATCGGCGATGCAGGATGCCAAGCCGTGGATGATCCCGCAGGACGAGTTACGTTCGCTGATCAACCGCGTACGCGCGGGACGAACGTTGCAGCCCGCATCATGGCCGGACGGGGCGCGCTTCGCCGTCGCGCTGTCGTTCGACTGCGATCATGAATCGTTCGAGATCGGCGCCGGCGGGCGTGCGATCGGGCGCCTCGCCTGGGGCGAGTTCGGGCGAAGGGTGGGCCTGCCGCGCGTGCTGGACGTGCTGCGTCGTCATGACGTGCCGGCAAGCTTCTTCATGCCTGCGCTGTGCGCCATCCTTGATCCGGACGAGACGCGTGGGCTGATCGGCGCGGGTCACGAGGTCGGCATGCATGGCTGGGTGCATGAGAATAACAGCCTGCTCGACGCGGCGACCGAGCGCGAGTTGATGCTGCGCGCGCATGACGTGCTCACCCCGCTGATCGGGTCGCCGCCGGTCGGCTTCCGCTCCGCCAACTGGGACCTGTCACCCAACACGATCGCGATCGTCGCGGAAATGGGGCTGCTGTACGACAGTTCGCTGATGGCGGACGAGGTCCCGTACGAGCTGCTGCTCGACGGGCGGGCCACGGGGGTCGTCGAGATACCGGTCGAATGGCTGCGCGACGATGCCGTCTACATGATGTTCAACCGGACGCCCGCCACCCGCCCGTGGATGACCCCTGACGACGTCTATTCAATCTTCAAACGCGAGCTGGAAGCCGCGGCGGTCGAGGGCAGCGTGTTCCAGCTGGTCATGCACCCCTTCGTCATTGGCTACCGATCGCGCATCTGGATATTGGAGGCGCTGATCGAGGCGGCGAAGGATCTGGGCGGCGCGTGGTTCGCCACCCATGCCGACATCGCGCGCTGGGTGCGCGACGCCGGCGGGCTGGGCGGCCGGGGCGAATAGCCACCGGCTGCCCTTCATCGGTTACGGCTTGATCCCCAGCTTTTCGAGTTCGTCGGTCTTGCCCAGCATTTCCCAGCGGATCAGCGACAGCGGGATCATCCCGTGGCGGTTCAGGCCGTCGAAGAATTCGCGCGGACGGAATTGCTGGCCGCGATCCTCCGCCATTTCGGTCAGCAGCCGCTCGACCATCGCCTTGCCGGTGATGTAGCTGGGGCCGTAGCCCGGCAGCCGCAGGTACATCTGCTGTTCAAAGCCGAGCAGCGGCAGCGTCGGCGACATATAGCCGTTGGGCGTGCGCGCGACCTGCATGTCCATCGCCGCCTTCAGGTCGATCATGTTGGCCTGCGCATACAGCGAGGCGAGGCCACGCGCGGCGCGCTGCGCCTGCATGATCCACACGAATTCGCGCGACCGAGGCTCATCGTCGAACAGCCCGGCGTGGAGCATCAGTTCCTCGACCGCAGTCGCCATGCCTTCCGAGCGGCTGAGCCACACATTGTACAGCAGGGGCCCGCGGCGCACCTCGCTCGGGTGCGGATCGGCCTGCATCATGCGCAGGTCCCACCAGTGATAATAATGCGTCCACAGCGTCATCGGCGCGCGGTGCATCACAATGTGGAAGAAGTTCTGCTTTTCCGGCGGGACATAGCTGCCCACCCGCTTCATCAGCTCCGGTTCCATATAGTCCCGGATGGTCAGGATGTCCTTGTCCTTCAGGAACTGCATGTACTTGCGCACCGATGCGGCGGCGAGCGCGTCATATTCCTGCGGGGTGGAGGCGCCGACCAGCTGCGGCAGGTTGCGATTGCGCTGTTCCTCCATGCGCAAGGCGGCGTGCGAGCGATCCAGCTCGCGCTGCATGATCGCGACCTCGTCGGCCCAGGTGAGCGTCGACAGCTGAACGTTCTTCAGGAACCAGTTGTAATTCTCGATGCCAACGCCCGACGGGCCGGTCTTGCGCGGCGCCTCGGCCTTCACCCAGGCGATGAAGCTGCGCGTGGCGGTCGCGGCATCGCTGACGGCGCGCACCAGCTTCGGATCGCCGCCGGCAACCTTGCGCTGAAGGTCGTCGAGCGCCTCCTGCTGGCCGCCCAGCGTGACGAGGCTCGCGGTCCACAGGTCGCGGGCGTTGCCGGTCAGGTTGACGCGCGCCTGGCGCAGCAGCTCGGGGATATGCGCCAGCTCGCCCGCCAACTTCTTCGACGCGGCGGCATCGAGCGGGAAGCTGTAGGTCCATAGTTCGACCGGCATCGGGTGGACCGGGCCTTCGTGCGCGGGCGTATCGCTCTGCGCCGCCCAGACGGAAAGGTACCAGGCGGGGTCACGTTCCCACGGCTTCGCGACGCGCAGGTCGAAATCGAGGCCGTTCATCTCCGCGCGGATGATCTCGCGATCGACCTTCTGCGACACGGTCCAGCCGGTGGTGGGCAGCGCGTCGAGCCGGGCACGAAGCTGCTTCAGCCCCGCCGCCTGCCGCGCCAGCGCGGGGGCGCTGTAATCCGTCGCGCCGTTCTTCACCTCACCAAGCTGCAGCGTGCGCCAGTCGCGGAACACGCTTTCCAGCGTGTCGTGCCGTACCTGCGCCGCCAGCGGGGTCGGCACGGCGAGCGCCGCCATCGTCCCCATCATCGCCGCCGCCAGCAACAAACCATGTTTCATCTACCATCCCCTTCCCGCGCGGTGCCGGCCACCTACCGGTCATCCATCAGGCGCACCGGCAACTTGCCTTCGCCGGCCATGACACAGCAGCAGTGGTCGCACCAGATACAATGTGCGCAGAGCGGCTATGTGTTCGCCTGACGATATCTTTCTTGACAGTTCGGATGCCCGCACACGATAGTACGCACAGAGAGCAGGATGTTCGCTGAGCGACCAAGGTTGGATCGGCGCCCGCACCTGCCGACGTGCACACTGCGCGAAGCAACAAATGCCAAAAGGAGTCGATGCCATGTCCTTGAAACGCCGGCCAATGACGCTGGTGATCGCTGCCGCGCTGATGACGACGGCGATGCCGGGCATTGCCGTTGCTCAGGGCGGAACGACGCTCGCCGCAGCATCCACCACCGCACGCCCGCCCTCGGGCCAAGGCAGCTACCAGGACCTGCTGCGGACTTGGGGTGAGTTCCTGGAATGGCGCACGGCGCAGGCCAAGAGCAAGGATTTCACCCCAGCCGCGATCGAGGCACGCCGTGCGCAAGTGGGCGGCTACCTCAGCGCGATGGAGAATATGAACGTCGCCGGCTGGGAGCGGGCGCAGCAGGTCGACTGGCTCGCCGCGCGCGCCAAGATGAACGAGGAGGATTTCCTCCTGCGTGTCTCGAAGCCGTGGGAGCGTGATCCCGGTTTCTACGTCGACCAGATGCTGCGCGTGTCGTTCACCGAACTGCCCGCCAAGGGCGCCGCGCTGATCACGCTGCGCGGCCAGCTCCGCGAGATGCCGACGATCGTCGCGCGCGCCAAGGCAACGCTGCGCAACGTGCCCGGCGACTATGCCGATCTGGCGCTGCATAACCTGACCAACGCCGATGGCGTCGGCCATGGCCATCCGTACCGCAAGGTGCCGCCCGCCGGCATCATCGGCTGGTTCGACGATCTGGAAGCGCGCGCGAAGACCACGCAGCCGGCGATCCTCCCCGACATTCGCGCCGCGCGCGCCGCCGCGGCTGACCTTCGTACGTGGCTGGAAGCGGAGCGGCCGAAGATGACCGCGCCGGCCGGCGTCGGCGAAGCGAATTTCAACTGGTATGTGAAGAACGTGAAGCTGCTGCCGTACAATACGGACCAGCTGCGCACGATCGGCCATCGCGAAACCGAGCGCCTGTGGGGCATGCACGCGCTGGAGAAACATCGGAACCGCAACCTGCCCGAGCTGACGCTGCCGGCCAGCGAGGCGGACTATGAAAAGCGCAAGGCCGACACGCTGCGCGACATCCACGCCTTCCTGAAGGACGAGGAGATCATCACCGTCCCGGCGGACATCGGCTATCTCTATGTCAACGTTCCGTGGATCGTGCGGCCGAACGGGCCGAATTTCTGGGAGCAGATCCAGTATCGCGATCCCAGCCCCGACCTGTTCCACGCCACCATCCCCGGCCACGCCTTTGACGGGCAGATGGACAAGCGTGACACCCATCCGATCCGCAGCAAGATCGACGATGGCGTGCGGACCGAAGGCTGGGGCACGTATCTGGAGGAAGCCGCCCAGCGGCTCGGCTTCTTCGACAAGGATCGCGCGCGCACGCGTGAGCTGATCGACCTGTTCGGCATCTTCCGCGCGGTACGCGTCGCCGGCGACCTCGACCTGCAGCTCAACCGCGCCAATGTCTCGCAGGTCGTGGCCGAGTGGCAGAAATATACGCCCTGGCTCGACGCGGACGTGGCGCGCGTCGACGCCGAAATCTACCTGCGGCGGCCGCCGGGCTATGGCCTGGGCTATACGATCGGCATGGTCGAGATGCAGAAATTGCTGGGTGACGTTCGCCGGCATCAGGGCGACAAGTTCGTCCTCCGCGATTTCCACGATCGCATGATGACGATCGGCCGCATACCCTTGTCACTGATCCGATTCGAGATGACCGGCAACGACGACGAAGTGTCCACTTTCTGGCGACGCGACCCTCTCCCCGGAGGGGCGTAGTCGGAAACGGCCGCCATCGCTCCCCAGCGATGGCGGCCGTTTCCCCGGTGTCATCATGCATGTTCCCGCGCCGGGGGAACCCAGAAACTCAGGGGTGCTGACCGGCCATGGTCGGCCCCCTTTTTTTCGTCCCGGCCGCGGGCCGGACGTGATGTGTCATTTGTGACTTGTTGGATCGGCGGGTCAAGCACTTAACTGGCGACAAGCACAAAAAAGGCGCGGAGCATCAGCCCCCGCGCCCTTTTCGTTGCCTGATGTGGTTGTTCAGATCGCTTGCGTGCCGATCCATTCCTCGATCCGCTGTTCCAGCACGCCGAGCGGCATGATGCCCGACAACAGCCCCGCATCATGGAAGGCACGGATGTCGAAGCGCGCGCCGAGCCGGCGACGTGCGTCCTCCCGCAGGCGGATCCATTCGCGCTGGCCGATCTTGTAGCTCGGCGCCTGCCCCGGGATTAGGCAATAGCGATCGACCTCCGACGTGACGGAGTCGCGACTGCTGCCCGTGGCCGCGACCATATAATCGACCGCTTTCTCGCGGCTCCAGCGATGGTGGTTCAGGCCGCTGTCGACCACCAGGCGCGCCGCGCGGAACAATTCGCTCTGCAAATAGCCGAGGCGGCCAAGCGGATCTTTCTCGAACACGCCCATCTCGTCGGCGACGGTCTGCGCGTAGAGTGCCCAGCCCTCGACATAGGCGCTGCATTCCATCGTTCGGCGCCACATCGGGATGCTTTCATTCTCCTGCGAGAGCGAAATCTGCATGTGGTGGCCCGGAACGGCCTCGTGATGGGTGAGCGTGGCCAAGCCGACGATGGAGCGATCCTCCATCTCGCGCATGTTGATGAAATAGGAGCCCGGCACGCTGCCATCGATGCTGCCGCGGCTGTAATAGCCGCCTGCCTTGCCGGCCTCGATCGCCTGCGGGATCCGCTTGGCGACAACCAATGCGCGTGGCTGGGTGCGGAAATAGCGCGGCAGCAGCGCGCTGATCTCCTCGATTTGGCGCGTGGCATCGACCAGCATCTTCTCCCGGCCGGCGTCCGAATTCTCGTACACGCCGTTCATGTCGATCGCCATCGCGTGGATGCGCTGGCCCAGGGTGCCTCGGGTATAGCCGCCCGGTTTCAGGATCGCCTCGATATCGGCGGTGTTCTGCGCCACCATCTCCAGGCCAAGGCGGTGGATCTCGTCACCGCTGAAGGCCTTGGTGTTGAAGAGGCGGATGCCCCAATCGTAATAAGCTTCGCCGTCCGGCAGGCGCCACGCGCCGGCATCATGATCGGCGGTCTGCCGCTGGCGTTGCAGCTCGGCGATCTGGCGGTCGAGCGCGGGATAGACGCGCTTCTCGACCAGCTCGGTCGATCGCTTCGCCCAGTCTCCCGCCACGCCGCGCGCGGCCGCACGCCGCGCCACCGACGTGGCGAGCATCGATTGCGCCGCGGGCACGCCGCGCAGCAGTGAAATCTGCCTGATGCACGTATCGAGGATGAAATCGGGGGCCGACGCACCATTGGAGGCGTCGCGCCGCGAGCGTTCGGTGTCCTGATCCAGCACCGTCGCGAAGGCATCCAGGCGGCTGAGATAAGCCTCGGCGTCCTCCGCCGTCTCGACCCGGTGAGCGGTGTCGAGGAAGTCGGGGATGTTGTTGTACGTGCCATCGAGCTGGTTGACGGCATAGGCGCGCGGGTAACCCGGCTCGCCATATTTGAACCGGTCATACCCCTCGAGGGTGATGTCGGCGTAGAATTTCATCGATCGATGATTGACCAGGTCGATCCCGGCCAGCTTCGTCGTGTCGATCTGCGCCAGCTCCGTGCGGGCACGCCGCAGCGTGTCCATCGAGCGGGCGAACGCGCCCTTCGACCGGTCGTTCAGCAGGCGCCGTGCCGCGGCATGTTCCGCGCCGCGGTCCAGCCCGAGCGAGGTCAGCCGCTGCGGCGACGACGCGATCTCTTCGCGCCACACACGGGCGTAAAGAGCATCGAGCCGCGCCGCCGTGGCAGGATCGGATCGGGGAGCCCCCTTCCCGGCCCGGGCCATGGCCCCACCGGGAAGTGCGGCGACTGCGGCACACGCAACGCCGGATTTCAGAAGGCTCCGCCGATCCATCATCTTACTGCTTCCTTGCCTCAGAACTTCGCGACAGCGCCGATCCGGAACATGCGGCCCAGGCCGTCATAGGTGCCCGGATAGGTATTCGCGGTGGCGCCGAGGCCGCCCACGTCGTTGCCGAACACCTGCGGCTGGCGATCGAACAGGTTCGAGATGCCGGCCGTGAGCGTGAAGGCTTCCGACACGTTGAGCGAGGTATCGAGGTCAAAGTAGTTCGCCGCACGCAGGCTGGTGACCGGCGACGGACGGGTGTCGGTGCCGAGCGCGAAGCGATCGAGTTCCACCTTGCCGATGTGGCGCCAGCGCAGCGACACGATCGTACCGCCATTTTCGTAGGCGAGACGGCTGGTCGACTTGAACTGCGGGATCAGGCCGTTGCAGATCGCGCCGAACCGGCCCGAGCATTCATAGGCCGGCAGCCCTTCGCCACCCTGACGGATGAAGCTGTCGACATAAGTGGCGTTGCCGCCGAAGCGGACCTGGCCCGAGCCGATCGGCACGGAATAGTTCACCGCGAAGTCGAAGCCCTTGGTCTCGATCCGGCCAGTGTTGACGAGCGTGGCGTAAACGCCGGTTTCGTTGCCACCGAACAGCGAGCCGTTGATCGGATCACGCAGGATCGACTGACAGAACACCGAATTGATGTTCTGCGTGTTGAAATAGCAGGCGTTGAGCGCGTTCTGTGCGCCGCCGGCCAGCGATTCAATCGCATCGACGATCTTCAGGCTGTAATAATCGACCGAGACGACGAGCCGCGGGATGAACGACGGCTGGAAGATCGCGCCGATCGTATAGGTGTCCGACTTCTCGACGTTCAGGTTCGGGTTACCGCCCGTGAAGCCCTGGAACTGGCCGGCCGGCGGCAGCGGCACGGCGCCATAGCGGCCGCCGGGGACGCCGGTCGCCTCGCACAAGGCCTGGCTGGCAGTCGGGTTGACGCCCGCGCACGGATCGATGCCGGTGACGGCGGTCTCAACGCGCGGCTGGAACAGCTCGTTGATGTTCGGCGCACGAACCGCGCGCTGGTACAGGCCGCGGAAGCGAATGTCGCGGACCGGGGCCCAGTCACCGCCTGCCTTGAAGGTGTGAACCGTGCCGGCAGCCGTCGAATAGTCCGAGATGCGATAGCCGCCCTCGAACGACAGCGCCTCGAAGAAGGGCCGCGATTCGATCAGCGGGATGCGGATTTCGCCAAAGGCTTCCTTCACGTTGAAGTTGCCGATGACGGTCGCCGCGGTGCCGAAGCCGGCCGAGCGGCCTGCCTCGTAATTGGCGTCGGGGCGGTAGCTCGACCCTTCCTCGCGATATTCGACACCGAAGGCGAGGCCGATCGGATTGTCGGCGAACGGCGAGCGGATATTGCCGAGGTCACCCGACAGCGTACCACCGGCGACCGTCTGACGGGTCATCGCCTGAACCTGAAGGTCGAGCGAGATGAAGTCGAGCGCGGCCTGGCTCACCGACGAGGGATCGTTGGTGAAGATGTTGAGCGGGACGCAGCCGCCGGTCGGATCGATGCACTGCGGCGTGCCGTTGACGTCACGCACCAGCAGCGCCTGCTGAATGAGGCCAAGGTTGGCGTCGCCGGTCAGCTGGGTGTTGAGGTCAGTGCGCGAATGCTGGGCGAATACTTCCCAGTTCCAGCCGCCCACCTTGCCGCGCAGGCCGCCCTGCACCTGGAAGGCGTTGCGGGTGAATTCGGAGAAGCGCGGCGCGGCGAAGCGATAGCCGATCTGCGTGCGCAGATTGCCGTTGGCGTCGACACCGCCGGCACCCGCCTCGACCCGCAGCGCCGCGACGGTCGCCGGCGCAAGGAACGGATTGTCCGGATTGAGGCCGAACGAGGCGAAGAAGGTGCCGCTCGGCGCAAGCTGCGTGGACACGCGGTTGTGCGCAAAGGTGAAGCGGCCGAACGCCTCGATCCCGTCGGTCACGTCATAGCGGACGTTCGCACCGCCCAGCCAGCGCTCCTGCGGGACCTGCAAATAGTTGACCGGATTGGTGTTGTAGAAGCTCGCCTCGCCGTTGAGCGTGCCGCCGGGACCGAACGAGACGGTGCCGTCGCCATCGGCGTCGATACCGCGGTTACCCGGGGCCGACAGGACGATGTTTGCGGGGAAGGAAGTGGTCGAACCGGCGCGGATCAGGCTGGTGCGGTCGCGGCTCGGCTGCAGTGCGTAGCGCGAGAATTCGCGCTGGCCCTGGAAGATCGGCTCACGCTTCGTATAGCCGCCCCACATGGTCATGTGGCCGCGACCGTCGGCGAATTCGCCGCCGACCGTCAGGTTTGCGTCGAACAGATGCCCGTCGCCACGCTCGGTGATCTGCGAGGTCAGGCCAAGCTGCGCGCCCTCGAAGCGGTCGTTGAAGATGAAGTTGACGACGCCCGCCAGCGCGTCCGAGCCGTACACGGCCGATGCGCCGCCGGTGACGACTTCGACCCGCTTCAGCAGGGCGACCGGGATGGTGTTAAGATCGACCACGCCGGTGTTGCCCGATGGCATCCAGCGCTTGCCATCGACGAGGACGAGCGTGCGGATATCGCCAACGCCGCGCAGGTTGACGGTCGTCGTACCGTTGCTGCCGTTGTTGTTGGTGCTGCTGGTGCCAGGCGTCGCCTGCGGGATTTCGACCAGCGAATCCTCAACGTTGACGGTGCCCTGAAGCGCGAGTTCCTGCGAATCCGTGGTGTTGATCGGGCTGTTCGACAGGAGGTTCGGCACGGCGATGCGCGAGCCGGTCACCACGATATCGCCGCCGCCATTGTCCGCGGCGGGCTGGCCCGCCAGTTCACCGCCCACCTCCTGCGCGGCCGCCGGAAGCGACACAAACAGCGCAGCAGTGGTCAACAGGATACGCCTGGCTGCGGAAGCCCTAGTCATCAACAAACCCCTTTGCTCTTTTCGTTCGCACGGCGCAGTTTTGTTCGTAGAGCGCACTTGTCGTCAAGCATTTTCCTGCGTAGTTCGAACGCGGGGCACAACAAATTTGCGATTTCCTCGCACTACGTGGAACTTTTTGGAGGGATCTGATGCGCTTAGTTCGGGCTGCAACAGCCGGCGTTTTTTTGGTGGCATGCAGCGGGGCGGCTGCCGCCCAGCCTAATGAAGCCGCCTACAAGGACGCGCTGAGCCTGCGTGAGCGCACGATGTACCTGACCGATGGGGTGGCGGATGCGGCCGTCTGGTCAAACGACGGCAGCCACTTCCACTATCGTCGGACCGAGAAGGACGGTTTTCGCTTCATCAGTGTTCGCTTGGCGGACAGGGAGAAGCGCGATGCGTTCGATCATGCGCGTCTTGGCGGTGCGATCGGCAAGATCACTGGCGACACCTATCGCGCCGATCGCCTGCCGTTCAGTGAGTTCGCGCTCTCCCCCGACGATCGCGCCATCCTGATCGCGGTTGGTGACCGGCGGCTCACCTGCGCGCTCGACACCTATGTCTGCCGCCCCACACCTGCCGCGCCGGGTCGTCCCAAGGCGATCGGCGTGCTGCGTGACCTAAGCGTGCCGGCCGACAACACGCCGCGCGTGTCACCGGATGGCCGCTATGTCGCGATGGTCGAGGGCGACAATCTGGTGGTGCGCGCTACGGCCGACGGACGCGAGCTGGTCCGCAGCGGCGACGGCTCACCCGGCAATTTCTACGATCCGGAGACGATCACCTGGTCGCCGGATTCTACGCGCGTCGTCATCAACCGCGTGCGCGCGGGGCATCGCCGCGAGATCTATCGCGTGGCGAGCTCGCCCACCGACCAGCTCGAACCCAAGCTGATCACCCAGCTGTACCCGAAGCCCGGCGACGTGATCGATATCGATCGCCCCATCCTGTTCGATGTCGCTGCCGCCAAGCAGATCGACGTCGACCCGGCATTGTTCGACAATCCCTATCAGCTGGGCAAGGTGACGTGGCGCAAGGATTCCGCCAGCTTCGCCTTCACCTACAATCAGCGCGGTCATGCGGCGTACCGGCTGATCGAGGTGGATGCGCGTACCGGCAAGCCGCGCGAGGTGATGGCGGAGAAGTCCGACACCTTCGTCTATGCGCCCCGCATGGACCATCGCGATGTCGATGGCACCGGGCGCGAGATCATCTGGATGTCGGAGCGCGACGGCTGGAACCACCTCTACCTGGTCGACGGGCGCGGGGGCAGGATCCGCAACCAGATCACCAAGGGTGACTGGGTGGTGCGCCGCATCGTCAGCGTCGACCCCGCGACCCGCACGATCATCTTCACCGCCAATGGCCGCGAGGGCGGCGATCCATATCTCCAGCATTTCTACCGCATCGGCTTCGACGGCCGCGGCCTGACGCGGCTGACGCAGGCGGACGCGTTCCACGATGTCGTCTTCTCGCCGGACGGGCAGCATTATGTCGACATCTATTCGCGCACCGACATGCCGCCGGTCGCCGAGCTGCGCCGCACCGCCGACGCCTCGCTGGTGGACACGATCGAGAAAGCCGACATCTCGCGCCTGCTCGCCGCTGGCTGGAAGGCGCCGGAGACGTTCGTCGCCAAGGGCCGTGACGGGAAGACCGACATCTGGGGCGTGATCGTCCGCCCGGCCGATTTCGACCCGACCAAGAAATATCCGGTGATCGAGAACATTTACGGCGCCGGCTTCGACGCCTTCGTGCCGAAGAAATGGTGGCCGTTCGGCTTCCACGCCGGCGGCGACGAAGTGGTCGGCATGCAGGCCCAGGCGAACCTCGGCTTCATCGTCGTCCAGATCGACGGCATGGGCACGCTGCACCGCTCAAAGGCGTTCCATGATGTGACGTGGAAGAATGTCGGCGAAGGCGGCGCGCCCGATCGCATCCTGTGGCACCGCGCCGCCGCGGCCAAGTACAGCTATTATGATGCCGATCGCGTGGGCCTGTATGGCGGCTCGCTGGGCGGGCAGAACGCGCTTGGCGGCCTGCTGTTCTTCCCCGATTTCTACAAGGCGGCGGTGGCGTACAACGGCTGCCACGACAACCGCATGGACAAGGTCAGCTGGAACGAACAATGGATGGGCTGGCCGATCGACGAAAGCTATTCGCGGTCGTCCAACGTCGACAATGCCTGGCGCCTGAAGGGCGACCTGCTGCTGATCTCCGGCGAGCTCGACATGAATGTCGATCCGGCGGTGACGATGCAGGTGGCCGATCGCCTGATCAAGGCGGGCAAGGATTTCGACCTGCTGGTGGTACCGGGCGCCGATCACGGCGTGGGCCGGTCGGAGGAGCCGATGGAGTACGTGCTGCGTCGCCAGTACAGCTTCTTCGTGCGCACGCTGCGCGGGGAAAGCACGCCCAAATTCAACCGGAGCGATGCCACGCCGCCGGCGCGCGCCGCGCTGACAAGCGCGAACTGATCGGTCGGGAGGCGAGCGGACCGGCGTACTTCGCCGGCCGCTCGTCCTCCTGCCCCCCGCCCCGTATGACGCCGGCGGAAAGCGATGCCCTTACATGCCGCGCGTCACCGTCTGCGACGCCGCGATCAGTTCCGGCAGGATGTTCTTGCGCATGTCCTCCGACGTCACGCGCGCCGTCGGGCAGCACACGTTTAACGCGGCGAGTACCCGGCCCTCTCGGTTGCGCACCGGGACGGACAGCGAGCCAAGCCCGATCTCCAGTTCCTGGTCGACGAAGCTATAGCCTTCCAGCCGGACCTTTTCGATCTCGGCACGCAGCTTGACCTTGGACGTCACCGTGTGCGGCGTGATCGGTTCCAGCTTCACGCGATCGATGTAGCGTTCCAGCGCATCGTTCGGTTCGGCCGCCAGCAGAACGCGCCCCGTCGACACCGCATGGGCGGGAGTCGTGCTGCCGATCGTGATGCTCACGTTCACCAGCCGTTCGGATGTCGCCCGCGCGATATAGGTCACGTAGTCACCCGTCAGGACCGCGGCGAAGACCGATTCCTGAAGCTCTCGCGAAAGGTCATTCATGACGGGCTGGATGACGTCGAGAATACCCATCGACGACAGCGCCGAATAGCCAAGCTCAAGCACCTTGGGCTTCAGGCTGAAAAGCTTGTCGTCCTTTTCGGCATATCCTTCGCGCACCAGCGTCAGCAAGAACCGCCGCACCGTGGCGCGCGTCATACCAGTCGCCCGGGAGATTTCACTCAAGGTCATCTTCGGCCGTGTACGCGTGAAGGACGATATCACTTCGAGCCCGCGGGCCAGCGAATTGACATAATCGCGATCACTGACGTCCTGTTCGGCTGAAACCATATTCACTCCTTTGCCGTGCCCGACCGTCGATCGAGGCGGCGTTGTTTGAACCCGGCCTACAATGCTTCAGCCATTGCGTCGATTCCGCGCAGCGCAGAATGCGCCATCCCCTTGCGCGATCGCGCCCCGCGGCATTATTACCACATAGCGCACATGTGTTCGCGTGACGAGCGAGGGGTTTTACGTAATGGCAGTGAGCAGTTCCGGTCTCAGCACGGCGGAGATCGACCGCAAGTTCGTGTTCCACCCCTTCACCATGCTGGCCGACCATGAGCGCAGCGGCCCACCCGTGGTGATCACGCACGGCAAGGGCGCCGTCCTGACCGATGAGCGCGGTATCGACTATGTCGATGCGATGGCCGGCCTGTGGTGCGTCAACGTCGGCTATGGTCGCAGCGAGATTGCCGACGCGCTGCGCGATCAGGCCAATCAGCTTTCCTATTGCCACGCCTTTTCCTCGATGAGCAGCGACAAGCCCGCCCTGCTCGCCCAGCGGCTGATCGACATGGCACCCGCCGGCATGTCGAAGGTGTTCTTCGGCAATTCGGGCTCGGACGCCAACGACACCCAGGTGAAATTGGTGTGGTATTACAACAATGCGCTGGGCCGCGCGCAGAAGAAGAAGATCATCGCCCGCCAGCGCGGCTACCATGGCGTGACGATCATGACCGCCGGTCTGACCGGCCTGCCGGGCCTCCACGCCGGGTTCGACCTGCCGCTGCCGATGGTGCGCCACACCACTGCCCCGCGCCGCCTGTGGGAAGGCCATGGCCTGACCGACGCGGAATTCACCGCCAAGCTGGTCGCGGACCTCGAGGAACTGATCGCGCGCGAGGGCGCGGACACGATCGGCGCGATGATCATGGAGCCGGTGATGGGCGCCGGCGGCGTGATCGCTCCCCCGGAGGGCTATTATGCCGCGATGCGCGACGTGCTTCGCCGCCACGACATCCTGCTGATCGCCGACGAAGTGATCTGCGGCTTCGGGCGCCTGGGCGCGATGTTCGGGTCCGAGCTGCTCGACATGCAGCCGGACATGATCACCGTCGCGAAGGGCCTGACCTCCGCTTACTTCCCGCTCTCCGCCTGTATCGTCGGGCAGCGGGTGTGGGACGTGCTGAGCGGCGCGGGCAGCCAGTTCGGCGCCTTCGGCCATGGCTACACCTATTCCAGCCACCCGCTGGGCGCGGCCGCCGCGCTCGCCAACCTCGACCTGATCGACAAGGAGAACATGCTCGCCCGCGTCGCCGACGAGGGTGCGCATATGCAGGCGGCGCTGCGCGCGGCCTTTGCGGATCATCCCCTGGTTGGCGAAGTACGTGGGCAGGCGCTGATCGGCGCGGTCGAGTTCGTGAAGGAAGTGCGCGATACCGGGCCGGTCGCGTTCGATCCGGCGCTGAAGGTCGCGGCGCGCATCGTGAAGGGCGCGCTAGACCGCGGCGTTATCGGCCGCGCGCTGCCGTCCGCCGACACCGTCGCCTTCTCGCCCCCCTTCGTCATCCAGCGCGAAGAGATCGACCGCTCGGTTGCTGCGTTCCGCGATGCCGCGGATCAGGTTCTGGCCGAGCTGCGCGGCAGCGGCGACGCCTGATCTGAAACTCGGTGCCGCCGCACCCCAAAAAGCGGCGGCACAGACAAGCGAAAAGGGGCGCGCACCATATCGGTCCGCGCCCCTTTCCATCTGCGGTCACGACTGCCGTTCAGGCGCGGGCGTTCTTCCGCTGATGCGCGGCCCAGGTGGTCGAGCCGATCGCCGGATCATCCAGGTTGCGCGGGGCCAGCGGCTTCACGACCTGATTGTGCGGTCCGGTCTTCACCATCTCCGGATCGCGATACGCCTCATCGACGACATGGGCGAGAACATCGATCCAGTAATCCACGTCCTCGCGCGACCACATCTCGCCGGCTTCCGGCGTGAACGGCTGCGGCACGATCCATGGCTCATGGCTCAGCCAGAATGCGTCGATGCCGAAATCGCCCATGCGGTTCTGCACATCGAGCGCGCTGACGCCGGTGTCCTCGAACAGTTTCTCCATGCTGAAGCGGGTCATTTCCAGACGCCAGCCGGGCATGTCGGGGTGCGAGCGGGTGACACCGCGCACCTCAAGCAGGCGCTTCTCCATGTAATTGTTCAGCAGCACCGACATGTCGGACGCTTCGGACAGCCCCTCGACGCCCATCGCGCGGACCCAGGCATATGCCTTGAACACCTGATGCAGGTTGCCGAGATATTCGCGCACCTTGGGCGCATCGACCGATCCGTCCTCAAGCGTGAAGCGATCCTCGGCACGCACCACGCGCGGCCCCGGCAGGAACGGCAACAGCTCTGCCGAACAGCCATAGGCGCCGACAGCCGGCCCACCGCCGCCCTTCGACACGCCGAACGTCTTGTGCAGCATGAACATGCACGCATCGAAGCCCAGGTCGCGCGCGCGGATCTTCGTCATCACGCCGTTGAAATTGGCGTGATCGTAGAAAGCGAGGCCACCGGCGGCCTTTACGATCCGCACCCATTCGTCGATCTCGGGGTTATAAACGCCCATGTCGTCGGGGTTGTTGATCATCAGCGCTGCCGTCTTCGACGACACCGCGGCGCGCAGCGCGTCCAGTTCGGGATAGCCGTTCGGCCCCAGCGGAAGCGTGATGACATCGAAACCGGCGGTCGCGGCGGTCGCCGGGTTGCACGGATGCGACTGGATGCTGGTGATGATCTCGGTGCGCTGCCCCGCCTCGCCACGCGACGCGTGCCACGCGCGGGTGATGCATGCCTGCGTATAGGCGGCGTCCGCCCCGCCCGCCGGCTGGAAAGTGAAACCGTCCATGCCCGACAGCGCGCGCAGCGCCTCTTCCATCCCATGAACCGCGGCCAGCAGGCCCTGAATCGTATCGGGATGCTGCGCCGGATGGACGCCCGCGATCTCGCGCCGCATCGCCGTCTGCTCGCCGCGGCGCGGATTGTATTTCATCGTGCAGGTGCCGAACAGGCTGATGCCGATCATGCCCATCGTCTCCTGCGACAGGCGCAGGTAATGGCGCAGCACGTCCGGCTCGGAATTTTCCGGCAGCGCGGGCGGGTTCGCACGGCGCAGCGCGGCGGGCACGCGGGAGGCCCCGCCCTCCACGCGCGGGAAATGCTGTCCACGCCGGCCCGGCGCGCCCATTTCCATGATGATCGGCTCGTCCCAGACGGGTGCGTGATAGCGACGGAGCGTCATGCCAGGATCTCCTGCAGCGCGACGCCCAGCGCATCCACACTGGCGTCGTCATGAATTTCGGTGAAGGCGTAAAGCGCGGCCGACGGCAGCTCGGGGCACAGCTTGCCCACGTCGATCCCGCCCAGGATGTTGCGCGCGCGCAGCGCCGCATCGACGCTCGCGAAGTCGGCACGATCGTAAGAGACCGGGAATTCTTTGAAGAACCCGCCCGTCTCGGGGACGGACACTCCGGCAATTCCGGCCAGCCGCTCGGCGGCCCGGTGCGATCGATCGAGGATCAGTTCACCCACTTCGCGAAAGCCGGCCGGGCCGAGCAGCGCCATGTACACGCTGGCGCCAACCGCCCAGAGGTAGGTCGAATTGCCGGTCCAGTCCTTCCCCTCCTCACGCGAACCGTAGGAGGATTGGTGGAACCGCATCATGCCGAACGCCATCTTGCCATCGACCGTCTCGGTGATGCTGTTCAGCAGCGTCGGATATTCGGCGGTGTAGCGTTCCTCGTCGCGCGACGCGATGAAGCCGCCCAGACCGCCGCCAGCATGCATGTGGATGCCCAGCGTCTGGATCGTGCCAACTGCGATGTCCGCGCCATAGGCGCCCGGTGCAGCAATGACGCCCAGGCTGATCGGGTCGACACCAACCACCGCCTCGGCACCCACGGCGTGCGCGATATCGACGATATCGGCCACGCGATGCTCCAGCCCGCCGAGGAATGCAGGATTCTCGAAATAGACCGCCGCGATCCCGTCATCCGCCAGCGTACGCAGCGCATCGACATCGGCGCGGCCCAGCAGGTCGCACGGATATGTCTCGACCACGATCCCGCGGTCGGCACCGGCGGAGGCGCAATAGGAATGGAGCACCGCGCGCCGCTCCGGGCACATCCGCGCCGGGACCAGCACGCGGCGTCGGCCGTTCAGCCGCACCGCCATGCGCAGCGCGTGCCCGGCGGCACAGCCCCAGCTGTACACCGGCAGGCCGACCATCTCGAGCTCGAGCAGCGCGCCGAGCTGGCTGGTGAATTCGAACCAGGCCTGGTTGCGCCCGAAGTCGGACGAGGGCGTGCCCCACACCGGCGTCAGGAATTCGGCGCGGTTGACGATCTCGTCCACCACGGCGGGGACGTGATGCTGCCAACAGCCCCCGCCAAGAAAGCTCGTCATCGACGCCGCCGGCCGGTTCTGCGCCAACAGCCCGTCAAGATGCCGCGCCAGCTCCACTTCGGAGCTGAGCGTCGGCGCCATTTCGATCGGCGTGCGCAGGCGGTGATAATCTGGGATTTGCCCAAACAGGGCCTCGGTCGTGTCGGCGCCAATCGCCCGCAGCAGGTCTGCGCGTTGCTCGGCCGTCGAATTGGGCATGTAAGGATGCGCGCGATCCGGTGCTGGCATGGAGTCTCTCATGGATTTGTGCTAACAGCGCACATTATGATTGCTGTGCGAACAGGACTTGCGTGCGCCTCGGCCTGATTGTCAACCCGGTCGCCGGGATTGGCGGGCCGCTCGCGCTGAAGGGATCCGATGGCGTGAGCGGCTCCGCGCTGGCGACGACGGCTCCGTCGCTGACAACGGCGCGTGCCGCGGCGGCGCTGGCCGCGCTTGCCGGCGAACCGTGCACGATCGTGACCAGCGCAGGCGCGATGGGCGAGGATGCCGCCCGGTCCGCCTCCCTACCGTGCGACCTGGCCCACGCGGCAGCTGCCGAGCGGACCACCTCAGCCGACACGATTGCGGCAGCGCGAGCGATCCTGTCCGCCGGGGTCGACCTGCTGGTCTTTGCAGGGGGTGACGGCACCGCGCGTGACCTTCTTGCCGCTGACCTGGGGCGCTTGCCCGTCATCGGCATACCCGCCGGGGTGAAGATGCACAGTGCGGTCTTTGCGACGAGTCCCGCGACGGCTGGCACCATCCTGAAAAGCTGCCTCACCGGCTACGGTCGCCCGCCCGTTGCGGCGGACGTGATGGATCGCGATGACCGGGGTGCTATCACGCTATATGGCGTACTGCATGTGCCGCGGGCGCGCGGGATGCAGGCGGCCAAGGCAACATCGGCCAGTACCTCGGCCGCTGATCTGGAGCGTGCCGCCGCCGCGCTGGCGCGCGAATTGCGCGGCGAACCGCTGGCGATCATCGGTCCTGGCGCCACGATGATGATGGTGAAGCATGCGCTGGCGGGATGCGGCACCTTGCTGGGCGTCGATGCCTTTGCGCATGGCGAGCCGGTGGCGATCGACGCCCGTGCCGCGACGCTGCGCAGGCTGACCGCCGATACGCCGCCGCGCCTCGTGCTGGGCGTGATCGGCGGCCAGGGCATCCTCCTTGGCCGCGGCAACCAGCAGATCGACGCCGAGGTAATCGCCCGCGCTGCGCCGCAGGGCCTGATCGTCCTGGCGGACGCCGGGAAGCTGGCCGCGCTCAGCGATGCGACATTGCTGGTCGACAGCGGCGACGCGGCGCTGGACCGCGCCATGGAGGGCTATGTCCGCGTGCGGACCGCGCCCGGCCGTTCGATGATGATGAAGCTGCGCGCCGCTTGAGCCAGGCGACTTCTGCTCACGCCCCGCGCGGTGATGAGCGCCTGATGTCATATGCATCGCCGGGCTCTCCAGCGACAAACCGGTCCGGCGCAAAGCCCATCGCACGCGCGGCGGCGGCGAGCAGCCGCGGTGGCTCCTCACGCGGTTCGTCGGTGAGCTGGAACGTGCCCCAGTGGATGCCGATTGCCTGTGCCGCGCCGACCTGCTCGCAGATGCGCACGGCTTCGGCCGGGTCGACATGCTGGGGCGCCATGAACCAGCGCGGGGCATAGGCGCCGATCGGGATCAGCGCGGCGTCCGGGCTGCCGAGCCGCTCGGGCAATTGTTCAAAGATCGCGCCGTCGCCATAGCCAGTGTCGCCGGCGAACCAGATCGTCCCCGCCGGCGTCGTCAGATAATGGCCGCTCCACAAGGACATGCGCACGTCCGTCGGCCAGCGGTTCGCCCAATGATAGGCGGGGGTCAGCGTCGTCGCCACGCCCTCGCCCAGCCGCAGCGTGTCCCACCAATCCCCCGCGAGACAGCGTGCGCCGGGCACGCCGGCGCGGACGATCGCGTCATTGCCCAGCGGCATCGCCATCAGCGGATCATGCGCCGCCTGCAGCCGGCGCAACGTCGCGATATCCAGATGATCGTAATGCGCATGGCTGATCAGCACGACGTGGATCGGCGGCAGATCCTCGAACCGGATGCCGGGCGCCGTCACACGCCGGGGCCCGAGCCGGCTGAACGGACTGGCGCGCGGCGACCACACAGGATCGGTCAGGATGTTCCAACCCGCCGCCTGGATCAGCGTGGAGGCATGGCCGACCATGGTGATGCGGATCCCCGGCACGTGCGCGTCGGGGACCGCGGGCGATACCGGCACCGTTTCGGGCCAGCGTGCTGCGCCCCCCGCCAGTTTCCACCGCAAGATGGCGCGCAGCCCGCCCTCCGGCCCCGATTGCCCGGGGTTGAAGAAGCGGGTGCCGTCGAAATGGTCGGTCGGGGCCCCTTGGTAATAACGGTTGCGCGCCACGCCGGTCAGCGACGCTCGACCGATCCAGCAAAGGTGACGCCCCCGCGCATCGCGCTCACGCCGCCGCCGCGCCGCGATCGGGATTGCGCTGCCACACCTGTTCGGCGAGCAGGGTGGCAAAGCCGAGCCAGGCGACGAACGGCACGCCGAGCAGCCCGGCCGGTCGGTCTACCCGGCTGGCCGCGACGACATAGCCTGCGCCGGTGCCCATCATCATCGCCGATGCCGCGGTGCTCGCGCCAAGCGCGCGCTTGCGGAAGAACAATTCGGTCCAGCCGCCGATCATCCCGGTGTTGAGCAGCCACAGGCCCACGCCCAGATTTCGGCTCGTGCTCGCGGGTGCGCGGAGCAGGCGATAGCCGCCCACCGCGAGCCCCGTTTCGAGCGCCGGCCAGACCGCGCCGAAGGCGGCGTCGGGCGGGGTGAACGACGGCTTGTCCAGCCGGCGATACCACCCGCGAATGCCGGGGTGGCTCTTGTCAGGGGCGTTGCGTCGACCGACCAGCGCGCTCACGCCCATGACCCCAGCAACGATCGTCGCTGCTGCGACGCGCGAAAGCCCGGTCGCGGGCTGCGTGCGGGCGGCGATCATGCGCCGAGATACCGCTGCAGATCGTCGCTGCCGCCGATCCGTTCACCATCGATGAAGACCTGCGGCGTGGTCTCCACACCCTGGTCCGCCTTGAACGCATCCACCTCTTCGCGCGTCGAGAGAATGCGATCGTCAACGGCATATCCCTCCGTTTCCAGCATCTCCTTCGCACGCACCCCGAACGGGCAAACATGGTCGGGCAGCACCATCCGGTACAAAATCGCAGACTTTTGATCCGCCACCAGCGTCTCCATCACATCAATGATCCTTGTCGCGGAACACAGCGCAGGATGGCGTCGTCAGTTCCCATGGCCGCCCCGCCCCGGTCAGCCACCGACCATGAGCGGCGATTCGATGTTCCACCTTCGTTCCGGATCAGCTATAGCCGCTGCCATGCCGATCCGGCCGATCACCCGCCGTTCCCACCGCGCGCTCCTGGCGGATCACCGCTGATGGCGCGGCGCGCGGGCAGTGCCGATCTGCCGCTGCATGGCGGCCGCGTGCCTGCGTGGCTGGGGCAGCGGATGGCGCGACTGGGCGCGGTGATCGCAGAGGCGATCGTAATCGAATATGGGCGCGACGAATTCCTTCGCCGGCTGGCCCATCCCTTCTGGTTTCAATCTTTTGGCGCGGTGATGGGGATGGACTGGCATTCCTCCGGCATCACCACCAGCGTGCTGGGCGCGCTGAAGCGGGGGCTGGCGCCGCGCGCGGGCGACCTTGGCCTCCACGTCTGCGGCGGGCGCGGCCGCCATAGCCGCGCCACGCCGGCGGAACTCGCCGCGGTGGGTGCGCGCGTCGGTATCGACGGCGACGCGCTTGCCCGCGCCAGCCGGCTGGTCGCCAAGGTGGACAGCGCGGCGGTGCAGGACGGGTTCGATCTCTATCTTCACGGCTTCATCGTCGGCGACGACGGGCGCTGGGTGGTCATCCAGCAGGGGATGAATGGCGATCGCCGTCAGGCCCGGCGTTACCACTGGCTGTCGGAAGGGATGGAAAGCTTCCTCGATGCGCCCCATGCCGCAATCGAGGGGAACAGCCGCGGGCGAATCGTGAACCTGGCAGACACCCGCGCCGCCGCCTCCCGCGACCGGCAACTGTCGCTGCTGCGTGATGAGGGCCCGGACGGCGTTGTCGGGCTGCTCCGCGACATCGATCCGGAAGCGGGCGGCCACCGACCCGCGCCGCCCGATCCGCAGGCGATGCTGCCGCATCTCGCGATGCCGGCCCATCACGATGTCAGGTCGGAGAACGTCGTCACCCGCCGCCTCCATGGTGCGCTTGCCGCTGCGGCTGAGCGCGGGCCGGCGGACTTCCCGGAGCTGCTGCTGATCCCCGGCATCGGTGCGCGTACCGTCCGCGCGCTCGCGATGGTGGCGGAGGTCGTGCACGGCGCACCCTGTCGGTTCAGCGATCCGGCACGCTTCAGTCTGGCGCATGGCGGCAAGGACGGCCACCCCTTCCCGGTGCCGACGCACGTTTATGATCAGACGATCGGCGTGATGAAGGCGGCCGTCACGGCCGCACGGCTCGGGCAGGATGAGAAAAGCGCCGCGCTCCGCCGCCTCGATCGACAGGCACGCCGGCTCGAGGCGCGTGCGCGCGGCCCGTCAGTCGAGGCATTCATCGCCGAGGAACGCCGCCAGTCGCACGCCTACGGCGGTCGCAGCGTGTTCGGCCATGAAGTCGCGCCGCGCGACGCCGCGGCACAATGATGGCCATGGACATGCTGTTCGACCTGCCTGCCATGCCTGCGCAGCCTGCCCTCCCCGGCCTGTCCACCACCAGCGATCTGGTCACGGCAGCGGAGGAGCAGCAACTGATCGCCGCGATCGATGCCACGGCGCTCGCGCCATTCCGCTTCCAAGGCTGGACCGGCAAGCGGCTGACCAGCTCCTTTGGCTGGCATTATGATTTCGATCGCGGTCGGCTGGAGCCGGGGGTGCCCTTCCCCGACTGGCTGATTCCGATCCGCGATCGGGCCGCCGCCTTTGCCGGCATTGCCGCCGCCGATCTCGTCCAGGCGCTCCTCATCCGCTACGATCCCGGCGCTGGCATCGGCTGGCATCGCGACCGGCCTGCCTTCGGCCATGTGCTCGGCATCTCGCTCGGCGCGCCGGCCGCGATGCGCTTTCGTCGCCGGGCAGGCGCGAAATTCTCCCGCGTCACCGTGCCGCTGGCGCCGCGCGGCGCCTATCACCTCAGCGGCATGGCACGCGACGACTGGGAACATAGCATCGCCGCGATGGAGGAAACCCGCTGGTCGATCACCTTGCGCAGCCTGCGCACTGCGGTCGGAGACGCGCGCTGACGGTCGCCGCTCCGTAAGATTGCTGAGCGCACCCGCGCGCACGGCCTGTCATTCCCTGTGATCCGCACAGCGGACAAAAAGCCAACGGGAGCGGAGGACAGGAGATGGCGCATCGCGCGCGGATCGTGCTCGCGTTTGTCGCCGTACCGCTGTTGCTGAGCATCCTGTGGGCCTTCAGCATGATGCGCACCCCAGGCTCCGGCGGCTTCTGGGGGGTTCGCCATACGCTGATCAATTACACCGGGCTGGTGGCGATCGGGCTCATGTCCGTCGGGTTGATCCTGGCCGCGCGCCCCGTCCAGATCGAAGGCTTCCTGGGTGGGCTGGATAAATACTACCGCCTGCACAAATGGTTCGGGATCGCGGCGACGATCGTCGCGATCATCCATTGGTTGATCGAGATCCTGCCGCGCAATTTTGTGCGTTGGGGTTGGCTGGAAGCACCCGTGCGCCGCCCACGAAGCGGCGCCGCAGTACCGGCCGGCTTCGACCCGTTCCGCGACTGGCATGGCGCCGCGGTCAGCGTGGCGGAGCCTGCGCTGTACCTGATGATCGCGCTGGTGCTGATCGCCTTGTGGAAACGCTTTCCCTATCGGCTGTTCTTCACCACCCACCGGCTGCTTTCGGTCGTCTTTCTCGTGCTGGTGTTCCACGCCACGATCCTCATGGGGCGCACCTATTGGGCGGCGCCGATCGGGCCTTTCCTGAGCGTGCTGATGGCCGCCGCATCGGTCGCGGCCATGGCATCGCTGTTCCACCGCATCGGCAAATCGCGCCGTGCGACGGGTACGATCGAGGCGGTCGAGCATTATCGTGACAGCAACGTGACCGAGGTGGTCGTCCGCCTCACGACTGCCTGGCCCGGGCATCTTGCCGGCCAGTTCGCCTTTGTCGACTTTGGCGACCGGGAGGGCGCGCACCCCTTTTCGATCGCCTCTGCCTGGCGCCATGACGGCCGTCTCCGCTTCGGCATCAAGGGGCTGGGCGATTATACCAAGGCGCTGCCCGACCGCCTGTTTCCCGGACAGACCGTCACGATCGAGGGGCCCTATGGCCGGTTCGATTTCGATTCCGGCCGCCGCCAGTTGTGGATCGCCGGCGGGATCGGCATCGCCCCCTTCGTCGCCGGGCTCGAATGGCTGGCGGATGAGGATCGGCCAGCCAGCGTCGACCTGATCTATTCCACCAGGATGCGCGACGATGCACTGCTGCATCGTCTGTCCGAGCTGGTCGATCGCACCGGCGTGCGGCTGCACCTGCTCGTCACCCCGCCCGACCCGCAGCTGACGGTTCCACGCCTTGAGGAAATGGTGCCCGACTGGCGATGTGCCGATGTCTGGTTCTGCGGCCCCGCCGCCTTCGGGGATGCGATGCGCGGCGGCATGATCGCCAACGGCTTTCCGGCGTCCCGCTTCCATCAGGAATTCTTTGAGCTGCGCTAGCCGCCTGCCCAGCCGCGTGGCGGCAGCACCTGTCGTCGTGCCCTGTAATGGCCACGGCCACCCGAGCCATCCGTGCATCCCCTCACTAGACCTCGGCGCTGATCCGCTGAACTCTGGTTTCCGGACAGCGTTCAACCCGTGCTGCCCTACTCGAAGGAGTTTCCAATGACGCGAAGCTTTGTAATCGCGGGGGCAATCCTGGCCGCCTGCGCAGCTACCACCGGTTCGGCCCAGACGACGCCCCAGATCGAACGGCAGGCCCAGGTGCCGCAGAAGGACGGCATGACCTACATCGACGTGTTCAAGGTGAACAAGAAGATGGAGACGATCACCTGCCGCGACTTCAACCTCGTGGACGTCAATTATCGCCCGCAGGCCGTCGTCTTTGCCGCGAATTATGGCCCGAAGGGAAAGATGTCCGATCCGTCGGTCACCGTCGACGGCGTCGCCAGCGTCGTGCCAGTCGTGGTGGACGCTTGTCGTGCAACCCCGGGCAACAATTTCGTCGCCGCCGTCCGCCGTGCCATGGCGCAGCAGCGTGCCGGCATGAAACGTTAACTCCCCGCCTCGGTGCCGGCGCTGACCGCGTCGGCACACTTTTTGGCGCGGTTGCGTGAACCCGATCGATAATGGCCGGCACGGATCGCGCACGACGGTGCCGTCTTGGCGGACTGACGCTCGCACGAACCTGGATCGTGACCGTTCCGATGGGATGGCGACGGTTTAGCCGCCGCGGCACGCTGCAGCCGTGTGGCTCGCAAGTGCGCCTCACCGCGCGATCACGCGCTGTGGATGGATCGTAATGTGGTGGAAATGGTGGAGCCGAGGGGGATCGAACCCCTGACCTTCGCAATGCCATTGCGACGCTCTCCCAGCTGAGCTACGGCCCCATTCCGTTGGGAAGGCGCCCACTAACGGGGCGCTTCAGACTTGGCAAGCGGCCTTTTTGAAGAAAGCCGCCTGCCAGCCTATTTTTCTTCAGACGATCAGTTGTTGTCGTCGTCGTCGGTCGGCGCTTCCACGCCCAGATCGTCGTCACCGCCCAGATCGACTTCGTCGTCAGCGTTGGGCTCCTCGTCCTCGTTCTCGACCAGATCCGTATCGTCATCGCCAGCGAGATCGCTGTCGGCTGCCTTCTCGGACTTCGCCGCCTCGAACGGCATCGGCTGCTTGGACTTGAGGATCGGCTCCGGCTCCCATGCGTAGCCGCATTCGATGCACGTGACCGGCTCGTCCTTCTGCAGGTCGTAAAAACGCGTCGCGCATTTCGGACACGTCCGCTTCGTGCCCCATTCCGGCTTGATCATGCCGTCTCTTGCCTTTCGGAAAATTGGTTCAGCAGGTATTGACCTGTGAAGTGGCGCGCGCCTTGCCATAGCGCAACCCCGCTGGCAAGGCGCGGCGCGCAATGGCGCACCCTGATCCCCGTCCCGTCTCCGTTCATTCGGCCCCTCGCCTCGCCGGCCGCATTCGCGTCCCAGGCGACAAGTCGATCAGCCACCGTGCGCTGATGCTCTCCGCGCTGGCGGTTGGCGAAAGCCAGGTTGAGGGACTGCTGGAAGGGGAGGACGTGCTCGCCACTGCCGCCGCGATGCGCGCGATGGGCGCCACCATCGTACGCGGCGATGACGCAATCTGGCGGATCAACGGCGTCGGCGTCGGTGGGCTGCTCCAGCCACAGGCCGCGCTCGAGATGGGCAATTCGGGCACCTCGACGCGCCTCCTGATGGGGCTGGTCGCCAGCCATCCGATCACCGCCACCTTCACCGGCGACGCGTCGCTGTCAACGCGGCCCATGAACCGCGTCATCGATCCGCTCTCGACGATGGGCGCGGAGTTCACCGCCTCGCCGGGCGGCCGGCTGCCGCTGATGGTGCGCGGCCTGTGCCCTGCGGTGCCGATCACCTATCGCCTGCCGGTCGCCTCGGCGCAGGTGAAGTCCGCCTTGCTGCTGGCCGGCCTCAACACGCCCGGCATCACGCGCGTCATCGAACCGGTGCCGACGCGCGATCATAGCGAGCGGATGCTGGCCGGATTTGGCGCGGAGATCAGCGTCGAGGAGAGCGATGAAGGGCGCATCATCTCGCTCACGGGCGAGGCGGAGCTTCGCCCACAGTCGATCGTCGTGCCGGGCGACCCCTCCTCCGCCGCCTTCTGGATGGTCGCCGCGTCGATCGTCCCGGGCAGCGACGTGGTGATCGAGAACGTCGGCCTGAACCCGACCCGCGCCGGCCTCGTCACGGTGCTTCGCCTGATGGGCGCGGACATCGTCGAACAGGATCCGCGCGTCGTCGGCGGGGAGCCGGTCGCGGACCTGCGGGTGCGCCATGCCGCGCTGTCGGGGATCGAGGTGCCGCATGACGTCGCGCCGTCGATGATCGACGAGTACCCCGTATTGTTCGTCGCCGCCGCCTTTGCCAGCGGCCGGACGATCGCGCGTGGCGCGGACGAGCTGCGCGTCAAGGAATCGGATCGCATCGCGGTGATGAAGGCCGCACTGGAGGCCAATGGCGTCCCTTGCGAGGAGCATGAGGACGGGTTGACGATCGAGGGGACGGGCGGCGATCCGATCCCCGGCGGCGGCACGGTTGCCTCGCGGCTCGACCATCGTATCGCGATGAGCATGGCGGTGGCCGGCCTACACGCCGCGCAGCCGATCGCGATCGATGACGCGAGCCCCGTCGCCACCAGCTTCCCCAGCTTCTTCGATCTGCTGACCCAGCTTGGCGGCCGCGTCACATGGGCCTGAGCACGGGCCTGAACAGGGGCCCGAACAGGGGGCCGACCGGCGCCGCATTGATCGACCGCCGCGCGCTGATCGCTGGCGGTGCCAGCCTGGCGGGCGTCGCACTCGCCGGTGCCGGCCCGGCGCGGGCGCGTGATCTCGCCCGGCCGACGCGCGAGCTGATGGTCCCGGTCGAGGGCGGGCGCGTCTATGTCCGCGTCGATGGCGACCTCGCCGGCGCGCGCGCGCCGATCATCATGGCCCATGGCGGCCCTGGGGGAACGCACGCGAGCTTCCTCGAAGCGCTCGCGCTCGCCGGCAAGCGGGCGGTGATCCTCTACGACCAGCTCGATTCCGGCCGCTCCGATCACCCCAACAATCCTGCCAACTGGCGCGTCTCGCGCTTCGTTGATGAGCTGGAGGCGATCCGCGCCGCGCTGGGCGTCGCTCGCTGGCACATGCTCGGCGCAAGCTGGGGCGGAACGATCGCGCTTGAATATGGCGCCCGCCGGCCAACGGCCCTCGCCGGACTGGTGCTCGCCAGCCCGCTGATTTCGACCCGCAGCTGGCTGGCCGATGCGCGCGCGCTGATCGGGGAACTGCCCACCCCCATCCAGGAGGAGCTGCGTCGCTGCGGCGCGCTCACCCTGCCCGCCCCGCCGCCCAGCTGCGACGAGCCGACCCGTGCATTCTATGCGGCGTTCAACCGGCGCGAGCCGCCGGCGCCTGATATCAAGGCCTACACCGGTCAGGGCCGCGGCTTCAACGCGGAGCTGTATCGCGCGATGTGGGGCGCCAGCGAGTTCGTTTCGACGGGGACGCTCAAGGATTATGATGGCGAGCCGTTGCTCGCCAAGCTCGAGGGGAAGCGTACCTTGTTCCTTTGCGGTCAGTATGACGAGGCACGCCCCGTCACCGTCGGCGCCTTCGCCGCGCGGGTGCCCGGCGCCGGCTTCGGCGTCGTCCCGGGGGCCGCCCACGGCCTGTTCAACGATCGCCCGGCGGAGACGATCGGCATGCTGCGTGCCTGGCTCGCCCGGCAGGACGTGCTGGCATGATCATCGCCGTTGATGGCCCCGCCGCGTCGGGCAAGGGCACGATCGCCAAGGCACTGGCGCGCCACTATAATCTCCCGCATCTCGACACCGGGCTGCTGTACCGCGCGGTGGCCGCGACGGTGCGCCGGCTGGAACTCGATCCGACGCGCGAGGCCGATGCCGTCGCCGCGTGCGACTTCGACGAACTGACGCTCGCAGACCCGGTGCTGCGCGAGGAGGAGATCGGCAAGCTCGCCTCCGTCGTCTCCGCGCATCCGCTGGTCCGCGCCGCGCTGCTCCAGCGGCAGAAAAGGTTCGCACATCAGGAGGGCGGCGCCGTCCTCGACGGGCGTGACATCGGCACCGTCATCGCGCCTGATGCCGATGCCAAGCTGTTCATCCGCGCGACGCCTACGATCCGCGCCCGCCGCCGCCACAATGAACTGATTTCCCACGGCGCATCGGTCAGCTTCGACCAGGTGCTCGCCGACATCCGGGCGCGCGACACGCGCGACAGCTCCCGCTCGACCGCGCCCCTGGTGCCCGCGAATGACGCGGCGCTGCTCGACACCAGCTTCCTGTCGATCGAGGCGTCGATCGAAAAGGCGATCGCCCTGGTCGAGGCACGGCGCCGCAAGGAGGGCTGACGACTCGGGGCCAGGGGTTGGTCGGCGGCGCGGTGAGCGCCTCGCAAAATTGCCCCGCCTTTCCGCCCCACCTTGCTCCCACGCCGGTGCTACGCCAACCTTGCTCCCGGCCGTCCTTTGCAGTATGGCGCACCGTCCGGCGAACCTGGGTTCGTGGAGGCATGGCGCGGAGGAGCACTCCAGCGCCCTTTTCGCATTTCGTGCGTCTTGGCCCTTCCCACCCCGGTTGCACGGATGCTGCGACGGCATGCGGCTGCCGCGGCAACGATGGCCAAGACCAGCGGAACCAACCGCTTGGCCGGAAACGAACTGACTAGGACGAACGATTTTATGGCCTCAACGGCAGCTCCCACGCGGGACGATTTCGCG
Organism: Sphingomonas panaciterrae; assembly: GCF_036890205.1. Taxonomy (NCBI): domain Bacteria; kingdom Pseudomonadati; phylum Pseudomonadota; class Alphaproteobacteria; order Sphingomonadales; family Sphingomonadaceae; genus Sphingomonas; species Sphingomonas panaciterrae. The sequence continues at coordinate 119,781 of NZ_JAKNQR010000004.1, forward strand.
GCGATGCTCGATGACATGTTCGGCGGCGCCGACAGCTTCGAGGGCCGCGTGGTGCTCGGCACCGTCACTGGCATCGAGAATGACCTCGCCGTCATCGACGTCGGCCTGAAGAGCGAAGGCCGCGTGCCGCTGCGCGAATTCGCGCCGGCGCCGGGCCAGAAGGCCGAGCTGAAGGTCGGCGACGAAGTCGAAGTGTACGTCGACCGCGTCGAGAACATGCATGGCGAAGCGATGCTGTCGCGCGACCGCGCACGCCGCGAAGCTGCATGGGACAAGCTGGAGACCGAATTCGCCAAGACCGCGCGCGTCGAGGGCGTGATCTTCGGCCGCGTGAAGGGTGGCTTCACCGTCGACCTGAACGGCGCCGTGGCCTTCCTGCCGGGCTCGCAGGTCGATATCCGTCCGGTGCGTGACGTCACGCCGCTGATGGACATCCCGCAGCCGTTCCAGATCCTGAAGATGGACCGCAAGCGCGGCAACATCGTCGTGTCGCGTCGCGCCGTTCTGGAAGAGACCCGCGCCGAGCAGCGTTCGGGCCTGATCCAGAGCCTGGCCGAGGGTCAGATCATCGAAGGCGTGGTGAAGAACATCACCGATTACGGCGCCTTCGTGGACCTGGGCGGCATCGACGGTCTGCTGCACGTCACCGACCTCTCCTACAAGCGCGTCCAGCACCCGTCGGAGATGATCAACATCGGCGACACGGTGAAGGTGCAGATCATCCGCATCAACAAGGACACGCAGCGCATCTCGCTGGGCATGAAGCAGCTCGAGAGCGATCCGTGGGATGGCGCATCGGTCAAGTATCCGGTCGGCGCGAAGCTGTCGGGCCGCGTCACGAACATCACCGAATATGGTGCGTTCGTCGAGCTGGAGCCGGGCATCGAAGGCCTGGTGCACGTCAGCGAAATGTCGTGGACCAAGAAGAACGTCCACCCGGGCAAGATCGTGTCGACCTCGCAGGAAGTCGACGTGGTGGTGCTCGAGGTCGATGCCGACAAGCGTCGCATCTCGCTGGGCCTGAAGCAGGCGCAGCAGAACCCGTGGGAGCGTTTCGCCGCCGAGCATCCGGTCGGTTCGACCGTCGAGGGCGAAGTCAAGAACTCGACCGAGTTCGGCCTGTTCATCGGCCTCGACAACGACGTCGACGGCATGGTCCACATGTCCGACATCGCCTGGGGCGTGTCGGGTGAGGACGCGCTCAACCTGCACCGCAAGGGTGAGACCGTTCAGGCGATCGTGCTCGACGTCGATCCGGAGAAGGAGCGCATCAGCCTCGGCATGAAGCAGCTGGAGCGTGGCGCACCGGTCGTGGGCGGTGCCACCGCTGGCGATCGCCTGTCGAAGAACCAGGTTGTCACCGTCACCGTTCTCGAAGTCCGCGACGCGGGCCTCGAGGTTCAGGCGGGCGACGATGGCGCGACCGGCTTCATCAAGCGCACCGATCTCGGCCGCGACCGCGACGAGCAGCGTCCGGAGCGTTTCCAGGTCGGCCAGAAGTTCGACGCGATGGTCACCGGCTTCGATCGTTCGAAGAAGCCGACCTTCTCGGTCAAGGCGATGCAGATCTCCGAGGAGAAGCAGGCTGTGGCGCAGTACGGCTCGTCCGACTCGGGTGCCTCGCTCGGCGACATCCTGGGCGAAGCGCTCAAGGCTCGTCAGAACAAGCAGTAATCCTGCATCCCAGGATTACCGAAAGGGGGGTCGGGTGGCACATGCCGCCCGGCCCCTTGTCGTTTCACGGGCGTAATAATTAAACTTTCGTTTCGGCCCTATTCTGATAGAGCTTTATCTGTATTAAGGTGAATCGAAGCCGGCGACGGCCACGGGCAGATCAAGGACGGGACAGATGATCCGATCGGAACTGGTGCAGCATCTGGCAGAGGCCAACCCGAGCCTCTCCCTGCGCGAGGTCGAGGCGATCGTCTCCACGTTCTTTGACGAGATCGTGCGCCGCCTGGCGGAGAACGGCCGGGTCGAGCTGCGCGGCTTCGGCGCCTTCTCGACGCGGGCCCGCGACGCGCGTACCGGGCGCAACCCGCGCACTGGCGAGGTGGTCGAAGTGACCGCCAAGCGCGTCCCATATTTCAAGCCTGGCAAGGAAATGCGCGTTCGCTTGAACGTGTAACGCTTGACGGCGGCGCTTCCCTGTCGCTTTTCGTCGGGCGTGATGCGCGGACGTGGCGGAACCGGTAGACGCCGGAGACTTAAAATCTTCTGCCCTCAGGGGCGTGCGGGTTCGAGTCCCGCCGTCCGCACCATCGCTCTCTCCCTGCTCCTGGCCACTACGGCCTGTGAGCGTCGGCCCGATGTCGGCGCGGTGATCGTCAGCGCGGCCGGCACCGCGCCGCGCCTGAGCCCGGTGATCCCGGCACCGGACGACCTCGCCGGGCTTCTGCTGGCCGATGCCGCAGCGCAGGGGCTGGTCCGGTTCGACGCCGCCGGGCAGATCGAACCCGGCATTGCCGAACGCTGGATCGTCACGGACGAGGGGCGCACCTACATCTTCCGCCTGCGCGAGATGACATGGACCAACGGGCGGCCGGTCCGCGCGGCAGAGATCGTCACCATCCTGCGCAGCCGGCTGCAGCAGCGCGCGCGCAACCCGCTCGCCGACTATCTCACCGCGGTCGATTCGGTGGTGGAGATGACGCCGCAGGTCATCCAGGTCGAATTGTCCCGCCCCCGCCCCGATCTGCTGAAGCTGTTCGCCCAGCCGGAGATGACCTTGGTCGACCCCGCCCGCGCGATCGGCAGCGGCCCGATGCGGATCGTGCGCCAGGCCGGCAATGTCACGCGCCTCACCCCGCGTCCGGACCCGAACCGCGCCGCCGACGAACAGCACGAGCCAGTGCCCGAGGACGACGTTCTGCTGGTGGCCGAGCGTCCTGCTGCGGGCATCGCCCGCTTCGCGGAGCGCAAGTCCGATCTGTTCGCCGGCGGGCGACTGTCCGAATGGCCGCTGGTCGCCGCGGCCGGCGTGGCGCAGGTCAACATCCGCGTCGATCCGGCGGCCGGCGTCTTCGGGCTGGCCGTCAGCCGGCGGGAGGGTTTCCTGGCGCTGCCTGAGAATCGCGCCGCCATCGCCATGGCGATTGACCGCACCGCGCTTACCCGCAGCTTCAGCCAGGATTGGCGCCCGGCGGAGGACCTGCTGCCGGCCGCGCTCGATTCAGCCGCGCCGCCTGCCCACGGGGCCTGGCAGGCGGTTCGCCCGGCCGACCGGATGGCCACCGCGCAGGCCCGCGTCAGCGCATGGCGCGAGGCGGGAAATCCCGTCCCGACGCTGCGCCTGGCCCTACCCGGCGGCTCGGGTGGCACGCTGCTGTGGGCGCGGCTGGCGGCGGATCTGTTCGCGATCGGGGTGCGCCCGGTCCGCGTGAGCGCCACTGACGACGCGGACCTGCGGCTGGTCGATCTGGTCGCCCCCTATGACAGCGCCCGCTGGTACGTGGACCAGGCCTGCCGGCCGTGTGACGAACGCGCCGCCGTCGCGATCGAGGCCGCGCGAGTCGCGCCAACGCTGGCGATCCGCGCGCGCGAGCTTGCCGCCGCGGACGAGGCGCTCGCCGCGGATGTCGCCTTCATCCCGCTCGCCCGGCCGTTCCGCTGGGCGCTGGTGGCGCAGCGGCTGCGCGCGTGGCAGCCCAACGACCGCGCGTGGCACCCGTTGAACCTGCTGCGCCGCGCCCCCAATTGATATCATCATGATCAAAGCCGATCCCAATTCGCCCATGGCATTCGCCGCGACGCTGCCGCTGGGGCGCGATCCCGAGTCCGTCCGGCGCCGGATCGAAGCGATGGAGCGCCTGCTGGAGGGCGTGGTCGACGTCCCCGGCATGAACCGCAAAGTGGGGCTGGACTTCTTCCTCGGCCTCATCCCCGTGGTCGGCGATGCGGTGGCTGCGGCGCTCGGCGCGTGGATCGTATGGGAAGCGCGCAACCTCGGGATGAGCCGGCTTCAGCTCGCGCGGATGGGCGCGCGCGTCGGCTTCGACACGTTGCTGGGCATCGTCCCTTTTGTCGGGGACGCCGCGGATTTCTTCTATCGCTCCAACACCCGCAACCTGAAGACGATCAGGCGCCACCTCGACCGCCATCACCCCTCGACGGTGACGATCGAGCGCTGATCGGATCGGCGGGGCTTGCCGTCCCGCCGCTCAGCCGGCGCTCGCGCTCGCCGGGTCGTGCTGCACCCCACCGGTCATGGGCGCTGGCACGCCGGTTGTTCCGGGGAAGGAGATCGGCAGGTCGCGCAGCGTACGCACCGCCATATAGGCGAAGCCTTCCGCCTCCATCGCGTCGCCGTTCCACCCCAAGGCATCGACCGGCTCCGGCACCAGGCCGGTCCGCTCCGCGATCATCCGCAGCATCACCGGATTGTGCCGCCCGCCGCCCGCGACTAGCAGGCGAAGCGGCCGCTCGGGCAGGTGCGACAGCGCTTCCGTCACCGTCGCTGCGGTGAACGCCGTCAACGTGGCCGCACCATCGGCCGCCCCCAGCCCGCGCACCGGCTGCACGGTGAAATCGTTGCGATCGAGCGACTTGGGCGCCGGTTGCCCGAAGAACGGATGGTCCAGCATCGCGTTAAGGATCGCCTCGTCGACGCGCCCGCTCGCCGCCAGCGCGCCATCGGCGTCGAACCGCGCCCCCGTCTCCTGCTCGACCCAACTGTCGATCAGCCCGTTCGCGGGGCCGGTGTCGAATGCCACCAGCTCGCCGTCCGCGCCGATCCAGGTGATGTTGGCGACCCCGCCCAGGTTCAGCACCGCCAGCGGCCGCGGCAGTCCGGCAGTCAGCGCGGCGTGATAGATCGGCAGCAGCGGCGCGCCCTGCCCGCCCGCTGCCACGTCCGCGCTCCTCAGATCGGCGATCGTGACGATCCCGGTGGCATCCGCCAGTGCCTGTCCGTCGCCGATCTGCCACGTCCAGCCACGATCGGGGCGATGCGCCACGGTCTGCCCGTGAAAACCGATCACGTCGACATCGGCGGCGCTCAGCCCTGCGTCGCGCAGCAGCTTCTGCACCGCCAGCACGTGCGTCCGCGTGATCAGCTCCGCCGCCGCCACCATGTCGGGGTTGGCGCGTGGCCGGTCGAACGTCAGCGCCAACGCGGTCGCCGCGGCAAGCTGCGCGCGCGCGGTGTCCGAATAAGGCTCACCACGGAATGCGACCGCCCTCACCATCGCCTCGCCGTCCGTTTCGATCAGCGCCGCATCGATCCCGTCGAGCGACGTGCCGGACATCAGCCCGATCGCCAGCATCATCTTGTCCCCATCTTGCCTGCGCTGTCCCGCGATAAGGCCAGCCTTTCAACGCGCATAGCGGCGCAGATATGGCAAAATGGTGCATTGCACATTATGTGCGCCACCACTCATGGCAACGCGTCTTCCCTCACCGCCCCGCGTGGGCATGGTGTCGCTCGGCTGTCCCAAGAACCTGGTCGACAGCGAACGTATCCTCACCCAGCTGCGCGCAGACGGCTATCAGATGTCGCCCGACTATGCCGGCGCTGACGTCGTGCTCGTCAACACCTGCGGCTTTCTCGATTCGGCGAAGGAGGAAAGCCTGGAGGCGATCGGCGAAGCGATCGCGGAGAACGGCCGCGTCATCGTCACCGGTTGCATGGGCAAGGAAGCCGATGTCATCCGTGCCCGCTTCCCCAACGTCCTCGCGATCACCGGCGCGCATGAATATGAGCAGGTGGTGGAGGCGGTGCATGAGGCGGCGCCCGCGAACCTGTCGCCCTATATCGATCTAATCCCCGATGCCGGGCTGAAGCTGACCCCGCGTCACTACAGCTATCTTAAGATTTCGGAGGGCTGCAACCACCGCTGCTCCTTCTGCATCATCCCGTCATTGCGCGGCGACCTGGTCAGCCGGCGCCCCGACGCGATCCTGCGTGAGGCGGAGAAGCTGGTCGCGGCCGGCACGCGCGAGCTGCTGGTGATCAGCCAGGATACCTCCGCCTACGGACTCGACCTGCGCCATGCCAGCTACCCGGTGAAGAGCGGCGGGCCGCTTTCCGGGCAAGCGCCACGCGACGTGCGTGCGCACATGACCGATCTGGCGCGCGAACTGGGCCGCATCGCGCCCTGGGTCCGCCTGCACTATGTCTACCCCTACCCGCACGTGGATCAGGTCATCCCGCTGATGGCCGAGGGGCTGGTGCTCCCGTATCTCGACATTCCGTTCCAGCATGCCGCGCCCAACGTGCTGCGTGCGATGAAGCGCCCGGCGAACGATGCCAAGGTGCTCGCCCGGCTGCGCGGCTGGCGCGAGATCTGCCCCGATATCGCGATCCGCTCGACCTTCGTCGTCGGCTTCCCGGGCGAGACCGAGGCGGACTTCGAATATCTTCTCGAATGGCTCGACGAGGCGCAGCTCGACCGCGTCGGCGCCTTCCGCTTCGAACCCGTCGAGGGCGCCAGCGCCAACGCGCTGCTCAACCCGGTGCCAGAGGAGGTGAAGGAAGAACGCTACGCCCGCATCATGGCCAAGACGGCGGCGATCAGCGCGGCCAAGCTCCAGGCCAAGATCGGTCGCAGCTTCGACGTCATCATTGACGCCGTGGGCGATGAGGGCGCCACCGGCCGCTCCTATGCCGACGCGCCGGAAATCGACGGCGAAGTCCACCTGCGCGACGCCGGCCACCTCAACGAAGGCGACATCGTCCGCGTCACGATCGAGGACGCCGACGAACACGACCTGTTCGGCGTACCCGTCACCAACTGACAATCAGCCGGGCGGCCGCAGCAATGCGCCGCCCGCTCTACCCCGCCGGCGCCGTCCGCATTACGACTGTGGACGCGACGGGCGTTTCTACCCGCGTCCTGCGCACGTGGCCGGATCGTGTGGGGAAGCGCGTGGCGCTATCGTCAAACTATACGCGGGCTTTGATTAGCCCATACGTTCCGGTGGCTGACGGCCAAGGACCTTTAGAAAGCCATCGAGGCATTGCTGGGCCAGTGCCTGTTTCCCGTCGACCTGAAGGACCGCGATCGCATAGATGATGAAGCGTAATGCGCTCGCTTCGCGGTGCTCTATGCCGCTGATTGTAATGCGACTCGCGGGCAAGCCGCTATCGTGCGCATAGAGGATCTTGTTGCGACTGTTCGCGGCCTTTAGAATCAGTTTGTCCACATTGCGATCACCTGCCGCTGCTGCGACAGATTCGTCGAAATAGTCTCCCGCTGGCACTCCGTGACGACTCCTCACCATATCCAACGGGTGCACCAGTTCCATGTGGAGGTCCGCCGGCAAGTTTCTAAGCTTGTCAAATTGGTTCAACGGCAGCGCCACCGTGACACTTGGCGGCTTCACGGCGATGGAAATGGTCAGCTTTACCTCGCGATTTGCCGCGACTGAGTGAAGGACGGCGTTCATGAAAAATGGTGCCGCTGCCTTGTGCTGATGGCTGCGCGAGTTCAATTTTTCAGCGCCCGTATAGCCGCGAACTTGAAGCGCCTTAAACAAGGCTGTGACCGCCTCTTCCTCTGCTGTTATTGCGCGGAACGACGCCATCTCCCGGTCAAGGTCAAATAGCCTCTTGGCGCGCCGGAACCCTTCAAGCGAGTTTAGCGCTCTGTACCGCACAGTTGGCAGTAAATTCACGACAGCTTTCTCGATTATGGGCTTGAAGAGCACGATTGAACCCGACGGCTCATTGCCCTCGTCGGGCATTGCTTCTTCGTCGCTCATTCCGTCAACATGAAGAAGGCAGGCAGCGGGTCAAGCCCAGACGGCGCGGACGAAAGCAGTTACGCTCTCAACCGCCTGCTCCGTGCCGCATCCATGTCGCACGGAGGCGTCGTGACGGTATCGGAAATGGCGAAAGCCGCGGTTATCAACGATGCGCAACGACAACGCTGAAAAGCGCCCCGCAAGCGCCGGCCCCGCCCGTCAAGTTATTGATTTGACAAGCGTCGCGAGTGGTAGCGGAGGAGGGACTTGAACCCCCGACCCCAGGATTATGATTCCCGTGCTCTAACCAGCTGAGCTACTCCGCCGCGCCTTCGTGAAGGGGCAAGTACCGCTCGCGAGGCGCGGGCTATAGCAGGGGTTCGCGGGGCGTCAAGCGCTGAACATGTGCCGCGACAACAACTCCCACGGACCGCCCCGATACCAATAAGCCGCCAGTCCCGTGATCTGCACCGCGCGCGGCCGGAACCCGCCCTGCAATTGCGCCAGCAGCGCGCGCGCAACCGCCGGCTCCACCTTGTTCTGCACCGTCACGTGGGGGCGCCAGCCGGCCTGATCCTGCGGCGTCAAGACGCCGGCAAAGCCATCCGCCAACCGCGCACGGATCGCCTGCAGTTCGTCGCTGGCCATGCGGTAGGCGACGCCGCGCCCGAGCGAGAATGGCGCTTCCACCCGTGCCGCAGGTGCGGGCACACCGCGTGTCTCCGCGATGAGCCGCTGCTTCACCTCTGCCGCCATGCTGGGCGGCAGATGGTGGAACATCGTCAGATGCGCGGCGAGGACGTTTCGCTCCGGCGGAAAGTGCGCCGCGCGCTGTTGATCGAACCATGCCTGGTCCGCTTTGCCGAACACGGCAGCGATGATGATCGGCGCCGCAAGCGGGCCCGGCGGCTGGGTGGGCGCGGGCTCGCTCAAATCTCGATCTGGCTGCCCAGCTCGACCACGCGGTTGGTCGGCAGGCGGAAGAATTCCATCGCGCTTTCGGCGTTGCGCAGCATCCAGGCGAACAGCTTCTCCCGCCAGATCGCCATGCCCGGCCGGGCGGAAGGCAGCAGCGTTTGTCGCGACAGGAAGAAGCTGGTCTCCATCATGCGGAACTCGCCACCGCATTCGTCAAACGATTTGAGCGCCGCAGGGATGTCCGGCGATTCCATGAAGCCGTAGCGCAGGATCACGCGGTGGAACCCCTCGCCCAGCGCCTTGTGCTCGAACCGCGACTCTTCGGCGACATAGGGCATGTCGCTGACCTTCACCGTCAGCAGGATCACGCGCTCGTGCAGCACGCGATTGTGCTTGAGGTTGTGGAGCAATGCGTGCGGCACGCCCTCGGGGGTGGAGGTCATGAACACCGCCGTCCCCGGCACCCGCGTCGCGCTGCCCGCGGCGGAGCCGATGAACACCTTGATCGGCATCGCCCCCTCGCGCATCCGTTCCAGCATCAGCTTGCGGCCCGTGGCCCAGGTGGTCAGCAGCACGAAGACGATGATCGCCACCAGCAGCGGGAACCAGCCGCCGTCGGGCACCTTCGTGAGGTTGGATGAGAAATACAGCCCGTCGATGCACAGGAACACCGCGACGAACGGCACCACCGCCCACAAGGGCCAATGCCAGACGCGCTGGATCAGCACCGCGACCATGCAGGTGGAAATGAACATCGTCCCCGTCACCGCGATGCCATAGGCCGCCGCAAGGTTGGACGATTCGCGAAAGCCCAGGATCAGCAGCAGCACCATCGTCAGCAGCGCCCAGTTGATCGACGGGATGTAGATCTGCCCCGCGGCCGACGCGCTGGTATGTTCGATCCGGATGCGCGGCATCAGGCCCAGCTGCACCGCCTGCTGCACCACCGAATAGGCGCCGGTGATCACCGCCTGGCTGGCGATGACGGTCGCCATGGTGGCCAGGATCACCAGCGGCAGGCGCCATTGCTCGGGCGCCATCAGGAAGAACGGGTTTTTCGCCGCCGTTGGGTCGCTCAGCATCAGCGCGCCCTGCCCCAGGTAATTGAGCATCAGCGCCGGGAACACGAACCACAGCCAGGCATAAGCGATCGGCTTGCGCCCGAAATGCCCCATATCGGCGTAGAGCGCCTCGGCGCCGGTCACCGCCAGCACGACCGAGCCGAGCGCCAGGAACGCCAGCATCCCGTCGGCCGCGGCGAAACGGAACGCCCAGCGCGGATCAAGCGCCAGCAGGATCTCCGGCTGCGCCACCACATGGTACAGGCCAAGTGCGCTAAGCGTGACGAAGTAGATCGTCATGATCGGCCCGAACAGCCGCCCCACCCGCGCGGTGCCGACCGATTGCAGGTAGAACAGCCCGATCAGGATCGTGACCGAAATCGGGATGACGAAGCTGTCGAACCGCTGCTCGACCGTCGCCAGTCCCTCCACCGCCGATAGCACCGAGATCGCCGGCGTGATCATGCAGTCGCCAAAGAACAGTGCGGTGGCGAGCACGCCCAGCACGACCAGCCCCGGCTCCCACCGTTTGCCCGCCCCGCTGCGCCGCTGGATCAGCGCCAGCAGCGCCAGGCTTCCGCCCTCGCCATTGTTGTCCGCGCGCAGGATGGTCATCACATATTTGCACGTGACGATCAGCACCAGCGACCAGAAGACGAGGCTCACCACGCCAAAGATATGCAGTTGGTCGACGGCGAGCGGATGGTGCCCGACGAACACCTCCTTCATCGCATACAGCGGGCTCGTCCCGATATCGCCATAGACGACACCGATCGCGCCCAGCGCCAGCTTGCGCAGCGAATCGCTGTGATGATGGCCATGCGCTTGGGGCACAGCTGCGCCGGCGGCCGGGCTCATCAAAGCGCCGCTGACGCCAGGTTCAAGGGGAAGAAAGCCACCGTCATCCTGTCAAAGCCTCGGCGCGCCTAGCACTTGTTCCCATCCGCGCAAGCGGGAACGTTACAAGAACATAGGAGTTGCTGCTCCTGAAAGGAAGAGTTTCATGAGCGACTCGAACCCAAAGAGCGAACCCTTTTCAAACGCGGAAAAGGATCCCGACGACTGGACGACCGGCGACGAGCCGATGACCGGCGCGCAGGCAAGTTACTTGAATACGTTGAGCGAGGAAGCCGGCGAACCGTTCGAGGAACAACTTAGCAAGGCCGACGCCTCAAAGCGGATCGACGCGCTTCAGGAGAAAACAGGCCGCGGACGCTGAGGCGATTCGTCGCCGCGGGCTTGCGGATCAGCGGCCCGCCTGCTCCGTCGCGGCGATGAACTGGTCCAGCACCTTGAGCTGGTTGGCGATGGTGGTGCGGTAATCCATGCCTTCGGGCGACAGGATCACCGCGCGCGCCAGCATCCGCCGCGCGGCGGGCAGGTCGCCGGCGCGGACGTAGGCGATGCCGGCATAATAAGGCGGCGCCGGATGCTCGGGCGCCAGTTGAAACGCCCGCCCGAACGCCAGCTTCGCTGCCGGCGACATCTGGTCGCCATCCAGCATCACCAGGTTGCTGCCCAGCTGAGTCCACAGGATGAAGCTGCGCGGCAACGCCCGCACCCCGCCGAGCACGACCTGCGCGGCGGCGCGCTTGTCGCCCGCGCGCAGCATCGCGTCCGACGCGACGATATAGGCGGTGTCGGCGGTGTAGCGGCCCATCAGCCGCTCGCGCAGCATGATCGCCTCGGGTTCGATCGGCACCGCGTCGACTCGCGGCTTGGCCGGGGCCGCCGCCTGCCCCGGCCGCCCCTGCCAGGCATAGCCCGCCGCGCCCAGGAACAGCGCCGCCCCCGCGAACGACCACAGCAGCCGCGGCAGCCGAAGCAGCACCAGCGCGCCAAAGACCAGCGCACCGACCAGCGCCAGGCCGATGAAGCCGCTCACGGCTCCAGGCTCTTCGTCTCGTGCATCTTCCCGGCCAGCTCAGGCGGCATGTACTTTTCGTCATGCTTGGCGAGTAGGTTGGATGCGACAAACGATCCATCCGGGCGGAAACGCCCCTCCGCCACCACGCCCGATCCCTCGCGGAACAGGTTGGGGACAATTCCGGCGAACTGCACCGGGGTCGTCGCGCGACCATCGCTGACCGTGAACAGGATCGTCACGCCATCGGCGGCGCGCGCCACCGATCCCGCCGCCACCATGCCGCCCAGCCGCACCGCGCGGTCGGAGGCGAGCACCTCCTGCGTCACGTCGGACGGCGCATAGAAGAACGCCGCCTGGTCACGCAGCCCCGACAGCGCGAGCAGCGCCGCCAGCGTGATCGCCAGCAGCGCGGCGCCCGCCAGCCACAATCGCTGATGCTTCGCCTTCACTTGCCGCCCTTCTCCGCCTCGCGCATCGCGCGCCAGCTGACGAGCACGATCACCGCCGTCGCGGACAGCGCGACCGCATAAGCGGCAATGACATAGGGCCAGGCGATCATGCGCGTGCCTTCCGGCGCATCCGCGCCTCTGCCTTGGCGACCGCCAGCAACGTGCGCATCCGCATCAGCACCACCGCGCCGAACAGGAACGAAAACCCGAACAGCATGATCGGCAGCGGCCACAGGATCGACAGGTCGATCGTCGAATGGGTGAGGCCGATGCTCGGCCCCTGGTGCAGCGTGTTCCACCACACCACCGAATAACGGATGATCGGCAGCAGGACGGTCCCCGCCACGCCGAACAGCGCCGCGATCCGCCCGTCGCCGCCGCGCTCGCGGTCGGCCCGCGCCAGCGCGATATAGCCGAGATAGACGAAGAACAGCAGCAGCATCGACGTCAGCCGCCCGTCCCACTGCCAGTACGTGCCCCAGGTCGGCCGGCCCCAGATCGCGCCGGTCAGCAGGCAGATGGCGGCAAAGGCAGCACCCGGCAGGGCGATCGCGCGCGCCGCCACGTCAGCCAGCGGGTGGCGCCAGACGAGATAGGCGATGCTGGAAATCGCGATGCCGCTCCATCCGCCCATGCCCAGCCAGGCCGACGGCACATGGACGTACATGATGCGGACGGTCTCGCCCTGCAGGTAGTCGGGCGGCGTCTGCGTCAGCCCGGCCCAGCTGCCGACGATGATCAGCACAAGGCCAAGCCACCCCAGGATCGGGGTCAGCGGACGCGCGATCTTCAGGAAGCGCGCAGGATTGGCGAGGGCGTGAAGGGCAGACACGATGGGCTTCCCTTATGGGGAAATTGGCGGCGCGTCATCTGCTTGAACGCATCGGCCCGGCGCGCTGATCGCCCGGGGGCCGGCCTGGCGGGCGCCGCGATACCCGCCGGCGCCCGGAAAGCGGCGGAAGGCAGCCAGGGCCGCCTCCACCCGTCACCTCAGGCGCGGCCGATCAGGCGGCGCGCAATACGGTCGGCGACGTCGGCGGCGGGATCGCCGCTGCTGTCGCTCTCGTCCCACACCTCGACCAGGCGGTCCGGGATGCGGGCGATGCGCGCCTTAACCTCGGCCTCGTCACCCTGCCCGAGATATTCCAGGCCGACGTTGATGATGCCGCCAGCGTTGATGACGTAATCGGGCGCGAACAGCACGCCGCGCTCATGCAGGCGGCGGCCGTCCGCACGGGTGGCGAGCTGGTTGTTCGCACCACCGGCGACCACCTTCACCTTCAGCGCCGCGATCGATTCCTCAGTCAGCACCGCGCCCAGCGCATTGGGGCTGACGAGATCGACGTCGGACGCCAAGATCGATTCGGCCGGGGCAGTCGTCGCACGCAGCTCCGCCGCCAGCGCCGCGGCGCGATCGGCGTTCACATCGGCCAGCGTCAGCACCGCGCCATCGGCCGCCAGCAGGCGAGCGAGGCCGCCACCGACCGAACCGACACCTTGGATCGCGACGCGCACGCCCTTCATGTCGGTCGCGCCCAGCCCGCGCTTCGCCGCGGCCTTCACGCCCAGATATACGCCAAGTGCGGTGTACGGCCCGGGGTCGCCGCCCGCCGCGCCGCTCGCCACCGGCAGGCCGGACACGTAGCGCGTTTCCTCGGAAATCACCTTCATCCGCGCTTCGGACATGCCGACGTCCTCGGCGGTCACATAGCGGCCACCCAGCGATTCGGTCGCGCGGCCGAACGCGCGCAGCTGCTCCTCGGTGATCGTCGCGCCCGGCTTGTCGGCCAGCACCACGCCCTTGCCACCGCCCAGCGCGAGGCCGGCCATGGCGTTCTTGAAGCTCATGCCGCGCGACAGGCGCAGCGCGTCGGTGATCGCGGCAGCGTCGGTCGCATAATGCCAGAAGCGCACGCCGCCCGCGGCCGGGCCAAGCGCCGTCGAATGCACGGCAATGACCGCGCGCAGACCCGATGCCGGGTCAGTGAACAGATGGACGCCCTCATGGTCGTCAAAATCGGGGAAGCCCCACGCGGTCATCTCAACCCTCCGGTGGTCGTACGAAAATTGTCGACAGGCGCAATAATGTTGCCGCCGCGAAAAGGCGAGGATGAAATTGCGAGGGGGAAAATGGGGCGATCGACGGGACTTGAACCCGCGACCCTCGGTACCACAAACCGATGCTCTAACCAACTGAGCTACGATCGCCGTCAGAATGGGCGCCCCTACGGCCGGGCGCTGGCGGCGTCAAGGGACTTGGCTCGCCCCAACCTCAAAACTCCCACTCGGCGGCGTCAGCGTGGTTCGTTCAGAACCTGCCCTCGATCGCCAGTTCCATGCCCGTGTCGGTCTGGACGAAGCCGGCCGCCTGCAACCGCAGCGCCGCCGCCGGATCGCTCGGTTGCAGCGTCAGTTCGGCACGGTACCGCCCGTCCGGCCACAGCCTGATGGTGCTTCCTTCATTCCCGGCCGCGCTGACCAGCGGCAGCATCAACGCCCCGCCGTCACAGCGCGCATTGCCCGTCAGCGTCGCCGGCACCGGCAATTCGCCGATGTCGCCGGCAAGGGTGGCGCGAACCCGTCCCTCGGCCGATTCGCACTGGTCGCCGCTGAACCGCACACTGACCTGCTCCAGATCCAGCACCGTCACCGGAACCGGGCGAAATGCCGTTCCCACCGGCAGCGTTGCCGTGATGTCGTGCAGGGCAAAGCTGTGCCGGCTGACCGCGATCGCCCCGCTGAGCCGCGGCGCCGGCGGCACGGCGACACCATCCAGCACAACCTGCGCACGCCCCAGCAACAATGGCAGCGGCGACACCCCGGCCGACAGGTCACCCAGCGCGATCTGCCCGAACCGTGCCTCGCGCAAATGGCCGGACCAGATGCTGCCGCTCACCGACCGCGCGGTCAGCCCCTGCTCCGCCAGCCCGAACCAGCCAAGCGCCAGCCGCAGCGGCAGGAACACGATCAACGCCACCACGAACATGGCGAGAAACAGCGCGTTGGGTCCTGTCTTCAGCCGGATACGCTTCATGCCTCGCGCCCCCTCAGCGTCATCGTCGCCGATACCGTGCCGTCGCCATTGCCGGTGATCGTGGTCGCATCGACCAGCAGCCCGTCCGCTTCCAGCGTGGCGATCCAGCCGAGCAGCGCGCCGGGCTTCGCGGTGGCGATGGCGATGCGAACGGCATTGCCGTCCGGCTCCAGCGTGGTCAGCGTAAAGCCTGCCTCGTCGGCGCGCGTGCGGATCGCATCGGGCAGCGGGCCTTCGATCGGGCTGGGCCGCGCGCGCTGAATCGCCTTCACCTGCGCCACCTCGCGCTGAACCTCGCCCAGCCGAACGACGGCAGTCGCATATCGCTCGCGGCTGGATGCCAGGCCGTCGCGCACCGGGCGGATCACGCCGGCCCACAGGATCGTCACCACCAGCAGCGCCAGCATGACCAGGATCAACCGCCGCTCGCGCAGCGACCGCCCCTGATACCAGCTCATCAGATTGCTCATCGCAGGGCCCTCATGGCAGCGCCACCGTCACATCGCCGCGCAGGCGCTGGCCGTTCGACTCGAACGTGCTCGCGGTCACGACGAACCCGGCCTCGCGCAGCCGGGCAACGATCTGGTTGGCCTGCGCCTCCCCTTCCGCCGCGACGGTCGCGCGCAAGGTACCGTTGGGCTCGAAGGTTAGCGCCACCAATTCGGTGCCCGCGACGCCGCGCACCGCGCTCGACAGCGCCGCCGCGGTCGCGGTGAAGCCGGCGCCGGGTCCGCGCAGCCGCGCCAGCCGTTCCGCCAGCAATCGATCCGCATCGCCCTGATCCGCGCCGCGCGGCAATCCGTCACGCGCGATCGCCTCGGCCCGCGCGTCGGCGGCGTCGGCAGCGGCGGAATATTTGGCGATCCGAACCACGTCGATCGCCAGCGTGGCCAGCAGGATCAACCCGCCCAGCACCGCCAGCCGACGCACCAGCCGCCAGTCGATCGCCCGCCGCCGACGCTTCGCAAACGGCCCCTGCCGCAGGTCCAGCTCGGGCCGGCCAACCGCCGACACGATCGCGGCGTCCAGTGCATCGCGTCCCAGCGTTTCGGGCGAATCGTCGCCAGTGATCAACGCGGTCAGCCGCGCTTCATCGGCAAAACCGCTCGACGGGCCACGCACCACCGATTGGGGGCCGAATTGTGCCCGAACATATCCGCTATCGGGCCGCGGCAGCAGCATCGGTGCCGGAATAACGGCCGCCGGATCGATGCCGATTCCGGCCAGCGCGTCGAGCCACGCGCGCATCCGCTCCGCCGCCACCACGCCGATCGGGCGCTCGCGCGGGTCGGTCTCGCCACCCCCCGCTTCGGCCGCCCCCACCGCCACATGAAGCCGCTCGATCGGCGACGCACTCGCATCGCTGACCAGAATGCGCGCCGCGGCGGCGGCCTGCGCGGCGGAGCGCGCGGGGATATCCGCCCAGTGAAGCGTCACCGCATCGGCCGGCGCCACCGCGATCACCGCCCCCGCGTCTCCCTCGGGCAGCCCCTCACCGCGATCGACGATCGCATCCCGGTCGATCCGAAGCCACTGCCACGGATCATCGGCGCCGGGCGGCAGGAAAAGCAGCGTGGCCGTCATGACAATTCCCCCCATTGCCGCGAAACAAGCCGTGCCGGCAGCCGCGTCGCGTCGATCAACGCCCGCTCCTGCAATTGGCTGTTCGCGACCGTCACGTCGACCCGCAGGTCGAACCATTTCGTCTTCACATCGGCCTGCTGCTGCGCCGCCGGATCGGGCGTAATCCCCTGTTCGGACAAGGGCTTCCAGAAATCGGCTATCTCGCCATAGCCAGCCGCCGGTCGGCGCAGCAGCAACGCGCGCGCCTGATCGACGCCCAGCGTGTCCGGCAACAGCATGGCGATCAAGGGCGCCTGCTCCGGCGTCAGCGTGTTCACGTTCAGCCGCGATCGTTCGGCGGTGGGCAGCGTGCACAGCCACGGGCGCAGCTTGGCATAGGCCTCCGCCGTCACGCCGGCCACCGCACGCAACTCGCTGGGGTCGACCATCAGCGTGCCGCCGGTCCGGTACGGCGTCGCCAGCCCACCATAAGCGCTATCCTCCGCCCCCGCGCCAAGCGGCTGGTCATCGCTGTCGATCCAGTCCGCTGCGGCGGCGGCAATTCCGTCGCCGCCCGGCACGTTGAGCAGCCGGGCAAGCCGCGCGAACTGAGTCACCGCGGTCGGATCGGCGACATAAACGCCATCAAGATCGGTCACCAGGCTGTTGAGGTTGAAGCAGTTTCCCCCGTCGGTCACGCGCGCGGTGGCAACCCCGCCCGGCAGCGGGATCGTATAGGGTCGGTCGCTCCAGCCGCCTGCCAACGTGATCCGGCCGGGCTCGCGTTGCAGCATGTCGGTGATCCGCCCCGTGGCCAGCGCCTCTGCGGCAAAGGCCAGCGCGCGCGCCTGATCCAGTGCGACCGCGTTGGCGGTCAGCCGTGTCGACAGCCGCAATCGCTCCAGCGCGGTCGCCGCCATCACCGCGATGATCGCCACCAGCAGCAGGACGGTAAGCAGCGCGGCACCGCGCTCTCCCTCACGTTTGCGGCGCATCGGGTTGCTCACGCGGCCGCGGCGGCGCACCGCTCCCAACCAGGAACATCTGGCGAAACACCGTGCCGTCATCACGCTGGATCGCCAGCTCGAACGCCTGGGGCAGCGGCGCACCCGGCACGCCATCCCAGCGGTCGTTCCAGGCGCCAGCGACCCGATAACGCATCCGCACGCCCCGAACGCCGGTGATCGTCGTCGCTGCCGGCAGCGCCGGCGCGCCGTCCACCATCGGCCATGCGATCCGCTCCAGCGCGTCGCCTGCCAGCCGATAGCTGACCTTCTGCAGCGTCGATCGTGGTTGCGCGTCGATATTGCTCCAGCCGGCACGCACCAGGGTCACGCTATTCTCGTTGCCAACAAAGGCGGGAAAGCGCGTGCCCCGCTCGTCACGTGCCGGCCGGTCGATCGCCTGCGCCAGATCGGCCCCCATCAATGACGACAGGCGCGCCAGCGCCCCGACATCGTCCAGCCGCTCGACCGTCGCACCCTGCGCGCGCACGCTGAACGCCAGCAGCCCGACCCCGGCGGAGGCGATCATGCCAAAGATCATCAGCGCCACCATCACCTCGACCAGGGTGAAGCCGTTGGCGCGGCGCCGGGCGGGCCGGGCGGTCACGATATCTGAACCTCGAGCTGCGGCGGCCGGATCATGGTCAATCGACCCAGCGGCCGCCCCTGCGCATCCGCCACCGCGACGTCGATCCTCAGGATACGCGCGTCGCCGGTCGGGCGAACATCGCGCACCCAGCGCCATGCCCGCCCGCCATTTTGCTCCACCCCCGCCGCCCGGCCGAGCGCCGGCGCGCGCGCCGACGTCACCGCATCGATTGCGACATTACGCGCCACCATCTGGGCGACCACCGTATCGCCGAGCAGTGCGGTGGAGCGGATCGTCGCGCCTTCCAGCCGGATCAGCGCCAGCGCAGCCAGGCTGAACACCGCCAGCGCGACCATCACCTCGATCAGCGTGAATCCGGCGCTGCCGCCGCGTCGCGGAGCAGGTTCAGCCATCGACCCGCGCGCCTCCGTCCGACCCCAGCGTCACCGTCACGCGGGTCCGCTCACGCCGCAACGGCACCACCAGTGCGCGGTCGGCCATGCCGGTCGGATCAAATGTCACCCGCGTCCGCTCGGCCACCAGCGCCTCGGTCCCCTCCCCCCATTGCGATACGCGCAGCGGCTTGTCCGCCAATGCCATCCATTGGCCACCGCGCCGCTCGTCAAAGCCGTAGCCGCTGCGATCCACCCAGACGCTGACCGGCCGCCCGCCAATGACGGCGGCATCATGCGCGGCACGCACGCGCGTCGCAAAGCGCGCGCCCTCATCGATCAGGCGGCCGCGCGGGTCGGGCATCGCCAGCACGGCAATGGCGGAGGCAAGGCCGATGATGGTGATGACGATCATCAGTTCGACCAGCGTGAACCCGCGCGACCCCGCATCGCGCCGCCACGCCGGACCGGGGCGCTCGCGGGTCCAGTATCGGGACCGGGCTGATCGCATCATCGGGCCTCGCCGCTCTGGCCAGCCTCTATCGGCCGCTTACTGCCAGGATCCGATATCGGCATTGATCCCCTCGCCGCCTTCCTTCCCGTCGGCGCCGTTGGTCCAGACGTCGAACGCGCCATGCTTGCCCGGCGAGGCGTAGAGATAGGCGTTGCCCCACGGGTCATCCGGCAGCTTCTTGATATAGCCGCCCGCCTGATAGGCCGCCGGGTTGGGCAGCCCTGCGGGCGCGGACGTCAGCGCCGCCAGCCCCTGCGCCGTGGTCGGGTAATTGCTCTGCTGCAGCCGGTACATTTCCAGCGCCTGCTCGATCGTGGCGATATCGGCCTTCGCCTTCTGCACCCGCGCCGTATCGCCCGAAGGGATCACGTTCAGCGCGACGATCGTCGCCAGCAGACCGATGATGACGATCACCACCATCAACTCGACCAGGGTAAAGCCGTTCTTCCTGCGGCGCTTAAGCTGTTTTGTTTGCATGATGTCTCTCATTGCCCGGCCAGCGTGTTGAGCTGGAGGATGGGAAGCAGGATCGCTAGCACGATCGTCGCCACCACGCCGCCCATGACGACGATGATGGCCGGTTCCAGCAGCGACATCGCCGTCGCGGTGAAGCGATCGAACTCGCGCTCCAGATAGTCGGCGGCGCGCTCCAGCATTTCGTCGAGCTGCCCCGCCGCCTCGCCCGACGCCGCAAGATAGGTGAGCAGCGGGGGGAATACGCCGGCGCGCCGCATCGCCGCGGACAGGCTGCCGCCGCCACGGATCGCGTCGGTGATCTCATCCGACGCCAGCTTCAGCCGCCGGTTGTGGATCGTGCCGGCGGTGAGCGTGAGCCCCTCGAGCAGCGGCAGACGGCTCGCCACCATCGTCGCCAGAGTACGCGCCATGCGCGCGGCATGAAGATCGCGCAGCAGCCGTCCCAGCAAGGGGATCCGCAGCAACCAGCTGTCGAACGCCAGCCGGATCGGTGGCTGACGCAGCGCGACGACAAACCCGGCGACCGCGGCGCCAAGCACCAGCAGCATCAGCCACCACGAGCGGACCAGCAAGTCCGAGATGCCGATCACGATGCGGGTCAGCAGCGGCAGTTGCTGCCCCACCGTGTCGAACTGCTCCACCACCTGCGGGACGACGAAGATCATCAGCGCAGCCACCACGCCAGTCGCGACAAGCGCGAGAATGACGGGATAGGCGAGCGCGGTCAGCAACTTGCCGCGTATTTCTGCCTGCCGCTCGAGCAGCGTCGACAGCCGTTCCAATATCGCCGGCAACGTGCCGGAGCTTTCGCCCGCCGCGATCATCGCGCGGTACAATGGCGGAAAGCTTCGTGGCTCGCGCGCCATCGCATCGGCCAGCCGCCGCCCCTCGACGACGCCGGCATGGACATTCTCCACGACGGCGCGAACCTTGTCCTGTTCGGTCTGGCGCGTGATCGTCCGCAGCGACTCTTCCAGCGGCGACACCCGCGACAAGGTGGCGAGCTGGCGGGTGAACAGCGTCAGCTGCTTGGCCGACATCTTCGGCGCGCCAAGTTGCAGGCCGAACAGCGGGCGACCGCGCGCTGCCGGCGCACTGCCCGGCGCGATCCTCACCACGTACAGCCGCCGGCGATCCAGCGTCGCGCGCGCCGCCTCCATGCTCGCTGCGGCAATATGCCCGCGCATTTCCTGGCCGCGCGTGTCGATCGCCAGATAGTCGAAATCAGCCATCCGAACGCGCCATGGATCGGACGCCGGCCAGGGGTCGCTCAGCCATGGGTATCGCGGCGAGATACGCGCACCGCTTCCTCAGCGGTGGTGACGCCCTGCTCCACCATCCGTCGCGCCGCGCTGCTCAGCGTGTCGCTGCGGGCAAAGGCATGCGCCGCAATCGCGCTTTCGTCCGCGCCGTCATTGATCATGCGCCGTACGGTATCGTCGATGCGGATCGCCTCATACACGCCCACTCGGCCCTTGTAGCCGGTCCCGTTGCACTCGGCGCAGCCCTGTGCGGCATAAACCACGGCGTCGCGCGCGATGCCGAGCAGCGGGGCGACCGTTTCCTCCGCCGGCACCGGCCGCCGGCACGCCGGGCACAGCCGCCGCACCAGCCGCTGCGCAATCACCGCGCGCAAGGTGGAGGCGAGCAGGAACGGCTCCACCTTCATGTCGCGCATCCTGGTGATCGCGCCTACCGAATCATTGGTGTGTACCGTGGACAGCACGAGATGCCCGGTCAGGGAGGCCTGAACCGCGATCTCCGCCGTTTCGCGGTCGCGGATCTCGCCGACCATCACCACGTCCGGGTCCTGCCGCAGGATCGCGCGCAGGCCCGCCGCAAACGTCAGCCCGACCTTCGCGTTGACCTGAGTCTGCCCGACGCCGTCGACCGCATATTCGACCGGGTCCTCGACGGTCAGGATATTGCGGCTGCCATCGTTCAGCAGCCGAAGCGCGGCGTACAGCGTCGTCGTCTTGCCGCTGCCGGTCGGCCCCGTGACCAGCACGATGCCATTGGGCTCGTTGATCGCCCCTTCCAGCAGGTCGTGCATGGCCGGCGACATACCCAGCGCGTCGAGGTCGATCCCGGCATTATCCTTGTCGAGGATACGCAGCACGACCCGCTCGCCCGCGCGGCTCGGCAAGGTGGAAACCCGCACGTCGAGCAGCTTGCCCCCCAGCGTCAGGCCCATTCGCCCGTCCTGCGGCACGCGCCGCTCGGCAATGTCGAGCCGCGCCATCACCTTGATCCGGCTCACCACCACCGGGGCAACATGCGGCGGCATGCGCAGCGTCTCGCGCAGCACGCCGTCGATCCGCATCCGCACGACCAGCCCGGTCTCGTACGGCTCGATATGGATGTCCGACACGCCGTTGCGCGCCGCATCGGCGATCACGCCGTTGATCAGGCGGATCGCCGGCGCATCGTCCGCCGTGTCGAGCAGATCCTCGGCGGTGGGGATGCCGTCGGCCAGCAGGTCGAGCTCATCCCCCATGCCCACGGCGGCAAGCGCGGTCGCCTGACCGTCCATCGCATAATTGTCGCCCAGCAGCCGGTCGAAGGCCGCCGGTTCCAGCACGACCACGTCGAACGGACGCCCCAGCACACGCCGCACCTCGATCAGCGCCTTGGGATCTGCGCCCTCGCGCAACGCCACCGCCTCGCCCGACAGCGTCACGCCGAACTTGCGCGCAAAGGCATAGGGCAGCGCGACAAAGTCCAGCTCGGGCACCGGGGTGACAGCAGACCCGGTCACAGGGTCCGGCGCATCCGTCCCGATATCGGGCACGACCATGGCGTCAGGGATGGTGCCGGCGACACCAGCCCCCTCCGCGTCGACAGACAGGTCGTGCCCGGTGCGGATCATCTGTCGCGCCGCTTGATGGTGACGGCGGAATTGCGCTGCACGGGCACCTGGATCCTCGGATCCTCGATATTGCCCGGCACCGGCGCGGAGGGGATCGGCGCCGCCGCCCCCATGTAATCGCGCACCAGTTCGTCGATCGACGGCTCGCGCGCGGGATCATGCAGCCCCTGCTGCAACCGCAGATAGCCGTAGCGCTGCTCGGTCACCCGGCGGTTGTCCTCCGGCGTGCGCAGGATCGTGGGGCGGATGAAGACCATCAGGTTCGTCTTCGTGCGCTGCTTGCCCTTTGATCGGAACAGATTTCCCAGCACCGGAATGTCACCCAGCAGCGGCAGCTTTTCCAATGTGCGCCGCTCGTCGTCGCTCAGCAAGCCGCCGATGATCGCGATCTGTCCGTCGTCGACGGTCAGCGTGGTCTCCACCTCGCGCTTGTTGAGGATCAGGTCCGAATTGTCGTTGCTGACCGGGCCGGCGATCGAACTGACCTGCTGGTGCAGAAACAGCTTGATCGAGCCGCTGGAGTTCACCTGCGGCCGCACCTCCAGCTGGATGCCGACATTCTCGCGCTGCACCGTGCGGAACGCATTGTCGAAATTCTGGCTCAGCGCCTCACCCGTTGTGATCGGGATTTCCTGACCGACCAGGATGCGCGCTTCCTGATTGTCCAGCGTGATGAGGCTCGGCGCTTGCAGCAGGTTCGATGTGGTGTCGGATTTCACCGCATTGATGATCGCACCGAACACCGTGTCGCCGCCCAGCGTGCCGCCATAACCGCCAAAGGCGCCGCTCGCGCCCAGCACCGAATTCAGCGCCTGCTGCGCCAGCGCGTCGGCGGCGGGATTGGGCGTGCTCGTCGTGGTGCGCGACCCATCCGCGCCGACAACGGTGGTGGTCGTCCCGCCGATCTCGCGCGCAGCGACCGCGCCGGCGATGGTCAACAGGCTGGGCGCGGTGTTGGAGAAGCTCGTCGCCCCGAACGCCCCACCCGACAGGCTGCCGAGCAGGAACTGAAAGCCGAGCCGGCTGGCCGTCTGATCGGACACTTCGGCAACGATCGCCTCGACCAGCACCTGTTCGCGGCGCGTGTCGAGCTGGCGGACCACCTCGCTCAACTGGCGCTGGATATCGGCCGGCGCCGCGATCACGATCGCATTGGCGCCGACGAAGCGAGTCACCACCGCCGGCGCGCGGCCGCCCTGCGCCTGCACCGCCGGCGTGCCGCTAGCCCCGCCCCCCGGCGCCGCCTGGCTCTGCGTTTGCCCGCCGGTGTTCACCGTGGGTTGCCCGCCGGCGTTTCCGCCATTGGTAGAGGCGCCGAAATTCGACTGGCTCAGCTGATTCTGCGGGATCGTATCGGGCGTTTGCCCGACAAGTTGCTGCAGGACGGGCAGCAATTGCCCGGCATCGGCATGTTCGAGGAACACGACCCGGATCTCGGTCCCGCTCTTTGCCTTCTGGTCGAGATCCGCGGCGACCTGCGCCAGCCGGGCGACGGTGGTCGGGTCACCGCGCAGCGCGACCGAGTTGGCGCCCTCAACCGCGACCACACTCGCCGTCGCCGTCTGCCCCTGCGCGGGCGTCCCGATCAGGCCCTGCAGCGCCGTCGCGATATCGCGCGCGCCGGCATTGCGCAGCGCGATCACCCGCGTCGAATTGTTGTCGGTATCGATCCGCCGCAGCACTTCACGCACGCGGCGCACATTGTCGGCGAAATCGGCAATGACGATCGAACTGCCGGCGCGATTGGCGCTGACCGATCCCTGCGCCGACACCAGTGGCCGCACCGTGTCCACCGCGGATTGCGCATCGACCGAACGAAGCCGCACGATCTCCGTCACGAACTGGTTGCGCGCCGCGCCCGCGCTGCCGATCCGCCCCGGATTGGCGGCGGCATTCTCGATCGGCTGGACGCGCAGCGCGCCATTGGCGGTCGGCACCGTCACCAGCCCGTTGGCGCGCAGCGTGGACAGGAACACCTCGAAATATTCCGATCGGCTCAGCGGCCGGTCAGTGACGACGGTCACCTTGCCCTGCACCCGGCTGTCAATGATGAAGGTACGCCCCGTGACCTTGGCGGCATCGGCGATGAACGCGCGAATGTCAGCGTCGCGCACGTTGAGCGTGGTCTGCGCCTGCACCGGCGCGGCAAGCACGGCTGCGGCGAGCACCGGCGCGAGCGCCGATGCCAGGATCCAGTGCTTCATTGTCCGGTCACCTGAACGCTCAACGCCACCGTCTGCCCCCCTCGTTCCACCGTCAGGCCGATCGTGCCCCCACCGGCAAATTGCGCGGACAGCCGCTCGATGTCACCCGGTCCCTGCACCGCCCGCCCGCCAATCTCGGTCACGATATCGCCGTCGCGCAGGCCGGCCGCCCGAAAGGCCGCGCCCGATCCCGCCGGCCGGACTACCAGTCCGTTCATCCGGCCGCCTTCGACGCGTGGCACGAAGCCGATCTCGTTCTGGAACTGCTGGACCGTGATCCCTGCCGTCGTCGGTGCGGCGGCCGGCTGCGGCACGCCGGGCACCGGCGCCGGGACAGCGGCAGCCGCTGCGCCGTCAGACTGATCGAGGAACAGATCCTCGCGCGCGCCGCCGCGTTCCAGCGTGACATGGTCGAATGCCACCGCGCGCAGCACCACGCCGGGGATGATCTCCTCGCCGACCGCGACGCTTTGCTGCACCCCGTCGGGGCCCGCCAGAATGGCCGAGCCGCGTCCGGTCGCTTCGTCGATGCGGGTGCCGAACAGCTTCAGCTGCAACGATGTCACCACGGCAGGACCGCTGCTCGCCGCCCCGCTGATGCGGTAGAACGGATCGAAACCGCGCAGCACCTCGCCGGGCGCGATCGGCAATGTCGGCCCCGCCGGCCGCCATTCACCCAGCGGGGTCACCGGCGTCACCACCGTCCACACCAGCCGCGCGCCCTGCACCGCCAGCGCCGCCAGCAGCGCCAGTTCCGCCAGCGAATACACATTCACCACGGGGATCCGCCGCAGAAGCGCTCGCGCACGAGCGTCGAAACTCAATCGCATGTGCTTGCCAATCCCCGCCCCGGCCGCCGCCCGGCCGCCGCTATGTCCGTGATGTTACAGCGCGATTGCAGCCAAGTGTAATAATTCCGCACTGGCCCCTCTCGCGATCGGCTGGCACACCCTGCGGCGATGCGGAATATTGCTCCCGACCCCCGGCTCGTCGGCGACCATGATGGCACCGTCGCCGCACGGCTCACCGCTGTCCCGGGGGTGCAGCGTGTACCTACCCCGCGCGCCAGCCTGTTCCTGCTACGCGACTTTCTGGATGCCGAGACCTGCGCGGCGCTGATCGCGCTGATCGAGGCCGATCGCCGCCCCTCCACCGTCTCCGACGCCAATGGCGATTCGGCATATCGCACCAGCGAGACCTGCGATCTTGCCGCGGCCCATCCGGTGGTTCACCGCGTGGAGCAGGCGATTGCCGAGCTGACCGGGATCGACCCCGCCTATGGCGAACCGCTGCAGGGCCAGCGCTATGCGATCGGGCAGGAGTTCAAGGCGCACACGGACTATTTTGAGCCGGGCGGGATCGACTTTCATCGTTACTGCGCGGTCGCCGGGAACCGCACCTGGACGGTGATGGTCTATCTGAACGCGCCCGAGGCCGGCGGCGCGACCCGTTTCAAGGCGCTCGACAAGACGATCCAGCCCGAACCGGGCAAGCTCGTCGCCTGGAACAACCGCCGCGACGACGGCACGCCCAACCCCGCCACCATTCACCACGGGATGAAGGTGCGCGCCGGCGTCAAATACGTCATCACCAAATGGTTTCGCGAGCGCCCGTGGGGCTG
The DNA here is from genome assembly GCF_036890205.1 of Sphingomonas panaciterrae. Lineage (NCBI taxonomy): Bacteria > Pseudomonadati > Pseudomonadota > Alphaproteobacteria > Sphingomonadales > Sphingomonadaceae > Sphingomonas > Sphingomonas panaciterrae. Next base: position 146,026 of record NZ_JAKNQR010000004.1, read on the forward strand.
ACCCTGCGCGCCGCACCGGGCGCGCAGAGCCGTCTCATCCGGCCGATCAGAAGGTGACGCTGGCGCCCAGCGTGAACAGCCGGCCCTGCTCGAACCGGTTGATGTATACCCGGCGCCCACCCTCGAACGTCTGATATTCCTGATATTTCGTGCCCGACAGATTGCGCGCCTCGCCCTTGATCTCGACACGCGTGCCAAGGAAGTCGACCGTCTGGCGCGCCACGAAATCGACCCGGATGCCCGGCCGCTCGATGATGTCGGGCTGGAACCCGACGCCGCCCAGCAGCGACGGCCCGCGGTTGGTCACGCGGTCGCTGGCGTAGTTGAACAGCAGCGTCAGCTGCGTTTCATTGTCCTTGTCCTCATAGCCCAGCTGCAGGTTGACGAGATGGTCGGACTGCCCCGTCAGCGGCGCGCCGTCACGGAACTGGAGGTTCGCCGGCGCGAAGCCACCCGGGCATCCGCCAAGCGACACACCCAGCACGCTCGGCACGCATTCGGAATTCGCCGTGATCTTGGACTGGGTGTAGGTGTAGTTGGCAATGAGGACCGCGCGCTTGCCGCCCAGGCTCTCCGAGATGAAATCGAGCGGGAAATACTTCTGCGCCTCGATCTCGCCGCCCCACAATGTCGCCTTGGGCAGATAGGTGAAGCCGGTCTGCAACCGTGCATCCGGCGTCGGATAGAAGCCGACCTGCTCGATCGGATTGTCGATCCTCTTGTAGAAGCCCGCTGCGGTCAGACGCTGGTCACGGTCGAAGAACCATTCGTAGCGCGCTTCCAGATTGTAGAGCTCCGAGTCGCGCAGCAACGGGTTGCCGAAGAACAGGCGATCCGATTCGAAGTCGCGGAACGCCTGCGGCGCCAGCTCGCGGAACTGCGGACGCGCGATCGTCTTTGCCGCCGCAAGCCGCAGCTGCATGTCGGCCGCGAAATTCCACGTCAGCGTCGCCGCCGGCAGGAAATAGTCGTTGTTGAGCCGCGTGGACGGCGCCGCCAGCGGTGTCACCGTCTGCTTGGCGGTTTCGTAGCGTACGCCGATGATCGCGCGCACTCCATCGATCGCCTCCGCCTCGGCCTGCACATAGCCGGCATGGATCAGCAGGCTCGCATCATAGCGGGTCGATCCGTTCAGGCCCGCATCGAACCGCAGCTGCACCGCATTGCTCGCCGGCGTCCCCGTGGTCGCCACCGGGCAGCCGTTCAGCACCTCGGGCGACAGCAGGTAATCGGGGCGGTACAGGTTGCACGGGAACGGGATCGCCCCGCCGGCGACCGTCTGGTAAGTGTAGGGCAGGCGCGTCGAGGTCCGCTCGTTCTGCGAGTAATAATAGCCCGCCGACAGCGTGAACGGCCGGTCGCCCGGCAGCTTGTAGGCGACGTCCGCCTGCCCCGAATACAGATCCTCGTTCAGCTCGCTGAACACGACCGTGGCAAAGCGGCCGAACGAGTTGCTCGCCTCCCACACGCCGGGGCATTGCAGCTCCGACCCGCCGACCGAATTAGCGCCGGTCACATTGTAGCTGGTGTTGCAATTATAGACGAACTGCCGCTCGTACGGCGAATTGCGCTTCGAATTGGCATAAGCGCCGCGCACGTCGAGCGACAGATCCTCGACCGGCTTGAACTCACCCACCAGCTGGGTCTCGATCAACTGGCGCTCGAACCAGTTGGTGTTCTGCTGGAACAGCGGGTTGCCCGACGAATTGTTGTACACTGTCGCCGCCGAGGCACGCCCCTGCTTCAGCGTGTCGTGGATATAGACATTAGTCCAGCGGATGCGGTTCTCGTCAAACTCATAGCCGAGGCCGAGCATCCCGTTCACCACCGCGCGCATGTCGGTGATGACGGTGTTGAAATCGTTGCGCAGCGTGCCGTCTTCGCTGATCGTGTCCTGCTGCAGCGTGGCGCGGGTGCGCCAGGTGTTGGAGACGCTGCCGGTCGCGATCATGCCGACGCGCCCCGCTCCCAGATCGCCCGTCAGGCCGACGTTGATGTCGGCCGACCAGTTCGCCGGAATGTCGCCGTTGCGCTGGAGCAGCGTGGTGCGCGCATTGGACAGTTGCGCCACCTGCTCGGTCGGGATGATGCCGCTGCCCTGCGCCCCGTTGCGGATGAAATCCGGTACCTTGCGCTCGCCATTGTCATAGCCCAGCCAGTCGGTCTTGGACCCGTAATAGGTATAGCCGAGCTTGCCGGTGGTCTGGGTATCGATCCCGCCCGACGCGCCGATGGTGACGAAATTCTCGTCCGGGATCGCCTTGGTCGTCAGGTTGATGACGCCGCCGCCGAACTCACCCGGATAGTTCACCGAATAGGTCTTCTGGACCAGCGCCGACCCGACGATGGTCGTCGGGAAGATGTCCAGCGGCACGGTGCGGCGCAGCGGCTCGGGGCTGGGCAGCGGCGATCCGTTGAGCAGCGCCGAGGAATAGCGATCGCCCAGGCCGCGTACGAAGACATAGCCGTTGCCGACCACCGACAGGCCGGTGACTCGAGTCAGCGCGCCGGCGATGTCGCCCTCACCCGTCCGCGCGATGTCGGCGCTCGACAGGACGCTGATGACCTGCGCCGTCGAGCGCACCGTATTGGGGATGTTGCGCCCCACCACCACGATGTCACCGCCGGAGGAGGCGTCGATCCCCGGCGCGGAGACCTCCGGGACGCCCTGTTCGGCGTCAGGCTGAGCGGTGGTTTCGGCCTGCGGCCGGGCAGGATCGATGCCGGTCGACATGGTGCTGGTGGCCGGCGGCCCGGCGGGCGTGCTCGTGGAGGGCGCGACCTGGGCCAGGGCAGCCGGCGCGACCAGCGTGGTCGTGAGAAGAAGCAAGGTGGAATAGGCGGTGCGCTGGCGCAGCATGGTCGGGCCTTCCGGTCAGATGGCAATGGGCGGGCCCGCGGCCGCGTCGAAACGCTCGCCGGGGCCCGCCTTGGTCATGGATGCCGAAGGGGGCTCAGCGGCCCTGGCACTGAAAATAGACCGAGTTGAAGGTCGGCGGGCCGACATCCTGCAGCTCGGCATTCGCCGGCCGGATCGTGGTCCGGTTCGCGCCCTCGCCCGCACCGGCGACGATGTTGATGCACGCCTGCCCGGCGGCGGATTTCACCACGCCGTTGATGAAGGCGAAGTCCGCACCGCCACGCAGGCGGATCGCGGCCGGCGCCGACGGCGTGGTCTGGATGAAGGTGAAGTTGGCGTAGCGGCCGTAGGTGCGCGGCAGCAGGTCTTCCGAACCGTTCGAATCGATTTCGGTCGCGAAGGAATCGGCGGTCGTGCCCGACGGCTTCTGCGCGGCAATGATGAACTGCATGAACCCGCGCCAGCCGTTGTCCACGTCGAACGCGTCGTCGTCCGACCCGGTCACCGCAAAATATTTGAGGTTGGTCGTGCCGCCGAAGATCTCGATCCCGTCATCGGCCGAATTGTGGCTCTGCACGTGGTCGATCGTCGTGCCGCTGCCCGTGCCGCCCAGCGTCAGCCCCTGCAGCTCGTTGCCCTCGCTGATCGCGATGCCGGTGTAGCGGATCTGGACATAGCGCAGCGTGCCCGAATTGCTCGTCTGGTTCGGCCCGCCATAGAAGCGGCCGGTGACGCCCTCGATCGGGTTCTGGCAGCTGGTGCTGGTGCCACCTGCATTGTTCGGGCCGGTGCCCGTGGCGCACACCGCGGTCGGTGCCTGGCCCAGGATGACGAGGCCACCCCAGAAGCCCTGCGAGGCTTCCGACACGCCGTTGTTGGTCAGGTTCTGCTGCGCGGTGAAGATGATCGGCGCTTCGGCGGTGCCGACCGCGTTGATCTGCGCGCCGCGGTTGACGAGGATCAGGTCGTTGGAGCTCTCGCTCGAATCCGCCGCCAGCACCACGCCCGGCGCGATCGTCAGCACCACGCCCGAGGCGGCGCCGGTGGAGCCGACATCGGTGCCCACTTCGGTCTGCCCGCGGAAGCGGTAGAAGACCCCCGGGATCTTCGGCAGCGTCAGGCTGGTGGTGATCGTCTGCGGCAGGCGGCATGCCTTGAAGCCGCCGACGGTCACATTGTCATCGATCGTGCCAGTCGGGCAGGCCGTGCCCGCCGCCAGGGTGCCGATGTTCGGCACCGCGGTGCAGGCAGCGGTGGTGCCACCGAAATTTGCCGAGGTCGAATTGCAGGTCCAGCCCTGGAACGACGTGTCGTTCGGGCCATTCAGCGCGCCGACAAAGTTCGTCGCGGTGAAGAACGGGTTGATCGTGGCCGGGTTCGTCGCCGGGGTCAGCGAGGTCGCGCTGACCGGATAGACACCGTTCAGCCCCGCGAAGCCGTTGACGTTGTTGTTCGCGCCCGCGTTGACGATGGCGAGCTGCTCTTCGGCGGTGATGGTGACGCCGCTCTGCGTCGTCGCAAGGGCGAACTGCGCCGCGGTGATCGGGCCGGGGTTCGGCGTGCCGGTCGGCGCGGGGGTCGGGGTCGGGGCCGGCGTGACGATCACGTCGATGTTGCCCGCGCCCGGCGAAGCGACGCCGTCAGCGCCGCCACAAGCGGCCAGCAAAAGGCAGGCGGTACCGGCAAGAAACTGATTGCGGCGGCTGAAGCTCAGCATGTCTCACTCCCGTTGAACAGACGGTCCGTCCCCTGGACCGGAAGCGAGTCGAGCTGATTGCCCGCCGCCCTCCCCAGCGCCGCTAGGCGCGGCGCGTGACAGCCGCGTGGAGGTTCAGGGTCGGATGCGTGACGATACTGTTTCGGATCCGTGACAGCGCACGGCCGGCTTTATTCGTCGATGCCGAAGTTCAGGCTGCGCGAGACGAGCGGGTCCGCGACACCGACCAGCAGATAGGCGATGAACTGCTTCGCCCGCTGCCACAGGCCGGTCGCCGCCATGTAGCGGTCGAGCGTGATCTCCTCCGACTGGGCGATCTCGCCATCAATATATTGCCGGACATGGGCGGCGAACGCCGGGTCATCGATCCGCAGCATCAGCTCGAGGTTGATGAACAGGCTGCGCATGTCGAAATTGGCGCTGCCGATGTGAACCGCATCGTCGATCGCGTACAATTTGGTGTGCAGCTTGGTCGGCAGATATTCGAACACCCGGATGCCCCGCCGCAACAGCCCGCGATAGGTGAAGCGTGCAGCGGCAATGGTGGCATTGTTGTCGGACTTGCGCGCCGTAACGACACGAACTTGCTGTCCCAGCCGCCCGGCCCTGTCGATCCGCCGCAGCAGATTGGGGCTCGGCGTGAAATAGGCCGCGATGATGTCGATCCTGCGTGCCTTGCTCATGTCGCGCCGGATCGCGCGGGCCCAAGGCGACAGGCGCCGCGTCGGTCCGCCGATCAGCCAGCGCACCGGCCCGGCATGTTCGCTCCACTGCGACAACGCACGGTTCACGTGGCGCAGCTTGCCGTCATCGGACCGCACCCACGCCCGCAGCGCATCGAAATAGCCGGCGATCCGCGCTGCCGCCGGCCCCTCCATCAACAGGCCAAGATCGCGCCACGCCTGGTCGCCGGTGGTGCCGAAATAATCGTCCTCGATGTTGAACCCGCCGATGATGATGCGCGGATTGGCTTCCTCCGCATCGGCCAGCGCCAGCTTCTGGTGGTTGCGCAGCAGGTAGCGTCGGCCCAGCCGCGGTACGAAGCGGCAGACATGGACCCCCGCCTCGTCCAGCGGATCGAAGAAGCGCCGGTCGGCGGCCTCGTCGCTGCCGAATCCGTCGACGATCAGGTTCACGTCGACACCGCGGCGCGCCGCCGCGATCAGCGCCGCATTCACCCGCTCCCCCGCCTGATCATCGGCGTAGATATAATAAAGAATGCGCAGCGATCGCGTGGCCCCCGCGACCAGGTCGATCAGCGCGTCGAGCCGCTCCGGACCCTCGACCAGCAGGCGCAATCGGTTTCCGTCTACGGTGAAGGGCGCTGCATGGTTCATCCGCCCTGCCTTGGCCGCCCGGGCCCGCAGCGGCAAGGACGCGCTTTTCTTGACTTCCCCAAGCCCCTCCCCTAGATCGCCGCCCTTCATCCAGCGATAGTTAAGCGAAGGAAGCGTCTATGGCGCGCGTCACGGTCGAGGATTGCGTCGACAAGATCCCGAACCGGTTCGATCTGGTTCTGCTCGCAGCACAGCGCGCGCGGCAGGTGTCCGGTGGCGCCGAGCTGACGATCGATCGCGATCGGGACAAGAACCCGGTGGTCGCGCTGCGCGAGATCGCCGAACAGACGGTCAAGCCCAAGGATCTGAAGGAAGCCGTGGTGCAGAGCCTGCAGCGCGTCCAGATCGACGACGAGGAAGAGGCGGATGCCGTCGGCTCGCTGGCCGCATCGGCAGAGGCGCTCCGCCTCACCGCCGCTGCCCCGCCGCGCAACCAGAACCTGGGCGCCGACTACGACGGCTGACGCCCGCGTCGGCCGGCGCAGCGATCGGCCGCACCAGCGTTGAAAACCAAAAAAGCCGCGGCATCCGTCGCGGCTTTTTTGTTGTCCTCGTTCGCTGCCCGCAGAGTTGATGGCGTGGCCTCCTGTCGCCGAGGTCCGCCAGTAGCTGCTTGAGGATTCAGCGACTTACGCGACGGCGGATAGGTCTATTCCCCTATCGCGGCTCCTTCCTTCTTCGATGATTGTAGCTCTTCCGGCGCGTGGCGCACGAAGCAGGCCGCCAGAATCGCGCATGTCGGGAAGGAGAGACCCATGGCTGAAAGCGAGCAACTCACCTTGATGCGCGAGGAACGCGCGGCGCGGCGGGGCGCCGGGCGGCGTGACTTCTTCAAGCTGGCAGCCGCGGGTGCGGTCGGTCTGGGCGCCGCCGGGCTCGCCGGGCGTGCAGCGGCCCAATCCACCGCGCCCAGCGATACCGATCTCCTCAATTTCGCGCTCAACCTCGAATATCTCGAGGCGCAATTCTACAGCTTCGCCGCGATCGGCACCGGCATTCCACCCAATCTGCTGACCGGAACGCAGACGCAGGGCGCCGCCACCGGCGCGCGCAAGGCCAACCTGCAGGATCCGGTGGTGATCCAATATGCGCGGGAAATCGCCTCGGACGAACTGGCGCATGTCACCACGCTGCGGCGCGTGCTGGGCTCCGCCGTCGTTGCCCAGCCGGCGATTGATCTGTCGCCGCAGATCTTCACCACCGCCGCTACGTTGGCGGGGATCGACCTGTCGGCCAGCGGCGGGGTGTTCGATCCCTATGCCAGCGACGATAACTTCCTGCTCGCCGCCTATATTTTCGAGGATGTCGGCGTCACAGCCTACAAGGGTGCGGCGCCGCTGCTCAGCGATATCGACAATATCGACGGGGCGGCCGGCATCCTCGCGGCGGAGGGCTTCCATGCCGGGATCATCCGCGGCGCGCTTTATCGCCGCGGGGTGGAAATCCCCGCCTTGTGGACCGACACCGACAAGATTTCCGCGCTGCGCAATCAGGTCGACGGCAACGTCAATTCGCCCGGACCGCCCCAGCGTGTCGCCAATGACGATTCCGGTGTCTCGCCGGTGCAGACGCAATTCGGCCTCACCGCCAATTTCGTCCCCACCGACAGCAACGGGATCGTCTTCAGCCGCAACGCCGAACAGGTGCACAACATCGCGTACCTGACGCCCAATGCGGCGACATCGGGCGGCTTCTTCCCCAACGGGACCAACAATCCGAACCCGGCGCTGCGCCGCTCGGGCGCGAACTGAGGAGGCGGCGATGAGCGACAAGATGGAATTCCTCGACCTCATGGAGCGTGCCGAGGCCCAGCGGCAGGCGCGGCGCAACTTCATCCGCCTGTGCGGCGGAGCAGCAGCGATGACCGGCGGCCTGTCACTGCTGGCGGCGTGCGATGACGACGATGACGATGGCCCCTTCCCACCCCCGCCCCCGCCCGGGGCCGGCCCCTCTCCTACCCCGCCGGCCTTGACCGATCAGGACGTCCTGAACTTCGCGCTGCAGCTCGAATATCTGGAGGGCAATTATTATTCCTATGCGGTCTCCGGACAGGGCATCCCCGCCGCGCTGCAGACCGGCACGGGCGCACAGGGCAATGTCGTGACAGGGACGGGTCCAGGCGCGGCACGCCAGGTGTCCTTCACCGATCCAGTGGTTCAGCAATATGCGCGCGAAATCGCCTTTGACGAGATCGGCCATATTACCTTGCTGCGCGGCGCCCTGGGCAGCGCAGCGACGGCGCAACCGGTCATCAACCTGTCGGGCAGCGCAACGGTAACGGTGGGCAATGCAACGCCGGTTGGCGCCTTCACCGCGGCGGCCCGGGCGGCGGGCGTGGTCGGGCCCAACGCCATCTTCGATCCCTTCGCCAATGACGAGAACTTCCTGATCGGGTCGTATCTCCTCACCGACGTCGGGGTCAGCGCCTATCGCGGCGCGGCGCGGCTCATCACCAACAAGACCTTCCTGGAGGCATCGGCCGGCATCCTCGCCACCGAATGGGACCATGACGGGGTGATCCGGGCGGAACTGTGGCGGCGCGGGCTGACCGTACCCGCCATCTACGATGCCGTCGCGCGGATCTCCGCCGGGCGCGACGCGCTCGATGGCTCGTTCGATCTCGATCAGGACATCGGCAATGCAGCGGTCGCCAATCTGGTCCCGACCGATCCGGGCGGCCTCGTCCTCGGGCGAACCGGGCGGCAAGTGCTGAACGTCGTCTATCTCAACCCGGCGGCTACGCAGGGCGGCGGCTTCTTCCCCTCGGGTGTGAACGGGACAATCCGTGACAGCGGCGGCCCGTAAGCCTCGTCAGCCTTAGCCAGCGGCGGCCGCATCACCTCCCCCGTGATGCGGCCGCATTTGTTATGGAGCCTGCCGGTTCCGCGGCCGATCAATCCTGATCGGCGTTGCCCTCGTCCCGCTCAGCCATGTCGCCGCGCCGGCCCTTGAAGCCCTGCGCCACGACGAACCACTCCACCGATCCCTTGCGGCTCGACGGCGGCTTGGCGTGTTTCACCGTGGCAAAATTCTTCTTCAGCAGCGCAACCAGCGTCGAATCCGCACCCCCGGCGAAAACCTTGGCGACGAACGTCCCGCCCGGCTTCAGCACGCTGATCGCAAAGTCGCTCGCCGCCTCGACCAGCGCCATCGTGCGCAGCGCATCGGTCTGCGGATGGCCGACGGTGTTCGCCGCCATGTCGGACAGCACGATGTCGGGTGCACCGCCCAGTTCGGCGATCAGCCGGTCGGGCGCCTCATCGGCCATGAAGTCCATCTGCAGAATCGTCACGCCGTCCAGCGGATCGACCGGCAACAGGTCGATCCCGACCACCGCCGCCCCCGGCAGCTTGCGCCGCACCACCTGGCTCCACCCGCCCGGCGCCATGCCAAGGTCGACGATCCGCTTGCCGCCGCGCAGGAAGCCGAAACGCTCGTCCAGCTCGATCAGCTTGTACGCGGCCCGGCTGCGATACCCTTCCGCCTTGGCGCGCTTGACGTACGGGTCGTTCAGCTGCCGCTCCAGCCAGCGCGTCGATTGCGCCGTGCGTCCGCGCGCCGTCTTCACGCGCGTGCGAAGTCCGCCCCCACCCCTCATGCTGCAGTCGCCATCAGGCGGCGAAGGATGCCCTCGCGGATGCCGCGATCGGCCACGCCCAGCCGCTCGGCCGGCCACAGGTCCAGGATCGTTTCCAGGATGGCGCACCCTGCGACGACCAGATCGGCGCGTTCGCGGCCGATGCACGGCAGCTTCGCGCGTTCGGCGATCGGCAGATGCGCCAGCCGCTGGCTGATCGCACGCATCGACGCCGCCGGCGCGATCAGGCCATCGACCTGCGCACGGTCATAACGGTCCAGCCCCAGATGGACGCTGGCCAGCGTCGTCACCGTCCCCGACGTACCCAGCAGCCGCCGTGGCCCCTCGACCTTCGGTAGCCGCGCGGCAAAGGGCGCAAAGCTCTCGCGCACCAGGTTGCACATCCGCTCATAGGCGCTCGCCAGGCCCGCCGCGCCATCACCGTCGCCGCCGCCAGCGCTCTCGGTCAGCGACACGACGCCCCAGGGCGCCGAATGCCAGTCGATCACCGTCGGCACCGTGGTCGATGTGTCGATCAGCACCAGTTCGGTCGATCCGCCGCCAATGTCGAACACCAGCGCCGGGGCGTTACCCGGTTCCAGCAGCACATGGCAGCCCAGCACGGCCAGCCGCGCCTCTTCCTCTGCCGATATCACGTCGAGATGAATGCCCGTTTCCCCATAAGCGCGCTCGATGAACGCGGGTCCGTTAATGGCGCGCCGGCACGCCTCGGTCGCAACCGATCGCGCCAGCGTGACGTTGCGCCGTTTCAGCTTGTCGGCGCAGATCCGAAGCGCGCCGATCGTCCGCTCGATCGCCGCATCGGACAGCCGGCCGCTGGTCGCCAGCCCCTCGCCCAGCCGAACGATTCGCGAAAAGGCGTCCACCACCGCGAAACCATCGCCCTGCGGCCGCGCAATCAACAGCCTGCAATTGTTGGTGCCGAGATCCAGCGCGGCATAATGGCGCGCGAAATGCTGGCGAAAAGGGGCCGATTGGTGACCCTCCAGTGCCGAACGGGCGCGGCGATGATCGCGCCGGTACGGCAGGTCGGCGTGATGATGCGCCACGTGCCGTCGTCTTTCTTTTGTTCTTCCGTCGCGGGTTGGCCCGCCCGGTGCTTGGCAGCGAAGCTAGCGTGCACCGCCCCCCACTGCAACCCGCGCACGCAATCAGGTGCTTGACCTTGCGAAACAGCGGGATTAGAGGCGCCCTCCTGTCGCTGCTTCATCGCTGCGACGCGGCTGTTGCCCGATCCTCTAATGGTAAGAGAGCGGACTCTGACTCCGTCAATCAAGGTTCGAATCCTTGTCGGGCATCCACCTTTCTATCTTCGCCGGCGCACCAAAGGCCGCTGACGTTCCTGCTGGCAAGCCACCACGGCGCCCCCTGTTTTCCTGAATAGCGCGCGGGTTGCCCATGCTGATCCTGTCCTTGCTGCTCCAGGCAGCGGTTGCCACGCCCACGCCCGGCCTGCCGCCTCAGCCACCCGCAACCATGGTGGTGGAACCGGTCGGCATGCTGATCGCGACCTTCGACACCGATGGCGACGCCCGCGTTACCAAGGCGGAGCTTGAGGCCGGCGTTCGCCGCACCTTCGAGGCGATGGACACCGGTCGCACCGGCTCGCTTGGCTATATCGCCTTTGCCGATTGGGCGGAGCGGTATCTGGGCGATCGCAATGCCCTGCCCAGCCCGTTCGAGACTGATCGCAACGCCGACAACCGGATCACGCTGGATGAGCTTCAGGCAACGCTGGCCGGCTATTTCGCGCGTTTCGATCGCGATCGCGACGCGGTCGTGACTCGCGCCGAACTGCTCACCATCCGCGCCAACGCCACGCGCTCAACCCCCGATCTGCCGCCCGACGGCAAGAAGAAGAAGCGCTCCCGCCGATGACCGATCGTTTTGCCTTCACCATCGCCGCCACTGACGGTGCTGCCCGCACCGGCAGCATCGCGATGCACCGCGGCACCATCCGCACCCCCGCCTTCATGCCGGTCGGCACCGCCGCCACGGTGAAGGCGATGAAGCCGGCCGATGTCGAGGCGGCGGGCGCGGACATCATCCTGGGCAACACCTATCATCTCATGCTGCGCCCAGGCGCGGAGCGGGTCGCGCGGCTCGGCGGGCTTCACCGCTTCATGGGCTGGAACAAGCCGATCCTGACCGATTCGGGTGGCTATCAGGTGATGAGCCTGTCCGATCTCACCAAAAGGTCGGAAGAAGGCATCACCTTCAAATCGCACCTCGACGGTACCCGCCACCTGCTCAGCCCGGAACGCTCGATCGAGATCCAGCGGCTGCTCGGCTCGAACATCGTCATGGCGTTCGACGAACTGGTGCCGACCACGTCGACGCGCGAGGTGCAGGCCGCGGCAATGGAACGCTCGATGCGCTGGGCACGCCGCAGCCGCGACGCCTTCGACAGCGGCAGCGATCACGCCGCGCAGAACGCGATCTTCGGCATCCAGCAGGGCGCGCTGGACGAGGGGCTTCGCCGCACCTCCGCCGACGCGCTGATCGACATCGGCTTCGACGGCTATGCGATCGGCGGCCTCGCGGTCGGCGAGGGGCAGGAGGCGATGTTCGCCTGCCTCGATTTCGCGCCGGGTCAGCTACCCCCCGATCGCCCGCGCTACCTGATGGGCGTCGGGAAGCCTGACGATATCGTCGGCGCGGTGGAGCGCGGCATCGACATGTTCGATTGCGTGCTGCCGACCCGCTCGGGCCGCACGGGCCAGGCGTTCACCCGCTCGGGTCCGATCAACATCCGCAACGCGCGTTTCAACGAGGATCAGGGTCCGCTTGATCCCGAATGCGGCTGCCCGACCTGCGCCACCTGGAGCCGCGCCTATCTCCATCATCTGGTCCGCGCGGGCGAGATCCTCGGCGCCATGCTGATGACCGAACACAATATCTTCTTCTACGAAACGCTGATGGCCGACCTGCGCTCTGCGATCGCCGAACAGAGGCTCAAAGCCTTTGCCGATGCGTTCCGGTCGCGGTACCAGCGCGGCAAAGGAGAGTAAGCGTGTCTGACGAACCCAACGAAATTCTCGCCGCCGCCGCTGCCGCCAAGCAGCATGAAACCGCGGCCAAGGATGCCAAGGCCGCGCGTCAGAAGCGTGGCTGGGATCTGGGCAAGATCGGGCTTGGCGTTGGCATCGGCTCCGCCGCCATCGCGGCCGCCGTCCTCTTCACCCGCAAGAAGGACTGACGCGAACAAGGGCGTGCGCGGGTGGTTCCGGCGACACGCCCTCGCTTCTGTTTGCGGCGCCGCAACGGGGCCGCGGTCGAGCGGCGATCATCCCCGCGGCACGCGGATCCGATCGCCGCTTCCCCTCAGCCCGCCAGATCCTTGAACGCGGCATCCTTGTCCGTCCGGATCTCGCCCGGCAGGCCAAGCACCCGCTCGGCGATGATGTTCTTCAGGATCTCGTCGGTGCCGCCCGCGATGCGCAGGCCCGGCGCGTTCATCACCGCGCCTTGGAATAGCCCCTTCAGCGGCAGCAGCGCGGGATCGTTGATGATCCCATACTGATCCTCCGCCTCGACCGCGGCATTGCCCAGGTCCTGAAGCACGTTGGCGGCGATGATCTTGCCGATCGAGCTTTCCGGCCCCGGCGTCTGCCCGCGGCTCAGCGCGGTCATCGTGCGCATCCGGGTGTTCTTGAGCCCCTCGGACTGGACGTACCAGTCGGCCAGCCGCTGGCGGAACGCGCTGTCCTTGATCAGCGGGCCGTCCGCCGCGTCCAGATCCTTGGCCAGCGCCAGTATCTCCTTCGGGCTCGCTCCGCTCGCCCCGCCGACCGCGAGCCGCTCGTTCATCAGCGTGACCAGCGCGACCTTCCAGCCGTCGTCCACCGCACCCAGCCGCTGCGCGTCGGGGATGCGCACGTCGGTGAAATACACCTCGTTGAAGTTCGAGCCGCCCGACATCTGGTGGATCGGCCGGATCTCGACACCCGGCGATTTCAGGTCGAGCCAGAACATCGTCAGGCCCTTGTGCTTGGGCACGTCCGGGTTGGTACGGACCAGGACGATGCCATAGTCGGAATAATGCGCGCCGGACGTCCACACCTTCTGACCGTTCACCACCCAATCGTCGCCATCCCGCACCGCGCGGGTACGGATCGCCGCCACGTCGGAGCCACCGGCGGGCTCAGAGAACAGCTGCGACCAGATCTCCTCGCCGCGCAGCGCCGGGCCGACGAAGCGCTTCTTGGTGTTGGCATCCGCGAACGCCATCACGGTGGGCACGCACATGCCAAGGCCGATGGTGAAATAGCCGTACTGAACGGGGAACTTGGCCTCTTCCTGGCCAAAGATCACCGACTGGATCGGCGTGCCGCCGGCCCCGCCCCATTCCTTGGGCCAGGTGATCTGCGCATAGCCGGCCTCGGCCTTGCGCCGCTGCCACGCCTTGCCCGCCGCCATGTCGTCGGCGTGATTCATCGCCTTGTGCTCGGCGACGTTCTTTTCCAGCCAGGCGCGCGCCTTGGCGCGATACTCGGCTTCTTCCGGGGAATCGTTGAAGTCCATCTCGCTATCCTCTCACGCGCTCAGGCGGCGTTCTTCATTTCAAGCTGGCTCACCAGCCGCTCGCGCCACGTCGCGGGCGCACCCGCCACGAGGCTGAGCTGCCGCGAGCGACGGTAATAAAGCTGCGGGTCCGCTTCCCAGGTGAAGCCGATGCCGCCATGCGTCTGGATATTCTCCTTGGACGCGAACCAGAACGCCTCGCTCGCCGCAACGCGCGCGGTCGCCGCCGCCAGCGGCAGCTCGCCCGCATCGGTATTGAGCGCCCAGGCGCCATAATAAGCGTTCGACCGCGCGATCTCGTTCTTCACATAGATGTCGGCCAGCTTGTGCTTGATCGCCTGATAGCCGCCGATCACGCGCCCGAACGCCTGACGATCGAGCGCATAGGCCTTAGCCATCTCCAGGCACTTGTCCGCGCCCCCGACCTGCTCGAACGCCAGCAGGATCGCCGCGCGGTCGAACACCGCCTGCATCGCCGCGATGCCATCCTGATCTCCCAGCCGCTCGGCCGGGGCGCCCGAAAAGGTGAGCTTCGCGGCCGACCGCGTCGGGTCCAGCGTCGTCAGCACCTCGGCCGACACGCCCTCGCCCTTCTCGACCAGGTACAGCCCGTCCTTCGCCAGCACCACAATCAGGTCAGCGACATCGCCATCGGTCACCGGGATCTTCTCGCCGGTCAGCTTGCCGCCCGACACGCTGGTCTTGATCGACCGCGCCGTCACCGGCCCCTTGCCCTCGGCCGTCGCAAAGGCGCCGATCACCTCGCCAGCGGCGATCTTCGGCAGCCACTTGGCCTTCTGCTCCTGCGAGCCGAACTTCATCAGCGCCTCGGCGACGAAATACACCGTGGAGGCGAACGGGATCGGCGCGCACGCACGGCCCAGCTCCTCGGCCAGCGCGCACAGCTCGACATGGCCAAGGCCAAGCCCGCCGAACTCCTCGGGGATCGCCGCGCCCAGCCACCCCTGCTCCGCGACGCCCTTCCACAGCGCCTCGTCATAGGCGCGGTCGTCATGGTCGAGCACGCCGCGCACCACCTTGCCGTCGCACTTCGCGGCGAGGAACTTGCGCGCCTCGTCCTTCAGCATCTTCTGGTCGTCGGAATAATCGAAGTTCATCTAAACTCTCCCCGCCCGCGCCGTTCGTGCTTCGGCCATGCCCAGCACGAACGGGAAGCTGCCATCCTGTTGGTTACTTCGGCTGCATCCGGATCGCGCCGTCCAGCCGCACGTCCTCACCGTTGAAATAGCCGTTGCGCAGCATCTCGACCGCCAACGCGGCATATTCTTCCGCCATGCCCAGCCGTTTGGGGAACGGCACCATCGCCGACAGCGCCGCCTTCACCTGCGGCTTCGCGCGCGCCAGCAGCGGCGTGTCGAAAATGCCCGGCAGGATCGTGTTGCAGCGGATACCCTCGGCCGACAGGTCGCGCGCAACGTTCAGCGTCATGCCGATCACGCCCGCCTTGGCGGAGGCATAGGCCACCTGCCCGATCTGTCCTTCCTCGCCCGCGACGCTGGCGGTGTTGACGATCGCCCCGCGATCCCCGTCCTCGGTCGGGTCCAGCGTCATCATCCCGGCCACCGATCCGACGATGCAGCGGAACGATCCGACCAGGTTCAATTCCAGCGTCTTCTGGAAATTCTCGATCGGATAAGGCACGATCGATCCGTCCTCCTTCGACCGCGCCACCGTCTTGTTCGGCCCACCGAAGCCGCCGCCGGCGCAATTCACCAGCGCACGCTCCTGGCCGTTCGCCGCGCGCGCCTTGGCAAAGCCGGCGTCCACCGATGCCTGGTCCATCACATCGACTTCGCAGAACACCGCGCCGATCTCCTCCGCGACGCCCGGGCCGATCTCGGCATTCTTGTCGAACAGCGCGACCTTCACGCCCTGCGCGCGCAGCGCCTTGGCGGTGGCCAGCCCCAGTCCCGAGGCCCCCCCGGTGATGACGGCAGCAATATCCGGTCCGAGCTTCACGCCCCTCTCCCCTAAACTCCTGGCGGCGGCCCCATTGGCCGTCCGCGATTGCAGGATAACTTTAGTTATGTAGAGTGCGCCGTCAACAAGCATCGCAACAAGCATGAGTGGGAGAGGCATCGTGGAATATAAGATGATCTCGGTCGAGCGCCGGGACGAAGTCGACTGGGTGACGATGAACCGCCCGCACGTCCTGAACGCGCTCAACGATCGCCATGTCGAGGAACTGAACCATTATTTCGGCGCGCTCCACAAGGATCGCGACTGCCGCGTCGTCGTGCTGAAGGGCGCCGGCCGCGCCTATTGCGCCGGCCTCGATCTGCAGGAGGGCGGCCGTTCCGAATTCGACACGATCGGCCGCCTCGCGCACCAGCGCTCGATCGCCGAGATCGTGATGAAGATGCGCTATTGCCCGCAACCGATCATCAGCCTCGTCCACGGCCCCGCGTGCGGCGGCGGCTTCGCCATGGCGCTCGCGTCGGACATCCGCATTGCCGGCGAATCCGTCCGCATGAACGCCGCCTTCATCCGCATCGGCCTTTCCGCCTGCGACATCGGCGTCAGCTACTTCCTCCCCCGCCTGGTCGGCGCGAGCGTGGCGGCCGAGTTCATGCTCACCGGCAATTTCATCACCGCCGATCGCGCGCTTGCCACCGGCCTCGTCAGCCGCGTCGTGCCCGATGATCAGATGGAGGAAGCGGCCGCGCCGCTGATCGAACAGATGCTCACCACCTCGCCGATGGGCCTTCGCCTCACCAAGGAATGCCTGCGCATGTCGATCGACGCGCCCAGCCTCGAAGCGGCGGTGGCGATGGAGGACCGCAACCAGATCCTGTGCGCGACCTCCCCCGATTTCGGCGAAGGGATCAAGGCGTTCTTCGAGAAGCGCCGCCCGGATTATACCAAGAAGAAGGAGCAGGCTGCATGAGTGCCAAGAGCGAGAGGGGATTGGACGGACGCGTCGCACTGGTAACCGGCGGGGGCCGCGGCATCGGGCGCGAGATCGCGCTCCGACTGGCGCGGGACGGCGCCGACGTCGCAGTGAACTACCGCCGCGATGCCGAGGCCGCCGAGGAAGTCGTGCGCGAGATCGAGGGCCTCGGCCGCCGCGCCAAGGCTTATGCCGGCTCGGTCGACCGGTTCGAGGATTGCGAAAAGCTGGTCGACGCGGTCGTCGCCGACTTTGGCGGCATCGACATTCTCGTCAACAACGCCGGCATCGCCAGCCGCGGCCAGAGCGTCGCCGATACCGACCCGGCCGAGTTCGAACGCGTCATGCGCACGCACTGCTTCGCGCCGCACTACATGTCGAAGCTGGTCCTCCCCTCGATGCGCGAACGCGCCAAGGAGAAGGGTCGCGGCGACATCATCATGATCTCCAGCGTCGCGACGCTCTACCACGCCCCCAACGGCGCGCCCTATTCGATGGGCAAGGCCGCGGCCGAGGCGCTCGCGCTGGTGCTGTCGAAGGAGGAGCGCGGCAACAACATCCGCACCAACATCGTCGCCCCGGGCCTCACCGTCACTGACATGGGCGAACGGCTGGCGAAGGCGACCCGCGGCGTCGCGGACATCCACGATCTCGCCGCGCAATCGCCCTTCGGCCGCGTCTCCACCCCGGCGGATGTCGCCGCGGCGGTCGCCTATTTCGTCTCGGCCGATGGCGAATATGCCAACGGGCAGAAGATCAACCTCCACGGCGGCGGCTGATCGGACACGCCATGCCGGGCCCCGCCCGGCATGGCCGTCATTCGGCGCGCAGGCGCCGCTCTTCCTCATGGATATAGTCGCGCGTCACCGGCACGGAGAATCGCCCGCGTGTCAGCTGCACCTGGTAATTGCACAGGCCGCCATGCCGGAACGCCGCCGCTGCCCCGGCGAGGTAGAAGGTCCACATGCGGAAGAACTTCTCGTCATACAGCGCGACGATCTCGTCCTTCGCCGCCACCGTGCGATCGTACCAATGGTCCAGCGTCCAGGAATAATGGACGCGCAGCACCTCGATATCGGTCGGGAACAGCCGCATCCCCTCGTAACCGCGAACGATCTCGCTCAGCGCCGGGTTGTAGCCGCCGGGGAAGATGTATTTCAGCGTAAACTGGTCGGTCACGCCCGGGCCGCCCAGCCGCCCGATCGTGTGCATCAGCATCACGCCATCCTCGGTCAGCAGCTCGCGGCACTTCCCGAAGAAGGCGCGATAATGTTTCACGCCGACATGCTCGAACATGCCGACCGACACGATCCGGTCGAACTGCCCGGTCACGTGGCGATAATCGATCAGCTCGAACCGCACCTTGTCGGCGACGCCCGCTTCCTCGGCGCGGCGGCGCGCGACCTTCAGCTGTTCCTCGGACAGCGTCACCCCCAGCACCTCGGCGCCGGTCTTCTGGTGCAGGTACAGCGCCATCCCGCCCCAGCCGCAGCCGATGTCGAGCACGCGCATCCCCGGCTTCAGCGCCAGCTTGGCGGCGATATGCGCCTTCTTGTCGGCCTGCGCCTGCTCCAGGCTGTTCGCCGGGTCGGTGAAATAGGCACAGCTGTACTGCCGGTCGGCGTCGAGGAAGAGGTCGTAGAGGCGATCCGACAGGTCGTAATGATGCGCCACGTTGCGCTTGGACGCGCGCTCCATGTTGATCCGGCCGAAGCGATGCGCCGCCGCCGCGACGGCGCGGCGCAGCGGGCTCGCCGCCAGCGCCGACCGCCCGTCCTCCCACGGATCGTTGGAGGTCAGCAGCTCGACCAGCGCGCGAATGTCGCCCTGCTCGATCACCAGCCGGCCATCCATGAACGCCTCCGCCGCGCCCAGCCCGGGGTCGGACACGATCGAGCGGCCGACATTCTTGTCGGCGAAGCGGATCACCACATCGGGGAAGCCGGCTTCGGACGTGCCGAAGGTCTTGGTCGCGACATCGGGACGATGGAGGGTCAGGGTACCGCGTGTCACCGCGCGCGAGAGAAACAGATCGATCAGCGCCATGGGCCACCTGCTAGCCGCCTCGTCCGATCGTTACCAGTACGTACCTACCCGTCAGATCCCGGCATACCAGTCATAGTCGACATTATCCTCCCAATAGCCGCCCCTGCCCTTGCCGATCCCGGCCAGGCTGGCGACCGCGGTGGCACGCATCAGATATTTGGCGTGCTTGTAGCCCAGTTGCCGCTCGACCCTGAGGCGGCACGGCGCCCCGTTCATCACCGGCAGGAAGCGGTCGTTCAGCGCCCAGGCCAGGATCGTCTGCGGGTGAAACGCGTCCACCAGATCGATCGACTCATAATAAGGCGCCCCGCCATACATGTCGGCGCAGGTGAACACGATGTAGCGCGCGCCGTCGCGCATCCCCGCCGCCTTCAGCACATCGCCCAGCTTCGGCCCCTGCCATTTGGCGATCGCGC
Source organism: Sphingomonas panaciterrae (assembly GCF_036890205.1). Classification (NCBI taxonomy): domain Bacteria; kingdom Pseudomonadati; phylum Pseudomonadota; class Alphaproteobacteria; order Sphingomonadales; family Sphingomonadaceae; genus Sphingomonas; species Sphingomonas panaciterrae. The sequence continues at coordinate 165,435 of NZ_JAKNQR010000004.1, forward strand.
TCCACCCCTCGACGCAATCGTGCCGCGTGATCTGCGCGCGCTGCGGAAAGGCGGCAAGGTCGGTCAGCGCCAGCGACAGCGGCCGTGCCACCAGCCCATCGACCTGCAACCGCCACTCGGCGAACCGGCCCTCGCGCAGCGCATCATATTCGGGCGTTCCCGGGTCACGTGTGCCGTTGGGCCGGAAGAAGGGCGATCTTTGCTCGGGCGTGAATTCGGGCGCCAATGCGTTGCGGTCGACCAGCGCGCGTTGCAGCCCGCGCTGCATGTCCTCGCCCATGAACAGGATGCGGCGCGCGGCGGGATGCTCGATCACCCTGTCACACCCGGCGAGCAGCGTCGCGCCCCCTGCCACGCCGCCGGCGATCAGGTCGCGTCGTCCGACGATCATGGCCGCGGCTCCTCGGGCACCCGCCACCAGCCGGTGATCATCGCGCGCACCTCGTTGACCGGCCCGGCAAGGATCACCAGCGCCAGATGGCCGACGATGAACACGCTCAGCCCCACCATGCACAGGAAATGGATCGACCGCGCCGATTGCCGCCCGCCGAACAGGTCGAGCATCCAGGGGAAGCCGGCGTTCATCATCGGCGACAGCGCAATCCCGCTAAAAATCACCAGCGGCAACAGCACGAACACGACCGTCACGTACGACAGCTTCTGGAAGATATTGTACGCGGTCGGATCGGCCGGATCATGGAAACGCAGCGCCAGATGCTCGCGCACGTCCGCGGCCAGGTTGTGCGGCGACAAGTCGCGCCGCCGCACCCGCAGGTCCCGGGCGAAATGCCGGTTCAGCAGGCTGACGATCATATAGGCCAGCAGGCCAAAGCCCAGCACCAGCGCAAAGAACAGATGCCAGCGCCGCGACAGCGCCAGATTGTAGTTCGCCGGGATCGTCAGCCAGGCGGGAAAGCGCGGCAGCTCCAGCCACGCCGCATCGAAGTTCGCGCCATAGCGCCCCCAGTACAATCGCGGATGCGCGTTGGAGATGCCCAGCCCCGATCCGATCAGCACGAAAATCGCAACCGCATTGATCCAATGCCACAATCGGGTGGCGAGACGGTGGCGGAAAACGGCGCGCATCGGCCGCAGGCTACCATCATTCCGCGCGGCGTCCATCCGTGGCCGATTGTCGCCGGAAGGCGGCCGCGCCGCCGCCGAAATCAGCCGTAGGCGCGCCAGAAAAAAACGATCGTCGTCGCGCCCGACAGCAGCAGCGTCCACCACCGGATCACCGCCCCGGGCAGCATCTTGCCGATCACCGCCCCAGCCCAGCCGCCGACCAGCGCCCCGACCAGCATCGGCACCGCGGATCCCCAGTGGATCATCCCAGCCGCGACAAAAACGATCGCCGCCGCGGCATTGGCCACCGCCAGCATCAGCGTGCGCGGCGCGAACATGGCCCGCGGGTCCATCCCGGCGAGCAGGCCATAGGTCGCTGTCATCATCAGCCCGACGCCGCCGCCGAAATAGCCGCCATAAATGCCCAGCAGCGCCTGCGCCGCGATCAGCGTGCGCCCGCCAATTGTCACTCGCTGCGCGAGCCACACGGACGCGCGCTTGCCGATCGCCAGCACGACAAAGGCGTAAAGCACCAGCCACGGCACGATCACGTCGAACGTGGTCGCCGGCGTCAGCACCAGCAACATGCTGCCGACCAGCCCCGCGACGAACGTCACCCAGCCAAGCACGCGCAGGTCGACGCCGCCCAGCGGCGTGCGCTCATGCCGGAACGACCAGCTGCTCATCGCCGCGCCCGGCAGGACAGCAAAATTGGAGGTCGAATTGGCGATGTTCGCCGGCAGCCCGATGGCAAGCAGCGCCGGCATGGTCGCGAACGATCCGCCGCCGGCGAGCGCATTCATGGCGCCGCCAAGGAATCCGGCACCGGTGACAAGGGCAATAATAGCAAGATCAGGCACGCGCGGCTCTTTGCCGCGCATGCCCTGCTTGTCGAGGGGCCGTGTTGCCGCGAGGGACCGCGCGGCCCGTCGCGAATCAGATTCGGCTGGTGCCCGTATAGGCGAACAGCAGGTCGGCATCCTCCGACGCATGGAGCAGCTCGGGACCGGTCACCATCACGCACTCGCCCGCGCGCCAGGCGACGCCACTAACGACACCCTCGCCGCGGATCGGCACCAGCCACCCGCTCTTGCCCTCAGGAAGGTCGATCTCGCGCTTGCCGCCGCCCCAGCGTTCCAGCACGAACTTGGGCCCTTCGACCAGGATCGTTCGCCCCGGCGCAATCTCGCCCGGCCGCGGCGGCGCGACATAGGGCTGCAGGTCGGCGACCGCGATGCCGTCATCCAGATGCAATTCACGCGGCCGGCCATAATCGTACAGGCGATAGGTCGTGTCGGAATTCTGCTGCACCTCGATCAGCGTCAGCCCGGCGCCGATCGCGTGGATCACGCCGGAATGCGAATAATAGAAGTCGCCCGCCTTCACCGGCTTCCAGTCGAGCTTGTCCTCGATCGACCCGTCCAGCGCGCTCTGGCGCAATTCGTCCGCGGTCATCGGCTGCTTCGGCCCGATCGCGATCGTCGAATCGGGCTCGGCATCCAGGATCAGCCAGCATTCGTCCTTGCCGCGCGGCAGGCCGCGCTTCTGCGCCTCCTCGTCCGACGGGTGATCCTGCACCGACAGCTTCTCGCTGGTGAACAGATATTTGATCAGCAATTCCGGCTCTTCGGGATGCGGCGACTGGAACCACACCTCACCGATCGGTTCACCGCCGGGGGCCGGATCGGGAAATCCCGGGTACAGCCTATGCCGCCCCCACGGCTTCTCGACCCGCTTGGTGGCCAGCAAGGTTGCAGTCATATGAGGTCCCATAATGATAAGGCTTAGTCCTATCCGCCGAACGCCGCCGCCCTCAATGCGTTTCATTCACGACGTTTCAGCATTGTTCGCGTGCGCGGCCCTGCGCTAAAGGCCACAACGATGCGTAAACTCCCGTCCCGTCCGCTCGTCGCCCTGCTCCTTGCGGCGATGGCACTGCCGATCGCAGGTTGTGCGCGTAATCGCGCCGGCGGCGATCTCCCGTACGTCGCGCGCGACGTGGGCACCTTGTACACCGCGGCCCGGCAAAAGCTGGACCAGGGCCAGTACAAATTGGCGGCGGCGCTGTTCGACGAGGTGGAGCGCCAGCACCCTTATTCGGTCTGGGCGCGCCGGGCGCAGCTGATGGGCGCGTTCAGCAACTATCTGGCGAAAAATTACACGGAGGCGATCCAGGGCGCACAGCGCTTCCTGTCGGTCCACCCGGGCAATCGCGACGCCCCGTACGCTTATTACCTCATCGCGATCAGCTATTATGAGCAGATCAACGACGTCACGCGCGATCAGAAGATCACCGCGCAGGCGCAGGATGCGCTGGGCGAGCTCACCCGCCGCTATCCCAACAGCCGCTATGCCGCGGACGCCCGGCTGAAAATGGATCTCGTGCGCGATCACCTCGCCGGCAAGGAAATGGAGATCGGCCGTTTCTACGAACGGCGTGGCCAGTGGCTGGCGGCAACGCTGCGCTTCCGCAAGGTGATCGACGATTATCAGACCACCACCCACACGCCGGAGGCGCTGATGCGCCTGACCGAGACCTATCTGGCGCTCGGCGTGCGCGAGGAGGCAAAGCGCGCCGCGGCGGTGCTCGGCGCCAACTATCCCGAAACCTGGTGGTACAAGCGCGCCTACGATCTGCTGGGCGAGAACCCGACCACGCCGATTCGTCCGCTCGCCCCGGGCGAGCAGATCATTCCCCAGGCGACCGTCCCCGCGCCCGAGGCGCCGATCCGCAAGGAGGTGGAGGTGCTGCCGGTCGAGGAAACGCCCACGCCGCGTGCCGAGGCGCCGGGCGCCCCGACGCCGGCGACCACCAGCGGCGGTGCCGGCGCGACGCCGGGTGGCAACGCCCCGTCCACCGCGACGCCGACCGGCGTGCAGCCGGGCACGCCCCCCGCTCCAGCGGACGTCCCGCCGCCGCAGGACCAGTGAGCGCAGCACTGCTGATGCACCGCCCGGCCGTTCGGGCGTTGGGCCCTTCATGCTGACGGCGCTCTCGATTCGCGATGTGGTCCTGATCGAGGCGCTTGACCTCGATTTCGGCCCCGGCCTTGGCGTCCTCACCGGTGAAACCGGCGCGGGCAAGTCGATCCTGCTCGACGCACTCGGCCTGGCGCTCGGCGCGCGCGGCGACAGCGGGCTCGTGCGGCACGGCGCGGCGCAGGCCAGCGTCACCGCCACCTTCGATCCGCCGGCCGGCATCGCCGCGCTGCTCGACGACAACGGGCTGGAGGCGGAGGATGGCGAACCGCTGATCATCCGCCGGGTGGTGAAGGCGGACGGCGGCAGCCGCGGGTTCGTCAACAATCAGCCCGCCTCGGCTGCGCTCCTGCGCGAACTCGGCAGCCGGCTAGTCGAGATCCACGGCCAGCACGACGATCGCGGCCTGCTCAACCCGCGCGGCCACCGTGCGCTTCTCGATACCTTCGCGCGACTCGACACCGCAGGCGTCGCTGCCGCCTGGCACGACTGGCGCGCCGCCGAAGCGTCGCTGGCGTCGGCGCGGGACGAAATCGAGACTGCCGCCCGCGATCGCGAGTGGCTCGACCACGCCGTCACCGAACTCGATTCGCTCGCGCCCGAGCCCGGCGAGGAGGAAACGCTCGCCGAGCGCCGGCGCATCATGCAACGGTCGGAAAAGATTGCCGAGGATCTGAACGCGCTCGTCGACGCGCTCGACGGCTCGGACGGCGCACTGGCCAGGATGCGCCAGGCAGCGCGCATCCTCGACCGAATCGCCCCCGACCATCCGGCGCTGACCGAGGCGCTGGCCGCGCTCGACCGTGCGATGGTGGAAACGGGCAACGCCGGCGATCAGGTGAGCGAGGCCAGCCGCGCGCTGGCGTTCGACCCCCGCGACCTCGAACAGGACGAGGCGCGGCTGTTCGACCTGCGCGGCATGGCCCGCAAGCACCGCGTACAGCCCGATGATCTCGCCGCTTTGGCCGATGAATTGCGCGAGCGCCGCGACCGGCTCGAGGCGGGTGAGGAAGGCATCGCCGCACTGGAGCAGCGCGCGCGGGCGGCGCGCGACCTCTATCTCGCCGCCGCCGCGTCCCTGTCCACGGCACGCGCGGCCGCCGCCGAGCGGCTCGACGTCGCGGTCGCTGGCGAGCTTCCCCCGCTCAAGCTCGATGCCGCGCGTTTCCGCACCACCATCGCGCCGCTGCCCGAGGATCTCTGGGGCCCGGCCGGCCAGGATCGGGTCGAGTTCGAGATCGCGACCAATCCCGGCGCGCCCTTCGGCGCACTGATCAAGATCGCGTCCGGCGGCGAACTGTCACGCTTCATCCTCGCGCTGAAGGTCGCGCTCGCGGAAGAAGGCGGCGCGGCAACGATGATCTTTGACGAAATCGATCGCGGCGTCGGTGGCGCGGTCGCCTCGGCGATCGGGGAGCGGCTGCATCGCCTCGCCACGCAGGCGCAGCTGCTGGTGGTCACCCACTCGCCACAGGTCGCCGCCCGAGGTGCCGCGCATCTGCTGATCGCCAAGCGCAATGACGGCATCGTCACGCGCACCGGCGTGCGTCAGCTCGACAATTCGGAACGGCGCGAGGAAATCGCCCGGATGCTGTCCGGCGCGACGATCACCGACGAGGCCCGGGCGCAGGCCGACCGCCTCATCGAAACAGCCTGATCGGAAACGCCTAAGGTCGGCACCGGGGCTCATCACCCCGGCACCATTCTCGCTCGCTGCTCAGACCCGCATCGGCATCAGCACGTACAGCGCCGGCGCCTTGTCATTCTCGCGGATCAGCGTCGGCGCCGCCGCATCGGCCAGGTGCACCTCGACCACGTCGCCATCGATCTGGCCCAGGATGTCCATCAGATACCGGCTGTTGAAGCCGATCTCGAACGGTGCGGCGACATATTCGCCGGGCACTTCCTCGGCTGCGGTGCCATTCTCCGGGCTCGTCACCGACAGCGTGATCTTGTCGCGATCCAGCGCCATCTTCACCGCGCGGGTCTTCTCGGTGGCGATGGTCGACACGCGATCCACGCCCTCCATGAACGCCGACGGGTCGAGCTTCAGGATCTTGTCGTTGCCGGTCGGGATGACGCGGCTGTAATCCGGGAAGGTACCATCGATCAGCTTGGACGTCAGGATCGCCTGACCCAGGTCGAACCGGATCTTGGTGCCGCTCAGCGACACGCCGACCGAACCGTCCACCTCATCGAGCAGCTTGCGCAACTCCGCCACGCACTTCCGCGGCACGATCACATCCGGCATGTTCTCCGCGCCCTCGGGCCGCGGCAACGTGACGCGCGCCAGGCGATGGCCATCGGTCGCGGCAGCCTTCAGCACCGGCTGCGATCCGCCATCCTCCGACACGTGGAGGAAGATGCCGTTCAGATAATAACGCGTTTCCTCGGTCGAGATCGCAAATCGCGTCTTGTCGATGATCTGCTTCAGCGCCTCAGCCGGCATCTCGAACTGGGTCGGCAGCTCGCCCTCGGCGATCACCGGAAAATCGTCCCGCGGCAGCGTCGCGAGCGAGAATCGCGCCCGCCCGGCGACGATCGTCATCCGGCCGTCGGCGGCGCTCAGCGACACCTGCGCGCCCTCGGGCAGCTTGCGCGCAATGTCGAACAGCGTGTGCGCCGACACGGTGGTCGCGCCCGGCTGTTCCACGGATGCCGCGACACTCTCGTTGATCTGCAGGTCGAGGTCGGTCGCCATCAGGCGCAGCGCACCCTCGACCGTCGCTTCGATCAGCACGTTGGACAGAATCGGAATGGTGTTGCGGCGTTCCACCACGGACTGGACATGGCTCAGCCCCTTCAGGAGCGTTGCGCGTTCGATCGTCGCCTTCATCACTTGATCCCCCGGCCCGCCGGATTCGACCAGGGGCAACTCGCCCGTTTCCTAGCCAAACAGAAAGGGCCGGAGCAAGCGCCCCGGCCCTCTTTTCGGTGGATTGTTCACATCCACCGCCTGTCGGGCGCGGCCAGCGGCCGCGCCCGTCCGCATCAGAAGCGGAAGCCGAGGCCGGCCGCCACCTGGTGACGGTCGGTGTCAACGCCGAACGTGCCGGTCGTCGCGCCGTTCGGGTAACGCAGCTTCGCCTCGCCGTAGTTCGAGTAGCGATACTCGAGCTTGGCGTAGGTGTTCGGCGAGAGCGACTGCTCGACACCGGCACCCAGACGGAAACCGTCGAGGTTGAAGTTGCGGCCGGTCACCGTCGTGGTGTCGTCGCGGGTCAGGTCGAGGCGGGCGTTGGTGTAGCCGACCTTGCCGTAGATCAGCGTGGTCGGGGCGGCGATCACGCCGATACGGCCACCGATGTACAGGTCACGGCCAGCCTTCACGCGGCCATAGCCGAAATCGTTCGGGTTGCGCGGATCGTTGGTCACCTTGCCGGTCGAACCGGTGATTTCGGCCTCGGCGCCAACCACCAGGTTGTTGAACGCCACGTCATAGCCGATGTCGCCACCGTACAGGAAACCGTCGCTGCCCTGATCGCCACGGATCAGAGAATCCTGCGTGTCGCCGGGGCGCAGCGCGTCATAGCCCAGGATCACGCCGGCGCGCGGGCCGGTGAACGGGCCGGCGTCCTGCGCAGCAGCCGGAACAGCAACGGCAGCGGTGGTGGCGGCGAGCGTCGCCAGGATAAGCTTACGCATAAACAACTCCATTTGCGTTTCCGTCCCACAAGCGTGGGCGGGTGACGGTCAAATGATGAATTTCGCGGGCCGTTGCATGAACCTCAGATAAACAAGGATTTTCGTTGTTTTTGCGCCACAGGGGCTTGAACAACGATCCTGCCGACCTATCCGCGACAAGCCGTTTGTTTCGTTGGAACCTCGCCCCGACACGCGAGGTCTTGACGACCGGTTTGACTGTTTTCGCGCGCGCCCGATCGGCAAAAATCGTTGCTTTCGCGTCCCGTCCGACCAAAAGCAGCGCCATGGCAATCGATCCCACCCAGCGGCGTGGCCGCGATTTCGTCGCCCGTCACGGCGAAACCGTCTTCAACGCCGCGCGCCGGCTGCAGGGGGATGCCCCGCACACCCCCCTCACCCGCGCCGGCTTCGCTCAGGCGGAGGAGATGGGCCGCGCGCTGCGTGCGCATCTCGGCGCCAGGCCGAAGCTGACCATGTGGGCCTCCTCGACGGGTCGCGCGCTGCAGACGCTGGCGATCATTGCCGAGCATCTCGAACTCGACTGGCACGACGCCCGCCACGACGATCGCCTGATCGAAATCGGCATGGGCGCATGGGGTGGCCGTTATTACGCCGATGTCGTCGACGAAGTCGGCCCGGTAATCGACGAACGTGGGCTGCTGCGTTGCGCCCCGGACGGTGAGCGCTATGAGGCGATCGCGACGCGGGTCGGCGGCTGGCTCGCCGATACCGCTGACGACGATGGCGATCGGCTGGTCATCATGCATGGAATCTCCAGCCGCGTGATGCGCGGGGTGATGACGGGTGCGCCGATCGATCCGTGCGGCGCGCCGGTGCTGCCCGGCCACCCACAGGGCACGGTGACGATGATCGAGCGCGGCCGCGAGACGGTGGTGCATCTGGGCACCGGCCACGCCCCGGCCTGATCCTGGCCGCGTGGTCCTGTGAGCATGATCCTCGTCGCCGCGCTCCTGCTCGCCGGGGAGCCGACGGCGATCGGCGTGTACGACGCGTGGGGCGCGTTTCACACCGGGTCGCCGCCGCGCTGTTACGCGATCACCTCTCCCGTGCGCTCGGGCAGCGGCGCTTTCGCCAGCATCGCCGCGCGCTTCGGCACCAGCCGCCGCCCCGCGCTCTACGTCCGCCTGTCGCGCCCGCGCGATGCGGCAGCGCCGGTCACGCTGGCGATCGGTGAGCGGCGCTTCGTGCTGACCGGCAACGATCGCGCCGTGTGGTCGCCCGACGCCGCCACCGACCGCGCGATCGTCGCGGCGATGCGCGGCGCGCGCAGCATGAGCGTCTCGACGCTCAACCGCGCCGGCCGCCCCTTTGCCGACAGCTATGCGCTGGGCGGCGCCGCTACCGCCATCGACGCCGCGACGCTGGGCTGCGCCGGCTAGGCGCCGCTGTCCGGCGGCCGTGCTGGAAATTCCCCCTGTCCTGCGCTATATGCGCGCGATGCAGACAGTGTCGGCCGCGCCCATGCCCATCCCGGGGCACTTCGATCCCGTGCCCGTTGCCCGTGCGGTCACCCCGCGCGCCGATGGCCGCATTGACCTCGTCGGGCTGTCCAAGGACGAATTACGCGAGACGCTCGCCGCCGCCGGGCTTGAGCCGCGTCAGGCAAAGCTGCGCGCCAAGCAGATCTGGCACTGGATCTACAATCGCGGCGCGACAGAATTTACCGCGATGACCGACATCGCGAAGGCGCAGCATCCGTGGCTGACCGAACGGTTCGTGATCGGTCGCCCGCAGGTGGTCGAGGCGCAGGTATCGTCGGACGGCACGCGCAAATGGCTGCTGCGTTCGGACGACGGCCAGGATTTCGAAATGGTCTTCATCCCCGATGCGGACCGCGGGACGCTGTGCGTGTCCAGCCAGGTCGGCTGCACGCTCAACTGCACCTTCTGCCACACCGGCACGATGAAGCTCGTGCGCAATCTTACCGCCGGCGAGATCGTCGGTCAGGTCATGCTGGCGCGCGATGGCCTTGGCGAATGGCCCAGCCAGCCGGAAGGCCGCATGCTCACCAACATCGTGATGATGGGCATGGGGGAGCCGCTCTACAATTTCGACAATGTGCGCGACGCGCTCTCGGTGGTGATGGACGGCGACGGCCTTGCCCTGTCTAAGCGTCGTATCACCCTTTCCACCTCGGGCGTCGTGCCGATGATGGCGCGCGCGGGGGCGGAGATTGGCGTCAACCTCGCCGTGTCGCTCCACGCCGTGACGAAACCGGTGCGGGACGAGATCGTGCCGCTCAACCGCAAATACGGCATCGAGGAACTGCTCCAGGCGTGCGCCGATTATCCCGGCGCCAACAATGCCCGCCGCATCACGTTCGAATATGTGATGCTGAAGGACAAGAACGATTCGGACGATGACGCGCGTGAACTGGTGCGCCTGCTGCGCCACTATCGCCTGCCGGCAAAGGTCAATCTGATCCCGTTCAATCCCTGGCCGGGCACCGCCTATGAATGTTCGACGCCGGAGCGGATTCGCGCCTTCTCGAACATCATCTTCGAAGCGGGCATTTCCGCGCCGGTGCGCACCCCGCGCGGCCGCGACATTGACGCCGCCTGCGGCCAGCTCAAGACCGCGGCCGAGCGCAAGAGCCGCGCCCCGCTGGATCGCGAAGCAGCGGCCGAAGCTGCCGCCGCCTGATCCCATCGGCACAAACGCCATGAAGGGGAGGGCATTGCCCTCCCCTTCTTGCGTTCAGTCGCGGCGGTCGCCGCGTGGGCTGAGCTGCCCCGGGGAGATGAAGCCGATCGGCTGGATCGATGCCGCGTCCTGCTTCAGCCGGGACGCGATCTGCTGGTAATCGCGCTCCATCTCGTCGGTAACGCTGGCGCGCGATTCGCCCAGCGCCGCCTCGAAGTCGCCCATGTAGACCTCGCGCGCACCCAGCGACCGGCGAAGCGCGATCAGGCCCGCCCGCCGCACCACGTCGCCAAGGTCAGCGCCGGTGAACCGCTCGGTCCGCCGCGCCACCACGTCGAGATCGACGTCATGCGCCAGCGGCATCTTGGCGGTCTGGATGCCAAGGATCCGCCGCCGCCCGGCCTCGTCCGGCACGCCGACATAGATCAGCTCGTCGAACCGCCCCGGCCGAAGCAGCGCGGGATCGACCAGGTTGGGCCGGTTGGTCGCGCCGATCACCACCACGGACTGCAATTCCTCCAGCCCGTCCATCTCGGCAAGGATGGTGTTCACCACCCGCTCGGTCACCTGCGGCTCGCCGAGGCCACCGCCGCGCGCCGGCACCAGGCTGTCGAGCTCGTCGATGAAGATCACCGTCGGCGCCACTTGCCGCGCGCGCTGGAACAGGCGGGCGATCTGCTGCTCGCTCTCGCCATACCATTTGCTCAGCAGGTCGCTCGATTTGGTGGCGATGAAATTCGCCTCCGCCTCGCGCGCCACCGCCTTCGCCAGCAGAGTCTTGCCGGTGCCCGGCGGGCCATAGAGCAGGAAGCCCTTGGCCGGCCGGATGCCGAGGCGCCGGAACGCATCCGGGTCCTTCAGCGGCAGCTCGACGCCTTCCTTCAGGCGCATCTGGGCATCGTCCAGCCCGCCGACATCGTCCCAGCGCACCGTGGGTGCCTGCACCATCACTTCGCGCATCGCGCTCGGCTGGACGCGCTTCAGCGCCTCCATGAAATCCTCGCGAGTCACTGCCAGCGTGTCGAGCACCTCGGGCGGGATGGTCCGCTCCTCCAGGTTCAGCCGCGGCATGATCCGGCGCACCGCCTCGATCGCGGCCTCGCGGGTCAGCGCGGCAAGGTCCGCACCGACGAAGCCAAACGTCGTGCGCGCCAGCTCACCCAGGTCGACCTTGTCGCCCAGCGGCATGCCGCGGGTGTGGATGCCCAGAATCTCGCGCCGCCCGCGCTCGTCCGGCACGCCGACCACGATCTCGCGATCGAACCGCCCCGGCCGACGCAGCGCCTCGTCCAGCGCCTCCGGCCGGTTGGTGGCGGCAATGACGACCAGGTTCGCCCGCGCCTCCAGCCCGTCCATCAGCGTCAGCAACTGCGCGACGACGCGCTTCTCCGCCTCGCCCGATACCTGTCCGCGCTTGGGCGCGATCGAATCGATCTCGTCGATGAACACGATCGACGGCGCTGACTTGGACGCCTCCTCGAACACCTGCCGCAGCCGCCCCTCGCTCTCGCCATAGGCGGAGCCCATGATTTCGGGGCCGTTGATCAGGAAGAATTGCGCGTCGCTCTCGTTGGCGACGGCGCGCGCCAGCCGCGTCTTGCCGGTGCCGGGCGGGCCGTGCAGCAGCACGCCCTTGGGCGGATCGACGCCCAGCCGCTGGAACAGCTCCGGGTAACGCAGCGGCAGCTCCACCATCTCGCGCAGCTGGTCGATCGTCGCCGCCATGCCGCCGATATCGTCATAGGTGACGTCGGCACGCCGCGCCTCGTTCGGCTCCTCATATTCGGGCCGAAGCTCGACCTCGGTATTCTCGTCGATGTGGACGATGCCCTTGGGCGCCGCGGAGACGACGACCAGGCGGATCTCCTGCAGCGCATAGGCCGGCGCGTTGACGAACTGCTGCATGCCCGGCGGCATGTTCGCCACGCGCTGATGCCCTGCGGTCGCCACCACGTCGCCCTGCGCCAGCGGCCTGCCGATGAAGGTGCGCTTCAGCGCCACCGTCGATCCCTGCAGCCGCAAATTCTGCGCCGCCGGCGCGAACACCACCCGCGTCGCGGGGTTCGATTCGGCCTTGCGCACTTCCACGAAATCGCCCGAGCCGACGCCGGCATTGGCGCGCTGCAGGCCGTCGATCCGGACGATCGCCAGCCCCTCGTCCTCAGAATAGGGCCCAACCGCGCGCGCCGGAGTCGTTTTCTTGCCGACGATCTCGATCACATCGCCTTCCGTCAGGCCCAGCGATGCCATGAACGCACGCGGCAGGTGGGCGATGCCCCGGCCGCTGTCCTCCGGCCTCGAATTCGCGACCTGCAGCTTTTGCGCCTGTGTCTCGACGTCCGCCAATGCACTTCTCCTCCGGGCTAGGCGACGATAGATATGGAAGCGCGCCCGCGTTTTTAGAGGGGTGCCACCCGTGATCGTAACGCTTCGGGTCCGACGACGTGCCCGCGCGCGCGCGACAGGCAAAAAAAAAGGGCCGGTCCGAAGACCAGCCCATGAAAGTTTTTAGGAGAGGATGCCTGAAAGGCCCGCCCTAATTGCCGTCGGGGTGTCTTTTGTGCAAGTGCGAAGAAACGAATGATGAATGCAAAACCTGCAATCGTCACTCGTGCCGCTTGTTCCGGCACCGGGCCGGTCTCATGATGGCCGGATATAGGGGGAATGATCAGTCTATGCGCCGTTTGCCGCCGCTGACTGCGATCGAGGCCTTTGTGGCCGTGGCACGGCTGGGCTCGATCAAGGCCGCCGCGCAGGAACTGGCGCTGTCCAATCCTGCCTTGAGCCGCCGGATCCAGACGCTCGAACGCTTCCTTGGCCGCCCCCTGTTCGACCGGCGGCATCAGGCGATGGTGTTGAACGGCGATGGCGAACGGCTGCTGGCGCAGATCGCGCCGCTGCTCGATCAATTGTCCGACGCGGTCGAATCGATGACCAGCGCGGTCGACGTGCTGCGCCTGCGCCTCGGCGTCCTCCCGCTGTTCGCCTCGCAGCGGCTGTTCCCGCGGCTGGGCGAGTTGCGCAGCGCGCACCCGGAAATCCATCTCGACATCGATACCGGCGCCCACGGCATCGCCCGGCTCGGCGAGGGGCTCGATGCGGTCATTGCGCTCGCCCGCGATATCGACCCCAGCCTCTATGCCCGCCGGCTCGACCGCAACAGCGTCTATGTCATCGGCAGCCGCACCTTGGTGGATCGCGCCGACCCGATCGTCCGGCCGCAGCAACTCGCGACGCTGACCGCGCTCGTCCATCGCGAGATGCCCGACACCTTCACCGCCTGGCGCCAGGCGGCGGGGCTCCACGATATCGAGCCGCTGGCGGTCGACCATTTCGATTCGGGCGCGCTGATGCTGGAGGCGGCGGCACAGGGGCTCGGCGTCGCCTTCATGCACGAAAGCCATTTCCAGGACGCGGCCGACCCGCGCCTCGTCCGGCTGTTCGATATCGAGGTGGTGAGCCCGTACAGCTATTGGTTCGTCTGCCGCCCGCGGGCGCTGCAGCTCAAACAGGTGCGGATCTTCCGCGACTGGCTCGTGACGACGCTCGCGGCCGAGAACGTCTGACTGTCAGCGGGTATCGGCAGAACACCGGACGGCGCGGGCGGATCTCTCCGCCCGCACCCCGGCGGAACGGTCACGCAGCCACCCGGCGGCGTGACCCGTCGCTTACTCGGCGCGTGCCTTGACGATCTTGCCCGGCTCGCGCGGCGGCTCGCCCTTGGGCAGTGCGTCGATCAGCTCCATGCCGTTCGTCACTTCGCCCCACACGGTGTACTGGCCGTCGAGGAAGCGCGCGTCGTCGAAGCAGATGAAGAACTGCGAATTGGCGCTGTTCGGATCGTTGGTCCGCGCCATCGAGCAGACGCCGCGCACGTGCGGCTCCTTCGAAAACTCCTGCTTTAGGTTCGGCTTGTCCGACCCGTGCATGCCGGTGCCCGTCGGATCACCGCCCTGCGCCATGAAGCCCGGGATCACGCGGTGGAACACGACGCCGTCGTAAAAGCCCTCGTTGGCCAGTTCGGCGATGCGCTTGACGTGCTCGGGCGCCAGATCCGGGCGCAGCTTGATCGTCACGTCGCCGCCATCCAGCGTCAGCGTCAGGGTGTTGTAGGTATCGGCCATCGCAAGCCTCCTTCGGGTTATCCGGAAAGCCGGCGCCCTACCCGTCGGCCCTCCCGAACGCAAACCCGCAGGCGGTTGGCACGCGACTTTCCGCCCGCTAGGAGCCGCACGGATCAACCCGCCGGAGGAGGCCAGCGATGAGCGAAACCGAACTCCGTCATGCCGATCGCGCGGGCGAGGATGAAGGCCAGCTCGACGCGGATGATCGGCTGAAGCCCGATTTTGTCGATGCGGTGCTCGATGCGGTCGAGCGCGGCGATACCGAGGAAGCGCAGCGCCTCGTCGAACCGCTCCACCCCGCCGACATTGCCGACCTGTTCGAGCTGACGCCGGAGGACCGCCGCGCCGCTCTGGCCTCGGCGGTCGCCGACCTGCTCGATGGCGACGTGTTCGCCGAGATGAACGATTACGTCCGCGAACAGCTGATCGACGCGCTCGACGCGCGGCAGGTCGCGGACATCGCGTCCGAACTCGACACCGATGACGCGGTCGCGATCATCGAGGATCTCGACGCCGACGACCAGCGCGAGGTGCTCCGCGCGATGGAGCCCGACGATCGCGCGGCGATCGAGGAGGCGCTGAGCTATCCGGAGGAATCCGCCGGCCGCCTGATGCAGCGCGAGCTGATCGCGGTGCCGGAACATTGGACGGTCGGCGACACGCTCGATTTCCTGCGCGGTGACGAGGAACTCACCACCGACTTCTGGGAAATCTTCGTCGTCGATCCGCAGCACAAGCCGGTCGGCACCTGCGCGCTGTCCTGGATCCTGCGCACGCCGCGCGCGATCGCCATCTCGGACGTCATGGCGCGCGAACAGACGCTGATCCCGGTCGACATGGATCAGGAAGAGGTCGCGCTCCGCTTCCAGAAATACGCGCTGATTTCCGCCGCGGTGGTCGACAATTCCGGCCGCCTGGTCGGCATGATCACCGTCGACGATATCGTCCACATCATTCAGGAAGAGGCCGGCGAGGACGCGCTCTTGCTCTCGGGCGCTGGCGAAGGCGACATCAACGAGCCGGTGTTCGACAGCTACAAGGCGCGCGTCCGCTGGCTGATCGCCAACCTGTTCACCGCGCTCCTCGCCTCGTTCATCATCTCCCGGTTTGAGGGTACGATCGAACGCATGGTCGCGCTCGCCACCTTGATGCCGATCGTCGCTGGCGTCGGCGGCAATGCCGGCACGCAGACGCTGGCCGTCACCGTGCGCGCCATGGCCACCAACCAGCTGACGCAATCCAACACCGCGCGCGCGATCGGCCGCGAGATCCGCGTCGCCCTGCTCAACGGCGCGACCATCGCGCTGGTGATCGGCACCGGCGTCGCGCTGATCTTCGCCAACGTCCTCTTGGGCGGCGTGATTGCCGCGGCGATGATGACCAACATCCTCGTCGCCGGGCTCGCCGGCGTCCTCGTGCCGGTGGTGCTGGAACGGCTGCGCGCCGATCCCGCGGTCGCCTCCTCGGTGTTCGTCACCATGACCACCGATTCGATCGGCTTCCTCGCCTTCCTCGGCCTCGCCAGCGCCTCTGGCCTGGTGGGCTGACACTCCCCACATGGCAGCCTCCCCTGCTGCCGGAGAGCCATGCCGCTTCACATCACGAAAGTCGCTTTCGGCCACACGGCCGTCGAGCATCTCGCCGATCGGCTGCGTAAGCGCGGCGAGGAAGGCCCGCTGTTCCTGACCACGCGCTATCTGCCCAAACGGCATGAGGAGATCGCCGGCCAGGGCTCACTGTTCTGGATCATCAAGCACCAGCTCGTCGCCCGTTCGCCGATCCTCGGCTTCGGCGAGGCGGAGGGCGGCCGCGTCGCGATCCACATCGATCCGGTGCTTCGCATGGTCGCCGCCCGGCCCAAGCGCGCGCACCAGGGCTGGCGCTATCTTGAGGATGCCGATGCGCCCGCCGACCTCGACGGCGACGGCAGCGGCATGGCCACGTTGCCCCCCGCCCTGCTCGGAAAGCTGGCGGAGCTTGGCCTCGTCTGACCACGCGGACGCCGCTCAGATCAGCGCGCGCACCGTTTCCATGAACCGCACCAGGCTGATCGGCTTCGACACATAGGCTTCCGCCCCCGCCGCCCGGATTCGATCCTCGTCGTCGCGCCCGGCATAGGCGGTGACCGCCATCACCGGGATGCGCCGCAATTCCTCGTCCGCCTTCAACTCCAGGATCAGCTCATAGCCGGTCACATAGGGCATCTGGATGTCCATGATGATGAGGTCGGGCAGGCAGGCCCGCGCCTGCGCCACCGCCTCGCGCCCGTCGCGCACCGGCTCGGCCTCGAATTCATGCGCCCGCAACAGGTCGCAGAACAGCTTGAGGTTGAGTTCGTTGTCCTCGACAACGAGCACCTTCTTTGCCACGCGCGTTGGATCCCCCGATTGGTGAACGACAATAGGCAATGAAAATAGCCGATTCAAACGGAGAACCTGCCGACGCGCTCGCGCAGCAGGCGCTGGCCTGGACATTGTCCGATTCCGACCGCGCGGGACGCCTGCTGGCGCTCACCGGGCTTCACCCCCATGATCTGCGCGAACGCATTGGCGAGCCCTCCGTCCTCGCCGCCTGCCTCCTGTTTCTGGAGGCGCATGAACCCGATCTCATCGCCTGCGCGTCTGTGCTGGATTGCAAACCCGAGGCGCTGGTGCGCGCCCGCCACGAACTGGAGAGGCTATGACCCGACCGCTGCTGATTTCCGATTGCGACGAGGTGCTGATCCACATGGTGCGCCATTTCGGCGACTGGCTGGATGAGGCGCACGATATCGAATTCACGCCCTCGAGCTGGGAACTGGGACGCAACATGCGCCGGCGCAGCGGTGGCGACGCCCCCAGCCGGGAGGAGATGCGCGGCTTCCTCGATGGCTTCTTCCCGGCCGAGATGCACCGCCAGACGCTGGTCCCCCACGCGCGCGACGCGCTGGCGCGGATCGCCGAGGTTGCTGACATCGTCATCCTCACCAACCTGCAGGACAGCTGCCGCACCCACCGCATGGATCAGCTTGCCGCCTTCGGCATCGCGCACCGCGTGGAATGCAACCAGGGGCCAAAGGGCGGCCCGGTCGCCGCGCTCGTCGCAGAGCATGGCAATCCGGTAACGGTGTTCGTCGATGATCTGCCGATGCACCATGAATCGGTCGCCGAACATGCGCCGCAGGTCCATCGCCTGCACATGGTGGCCGAGCCTGCGCTTGCCCCCGGCGTGCCCGCCGCCCCGGCCGCGCACGCGCGGATCGATGCCTGGCCGGATGCGCTTCCCTGGATCATCGATCGTCTCGCCAGCGGTCAGCACGCGCCCACCCCGCTGCGCACCGCCGCCGCGCACGGTTGACCGCGAACGGCGGCTGGTGTTCTACCCCGGACCATGACTGACCGTATCGATCGCAAGCTCGAAGAGCTCGGGCTCACCCTCCCCACGGCGGCTGCGCCCGTCGCCACTTATGTCCCGACGGTCGAGGCCGGCGGCCTGCTCCATGTCTCGGGCCAGCTGCCGTTCCGCGATGGCAAGGTCGTGACCGGCCGCCTCGGCGACGATCTCGATGTCGCCGCCGGTTCGGACGCTGCCGTGCTTTGCGCGCTGATGGTCGTGGCGCAGGTCAAGGCCGCGCTCGGCGACCTGTCGCGCGTCGCGCGCATCGTGAAGCTCGGCGTGTTCGTGAACTCGGCCCCCGGCTTCGGCGATCAGCCCGAAGTCGCCAATGGCGCGTCGGACCTGATGGTCGCGCTGTTCGGCGATGCCGGCAAGCACGCCCGCGCCGCGGTCGGCGTCGCTGCCCTGCCGCGCAACGCTGCGGTCGAGATCGATGCCATCATCGAAGTGGCGCGCTGAACCTTCGCGCTACCCGGTCGTTCCGGCCAAGCCGTGCGCTTGCCTGACCAGATCTTTTCCGAATCGGCGCCAGCCGCGGCTTATCCCCGCGCGCTGGCGCGCTTCCTCCATCCTGTCTGCCCCCAGGACATGACGCGGACTGTCGCCAAATGAAGCTGTCGGCCCGCATGATGCAGGGCGTCGCCAGCATCGCGGCGGAGCAGTGGGATGCCTGCGCCGGCACCGCCCATCCCTTCGTCAGCCACGCCTTCCTCTCCGCACTGGAGGATTCGGGCAGCGTCGGCGGTCGCACCGGGTGGCAGCCGGTACCCGTCGTCGTCGATGGCGCGGATGGCGCGCCGATCGCCGTCGCCCCCGCTTATGCAAAGGCGCACAGCCAGGGAGAATATGTCTTCGACCATGCCTGGGCCGATGCGTGGGAGCGCGCAGGCGGGCGCTATTATCCCAAGCTTCAGGTCGCCGCCCCCTTCACCCCCGTGCCCGGCCCCCGGCTGCTGTTGCGCGATCCCAGCGCCGCGCCGGCGCTGATTGCGGCGCTGGAGGCGGTGACCGATCAGCATGATCTGTCCTCCGCCCATGCCACCTTCGTCGCCCCCGATCAGATCGACGCCTTCGAAGCCGCCGGCTGGCTGATCCGCGAGGGCACGCAATTCCACTGGCGCAACCAGGGCTTCGCCAGTTTCGACGATTTCCTCGCCACCCTCGCCAGCCGAAAGCGCAAGGCGATCCGCAAGGAACGCGCCGCCGCCGTTGAGGGGCTGACGATCCGCCACCTTGTCGGCGATCAGATCGGCAAGCGCGAATGGGACGCCTTTTGGACCTTCTACCAGGATACCGGCAGCCGAAAGTGGGGCCGCCCGTATCTCACCCGCGCCTTCTTCCCGATGCTGGGCGAACGGATGGGCGATCGCGTGCTGCTGATCCTCGCAGAGCGTGACGGCCAGCCAATCGCCGGCGCGCTCAACCTGATCGGCGCCGACACGCTCTACGGCCGCTATTGGGGCTGTACGGAGGACGTGCCGTTCCTGCACTTCGAGCTGTGCTATTATCAGGCGATCGACATTGCGATCGAACGCGGGCTTTCGACGGTGGAGGCCGGCGCGCAGGGCGAGCACAAGCTGATGCGCGGCTATGCGCCCGTCCCCACCTGGTCGGCGCATTATTTCCCCAACCCCGGCTTCCGCCGCGCGGTGGCCGATTTCCTCGCCCGCGAACGCGTCGCGGTGGAGGCAGACCAGGAATTCCTCGGTCAGCTCACTCCCTTCCGCAAGAGCTGATCGCTACCGCACGCGCTCGCGGTCGGGCAGCGGCTGCAATCCCGGCCCGGTCGTCGGCACCACCTTGGGCGGGACGATCTTGGTGGACAGCTGGAACGATATGCCGATCACTGCGGCATGGTTCATGTTGGCGCGGCCGTTCACCGCCCGCTGTCGCTGGTTCAGATAACCAAGCTCCAGCGCCGCCGCCTCGGAAATGGGCGTGCGGACCCCGGCAAAGGTCCAAAGGTCGTCATATCCCTTGCGCGCGGCCCAGTCGGCGTCGGTCAGGTTCCAGTACAATTCGACCGAGACGACGCCCACCGGCCCGCCGCTTTCCTTCTTGGTCAGCGGCGTCGCCAGCAGCAATTGCTGCGCCACGCGCAAATTCCAGTCCTTGCCGGTCGATCGCTGGCGCTGCTCGAAGCGCGTTTGCGCACGGACGCCCACCCGCCCGATCGCCCCGATGCGATAGGATGCCTGTTGCAGGAACCGGTTCTCGTGCAGGTCCTGCGGCAGCCGCGCGCCATCGATGAAGGCATAAAGATACCCCGCCGACAGGATCAGCGACTCGCTCTTTCGCCAGGAAATGATCGGCGGGATGACCGTGATCGGTGCGGTCGCGGCATTCTTGGTCGACCAGCGTGGCTGTATCTCACTGGTGATGAAAACATCGTCGGAAAGCGGCGCCGTCACCTGGATCCCGCCCCAGATCTGCCCGCCGTGGTTGGTCTCGGCCGCCACCGGTAGCGCAACCCCCATCGCACATGCAGCCACAGCTGCCGCCCAGCATCGGTTCAATGGCCGGTCCTCCCCTCTCCTTCTTCAACACCTTAAGGATCGGAAAGGTGCCGCAGCGCGGCGCATTTTTTTGCGCTGCGGCTTTATGAGGGTTCAGCCCAGTGCTCGGGGCGTCACGAACGCGGTGGCGGCGGCAGCTCCAACTTGCGCTCGCGCATCCGCCGCTCCCGCAGCTCCAGGAACCATTTGGGGTACAGTTCCTCGTCGGCGATCTGCGGCGTGGGACGGTCGCGGTTCACCTTCAGCAGCGCGCTCGCCCCGGTCGGCGACCGCCATACCCGATCGAGGTCGCTGGCATAACGCGAATTGAACGGCGGCGTGCGGATCAGCCACACATAATCGAACGCCTCACGAGGGAATCGCGCCATCGAAAAATCGATCGGCTTCCACCATTCGCGCGGGCACCAGCCCGGCGTCACGATCTCCGAGGGATCATGCGCGAACATGCCCGCCTTGCTGTATTTCGCGGTCAACAGCTGGGCACCCGGCATCGACCATTGGTCGTTGGCATAGGCCAGCCGCCGGGTCAGCGCGATGGCCGGCAAATGCTCCAGCCGGCTCATCTTCCATTCGTTGCGGCAATTGGTGCCGACGAACGTCACGACCCGCGCGCCCTCCGGCAATTCGTCCAGCGCAGCAAGCTCGGTGTCGTAATCGCGATCGAACAGCCAGTAGCTGACCGTATTGCCCGCGATCCGCGCGACGAAGAAACTGGTCGCCAGCATCGCCAGGATACCGGCCTTGCGCGCGCTCATTCCCGGCAGCGGACGGATCGCGATCAATGTCACCGCCACCACGAACGGCGCCAGCCGCATGTCGGCATAGGCCGATCCGAACACGATCCGCGGCAGCAGCGCGTACACCGCCGCCAGGAACAGCGCCGACAGCACGAGGTTGCGCGAAAAGCCAAGCACCGGGTCCCGCACCGCGTAGAACAGCAGCAGCAGGTAAACCGCGGTCGAGGCGACGTCCCACAGCTCCCACCGATCGCGCAGCACCATCAGCAGCCAGGCGACTTTCGCCTGCCAGTTGAACCAATCCGCCGTCTGGCCGGTGACATGGTCGCCCGACCGCCAGAAGATCATCAGCAACATCGGCAGCGCCAGCGGCACGCAACCCAGCCCCGCGCGGATCCAGCTTTCCACCCAATGGCCCGATCCCGCATCCTTGCGGATATCGTGCTGGCGGATCATCTCGGCGGAAAATGCGAGCACGCCCAGCACGCCCCAGCCGAACGTATGGCACAGCCACAACAGGCAGGAGATCGGCACGAAGATGATCGCGCGCAGCCGCAACCGGCCGAGCCGCGCCAGCCGCAGCCACAGCGCGAACAGGCATAAAGCCAGCGCCATCGACAGCGAGAAATTCACGAAACCGAACTGGAATGGATAGCAATAGGCCAGCGGCAGCGCGAACATCGCGGTCGGCGGGATGCGGCCATGCACTTCGCGCGCGATCCACAGCAGACCGGCGACGGTCAGCGCCGGGATCGTCATCACGATCAGCTTGACGCCCAGTTCCAGCCCAAAGACCTTGGCAAAGGGGACGACCAGCAGGTCGATCCCCAGGTTGCCGATCAGCGACCATTGGAAATTATACCATTCGGCCAGCCACGGCGCCTGTTCCACCGGCGTCAGCTGGACGCGGTAGCGGCCCATATGCCCCGGCAGGTCGACCAGCGGCGGAATGTCCGGCCAGATCAGCGGCACGATCGAAATAAGCGTCGCGATCACGACAAACGTGCGCGTCTGCCACCAACGAAGGGGCGCCCCCATGTGATCCATCGCTTTGCCTTACGGGCGTCGGGCGACGGGGGGCAAGGGCCGAATGACCCGCCACGCCAGCGCCGGGGTGCCGGTCTCGACCGGCTCCAGCCAGTCGAACCGCTCGCCAGCTTGCAACCGCGCCCAGAAGCCTTCCGGAAAATCGCGGCGATAGATTTCCGT
Organism: Sphingomonas panaciterrae; assembly: GCF_036890205.1. Classification (NCBI taxonomy): domain Bacteria; kingdom Pseudomonadati; phylum Pseudomonadota; class Alphaproteobacteria; order Sphingomonadales; family Sphingomonadaceae; genus Sphingomonas; species Sphingomonas panaciterrae. Next base: position 187,749 of record NZ_JAKNQR010000004.1, read on the forward strand.
CTCGCTCAGCCCCGGGCAACCGGCGATATACGCTGCCCCGCTCGCCATCACGATCCCCCGCGCCTGTTCGGGCGACCCGGTGAAGGCGGTCAGCACCTGCTCCATCGGGCGCGGCGCGCGATGGTATCCGCCCGCGATCGCGTCATGATGGGTGGTCGCGATGATGTCCGGTCCAATGTCGATGGGGGCAAAGACAATGCCCGGCGGCAGCCGCCCGATCACGCGAACGTCGCCGACTTTTTCGCATGACGGGCGCTGCTGGCCGGACGCCGTCCCGGCGCGGCCGATATTCGCCGGGGACAGGCCGGATGTCGCCGCCGATCGGTCGTCCGCGGCCACTGCCTTCCCGGCCACCACGCCGATCGCCGCGACCTGTCCGGGGGACGCGACCAGCAACGCCCCCGCCGTCGCGACCAAGCGCTTGCCGGTCCCCGGCACCGCCCGCGCCCGCTTCAGCAGCGTCAGCAACAACGTCGCCGCCCCCGGGATGGCCAGCGCATTGGCCGTCGCCCCCGCGCGATTGACAAGCACCGCCACCAATGTCGCAAGAGCTAGAATAGCAAGCAAAAGCAACCACCTGACCCTGACGTCGCCCTTTGTCGAACGATAGCCGCGCCACGTGGCGAAAAGGCCCACCAGCGGCAGCCCGATCGTCATCGCCGCCCAGTGCGGCTTCTGCTCCCACAAGGGCCGCCCCTCGCTCACCCCAACATACCAGATGTCATGAACGATCGGCGGCAGGCTCGCGAACGGCCCCGCCAAACACCCCGGCGATACCACTACCAACACCCCCGCGGTCAGCACCCCCACCCCCAGCAATCCGCCGAGTCTAACGCCCGCCCGCCGGCGCTGAAACACCGTCGTCACGACGCTCGTCCCAACGGCCGCCGTACCCAGCATCGCCAGCCAACTAGGTGCAACCGCGTCGCAGGCCGGCGCGAAAAAGCTTGGCCCGCGTGTTGCCACGTGAAGCAGCAGCGCGCCGCCAAACAGGCTCCACACCAGCCCAAGCAAGAACCCGCGCCGCTCCGGCTGCCACACCCAGGCCAGCGCCGCGACGCCGGCAATCGCCGCCGCGATCGGCATTCCTTCCAACGAGATCGTCAGCAGCATCGCCAGCGCAATGCCGGCCACGGCGCCATCACGCACCCGCCCGCGCCTGATCAGCATCGCCACCGCGACCAGCGCCAGCACGATCTGCCAGCCATGGTGATCGATCCGCAGCGGCCGCAGCTGGTACACCAGCGGCGCCGACAGCGGCACCAGCAGCACGGCGTAGCGCGCCGCCTCCGCGCCTGAGAGCCGCCGGGTCATTGCCGCAACCAGTGCCATGACGGCCAGCAACGACAGCAAGGGCACGATCGCCATCGTCACGCGCGTCGCCGCATCCTCGCTCATGACGAGGCGGATCCCGGCCAGCACCATCGCCATTGGAAGATCCACCAGCCGCGACCAATGCATCGGAAAGTCGCCGCCGTTCAGCCGATGCTGCGCCACATTCCACCAGCTTTGCCCTGCAAGCCAGTCGCGCACCTCCATCAGGCGCATCGCATCATCGGGATCGGGAAAGCGCAGCGACATAATATCGCCGGCAGTGGCGAGTAGCAGAACGATGGCGGAGAGCAGCCACCCGATCAGGACAGGGCGGACGATACCGCGGCCCCGTTCTCGCGCGCCGGAGGCTAGGATTTGTCCATCCGACGCACGCCCACCCCCGACGAGGGCGCCCGTCACCGCGTCGTCTGCTGCCGCGTGCCCCACAAGGTCACGCCGCCTTCAGGCGTTCCGGCACCGCACGTACGCTGGCGAGCGCGGCGCGCTCCCCCTCGTTGCCGCTCTCATGGTATTCGGCGTCCTCGTTCACCGCCCAGATGTCATAGACCCGCGCGCCGGCTTCGATGTTTCGCACCGTCAGCATCGCGGTCATCATCGCGTGATCCTGATTGTTGTAGCGGTGCATCCCGTTGCGCCCGACACAATGCAGCGTCGGATAGCGCGCCTCGATCTCCTGGCGCAGCACCTCGACATTCGCGCCATAATCCTCGTCATAAACGGGATAGGCCTTCTCCTGCCGTACCACCGTGCCGCCGACCACCTGCTCCGCCTCGCATAGCCCAAGCTGCGCCATCTCCTTCGTCGCCAGCGCTACGAGTTCGTCATCGCTCGCGGACCAGAGCCCGTCGCCCTCGAAGCAGAAATACTCCAGGCCCACGCAGGCGAGATCGGGATCGGGCACCATCTCCGGCGACCACGACCGGAAGTGCTGCACCCGCCCCACCTTCACCTTCGAATCGTGGATGTAGATCCAATTGTCCGGAAACAGGTCGGGCGAGCGGATCATCAGCGCAACCGTCAGGAAGTCGCGATACTTGAGGTTCGCCGCCTCGGACAATGCAGCCGGCAGCGGATGCAGCCGGCTCGCCAGTTCGCGCATCGGGGCGGAGGAAATCACGTGCGCCGCCTTGATCGCGACCTGCGCACCCTCGCCGTCGGTGGCGGTCATCGTCCACTGTTGCGTGACGTCGTTGAACGCCAGCTGCTTCAGCTTGTGATCCATCAGCACATGGTTACCGTGCGCGACCACATGATCGCGCGCCGCTTCCCACATCATGCCCGGCCCGAGCCGCGGATAGCGGAAGCTTTCCAGCAACGTCTTCACCGCCATCCCGTCGTTTGGCCGCTTGTTGAGGCCAAGGCTCCGCTTCAGCCCGTCGGTCACCGCGCCCCACAGGCTTAGCCCCTTGATCCGCTGCGCCGCCCAATCGGCGCTCATCGCATCGCACGGCATGCCCCACACCTTCTCGGTGTAGGTTTTGAAGAAGATCGAATACAGCTTCCATCCGAAGGCGTTGACGGTCCAGTCCTCGAAGCTCTTCACGCTCCTGTTGGGCAGAAGCTTGGCCTTGGCGAAGCTCGCCATGCACAACGCCGATCGCCACACGCCAAGGTTCCACAGCGCCTCGAACGCGCGCAGCGGATAGCTGTAGAATTTGCCCTCGTAGTAGATACGGCTCATCCGCGGCCGCTCGATGAAATCGTCGGGCAGGATCTCATTCCAGAGGTCGACCACCTCCTTCGATCGCGAGAAGAAGCGGTGCCCGCCGATGTCGAAGCGGAAGCCCTCATGCTCGACGGTGCGGCTGATCCCGCCGACGTAGCGCGGGTCCTTCTCGATCACCGTGACGGAATAGCCCGCCTTTCCGAGCAGATAGGCCGCCGTCAGCCCCGCCGGTCCCGCGCCGATGATCGCCACGTCCACCGTGCCGACAGGATTCGCCATCTGATGCTGCCCCATAGCAATGCAGCATCGGCAATGAAGGACGATGATTGAGGCGTGGTTAATGCGCCGCCCGCGCGGCGCACCAGATCACCGGCTGGCGAGATGCTGCAGGGCGGGCGAATCGCGATCATAGACATCGGCGACATATTTCACGCCGCGTCCCGTCTCGGAGGGACTGGCCGTGAAATACATCAGATACACCGGGACCGGCTCGGGCACCGGCACATGCTGCTCGGGCTGCGAGCTGTCGGGCTTCAGCGGGCGATCGAACAGCCACCGGCCCAGCCGCGGCGCATCCTCCAGCCGGACGCAACCGTTGGAGAAATGCCGGTCCGCCTTGGCGAACAAATTCTTCTGCGGCGTATCGTGCAGGTAGATGCCGTGATCGTTGGGGAACATGAACTTGACCGACCCCATCGAATTGCCCCGCCCGGGCAGCTCGCGAACGCGCGGCTCGACCGTGCCGTCTGCCACCCCCTGCCAGTCGATCGAGGCGGAGGGAATGACGGTGGCGTCATGCGTCCAGTCCGACAGCGCCTCATAGCCCTGCCGCTCCAGCGAGGTACCCGCCAGCACCTTGGGGGCGATCCGCTTGCGCACGAGGTCGACCGGGACATTCCAATAAGGGTTGAGCGTCGCGTAACGCACCAGCCCCGCCATCATCGGCGTCTGCGTCTCGGGCGTGCCGGCAACGACGCGCATCGTGCCCTGCTCCGCCCCGCCACCGTAATACCACAGGCGCGCGGCGGCCGCGTCGACCACGATATGCCGGGTATAGGCATCGGGCAGCAGCCGTGCGCGCTCCAGGTTCAGCCGCAATTGCGCGATCCGGTCCTCGCTCGCCCCGCCCTCGCCGTTCAACGCGGCGATCGTCTGTGCGCCCGCAATGCCATCGACCGGCAAGCCGCGCGACGCCTGGAAGCGGCGCACGCTGGCCCTCAGCTCCGCATCGTAAGTGCCGCCATCCGCCAGCCCCAGTCGCTGCCGCAGCAGCATCACGCGCTCGCCAATCATGCCTGGCTTCAGCAACGGCCCGCCGGGCACGGTGACGTCGCTTCCAGGCACATCACGGTCATCGTCCGGCGCCGTCGTCGGCAATGCCGCGCGCAGCTGCACGTACAGCGGGCTCATCCAGCCCATGTTGCGCACATAATCGGTCATCGACTTGGCCAGCGCCGCGCGCCGCAGCACCTCTTCCGGGCGCAGGCGCTTCGGCTTCAGCGATTCCTCGAGATATTCGATCTCGATCGTCGGCTCGCGCATGTCGCGGACCAGATTGCCGAGCGCGCCGCTCAATGCCACCTCAAGATAGGCGAGCGCGCGCGGATTGCCGTCCTGCCCCTCATCGATCAACCGGCGCAACCGGTCCGGCGAATAGCGATCGGGGTTGAGGCCATCGACGCGCACGCTTTCGATCACGCCGACCAGTGCTTCGGCCTGCGGGCCGGGCCGGTCATCGACGATCCACAGCGGCCAATAGCCGCGCGCGCGATAGAAATCCTTCAGCCGGCCGCCGACCTGGCCCCGAATTGCCTGGGCAACCGCGTTGGTCGACTCGCCGACCGGAACATCGTCCTGCGCGGCGGCGACGCTAGGAAGCGCCGCCACCGGCAGGAGCAATGACAGGATAAGCGCCAGCCGGCTCGCGCGCCGCGCCGGCGCGCCCTCGCCGGCCGACAAGCTCAGCCTCGTTCGCCGCGCGGGGTGGGCGGCGGCGGGGGCGGCGGCGGCGGCGGGCACGGCGGCGCCTGGAACGCTACATAGACGCCGTCCGGCGTGTAATAGCCATCGACGAGGCCATCGCCGTTGCGATCAGCTGCGACCGTTCCGGCCAGTGCACCCGGGCCAAGCGGCGGCGCCGGAGCGACCACGTCCTGGCGGTTTTCGGCGCAGGCGGTGAGCACGGTGGCCCCCAGCAGCAATGCGCCAAATGTTGCACCCTTCATCGCAATCTCCCTCAGACTCGGGGCCTTGAGCCGCCCCAGGCGCGGAAAGAACGTCGATGGCGGCAGGATCGTTCCTGATCGACAACGATCATACGCGTTGTCCGCAGTGGCCGGCATGCCGGAGATGGCAGGAATCCTCCCCCGGCGTGCGATAGGCCGATTACAGGCGGTCGCGACGGCCGAGCAGGCGCAGGCGCAGCGCGTTCAGCTTGATGAAGCCTTCCGCGTCGCGCTGGTCATAGGCGCCCTGGTCGTCCTCGAACGTCACCACCTTCTCGCTGTAGAGCGAGTTGGGCGACTTGCGGCCGACCACGTTGACGCTGCCCTTGTACAGCTTCAGCCGCACCGTGCCGGACACCTTCTCCTGGCTATAATCGATTGCCGCCTGCAGCATCTCGCGCTCCGGCGCGAACCAGAAGCCGTTGTACACCAGCTCGGCGTAACGGATCGCCAGCTCGTCCTTCAGGTGCGCCGCGCCGCGATCCAGCGTCAACTGCTCGATGCCGCGATGCGCCAGGTGATAGATGGTGCCGCCCGGCGTCTCGTACATGCCGCGGCTTTTCATGCCGACGAAGCGGTTCTCGACCAGGTCGAGCCGGCCGATGCCATGCTTGCGGCCAAGCTCGTTCAGCTTGGTCAGCAGCGTCGCGGGCGAACATGCCTCGCCGTTCAGCGCCACGCCGTCACCACGCTCGAAATCGACCGTGATATATTCCGGCGCGTCGGGCGCGTCCTCCGGGTTCACCGTGCGCGAATAGACGTAATCGGGCACTTCCTCCCATGGATCCTCCAGCACCTTGCCCTCGGACGAGGTGTGCAGCAGGTTCGCGTCGGTGGAGAACGGCGCTTCGCCGCGCTTGTCCTTGGCGACCATGATCTGGTTCTGCTCGGCGAACTCGATCAGGCGGCTGCGGCTGGTGAGATCCCATTCACGCCACGGCGCGATCACCTTGATGTCGGGTGCAAGGGCATAATAGCCCAGCTCGAAACGGACCTGGTCGTTGCCCTTGCCGGTCGCGCCATGGCTCACGGCATCGGCGCCGACCATCTTGGCGATCTCGATCTGGCGCTTGGCGATCAGCGGCCGGGCGATGGAGGTGCCCAGCAGGTACAGTCCCTCGTACGTCGCGTTGGCGCGCATCATCGGGAACACGTAATCCTTGACGAACTCCTCGCGCAGGTCGTCGATGAAGATATGCTCGGGCTTCACGCCGGCCAGCTCCGCCTTGCGGCGCGCTGGTTCCAGCTCCTCGCCCTGGCCGAGGTCGGCGGTAAAGGTCACGACTTCGCAGTTATAGGTCTGCTGCAGCCACTTCAGGATGACGCTGGTGTCGAGGCCGCCGGAATAGGCGAGCACGACGCGCTTGATGGAGGATTCGGTCATGGCGCGCGCGTCTATTCGCTCGCCGCCTTGACGGCAATCGCGTTTAGATCACCGGGTCGTCGAATGCCGCGACTTCCTGCTCATCGGGCTCCTGCAGCGCGAACCAGCAATAAGCGAACAGCGCGACGCAGCCGACCGCCGCGATTAGATACGGCAGCGAATGCCAAAGGCCGTACAGGCCGACGCCGATCGATGGCCCCAGCACGAAACTGGCGCCATTGACGCTCGTCACCTTGCCCGCGACCGATCCTTGCGCGGCGGGCCCGACGGCAAGGCTCGAGCCCGCGGTGAAGCCCGGCCGCGTGAAGCCGAAGCCAAGGCTGGCGAGCGCATAGCCGGTGGCGATGCCGTACAGCGACGTGGCAAAGCCGGTCATCACCGTTCCCGCCGCAGCGAAGACGAGGCCGACCAGCACCAGCGCGCGCGGCGCGAGGTTCAGCGTCGGGATAATGCCCCATTGCGCCAGCAGTGCGGTGCCGGCACCCATCATCAACACGATGCCGGTCGGCTCCAGCGCCTGCGAGGGCGGCAGGTTCAGCCGGTCGATCACCAGGAACCCGATTGCCTGGCCCGTCATCGCCTGCGCATGGCCCATCACCAGCCCGGCGATCATCCAGCCACGGATCCGCCGATCGAAATAGCTGACCTTGACGCCGCCCTTGGGCGCCGTTGCGCCGCGCACGCTGGCCCCCGTGCCCTGCCCGCCGATCGACGGATAACCGGTCGTCCCGCCGTGGCCGCCCAGCGGCGTGGCGCGATCCTCCGGCAGCATCGTGCGCACGGTCAGGAACATCGCGATGCCGAACAGGGTGAACACGAACGCCGGCCCGGCCAGCCCGATCTCGATCTCCCCGATATGCCCCAGCAGCAGATAGGGCGCGATCGCTGGTCCCAGGATCGTGCCCAAGCCGAACGCGCTGGCGATCAGCGTCAGCGCGCGCGTGCGCTCCTCGCGCGTCGTCTCGCCCGCCACGATCGCCTGCACCGCGGGCGGCGCGGCCGATCCGAACGTGCCATAGATCAGGCGCGCCATGATGAAGAGCAGGAACGCCGCCGATCCGCTGATCCACCCGTTGATGCCCGCGGCCAGGAACAGCCCGCAGGTCGCGAGGCTCACGCAGAATCCGCCCATGCCCAGCAGGATCATCAGCCGTCGGCCATAACGGTCCGATCGATTGGCCCAGAACGGCGCCGCGATCACCCACAGAAGCGCCGATACCGAAAATGCCGCCGCGACCGCGCTGTCCGCCACACCCAGCGAGCGGCCCAATGCGGGGAGTACCGATTGCAGTGCCGTATTGCCCGCTGCGATGGTCAGCATCACCATGAACATCAGCGCAAACCGACGGTCGAACGCGCGTCGAATCCTCGGGCGCCTGGGGATGGCGCTCTGCTTGTGCCCCCGTTCCTCTACCATGACGCTCGATTAGGCGCTTGGGAGCGCCGCGCAACCCCGCTATGGCAACTGTCTAGGCCGTGCCGCGTTCGGCACAATTGACGACTTTTCCGGGGAGTTACTTTTCCTCCATGCCCAGCTCAACCAGTGCGGTGCGCCGCGCCCGAACCAGCAAGGCCGGCGTGCCGAAGCCGTGGCAGATGTTCTTCTCCGGCTTCCTGAAGCATCCGGTGATGGTGGGTTCGGTAATCCCGTCCTCCGCCAAGCTGATCGACAAGATGCTGGCGCCGGTCGACTGGGCGAATTGCAAGGTGTTCGTCGAATATGGTCCGGGCGTCGGCACCTTCTGCCGCCCGATCCTGGAGCGGATGGCGCCGGACGCGACGCTGATTGCGATCGACACCAATGCGGATTTCGTTCGCTATCTCGATCACACGATCGTCGATTCCCGCTTCGTGGCCGTCCACGGGTCCGCGGCCGACGTTGAGGCGATCGTGGCCGAAAATGGCCACGAACAGGCCGACTTTGTCCTGTCTGGGCTCCCCTTCTCGACGCTGCCGGCCGGGATCGGCCCGGCGATCGCGGAGGCGACGCACCGCGTCATCCGCCCCGGCGGCGCCTTCCTCGTCTATCAGTTCAGCCCCAAGGTGCGCGACTTCCTGTCCCCGCACTTCGCCCGCATCGACCATGACATGGAATGGTGGAACGTGCCGCCGGCGCAGCTCTACTGGTGCTGGAAGGACTGATCGCGGCGAGGATCTGGCCCGTCTGGGGGGAGCAGGCGCATCGCCGCTCCTCTCCCGCCGGGCCGCGTGACAAGTCGCGCCACCACAATGGCTTGAGGCACGAAGCTCAGGCCCCGTGATACAGGAAGCCCCGCCGGTCGATCGACCTGCGGGGCTTTGTATATGGTGGGCGCGACAGGGATTGAACCTGTGACCCCACCCGTGTGAAGGGTGTGCTCTACCGCTGAGCTACGCGCCCGGAGAGCCTTTCAGCTCGAAACCGGAAGCGGGCCTTTAGGAGGCATCGCGCCGCCTGTCCAGCCCGCCATCATCAAATTAGTTCAACGAATCCTTCAGCACCTTGCCCGCCTTGAACTTCGGCTGGCTCGACGCCTTGATCGTCATCGGTTCGCCAGTCCGCGGATTGCGACCCGTCGACGCCTTGCGCTTCGTCACCGCAAAGGTGCCGAAGCCGACCAGGCGCACTTCATCGCCCTTCTTGAGCTGCGCAGTAATCGTGTCGAACACGGCCTCGACCGCGCGCGTGGCATCGCCCTTGGCGAGTCCCGACGCGGTCGCAACCGTCGCGATCAACTCCTGCTTATTCATGCACCGACCCCCGTTTGGCTTTGCGGATATTCGAAAAAATACGGATTCGGCCCGCGCGAGGCCGCTCGTTCCAGTAAGACGGCTGGCCCGTTCAGTGTCAAACGAAACCACGGCGGTCGCGATGAACCGCCGTGTCCCGTTTTCGCTGCCTTAAAGGAACTTAGTGGTGAAGCTCCCCCCCGGCCGGCGCGATCGGGGCCGGCGGCTGCGCCGCCAGCTCGTCCGCGTCAGTCCAGTCGATCGCTTCCAGCGGCTCGGTCAGTGCGAGGCGAAGCACCTCGTCGACATGCATCACCGGTACGATCTTCAGGCCGTCCTTGATGTTCTGCGGGATGTCCGCGAGGTCCTTCTCATTCTCCTGCGGGATCAGCACCGTGGTGATACCGCCGCGCAACGCCGCGAGCAGCTTCTCCTTCAGGCCGCCGATCGGCAGCACGCGGCCGCGCAGCGTGACCTCGCCGGTCATCGCCACTTCCTTCTTCACCGGCACGCCGGTCAACGTGGAAACGATGCAGGTGACGAGGCCGATACCGGCCGACGGGCCGTCCTTCGGCACCGCGCCTTCCGGCAAGTGGACGTGCACGTCCTTGCGGTGGAACAGGCTCGGCTTGATCCCGTAGGACGGCGCGCGCGCCTTGATGAAGCTCATCGCCGTCTCCGCCGATTCCTTCATCACATCGCCCAGCTTGCCGGTCAGCTTGATCGCGCCCTTGCCGGGCACCGTCACGCTTTCGATCGTCAGCAGTTCGCCGCCCACCTCGGTCCAGGCGAGGCCGGTCACGGCGCCGATCTGGTTCTCCTCCTCGGACAGGCCATGGCGATACTTCTGCACACCCGCGAACTCGTGGAGGTTCTCCGGCGTGATGGTGACGCTGGTCGCCTTGCCCTCAAGGATCTGGCGCAGCGCCTTGCGGGCGAGCTTGGCGATCTCGCGCTCCAGCGTGCGCACGCCGGCCTCACGAGTATAGCGTTGGATCAGCGCGCGCAGGCCCTCCTGGGTCAGCGTGAACTCGCCGTCCTTCAGGCCATGCGCCTCGATCTGCTTGGCGATCAGGTGACGCTCGGCGATCTCCACCTTCTCGTCCTCGGTGTAGCCTTCGAGGCGGATGATCTCCATGCGATCGAGCAGCGGCTGCGGCAGGTTCAGCGTGTTCGCCGTGCAGACGAACATCACGTCCGAAAGATCGATATCGATCTCCAGATAGTGATCATTGAACTTGCTGTTCTGCTCCGGATCCAGCACCTCGAGCAGCGCCGAGGCGGGATCGCCGCGGAAATCCTGGCCGAGCTTGTCGATCTCGTCGAGCAGGAACAAGGGGTTCGCCGCCCCTGCCTTGCGCAGGTTCGTCACGATCTTGCCCGGCAGCGAGCCGATGTACGTCCGGCGATGGCCACGGATCTCGGCCTCGTCGCGCACGCCGCCCAGCGACTGGCGGATGAACTCGCGGCCGGTCGCCTTGGCGATCGACTTGCCGAGGCTCGTCTTGCCCACGCCCGGCGGGCCGACGAGGCACAGGATCGGCCCCTTCAGCTTGTTGGTGCGGGCCTGGACCGCGAGATATTCGACGATCCGGTCCTTCACCTTCTCCAGCGCATAATGATCCTCGTCGAGGATCGCCTGCGCCGCGGCAATGTCCTTCTTCAGCTTCGACTTCTTGCCCCACGGCAGGCCGAGCAGCACGTCGAGATAATTGCGCACGACGGTCGCCTCGGCGCTCATCGGCGCCATGGTCTTCAACTTCTTCAGCTCGGCCGTGGCCTTGGTGCGGGCCTCCTTGGAAAGCTTCAGCGTCGCGATCTTCTGCGTCAGCTCGCCGATCTCGTCGCCTTCGCCTTCCTCGCCCTCGTTACCGAGTTCGCGCTGGATCGCCTTCAGCTGCTCGTTGAGGTAATATTCGCGCTGCGTCTTCTCCATCTGGCGCTTGACGCGGCTCTTGATCTTCTTCTCGACCTGCAGGACGCCAAGCTCGCCTTCCATGAAGGCGTAGACCATCTCCAGCCGGCGGGCAGGATCGGACTCGATCAGCAGCGACTGCTTGTCCGCAACCTTGATCGAGATGTTGCCAGCCACCGCATCGGCGAGGCGCGACGCGTCCTCGATCTCGCCCAGCTGCGAGGCGGTTTCCGCGGGCAGCTTGCGGTTGAGCTTGGCGTAATTCTCGAATTGGTCGATCACGGACCGCATCAGCGCGGACACTTCAGTGCCCTCCGCCTCAACCTCCTCGATCGGGGTCACTTCGGTCGTCACATAGCTGCCAGCGTCGACGAGACCGCCGAGCCGGCCGCGCTGCTTGCCCTCGACGAGCACGCGCACCGTGCCATCAGGCAGCTTCAGCAGCTGAAGCACCGTCGCGGTGACGCCAATATCATAGAGGTCGTCCGCCTTGGGATCATCCTCGGCCGGATCAAGCTGCGCGACGAGGAAAATCTCCTTGTCCGCGGCCATTGCTGCCTCAAGCGCAGCGACCGACTTGTCGCGACCGACGAACAGCGGCACGATCATGTGCGGGAAAACGACAATGTCGCGCAGGGGCAGAAGAGGGTAGGTCTGGGTCATGCAAACTCCGGCGCCGCTTCGAACAGGCGGCGATTTGCAGTGTATATGGGGTGGCGCGCTTGTCCATCAATCGCCGCATATCGCTTGCGGAGCCGATGACGTGCTGCGGCATTCTTATTCTGCATGATCTCGCTTCTTCTGCTGATTGCGGCGGCATCCTCGCTGCCGGACAAGGGCCAGCCACCACTAACCGCCCAAACCCGAATATCCGGCGGGCCGAGGCCGGCCGAGCAGACGGCGGTCAGCTTTGACCACGCCGACCTGTCGTTCGAAGTCGTGCCGCGGCAGCGCCGCATCCGTGGCGATGCGCTCCTGACCTTCACCGCGCGCGCGCCACTGACACGGCTGGTGATCGATCTGGATCGCAATCTTCCCGTATCGTCGATCGCGATCGACGGATCACCGCTGCCCCGGCGGGCGTGGAGCAATCCGGACGGGCAGTTGGTCATTGCGCTGCCGAAACCGTTGGCCGCCGGCGAGAAGGTGCAGGCGCGGATCACCTATGGCGGCACGCCGCACGTCGCGCTGAACGCGCCCTGGGACGACGGCATCGTCTGGAGCAGCACGCCCGATGGACGCCCCTGGGTTGCCACCACCACGCAGGGCTACGGCTGCGACCAATTATGGCCATGCCTCGACTTCCCCGCCGGCGAGCCGGCAGCGGTCGATCTCCACATCACCGTACCACCGGGGCTGAAGGCGCCGTCGAACGGGCGGTTGATCGGCGTCGATACGCTCAGCGAGGGTCGCACGCGCTGGAACTGGCGCGCCCGGCAGCCGAATACCTATGCCATCGCGCTCGCCGTGGGGCCGTTCGAGGAACTCACCGGGACGTACCGCAGCCGCTACGGCAACGAAATCCCGCTGCATTACTGGCACTTACCAGGAAAGATCGAACAGGCGAAGGCGCTGTTCGCCGAATTTGCGCCGACCCTCGACTTCTTCGAACAAGTCATCGGCCCCTACCCATTCGCCGACGAAAAGGTGGGGGTCGTCGAAACGCCGCACATGGGCATGGAGCACCAGACCATCAACGCTTATGGCAACAATTACGCCAAGGCACCGGAAGGCTTCGACTGGCTGTTTCACCATGAATTCGCGCATGAATGGTTCGGCAACCAAGTAACGGCGGGGAACTGGGATGATTATTGGCTGCATGAGGGCTTTGCCCAATATATGCAGCCATTATACGGTCTCTGGCGCGAGGGCGACGCGCGTTACCTCACCATGCTGGAGACACAGCGCAACCGGATCACCAATCGCGCGCCGATTGTCCGGGACAAGTTGCTGAGCGAGGAGGAGGTGTATGAGCCGTCCCTCGGGGGTGCCGGGACCGACATCTACTATAAGGGCGCGCTGACACTGCACACGCTGCGAGGGCTGATCGGTGACGACGCCTTTTATCGTGCGGTACGCCGGCTGGTCTACGGCCGTAAAGATCCTGCACCCGGCAACTTTCGGCCGCGTTTCGGCTCCACGCGGGAGTTCGAGGCGATCGTAAAGGAGGAAAGCGGCCAGGATCTCGGCTGGTTCTTCGATGCCTATCTTCGACGCGCCGAACTGCCCGACCTGACCGTACGGCGTGACGGTGACACGCTGCGGCTGGACTGGCGCGAGGGCAGTCGCTTCCCCATGCCGATCGAGGTGAAGATCGGCGATCGCGTCGAACGGGTCGCGATGGCGGGTGGCAGGGGCACCTTGACCGTTCCCGCTGGTCAGCACGTCGTGATCGACCCGATGGCGCGGGTGCTGCGCCGCTCGCCCGCAGTGGAGCAATATCAGGCGTGGCAGGCCCGCGCGCGCCAGTAATGCTGATTAGCCGAAGAGCCGCCGCAGACTTCGTTCAAGCATCACGAACTGCCACAAGGTCCGTCCATGCTCGGCCCGGCCGGAGCGATGCGCTTCGGCGAGATCCGCCAGCGCGGCAAGATCGAACCAGCCGGTATCGGCGAGGGTGCGCGACCGTGCGAGGGCCGCGGCTTCCCCGGCGAGCGGCCCACGGAACCAGGCGCTCACCGGCGTCACGAAGCCCATCTTGGGTCGGTACAGCACCTGCTTGGGCAAATAGCGCTCCATCGCCTTCTTCATCAGCCACTTGCCCTCGCCCCGCCGCAGACGAAGCGAGGCGGGGAGCGACGCGGCAAAGGAAACCAGCCGGTGATCGAGCAATGGTTCGCGCGCCTCCAGGCTGACGGCCATGCTGGTGCGATCCGTCTTGGCCAGGATATCCCCCGGCAGCCAGATCTTGATGTCGGCATATTGCGCCCGGTCGATCGCGTCGCGTGCGGGGGCCGCAGCCATGGCGGCGACGTAGCGATCCTCCGCCCGATGCCCGCCGAGCACCCGACGCGCGGCACCGGTGAACAGCCGGCGTCGCAGCGCTGGATCGGTCACGCCGACGGCGCGTGCATATCCCTCCCCGCCGTCCATCGCGAGCGACAGCAACGTCGTCTTCGCGCGCAGCGGCCGCGGCGCCCAATCCGCCTTCGGATAAGCGGCGCCTACCGCGCCGAAGACCCGACGGCGCCACTCAGCGGGAAGGATCGCGCGCACGCGTTCCTCCGCCGCCTGGAAACGATAGCGACGGTATCCGGCGAATATCTCGTCCGAGCCATCACCCGACAGCGCCACGGTCACCTTCTCCCGCGCCATGGCACAGACCTGATAGGTGGCGAGCGCGGACGCGTCAGCGAAGGGTTCATCAAAGGCGGCGACGATGCGGTCGATCAGACCGAAATCGTCGGATCGGACCACCCGCTCGCTATGATCGGTGCGAAAGCGATCCGCGACCAGCGCAGCATAGCCACGCTCGTCATGGCCTGCCTCGTCAAAGCCGATCGTACAGGTGCGCACCGCCTGTGGGGTCGCCTCCGCCATCAGGGCAACCACCGCCGAACTGTCCACCCCGCCCGACAGGAACGCACCCAATGGTACATCCGCGACGAGGCGCGACCGCACCGCGGTGCGCAGATGGTCGACCAGTTCCTCTTCCAGCGCGCGCACCGAGCCACGCCGCCGATCGGCAAAGGATACGTCCCACCATTGAATGGGTGCGGGGACAGGCTTGCCGCGCTCCACCAACAGGTAGTGGCCGGCGGGAAGCTTACTCACCCCGGCGATGATGCAGGCGTCATCCGGCACATAGCCGAAGGCCATGAAGTCCTCGACCGCGCGCACGTCTGCGACGCGGCGCAGGAGCGGGTGCGCCAGCAACCCCTTCAGCTCGGAGGAGAAGGCCAGCGCGCCATCAGCAAGGCGGGCATAGTGTAGCGGCTTCACGCCCAGCCGATCGCGCGCCATGAACAGCCGCTGCGATCTCGAGTCGTGCAGCACGAAGGCGAACATCCCGTCGAGCCGGTCCAGCATCGCCGGACCCCAGGCGGACCATGCCGCCAGCAGCACTTCGGTGTCGCCAGCGGTCTGAAACGTCCACCCCTTCGCGCCAAGCTCCGCGCGCAATTCGCGATAATTGTAGATGCAGCCGTTGAAGAGCACCGACAGCGCGCCCGAAGGATCGTGCATCGGCTGCGGCGAGCCTTCGACGTCGATGATCGACAATCGCCGGTGACCAAAGCCGACGCCCGGCGCGGTCCAAACCCCCTCCCCGTCGGGGCCGCGCGCGGCCATGGCGTCGATCATCGTGCGAATGCGCGCGGGATCGACCGGCTTGGGCGTCTCGGGATAATAGAGACCGGCGAGGCCGCACATCAGCGCATCACCGCAGCGGTTACCTCATCGAGCGGGCCAAGTGCCGCGCGTAAACGTGCCACGTCGGCAGCCGGATCGACATCGGGCACCTTCACCGCGGACAGGTGAAGCGCCACCGCCCCCGGCTCACCACCGAGCAGACGGGCGCGAAGTGTGGCGAGTTTGACGATGGCGGGCTGGCTGGTCACGATTCCGCCGACCCGGTACCATGTGACCACGAGACGCTCCACCGGCTTCCCATCACTTGCCGCCGCGGTGATCCGCATGGCCGAACCACCGTCGATAGGTGGCGGGTTTGCGATACGGACCCAGCGATCCCCCTCGCGCAGGACGCCGGTGCCATAGGAGATGATCTCCTTGCCCTCTTCCTGGTGGCCGAACACCGCGATCGCCACGTCGACGGCGCGCGCCTGGGCATCAACATAGCGGCCGATCACCTGATGATCGGCAGAGGGATAGAACGGCTGCCACGACGCCCGGGTGCTCAGCGGTGCACGCGTCCAGCCCGGCACCTCCGGCAGGTCGATCCCCCTCGGCAATGGTTGCGTACGCGCGCCAAGTGCGTCGGCCCATGCCGGAAAGATCGCGGTGGTGGCGATCACTAGAAGGGCGGCGACCGGCGCGGTAATGACCCTGGTCGAAGGCGCTGGGAGCGTGGCAGGATCAAAGGCGGGATCATCGGGCGCCCGGTCGAACCACCGCCAGCCGACCGCCATGACAACGGCCATGACAAGCGCGAAGAACAGCCAGCCGTACACAATGTGGTCAAATCCGGTGGCGGCTTGGAGCCCGACGAGTTGCGCGGCGTAGATCGTGCCGAACGCACGCACCCCGTTGGCGAGCACCGGCAGCACCAGCGACACCGCAAGGAATATAGCCCGGCGGCGGCGCGACCGGAAGCAAGTGTTCGCCACCAGCGCGGCGAAGGCGAGCATCGACAGCACGAACTTCGACCCGGAACATGCCTCTGCCACTTCAAAATAATAGGGGCCTGCATGGATCAGGACGCCGTCCGCCGCGGCCGGCACACCGGCCAGATGCAGGAGCGGCATGACGATCCGCACCGTCACCTGTTGCAGCGGCGGCTCAAGCCATTCGCCGAAGGGGATCGCGAAAAAAGCGTAAGCGAGAGGAAAGAGGAGCGCGCGGCCGACATGCGGCCCCAGAATGGTGACGACGGCACCCTCAAGCGTGATCAGAACGCCGAAATGACGCGCAGCCGCAACCCCGGCGGCCTCCCCCATCAGCCATCCCGCCCCGCCAGCCGCCACCAGCGCGAGGCCGGGCCACCAGGCGGCGGGGCGCAGCGCGGCAAGTTCCCGCCGCCGCGTCCAGACGAGCCACCCGACCACTGGCAGGATGAACAGGCAGTGGCCGTAGGTCGTACTGGTCCACCACAGCGTCAGCAGGTCGGCAACGTCGCGACGGAACAGCAGGAGGATCGCCGCCGACGCCAGCACAAGCAACGAGAGATGCACCCTCCACGCTGCGGCTGCCGGGGCAGCGGGGCGAGAGAGCGCGAGCCTCATGCCGGCCCCAGACCGAGAAGCGTGTCGAGCGGCTTCAGCCGGGCATCCCAGCCGTAGCGGCCGATCACCTGCCGCCGCGCAGCTGTGCCGAGTTGGTCGGCCTGCTCAGGACCGGCGAGTAGTTCCCGGATCGTGGCCGCATAATCCTCCGGCTGCACCGCGACACGAAGGGTGCCGGCATGATCGATGCCCTCCGCCGCGGCAGGGCTGGCAACCACCGGACGAGCCATCGCCATTGCCTCCAGCACCTTGTTCTGGATCCCGCGCGCGAGATGCAGCGGTGCAACGACGACGTCCGCAGCGGCCAGCCAGGAGCGAACGTCGGCGACCTCCCCCGTCACCGTGACGCGGGGGCCAGCCAATGCGCGAACCCGGGGCGTGGGCGCACGACCGACAATCGCGAAATGCGCATCGGGGAGCAGCGGCATGACCCGCTCGGCAAACCAGGCAACGGCGTCCACATTGGGGCGATACTCCATCTGGCCCGTGAAGACGATCAACGGATGGGCTGCGGGCACCGGCGTGACCAGCCCCGGATCGTAGCGGAGCGTGTCGATGCCGTTTTCGACAGCCAGGCTTCCGGGAAGAAGCGCGGCCTCGGGTTCGCTGACGAACAGGCTGGCGGTAACGCGACCCGCAACCTGCCGCTCGAACGCGTGGAGCAGCCGTGCCTCGCGCTGCATCATCCACCGCATCGGTCCGTGTGCATCGGCGGCGTAGGCGGCGAACTTCGCGGAATCGAGATCGACGAAATCCATGATGACGCGCGGGAACTGCCCCGGCAGATATTGCGCCATCTGCCCCGAAAAGGCGTAGATCGCGCCGATCGACCGGCGGGCGAGCAGATCGTTCACCGCGGTCTTGATCCGGCAGTCGGCGAAGGCA
Source organism: Sphingomonas panaciterrae (assembly GCF_036890205.1). NCBI lineage: Bacteria > Pseudomonadati > Pseudomonadota > Alphaproteobacteria > Sphingomonadales > Sphingomonadaceae > Sphingomonas > Sphingomonas panaciterrae. The sequence continues at coordinate 205,768 of NZ_JAKNQR010000004.1, forward strand.
GTCAGCGACACTGGGCGACCGGTGGCGAGTGCCTCGGCCGCGGCACGCACCTGCGACTTGGTCCGGCGCACCAGGATGCATTCGTCGACCCGCGCTCGGTGCTCTGGCGCAATGGCTCCGTCCTCCTCGACAAAGGCGACCAGATGCACCCGCGCCCGCGCTGCCAGATACGACAGGATGTTGAAGCTGCGGATGCGATCGCCGCGGTCAGGCGGGAACGGCGCACGATGCGCCAGGAACAGGATCTCCACCCTAGCCGAGCCCGCGGCTGATCCAGGGACCGACAAGTGTCGCCAGCGGAAGCGGCAGTTTCTTCCACCCGCGCACCATCAGGGCATATTTCGGGTTGAGGGGATTAACCTCTCGCGCGGGGCCGTCCGACCATCGCGCGTAGGTCAGCGGCACGCCCTCGAACCCCCAGTTCTTCTTGAACGCCGCGGGCCCGGTCCCCGTCTTGGACCGGCCAAAGTCGAAATGCGTGCAGCCACGCGCGCGGGCATGCGCCATCAGCGCGAAATACATCCGGTCATTGGCGCGCAGCGCACGCGCCGCCACGGTGCCGCCGCCCCAAAAGGGATAAGCCACGCCGTTGAAATACAGGCTGAGGACGCTCGCCACGGCGCGGCCCTGCCAGCGCACCGTCAGAATGTCACTGTCGAGACGCGCCAGCGCCTCGGTAAAGAGGCGGCGGGGAAACACAGGCGTGCCCAGGTTGCGAACCGATTCGGCGTATACCCGGTAATGTTCGCCAGCGAGTTCAGCGCCGCCGGTGACCACCTCAAGATCGCTGGTGAGCGACTTGCGCACCTCGGCGCGCTGCTTGCGGGGGATGGCGAGCAGTTCGGCGTCGTCATCCGCCGCGAGCGGTCGCGCAAAGCCGAGATAGCTGCTGCTGTCGCTCGACCAGCCGTCCGGCACCGGACCGCCGCGCAACTCCACGGAGGGACAGCCAAGCGCGCGGGCGGCGGCGGCGAGCGGCCGGGTGCCTTCGCCCAGCACGCCCCCGCCGACGGCGAAGCCAGCCGATACCAGCGCCTTGCCGAAGAGGGGGGACCGCATCTCGGTCAGCGGCAGCAGGCCGATAATTACTCCGTCGCGTTCGGCGATCAGGAAACGGCCACGCTGCCCGCAACCCACCTCCACCGCTTTCGTCCAGCCGGTCAGATGAAAGGGGGTGGCATCCGGGTGCGCGCGCACGAAGGCATCTATACGCTCATCCTCGCCGACGGCATCGCGAACGAGGACCCGGTCCGCGACGGCACCCAGCGCGCCGCTCACCAGCGCCGTTCCTGCACGGCCACGGCGTCGACACGGCCCCAGCGATGGCGTCCGAGCAGGCGGCGCAACTTGCCGGCCATGGCGCCGAGCCGGCTGTAGTGCCGCAGCCTGGAGCGAAGCGGGGCTCCAGCGACGCGCGGCTGGGCCGGATCGACCTCCCAGGGATGAAAGTAGAACATGCCCGCGTGGCCAGCCTGGTTGGACTGGCGTACCGCCGTGTCGGTCAACGCGGCCGGCAGCAGGCGGAAGAAGCCACCTCCGACGGCCATGCGCCGACGCGCCAGCTCGGCAGTGGAAACCGGCAGCTCGATCAACGATGCGTCGGCGAGGGGTCGCCACGGAAAACGTGGGCTCTCCCGCCAGCCATAATGGTCATGCGCCACAGGGGCCACGCTGGAGGAATAGGCATAGCCGTCCTCCGCCAGCACGGGATGCGCCCACGGCGTGCGCGTGTCGATGGAGAAGCTGGGCGCGCGATAGCCCGTCACGGCGACGCCGCCGGCATCCTCCAGCGCAATCCGTGCCCGCTGCAGATCGGCACGGAACTGATCCGCGGTCATGGTGAAAACCCGCTGATGATCCCAGCCGTGGCTAGCGACCTCATGCCCTTCCGCAACGATCCGCCGGATCAACGCCGGGTGACGATGCGCCACCCAGCCGAGCGTGAAGAATGTGGCCGTCACCCCTGCCTCGCCGAACAGGTCGAGGACGGCGCCGGTGTTCGCGACGACCCGGCTTTCGAGGCGGTCCCAGTCGTTCTTGTCGATGGTGCGTTCGAAGGCGCCGACCTGGAACCATTCCTCCACGTCGACCGACATTCCGTTGACGATGGTCATGTCATGCAGCCGCGCCGCGTACTGCCTCCAGGCTGCCGCGCGGGGCGGGCGTGTCGCTTTCCACCCAGTCGACCAGCAGCGTGAGGATGCGGCGCAGGGCGGCATCCTGCTCCTCCACCCGCGACTCCAGCGCGGCAATGCGCTGCCGCAGCTCGGCGTCGGTGTCGGCGCTAGGAGACACGGCCTCCAACGGCGCGGACCGGATCGGGTCGGGCACGGCGCGCACCGCCGGCGTCACCCGTGCAGCGCTCGGCAGGTCCTTGGCGGCGTCGGCGCGCACGGTATTGACCAGCGCCGCATCGATCACCGTCGCGTCGGTGATCGCTGCGTGCAGCAGGACACGGCCCATCAACTGGTTCAACCGCCGCGGTACGCCGCCGGTCGCACGGTGCAAAACCTGGAACACGTTGTCGGCGAAATCGGGTGTGCCCTTCCACCCCGCAATGCGTAGCCGGTGGGCGACGTAATCGGCGACTTCCTCTGGCTCCATCGGGTCGAGATGATGGATGGCGATCACGCGCTGGCGCAGTTGCTCCAGCCGGTCGGATCCGTTCAGCCGCTCGCGGAACTCGGGCTGACCCAGAAGGAATATCTGCAGCAGCGCGCGGTTGCCGGCCTGGAAGTTGGACAGCATGCGAAGCTCTTCGAGCGCCGACACAGGAAGCGCCTGCGCCTCGTCGACGATCAGCAACGTGCGCCGGCCAGTCCGCGCGACTGCGTGAAGCCCGCGTTCGATCAGCGTCAGCAGCTCGGCCTTAGTTCGGCCTACGGGATCGATATCAAGCCCGCTCGCCACCACCCGCAACAGATCGTCCGCCTCGATCGCGGTCGACACGATGGTAATGACCGAAAGGTTCGCCGGATCAATCTGTTCGGTCACGTGGCCCACCAGCGTCGTCTTGCCGGCGCCGATGTCGCCCGTGATGACGATGAAGCCCTCACCCTGCGCAAGGCCATAGCCGAGATAGGCCATCGCCTTCTTGTGCGTGGCCGAATCGAACCAGTAACGCGGGTCCGGCGTCAGCTGGAACGGGCGTTCGGTCAGGCCGAAATGATCCTCGTACATACCAAGCTTCCTCAGAAGGTATAACGCGCGCCGAGCAGCGCCTGTGCCGACCATTGGCTATCGAAGCGTTCCTGGTCGAAGGTGTAAACGCCCAGCGACGCCACCGTGCCGATCCGGCCGAACTGGTGGCTGTAGGTGCCCGTGGCGCCCAGGTTGAACACGCCGTCCGCGCCCGGCAGCCCGCTTTCATAATAATTGGCGAACAGATTGGCATCGACCTGCGACACGCGGCTGAGCGCGCGTGACCAGAAAAGCTGCGCATAATAGCTTTCGTCGGTGATCCCGTAGGCGACGGTCCCCTCCGCAAGCTGCGGCACGTTGAGCCGGCGGTTGGCGTAGCCCGCGCCAAAGCCATATGCGGTTCGGCCACGACGGGTGGAGATCACGCCGTCGATGCCCCGCGCGCGATAGCTGGCGGTGGAGATCGACTGGAAGACGTCGTTGAGACATGCCCCTGCGCCGCCGACGGCGCCTCCGCCGGGGTTGCCGCCGAAGACACAGCCGTTGAACTGCTGACCGAACGGGTTGGCCGAGCCCTGAAAGGCGGTGGGCAGATCGCGCAGGCCGTTGCGCAGCTGTCGCCCGAACGTACCGATGCCATCGTACAGCACGATCTGGAGCCCGCTGTCGCGCGCGATGTTCCAGTTGAGCGAGCCGAAATAGGTGTCGCCGCCATAGCGGTATCCAGCGTTGGCCTGAAGCTCGAGCCGGGGGCTGGGCCGCCAGATCACCCCGGCATCGTAGATGAGGCCGTCGGTGTTGTAGGCGATCCGCGCTGGTGAGCCCGGATCAGTCACGAAGCGTCCGTTGCGATCGATCACCGGATTGCCGCTCGCGTCGAGCAGCGCGTCGCGCTGGGTCGTTTCGATCTTTTCGTAGCCCGCGCCCGCCCGGAGCGCGACGGTGCGACTGACCGGCACCGTCACGTCGCCCCGCGCGAAATACCCCTCGTATGTCTGGTCGAGCTGGCCCGCCTCCTCGCGTTCATACGCGCCACTGACCGTCACGCCGACGGGCAATACGGTGCCCGCCGCAACGCCGGCCGACGCCTGCGCCACGACGTTGCGCGAATCATCGTAGTAATCGAGCCGCTGCTGCCCTGGTGCGACCCCAGTCGCACGCGGCGCTTCCACCTTCGTGTAGCCGGCAAAGGCGGATGCTGCGATCCGCACTGGCCCGGCCTGCGTCGTGACGCTGGGACCGGCGTAGAGCGAATAGACCTGGGTCAGATTGTCGGCCGGCCCGACAAATGTGCCTGGCGCCGCACCGCGAATGTCGCTGCGCGCCCGCGTCGCGATGGCACCGCCCTCGATGGAAAAGCCCGGGGCGACCCGCGCCGAGGCACGGGCGAGGCCGGTGTGCACGCTATCGTCGGCGTAGCGATCGTTCCACTGGATCCGCCGTTCGTAGCGGTAGCTGACCTGCCCCTCGACATTCCGGCCCGAGACGCCGGCATCGACCCCGACCGCAACCTGAGAATAGGTCAGCACTTCATCGTTGGTGAGATCCGCTGCAACGACCTGCGAAAGCTCAACATAAGGCTGCACATAGCGGGTACGCGCCTCAGCCGCGTTGGACGCGACCAGCGCCGCCAGAGCGACGCCGCCAGCCAAGTGATGCCGCATGCCCACCGGGTTACCCCTGATGACCATAATAGCTGCCGAAGCGGCCGCCGCCCGGCTCATAGGACCGCGAATTCAGCACCAGACTGATCTGTTCACAACCGTCGAGCAGCGCGACGGCCTCGCGCACATCCGCTTCCGTGGTCCGGTCGGCACGAACGACCAGCATCACCTGGCCGACCAGCAGGGCGAGGACGGAGGCTGGCGACGCGGCGAGCGCCGGCGGCGTATCGAATACGATGATGCGGCGAGGATCGTTGGCCAGCAGCTGATCGATCACGTCGCCGGTCCGCGCGCTGGCGAGCAGTTCCGTATCGGAATGGCTGCGCTTGCCGGCGGGCAACAGCGACAGTTGCGGCACGTCGGTGCGGACGACAAACGCCTCGGGATCGAGCGTTTCGTCCGCCAGGATGTCGAGCAAGCCGGTTGAATCATCGAGCCCGAGCGAGGCCATGATGTCGGGCTTCGCGAAGTCGCTGTCGACGAGCAGCACCTCGACATCGCGCTCGGCGGCGAGGCTGATCGCGAGATTGATCGCGCAGAAGGTCTTGCCGTCACCAGGCTTGCCGGACCCCACCAGGATCGTGCGGGACCGCTCGCCCAATGGCCCTTTCGCGATGGCGCGGGCGTTGAGCAGCAGCTGCCGCTTTACCAGCCGGAACTCCTCGGCCAGCGCGCCGATCGGTGCGCCCGGGACGAGCATGCCCTTCTCCGCCAGCATTGCCCGATCGATCCGCGCGATACCGTCGTCGTAGAGGATCGGCGCATCTTCTTCCTCGGCCCCAGCGCGAAGCTCGGGCGGAATGGCCATCAGCGTTGCGGCGGCCATCGGTGACAGCGCCTCGGCCCCCTCCGGCGCAGGCGGCGCAGCAGCGAGAAGGTCAAAGGTGAGGTCGAGCGGCTCGTCGTCAGCCGACGGTTGATCATGCGGCGCCGCCTCTGGCACGGTAGCGTCGACCGGGTCGTCCGCATCGGGGGGCAAAGCAACAGGATCGTCGGCGAGCAACCGGGTGGCGACCGGATCCTGCGCTGGCGCCTCCGGCGCCGACCCCGGCACCACGTCGCGGCGGCGGAGGTGAGCGCCAAAGTCGTAGACCTGCGCTGCACGCTCGATCAGCGACTCTTCGCGCTTTCTGGCGTTGGTCATGCCGCTAATCCCCGCTGGAGCATTTCGACGCCAAGCAGCGCCACGTAGCTGACACCCAGCGCACCGACGCCGCCAGCAAACAGCTTCAGCCGCTTGCGCCGCAGTTCGGCCTGCTGACGCGTCAGCATTTCGCCGATCGATCCGATCACCGGCATGCCCGACGCCTTCTCCAGCCGCTGCGCCGTCGGGAACGTCGCCTGCACCCGGGACATGGCAAACGCGCCGCCGATGCCGCCAAAGATGCCGGCGATCAGCACACCCGTCAGCAACAGCACCCGGTTGGGCGCGGACGGAGCGCGCGGTTGGGTGGGCGGATCGATGACCGAGAATTTGACCGCGTCTGTCTGGGTCTGCGCCTGGCTGCGCAGGTTCACCTGTTCGCGCTGTGCGAGCAGACGATCGTATTGATCCTTGAGGACCGTGTAATTGCGCTCGATCTCTCCCTGTTGCGCGGCGACCTGGGGATCCTCCGTCAGCTTCGCGTTCAGCGTGTCGAGATCACCCTGCAATTGCTGGCGACGGATGCGCAGCGCAGCGACATTGGCCTGACGGTCCGCCATCATCGATTGCAGCGACACATAGGCGGGGTTCGGGACCCCGCCGGCGGCAGCGGCGCCCGCCGGTTCGCTGCGCGCAGCGGCCTGTGCCTGGGCGAGTTGGGCCTTCAGTGCCACCACGTCCGGGTGATTATCGGTATAGCCACGGCCACGCGCGTCGGCGAGCTGGCCCTGAATCGCAGCGACCCGCGCGCGTGCAGGGCCAACACCCGGCGCACCGCCCCCGCCGCCCGCGATCGTTGCAGGCGTACCGGCGAGTTGCCCCTGCAACGCAGCGAGGCTGGTCGAGGCAGCGGCGAGATCGCCGTCCACCTGGCTCAACTGCGCGCGCGCTGCGCCGATACGGTCGCTGACCGATCCGGTGCCCGGCAGCGAGCCGAGATAGCGGTTCTGAAAATCGGCGCGCTTCGCCTCGGCGTCTTGCAGCTTGCCGCCGAGTGTTTCGAGCTGGCCGTCGAGGAACTGCAGCGTCTGGCTGCTCTGCTGGCGGTCGTCCGACAGGTTGGTTTCGACGAAGATGTCAATCAGCTTTTGGGTGATGCTGGTGGCGAGTTTCGGCGACGCGGCGGCCGACACGATCTCGAACAGATTGTCCTGCTGCGCGGTGATCTTGATCGCATTCTGCAGCCCGGCAGCACGATCCGCGATGTCCCGATCGGACGAGACCGTCTTCGCCAGGTCGGTGCCGCGCACGACCTTCTGCAGGTTGACCGACGAGGTCAGCGTCTGGCGCACGGTATCGATGTCGCGCCGCTGGTCGCCCATCGCCGAAGGGTCAGCGCCGGCGGGCAGGATGGAGCGCATCTGAACGAATACGCGCGCCCGGCTTTCATACCGGCTCGGGATCTGGCTGACGGCGAGCCAACCCAGGATGCAGATGCCCCAGGCGATCGCCAGCGCCAGCCAGCGCCGCGTCCAGATCGCATGGGCCGCGATCCTGATCTCTTCGTAAAGGCCGGTCACGCGATCGTCCTTTTAGAACATGCTCTCGGGGATGATGATCACATCGCCCGGTTCGAGCCTGACGTTGGCGGATGAATCGCCGTTCTTCAGCAGCCGGTTGATGCTGAGCTTATATTCCTTTTGCTTGCCGGTCGCGCGATCGTAGCGGATCAGCCGCGCGCGGTTTCCGGCGGCATATTCGTTCAGTCCCCCGACGGCGATCATCGCGTCGAGCAGCGTCATGTTGGCGCGATAGGGTAGCGCGGCCGGCTTTTCGGTCGCACCGACGATGCGGACCTGCTGGCTGTACGTTCCCGAAAAACTGTCGACGATGACGCTGACGATCGGGTCCTGGATATATTCCGCGAGCGCCAGCTTCATGTCGTCGGCGAGCATCGCCGGGGTCTTGCCAACCGCCGGCATGTCGTTGACCAGCGGCGTCGTGATGCGGCCGTCGGGGCGCACCTGGACCTTGGCCGACAGTTCCGGGTTGCGCCACACGAAGATCTGGAGCGAATCGAGCGGACCGATGACATATTCCTCGCCCGGTTGCTCCTTGCTGGCGACAAAGGCGGCCGGCGGCAGTTCGGGTCGGGCGCCGCCATTCGTCGCGCAGCCCGCCAGCATGGTGGCGGCCAGCAAGACCGGTGACAGCAAACTCAACCCACGCGAAACACGCATCGAAAAACCTCCGTCGGGCGCACACAACCGGCACGGAAAACATGGTTCCCGACCAGCATCGCTCACGGTCAACTATGTAAGTAAGATGTGAAGATAGCGTTTAGGGGCGCTGGACGACACACTCTACCGCCGGGGGGTGTCCCAGAAAGAGACCGGGGCTCGCCGTCGCGCCATAGGCACCAGCGATAAAGATCGCAATCGTGTCGCCGACATCGGCACGCGGCAGGGCGACCTTGTCGGCGAGGCGATCGAGCGGGGTGCACAGGCAGCCGACCACCGACACCTCCTCGTCACCCGCCTCGGCCATGCGGTGCGTCACAGCGACTGGATAGTTGCGCCGGACGACGGTGCCGAAATTACCGCTGGCGGCGAGCTGGTGGTGAAGCCCGCCATCGACCACCAGGAAGGTTTCGCCGCGGCTTTCCTTCCGGTCGATGACTCGGGTGAGATACACGCCGCTTTCGCCGACCAGCCAACGGCCCAGCTCGATGGCAAAGGTCGATCGAAGCCGGGTGCGACTTAGGGCGTCACCAAGCGCCGCGCCGATCGCTGCCAGATCGATCGGCGTGTCGCCGGCAAAATGCGGGATACCGAAACCGCCCCCAAGATTGACCAGGGGCGGCATATGCCCCGCCTCGTCGCTGAGACGTTCGGCGAGTGCGAGCGTCGCGGCCTGTGTCTCGATCAGCGCCTGGCTGTCGAGCGCCTGGCTGCCAGCGAAGATGTGAAAACCGCGCCAGTCACCCCCACCAGCGACGATCGCCCGCACGAGAGCGGCGGCCCGTTCCGCATCGACGCCGAAGGGTGATGGGCGCCCGCCCATCTTCATGCCGGACCCCTTGAGCTCCATGTCCGGATTGACGCGAACCGCGAGCCGCGGCGCTGTTCCAAGTCGCCCGCCGATCGCCAGCGCGCGCGCCGCCTCCCCTTCGGATTCCACGTTAAGCGTGGCGCCCGCAGTGATCGCAGCCTCCAGTTCCGCATCGCGCTTGCCCGGACCGGCAAAGCTGATTGCGCCGGCTGGCTTTACGCGCAGCGCCTTGTCGAGTTCGCCGGCCGACGCGACGTCCAGACCGTCGACCAGCGGCGCCATCGCCTGAAGCAGCGCCGGGTGCGGATTGGCCTTGATCGCATAATGAAGATCGACAGCCGGGAAGGCCGCGCGAAAAGCGCGTACCCGGTCGGCCACGATCGCTGGATCATAGACAAAGAGCGGCGATCCGTGTTCGGCCACCCATGCCGATGCGGAGCGATCGCCGATCATCAGCTCACCGCGCTGAGCGGCAAATTCCGGGGGTAGCGGCCCGAACGGCTTGCTCATGCTTTTTCCTCGCCGAGCGCGGCAGGCGCCTGCCGCGACAGCATCGCCGCGCGCAGCCCCGCACGGTCCAGCTTGCCATTGGCATTGCGCGGCAGATCGTCGCGCCACTCGAACTGCGCCGGCTGCATGAAATTGGGCAGATCACGCCGCAGTCGGTCGCGCAACGCGGCTTCGTTCGCCGGATCACCCCGCACGATGACCATGATCGTCTGGCCCAGGCGAGGATCGGGAACGCCGATCGCCACCGCCTCCAACGCCTCGCCGCCGGCGACGATTGCTTCCTCCACCTCGCCCGGGCTGATCCGGTTGCCCGCCGATTTGATCATCTCGTCGTCGCGGCCGACAAAGCGGAGCAGTCCGTCCGTCCCGCACAGTGCGGTGTCGCCCGACCAGACAGCGACGCCGCCATAGCGCGAAAAGCTCGGGGCCGCGCGAAAGCGTTGCGCGGTCCGTTCGGGATCGCGCCAATAACCCTGCGCTACCAACGGTCCAGCATGGACGAGCTCCCCCGCCTCTCCCGGACTGGCCTCGCCGCCGTCGGCGCGGACGATCATCACCTCGGCATGGGGGACGGCCGCACCGATCGCATCCGGATGAGCATCGACCAGCGACGGATCGAGGAAGGTCGATCGAAACGCCTCGGTCAGGCCATACATCGGGTACAGATCAGCCCGCGGAAAACGCGCGCGCAGGTTGCGGACGAGCCGGGGCGTCAGCGCGCCGCCGGAATTGGTCAGCCGTCGCAGCCTGGCCGCCGTTTCGGTTGGCCATTCCGCCTCAAGCAACTGAACCCACAGCGGCGGGACGCCTGCCAGCGTGGTGGCACCGACACGCTCCACGCCCTTCACCACGTCGCGGGGCGTGAGATAATCGAGCGGTGCGACGGTGGCGCCGGCCGCCCAGGTGGAGAACAGCTGGTTCTGGCCATAATCGAAGCTGAGCGGGAGGACGCCGAGGACCACGTCGTCTGCGGCGAGGCGCAGATAATGCGCCACGCTGTTCGCGCCGAGCCAAAGGTTCGCGTGGCTGAGCATCACGCCCTTCGGCCTGCCGGTGGAGCCGGACGTGTACAAAATGGCCGCAAGCGAGTCCGGATCGGCCGCGGACGGAGGCATGGGCGGCCCGTCTCCGGCCAGCAGGTGAACAGCGATGTCGAGCGTGTCCGCCGCGTCGAGAGTCGCCGCCCGCGCAGGCTGGGTGAGCAGGAGCCGGGTACCGCTGTCGGCGAGGATGTGCGCCACCTGCGCCCGCTTGAGCAACGGGTTGATGGGCACGTGCACCAGACCGGCGCGGGGCGCGGCGAGCGGCATCAGACATGCCTCACGCGTTTTGGGCAGCCAGGTGGCGACTCGGTCGCCCGGCGCGAAGCCCTGTGCCGCCAGCCAGCCGGCGAGCCGCGCCACGCGATCCTCAAGCTCTGCGTAGCTCAGCGTGCCCGAACGATCGACCAGTGCGGGCGCGTCTGCTGCACCCGCGAGAACATGGTCGATCGGCTGCGGAACGGGGTCGATTGGCACCATATCGGCTGACCTTGCCCCGGAAAGTTGCGGAATTCATCCCCCCGGCTTAACGGCGGTGCAACAAAATTGAGGGGACGCAGGTGATTCCTGAAGGCAAGCCCGAAGTTGACGCCACGTTGCGCGCGATACTCAAGGACGTGCTTGGTCTGTCGAACGAACAGGTGGCTGGGTTCGACGATAGCACCCCGCTGTTCGGCGCGTTGCCGGAGCTCGATTCGATGGCGGTCGCCGGCGTGCTGACCGAGATCGAGGATCGGCTGGGCATCGTGATCGACGATGACGAGGTCGATGGCGAGATGCTGGAGACATTCGGCGCGTTGAGCACCTTCGCGTCCGCCAAGGCGCTGGTCTGAGCGAATGGCCGGGACGTCCGGCCTGACCATCAGACATTATGACTGGGCCGGTGGGCGTGAGGCGATGCTCCGCTTCGGACCGGATCGGGGACCGGTCGTGGTCGCCGCCCTGCCCTTTTACGAAGAAGCCAATCGGACGCGCGCCGCGCTGATCGATGTGCTTCGGCGACTGGCCGCACGGGGGATCGCCGCCGCCCTGCCCGACCTGCCGGGCACCAACGAAAGTCTGCTGCCGACAGGCGAGGCGACGCTGGCGAGGTGGCGCGATGCCTTTGCCGCTGCCTGCGCCAGCATGTCGGGGCCCGTGCACAGCATGGCGTGGCGGACCGGCGCGCTGGTCGACGGGACCGCGGAAGTGTCGAGCCGCTGGTATCTGGCGCCGCAGACCGGGGAAGCTGCCGAGCGCGAGCTGCGGCGCCTGCAACGGGCGGGCGGTGGCGAGGACGCTGGCGGCAATATCATCTCGGACGCGATGCTGGCGCAGCTGGCCGGGGCACAGCCGACGACCGAGGGCAGCGTCCGCGTGGTGCGGCTGGAAAGCGACCCCAGAGCCGCTGATCGCAAGCTTCCCGGCAGCGCCCTGTGGCGTGCGGCCGAGCCGGGCGTGGACCCGGCGCTACAGGCGCTGATCGCGGACGACGTGGCGCGCTGGATCAACGGGGATACCGCTTGAGCCGCCGGCTGCTGACCTTTCCTTGCGATGGCCACACGCTGGTCGGGACGCTGGATGGTCCACCGGAAGGGGGAGGCGGCGCGACCGGGTTGCTGATCGTCACTGGCGGGAACGAGATACGGGCTGGGGCGCATCGCGGCATGGCTGAGCTTGCCGCGCGGCTGGCGGCGGACGGCACGCCCGTCTTTCGCTACGATCGGCGGGGCGTCGGCGATTCGAGCGGGATCAACAGCGGCTTTCGCGGCGCGCGCGACGATCTGCTCGCTGCGGCGGCGACATTCCGTGCGGCGGCGCCGCAGGTCACGCGGCTGATCGGGTTCGGCAATTGCGATGGCGCGACCAGCCTGGCCTGGTGGGGCCGCGAGGCCGGGTGCGATGCATTGGTGCTTGCCAACCCCTGGGCGGTCAAGCCGAGCGACACGCTGCCGCCGCCGGCCGCGGTTCGCGCGCATTATGCGGCGCAGCTACGCGATCCTGCGGCATGGGCGCGGATTCTGCGCCGGGGCCTTTCGCTGCCCAAGCTGGTGCGCGGGTTGCGCAGCATCGCAGCCTCGCCGCGTGATGATGGCGTTACCGGCCGCACCATCGCGTCGATTGCGCAATGGGGGCCGGATGCGACGATCGTGCTGGCGCGCGGCGACGGCACCGCCATCGCCTATGCCGATGCGGCGCGGCGCGCGGGGATTTCCCCGCGCACCGTCACCGTGGACACCGGATCGCACAGCTTCGCCCGTTCCGGCGATGCGGCCGCGTTGGAAGCGGCGATCCGGCAGGTCCTCAGCGCGCCTTGATGAAGGCCCGGATGTCGTTCGACAGCTTCCGCAGATCCTCATCCCGAACGTACATCATGTGGCCGGCATTGTACCAATGCCAGCTGATGCGCCCGTCATTGGGGATGCCGGTGCGGTTGAGCGAATATTCCGCGCCGAAGAAGGGCGTCGCGAAATCATAATAGCCCTGGCCGACGAACACGCGCAGGCCGCTGTTCTCGCGCAGCGCCTTGCCGATGTAGGGCGCCACGTTGAGATAGCCCTCCCCGCCACGCGGGCCGCCGATCTTCCAGTCCCAGTCACGCACGCCACCGATCGACACGTACGTCACGTCGGGCGAGTATTTCAGCGTCTCGCGCGAGTAGGCGTTCATCGCCGCGGTATAGGCGCCGTCGATGGCGTAGAAGCTGGGATCATTGTCGGGCGTTTCGCCGGCGTCGTCATAATCCTTGCCGACGTAGCGCGTGTCGAGGCGGCCGATCGTCTGCCCACGATCGCGCAGCAGTTCCTTGTAGAAGCGGCCGGGCGAGAGGCGAAGATCGGCGCGGGCAAGGTAATCCTGCGACACGCCGGTGTAGCGCGACAGCTGCGGCAGAACCTGCTGGCGCTCCTGCGCGGTGAGCGAATTACCCTTCAGCAGCGCCGCGGCATAAGGGCCGATGGCAAACGCCTTCGCCTCGGCGATGAATTCCTCGACCGTCGCGGGGCGATTGGCGACCTTGTTATGATACCAGGCGGTCGCCGCCATCGACGGCAGGTTGGTCACATAGCCCAACTCGTTGCCCGGCGAATCCGCCGCGACGCTGAAATCGAGGATCGAGGAGATCAGCAGGATGCCGTTCACCGCCACGTCGGTGTAGGTGCCCTCCAGCTCGTTGATCACCGCCGCCGAGCGCGTGGTGCCGTAGCTTTCGCCACCGATGAACTTGGGCGCGTTCCAGCGGCCATGTTCGTTCAGCCACAGCCGAATGAAGTCCGCCATCGATTTGGCATCCTTCGTCACGCCCCAATAATCCTTGGGATCGGTCTTCCCCAGCGCGCGGCTGAAGCCGGTGCCGACCGGATCGATGAACACGATGTCGGTGACGTCGAGCAGCGAATCGACATTGTCGATGACGGGATAGGGCGGCGCGCCATCGTCGCGGGCGTCCGAGGGAAGCACGACGCGCTTCGGCCCGAAGGCGCCCATGTGGAGCCACAAGGAGCCGGAACCCGGGCCGCCGTTCCACAGGAACGTCACCGGACGCTTGGGATCGACCGGGCCCTCCTTGATGTAGCTGTATGACGTGATCGCGGCGAGCGGCTTGCCCGCCTTGTCCTTCAGATAGGTTTCACCGGCGATCGCGCGATAATTGATGCGGGTGCCGCCGAAGGTGCCGGAATGGCGGGTGACGGAGACGACTGGCGGCGGAATGCTGGTGTCGTCGGCAGCCTGTTCGGCCTTGCTGTTCGGCTTGTCCTGCGCGCTCAACGGCGCGGCAACGAGCGCGGCGCCAAGCGCCAGCGCGATGCGTAACTTCATGCAATCCCCCAAATAGGCCGTGCCGGCCCGATCCCGGCATCCACTCTTTTTCCGCGTGATAAACGCGCGCCGAGACTGCGGCAGGGTGGATGCCGGGACAAGCCCGGCACGGCTGTTTTTTGGAGGTTTACTCTGCGGCTTCGGCCATTTTCTCGAAGTCCGCCTCGGCGAGGAAGCGTTCGGCGTCGAGCGCGGCCATGCAGCCGGTGCCCGCCGCGGTGATCGCCTGGCGATAGGTCTTGTCCATCACGTCTCCGCAGGCGAACACGCCGGGCACGCTGGTGCGCGTCGAGCCGGTATCGACCTTGATATAATGATCCTCGTCCAGTTCGAGGTGGCCGCGGAACAGCTCGGTCGCCGGATGGTGGCCGATCGCGACGAAGCCGCCCTCCACGTCGAGGCGGCTGTGCTCACCAGTGACCGTATCGACAAGGTCGATCGCGACGAGGCCGGCATTGCCGCCGCCGTCGACGAACTCACGCACTTCCTTGTTCCACAGCACCTTCACCTTCGGATGGGCGAACAACCGCTCCTGCAGGATGCGCTCGGCACGAAGCGAGTCGCGGCGGTGGATCAGCGTCACGTCATCGGAATGGTTGGTGAGGTAGAGCGCCTCCTCCACCGCGGTGTTGCCGCCGCCGATCACCGCGACCTTCTTGCCGCGATAGAAGAAGCCATCGCAGGTGGCGCAGGCGGAGACGCCCTTGCCCTTCATCGCATCCTCGCTGGCGAGGCCGAGCCACTTGGCCTGCGCGCCGGTGGCGATGACGAGCACGTCGCCCTCATAGATATCGCCGCTGTCGCCGGTAAGGCGGAACGGGCGGCGCGACAGATCGACCGAGACGACCGTGTCCCACACCAGCGTGGTGCCGACATGCTCCGCCTGCTTCTGCATCTGCTCCATCAGCCACGGGCCCTGGATCACCTCGGCAAAGCCGGGGTAATTTTCCACGTCGGTGGTGGTCATCAGCTGGCCGCCGGGCTGGATGCCCTGCACCAGGATCGGCTTCATGCCCGCGCGGGCACCATAGATGGCGGCGGACAGGCCAGCGGGGCCCGAGCCGAGGATGAGCATGCGAGTCGAGTGAGTGGTCATGCCCGCGATGTAGGATGCGGCGCGACCCAAGGGAACCGCGCGTTGCGCCGACGGTGAAGTCCTGCTTTGCTGGCCCCATGACCGACTTTTCCAGCCTGCTCGCCCCCGACCGGGGCCAGCCTGCCCGCACCATCCATGTCGTCCACCCCGACCGGTTCGAGGAATGGCTCATCGCCCAGCCGGCGCGCACGCGCACCGCGGTGGCGGCCAACAAGGTGGTGGGAAAGCCGGGCAATCGCGCGATCCTTCCCGGCGATGCGCCCGACGACTGGGCGATGCTGCTGGTGTGCAACGAGGATGTGACATCGCCGTGGCGGATTGCGTCGCTGGGTGATGGCCTGCCCGAAGGCACGTACCGGCTGGCGGAGGGCGAGCCGGGCGCGGCGATGCTGGGCTGGTGCCTCGCGCAGCATCGCTTCACCCGCTATCGTAGCGCGCCCGACGCGCAGGGGCCGCGCGTGCTGCTGACCGGCGAGCCGGGGCGGATCGAGGAGATCGTCCGGCTGGCGGAGGCGACCGCGCTGGTCCGCGATCTGGTCGACACCGGCGCATCGGACCTGGGGCCGGCGGATCTGGAGGCGCAGGTCGAGCTGCTGGCGAAGGCGCATGGTGCGACGACGCGAGTGACGCGCGGCGATGCGCTGGCGGTGGAATATCCGATGATCAACGTCGTCGGCCAGGCAGCGAGCAAGGAACGTGCGCCGCGGCTGATCGAGCTGGAATGGGGCGATCCTGCCCACCCCCGCATCGCGCTGGTCGGCAAGGGCGTCTGCTTCGATTCGGGCGGGCTCGACGTCAAGACGTCGGGCGGGATGCGGCTGATGAAGAAGGACATGGGCGGCGCGGCGCACATGATCGCGCTTGCCGGGCTGGTCATGGGCGCGAAGCTGAAGGTGCGGCTGCACCTGCTGGTGCCGGCGGTGGAGAATGCGATTGCCGGCAATGCCTTTCGTCCCGGCGATGTGCTGCGCAGTCGGGCGGGGCTGATGGTGGAGAATACCAACACCGATGCCGAGGGGCGACTGATCCTGGCCGACGCACTGACCCGCGCGGTGGAGGATCGGCCGGAGTTGATCGTGGACTTTGCGACGCTGACCGGTGCGGCGCGGGTTGCGCTGGGGCCGGACCTGCCACCGTTGTTCGCCAATGACGAGGAGCTGGCGGCCGACTTCCTTGCCGCAGGCACCGCCGCGCATGACCCTTTGTGGCGGTTGCCGCTGTGGGATGGCTATGACGACATGCTGAAGTCGGACGTCGCAGACATGGTCAATGCGCCCGATGGCGGCTTTGCCGGTGCGGTGACGGCGGCGCTGTTCCTGCGGCGCTTCGTGCCCAAGGATATCGCCTGGGCGCATGTCGATACATTCGCGTGGCGCCCTGCCCCCCGGCCGGGCAGGCCCAAGGGCGGCGCGGCGCTGGGGCTGGCCGCCGCCTGGGGTGTGCTGCGCAAGCGCTACGGCTGACGCTTCTGCCAGCGTCCGGCGTCGCGCACGGGCGCGACGCCGTGGCGCGGATCAGCCAGCTGCTTTGATGATCGGGACGAACTTGGCCGCGGTCAGGCTGGCGCCGCCGACCAGCGCGCCATCCACATTGGCCGCATGGAGAAGGCCGGCGGCGTTTTCCGCCGTCACCGAGCCGCCGTAGAGCAGGCGGATGCTGTCCGCCTGATCCACACCCAGCGCCTCTGCCAGCGCCGCGCGAATGGCGGCGTGCATCGCCTCCACATCGGCGACCGTCGCAACCTTGCCCGTGCCGATCGCCCAGATCGGCTCATAAGCGATCGACAGCCAGTCACCCGACGCGCCATCCGGCAGTGAGGCACGCAGCTGCGCCGTGACGACTGCTTCCGCCTTGCCCGCCTCACGCTGCTCCAGCGTTTCGCCGACGCACAGGATGGCGGTGAGGCCGTGGCGGTGCAGCGCCTCCGCCTTGGCCTTCACGTCGGCGTCGCTTTCATGCTGGCCCTGCCGCCGTTCGGAATGGCCGACGATCGAGAAGGACGCGCCCGCCTCCTTCACCATCGGAGCGGAGACGCAGCCGGTATGCGCGCCGCTGTCGGCGCCGTGCACGTCCTCGGCACCGATCGGAAAACGCGCGCGGCCAGCGGCCGGATGGATCAGGGTCGCCGGGACCGCGATCGCCACATCGACACCGCCGTCCGCCGCGTCATTGATCGCATCGAGCTCGGCCAATGCCGCGAGGCTGCCGTTCATCTTCCAGTTTCCGGCTACCAACTTGCGCCGCATGATCTCTCCCCACTTGGTTGTGCCGTTGCGGTAACGAAGGCGGCACCCTAAAGCGAGCGTCGTTCAACGGATTGGCGCTGCATGCTCGGGTTCTTTCGTCGTATCATCAATTCGCGCGTCGGCGTGATCGTCACCATGGGTGTCCTTGGCCTTATCGCGATCGCGTTTGCGCTGGGTGACATCACCGGCCTCCAGACCGGCGGCGCGTCTGGCGCGACCGTCGCCAAGGTGGGCGGCCAGAGCGTCAACGAGACCGAACTGACCCGGCGCGTGCAGGACGAACTGCGCGGCGCGCAGCAGCGCAACCCGGGGCTCGAGATGAGCCAGCTGGTCGCCGAGGGCGGCGTCGAGGCGATCCTCGACCGGATGCTGAACGGCCTGGCGCTGCAAGCGTTCGGCCGCGACCAGGGCATGGTCGTCAGCAAGGCGCTGGTCGGCAGCGAATTGCGCAACATCCCCGGGCTGCAGGGCCCGACGGGCAAGTTCGACCAGGCGGTGTATGAGCAGGTGCTCGCCCGCAACCGGCTGACCGATGCGCAGGTGCAGGAAGACATTGCGCGCGAGACGATGGTGCAGTTCCTGTTGCGGCCGCAGATGGGCGCGACGCAGGTGCCGGAATCGCTGGCGCTGCCCTATGCCTCGCTGCTGCTGGAGCGTCGTGCCGGTCAGGTCGCGCTGATCCCGGCCGCCGCGATGCCGGGCGGTGCCGCGCCGACCGACCCGGAACTGCAGGATTGGTACAAGCGCAACATCGCGCGCTACTCGCTGCCCGAGCGTCGCATCGTTCGCTACGCCATGGTGACGCCCGAGTTCGTGAAGGCCCGCGGCACGCCCACCGATGCCGAGATCGCCGCAGCCTACAATGGCGACAAGGCCCGCTGGGCAGCGCGCGAGACGCGCACCGTGTCGCTGGTCACCGTGCTTGACCAGAATGCCGCCAATGCCCTGGCGACCAAGATCCGCGGCGGCACCCCTGTCGCGGATGCGGCGCGCGCCGCCGGGCTGGAGGCACGCCGCCTCGAGGCGCAGGACAAGCAGGCGCTGACCGGCGCGACCTCTGGCGCGGTGGCCGATGCCGCCTTCGCCGCGCCGGCCAATGGCGTGATCGGCCCCGTCCGCGGTTCGATCGGCTTCGTCGTCGGCAAGATCGAGAAGGTCGCGCAGGTCCCCGGCAAGACGCTGGCCGAGGCGCGCCCGACGCTGGTCGAGGAATTGACCAAGAAGAAGACCGCCGACGCTCTGACGGCGATGCGCGACTCGCTGGAAAATGCGATCGCTGACAATGCCAACTTCTCCGAGCTGGTGGCCGAGCAGAAGCTGAGTGCCGCGACCACGCCGGCACTGACCGCAACCGGCGCCAACCCGGAGGCTCCGGCCGCGCAGCCTGACGCGGCGCTGATGCCGATCCTGTCCGCCGCCTTCCAGTCCGAAGAGGGCGACGATCCGCAGGTGGTGCAGACCGGGCCTGACGGCAGCTTCGCCCTCGTCGCGCTCGACCGGATCGTTCGCGCCGCGCCGCGCCCGATCGCGCAGGTCCGCGACCAGGTGACCAAGGACTTGCAGGAGGATCGCGCCCGCCGCGCCGCGCGCACCGCCGCGAGCAAGGCACTGGCCGCGATCAACAAGGGTGTGGCGTTCGACAAGGCACTGGCCGAGGCTGGTGCCAAGGGCGCGAAGACCGACAGCGTGGTCGCCGCCCGCTCACAGATCAACGCCGATCCGCGTGGGCCGAACCCGGTACTGGCCCTGCTGTTCAGCATGAAGGGCGGCACCGCCAAGATGCTGGAAGCGCCCGATCGCAGCGGCTGGCTGATCGTCAAGGTCGACAAGATCTCGCCGGGTGACGCCGCCAAGGCGCCGCAGGTGATCGCTGCCACGCGTCAGGACCTTGGCCGTGCGATGGGGCCGGAATATGCCCAGCAATTCACCGAGGCGGTGAAGCGGGCGATGAAGGTGTCGCAGAACGCGGACGCGCTGGCCCGCGTGAAGGCCAGCCTCTCCGGCGAGGGGGGCTCCAATCCGTAACGCTGGGCAGGACGCAGCCGCGGCTGCGCTGACGAACGGGCGGCCGGCGCTGCTGTGGCGCCGCCGCATCGCGGACACCGAGACGCCGGTCGCCGCGGCGCTGAAGCTGATCGAGCCGGGGCGCGGCGATTACCTCCTCGAATCGGTCGAGGGCGGCGCGATCCGCGGTCGTTACAGCATGTTGGGGCTTGCGCCTGACCTCGTCTTCCGCGCCGAAGGAAACGACGCCGCGATCAACCGCCAGTGGCTGACGGATCGGTCGGCGTTCGCGCCATGCGACACCCCGACGCTGGCCGCGCTGCGCGCGCTGGTCGCCTCCTGCCGGATGGACGTGCCAGCGGAACTACCGCCGGCGCTCGCGTGCCTGGTCGGCTATTTCGGTTATGAGACGATCGGGCTGGTCGAGAGCCTGCCCGCGCCAAAGACCGATGCGCTTGGCCTGCCGGACATGATGTTCGTCCGCCCGACCGTGATCCTTGTTTTTGACCGGCTGGCGGACGCCCTGTTCCTGGTGGCGCCTGTTTGGCCCGACGACCAGCGATCGCCCGAGAGCGTGATCGCCGCGGCGGCCGAGCGGCTGGACGCGATCGAGGCGCGGCTGGAGGCCACTGCCCTGCCCCCGCGCGTTCGGGCCGAGGCCAGCGACGTGGCGCTGTCCCCGGTGCTGCCGGAGGGGCGCTATGCCGAGATGGTGCGCGCCGCGAAGGACTATATCGTCGCTGGCGACATCTTTCAGGTCGTCCTGGCGCAGCGTTTCACCGCGCCGTTCACGCTGCCGCCGTTCGAATTGTACCGCGCGTTGCGGCGAATCAATCCGTCGCCGTTCCTCTACCACCTCGACCTGCCCGGCTTCGCGCTGACCGGATCGAGCCCGGAGATCCTGGTGCGGGTGCGCGATGGCGAGGTGACGATCCGGCCGATCGCCGGCACCCGCCCGCGTGGCAAGACCGCGAGTGAGGACGAGGCCAATCGGACCAGCCTGCTTGCCGATCCGAAGGAACGCGCCGAGCATCTGATGCTGCTCGACCTCGGGCGCAACGACGTGGGCCGCGTGTCACAGGCCGGGTCAGTCACGGTCACCGACAGCTACACGGTCGAATTCTACAGTCACGTCATGCACATCGTGTCGAACGTGGTCGGTGCGCTCGACCCCAAGCGTGACGCGATCGACGCGCTGTTCGCCGGCTTCCCGGCGGGGACGGTCAGCGGCGCGCCCAAGGTGCGCGCCTGCCAGATCATCGCCGAACTGGAGAGCGAGAAGCGCGGCGCTTATGCGGGGGGAGTTGGTTATTTCTCGCCCGACGGATCGATGGACTCGTGCATCGTCCTGCGCACCGCAGTGGTGAAGGACGGCACCATGCACGTCCAGGCGGGCGCGGGCATCGTGGCGGACAGCGACCCGGCCTATGAGCAGCGCGAGTGCGAGGCGAAGTCGGGAGCGTTGCGGGCCGCCGCGCGCGAGGCGATCGCGCAGGCGAGTGCCGGCGGCTTCGGCCAGTGAGCGACGGCGCAGCCACCGACGGCCATTTCCTGCTGCGATACGAACTGGCGGCGGACTATCTGGAACGGCGCGGTACGTTGCGCGACGCTCATCTGGCGCTTGCATGGGAAGCGGCGGATCGCGGCGCCTTGCTGCTGGGCGGCACGGTGGGAGAGCCGATCGAGTCCGCGCTGCTGCTGTTCACCGATCGCGCGGCGGCCGAGGCCTTTGCCAATGCCGATCCTTATGTGCGCGAGGGATTGGTGATGCGCTGGCAGGTCAGCCGCTGGCACACCGTCGTCGGATCGGGTGCCGCGACACCGCTGCGCTGAGCCGGCCGTAATCCGCGGGCTTCTCAACCGGCGATCCGCCCGATACGCACGGGGCATGCGCCTCCTTCCCCTGCTGCTGATCGCCGCCGCCGCGCCCGCCGCTGCCCAGACCACCCAGCCAGTCGCCACGCCGGCGAACCCTGCGCCCGCGCCGACGAACTGGCCCACCAGGGAAGGCGATGTGACGCTGCCGGGCTTTCGCTTCGGCACGGGCGAGACGATGGACCTGAAGATCCACTACACGACGCTCGGCACGCCGCGGCGCGGCCCTGACGGCGGGATCAACAATGCGGTGATGGTCCTTCATGGCACCGGCGGCACGGGCAAGCAGTTCCTCTCGCCGCAATTCGCCGACGAGCTTTACGGCCCCGGCCAGCCGTTCGACCTGAAAACGACCTATGTCATCCTGCCCGACAATATCGGTCATGGCGCCTCATCCAAGCCGTCAGACGAGATGCGGATGGCGTTTCCGAAATATGATTACAGCGACATGGTCGCGGCGCAGAAGGCCATGCTGGAGAAGCTGGGCGTCACCCGACTGAAGGTGATCCTGGGCACGTCGATGGGGTGTATGCACGCCTTTGTCTGGGGGCAGACCTATCCAGGCTTTGCCGAACGGCTGGCGCCGTTCGCCTGCCTGCCGGTGCCGATCGCCGGGCTGAACCGCATGTGGCGCAAGCTGTCGATCGACGCGATCAAGGCGGATCCGGCCTGGAATGGCGGCAATTACACCGCGCAGCCGGCCCAGGGCCTGCGGACGGCGGCCAGCCTGTCGATCATCGCCGGTTCCAACCCGCTGGCGCTGCAACAGCAATATCCGACGCGCGAGGCCGCCGAGGCGTTCCTCGATCAGGCGTTCACGCGCAACAGCGCCAATCGCGACGCCAATGACTATATCTACCAGCTCGACGCGTCGCGGACCTATGATCCGTCGGCCGGGCTGGAGAAGATCACCGTGCCGGTGCTGTGGATCAACTCCGCCGACGATTTCATCAACCCGGCAGGCTATGGCATCACCGAGGCCGCGGCGAAGAGGATGCCGCGCGCCACGTTTCGCCTGATTGCCGCCACGCCCGAGACCAAGGGCCACGGCACGCATACCTGGGCCAAATTCTGGAAGGCCGACCTGTCGCGCCTGATGGCGACGAACTAGGCCGCAGGCGCATCATCGCGGCTGACGACTGGCCGCGATGATGGGGATGCGTGTCAGTCGCGCGGATCGTCCTCGATGTCGATGTCGGTGCGCGATTCGGGCGTCGCCTGCTCCACTTCGCGCTGTTGCTGGCGCTTTTCCGCCGCCCACGCCTGGCCTGCCTGGATCCCGCAGCCGGTCTGGCCGCCGGCGCCGATCGGCGAGCAGGTGTTGGGGAGCCCGCCGGCGACGCGGCCGACACGATCGACGGTGGCGGCGCGGTTGACCCAGCTCTGGTTCTGCGCCGGCACCTCTGGCGGACGGCGCAGCGGCTTGGGCACACGGAACTGGTCGTTGGGATCGAGCCGGCTGCACACCACGATCTCGTCCGCCGCGGCGGTCGGGCACGCTTCATTCCCGGTCAGCGTCACCTGGCGGATTCGCTGCGGCGGCTGACCCGTTTCCGCCTGCGAGGATGCGCCTTCCTGCGCCTGAGCTTGGGGCTGTGTCTGGGCTTGGGCCTGGGCCTGGGCGAGCGCCGGCAGCGGCAGGAGCGACAGCGCCGCTAGCGGAACGAGATACACGGGGCGGAACATGCGAGGCGACCTCCTGGATGGTCCATCAACGATCACGCCAGCAGCTTTCTCCCCGCTGAACGTCGCGGCGGTGATTACGCGATCCGGCGGCGCCCGCAACAGCCGTTGCGGCGACGGCGGGTTACGCTATGTCGGGGCCAACATGATCCTCGTCATCGACAATTACGACAGCTTCACCTGGAACCTCGTCCATTATCTGATGGAATTGGGGGCCGAGGTGCGGGTGGAACGCAATGACGCGCTGACCGCGGCCGAAGCGCTGGCGTCGAATGCCACCGGTTTTCTGCTGTCGCCGGGCCCCTGCACGCCAAATGAGGCCGGGATCAGCCTGGACCTGGTCGCGGCCTGTGCCGAGAGCCGCCGCCCGTTGATGGGCGTGTGCCTTGGCCATCAGGCGATCGGGCAACATTTCGGCGGGCGGGTCGTCCGTGGGGGATTGATGCACGGCAAGATAAGCGCGATCGACCATGACTCCACCGGCGTTTTTGCCGGCCTTCCGTCCCCCTTCACCGCAACGCGCTATCACTCGCTGGTCGTGGAGGACGTGCCCGACGTGCTGATCCCCAATGCGCATGCGGCGGACGGATCGGTGATGGGGCTGCGCCACCGGGAGCTGCCGATCCACGGCGTCCAGTTTCACCCCGAAAGCATCGCGACCGAACATGGCCATGACCTGCTGGCCAATTTCGTGGCGCTGACGGGCGCGAAGGTGGCAGCATGACAACGATCGCCCTGCTGCCGGACCCGCGGTCGCCCTTGTCGCGTGAGAGCGCGGCGCAGGCGTTCGCCGACATTCTCGACGGACGCGCCAGCGAGGACGCGATTGCGCGGTTCCTCATCGACCTGTCCGATCGCGGCGAGACATCGATCGAGATCGCCGAGGCGGCACGTGCGCTGCGCGAGCGGCTGATCCCGATCAGCGCGCCTGCCGGTGCGATCGACGTCTGCGGCACCGGCGGTGACGGGCACCATACGCTGAACGTCTCGACCGCGGTGAGCCTGGTCGTGGCGGCGTGCGGGGTGCCGGTGGCCAAGCACGGCAACCGCGCCGCATCGTCCAAGGCCGGCGCCGCCGACACGCTGGAAGCACTCGGCGTCGACATGGAGCGTGCCGGGATGCTGGCGGAGGAGACGCTGAACGAACTCGGCATCTGCTTCCTTTTCGCGGCCAATCACCACCCGGCAATGAAGCGGATCACGCCGATCCGCCGCCGTATCGGCAAGCGCACGATCTTCAACCTGATGGGGCCGCTGGCCAATCCGGCGCATGTCACGCGCCAGCTGATCGGCATCGCGCGGCCGGACTATGCGCCGGTGTACGCCGAGGCGCTGGAGCAACTGGGCACCGAAGCGGCAATCGTCGTGTCGGGCGAGGAAGGGCTGGACGAAGTGTCCGGCGCCGGGCCGACGGTGGCGGTCGCGATCGGTGACGTGTTGCTGGGCAAGCGGATCGTGCCGGAGGATGCCGGGGTGCGCCGCCACCCGATCGAGGCGATCCGCGGCGGTGACCCGGCGCATAACGGCTATGCCCTGCGCCGCCTGCTGAAAGGGGAGCACGGGGCCTATCGCGATGCCGTGCTGATCAACGCTGCCGTGGCGCTGGCGCTGACCGGCGAGACGCTGACGAATGGCGCCGCCCGCGCAGCCGAAGCGCTGGACAGTGGGGCGGCCAACGACCTGCTCGACCGCTGGATCGCCTGGGCATGAGCGGCGCGACGGGGAGCAGCATGACGATTCTCGATCGGATCCTGGCAACCAAGCAGGACGAAGTGGCGACGCGTCGACGTGATCGGTCGATCTCGGCGCTTGATCGTGAGGCGCGCAACCAGACGCCGCCGCGTGGCTTCAAGGCGGCGCTGGACCGGGTGGCGAGCGGCGGTGCTGACAATGCGCTGCCGCGCTACGGCCTGATTGCCGAGATCAAGAAGGCCAGCCCCTCCAAGGGCCTGATCCGACCCGACTTCGATCCCCCGGCGCATGCACGCGCCTATGCCGAAGGCGGCGCGACGTGCCTGTCGGTGCTGACCGACCAGGACTATTTCCAGGGGCACGAGGATTATCTGATCGCCGCGCGCAATGCGTGCGACCTGCCGGTGATCCGCAAGGACTTCATGGTCGACCCGTGGCAGGTGGCCGAAGCGCGGGCGATCGGCGCCGACGCGATCCTGGTCATCATGTCCGCGCTCGACGATGCCGCCGCTGCCGAGATCGAGGCGGCCGCGATCGAACGGGGCATGGACGTTCTGGTCGAGGTGCATGACGCGGAGGAACTGGAACGCGCCCTGAAGCTGCAATCGCGACTGATCGGCGTGAACAACCGCAACCTGCGCGACTTCTCCGTCAGTTTCGAACGAACGTACGAGCTGGTCGGCAGCGCGCCCAGCGATTGCACCTTTGTCGCCGAAAGCGGCCTCAACACGCGGGCCGACCTGGATGCGATGGCCGAGCACGGCGTGCGCTGCTTCCTGATCGGCGAATCCCTGATGCGGCAGGCCGATGTGGCGGCGGCCACGCGCGCGCTGGTGCAATGAGCCGCCTGACCCATCTCGACGAGCAGGGCGCCGCCCGGATGGTGGACGTCGGCGGCAAGACCGAAACCGCGCGCGAGGCGGTGGCGGGGGGCAGGATCACGATGTCGGCCGAGGCACGCGACGCGATTGCCGCCGGCGCAGTGGCAAAGGGCGATGTCCTGGCGGTCGCGCGGATCGCCGGGATCATGGCGGCAAAGCGCACCAGTGACCTCATCCCGCTATGCCATCCATTGCCGCTGTCGAAGGTGACGCTGGACCTGTCGATCGAGGACGACGGCGTCAGCGCGCAGGCCATCGTTGCCACCAGCGGCCGCACCGGCGTGGAGATGGAGGCGCTGACCGCCGTCTCCGCGGCGCTGCTGACCGTCTATGACATGGCCAAGGCGCTCGATAAGCGGATGACGATCGGCAACATCCGCCTGCTGAAGAAAACCGGCGGCAAGTCGGGCGATTTCGTCGCCTGACCCTCAGGGCCGCGCCGCGATTATTATGGGTGTTGCCGACAGCATGAATCTGTCACTCGCCGGATCATGAGCGAATTGCTTCCTGTCGCAGAGGCGCAGGCGCGCCTGTTGGCTGCGGCGCCCGCGCTGTCGACCGAAACGCTGCCGCTGGCGGACGCGATCGGACGCTGGGTGGCGGTCCCGTTGATCGCGTGCCGTACCCAGCCCGAGCGCGACCTGTCGGCGATGGACGGCTATGCCGTGCGGTTCAGTGACCTGCCGGGCCCGATGCGAGTGATCGGCGAGAGCGCCGCCGGACGGCCATTTGCAGGTGCCGTGAAGGCGGGCCAGGCGACACGGATTTTCACTGGCGCCACCGTGCCCGAGGGCGCGGACACGGTGATGGTGCAGGAAGAGGCCCGTCGCGACGGCGATACTTTATGGCTCGATGGCGAAGGACCGGCACGCGAGGGCGCCAACATCCGGCGGCGTGGGCTCGATTTTGCGGACGGCGATACGCTGGTCGCGGCCGGCGAACGGCTGACGCCGGCGCGCCTGGCGGTTGCGGCCACCGGGGGGCTGGGCGACGTCACCGTCCGGCGCCGGGTTCGCGTGGCGATCGCCGCGACGGGCGATGAACTGGTGGAACCCGGACGGGCCATCGAGCCCGGCAGGCTACCGGAATCGAACCGCCTGCTGCTACGGGCGCTGCTCGCCGATCTTCCGGTGGAGATCATCGACCTCGGCATCCTCCCTGACCGGTTGGAACCGCTGACCGACACGTTCCGTCATGTGGCGGCCGACGTCCTCGTCACCACCGGTGGCGCCTCGGTCGGGGATCACGACCTGGTTCGTCCTGCGCTGCAGGCGGCGGGCGCCGCGATCGATTTCTGGCGCATCGCGCTTCGCCCCGGCAAGCCGCTGATGGCGGGGTGGCGCGGCGACATGGCCGTGCTGGGGCTACCGGGAAACCCCGTCTCCGCCTTTGTCACCGGCTTGCTGTTCGTGAAGCCGATGGTCGCGGCGCTTGCCGGGGCGGCGCAGCCCCTGCCGCAAACGACCACCGGCATCCTTGGCGAAGCGTTGCCGGCCAATGGCCCGCGCACTGATTATCTACGCGCAGAGTTGCGCGATGGACGGGCCTATGTTGCTACGATCCAGGACAGTTCCATGCTACGAACGTTGGCACGGGCAGGCTGCCTCGTCGTTCGTCAACCACATGCTCCTGCTGCGGCGATGGGCGACTCGGCAGAAATCCTCGTGATTGCTTGACGCGTCGGTTTACGTTCCTTAAAGGTTCCCAGTCTGTTCGCCGCGGAGATGATGCATGCTCACCAAAAAGCAGCACGAGTTGATCTGTTTCATCAATGATCGACTGGCCGAAACCGGCGTCTCCCCTTCGTTCGAAGAGATGAAGGATGCGCTGGACCTGAAATCGAAGTCCGGGGTCCACCGCCTCATTTCCGCGCTGGAAGAGCGCGGTTTTCTGCGTCGCTTGCCCAATCGCGCCCGCGCGCTGGAAGTGCTGAAGGTGCCCGATCGCCCGGAGAGCCGCGAGGCCGTCCGTTCATCCACGCCGGCGCCCGCACTGCCGGAGCCGGCCAACGACGTGGTCGAGGTGCCTCTGCACGGGCGGATCGCGGCCGGCGCCCCGATCGAGGCGCTCGAAGGCTCCACCAGCCTTCCGGTGCCGGCGGCGCTTTTGGGCTCGGGCGAGCATTTCGCGCTTGAGGTTGCCGGTGACTCGATGGTCGAGGCGGGCATCCTCGACGGCGACTTCGCCTTGATCCGCAAGCAGGATGTGGCGCGCGACGGCGAGATCGTGGTCGCGCTGATCGAGGACAGCGAGGCGACGCTGAAATATTTTCGGCGCGAAGGCACGATGATCCGGCTCGACCCGGCAAATCGCTCCTACGATCCGCAGCGTTATGCGCCAGCGCAGGTGCGGGTGCAGGGCAAGCTGGCCGGGATTCTGCGGCGCTATTCCTGATTGGCCGGGCGCAGGCCCGCCGGCGGCGGGCTGAACGCTTTCTCCGGGCGAAACGTCGGTTGTTCATCCTTGCGTCAGCGATTCGTTGAGCGGCCCGAAAGGATTGGCATCCCAGCCAGCACCCAGGGGTGAGCGTCGCCGGGGCGGATCACGGTATCGACGCGCCCGGTAGAGAGCGAAATCGCCACCCCGCCGGTTCGCGCGAGCATCTCACGATCGAGGCGCAGCCATCGCGGCGTACAGCCACGCGGCAGGCGGCGTTCGCTGACCACGATATCGGCATTGCGGCATGCCTGGATCAGCGCGCCGGCGGGCACCAGATAGGCGCTGCGCGTCGCCAGCACGCGCCATGTGCGGTCGCCGACCGGCAGATCGACGCGGCATAGATCGCGCGAACAGCGCGCCGCGCCCTGATCGGACAAGAGCACCGGTTCGGCGTCAGATCCGCCATTTTCCGCCAGCATGTCACGCGCATAATCGCCCGCCCGATCGCGCAGCAGCGCTACGCGCCCATCGGGCAGCCGCACGCCGAGATGCCGTCCGTCGCCGGTTACCAGAAGGTCGGGGGGCGGTGTCGCGAGCGCCCAAAGCGCGCCGACCGCGACCGGGATCAAGCCGATCCGCCGCCAGCGCGTCCGCCAGAGCGCCAGCCACAGCCCGCCGCCGACCATCAACGCGAAGGCGCCCGCCGGCATCGCTGGCAGTGCCGCGACCGCCCCAGGCGCCGCCGCCGTCGTCCGGGCGATCCACAACAATAGCGATAACCCCTGCCCCGTCAGCCACCAGAAGGGCGCGCCGAGCCCCGTCGTATCGAACAGCAGCGCCAATGCCTCCAGCGGCATCACGACAAAGGTGGTCAGCGGGATGGCGACGATATTGGCCAGCGCGCCATAGATGCCGGCCTTGTGGAAGTGGAAGACGGCGATCGGCATCAACGCGACTTCGACGATCGCGCCGGTCAGCAGCAACGAGCCGCCATTGCGCAGGAGGCGGCGGCCCCATGATTCCTCGCGCGGCGCGAACCAGCGGCGGACCGCCGGATGCTCAGCCAGCGCGATGATCGCAGTGACGGCGGCGAAGGAGAGCTGGAAGCTGGGCCCCGCCAGGGACTCCGGCCAGAGCAGCAGCACGACGAGTGCGCCGGTCGCCACCAGCCGCAAGGTCAGCGCCTCTCGCCCCACCGCCATGGCGGCGAGCACCAGCAAGGCGGCGATGCAACTGCGGATCGTGGGCACCTCGCTCCCGGTCAGCCAGGTATAGCCGAGCGCGGTCACGGCAGCGGTCGCCGCTGCGATCAGCGGAACCCGACCGGTGAGCGCGAGCCGCATGTTGAGCGCGAGCAGTCGTGCGGCGAGCAGCATCGTCAGGCCGACGACCGCGGTGATATGGAGTCCACTGACCGACAGAAGATGCGCGAGGCCGGAGCGGCGCATCGCCTCCTGGTCCGGTTCCTCGATCCCCCCGGTGTCGCCGGTCGCCAGCGCGGCGGCGATGCCGCCGGCACTTCCCTCCAGATTGTGCTGGATGTGGCGGGACAAGCGCGCGCGGAACGGCTCTCCCGCGACCGCACCCGACAGGATCTCGGGTGGGCCGAGCGCCCGTCCGGTGGCACCAATCCCGCTGAACCATGCCACGCGCGCGAAATCATAGGCGCCCGGCACCGCCGGCAGCGGGGGCGGCATCAACCGCGCGCGCAGGCTGATCCGCGTCCCGGGCAGCAGCCCGGCCGGCACGTCCTCCTCTGCTACGTTGACGCGCACCTGGAGGGGCGCACGCGGCGGCCTGCGATCCAGCCACTCAAGATCGCCGAGCCGCAGCCGCACTAGGCCGCGCGCCGGCAATGCGTTCATTGCCTCCACCCGGCCAGAGAAAGTGGCGATCGCGGGACGCGCAAGGACGGGCGCGGCCGCCGTTTCCGCCTGCAGCCACACCAGTGCGAGCCCGACCGCGAAAGCAATGCTGCCGATCGCCGCCACCCGGGCAGCGCGACTACCGGCGGAGGATGCCGCAAGCGCGAGAAGGGCAAGCGCGGCGGCGCCCAACAACGCGGCGCGCCAGGCGCTGCTGTTGGGAAGGACGAACCACGCCGCCACCCCGCCGCCCAGCGCTACCGGCAGCTGGTCGCGCTCCGCCTCCAGCCACGATTCTACACGCGCCCGCGCGGTTTGAAGCGCGGGGGCGTAAGTGCTAGGGGCGGGCGCGGCCGTAGTCGCCATGTTATCCATCAGCCTGGGAGCAAGCGCGCTTGAGCGCAACCACTGAAACCCGCGATGCAACCGTCGTCACACGGTTCGCCCCCTCACCCACCGGATTCCTGCATGTAGGGGGCGCGCGAACAGCGCTGTTCAACCTGCTTTTCGCGCGCCATCATAACGGGCGTTTCCTGCTGCGCATCGAGGACACCGATCGCGCGCGTTCGACCCAGCCGGCGATCGATGCGATCCTGTCGGGCATGCGCTGGCTGAACCTCGACTGGGACGGCGAAGAGGTCTTCCAGTCGACCCGCGCGCCGCGCCACGCCGAAGTGGTCGATGCGATGCTGGCGGCAGGCGCGGCCTATAGATGCTACATGACCGCCGAGGATATCGAGGCGATGCGTGGGGAGGCGCAGGCCAAGAAGCAGCCGCTGCGCATCCGCTCACCGTGGCGTGATCGGGTGAACGATGATCCGACGGCGCCGTTCGTCGTCCGGCTGCGGGCGCCGACCGAAGGCGCGACGACGATCAACGATCTGGTGCAGGGGCCGGTGACGGTCCAGAACGCCGAACTGGACGATCTGGTGCTGCTGCGGTCCGATGGCACGCCCACCTATATGCTGGCGGTCGTCGTCGACGATCACGACATGGGCGTCACGCACATCATCCGCGGCGACGATCACCTCAACAATGCGTTTCGCCAATTGCCCATCATCAAGGCGATGGGCTGGCCCGAACCCGCCTATGCGCACATTCCGCTGATCCATGGCGCGGACGGCGCGAAGCTGTCCAAGCGACACGGCGCGGTCGGCATCGACGCCTATCGCGACGAACTGGGCATCCTGCCCGAGGCGCTCGATAATTACCTCCTCCGCCTTGGCTGGGGACATGGCGACGACGAGATCATCAGCCGCGAACAGGCAATCGAATGGTTCGACCTCGCCGACGTTGGCAAGGCGCCATCCCGCTTCGACATGAAGAAGCTGGAAAATCTGAACGGCCATTACATCCGCACCGCGGATGACGCCCGGCTCGCAGAGCTGGTGGCCGGGCGCCTGGGCCTTGCGGAGGATGATCCGCGCCGCCCGGTGATCACGGCGGCGATGCCCGCGCTGAAGCCCCGCGCGGCCAATCTGAACGAGCTGGCGGACGGCGCACGTTTCCTGATTGTTTCTCGCCCATTGCCGATCGCCACCGATGCGGAGCCGCTACTGGCGGGAGACGCACCGTTGACGCTGGCAAAGGTACATCACGCGCTTGACGCTGTGGCCAAGTGGGATACGGAAGCGCTCGAAGAAGCGGTGCGGCAGGTCGCCGAGACGCTGGGCTTGAAGCTCGGCCAGGTGGCCCAGCCGCTCCGTGCCGCACTCACCGGCCGCCGGACCTCACCCGGCATCTTCGACGTGCTCGCACTGCTCGGGCGTGACGAAAGTCTCGCCCGCATCGCCGATCATGCCGCGGATCAAACGGCCGCCCATGGGAAGGACGAAAACGATGACTGATGCCAAGCTGTCCCTTGGGGACAAGAACTTCGGCTATCCCGTGCTGTCGGGCACGGTTGGCCCCGACGTGGTCGACATCCGCAAGATGTATGGTCAGACCGGCGCCTTCACCTATGACCCCGGCTTCACGTCGACCGCGTCATGCCAGTCGAAGCTGACCTATATCGATGGTGACGAGGGCGTCCTGCTCCACCGCGGTTATCCGATCGGCGAGCTGGCCGAGAAGTCGAGCTTCATGGAGGTGGCCTACCTCCTCCTGAACGGCGAGCTGCCCAAGGGCGGAGAGCTGAACAAGTTCGAGAACACGATCACCCGCCACACCATGCTGCACGAGCAGCTGGCGACCTTCTACCGCGGGTTCCGCCGCGACGCGCATCCGATGGCGATCATGTGCGGCGTGGTCGGCGCGCTTTCCGCCTTCTACCACGATTCGACCGACATCCACGATCCGCAGCAGCGCATGATCGCGTCGCACCGCCTGATCGCCAAGATGCCGACGATCGCGGCAATGGCGTACAAGTACAGCGTCGGGCAGCCGTTCCAGTATCCGGACAACTCGCTGAGCTACACCGGCAACTTCCTGAAGATGACCTTCGGCGTGCCGGCCGAGCCTTATGAGGTGAACCCGGCGGTCGAAAAGGCGATGGATCGCATCTTCATCCTCCACGCCGATCACGAGCAGAATGCGTCGACCTCGACCGTGCGCCTTGCCGGTTCGTCGGGCGCGAACCCGTTCGCGTGCATCGCGGCCGGCATCGCCTGCCTCTGGGGCCCGGCGCATGGCGGCGCCAACGAAGCTGCGCTCAACATGCTGCAGGAAATCGGCACGCCGGATCGCATTCCCGAGTTCATCAACCGGGCAAAGGACAAGAACGATCCGTTCCGCCTGATGGGCTTCGGCCACCGCGTGTACAAGAACTACGATCCGCGCGCGACGGTGATGCAGAAGACCGTGCGTGAAGTGTTCGAGGCGCTCAACGTCAACGATCCGTTGTTCGAGACGGCGCTGCGGCTGGAAGAACTGGCGCTCAGCGACGATTACTTCATCGAGAAGAAGCTGTTCCCGAACGTCGACTTCTACTCGGGCGTGATCCTGTCGGCGATCGGCTTCCCGACGTCGATGTTCACCGTGCTGTTCGCCCTGGCCCGTACCGTCGGCTGGGTCGCGCAGTGGAACGAGATGATCACCGATCCCGACCAGAAGATCGGCCGGCCCCGTCAGCTGTACACCGGGCCGACGACACGTCCGTACGTCCCGCTGAACGAGCGCTGAGATGCGGCGCTGGCGCCCGGTGCTGTTCGCGCTGGGCGCCATCCTCGCCCTGGTCGGTCTGCTGTGGATCGGCCAGGGACTGGGTTATGTACAATGGCCCGCGTCGAGCTTCATGCTCGACCAACGCGTCTGGGCCGACCGCGGCGCCTTTCTGGCAGCCGGCGGCCTGCTCCTGATCCTGCTGTCACGCCGCCTTCGCTGAGCCGAGATCGGCTTATCGCTCCAGCGCGTAGCGAACCCCAAGCGACAGCAGAAATCCGCTATAGTCATAAAGATCAGGCGTCGCATCGCGCTGGCGATAGGCGGCGGCGAGCCGAACCCGCGCGCGGGCGCGACGATATTCGAGCCCCAGCATATAATCCTGGCTGCGGTCGTCGATCAGCTGGAACGGCTGCGGTAGTGCGCCGGCATCGAACGCCCGCGTCATCAATGACGCGGTCGCATCAACCCTGACGCTCGGCCCCAGCGCATAGATAATCGTACCCGCATAGCTGCTGGTGCGCACCAGATTGGCGAAGGTGCCGGTAGCCGCATCAATGGCCCGCGATGTCCGCACGGTCAGTTGCGCCCGGTCTGCCAGCCGCACCGTGCTAGCAAGATCCCAATTCAGTCCGTTCAGGCGGCGCCCCGATCGCGCGTCGTGCTCACCCATCCACGCGTAACCGAGGGAGGCCGTCATCTGGAGCCGTGCGCCGAGGCGGCGGTCGAAGCCGACGCCAGCGTAGCTGACGCGAAAGCGCTGGCTGCCGAGCGAACCGTCGGGTGGCCGACGATCATAGTCAAAGCTGGCGCGACGCGCGACCAAGCTGACGACGCCGACGACGGGATTGGCATAGGAAAGGCCGGCCGCATAGCGCGTCTCGCTCACGTCCTGAAAGCGCCGTGCCGCTGCGCTGTTGGTCGTTTCCGTATGCCCGAGCGAGACAAAGGGCCGGATGCCGATTGCCGGCCCACACGCCAGCCGGGCGTCCGCGCGACGGTCGGTTCGGGCGTTGGCCGCCGCCTCGGCCGGCGCGTTCGGGACAAGCGACAGGTCGGCAAGGTCGCTTTGTGCACGGGCGTAATGCAGGTCGCCATCGAACATGCAGAACGCCAGCGGGAGCTTTGTTCCGGCGGACAGATCGATCCGCTCGCGATCAAGCTGATCGTTACGGGCGTAAGCATCATAGCCGACGACCCCGAGGAAGGTGAACGCGGCACGCCCGGCGGGAAGCGCCAGGTCGATCGCCGCAACATTGGTGCTGCGCACGTCCTCCTGCTCGATGTCGCGCAGCCGCGCCGCCGTTTCGGTGCCGTGGGCGACATTGGTGTCGTAGAGGAGGTCCGATGCGACCGACAGGGTGATCTTGCGTGGCGGGGGATTGAAGGTGTGGCCGTCGATCGGCCGCGTTTGGCCATCTGCGAGCGCAGGCATCAATAGCGCCAGGGAAAGGACGCCCCCCTGCACCAGCGCCGCTGCCCGCGTCACGACACCCCCCGCCACGACAGCGGCGTCCGTGCGACGCCGCGTCGCCACCGGCGCTGCCAGACACGCCGCATGGTGCCGAGGAAGTTGCGGGCAAGATCATAGGTTCTGCCAAGACGCGCGGCCCGCATCACGTCCAGATCGCGCATCCTGGGGGTGCGCTGGCCCAGCAGGCGCGTCGCGGCGATCCGTGCGGCCACCATCCGCTTGCGCTGCGCCTGCGCCGGCTGCATCCGTGCCACGTCGGTGAGCGGCAGCGGCGAGGCGGCGAGGACGCCGGCGGCCTGTGCGGACGCCAGCAAGGCCGCCCCCGCCCCGGTCCGCGCCATGATGAGGCTGCGTCCTTCCTCCTCATCGAACAGCGGGTACCCGGTCTCGTCGCCGTACCAGGCGTCGGCGCAGGCGATGTCGGCGGTGCCGCCGACTGCATCCGGGCAGATCTTGCAGCGGAATTGCACTTCGCGGCTGAGGTGCCGACCCCAGCTTTCGGCATAAGGCATGTCGGCCTGTCGACCCTCGCGTGTGGTGGCGACCGTCAGGCCAGGCCAACCCTGACCCCGGTAGCGGAACGCCTGGACCTCCCCGCCCTCCAGCCCCATCGCCGCAACGATGCGCCGGGCGCCATCCTCGCTCGGCATGCCGCCACAGAAGAAGGACAGGATGAGCGGCACCTGCACGGCCACACGCGGATCGTGGCGGCCGAGGCGACGGAGCGCCGACACGTCACATGGCTTGCCGACAAAGGCGAACGTCCCACCGTCAGCCAAGGCACGGTCGATCGCAGCCAGGGGAGAGGATGCCGCGTAACGCGATCCTGCCCCGGAAAGCACCTGCGCCGCATCGGTGGACCACCGCATCCGGTTGCCAAGCGGGTGGTCGGGATCCGCCTCCACGTGAAGCACCCGATCGACGAGACCCGACTCCAGTGCATGGACCAGCAGCGCGGATAGCGCCCCGCCCGACGCGCCGGCGAAACGGATCGTCGGGTCGGTAGCCGCACCAACCATGTTCTGGCGCCAAGGGCCCCAGAGCGGATGCCGCTCCATCGCATTCGGCCAAGGAGCGACGACTTCGCCGGGGCAGCTGGCCGCGATCTTGGCTTCGACAGACGGTGGGATGGGCTGGCGTTGTACAGGGCGCGCGTACCCCGGCGCGGCCATGCCCATGACGATCGCATTCCCCGACACGCCGGCGCACAGGCCGCAGCCGCTGCACAGATCGTTCTTGAGCACGCGGTCGACCGTCACGGAGGTGTCCTTCACGACCGCTGGCTCACGGACGCAAAAAGCCCGCTGAGCGTGGCGCGGTAGCCGGCGAGGAGCGTCTCCACCTTGGCAAGCCCCTCCACCTCAGCCGCCGCGAGTTGCAATCGGCTGCCGAGCGCCTGCATGACACACGCGACTGCCGCATCCTCATCCATACCCTTCACAGGGATCATCATGTCGTAATCGAGCAGGCCGAAGAGGCCGGTGAACTTGCGGCTATAGGCCACGGGCACGACTGGCACGCCGGTCGAGAACGCCGCGATACAGGCGTGCATCCGTCCGGCCACCAGCAGATCGAGCCCCGAGATATAGCTTTTCGCCCGGGTCGGATCGGCAAAGTCGGGCACACGGATCGCAGTGGGGAATTCGCGCGCAAGCCGGTCGGCCACCACCCCGTCGTCGTCGACCGGGTTCTCCCGGTTGGTCGCATGGGGGATCAGATGGACCTGGAGACTCGGCTGCCGCGTCAACGCGCTGAGCAGGCGGCGCGTGAATACGGCATAATCATAGGAAAGCCCGAAATGGTTGGTGCCGCGTTCCGCCTCCCCGAACAGCAGGCCGGAGACGTTGACCCCGATCCGCAGCAGCGGCGAGCCGCGCAGCGACGCGCGATCGGTGAACGGCAGTTCGAACGCGACATCGACCGCAAGCTTCACATTGGCTTCCGGCGCAAGCGACAGCGCGGCGACCCGCGACGCTTCATCGCGGGCGAAGACCGCACGACTGCGGCGCATGATGAAGGCTGCGATCGCCTTATACCCGGCGCCGGTGAACGGCCCGATGGTCTGCGGGGACAGAACGAGCGGCCGGCCACGCGCGAGGGCAAACAGCTTGGTCAGCGTGAGGAAGAGGAAACGGCGCGGGCCGTAGATGTCGGTGAAGCTGTCACCTGCCCCGATATCGAGGACGCAGTCCACCTCCCCCATCGCGCGCCAGATGGCGCCGCCCGGCTTCAGCGCGCGAGAGTCGATCGCAACGCACTGTATATCGAGGCCGGCGAACGGCGGCGGTGCGGACTCCCGCGCACCCATGATGACGAAGCGCGGCGTCAGTCCCGCCCGGCCCGCCGCGTCCCGCGCGATGGCAAGATTGGCCAGCGTCAGCGCGCCGATCCCGAGATTGCCGGAGTTCAGCGAATGCCACAGCAGGCCGATCGTGATCGTAGGGGCGATCTGTCCATTGCCGTGACAATCATCGCGAAGTGCCGCGCGGCCATGCATTCCTGTGCGCCCCCATCAGTCCGTGCGGCTGTGTGGCGCAATTCATGCGGAGATGTTCGGTTTAGCGCCGTTCTGGCGCAATCTACGTAATGGTACCGATCAGTCCCGGCGGGCGAACCAGATGATGTGTGTCGCGCCCTTTCCGTTGTCGCGCGCTTTCACGCGCACCTCGTCAACGCTGAAGCCGACGCTGCCCAGACGGCGCGCAAATACCGGGTCGGGCGCGGCGGACCAGACCGCCAGGATCCCACCGGGTCGCAAGGCGCGCCATGCTGCCTCAAGCCCGCGAACAGTGTAGATACTGTCGTTCGCCGGACGGGTCAGGCCGTCCGGGCCGTTATCGACGTCAAGGAGGATCGCATCATAGCCGCCCGTCTGGCGGCGGATGATGTCACCCACGTCGCCCATTTCGAGCGCGACGCGCGGATCATCGAGGCAGCCGTCGGTCAGGTCCACCATCGGGCCGCGCGCCCATTCGATGATGCCGGGCACCAGTTCGGCGACGACCACGTCGGCATCCTTGCCGACGAGGCCGAGCACTGCGCGCAGCGTGAAGCCCATGCCATAGCCGCCGATCAACAGCCGGGGCGCGGGGCGGCCGACGAGCCGCTGGCATGCCAGCGTGCCGAGCGCCACCTCAGAGCCGCTCATCCGCGTGCTCATCAGCTCGTTACGCTCGAGCACGATCATGAAGTCTTTGCCGCGGCGGAACAGTCGCAGCGGCGGACCGCCCGGCACCTCGGCGATGCCGACCAGCTCGCGCGGGGTCACTTGCGTTGGCGAGCCTTGCGCGCGGCGTAGCGCGCGTCGCGCGCCGCCTTCAGCTCGGCCGCGGTCGGGATGTGGGGCACCGGCGCCGCACGGCGCGCGGCTGCGGCCCGCTCAGCTGCTTCGTCGGCCTCGGCCTGTGCCTTGGCCCGCTGCTCTGCCTTGGCGGCCTTTTCGGCCTCGATCGCGGCCTTGTGGGCTGCCCGGCGCTCGGCCGCAGCGGCCTCCTTCGCGGCAAGCGCGGCCGCGCGGGCCGCGGCTGCCTCTGGATCCGGCGCCGTCTTGGTGCGCTGCTTTTCGACAGCGCGCTGCTTCGCGGCGCGCGAAGCGGCCGCACGATCATTGAACGTGGGGAGTTTGAAACCTGCCATATGCCCGCCCGCTTAGCAGAAACTGCCGATCATGGAAGAAAGAGTTTCCAAAGCTGCAATCGCTCCCTAGTCTCTATGCCCTTTGGCGTCTGCCTGATTGGCGGCCCCACGATGGTTCAAGATCGGCGCATGGCGAAACGAAAGCGCTACCTCACAGCGACCATGGCCGACGGCTATGTGAAGACGATCGGGCCG
Source organism: Sphingomonas panaciterrae (assembly GCF_036890205.1). NCBI lineage: Bacteria > Pseudomonadati > Pseudomonadota > Alphaproteobacteria > Sphingomonadales > Sphingomonadaceae > Sphingomonas > Sphingomonas panaciterrae. Next base: position 244,181 of record NZ_JAKNQR010000004.1, read on the forward strand.
ACCAATGCCCCCTTCACCCATTATTGGCGGCTGGTGGCGTATCTGCCCGGCGGCAAGACGGAGGTATTCTGGGGTCATGCCAAGTCGCTGAAGGAGGCGACCGGCAAGAAAGCCGCCAGCGAGGAAGCGGCACGGCAGCGCGGCTGGGAACGATATGAGTTCGAGGTCGCGGCACTGGAAGAGGCCGCGGGACCAGACGGGAGAACCGAGCGGGATCAGCCGTCTGGCGCTCGTCGACCGGCGGTGTAGAGCGCTGGCATGCTACGCATCAGTGAACTGAAACTGCCGCTACACCATGCCGACGAGGCGCTGCCGGCCGCGATCTGCCGCCGGCTGCGGATCACGCCGCGCGAGTTGATCCGCTATACGATCGCCCGGCGCGGCCATGATGCGCGCGACAAGAACAACATCGCGCTGGTCTATTCCATTGATGTCGCGGTGAAGAACGAGGCGACGGTACTCGCCCGCTTTCGCCGCGATCGCGATATCCAGCTGACCCCGGACACCCGCTACCACCTGCCCGCCGCGCCGCCGGCCGGTACAAGACGGCCAGTAGTGATCGGTGCTGGGCCATGCGGCCTGTTCGCCGCCCTGATCCTGGCGCAGGCCGGCCACCGACCGATCGTGCTGGAACGCGGCAAGCTGGTGCGGGAGCGGACCAAGGACACATGGGGGCTATGGCGGCGTAGCGTGCTGAACCCCGAGTCAAACGTACAGTTCGGCGAGGGCGGCGCCGGCACCTTTTCCGATGGAAAGCTGTACAGCCGGATCAAGGATCCCCGGCACCTCAACCGCAAGGTACTGACCGAGTTCGTGAAGGCCGGTGCGCCGCCCGAGATCCTGACCGAAGCGCATCCGCACATCGGCACCTTCCGCCTGGTCACCATGGTCGAGAGCATGCGCGCTTCGATCGAGGAGCTTGGCGGCGAATATCGCTTCGGCACCCGAGTCGACGGGCTGGACGTGCAGACGAACGCGGCCGGCGAGCGGCAGGTGCGCGGGCTGCACTTGCATGACGGATCGTATCTGGAGGCCGATCATGTCGTGCTGGCGATCGGGCACAGTGCGCGCGACACTTTCGCCATGCTGCACGCTGCGGGCGTCCATGCCGAGGCGAAACCCTTTTCGATCGGTGTCAGGATCGAGCATCCGCAATCATGGATCGACCGCGCCCGCTTCGGCCATGAGGCCGGAAATGCGATCCTGGGTGCGGCGGAATATCACATCTCGCATCACTGCTCGAACGGGCGCACCGTCTACAGCTTCTGCATGTGTCCGGGCGGCACCGTCGTCGCCGCCACTTCGGAGGAAGGGCGGGTCGCCACCAACGGGATGAGCCAATATTCCCGCAACGAGCGCAATGCGAATTCCGGCTTCGTCGTCGCGATCGATCCGGCGCGCGACTATCCGGGCGACCCGCTGGCCGGGATCGCGCTGCAACGCCAGCTGGAGGAGCAGGCGTTCGTGGCTGGCGGATCGAACTACAAGGCGCCGGCGCAGCGGGTGGGAGACTTCCTGGCCGGTCGCCCCTCCACGTCGCTTGGATCGGTGACGCCGTCGTACAAGCCCGGCGTCGAGCCGACCGACCTGTCGCTATGCCTGCCCGATTTCGTCATCGCCGCGATGCGTGAGGCGCTGCCGGTGTTTGGACGCCAGATCCGCGACTATGACCATCCCGATGTCGTGATGACTGGCGTGGAGACGCGCACGTCGTCGCCGGTGCGCTTCACCCGCGGCGAGGATGGCCAGAGCCTCAACACCGCCGGGCTGTTCCCCGCTGGCGAGGGCGCTGGCTACGCCGGTGGCATCCTGTCCGCGGCGGTGGACGGCATCCGAACGGCCGAAGCGGTTGCCCAAAGCATCGCCGCAGCGCGATGACGCTGCTGCTGTTCAACAAGCCGTATGACGTGCTGAGCCAGTTTACCGATCGCGGCTCCCCCACCAAGCGCGCCACGCTGTCGGACTTCATCGATGTGCCGGGCGTCTATCCCGCGGGCCGCCTTGATCGCGATAGCGAGGGGCTGCTGCTGTTGACCGATGACGGCCGGTTGCAGGCGCGCATCGCGGATCCGCGCTTCAAGCTGGCGAAAACCTATCTGGTGCAGGTGGAGGGTGAGCCGGCGGGTGACGCACTCGACGCGCTGCGCGGCGGGGTGAGGTTGAAGGACGGACCGACGCGCCCGGCAGAGGTGGAGCGGATCGATCCGCCAGCGATCTGGCCGCGCGATCCCCCGATCCGCTTTCGCGCCAACATAGCCGATTGCTGGCTGCGGCTGACCATTCGCGAGGGCCGCAACCGGCAGGTCCGCCGGATGACTGCGGCGGTCGGTCACCCAACGCTGCGGCTGGTGCGCTGGCAGATCGGTGACTGGTCGCTGGGTGATCTCGCCCCCGGCGCCTATCGCCGCGCATGAAGATCTACTTCGACGGCGGGCTGCGCCCGCTGCCCGCGGGCATGGAGATTGCAGTGGTCGCTGGCGGGCGCGCGCACGTCACGCGTCAGCTTGGCGCGGGGACGAGCATGGAGGCGGAGTGGCTGGCGCTGATCGCCGCCGCTCGCCTTGCCCTCGCGCAGGCGTATCGCGAGTCCATCCTGCTCGGCGACTGCCTGCCCGTAATTCGCCAGGCAGGGGGACGCGCGCGCACGCCGCCGGCGCTGCGCCACCACCTGCTGACCTTTCAGGCGCTGGTGCCGCCGGGCAGCGCCCTCAGGCTGCGCCACGTAAAGCGGACACAGAACCTCGCCGGGATCGCGCTGGAAAAGGGCTGTTTCACGGCTGGGTGATCGACGGCCACTTCACCCCGATCTGGTCCAGATAGGTCCGGTGCTTCGCGGGGTTGTAGTAGAACGGGCGCATCCGCTCCCGATAGGCGCCCATGATATCGGCGTTCATCTCGATATAGGGTTTCTCGTTGGTCAGGACGGGCTGATATTTGACGTCCTTCGTCTGGACCTCGGTGAAATAGGCCTTGGCATCGGCAAGCAACCGGGGATCAAGGAACAGGTCCAGCATGGTCATCGCCATCGCCTTCGCCCCGGCAATCGCCCCCTTGTGCGCGATCGGCGTCGCCATCGCGATGGCGTTTGACCAATTGTGCCCGGGAAGGTTCGGGATGTTGGATGGATAGCGGATCGTAATCGTCGGCCGGGTCCAGGACACGTCGCCGATGTCGTCCGATCCGCCGCTCTTGGGCTCGGCATCTGGCGGGGTCAGCTTGCCCAGTTCGGTGTCGAGCCCGGTCTCCTTGCCCCCGACCAGCTTCTGCACCGCGCGGGCGAATTGCTGCTCCTCCGCCGTCCATGTCGGCAGACCGATCTTCTGCATGTTGGCATAGGCCGCCTCCGCCATCGGGCGGTTCATGTGCTGCGGCGCTGCGGTGCCGATGATGCGGTGGCTGACCGTCGTGTCGGTCATCATCGCGGCGGCCTTGGCGATCTTGGTGCCGATCTCGAAATTCTTGTGGATGTCCGCGAAGCTCTGTTCGCGGAAATAATACCAGACGGTCGCCTCCGAGGGCACGACGTTGGGGAAGTCACCGCCGTCCTTGATCACATAGTGGGAGCGCTGCTCAGGTCGCAGATGCTCGCGGCGGAAGTTCCAGCCGGCGTCCATCAGTTCGACCGCGTCCAGCGCACTGCGGCCGCGCCACGGGGCGCCCGCGGAATGCGCCGATTCGCCTGAGAAAGTGTAGAGGACGGACACGCCGCCTGTCCCGCTCGGCTGTCCCCAGTTGGTGGCGAGGTTGGAGCTGACATGGGTGAAGAGGACCGCGTCGGCATCCTTGAACAGACCGTCGCGCACGAAGAAGGCCTTGGCGGCAACCGGCTCCTCCGCAACGCCGGGCCACAGCATCAGCGTGCCCGGGATCTTCTCACGCGTCATCAGTTCCTTGACCGCGATCGCGGCGGCGATGTTCACCGCCTGGCCGGAATTATGCCCCTCGCCGTGGCCCGGTGCTCCAGCCACCAGCGGCTCGCGCCAGGCGACGCCCGGCTTCTGGCTGGCCTTGGGGATGCCGTCGATGTCGGAGCCGACCGCGATCACCGGGCCGCCGCTGCCGTTGGTCCAGGTCGCCGTCCAGGCGGTGGGGATGCCCGCCACGCCGCGCACCACCTTGAAGCCGTTCTTTTCGAGAACCGCAGTGATGTAGCGCGAGGATTCGACCTCCTGCATGCCCAGTTCGCCGAAGCTGAACAGGGAATCGACCATCTCCTGAACCATCTTCGCCTGACGATCGACCTTCGCCGCTGCCTCCGTCTTCAGCGCGTCCAGCCTTGCCGGGTCGACCTGAGCCGCTGCGGGGGAAGCGGTGGCGAGGTGGAACACGCCGGCGAGAAGAGCGGCACGAAGCATGGGGCGAGCGGTCAAAGAGCGGTCCTTTCGCGAGAAGGACGCAAGGATGGCGGATCGAGGGGGTAAAGCAACGACGCCGGTCGCGGCGGGGCAGGCAAATCGGCGCGACGGCCATAGCCATCGCGCATGACCGCGGTTCTCATCGGGCCGCTTTCGGGGCAGGATCGGGGGATGCACCACGCCCCTTCCCCCGCCCGTCCGCCACTTGCCCCGGCCTTTCTCGAAACGGCGCGGGAGCGGTTCGGCCACCAATGGCATGAGAGCGGCGCGATGCTGGCGCAACATGGCCGCTCAGAGGCACATTTCGGCCCCGCTCCTCCGGACGCGGTATTGTTCGCCCGCAGCACGCAGGATGTCGTCGATCTGGTCCAGCTGTGCACCGCGCATGACGTGCCGATCGTGCCCTTTGGTGCCGGCACATCGATCGAGGGCAATGCGCTGCCGATCCATGGCGGGGTCAGCGTCAACATGTCGGATATGAACGCGATCCTCGCTGTCCATGCCGAGGATTTCGACTGCACCGTTCAGGCGGGGTGCCGGCGCGAGGAATTGAACCTGCACCTGCGCGACATGGGGCTGTTCTTCCCGATCGACCCCGGCGCCAATGCCACGATCGGCGGCATGGCGTCGACGCGCGCCAGCGGCACCAACGCGGTACGATATGGCACGATGCGCGAGGCGGTGCTGGCGCTGACCGTCGTCACGCCCGATGGGAAGGTCATCAGGACCGGCAGCCGGGCGCGCAAGTCGGCCGCCGGCTATGACCTGACACGGCTGTTCGTCGGCGCCGACGGAACACTTGGGATCATCACCGAAGTGACGCTTCGGCTGCATCCGATCCCGGAGCAGATTTCCGCCGCGGTCTGCGGCTTCGCGACGTTGCAGGGGGCGGTGGATACGGTGGTTCAGTCGATCCAGTCGGGCGTGCCGCTGGCGCGGGTCGAACTGCTCGACGTGATGCAGATCCGGGCGGTCAATCGCTGGTCGAAGCTGGACCTACCGGAGACGACGACCCTGTTCTTTGAATTCCATGGATCGCCCGCCGGCGTCGCCGAACAGGTCGCGACGGTGGAGGCGCTGGCGGCGGAGAATGGCGTCGGCGATTTCGCCTGGTCGACGCTGGCGGAGGAACGCGCGCGGCTGTGGAAGGCGCGGCACGAGGCCTATTGGGCGGCGGTGAACCTGCGGCCCAATGCGGTCGGCTGGTCAACCGACGTGTGCGTACCGATCAGCCGGCTGCCGGCGTGCATCCTGGCGACCCAGGCGGATCTGGCGACGTGCAGCGTGCCGGCGACGATCGTCGGCCATGTCGGCGACGGCAATTTCCACGTCATCTTCTCGATCGACCCGACGTCACCCGACGAACTGGCGGAGGTCGCCGCGGTCAATGCGCGGATCGTGGAGCGCGCGCTGGCGATGGACGGCACCTGTACGGGCGAGCATGGCATCGGCCTTGGCAAGCAGGACTGGCTGGTCGCCGAACTGGGCGATGCCGTCGACATCATGCGCATGCTGAAGCGGACGATGGACCCGAAGAACCTGTTCAACCCGGGCAAGATCTTCGCGCTCTAAAGGATCGCTGGTGCGCCGGCAGGTGACCGCCGGCGCACACCAGAACCCGCTCAGGCGGTCGATTTCTTGATCAGCGCCGAGCGCAGGCACTGGCAGACGACCTCGTCACGCTGGTTCAGCAGCCGGTGCGCGAAGGTAACGATGCCGGCCCCAGGGCGCGAGCGGCTTTCCTTCAGTTCATGCACCTCGCTCTCGGCGCGCAGCGTGTCGCCGATGAACACCGGCTTCGGCATGACCAATTTGTCATAGCCGAGATTGGCGACCAGCGTGCCGAGCGTGGTGTCGCCGACCGATAGCCCCACCATCAGCGCGAAGGTGAAGGTGCCGTTGACGAGGATCTGGCCGAACTCGCTGGCCCGCGCCGCCTCGACATCGAGGTGCAGGGGCTGCGGATTGTGGGTCATGGTGGAAAACAGGAGGTTGTCCGTTTCCGTGACCGTTCGGCGGATCTCATGTACCAGACGGTCGCCCACCTGCCATTGATCGAAATAGCGTCCCGCCATCAGCCCTCTCCCACTTCGATCCGGGCCAGCAGCGTGCCTTCGGGCACCTGCTCACCAGCCGCCACCTTCAGCGCGCCGACCACGCCGTCGAACGGCGCGAGCAGTGCCTGCTCCATCTTCATCGCTTCCAGCACCAGCAGCCGCTCACCACGGGCGACCGCCTGCCCTTCCTTGACGAGAACCGCGATGACCCGGCCGGGCATCGGTGACATGATCGCGCCATCGCCCTCACCTGTGCCGCCCGCATGATCCGCGCGCGGCAGGCCGAAGGACCATGCCTCGCCGTCGAGATACAGCACATCGCCGTCGATCGTGGCGGCCGGTGCGACGGTACGCTCGACCAGATAGGGCGTGCCGTCGACCTCCACCTCCACGCGCCGTACCGCCGGGGCATTGGCGCGGAAGCCGACCAGATCCTGCCACGGATCGCCGCTCGGCGCCGGCACGATCGCGGCAGCCGCCGCCTGAAGCACCGATTCCGACGGCGTCGCGCCGGGGATCAGCCGGTCGGCATGCCGCTCAATGAAGCCGGTATCGATCCGGCCAGCGACGAAATCACCGTCCGCAGCGGCGCGCGCGAGGAAACCGGCATTGGTGCGCACCGGCCAGACCTGAACCTGCCGCGCGGCCTCGGCCAGCTTCGCGGCGGCGGCGGCGCGGGTGTCACCATGCACGATCAGCTTGGCGATCATCGGATCGTAGAAGGGCGTGACCTCGCCACCTTCCTCGACGCCGCTGTCGATGCGAACGCCGGCGGGGAAGCGCAGCCGATCGAGCGGGCCGGTGGAGGGAAGGAAGCCGCTGGCGGGATTTTCCGCGTAGAGCCGTGCCTCCATGGCCCAGCCGTCGATCGCCAAATCCTCCTGCCGCAGCGGCAGCGGCTCACCCGAGGCGACGCGCAGCTGCCATTCGACCAGATCCTGCCCGGTGATCGCCTCGGTCACCGGGTGTTCGACCTGAAGCCGGGTGTTCATTTCCATGAACCAGATGCGGTCCGCGCGAAGCCCCTCAGAGCCGTCGGCGATGAATTCGATCGTACCCGCGCCGACATAATCGACCGCCTGGGCAGCGCGCGCCGCCGCGTCGCAGATTGCGGCGCGGGTTTCCGGGTCCATGCCCGGCGCCGGCGCTTCCTCGATCACCTTCTGGTGGCGGCGCTGCAGCGAGCAATCGCGTTCGAACAGATGGACGACATTGCCCATTGTGTCGCCGAACACCTGCACCTCGATATGGCGGGGCGACAGGATGTATTTTTCGATCAGCACGCGATCGTCACCGAACGAGGCCGCGGCCTCGCGCTTGCAGCTTTCCAGCATGGTGTCGAAATCGGCCGCGGCGTCGACCTTGCGCATCCCCTTGCCGCCACCCCCGGCGACCGCCTTGATCAGCACGGGGTAGCCGATCGCATCCGCCTCCGCCCGCAAGCGGTCGGGCGACTGGTCGGCGCCGAGATAGCCCGGCGTGACCGGCACGCCGGCGGCGATCATCCGTTCCTTGGCGGCATCCTTCAGCCCCATGGCGCGGATGCTGGCCGGCGGCGCACCGACCCAGACGAGGCCCGCGGCAACCACCGCCTCGGCGAACTCCGCATTTTCGGACAGGAAGCCGTAGCCGGGGTGGATCGCCTGTGCGCGGGTCGCGCGCGCGGCGTCCAGCAGGCGGTCCTGCCGCAGATAGCTGTCGGCGGCAGCAGCGGTGCCGATGCACACCGCCTCATTCGCCTCGCGCACGAAGGGCATGCCGGCGTCGACATCGGAATGGACCGCGATGGTGCGGATGCCGAGGCGGCGCGCGGTGCGGATGATGCGGCGCGCGATCTCGCCGCGATTGGCGATAAGGAGACTGTCGATCATGGCCATTACATCCGGAACACGCCGAAGGACGGCGTCTGAGGGATCGGGGCGTTCAGCGCCGCGGAGAAGGCAAGGCCCAGCACGTCGCGGGTCTGCACCGGATCGATGATGCCATCGTCCCACAGCCGGGCGGTGGCATAATAGGGATTGCCCTCATCCTCATATTTCTGGCGGATTGGCGCCTTGAACTGCTCGGCCTCCTCCGCCGTCCACGTCTCGGCATCGCGGTGCACCGTGGCGAGCACGCTGGCGGCCTGCTCGCCGCCCATCACAGAGATGCGGGCATTGGGCCAGGTGAACAGGAAACGCGGGCTGTAGGCGCGGCCGGCCATGCCGTAATTGCCCGCGCCGAAGCTGCCGCCGATCAGCACGGTGATCTTGGGCACCGAGGCGGTGGCCACGGCGGTGACGAGCTTGGCGCCGTTCTTGGCGATTCCCTCCGCCTCATATTTGCCGCCGACCATGAAGCCGGAGATGTTCTGCAGGAACAGCAGCGGCACGCGCCGCTGACAGGCCAGTTCGATGAAATGCGCGCTCTTCAGCGCGCTTTCGGAGAACAGCACGCCATTGTTGGCGAGGATCGCCACCGGCATGCCCCAGATGCGGGCAAAGCCGCAGACGAGCGTGGTGCCGTAGAGCGGCTTGAACTCATGGAATTCGGAGCCGTCGACGATCCGCCCGATCACCTCATGCACGTCATAGGGCGCGCGCACGTCCTGCGGCACGATGCCGTAGAGGTCCGCCGGGTCCAGCCGCGGGGGCACGGGGGCGGTGATCTCGATATCGATCGCCTTGGGCCGGTTAAGCGTGGCGACGATGTCGCGCACGATCAGGAGGGCATGTTCGTCATTCTCGGCGACATGATCGACGACGCCGGACTTGCGACCATGCGTATCCGCGCCGCCCAGTTCCTCGGCGGAGATGACCTCGCCCGTCGCGGCCTTCACCAGCGGGGGGCCGGCCAGGAAGATCGTGCCCTGGTTGCGCACGATGACGCTTTCGTCGGACATCGCCGGGACATAGGCGCCGCCGGCAGTGCAGCTGCCCATCACGCAGGCGATCTGCGGAATGCCCTTCGCGGACATCTGCGCCTGGTTGAAGAAGATGCGACCGAAGTGATCGCGGTCGGGGAATACCTCCGCCTGGTGCGGCAGGTTCGCCCCGCCACTGTCGACGAGATAGATGCACGGCAGATGGTTTTCGTGCGCGATCTCCTGCGCGCGCAGATGCTTCTTCACCGTCATCGGGAAGTAGGCGCCGCCCTTCACCGTCGGGTCATTGGCGACGATCATGCACTCGCGGCCCGACACCCGGCCGATGCCGACAATCATGCCGGCGCCCGGCGCGCCATCGTCATACATGCCGTTGGCGGCCAGCGCGCCGATCTCAAGGAACGGCGAGCCGGGATCGAGCAGCCGCTCGACCCGGTCGCGCGGCAGCAGCTTGCCACGCGCAACATGGCGGGCGCGATGCTGCTCCGACCCGCCGAGCGCGGTGCGGGCGATGGTGGCGCGCAGATCGTCCGCGAGCGTGCGATTGTGCGCGGCGTTGGCCTGGAAATCGTCGGACGACGCCGACACCTGCGTTGCGATACGTGGCATGGCCGCTCCCTATTGCGCGCGCGGCGCGTCGCCGGCGACCAGCTCACGGCCGACCAGCATGCGACGGATTTCATTGGTACCGGCGCCGATGTCGAGCAGCTTGGCGTCGCGCCAATAACGCTCGACCGGCCAGTCACGGGTATAGCCTGCGCCGCCCAGCGCCTGGATCGCCTCGCCCGCAACCTTCACCGCATTCTCGGACGCCAGCAGGATGCAGCCGGCGGCATCGAAGCGTGTCGTTTGCCCCGCGTCGCACGCCTGGGCGACCGCGTAGCAATAAGCGCGCGAGGAATTGAGCGCGACATACATGTCCGCCACCTTGGCCTGCATCAGCTGAAAGTCGCCGATCGGCCGGCCGAACTGCTTGCGCTCCCGCACATAGGGCAGCACCACGTCGAGGCAGGCCTGCATGATGCCGATCTGGATGCCCGACAGCACCACGCGCTCATAATCGAGGCCGGACATCAGCACTTTGACGCCGCCGTTCAGCGGCCCCATCACCTGGTCATCGGACACGAAGCAATCGTCGAACACCAGCTCCGCCGTGGGGGAGCCGCGCATGCCGACCTTGTCGATCTTCTGCCCGATCGAGAAACCGGGGAAATCCTTTTCGATCAGGAAGGCGGTGATGCCTTTCGAGCCGGCGTCGGGCGCGGTCTTGGCATAGACCACCAATGTGTCCGCATGAGGCGCGTTGGTGATCCAGAATTTGGTGCCGTTCAGCCGCCAACCGCCATCGACCTTGTCGGCGCGCAGCTTCATCGACACGACATCCGAACCCGCGCCCGCCTCAGACATGGCGAGGCTGCCGACATGTTCGCCGGAGATGAGCCCCGGCAGGTACTTCGCCTTCTGCTCCTCGCTCGCCCAGCGGCGGATCTGGTTCACGCAAAGGTTGGAATGCGCACCATAGCTGAGGCCGATCGCGGCGGAGGAGCGGCTGACTTCCTCGCAGGCGATCAGATGTTCGAGATAGCCGAGGCCAAGGCCGCCGTCCTTTTCCTCGACGGTGATGCCGTGCAGACCGAGCGCACCCATCTCCGGCCACAGATCGCGCGGGAAGCTGTCCTCCGCATCCACCCGCGCCGCGATCGGCTCGATCCGGTCGAGCGCAAAGCGCCGCGTGGTCGCGCGGATCGTGTCCGCCATTTCACCCAGCCTGAAATCCAGATCCGCCATGTCAGCCTCCGATCGATCCTTTGGCGGCAACCTAGGATCAGCGGCGCCATTTGGGAAATTGAAAGCGCGGGAAGCACGTTATAGATGCGCTCTATGATCGAGCGCTATCACCTACGCTATTTTCTCGCGGTGGTGACGACCGGCAATTTCTCGCGGGCGGCGGCGGCATGCAATGTGTCCCAGCCGACGCTGTCGGTAGGGATCGCGAAGCTCGAGAAGCTGCTGGGCGGGCCGCTATTCAGTCGCACCAACCGGCGCGTGGCGCTGACCGATGCCGGCGCCAAGCTGCTGCTTCATGCGCGGACGATCGAGGCGGGCTTTGCCGCAGCGGAGCGCGACGTTGCGGGCAGCAGCGCGCCGCAGACGCTGCGGCTCGGCGTCCTGACGACGATCGCCCGCCGCTGGATCGAGGAACTGCTCGGCGACGCGGACTTGTTTCGCGATGGCGCGCGGATCGAAATCGTCGAGGGCAGCGAACGCGACCTGCGCGGCCGCCTCGGTCGAGGCCGCATCGACGCCGCAGTGACGATCCTGCGGGAGGGTGATGCGGGTGGCGCTGCCCAGCGGCTCAACCGCGAAAGCTACCAGCTCGCTTTGAGCCGTAACCACCGGCTGGCGGCACGCCGCACGGTGCGGGTCGAGGAACTGATGAACGACGCGATGATCCTGCGCCGTCAGTGCGAATTGCTGCCGGAAACGAGCCGCTTCTTCACCGCTCACGGCGTCCGCCCCTTCTTTGCGGCGCGGACTACCAGTGAGGCCAAGGCGGTGAGCTACGTCAGAGCTGGGTTGGGCGTCACCATCATGCCCCGCACCTTGGCGGAGCCGGGCATCATAATGGTCCCGCTGGAGGGGTTCGACTTCACGCGTGACATTGCGCTCTTGTGGGCACCGCACATGCAGGCAGAGCGCGGTCGGCGGACGTCGTTGACCGCGGCGTTGGAACGCATTGTCCGCGCTGGTTCCGACGAGGACAGCTTTGCGCGGCCGCTCTAGTCGGATGTGGAAGAGGTCGGTCTGCCGCAGCTGAGCGAGGATGGTTGCCGCGCCAGAGCTGGTGCGTTCCAGTTCCTTGGCCAAGCCGTACAAACGACAACGCCGCCCCGAAGGGCGGCGTATGTGTGTGTGTGTGTTTGGTTGCGGGGACAGGATTTGAACCTGTGACCTTCAGGTTATGAGCCTGACGAGCTACCGGGCTGCTCCACCCCGCGACACTTGGTTTTGTCCGTTATGGAAACACGAACGCCTCCGTGATTAGCGGAGGCGACGGTGTGTCCTTGATGGACGACAAGATGAATGGGTTCGTTTAATCGTACACACGCAAGCTGCAATGCCTGGC
>NZ_JAKNQR010000040.1:0-751 GCF_036890205.1 Sphingomonas panaciterrae
GGGCGCTTAGCTGCCGGGCTCCGGCGCATGAACGAATGGCCTTCATCCGGTTTGGCGCTCCGAGATGTACGAGCTGTTTCACCAGACTGTCGTCCAGAGGACGTGACCTGGCGCCTGATCCCCGCGTCCGCAACCGCGTCCCGCGCCAGCCTTGCCGTGTTCAGCGCGCCCATTTAGCATCAACGGCCACCTGAAGGGACGTCAGAACGCATGCAGGCAGGATCGCTCTCGCAGTATTTCACCGGCGTGGGTGTGAAGAGCGTGACCGGTACCGAAGTCGATCCCACGGTATCACGCGGCCACGAGTTTCAGGGTGTCGACAGCTTCCGCGCGTTTCTGGGTACGCCATCGGAAAAGGTGGCGGTGCCGGTCAAATGGGTGTGGCTTTCGGATGATGCACCGCCGCTGGTGCTGCCGCTCACCGGTACGTGGTACGACAGCCGTCGCGGCAAGTCGCATCGTGGACCCGAGTACCGCCTCTATTATCCGGCGGCCGCAGAGGACGTGGTGTACCGCGCGCACGCCAGTGACACCCTGTTCCTGTGCATGCCGCGCGACGGCGACCTGCTCGCTCTGCTCTGCCCGCACGACAGCTCGATCGAACAGCAGCTGCTCTGGCTGTTCGGATTGGAGCGTGGCGGTGCCGACCTGTTTCAGAAGGACTTCGACCAGACCAGTGGTCGCCCGCTCGACATCGCCGCGCGCCAGGTGCTCGACCTCATCGAGGTCGAGGTTACCGTCACCGGCGACC
>NZ_JAKNQR010000041.1:0-413 GCF_036890205.1 Sphingomonas panaciterrae
GTCGCGGTTTCGCGTGTCACCGCGACGAGCAGGGCCGCAATTGCTGCGGTCGCCGCGTAGAACAGCGTCTGCCCTAATGCGATCAGCGGCAGGCTCCCCTCGATGCGCCATCCGCGCGCCAGAGTGAGATAAAGAAGCCAGACGATGCCCCACAGGCTGATGGCGGCGACATAGGGCAGCATCTTGCCCGCCAGAGCCGGCGCAACCCTGCCGCTGGCCGATGCCCAGTCGGACAGTGACCCTTCCCGCAACTCGCGGCCGATTGCCATCGCACAGACGCAGGCGGCCACGAGGTGAAGAACCGCCGGAAAGATCAGCAGGCCCAGGAACCATTCGAAGCTGGCCGGCGTGTTGCCGAGCGGCGTCGCCTCAACGGCGAGCCGACGGACACGGCTGGCCGGCACGGCATGGTT
>NZ_JAKNQR010000042.1:0-380 GCF_036890205.1 Sphingomonas panaciterrae
ATGACGTTGCCCGCGCGGACCGCACGAACGGCCTCGACCTCGCCCGGATAGAGCCCCGTGAGATGAACGAGCGGTGATGCGTCGAGCGCGCGGATGATGGCCCGGCTAGCGGTGCTGCCGTCACTATCCACAACGGCCAGCGGCAGCTGACGCATCGGCCCCTGCCAGAAGGTGGCGGCGACGATGAAGATCAGGATGCCGGGCACCAGAGTCAGCCCCGCCAGGTCCCAGTATTCGTGACGAAGATGACGCAGCTCAAGCGTGAGAGCCTGCCGGAACGCGTTCATTGCGGCCAGTCGAACAGGACGCTCATTCCCGGGCGCAACTTTGCAATCGGCGTAACCGGATGCAGCCGGACCTCGAAGGTGCGCACGTCATAG
>NZ_JAKNQR010000005.1:0-161754 GCF_036890205.1 Sphingomonas panaciterrae
TAGCGCGATCAGAACGCCGCCATTTAGCGCGAGCGTTTACAGGAGATGCCGAGAATCTCGGCGGTTTCGGCTTCCGATTTCTCATCGATCGTCCGCAAGACGAGCGTGTCCTTGAGCGATGCGGGCAGGGCGGCGATCGCTTTCATGGCCTCTGCCAGCTGCTGCTCGGCGCCGATCGCCTGGTCGGGTAGTGGCGCCTCGTCGACGACATGTTCGGCTTCCCCCAGCGCCAGCGCGTGGGAGAAGAAGTTGCGGACCGCGCGGCGGCGGCGCCAGTCATGGCATTTGTTGATGACGATCCGCGACATCGAGACCGGAAAAGGTCGCGCAGCGTCATAGCGGTTGAGTGCGGCGAAGGCGGCGACGAAGCTCGCCTGGGTCACGTCGAGCGCTTCGTCGCGGTTCCCGACATGGCTGCGCACGAGGCGGTGCACCCAGCCCTGATGCCGGCGGACCAGCTCGCCATAGGCCGCTTGCCGGCCTCCAAGCGCCAGAGCCGCGAGCTCCCCGTCCGAGCAGTCGGGGAGGCACGCGGTCATTTGGACTTGGCCGTCAGCGCTTTCACCACGGCGTCGTCGAACTTGTCCGTCTGATCCGGGCGCAGCACGGCCCGCATCGCGAAGATATGCTCGAGTGTTTCCTTCTGCAGCGCGCCCATCGCCTGGTGCGAGCGATCCACCGCCCCTGCAACCCGAGGACCATAGCCATGCTCCGCCTCGATCGCCTCGGCGAGCCGCGCGTTATCGGCGCGCAGTTCGGCCTCCAGTGCCTGACGCCGGATCGCATAGTTCTTCTCGATCGTCTCGAGACGGCTATGTTGCGCGGTGTCCAGCTTCAGATCGCGATGGAGCAGGTCGTGCAACTCATTTTCGACCGGGCGCACCGGAACCACATAGACGCGGCCGATGACCACACCGGCGATCGCCGCGGCAAAGGTCAGCAGGACGAGGAGCAGGAGCCGGCGGTCGCGCATCATTGTGAACTCAGCAGCGTCGAAGGAGCGAGCGCGAGCCGCGCGTCAAAGGGCGATATCGGCCCGGCTTCGGTCGACCGCACAGGCACGGCCGAGCCGGCAATTCCCAGGAACAAGGCTGCTGCCGCGGCGATACCGAATGTCGTGGCGCTCAGGCGGGGCATGGCCTGGAGCCGGGCGATCTCGGCCATGACGCGGCTGTCCAGCCCGGCAAGCCGGGGATCGAGCGGCGCTTCCCGCAACCGGCTGAGCATGTCGTCGAGGTGGTCCATGATGTTTCTCCGTCTTCACTTCTCAATAAGCAGGATGGTCCGGCAACCCTTGTCCGGGAACAAAAAGAAAAGTGCGAGGGGTGCAGGTCGCGGCTGCGTATTCTCTCATGTCACTGACAGGAGAATGTCCAAATGCGCTTCTTTTCGCCGCTCGCAGCCATCGCCGCCGTCGGCCTGAGTGTTTCGGCTCCGGCCTACGCCCATCCCAAGCTCGTGTCCTCGACGCCCGCCGCCAACGCCAGCGTCCCGGCGCCGTCGCGTATAACGCTCACCTTCAGTGAAGGTCTGATGCCGAAGCTGTCGGGCGCCGAGATCGTGATGACCGGCATGCCCGGCATGCCCAACCACCGCATGGCGGTAACCGGCTTCAAGACGTCCGTCGAAGGCGACAAGACGCTCGTGCTGACGCTCGCCAAGCCGCTCATGGCGGGCAGCTATCAGGTCGCCTGGCACGTCGTCTCGACCGACACGCACCGCATCCAGGGCAATCTCGCCTTTACCGTCAAGTGACGCCATGAACGACGTGGCACTCGTCGCCGTCCGCTGGGCGCTCTACGTCGATCTCGGCCTGTTGTTCGGCCTGCCGCTGTTCGCGCTCTATGCGCCCGGCGGCGGCCGGATGGTACAGCGGCATCTGCCGATGGTAGCAATGGTGGCCGGTCTCGCCTGTCTCGCCCTCCTGCTGTCGGCGCTGGGGTTCGCGTTGCAGGCAGCGGCCATGACCGGGCTGCCGCTCACCCAGCCTGATCTTTCCATGGTCGCAGAGCTGTTCAACGGCACGTCCATGGGAACGGCGCTGAAGGCGCGCCTCGTCGCGCTCCTCGTTCTTCTGCTCTCCATCCCCTTCTATCGCCGGCAATCCCGTCCTGCCTTCATCGCCTCCACTCTGGCAGGCGCGGTCGCACTCGCGACCCTCGCCTGGAGTGGGCATGGCGCGGCTGGCGAAGGCGAGGCGGGCTGGCTGCAACTGGGGGCCGATCTCATCCATCTGCTCGCCGCCGGCGCCTGGGTCGGCGCGCTTGCCGCATTCCTCGCGCTGGTACTTCCCAGGCTCGCAACCGACGATCTCGCCGCTCAAGACATGGACCGGGTCACGCTCGCCGAGGAAGCGTTGCGGGGCTTCTCCCTCGTCGGCACGATCATCGTCGCCCTGCTGATCCTGACCGGGACGGTGAACGGCTGGTTCCTCGTCGGTCCGGGCAACATCGCCTCGCTCGGGCAGTCGACCTACGGCCTGCTGCTCATCGCCAAGCTGCTGCTGTTCGCCGGCATGCTGGGCCTGGCCGCGCTCAACCGTTATCGCCTGACCCCGGCACTTGCGCAGGCGATCGAGGAAGAGGACGCGCCACGGGCGCAGGCGCTGCTGCGCGCGAGCCTCGTCGTCGAAGGCGGTCTTGCGATCGTCATTCTCGGGCTCGTCGCCTGGCTGGGGACACTATCGCCGCCCATGTCGATGTAGCTTATCGTTTCGGACGCCTCGCGTTGGGAGAAGCCAATGCAATCCTACACCCCGCCGCTCGGGACCGGATCGACGAAAGACTATGATCGCGCGATCCGCCTGTGGACGCGGGAGAAGCGGTGGCGTGCCGCCATGCTCGCCGCCCTGGCGCCCAAAGCCGGTGAGACGGTCGTCGACGTCGGCTGTGGCACCGGCAGCTTCGCGCTGATGCTCAAGCAAGCCGAGCCCAGGACGCAGGTGATCGGTCTCGATCCCGATGCCGAGGCGCTCGACATCGCGCGGCACAAGGCCGCTGTGCGGCGGGCCGATATCGACTGGCGTCAGGGATTTGCCAGGGACGTGGCCCCGGGTACCGCCGACGCTGTCGTGTCGAGTCTCGTGCTGCATCAGATGCCGGTCAGGGAGAAGGCGGCAACCCTGCGCGCCATGTTCGCCATGCTGCGCCCGGGTGGGCGCCTGGTGATCGCCGATTATGGCCGCCAGCAGGGTTTCATGCGGCTTGCCTTCCGCCTGACCGTGCAGCGGCTCGATGGCATCGATGATACCCGGCCCAATGCCGACGGCGTGCTCCCCGGCCTGATCGCGGCGGCCGGCTTCAGGCATGTGGCCGAGACGTTTCGGCTTTTGACCATCACCGGCGCGATCGACTTGTTTACGGCGCATCGACCGGCGCAGGACCACGGCCTTACGGTTGCCAATGACCTTGGCTGATGGCGGCCAGGCGAACGGGCCCGCCGATTTGTCCGCTTAGGCGATTACGTATTGACCCTGACACGGTGTCAGACCCTAGATCGTCAGGCGTCGAAAGGAGCAAGGCGATGAACGAGACACATGGAGCGGCGCATGGCGGCGGTTGCTGCGGCGGCCACAGCGCCGCGAAAGCGGCGACCGGCGTCAAGGACCCGGTCTGCGGCATGACCGTCGACCCGGCGACCACGGCGCATCAAGCCGAGCATGGCGGTGAACGCTATCATTTCTGTAGCGCGGGCTGCCGGACCAAATTCATCGCCGATCCCGAGCGCTATCTCGGCCCGCCAGCGCCGCCGGTCGCGGCGCCCGAAGGCACGATCTGGACCTGCCCGATGCATCCAGAGATCCGGCAGGACCATCCCGGATCCTGTCCGATCTGCGGCATGGCGCTCGAGCCCGCGACCGTGACTGCCGACAGCGGCCCCAGCCATGAGCTGGTCGATTTCACACGGCGCTTCCGGGTCGGCCTGATGCTGGCCCTCCCGGTGCTGATCCTCGAGATGGGCGCGCATCTCTTTCCCGCGATCCATCGCCTCGTGCCGATGTCGATCTCGGTATGGATCCAGTTCGTGCTGGCGACACCCGTCGTGCTCTGGGCGGGCTGGCCCTTCTTCGAGCGTGGCTGGGCCTCGCTCAAGACCCGCAACCTCAACATGTTCACCCTGATCGCGATGGGGACCGGGGTCGCCTGGATCTACAGCGTCGTCGCGACGCTCGCGCCCCAGCTGTTCCCGCCCGCCTTCCGCGGAGAGGACGGCATGGTTGCCGTCTATTTCGAGGCGGCCGCGGTGATCACTGTCCTCGTGCTGCTCGGCCAGATGCTCGAACTGCGCGCGCGCGAGCGGACCTCGGGCGCGATCAAGGCGCTGCTTAACCTTGCGCCAAAGACCGCGCGCCGGATCGGCTCCGATGGCAGTGAAGAGGAAATCAGCCTCGATCTCGTTGTGGTCGGCGACCGCCTGCGTGTGCGTCCCGGCGAGAAGGTGCCGGTCGATGGCGTGGTCGAGGACGGCCGTTCCTCGCTCGACGAGTCGATGGTCACCGGTGAGTCCATGCCCGTCACCAAGGCCAAGGCCGACACGGTGATCGGCGGCACGCTCAACCAGACCGGCGCGCTCGTTATCGTCGCCGACAAGGTTGGCCGAGACACCATGCTGGCGCGCATCGTCCAGATGGTCGCCGAGGCGCAGCGCTCGCGCGCGCCGATCCAGCGCATGGCCGATCAGGTGTCGGGCTGGTTCGTGCCCGTGGTCATCGCGGTCGCGGTGGTCGCGTTCATCGCCTGGGGCATCTGGGGCCCCGAGCCGCGCTTCGCCTACGGGCTGGTTGCGGCGGTCGCCGTGCTGATCATCGCCTGTCCCTGCGCACTGGGTCTCGCCACGCCGATGTCGATCATGGTCGGGGTTGGCCGCGGCGCCGGGCTCGGCGTCCTCATCAAGAATGCCGAAGCGCTCGAGCATATGGAAAAAGTCGACACGCTCGTCGTCGACAAGACCGGCACGCTGACCGAAGGCCGGCCTGCCGTCACCCAGATCGTGCCGGCGCCCGGCTTCGACGAAGCCGAACTGCTGCGGCTTGCCGCCTCGGTCGAGCGGGCCTCCGAGCATCCGCTCGCGCTGGCGATCGTCGAGGCCGCCAAGGATCGCGGCATCCCCACGAGCGACGTCACCGACTTCGATTCCCCCACCGGACGCGGCGCGCTCGGCACCGTCGACGGCCGCCGGATCGTGCTCGGTAATGCGCGGTTCCTCTCGGAAGAGGGCATAGCAACCGACGCGCTGGCGGAGCAGGCCGACGCCCTGCGCCGGGATGGCGCCACCGCGATCTTCATCGGCGTCGACGGCACCGTCGGCGGCGCCTTTGCAATCGCCGATCCCGTGAAGCAGACGACGCCGGAGGCCCTGGCCGCACTCAAGGCCGAAGGCATTCGCGTGGTGATGTTGACCGGCGACAACCGCACCACAGCAGAGGCGGTGGCAAGGCGGCTCGGCATTGACGATGTCGAAGCCGAGGTACTGCCCGACCAGAAGAGTGCCGTCGTCGCGCGGTTGAAAAGCGAGGGGCGCGTGGTGGCGATGGCCGGCGACGGGGTCAACGACGCCCCCGCACTGGCTGCCGCCGATGTCGGTATTGCCATGGGCTCGGGCACCGACGTCGCGATCGAGAGCGCGGGCGTGACGCTGCTCAAGGGCGATCTCATGGGCATCGTGCGGGCACGGCGGCTGAGCCAGGCGACCATGTCCAACATCCGCCAGAACCTGGTCTTCGCCTTCATCTACAATGTCGCCGGGGTGCCGGTGGCGGCGGGCGCGCTCTATCCGCTGTTCGGCATCCTGCTCTCGCCGATCATCGCGGCCGCCGCCATGGCGCTCTCCTCGGTCAGCGTGGTCACCAACGCGCTGCGCCTCAACCGGAAAGCGCTGTGAACATCGGGGAGGCGTCGAAGCAAAGCGGGGTCTCGGAGCGGATGATCCGCCATTATGAGAAGATCGGCCTCATCCCGGCGCCGCCGCGCCGGGGAGCGGGTTATCGCGACTATGGCGAGAGTGACCTCCATCGCCTGCGGTTCATCGCCAATGCCCGCGATCTCGGTTTTCCGATCGAGGAGATCCGGACCCTGCTCGGCCTGTGGGCCGACACGGGCCGCAGCAGCGCCGATGTAAAGCGGGTCGCGTTGGCGCGGGCGGAGGAATTGCAGCGCAAGGCCGAAGCGCTGACGACCCTGCGCGAGACCCTCGTCGATCTCGCCGAGCGCTGTCATGGCGACGAGCGGCCAGATTGTCCCATCATCGCCGAACTGAGTCTCGACAGAAAATGTTAGCGCCGGCCGCCTCTCGGACCAGACCCGCTCTGGCGGCCGGGGTGCTGATCGCACTTGGCATTCTCACGACGGGCCTCGCGATATATTTCCTCGCAGTCCGCCCGCCACTGCTGGCGGAGGATCTTCGCCATATCGGCGGCAACCCGCAGACCCTTTCGCCGGTATTGCGGGACTGGTTCGGCGGGATAGCTGGCTCGCCCGTGCGACCGCACTGAGCCTCCTGATCGTATTTGGCCGCTTTTCATACAGCAATGTCGTGCTGAGCTCTGACTTCTGGGGCTGGCATATGCGAGGCAATCCCTCCGTAGGACTACGGAGTGCGCAGAGGCTTCCTGCGCTTCAGGGCTTGTTGCACCGCAGCAGGAGCGAAAATGTGCAGAGTCGAAGCAATATCCCTGACCCGTTGGACGGTCTGGCCACGACGCTGGATCGGTCGAGCTTCGCCGCCATCGCGCAGCTGACTTCAGGCCAGTCGCCCGCCACTTTGGCGCAGTCTTTTTCCGACTGGTGGACGCACATTCTCTGCTCGCCAGGCAGGCAGCTGCAGCTCGCCGCCAAGGGCGGGCGCAAGCTGATGCGGCTCGCCGACTATGCCATGCGCAGCGCATCCGGCAGCGATCACGAGCCGGCGATCGATCCGCTGCCCCAGGATCGGCGCTTCGCCGACGCAGCCTGGAAGCGCCATCCGTTCGACCTGATCGAGCAGGCCTTCCTGCTCCAGCAGCAATGGTGGCATGCCGCGACGACCGGCGTGAGCGGCGTCACCGGGCACCACGAAGCGATCGTCGAGTTCGCGACCCGCCAGATGCTCGACATGGTGTCCCCGACCAATTTCATCCCGACCAACCCCGTGCTCCAGCAGCGCATCCTCGAAACCGGAGGACAATGCCTTGTCGAGGGTGCGCGATTTTTTTGCGACGACCTGGAACGCCTGGTACGCGGGGAGCCCGCAGCGGGCACGGAGGCCTATCGGGTCGGCGAGAAGGTCGCAGCCACGGCTGGCAAGGTCGTGTTTCGCAACAGGGTCATGGAACTGATCCAATATGCGCCCGCAACCGAGACGGTGCGTCCGGAGCCGATACTGATCGTGCCGGCATGGATCATGAAATATTACATCCTCGACCTCTCCCCGGAAAATTCGCTCATCCGCTGGCTGGTAGGGCAGGGCTACACCGTGTTCTGCATCTCCTGGCACAATCCCGACAGCGCCGACCGCGATCTCGACATGGAGGATTATCGCCTGCTTGGGCCGATGGCCGCCGTGGATGTCATCCAGGCGATTACCGGCACCGAGAAGATCCACGCGGCCGGCTATTGTATCGGCGGCACGCTGCTCGCCATCACCGCGGCCGCGATGGCGCGCGATGAAGATAAGCGTCTGGCGAGCGTCACGCTGTTCGCCGCCCAGACCGAGTTTAGCGAGCCGGGCGAACTTGGCCTGTTCATCGACGAGGCGGAAATCAACCTGATCGATGCGATGATGTGGGCGCGCGGCTTTCTCGACAGCAGTCAGATGGGCGGCGCCTTCCAGATGCTGCGATCCAACGATCTGGTCTGGTCGCGCATCCTCTCGACTTATCTCATGGGCGAGCGCGAGCCGATGACCGACCTCATTGCATGGAATGCCGACGGCACCCGCATGCCCTATGCCATGCACGCGCAATATCTGCGGCGCTTGTTCCTCGACAATGACTTGGCCGAAGGGCGCTACGAGGCCGGCGGCCACCCGGTCTCGCTCTCGGGGCTGCGCATGCCGATCTTCATGGTGGGCACGGAAACCGACCACGTCGCGCCGTGGCGCTCGACCCACAAGCTCCACATGCTGACGGGCGCGGAGATCCGCTTCGTGCTGACGAGCGGTGGCCACAATGCCGGGATCGTCTCCGAGCCCGGGCATCCTCATCGCCACTTTCGCGTCGCGACACGGATGCAGGATGGCCCGGCGCCAGGTCCCGATACCTGGCTGGAGCGGGCCGAGCTGCGCGAAGGGTCGTGGTGGCCGGAATGGAGTTCATGGCTTGGATCGCACTCGGGCAAGGCGGCCGCCCCACCGTCGATGGGCGCGCCCGAACGGAACTATCCGCCGCTCGGTGATGCCCCCGGGCGCTACGTGCTGGAGCGCTGAGCCATGGCCACCGCCAACCTCATCGAGAACCGCACGTTCGACGAGATCGCCGTCGGCGACACGGCCAGCCTCACCCGCACGCTGACCGCCGACGACATCCAGCTCTTCGCGGCGGTGTCAGGCGACGTGAATCCGGCGCATCTCGACCCTGTCTATGCCGAAACGGACATGTTCCACAGGGTCATCGCTCATGGCATGTGGGGCGCGGGGCTCATCTCGGCGATCCTGGGAACCGAGCTGCCAGGGCCCGGTGCGATCTATCTCGGCCAATCGCTTCGCTTCACCCGCCCGGTGGGCGTCGGCGACACCATCACGGCCTGCGTCACCGTCGCGCAGAAGCGCGCCGAGCATCATGTCATCGTTCTCGACTGCGCCTGCGTGAACCAAAAGGGCGAGACCGCCATCAGCGGCCAGGCCGAGGTCAAGGCGCCCACCGAGAAAGTCAGCCGGCCCCGCATGCCGCTTCCCGACGTGCGGATCGCCAGCCACGACCGCTTCCGCCAGTTGATGGAGCGCGCCAAGGACGGATCCGCGTGCGTCACGGCCGTGGTCCATCCGTGCAGCGCCGACGCCATGCGCGCGGTGGCTGAGGCCGCCGACGCCGGCATCGTCGTTCCAATTCTCATCGGACCTGCGGCGCGTATGACGAATGCGGCGAAGGACGCCGGTGTCGATATTGCCGCCTTCCGGGTGATCGGGGTCCCGCACAGCCACGCCGCCGCCGCCGAAGCCGTCGCGCGCGTACGGGCCGGCGAAGCCGCGCTGCTGATGAAGGGTTCGCTTCATACCGACGAGCTCATGGGCGCGGTCGTATCGTCCGACATGGGCCTTCGGACCGAACGCAGGATCAGCCACGCCTATGTGATGGATGTGCCCGGCTATCCGCGCCCGCTCATCATCACCGACGCCGCGATTAACATCGAGCCGACGCTTGAGGACAAGGCCGACATCGCGCGCAACGCGATCGACCTTGCCCATGTGATCGGGATCGAACAACCCAGGGTCGCGATCCTCGCCGCCGTCGAGACGGTCAATCCAAGGATGCGCACCACATTGGATGCCGCGGCGCTCTGCAAGATGGCGGACCGGGGCCAGATCGAAGGCGCGCTGCTCGATGGACCGCTCGCCCTCGATAATGCGATCAGCGAGGCGGCCGTGCGCGACAAAAGTATCGTCTCGCCGGTCGCCGGCCGGGCGGACATCCTGCTGGTGCCCAATCTGGAGGCCGGCAACATGCTCGCAAAGCAGCTGACCTTCCTGGGCGGCGCCGATGCCGCAGGCGTGGTGCTCGGCGGGCGCGTTCCGATTATCCTCACCAGCCGGGCAGACAGCGTGCGCACGCGCCTCGCCTCCTGCGCGCTCGCGGTGCTGCTGGCGCGGGCTGCAACCAAGGCGTCTCCCGGCGTTGCGGGACAGCGCCGCGATGGCTGAAATCCTGTGCCTCAACGCCGGTTCGTCGAGCCTTAAGTTCGCGCTCTACGCCGAGCCGGGCACTGATGAGCCCTCTTTGCTGGCGAGCGGCAAGATCGAGAATATCGGCCTTGAGCCGCACCTGATCGCGCGCGATGCGAAGGGGGATGTCCTTGCCGACCGGCGCTGGACGAAAGACGTCACGATCACGCATGAGACGCTGCTCAAGGATTTGCTGCGGGAGATCGAAGCTTCGGTCGGCGAGGATCTGATCGCGGTAGGACATCGGATCGTTCATGGGGGCGCCGACTATTCAGCGCCGGCGCGGGTCGACGCGCCACTCCTCGCCGCACTCGAGGCGCTTTGCCCACTGGCGCCATTGCATCAGCCCCATAATCTCGCCGCGGTCCGCGCCGTCTCCAGGCTGCGCCCCGCTCTGCTGCAAGTCGCCTGCTTCGACACCGGCTTCCATCATGGCCAGCCCCCGGTTGCGACGCGCCTCGCGCTGCCGCGCGCGCTTGGCGAAGAGGGCATGCGGCGCTACGGCTTTCACGGCATCTCCTACGAATATATCGCGCGGCAGCTGCGTTTGATCGATCCCGATACAGGCGGTGGCCGCACGATCGCCGCGCATCTCGGCAACGGGGCCAGCCTCTGTGCGATGGACGGGGGGCGCAGCATCGACACGACGATGGGGTTCACCGCACTCGACGGATTGGTGATGGGCACGCGGTGCGGAGCGCTCGACCCGGGCGCGGTGCTCTATCTTCTCCAGCAGAGGGGCATGACGGCGCGCGAAGTCGAGCATCTCCTCTACAGTGAGTCCGGCCTTTTGGGCGTGTCCGGCACATCGAGCGACATGCGCGCGCTTCTCGGCAGCGAAACGCCCGCCGCTGGGGAAGCGATCGACCTCTTCGTCTGGCAGATCGCGCGCCAGGCTGGCGCCCTCGCATCCTCGCTCGGGGGGCTCGATAGCTTCGTGTTTACCGCCGGGATCGGCGAGAATGCGCCTGAAATCCGCGCCCGCGTCGCCGATCGGCTCCGCTGGCTCGGCGTGGCGCTCGACACGGACGCGAATCTCCGCGGAGCGTCGGTCATCAGCGCGCCGTTCAGCCGTGTCACGGTGCGCATCATCCCGACCGACGAGGAGTGGATGATCGCCATCCACACCGCCGATCTTCTGCGTGAGGAGCCGAAACCATGAAACCTCTCGTCGATCTTACTGGCAAGCGCGGCCTGGTGATCGGCATCGCCAACGCGCAGAGCATCGCGGCGGGCTGCGCCCAGGCCTTCCACGACTGTGGCGCGAGACTGGCGGCGACCTATCTCAACGGAAAGGCCGAGCCGCTCGTGGCGCCCGTCGCGGAGACCCTGGGAGTCGAATGGCTCGCCGCGTGCGATGTCCGGGTGCCGGGCGAACTGGAGGCCCTGTTCGAGCGGGTGAAGTCCGAATAAGGCGGCCTCGATTTCCTGCTTCATTCGATCGCTTTCGCGCCGAACGAGGATTTGCACGGCCGCGTCGTCGACAGCTCGGCCGAAGGCCTCGCGCTGGCGATGGACGTCTCGTGCCACAGCTTCCTGCGCATGGCGCGTCTCGCCGAGCCGCTGATGTCGGATGGCGGCTGCCTGCTGTGCGTCACCTTCTACGGGTCGGAGCGGGTGGTCGAGCACTACAACCTGATGGGGCCGGTCAAAGCGGCCCTCGAAAGCGCGACCCGCTATGTCGCGGCTGAGCTTGGCCCCAAGGGCATTCGCGCCCATGCGATCTCGCCAGGCCCGATCGCGACCCGCGCTGCCAGCGGCATCGACCGCTTCGACGAGCTGCTCGAACGGGCCGCGGCGACGGTCCCGCAGCACCAGCTCGTGACCATCGAGGATGTCGGAGGGCTCGCCGCCTTCCTGGTGAGCGATGCCGGCCGCCATATCACCGGTACGATCATTCCGGTCGATGGCGGTCAGCACCTGCTCGGCTAGGGCGGCTCGCCGCGATCGGGGGCTATCCTATTTGTCGCTGGTGGCCTGCTTCTCGCCGTCGCCCGGGCTTTTCTGCCCGAACCATGGTCCGACAATGGCAGCAAAGGCATCCAGCGCCCCGGGAGCCGTCGGAGCGCTCGCGACGGCCTGCCAGGCCTGCTGCCATTCCTCGAACGCCGATCTTGTGCCGGCAATCATATGCTCGCGGACCGTGGCCATGTCCTCGAACAGTGCCCGCGGTCCGGCCGGGCTGACCGCGCCGGCGTCCGACGTCTTGTCCGTCGCGCCCGCAATCGAGGCACGCGCCTCTTCGGCGAAGCGGCCGGCGGCGCGGTTGCCGACCTCGAGCGACTCTTCGCCACCTTTCCGGGCGACTTCGGCGAGCTTCAGCATCAGGCCGACATTCGCTTTGGCGAGCGCGGCAAGTTGATCGACCGGATAGGGCATGGGACGATGAACCTTTCTCTTCGCGTCTAAGCTCCAGCGTATCGGGCATGCAGCCCTGGCCTGAGGCTCATCGCGTCGCGCCGCCGATATTCGGCGAGGCTGAATCAGAGAGAATCGGTAACTCTACGTATGCCGAATCTGCGGCTTGC
Organism: Sphingomonas panaciterrae; assembly: GCF_036890205.1. NCBI lineage: Bacteria > Pseudomonadati > Pseudomonadota > Alphaproteobacteria > Sphingomonadales > Sphingomonadaceae > Sphingomonas > Sphingomonas panaciterrae. The sequence goes on from NZ_JAKNQR010000005.1 coordinate 12,381, forward strand.
CTGCGACGCTCAGCCAATGCACTTTTGGCTTGTCGTCCATGTCGTGCCCGCGGGCAGCGACTTCTACCCGTCCCGTCATGATCGCGGCACGGTCGGGCATGATTATGGTCTGACCCGGCAACCGGCATGGGCGTGATACCGTCCATAGCCAGGCTCGGCCGGATTGCGGCGCTCCGCGGTCCCGTCCTCGATGTCGAGTTCGACGAAGGGCCGCTGCCCGCAGTCAATGAAGCACTGCGCATCGATGCGGCGTCAGGCCCGCTGGTCGCGGAAGTGCAGAGCCATATTGATGATCGGACCGTCCGCGCCGTCGCGCTTCAGCCGACCTCCGGTCTGGCGCGCAATGTCGGCGTGGTGGCCTTGGGCGCACCCATCGCGGTTCCGGTCGGAGACAAGGTTCTTGGGCGGCTCCTTACGCCGACCGGGCAGGTGGGGGACGGCGGCGCGCCGCTCGGACCGGATGTGCCATTGAGGCCGATCCATCGCGCACCCCCACCGCTCGACGAGCAGAGCGCGGCGACGGCGATGTTCGAGACCGGCATCAAGGTCATCGATCTGCTCGCACCGCTTGCCCAGGGCGGCAAGGCCGCCATGTTCGGGGGCGCGGGGGTGGGCAAGACCGTGCTGGTGATGGAACTCATCAACGCGATGGTCGCCCGCTACGAGGGTGTCTCAGTGTTCGCGGGCATCGGCGAGCGATCGCGCGAGGGCCATGAGCTGCTCACCGACATGCGCGGCTCGGGTGTGATCGACAAGACCGTGCTCGTTTTCGGGCAGATGAACGAGCCGCCGGGCGCGCGCTGGCGGGTCGGGCTGACCGCGCTCACCATCGCCGAACATTTCCGCGACGAGCAGAAGCGCAACGTCCTGCTGCTCATGGATAATGTGTTCCGCTTCGTCCAGGCCGGCAGCGAGGTGTCGGGCCTGCTTGGACGCATGCCTTCGCGCGTCGGCTATCAACCGACGCTGGCCAGCGAGGTGGCCGCGCTGCAGGAGCGCATCGCCTCTGTGCATGGGGCTGCGGTGACCGCGATCGAGGCGGTCTATGTGCCCGCCGACGATTTCACCGACCCGGCAGTCACCGCCATCTCCGCCCATCTCGACAGTTCCATTCTGCTCTCGCGCGCCATGGCGGCCGAAGGCATCTATCCCGCGGTGGATCCCTTGGGGTCCTCGTCGATCCTGCTCGATCCGCAGGTCGTGGGCGATCATCATTACGCGCTCGCCCAGCAGGCCCGCGAGACGATCGCGCATTATCGCGAGCTCCAGGACATCATCTCGCTGCTCGGCATCGAGGAACTGGGCCGCGAAGACCGGCTGATCGTCGGCAGGGCGCGGCGGCTCCAGCGCTTCCTGACCCAGCCTTTCATGGTGACCCAGGCCTTCACCGGACAGGCCGGCCGCTCGGTGGCGCTGGCTGATACCCTGAAGGGCGTCGCGGCCATCCTGTCGGGCGAGACCGACGACTGGCCCGAAAGCGCCTTCTACATGGTGGGCGATATTGAAGAGGCACGCTCTCGCGTGGGGCAGGGCGCATGAAGCTGCGCATCACCGATCCGACCGCGATCCTCGTCGACGCCGATGTCGCGTCGGTTCGCGCCGAGGATGCCAGCGGCAGTTTCGGCATCCTGTCGGGCCATGCCGATTTCCTGACCGCGCTTGGCGTCTCGATCGTCTCCTGGCGCGGCCCCGATGGCGCTCCCGGCTATTGCGCGGTGCGCAACGGCATTCTGACCGTGAGCCACGGCACGGAGGTCGCGGTCGCGACGCGCGAAGGCCATGTCGGCGATGACCTTGGAACGCTCGAGCATGACGTGCTCGCGCGCTACCGCGAGCGCGACGAGGGCGAACGATCCGAACGGACCGCGTCGGCGAAGCTCAGGATGCAGGCGATCCGCCATATGGTCGAGGCCCTGCAGGGTGGTGGCCAGGAGATCGGCCTGTGAGCACGGACAAGCCCGAGCAGCCGATCGTCGAAGCCATCCGGACCCGCGCGGAACGGCGGCGGCTTGCGCAGCGGCTTCCTTCCGTCGCCCGCAATCTCGGCCAGATCGGCGTGCTCGGCTGGCAGATCGTCCTGCCCGCGCTGGTCGGTCTCGCGATCGGCCGCTGGCTCGACCACCGGCTGGATAGCGGCATCTTCTGGACCGCGCCGCTCCTGCTCGTCGGGCTCGCCCTCGGCTGCTGGTCGGGCTGGCGCTGGATGCACCGGCAATGAGCCAGCTCTCCCCCATCCTGTTCCTGGCCCTCGGATTTGCGGTCGGCCTCGCCCATTTCGCGGCCATCGCCAGAGAAGCCGACCTCGTCACCCATGGCGGCCCGGCATCGCGCGCGATCCTGTTCAGGCTCGGGCGCCTCGCCGTCACTATTCTGGTTCTTGTCATCGCCAGCCGGCAAGGGTGGCCGGCGCTTCTTGCCGCAACAACCGGCTTCATGGGCGGGCGCCAGATCATGCTCCACCGGCTCGGAGGCGCCCGATGATATTCGCGTCACCACTTGAAAGCCATGTGCTGTTCGCGATCGGTCCGGTGCCGATCAGCCAGCCGGTCGCCACGACCTGGGGCATCATGGCCGTCCTTACAATCGGAAGCTGGCTGCTGACCCGCCGCCTTGCGTTACGCCCAACCCGAGCCCAAGCGGCGCTCGAGCTGGTCGTCGAGACCGTCGCCGGCCAGATCCGCGAGACGATGGAGGCGGAGCCGCGGCGTTATTTGCCGCTGATCGGCACGCTGTTCCTGTTCCTGCTGGTCGCCAACTGGTCGTCGCTGATCCCCGGCGTCGAGCCGCCGACCGCGACCCTCGAAACCGACGCGGCGCTGGCGCTGATCGTCTTCGGCGCGACGCTCTGGTTCGGCGTCCGCGCGCTCGGGCCCAGGGCCTATCTCGCGACCTTCGCGCGCCCCTCGATCCTGCTCGCCCCGCTCAATATCGTCGAGCTCTTCACCCGCAGCTTCTCGCTGATGGTGCGCCTGTTCGGCAACGTCATGAGCGGTGTCTTCATGATCGGCGTCGTGCTGAGCCTGGCCGGGCTGCTCGTCCCGATCCCGCTGATGGCGCTCGAAATGCTGACCGGCGCGGTCCAGGCCTACATTTTCGGCGCGCTCGCCATGGTCTTTATCGGCAGCGCTATCAGCGAGAACGGCGCCCGCCCGCCATCCAAACAGGAGTCCCCCGCATGAACTGGATCCATCTCGCCAGCATCCTCGGCGCCGCTTTCGCGATCTCGATCGGCGCAATCGCCCCGGCGCTCGGGCAGGGCAGGGCCGTCGCCGCCGCGATGGACGCGATCGCGCGCCAGCCCGAAGCCGCCAACACCATCTCGCGCACGCTGTTCGTGGGCCTCGCGATGATCGAGACGATGGCGATCTACTGCCTCGTGATCGCGCTGCTGCTGCTCTTCGCCAACCCGTTCGCCTGACATGCGGATCGACTGGTGGACGCTCGCGCTGCAGGCGGTCAATGTCCTCATCCTCGTGTGGCTGCTCGGACGCTTCCTGTTCCGTCCGGTGATGGATGCCATCGCTGCCCGCCAGGCATCGGCCCAGGCGCTGCTCGACGAAGCGCGGGAGGCAAAGGACCGGGCACAGGCCGAAGCGCAGGCGCTCAAGACGCAGAATGACGGCTTCGTCGCGGATGCGGCGGCTCGCCGCGCCGAGATCCGGACCGAGGCCGAAGCGGAGCGCCAGCGCCTCCTCGCGCAGGCCAGGCTCGAGGCGGACGCCGTCGTCGAGCAAGGCCATGCGGCGATCGATGCCGAACGCGGGCGGGTGGCGGCGCAGTGGCGGGAAAAGGCAGCGAGCCTCGCCGCCTCGATGGCAGGCACGTTGCTCGCTCGTCTCCCGCCCGAGCAGACGGTGCAGGCCATGGTCGACGCGCTCAAGGCGCGGCTCGGGGACCTTTCCGAGGCGGATCGCCTCAGCCTGGCGGCCGCCGGGCCCGTCACCGTCGCGACGCCCGCGCCGCTGACGGCCGATCTGCAGACGCAGGTAGCGCGCGCGCTTGGCGAAATCCTGCCGGATACCGCGACCCCGATCTTCGCGGTCGATCCAGATCTCATCGCCGGCGCGGAGCTTCGCACGCCCCACGCCGTCGTGCGCAACAGCTGGCGCGCCGATCTCGACGCCATGGTGGAGAGCCTCAATGAGGACAATCATGCCCGGATCGCCTGAAGACTGGCTGACGCAGGCCCAGAGCTGCATCGCGCGCGCCAATCTCGGGCCGCGTGTCGATGCAATTGGCCGGGTGGAATCGATCGGCGACGGCGTTGCCATGGTCTCGGGCCTTCCGGACTCGCGCCTCGACGAATTGCTCTATCTCGCCCGGGGCCAGACCGGATTCGTCCACACGCTCGACCGGGACCGGATTGGCTGCGTGCTGCTCGACGATGCCGCACAGGTGGAGGCAGGAGACACCGTAACCGGCTCGGGCGAGGTGGTGCGCGTGCCGGTTGGCGAGGCATTGCTTGGCCGAGTCGTCGATCCGCTCGGCCGTCCGCTCGATGGGGGCGCGCCGATCCGGGCCAGGCGCTTCGATCCTGTCGAACGGCCGGCGCCGGCGATCATCGAACGCGACCTCGTCGTCCAGCCGGTGCAGACCGGCACGCTCGCAATCGATGCGATGTTCGCCATCGGCCGGGGGCAGCGCGAACTCATTCTCGGTGACCGCGCCACCGGCAAGACGGCGCTCGCGGTCGACACGATCATCAACCAGCGCACCAGCGACATGATCTGCGTCTATGTCGCGATCGGCCAGAAAAGCTCGGCGGTCGCGCGCGTGGTCGATCAGGTGCGGCGGCATGGCGCGCCGGATCGCACCATCTTCGTCGTGGCGAGCCCCGCCGCGGCGCCGGGGCTGCAATGGATCGCGCCGTTCGCGGGCTTCACGATGGCCGAGTATTTTCGGGATGGTGGCGGCCATGCGGTGGTGGTGCTCGACGATCTCACCAAGCATGCCGCGACCCATCGCGAGATCGCCCTGCTGATCGGACAGCCGCCCGGGCGCGAGGCCTATCCAGGCGACGTCTTCTTCCTCCATTCCCGCCTGCTCGAACGTGCGGCGCGTCTCTCGACGGAGAAGGGGGGCGGTTCGCTCACAGCTCTGCCGATCGCGGAGACCGATGCCGGCAACGTCAGCGCCTATATTCCGACAAATCTGATCTCGATCACCGACGGTCAGATCATTCTCGACGCGAAGCTGTTCGCGCAGGGGCACAAGCCCGCCATCGACGTGGGCACGAGCGTGAGCCGGGTCGGCGGCAAGACGCAGCTTCGCGTCCTGCGCGACGCGAGCGGGACCATGCGCCTCGACTATGCGCAGTTCCTCGAGCTCGAGATGTTCACCCGCTTCGGCGAGCAGCCCGAGCCGCGTGTCCGCGCCCAGATCGAACGGGGCAAGCGCTTGCGCGCCTTGCTCGTGCAACCGCTGTCGAGTCCCCTACGGGTCGTCGACCAGGTGGCGCTGGCCGTGGCGCTCGGCGAAGGGTTGCTCGATGGCATGGTGGTCTCGGAGATACCGTCGCTCCGCGCGCGGCTGCCCGCCTGGATCGACGATCACGTCCCCGATCTATGCGCGCAGATCGAGCGGACTGGACAGATCGACACCGCGCAGCGGTCCGCTCTGATAACGACGGTGAAAGCGCTGATCGAAAGCCAGCCGGCCGGTTCTGCATCATGAGCGATCGCCTCGCCGAGATCGGCCACCGGATCGAGACCGTCCGCCAGCTCGGTGCGGTGGTCAACGCCATGCAGGGCATCGCCGCGCAGCGGGCGCAGCAGGCGCGCGCGCTGCTGCCCGCGGTGCGACGTTATGCGGAGACCGCCCGCACCGCCATTGGCCAGGCGCGCCGCCTTGACGAGCCACTGGCGCGTTTTCCGGCGCGGGCGGTCGGTGGTGCGAGAGGCGGCCTTATCCTGTTCGGTGCGGAGCAAGGCTTTGCCGGGGCCTTTCCGGAGCAGCTGCTCGACGGCGCCGCGGCCGACATGCAGGACAGGCATATTCTTCTGATTGGCGCGCGCACGGCCACGCTTGCGACCGAGCGCGGTCTGCGCATCGCATGGAGCGCGAGCATGCCGAGCAAGGCCGATGCGCTGCCCGCACTCGCGACAAGCATCATCGACGCGCTGTACGACTATCTGGACGAGACCGGCGCGGTGCCCATCACCATGGCTTATCCGGTCTGGAGCAGCGGCAAGGGCGTCTCGATCGTGCGCGCGAGCCTCCTGCCGCTCGACCTCGACACTTTCCCCGCGTCCACGGCGGATTTGCCGCCGCTCGTCAATATCAACGCGGCGGACCTTATCGGCGACCTGACCGCGGAATATGTCTTCGCCCAGATCTGCGCGGCTGCGGTCGAGACGTTCGTCGCCGAGAATGAGGCACGGCTGCGCACCATGGCGACCGCCCGCAGCCACATCGATCGCAAGGGCGAGGCCCTGCGCCTCGAGGAGCGCCTCACGCGTCAGGATCAGATCACCAGTGAAGTCGTCGAACTGAGCGGCGGGCGACATCGGCGAGAATGAATGCAGGGCAGGCACTTCTGCTGTTCAGCAAGAAACCGCAGAACCGCCATTGTCGTCGGGATCGAAGAGGGAGTTCGCCATGCACTATAGTAGCGGAAACTACGAAGCTTTCGTGCGCCCCCGCAAACCTGAGGGCGCTGACAGGAAGACGGCCTGGTTCGTCGGCTCGGGTCTTGCGGGACTAGCGGGCGCGGCGTTCCTGATCCGCGACGGCGGCGTCGCCGGCGAGCGTATTACCATCCTTGAGGAGCTACATGTTCCCGGCGGCGCGCTCGACGGCCTCGACGTCCCCGAAAAGGGGTTCGTCATCCGCGGAGGGCGCGAGATGGAGGAGCATTTCGAATGCCTCTGGGATCTCTATCGCTCGATCCCTTCGCTGGAGATCGAGGATGCGAGTGTGCTCGACGAATTCTACCGGCTCAACAAGGACGATCCGAATTTTTCGCTGCAGCGCGTCACGCAGAACCAGGGCCAGGATGTGCCTGACAAGGCTTTGCTGACACTCAGCGATCGCGCGCGAAGAGATCTGATCTCCGTCTTCCTCGCGACGCGGGAGGAGATGGAGAACAAGCGGATCAACGAAGTCTTCGGCGATGATTTCCTCAGGAGCAACTTCTGGCTCTACTGGCGCACCATGTTCGCCTTCGAGGAGTGGCATTCCGCGCTTGAGATGAAGCTCTATCTCCATCGCTTCATCCACCATATCGGCAGTCTGGCGGATTTCTCCTCACTCAAGTTCAACCGCTACAATCAATATGAATCGATGGTCCTGCCGCTGGTCAACTGGCTGCAGGATCGCGGCGTCAGGTTTCGCTACGGCGTCGAGGTCACCGACGTCGATTTCGACATCCGGCCCGGCCGCAAACAGGCGACCCGGATTGCCTGGATCGAAAACGGGGTCGAAGGCGGCGTCGATCTCGGCGCCGACGACCTCGTCTTCATCACCATCGGATCGCTGACCGAGAATTCCGACAATGGCGATCATCATACACCGGCCAGGCTGAATGAGGGGCCGGCGCCGGCCTGGGACCTGTGGCGCCGGATCGCGGCCAAGGACCCGGCCTTTGGTCGTCCCGACGTGTTTGGATCCCATATCCCGGAAACCAAATGGGCGTCGGCGACCATCACCACGCTCGACGCGCGCATTCCGGCGTACATTCGCAAGATCGCCAGGCGCGATCCGTTCAGCGGCACGGTGGTGACCGGCGGCATCATCACGGTCAAGGACTCGAGCTGGCTGCTGAGCTGGACGGTGAGCCGGCAACCCCACTTCAGGAAGCAGCCGAAGGACCAGATCGTCGCCTGGTTCTATGCCTTGTTCGTCGACCGACCCGGCGACTATGTGAAGAAGCCGATGCAGGACTGTACGGGCGAGGAGATCACGCAAGAATGGCTCTATCATCTCGGCGTGCCGGTCGAGGATATTCCTGGGCTCGCCGCGACGGGGGCGACGACCGTGCCGGTGATGATGCCCTACATCACCGCCTTCTTCATGCCGCGCCAGGCCGGCGACCGGCCGGACGTGGTGCCCGAGGGCGCGGTCAACTTCGCCTTTGTCGGCCAGTTTGCCGAGTCGAAGCAGCGTGATTGTATCTTCACGACGGAATATTCGGTGCGCACGCCGATGGAGGCCGTCTACACGCTGATGAAGGTCGAACGCGGCGTGCCGGAAGTGTTCAACTCAACCTATGATATCCGCACGCTTCTGGCCACAATCGGGCCGCTCAGGGATGGCAAAGGGATCGACATTCCCGGCCCGTCCTTCCTGCGCAAGCTGTTGATGAAGAAGCTTGAAGGCACAGAGATCGCCCAGCTGTTGGAAGAGTTTCATCTCCTTTCGCGATAGCAATCAAGCGCGACCCTTCGCCTGGGCTCACGAAAATTCCGCCAAAAGCTGATGAACAACGTCGATGCATCCCGGCAGGCACTATGTCCGCGCCATCAGGTGACACGCAGAGATTCAACCGCAGCAGCCCTGGCCGCCTTTACCTACAGCGGCCTTCCCATTCCAGCCGCAAAGGCGATCCGCAAGGTTTCGGAAAGGGTACGGACTCCAAGCTTGGACATGATGCTCGCGCGATGGACTTCGACCGTCCGTGAAGAAATGCCCAGATCATAGGCGATGGTCTTGTTCGGAAGGCCTTGCGCAAGGCCTTCGAGAACATCCCGTTCGCGCGGTGTCAGTAGATCGACCTGTCGGCATGCCTCGGCTTCTTCGAGAGCGCGCCCCTCCGCCGTGTCGATGCGCGCGAACGCTCGGTCTGTCGCATCGAGCAGCAGCGCCCGTTCGATAGGTTTGGCCAGGAAATCGACAGCACCCGCCTTCATCGCTTGGACAGCAAGCGCAATGTCTCCGTTGCCGGTCAGCATCACGACTGGCATGCTTATATCCATCTGCGTCAGCGCTGCCTGAACCTGTAGACCGTTCATGTCCGGCATGTGCATGTCGAGAACGATGCTACCTCTTTCAGCTTCATCTGCAATTTTCAGAAAGTCGACTCCCGAGCCATAGGTCTCGACGGCAAATCCCGCTGTCCTTAATGTGAATCCTACAGCTTTCCTGATTGTTTCTTCGTCATCAATGACATGAACGACGCGCTTGCTCTCCATGGCCCCCCGGACGTGTTGGCATTGCTGCGCACCCCAGCGGGCACAGCTTCAAAGGGGAGACCTTCTACGGGTAGGACCATGGTCCAAGGTCAAGGCCGAAATACCGCCGCATCACAACAGGCAAGGCAGGTGCTCGGCGAGAGGGGGGTAAGCGACCCGGCATCATGTGCCGAACTTTGCGAGATGACCGCTCTTGCGAACGGGGCGGCGCTCCCTCTGGTCTCCCGGCGGCAAGGCGCCGCAAGACGCTGCCGCCGGGAGTGGGCACGCCTCTTGGGGGATGAGCGCGCTGGTTGCTCCTAAGCTCGACGCGTCATGTTGTCATGGCAAGAAGCTGATAATCGCTATTCTGTGTCAGCAGCGCGCCGTAACGCCGATGTCCGGGGCGGATCGCAGCTCCGCTCGCGCGCCGCTACGGCACGGCGAATCCGATTCAGCACGAACCGGTGATCATAGGGTTTTGAGATCGAAGGCTGATCATCGCAGAGATCGCCCGCCTTCCGTGTCGCAGTTTCGATATTCCCGGCGAGGATGGCACCGATACCGGGTTGTTCCTGACGAACCAAGGATGCCAGGCCCGCGCCGCGCTCAGCGCGATCGAGCCAGCGCAGCGCTGCCATCACATCGTCGACCGGCACCGGGATGCTGGCGGGCGACGGAGGGCCGGTTGGCCCTCGACGGCGGAGCGATCGGACGCCCAGGATGCAAGGATGGCGGGCTTCACTTCGGGCTCAAGCTGCGGGTCCGAGCAACGATGAAGGGATCAAGGAAAGAGCGTGTGTGCGACATGACATATCCTCCTTTCCTGCCGCGACTTTCTCCGAAAGCGAAGTTCCCGGAAGATTGGTTCGGGCTCGTGTAGGGTCAATGGATGGGAATGCGCCCGGCGTTTGCCGGGCGTTCGTTTTCATCGTGCATTGAGCATTGAGTACTGAAGAACTGACGCGCAGCGCACCGTTCAAATTCCGTGACGAACGGCCTCCGCAATCGCCGGCATCACGTCGATATCATTAGAGGTATGCGCAACAGCGTTCGTGCTCACGATCCTCTCGACGAGCCCACCCAGGACTTGCGCTGCATCGCCGGCGAAAAGCGGATGCACGACCACGCAATCCGGTCGCGCGAACCCCATGCCGACCAGCTGGCGCGCCGCCTCGGCGAGGGTCCGGCCGGATGAGGCGATATCGTCGACCAGCACCGGCTGGCGATCGAGAAACGCTGGGGCATTCGGAATCGAGATGGTGACGTCACGGTCGCCGGACCGGATTTTCTCGCACACGAGAAACGGAGCATCGGCATCGGCCGCCACCTGCGAGACCCACTGTTCGCTTTCCAGGTCCGGACCGATGATCAGCGGACGAGCGACATTGCGCTTGATCCACGAGGCCAGAAGCCGCGCAGCATGAACAACCTGGGTCGGGATGCGGTAGATTTCCGACAACGCATGATAGCGGTGGAGATGCGGATCGACCGTCACCAGCCAGTCGAGATGGCGGGACAGGATCGCGGCAAAGGTTCGCGACGTCACCGCCTCGCCGGCATGGAAGCGAATGTCCTGGCGCATGTAAGCGAGGTAGGGGGCGACGAGCCCGATCCTGCGAGCGCCCAGATCGCGCGCGGTGTCGGCTGCGAACAGCAGCGGCAACAGCTTGGCGTCCGGATGATCGAGACTGCACAGCAGGATGACGTCGCGGTCGCTGATGTCGCTTACGACCCTGAGATAGGTTTCCCCGTCGGGAAACTGACGATGCTCGATCGTGCCGACCTCTGCATCGAGTGCGGCGGATAGCGGCTGTGCCAGGGCCTCGCTGCCAGACAGCGCGAACAGCACGGGACGGTTCATAGCGCTTCAATCCCGAAGATCGGCCCGTCGCTCACCGCATAGGCCGCCGCATAATCGAGCTCGCCCGGGCTCTCGGCATGAATGGTGCTCAAGGGAGCCCCGGCATCCACCATCTGGTTCAGCCGACACTGCAGCGCGACGCCGGCGGCCTTGGCCATCGGCGCGCCGGCAAGCTTCGCGACCGTCGCGAGCTTGCGATTGTCGATACTCACCAGGCGGCCGCTATAGGGAGCGATCATATCCTGTTGGAACCGGGCGACCGGTGGAGCCCGCATGCCGCCCTGCGCTTCGCAGATACGTTGGAACTTGGCCCAGGCCCGGCCGCTTTCGAGGCACGCCCGCGCACGCGCATAGCCTTCGCCGGCCGGGGCCGCGTCCGCGAGCTCAAGCAGTCCTCCCGCCAGCTCGCAGGCCCGGTGGGCGAGATCCTCGGCGCCAGGCTGCCCCTGGAGCACGGCAAGGATATCCTGCGCCTCGAGCGCCGGACCGATGCCCCGTCCGATCGGCTCCGCGCCGGGGCCGCGCATCACGCGCGTGCGAAGCCCGAAGGCTTGGGCGACCGAGCTCAGCGCGCGCTCGAGGGTGTCGGCGGCAGCGGCTCCGCGGACCTTGGCGGTCGGCCCGACCGGGATGTCGATGACCAGATGGGTCGCACCGGCCGCGACTTTCTTGGACAGCACCGAGGCGACCATCTGCCCGACGGCATCGATATCGAGCACGCGCTCCACGCCGATGATCACGTCGTCGGCAGGGCTGAGATTGACGGCGCCGCCCCAGGCGATGCAGCCGCCTTCGCGCTCGACCACCTTGCGGATTGCGGAAACGTCGAGGTCGACAGGTGCCAGCACCTCCATCGTGTCCGCCGTGCCGGCCGGCGAGGTGATCGCCCGCGACGATGTCTTGGGCATGATCAGGCCCTCCGCGGCCATGATCGAGACGATGATCGGCGTGGTGCGATTGCCCGGCAATCCACCGACGCTATGCTTGTCGACGATGACCGTTCCGGGCCACTGCAATCGCTCGCCGACATCGACCATCGCCCTGGTCAGGCTGATCGTTTCGTCCGTATCGAGCGGGACCGCCGAGCAGGCCGTGACGAATGCCGAGAGATGGACATCGCTATAGCGTCGCTCGGCGATGTCGGTGATGATCGCTGAAAAAGCCCCGTCACTGAGACGATTGCCATAGATACGCCGACGCACTTCGGCGAGCGAGGCGAGAGGCTGGGCGTGCGCGATCTCGACCGGATCGCCCTCGCTGACGCCGAGCCGCTGCCATGCGGATTCCGAGAGGCCGATCTCGCCGGGCGCTGGAGCCTCCGCGGAACTGTGCAGCAGCGAGACGACGATTTCCCGCCCGCCGGCGCGCAGCGCGACCTGCGCGCGGGACGCAAGACCTTCCGAGCGGCAGACGGGACAGTCGTGGCGCATGACCGCAATCAGATCGCTACCGGCACCCGACAGGCCGATGCGGCGTGCCCGCAGCGTCGTCGCGACAGACTCTGCTTCGGCGTTCTCGATGATCCCGGGCTTCACGCGAGCATGCCCCAGCTACCCAGCGCCGGTACGCTGCATGCCCAGCCCAGTTCCTCCGAGACACGCTTCGCCAGGACGTGGGCGCCGGTCGGCTCGCCATGGGTGACATAGACGTGGCGCGGGGCCTCGTGCAGCGAGCCGAGCCAGCGCATGAGCTCGTCGCTGTCGGCATGCGCCGAGAGCATCGTCAGGTTGGCGACCTCGGCTTCGACCGGGATATACTCGCCGTGGATCTTGATCGTCCGGGCGCCGCCGATCATGGCGGCGCCGCGGGTGCCCGCCGCCTGGAAGCCCGAGAAGAGGATGAGGTTCTTCCCATCCGGCGCGAAGCGCTTGAGATGGTGGAGCACGCGGCCGCCCGTTGCCATTCCGCTGGCCGAGATGATGACCTTTGGGGCGGGGTTGGCGGTGAGTTCCTTGGATTCCTCCACTTCGCGCACATAGTGCGCGACGCTGCACGCCGCTTCGCACTCGGCGCGGGCCAGGCGATGCTCGTCCATGAAATCGCACATCAGCCCGCTCGCGTTGATCGCCATCGGGCTGTCGAGGAAGATCGGGATGTCGCGGAGGCGTCCCTGCGCGCGCAGACGCGAGAAATGATAGAGAAGCGACTGGACCCGTCCCACGGCGAAGGCCGGGATCACCACCGTCCCTCCTCTCTCGACGCATCGTTCGACATGATCTCCAAGCGTCTTTGTCGGATCGACCTGCTCGTGGCGCCGATCGCCATAGGTCGATTCCACCAGGACATAGTCGGCGCGCGCGGGCGGCTCGGGATCTTTCATCACCGAATCGCCGTAACGGCCGATGTCGCCTGAGAAGAGGATTGTCCGCCCCTTCCAGTCGATCTCGATCGACGCCGCGCCGAGGATGTGGCCGGCGCGATGATAGCGCACCCTGATGCCGTCCGTGACTGCATGCCACGCTCCGAACTCGATCGGCCGGAAGAGCTGCAATGCCAGACGCGCGTCAGCCTGGGTGTAGAGCGGCAGCGCCGGCTGGTGCCTGGAGAAGCCGTGCCGGTTGGCGAACTCCGCATCCTTTTCCTGCAGATGACCGCTGTCGGGAAGAAGGAGCTCGCACAGGGCCGCGGTCGCCCGGGTGGCAAGGACGGTACCGTCCCAGCCCAGGCGCGCCATGCGCGGTAGCGCGCCCGAGTGATCGAGATGAGCGTGGGTCAGCAGGACTTGGCCGACATCGGCGACTTCGGGTGGAATTGGCGCCCAATTAAGGCGGCGCAGATCCCTGGGTCCTTGAAACAGGCCGGAATCGACAACGATCTGAGTTTCACCATCGTCCACCAGATAACGCGACCCTGTGACCGTTCCCGATGCGCCGAGAAAGGCGACGCCGAAACCATCGGCCGGGCGCTTAGCCAGATCGATCCTTGCTTCGCGCTCGAGGACGGTCACGCCGGACTGGTTGCGGGAATGGTGCCGTTTCTTTCTCTTGTGCATGGACGCGGGCCTGCCTCTCACGATTATGTTCGTGAGCGCAGCTTTGATTCGCGGACGCCGCACGCCTATACGCAAAAGCCGCAGCACGACTGCTGCTCCCGACAGTTGCGTCGCGCGAACACCGGTGGCCGATCCGATCGATCACCTTACCCATGCTTGCGCGATGCCCTTCGGACTTCGCTCTCTACTTATACCTTGCTCCTTGGACTCGAGCCTATGCAGGCTGGACGTTGACTAGAAGAGAACGGCATATGGGCGAACATGACCATCGCATGCGCAAGCGCGGCAAGATCGTTCTGATCGGCTTCCTGCTCGTCGCCAGCTTCTTCCTCATTACCGAGCATACCGCGCACTTCCTGGGTGTGCTGCCCTATCTCATCCTGCTCGCCTGCCCGCTCATGCACCTGTTCATGCACCACGGCCAAGGTGGGCATCAGCATGGCCATGAGCCCGGCCAGGCACCCGCCGGCTTGCCGGCCAATCCCAACGGCCGCATCGAAGGAGAGTCGCGATGACGCACGCCGACTATGGCTATGGTCTGTGGGGGCTCGCGCTGGTCAATGCCGCCGTTTTCATCCTCTTTGCGTTCAGCTTCTTCAAGCCGGCAACGCGGCGCGACTGGCGCAGCTTCGGCGCGTTCAGTGCGTTCATCGTCGCGCTCTTCGCCGAAATGTATGGCTTCCCGCTCACCATCTTCCTGCTGTCGGGGTGGCTCCAGTCGCATTTCCCCGGCGTCGACTGGTGGAGCCACGATGCTGGCCACATCCTGGAAATGATGTTCGGCTGGCGCATCAATCCGCATTTCGGCCCGTTCCACATCGCCAGCTTTGTGCTGATTGGTGTAGGCTTTTGGCTAATCTCGATCGCGTGGACGGCGCTTCACACGAGTCAGCGCAAACACGAATTGGCAATGACGGGGGTCTACGCCCGGGTGCGGCACCCTCAATACGTAGGGTTCATCCTCGTCATGCTCGGTTTCTTGCTACAATGGCCGACGCTTCTGACGCTTGCCATGTTTCCGGTGCTGGTGGTGATGTACATTCGTTTGGCTAAGCATGAGGAGAGATACGCGCTCGCGACCTACGGCGATAGCTACCGCCAGTACATGGCCCATGTTCCCGCCTTCTTCCCCAGCTTGCGTTGGAAGCGGGAGATTGCAGGACTGGCCTTCACAGGAAATGCTCGAATGGCAGGCCATCAGACGGACGGGCCGGTTAGCGAGGGTTCTCGAGAACACGACAACATGCTGCCAGGAGGTTAGACGTTGTCCTCCTCCGCAAGATCATCACGAACATGACGAAATCGAGGGGGCGTATGTGACCATGCAGGTGACGATCCTTGCGATTGTAGTAAACGGCGTTCCCGTCCTGAGCCTCCATCAGACCCGATCCGCGGCCTGGAAGCGGCTCATGAGATTCATAGACGCGAAATGGCCGGAGCGCCTGGGAGCGATGCTTCCCCCTGCCGAAGACGAAGCGAAGGCGCGCATGTTCTTTCGCGAGGAAGATAAAGACCTGTACGCGATCATCGACGCCGACATATCAGAGCTGCATGATGCCTTGGGGTGGGTCAAAGATCCCGTCGTTGGTTAGCCCGTCACGCGATCGCCCTCGAAAAGCTGGGC
Organism: Sphingomonas panaciterrae; assembly: GCF_036890205.1. NCBI lineage: Bacteria > Pseudomonadati > Pseudomonadota > Alphaproteobacteria > Sphingomonadales > Sphingomonadaceae > Sphingomonas > Sphingomonas panaciterrae. The sequence goes on from NZ_JAKNQR010000005.1 coordinate 27,968, forward strand.
CGCCCACCGATCGAGATCGCAGCCACGTCCTGAACGTCACCGAAGTTCAGGACGTGGCCGAGCCCGGGCAGTGCGATCGGGCGCTATCTGTAAGCCGGACAAGCAACTGACCTGTTCGACCGCCGTGCCAGCGGGCTGATTGCCAAGGGCGCGGCCGGATTTTGCGTCGGCGCAACGGGTGTCAGTCGGTGTCGGCCTCTACGGAGAGATGTGCAGCGGCTGTCATCTATCGCCCCGGCGCGGAGGAATCGGAGGTGAGCCAAGGCCCTTAACGGCAAGCCCCGAACTGGCGAGGGGTGGCGCAACGCCTCACGCCCGCTCAGCAGCCCTGGATTATCAAGCATGGTGTAAGCTGACGGCCGAGCCGGCGGGGGGCAAGACGCACCGGATCCCCTGTCTGGGACACGGTGGCGTTCGTGCGCTAACTCTCGGGGATGACGGCTGAGCCGTACAAGCGCTGGTCGCGGGCGCACCTGTCGGCCACGCGGGATGATGAAGAATCTGGCAGGCACGAAATGAGACACGCAAGGATGGAGATTCGACCCTGAGAAGCACCAAACTTCGGCTGCACCTTCTCGCGAGCCGCACTCACAAGTGGCTCGCGATCATTGTCGGCGCGCAGCTTCTTTTGTGGTTCGCGAGCGGCGCGTTGATGAGCTTCTTGCCCATCGATCGAGTGCATGGCGATCACCTTGTGGACCGCAAAGCCGTGGCGCCCTTGCCTCGCGGCGTGGCGCTCGTCCCACCATCAGTGATCGTCGCGGCGACCGGGACGCGGATCGAGACCGTGAGCTATCGCATGTGGCTTGGCCGCCCGGTCGCTGAGGCGACAACGGCCCGAGGGACGCGGCTGTTCGACGCGAGAACGGGCGCACTGTTGCCCGCCCCAACTGCGGCGCAAGCCCAAGCGGTAGCGAGGGCCGCCTGGCGGAGCAACGATCACCCAAGTGTGAACGTGGAACTGATCGATCGCGCCAGTCCCGAATATCGCGGCACGCTTCCCGCCTGGCGTGTGACGTTCGCCGATCCGGACTCCACTCGGATCTTCGTGGCGGCCGATACCGGCCGGATTGCGGCGGTGAGGACAGGCACGTGGCGGCTTTATGACTTCTTCTGGAGCCTTCACATCATGGATTGGAAGAATCACGAGGACTTCAACACGCCATGGCTTCTAGGGTTTGCGCTCGGCGGCCTCGGACTTTGGCTTGGCGGGGCCGTGCTTCTTTGCATGCGTTGGCCGAAGCGGCGTCGGTCAAGCGCGTCAGGCTAGCGGACCGGCAGAAACCGGAGAAGCATGATGATAAAGAAAAGTGATAAGTCGCGCGGCGGGTTGGAACGCAGTTGAACAGGCGAGACTTCGTTTGGCAGCGATGGGGTAGACCATGGCGCATCTGAGCGATGCTGAAATGATCAACTGGATGGCGCTTTATACTGCGACCGCTCTGTGCTGCGCGATCGCAATGGCCTTGGCGATCCTTGTTCTCGCCTGTCGCCTCTGGCGCGAGAAGGCCTGGGCGCAGCTTCGCAGCGCCAAGGATGTGGCGCTGTTCCTCCCCAAATCCTGGTGGCGGTGGCAGAAGCTTTATCTGCTTTCGACGCCCGTGACGCTCGCGATCGTCAGTTCGTTCGGATTCACGTTGAGGTGGAGCTGATCGTTTAAAGGGCGAAGGCGTCTGAGAGTCGGGCTACCAGGTGCGCCGCGTTGCGGTCGGCCGGGGTGACAGTCAACAGTGGCGCTACTCGCCGAAGCCTTTCGCGTTGGTGGACCTCGGGCTCGCCGAACTCCAGCACCTCCAAGATCAATTGCCTGATCTCGCCGGTCGTGCCTGAACGCGCTTCGATCAGGAAGTCGGGGCGGCAGGGGCCGGCGGGAGTGAGGTGATCAAAGACGGGCTTCTCGACAAAGATATCAAGGCCCTCCTCGGCTAGCTCGCGCCTCGCTTCCAGAAGCGCGCGCAGAACGTCTCGCTCGAACTCGGAATTGACCGGGATGAAGCGACGGCCCGAATAAATCGGTTGGGCAAATGCGCGCAATGGTGCGTAGCCGTGCGCTTCCGGATACTCGCCTGCGACGATCATTACCAGGAACGGCCCTTTCACCGGTTTTCCGGCGAAAGAGAATGACTGCACCCTGTTTGCGACCCGCAATTCCTGAGCACCCGCGACCTCGATGACGTGGCCGCGGATGGCCGGCGAAAAGACGGCGAGGAAGCCTTGTGGTGCATGGCCTCGCGGCCATCGCCTCGCGAGCTGGCGAAGTGCAGCATACGCACGGCGGCTGTGCAGCGCATCGGCATGGGTCCAGAAAGCGCGGCTTAGCTCTATACTGGGTGCGATCTCGATCTTGGCGGCAGCGCGGGTCAGCGCGTCGAACTCAGCCTTAATTGACGCCGGCTCGACCTCATCGGCGAGCGGCGGGATGCGGTTCGTGCCGGCGATGTCGATCAGCCGCCACAGGAGGCGGGCGAGGCGCGGCACCGACGCATGGCGGGTTCGATCATCAGTCGCATCATCCTCCGGCCGTTGAGCGAGCTTCTCCGGGGCGGGCCTCAGCACTTCGAAGTAGCCCTCGGGCGGGTTTGCCGGAGTCTCGCGCGTGCGAATCTCGGAGAGCCTGTGGGTGATCTGATCGCGGAAGAATGGGCAATCCTCGCGATGCTCAGGCCGCTTGGCGCTCGTCAGCCGGCGCAGATAATAGGTTTCGGCCTCCGACAGAAATGCCGGCGTCAGGATCGGTGGAGGCTCTCCGGCGGCAAGGCAGTCGCAAGCGATCCATTTTGCGCCGATACGCGCGTTCTGGACAAGGGTGATGCCCGCATCCTCATCGGCGCGGCTGCCGCTCCCTGTGTACCAGCGGACCAGCGCTTCGCGCAGTGGGTGTGGAAGAGGGATTCGGCGTCCACCCACGCCGTTCGTTTCGCGATCGATGAGCCACATCAAATGGGTTCCACGGCGTCGAAGATCACAGTCTTTGGCACCTCGGGCGGATTGACAACTCTAAACTACTCGATCTCACTTTCATTATTCGGAGTGGGAGCAGCTGATGCGAGCTTTGACGTTGATCGGTTCGGCCATGGGCCTGGTGGCAGCCAGCGGGGCCGTCGCGCAGCCGTCGAAGCCAATCAGGGCCGCCCTGGTGATCTCCATGTCGGACGCCGCGCGCGGCACCGGGAACCCGATAGGCCCTGTCGATGGGAAGCCGACTCCGTCGACGTCGGAGGCCTCACCGCCGACGGCCGGCTTTCGCGTCCACGATCTCAGCCGGCGTTGGGTCGAGTACCAGATGGCCAGCGCATTCACCCATCTACCGGGCGTAGCAGCCGGCGCTTCTGAGGATTCGTTCGCTCCGGTGGGGGCGGCCCAGCCTCAGGTTCCATTCTCTGGCGCGTCGGTGGCGCCCGTCTCAGCGATTCCGATACCCACATGGATGAGAGGCGGCAGCGTCTTCGCCGCAGCGTCCGCTACCTATGTGCCGGGGTGCGCTCCCACCGAGTATCGGCCGAGCGGGCTTCTTACGGGCCACGCCGAGTACCGGCGCCGAGGCTATTATAGGCTGATGGCGAACATCGCTTGCCAATACGGCATTCCGGTGGGCCTCTTCGACGCCATGATCATTCGGGAAAGTCGCTATAACGCGGCGATCTACTCCCCGAAGAATGCGTTCGGCTTGACCCAGCTGATGCCGGACACAGCGGCCGGTCTAGGCGTCAACCGCTATGATGTGGAGCAGAATCTGCGCGGTGGCGCTCGCTACCTGCGCGAGCAGCTCGACCGGTTCGGCCAGTATCACCTCGCGCTGGCGGCCTATAACGCGGGTCCCGGTCGCGTGCGCAACGGCAAGATTCCGCCCTTCGCAGAGACGCAGGCGTACGTCTCCAACATCCTCCTGAATTGGTCGGGGCTCAGCTTGCCCCAATCGGCCCAGGGTGAGGTGACCGCATCGGGTGATCGGCTCGCAGCTTCTAGGTCAACGGTCGTGACGTCGTTTTGAGATGCCGCCGTCAAGGGATCAGAGAGCGAAGTCGTTGCCTTCTTCGAGCACAGCGCGACGCTGCAGTATCCTGCTGATCTCGGCGACCATTTTCTTGATGACCGCCGACTGGAAGTAAGTCCCCCATTCCTTCCGAATCTCGCTTCCGTCCATTCCCTCGAGCTCCCGAAGCGCCTCTATAAGACGATGAGGGAGACCATTGAAAAGGGTGCTGAGCATCGCGACCAGGGTGGCGAAGCGCTCGTCGCCCATCAGTTCCAGATCGCGTGCCATTTCCACACTGATAATCGCCTGCATGAGGTCGATGTTGAGCGAGCGGAGAATCGATTGGAATTCGGGCAGCGTCATCGGGGCACGCTTGGCCGAATCGCGATGAAGAATAACCCCGAGCCGGCTCTTCTTGATGTTCGTCCTCAGGGCCATTTGCCGGATGCCCATATCCTGAGCCTCCATGGCCCGCACGATCAGCGGGATGTAGTCGGGATCGTCCCCAGGCGGTGGCGCGCTAGGCGAATCCAGCTCGATTGTGGCCAGCGATGACACAGCTAAAGCCCCCCGAACGACTCTTCGGACCGGGGCAGGAAATCACTCGGTCAGGAACTTGGCAACCCTTTTTGTATCGAGTGCGGTGGGGTTGGCTCCAGCTAACTACTTGAGAGGGACGACATTCCCGCTGTCACCCGGCTGATTCTCAACGGCAACCGACGATTCGCCAGCTCCCTCGATCCCCATTTTCGAGAGCAGCTTGGATGCGCTCTGTTCGACTACATAATCGAAGAGAAGCATTGATATGGCATCGGCGACGGTGAGGTCCGAGCAGAGCTCCTCGCTGAGCCTTTGCTTCGCTTCCAGCAGATTGTCGGCGCTTGTCTTGGTGATCTTAAGGTGGATGCGGATCGACCCGTTCGTCGGAATTTTGCTGAGGTGTTCGCGAAGGGTCTCGAGATCGTGTTGAGCGAGCGCATGCGAAACGCGGGATTCAGCCAGCTTGTCCACCATGCTGGCGAGGCTCTGGTAGCATTTCGTCTCGTTAGAGAGCAGGCGAAGGCTCTCCGTGGTCAGGCGGAACAGATACTCCGATATGTCGAGCGAATAATCGCGGCTATCGCCACTCATCTTTGCACGTCCCCCGACCTCGATCCGACGGCCCTGGCGACGCCGAGCCTAGCAGGATTGGTTGAGCACGCCCAATACGACTCGTCGGTCAATAGGTCGATTCTACTCTTCGTTCTGGATGTCCGCAAACCGGGACACGTGTCCGCGTCTGCGGGCGGCGCGTCCGTAAGGGCGGACACAGGTCCGCGAGTCGGGACGTGTGTCCGAGCACCCGGACAGATTCGCGTCTTGAAATGGCGAGGTTAGCAAAAAGCTACACAAGGCGCCTGGTTCCATCTCGGAGTCGTTGTTCCCCAAGTCCATTCGGTCTCACCCTTCAATTGGGCGCGGAGGAGCCGCGTCTCCATCGAAGGGAAACTCACTATGCAGTCTGTGCTGAAGCGGAGCGGCCGTATGGAGATGGCGATCCTCGCCCTCGCCGTGCTGGCATTCGCGCTCCTCTACTTTGCCGATCCGGCCTTTGCCGGAGCGGACACCACGTTCGACACCGCCCTCACGAAGTTCACCGACTTTCTCGAGGGCTCGGGCGGCAAGATCATTACGGTCCTCTCGCTCGCGGGCGGCATCGTGGCGCTCGCCTCGGGCCGCTTCTCCATGGGTCAGATCGCGATCCCGGTGGGCGTCGGCGTCGGCGCTGGGACCGGCATTCCGATCGTCACCTCGACCGTGACGGCGACGATCTGAAGCATCCGCACGGCTCGGTGGGGGTAGCAGCCCCGGTCATGCTCGCGGGGAGGGTGGTGCAATGGCCGCAGACAAGTACGCGATCCCATCTCATCTGGATGATCCCGAGCTGATCGGGCTGTGGACCCTGGATGAGTTCCTGGCGATGGTAATTCCCTTCGTCTGGGGGATCATGACCCAGCACATCCTTATTGGCATGGCGGCAGCGTTCGCCGGCTGGTGGGGACTTAAGAAAGCGAAGGCGGGTCGTGCAGCGTCTTGGCTGCTTCACTTGGCCTATTGGCATCTTCCGGCCGGCTTCACCGGTCTGAGAGCCACGCCACCCTCGTACCTCCGATTGATGGCGGGGTAAGATGGACCTTTCGTACAGCCATGCGCACAACCAGCGCGTTCTGAAGCAGCGCAACCTGTTGGTGGTTGTCGCAGCCGGGCTCGCCGGGCTGACGGCGCTCCTCCTCCTGTTCGGCATCTCCCGCGACCGCGAAATCGTGCTGCAGCCCGTGCTTCGCTCCCCGGTGACGGTGAGCAGCGCCGGCGTGTCGCGCGAATATCTCGAGATGATCACGCGAGATGTCGTCTTGCTGACGCTCGACCGGAGCCCGCAGAACCTCGAATATTGGATGAACTCGGTCCTCGCCATCACGGCGCCGCGGGCCCAGGGGAAGATCAAAGGCGACCTTCTCAAAATCGTCAACGAGCAGCGCGGCTCCTCCATTTCCCAGTTTTTCACGATCCAGTCGATGGAGATCGACCCGAAGAATCTCCGCTCCGAAGTGACCGGGGAGCTCCACACTATCGTCGGAAACAAGGTGATCTCGAATGAGCGCCGAACCTTCCGTTACGACTGGGAGTACCAGGGTCTCTCTCTGCGCCTGATCGGCTTCGGCATGGTCCGTACCGGCAAGGAGCAAGACCAATGACGGCCATTTACGCTTTGGGCACCGCCGCAGCCGGCACGATCCTCATGTCGCGGATCACCTGCTTCCTGAGCCGGATGATCGGCGCTTGCCTGGTGACGCTTGCGGTCTTGCTCTTCGCACAGCCCGCTTGGGCCGATCAGACGATCATGGCCGCTGACAGCGCCCAGGTGGATTGCCAGGCTTCCGCCAAGGATCTGACCCGCATCAGCCTGGTCGAGGACGAGTTCGCCAGCGTTTCCAAGATCTCGACTGGCAATCCGCAGGACGACTTCTCGGTCGTGAACGAGCCGGTGCGGGGCGACATCTATCTTAGCGTGCCGGAGGGCTACGGGCGCCCAGCGCTGTCATTCTTTGGCACCACTAAGCGCGGCTACGTTTACAAGTTCGTGTGCCGGATCTCTGGTGACCAGGCTGCCCAGGTGTTCGTGTCGAACCCCGCAATCGCCAAGGAGAAGGCGACCGAAGCTTCGCCCCAGCAGGTCGCTGCCGGCCCCCAGGACGCGGCCGTCGAGCTCGTCCAGGCGATGTATTCGAACAGCGTCGCCGATGGTTATGAGATGCGCCAGCGCGCGCTGAAGCCAGTCTATGTCGGCAAGCTCAAGGTCCAGATGATCGCCGAGTATCGCGGCCAGGACCTCACCGGAAAGGTGCTGCGCATCGAGAACATGGGCGACGCGCCGACCGAGCTGACCGAACGCACGGTCGCGCCGGCCAGCGCGCTCGCAGTCTCCATCGCCGAGCCCAGGCTCGCTCCGGGGAAGGTCACGACGGCCTACCTCGTCTCCCAGAACGTGAGGTAAGCCATGGCCTTTGCGGACATCTTCAATCGTAAGCGCAAACCGCTCGACGAGGGCGAAGGGGAAGGTGTCTCGCCCGTCGGCGGCGAGCTCGCCGGAAACGAAGCGGTCCGTCGCAAGCAGCGCATGCTCTTGGCCGGTGCCGCCGGTGTCGGCCTTCTGGTCTCGTCGATGTGGATCTTCAGCGGCGACGACGTGTCGAAGACCTCGGATGGCGACGAGGCCGAAAAGGTCGAGGTTTCGACCAAGGACCTCGTCAACCGGAACCTGTCTCAACAGGAGTGGATGGCGCTGTCGGAAAACCGCTTCGCTTCGACGGAGAACCAGCTCAAGTCGGTGAACGGTCAGACGGCGCGGGTAGACAACCTCGCCGCGCAAGTCGAGGCGCTAAAGGGCCAGAACCAAGCGATGCAGGCCGACGGGCAGCGGGTGCTCTCTGCCTACCAGGCTGAAAACGAGCAGCTCCGCAAGCAGCTGAACGAGCGCCCTACGGCGCCCGCGCCGGCACCGGGGCCGGCAGCCATGTACGGGCCGAATGGCCCGCAGGCCTATCAGCGACCTGACGCCGGGGCAGGAGCCCCGGGAGCGCTCTCGGTGAGCCGGTCGGCGGAAGTCAAGATGGTCAGCTTCTCGACCACCGACACAGGAACCGCGTCGAGGGTCACCAAGGGAAATACGGTCTATACCGACAGCCCGAACTACCTGCCGCCCAATAGCTTTGCCTCCGCCAAGGTGATCGTCGGAGTCGACGCTGCGGCCGGGGTGAACAGCCAGACCGATCCGCTTCCCGTCGTTCTGCGTGTGACGGGGCCGGCGCGGTCGGTGCTGCAAAACGGCAAGCTTCTTACGACCAAGATTCAGGGCTGCTTGATCAACGGCGCCGCGCGCGGCGAACTGTCGAGCGAAAAGGTCTACGTCAAGCTGCAGAAGATGACCTGTCCGCAACCCGGTGGGCGCTATGCGGTCTCCGAGGTCAAAGGGTTCATTGCCTTCGGCGGCAAGACCGGAGTGCGCGGCCGGGTCGTCTCCCGTGAAGGCGGTCTCGTCAGCCAAGCTTTCATCGCCGGCCTGGTCGGCGGGTTCGGGCGCGGCTTCTCGGCGAACGCCAATTCATTCCTGACGCAGCCCAACGTGACCGTGAACGGTCAGCGACAGAAGCTCGGGCTCGGAGACATCGCTCAAGGCGGGTTCGGGGAAGGCGTCGCTCAGAGCGGGGACATGGTCTCGAAATATCTGATCGAGCGCGCCGAGCAATATCAGCCGGTGATCGAGATGCCGACCGGCATCGATGTCGAAATCGTCTTCCTGGAGGGTGTCTATGTTCGGAATTGATCGTCTGCGCCAGCGCCTTTCGCCAAAAGCGATGATGCTGCTCGCCGTGCCATTCGTGGGGGTCGCCAGCGTTGCCGTCGCCGCGCAGATCGCAAGCCCGGGCAACGTCGAGGTGGCCAGTCTCCTGAAGACCCGGCTGCCCAAAACGCCGCTGACGAAGGTCGATTGCGAGAAGGTGAAGGGGCTGTGCGAGGTCACGGCCGGCTCGAACCTCTTTTATGTCGACACCAAGGCCCGCTACCTGATCATCGGCCGGGTCTATGACATGGAGACGCGGCAGGACCTGACCGCGGCCCGGCTCCTCGAAATCAACCCCGACATGCTGGTGGGAGGCGCCGCGAAGGCCAATGCGGCGTCGGCGGATGGAGACGAAGAGTCGGCTCTCGCGCCGCCGCAGGGCCGGCTGCAGAAGACATCACTTCCGGCCCGGCCCGCCACGCTTTCGCTCGATGGCCTGCCGAAGGATGGCGCAATCGTGTGGGGGAATCCTGCGGGACAGACGGTCACGGTCTTCACCGATTTCCGCTGCGGCTACTGCCGCGCCCTCACCAACGTGCTGCGCAGCATGGATGTGCGCGTCGTGGAGCGTCCGATCTCCGTCCTCGGCAGCCGCGACATCGCCGATCGCGTCTATTGCGCGAAGAACCGGGAGGAAGCTCTCCACGCCGCTTATGCGGGCGAACCGTTCAAGGGCGGCGCGTCGTGCGACACCTCCGGGCTCGATGCCAATGAAGCGTTCGCACACAAGCACGGCCTGACCGGGACGCCGGTGATCGTGCGGAGCGATGGCGCGGTCCTCGAGGGCTACCGGCCGAAGGAGTTCCTGCTGAGCTGGATCAAGGAAGCACGGTCGTGAGCGCCCGCGTCCGCTCGTGCCGCTCCGCCCTGTGCGTCGCCAGCCTGCTGGCGCTTACTGGGTGCGCGACCCTCGGTGGCAACGTCAAGGGCAGCTTCTCGTGCCAGGCACCCGACGGAATCTGCGCTCCCTCCTCGACGATCGACGATCGCGCCATGGCGATGATCTCGGGCGAGGCCGGCGACGTCATGATCCCCGCGGGACCATACCAAGCCGCGCCGCAGCCGCCGCAGCGTTCAACGCGGACCGCGCTCGCGTCGCCTCGCGCCGCGACCGGCGAAACGCCTGCCGCCCGGACGCGCGAAAAGGTGCTCCGGATCGTCTTCCAACCCTATGTCGACGATCGCGGCCGCCTCCACGAGGCCAGCGCTGTTCACACCGTGGTGCAGTCCGAATGGCAGGCGGAGGCCCTCGCCGACGCGAGACCAATCCCCGACCGCAATGCGGCCGCGGCCGCGCCGGCCGAGCTGAGCCTTGTCGAGGCGGTCGATCGTGAGGCGCCGGGAACCGTCGACATCGCTGCGTTCGATCCTAACTTGCCAGATCCCGCCGTCGTGGCCGCGGCGCGCGCGCGGGGTTCCGACCCCGTTGCCGCCATCAAGGCGGACGTTGCGAAGCGTCTGACAGCGAAGCCCGAGCGGCGCACCACGCGCTCGAGCCTGTCCGTCTCCGCTGACGCCCGAGCGTCTTCCGCTACATCGGAGACCGGAGCGGCGGCCTCTGCTTCGCAACCCGCAGTCGCCGACGCCAAGCCTCTCAAGGACCCCGCTCGACCCGCTGCGGTCCCGCCGGCCGTAAAAAACCGCCAGCCAGCGTCGCCGGCGTCATTGGCGAAGCAACCGGCGCTGGAGAGCGAGGGCGGGGCCAGCTCCGGCCCTGAAGCCATGGCGCGCGTGAAGGCGAGCGAGGCCTACCGGGATGCCGAGGCACATGTCCAAGGCGTCGCGCGGCAGGCCGGAGAAGACCCGGCACTTCCGAGCATGAAGCCTCTGACCAGCCCCACCATTCGCGCCGCGAGCTTTCCGGCGGCCGTCCCGGAGGACAAGTGATGAGCGCCAAGGCTGGCCTGTTCGACAACCTGCTGTCGGGCGTCTTCGGTGACAGCAAGCGCCCTGATGCGCAGCGGCCGGATCTTGCGGTGCCTATGCTCGCCCATTGGCTTCCGTACCGGAGCTATGATCCGAAAACTGCCATCTTCTACAACTCGTCTTCCCGAGGCTTCGTGATCGAGGTGTCGCCGCTGGTCGGTGCCGACGAGCGCACCGGCGAGATACTGACACAGTTCCTTTCCGAGGGAATCCCCGCGCCCGGTTGCCTTCAGTTCCACGACTGGATGAGTCCCCGGGTCGGGGAGCGGCTCTCGAAGTGGTATCTGCCACGCTATTCCGCGAGCGGCGTCTATGAGCGGATGGCCAAGCATCGGGTCGACTTCCTGACGGAAGGCGTCTGGAATTCGCTCTCGGCCGACGCACCGTTTTGCCTGCGCAATCATCGGGTCGCCATCTCCTATTCGACCCCGGAGAGCTCGAGCGTCTCCAATGAGGAGATCGTCGCCGTGATGGACGGCCTGGTCTCGGTGCTCGGCTCGATAGGCGTCTCGGCGCGGAAGATGGATCCGGTCGCGCTGATTGGCTGGATCGACGACATCACATCGCCGACCACCGCGGCGGGCGAGGACGTGGTCAGCTACAATCCGCTCGATCCGATCGCCGACCAGGCGGTGCGGCGCGACATCGAGATGCGAGTCGATCCGGATCGCATTCTGCTGCGGACCGAACGGTTTCGGCCAACGGGCAAGGAGGTCGATGGCGCGCCGGAAATCGGCGAGATCTATCCCGACGTCTTCGACGTTCGGTCGTTCTCCGTTCGCAATCTTCCGCAGCGCTGGGCACCCTGGGATTGCGCGCGCCTGATCGGTGACATGTTCGCCGACAAGCTGCGGATGCCCTGTCCGGTGGCCACCAACCTGTGCCTAGACTTCCCCGATCCGCAGGCGTCGAACAACAAGGCCAGCTTCAAGTTCATGCGGACCACGAGCCTCGCGGATTCGAAGTCCGCCCGGTTCTTGCCCCAGCTGCGCGATCAGTCGCAGGAGTGGAAGTTCGTCAACGACGAAATTCGGCAAGGGCGCAAGCTGGTGCGCCTGTTCTACAGCGTCACATCATTCTCGCCGAAGGGCAGGGGAGACGCCAACGAACGTATCCTGAAATCCGTCTACCGGGCGGCGGGCTGGGATCTGCTCGACGATCGATACCTCCAGGTCATGGGCCTGCTCTGCGCGATGCCCATGACGATGGCGAACGGGCTGTCGAGGGATCTCGATCGCATGAAGCGCATGCGCACGATGCTGAGTACCACCGCGGCGAACCTTGCTCCCATCCAGGGCGAATATCTCGGCGGCCATACGCCGCACCTCCTGCTGATCGGTCGACGGGGCCAGCCATTCTTCTGGAGCCCGTTCGAAAATGCGGCCGGCAACCACAATGTCGCGGTGTTCGGCAAGAGCGGCAGCGGCAAGTCCGTGGCGCTGCAGGAGCTGTGCGCCTCGCTGTGTGGCGCGGGATCCAAGGTGGTGGTCATCGATGATGGCCGGTCGTTCGAGCACTCGGCGAAATTGCAGGGCGGCGCTTTCGTCGAGTTCACCATGTCCAGCGGCTTCTGCCTGAACCCGTTCTCGATGATCGATGAAAAGCAGGCAGCCGAAGACGAGGACTATCTCCTCGACTGCATGGCGATGCTCAAGGCGATCGTGAACCAGATGTCGCGGCACATCGACCGTCTGACCGACACGGAACGTGGCCTGATCGACGGGGCGGTCAACCGGGTCTGGGAAGCGCAGGGCCGTAACGGCTCGATCGACGATGTTATCGCCGCGCTCAACGATACCGGCCACGAACTGGCCTCGCACCTGGCAATCGCCATGATGCCGTTCTCGAGCGCAGGCACCTACGGCAAGTTCTTCAAGGGCGAGGTCTCGTTCGAACTGCAGGCTCAGCTTACCGTCTTCGAGCTCTCCGATCTCTCGTCGCGCGAGGAACTGCGCAGCGTCGTCCTGACGGCGATCATGTTCATGTCGCAGCAGATGATGCGGAAGGTCGACCGGTCCATACCCAAGGCGCTGCTGCTCGATGAGGCCTGGCAGATGCTGCGCGGCGGCGCGATGGCAGACTTCATCGAAACCTATGCCCGCACCTGCCGCAAATATGGCGCGTCGCTGGTCACGGCCACGCAATCGCTCAACGACTACTACAAATCCGCTGGCTCGATCGCGGCGCTCGAGAATAGCGACTGGTTTGTCATCCTTCAGCAGAAGCCCGAGACCATCGCGGATTTCAAGAAGCACGATCGCTTCGAGATGGACGACTACACCGACGCCTTGCTCCGCTCCCTGAAGAGGAACGGCTTCGAATATTCGGACATCATGATCAAGGGGCCCGACACCCTGGCCGTCGGCCGACTGGTCCTCGACCCCTTCTCCGCGGCGCTCTTCTCGTCGAGCCCACGGACCTTCGCCGCCATCGAGGCGATGGTCGCTGACGGGCTCAGCATGGACGAGGCGATCGAGCGGATCGCCTTCCCCAACAACCCCGAGAAATGGGCGACGCCCGCCGAAGATCCGGCGGCGATCGCGGCGGAGTGAACCGATGGCGACCCTGGCTCCTGCCGACGCCGACAGCACCCGGCAGCGGCGCAAGATCGACCTCGGCTTCCTGCTCTATTTCTACCTCCACATTGCGGGGTTCCTCGCCTCGACCCTGCTGATCACATGGGGGCTGTTCGTCCTGTTCTTCCTCACGATCGGCGGTCTCTCCGTCGACGGAATGATGCACCAGCTCAACAACCTGGCGGGCCGCTACGTCTCGGCGGACGCGGCGCGCGTGGCGTCATTCAAGCATGTCCTGTTCGTCGCGCACATGCCTCTGGCCGCGGCGATCATCTTCTTCCGCCGCCACAGCATCCTGCCCTCGCGCGACCCCAAGCGGAGCAACGACAATGGCTGATCAGCCCGAACTCGATCTTCCCCCTCCCGCGAGTCACTCGTCGCCCGCGAGATTGTCCCGCGCGCAGCGGGGCTTCGCAGGGCTCACCCGCACGCAGCTGCTCCTGGGCGTTGCCCTTGTGCTGGGGCTCGTCTGGTCGATGTGGGTCACCAAGGCACTGCTCGCACCGCGAGAGGAGCACATCGTCAAGGCAAGTCTGTCCAACATCGTCGGCGAGTATGTGAACGCGCAGGCGCGCTCGGCATCGCCGCCGGCCCAGGTCGAAGCCGAGATGCGCGCGTTCATGTCCTCGCTCGACCATGAGCTGCAACGACGGAGCGCTAGCGGCCAAGTGGTCCTCGTCGGGGAGGCGGTGCTCACGAAGAACGTGCCCGACATCACCGACAGTCTCAGGAAAGCTGTCTACGCAAGCGGCGTCCGACAGCCCAGGCAGGCGAGCGCTCAGGAGTTGCAGCAGCTCCAGCAACAACTGCCGCCGGCGCCGATCCCGCAAGCATTTGCCGGCCCGGCGGCCACGATCGATCCCATGGCTGCCGCGCCGCAGAACATGGTGCCGCAGCAGGCGATGCCGGGCGGCATGCCTGCGGCGCCGACCGCGCCCGGCGCCTCGATCTCGACCTTCGGAGGCCAAGATGGCGGCAACGGCCAATAGGGCGCCGGCGACCGTATGGCGACCGCGCAAGCGGCTATGGGGGCTGTTCGCCGCTTTCGTTGCCGGCAGCGTCGTGCTCGGGGCGATCAGCGATTGGCGCGAAGACCATGCGCTGCTGATCAACACGACGGAATCGCTGCCGAACTGGGCCTTCCTCATCCATCGCAACAAGCTACCGGCCCGGGGCGATTACGTTTTCTTCGATCCTCCGGCGAGCGAGCTGGTCCGGGCGCACTTCGGCCCCAAGCCGCAGATGTTCGGGAAGATCGTCTATGGCATGCCCGGCGACATAGTGCGGCACTGGCACCTCGCGGTGACCGTGAATGGTCGCATCGTGGCCTACACCAAGCCCAGGACGAAGTCAGGCGAACCGCTGGCGATCGGCCCGAGCGGCGTGATTCCTGCTGGCTGCTATTATGTCGGCACACCTCACAAGGACGGCTTCGATTCCCGCTACGCTGCGATCGGCTTCGCCTGTCAGCGACAGATCGTGGGCACCGGGGAGGCGATCCTGTGATCCGCTGGCTGGCTCCGCTCGCCGGCATCGCCAGCCTCGGGGCGGCGGTCCTGCTCACCGGATCCGAGCGGGGGGAGGCCCGTGATTTCGGCCAGATGGGGCAGACGTTTCCTGTCGCCGAGGCGGACCTACTCTCGACCATCGAGGCACGCCTCAAGCGCGCCCAGGCGACCGGTGAGATGGATCGCGTGAACGCTGCCTTCGCCAAGCGAGCGGAAGCGAAGGTCCGACGGCCCGTGCCAGTCGCGGGGATGTCTCCGGCCGAACAAGCGCGGACCTGGAACTATGATCCGACGATCACGCTCGAGCGGGAGATCCGGGACCATAAGGGACAGGTGATCGCCGCCGCAGGCCAGAGGATCAATCCGCTCGACTTCGTGTCGATGCGCCAGAGCCTGGTGTTCGTCGACGGCGATGACGCCGCGCAGGTCGATTGGGCGACCAAGCGGTTCACCGAACTCAACGCGAAGATCATCTTCGTCAACGGCTCGCCGATCGAATCCATGACGACGCGCAAGCGCCGGTTCTTCTTCGATCAGGAGGGCCGCCTCACCGGCAAGTTCGGCATCCGGCACACGCCGGCTGTCGTCTCACAGGCGGGCAAGCTGCTGCAGGTGTCGGAGACCGTCCTGAAACCGGGAGGGCGGAGCTGATGCCACTATGGCTCGACTTCCTGCGCACGCCGATGGCGGCACCGGAAACGCGATCACTGCGCCGCATGCGCCTTATATGGCAGGGCCTCTGCCTCTCGGTGGCACTGGTCGTGGGCTTCTTCCAGCCGATCCACTCTGTGCTTGGGCGTGCCGTACCTTGCCTGGTATTGGCGCTGCTGGTCGCAGCCGGTCTATACACCTGGCTCTATCTCCACCGGAAGAACGCCGCCGACAACGCCTTCCTCGAGCGGACCGGGGAGGCGAAATGATGCGGTGGCTGCGCGCCTTCGTCGGCGTCCTTGGCCTGCTGCTCGTGATGGTGGCGTTGACGCCACGCGCGGAGGCGGCCCCGACCTGCACCGGCAAGTTCGTGAACCCCATCACCGACGTCTGCTGGTCATGCTTGTTCCCGCTCTCGATCGGAGGAGCAAAAATCTGGCCGGGAAGCCGGCCGGATACGAACAATCCCGCCTCTCCGATCTGTGCCTGCGCCGACCCGCTGCCGCGCATCGGCATCTCGGTCGGATTCTGGGAGCCCGTCCGGCTCGCCGACGTGACGATGAAGCCATGGTGCTTTCCCAACCTCGGCGGCACCCGCATCGCGCCCGGTTTCGATATCGGCCAGGGCTACCTCGCGGGTCCATCGATGGTGGGCGGTCGGTCGCAGAGCACGGCCAAGTGGCACGTCCACTGGTACGTCTATCCGCTCCTCTACTGGATGGAGATCCTGACCGATTTCCTCTGCTTCGAGCAGGCCTCCTTCGACATTGCGTACATGACGGAGATCGACCCGCTCTGGCAAGATGACTCGCTCACCGCGATCATCAATCCCGAGGCCATCGTCTTCGCCAACCCGATCGCCCAGGCGGCCTGCGCGGGCGATTGCATCGCCGGGACTGCGGCCTTGCCCCTCGATGCGCTGTTCTGGTGCGCGGGCTGCCAGGGCAGCATGTATCCCCTCAACGGCAATATCCCGGCGTCGATCGGGCACGTCCAGTCGTCCCGCCTCGCGCTGTCCCGTTTCGCCTACAAGATGCACCGAGAGGGGCTCGCATGGGGCACGATGGGCTCCGAGGGTCTCTGCAAGAAGTACCTCATGCCGATCATGCGGAAGCAGCAATATCGCTTCCAGATGGTGAACCCGATCCCGACGGTCAGCGGGCGGTTTGCCTGCTCGGCGATCGGCGCGTCGACCATGCCGCCGGATGCCGGCCGAGCCTTCCCCGCCGGCGGCGAGGACATGGGCTACCTGGTTTGGCGCAAACGCAACTGCTGCGTGTTCTGAGGAGGGAAGCATGCGCCTTCTGACATTGGGCATCACGGCTCTTCTCACCACTGCCGGCCTCTCGGCGCTCCTTGCCCAAACCGTTGACGGGGTCGACGTCCAGGCCGTGAAGAAGCGTGCCGCGGACCTTGCTGCGGAGGCACAGGCTTTCGTCGACCAGGTGAAGGACCGCGGCGATGAGTTCCGCGAGCAGGCAACCGTCGTGCGCAAGTCGGGCATGGACAACATGCAGCGCGTCGCGGCAACCGAATTGCCAAAGGGACCGGACGGCAAGATCGACTTCGATGAGCTCGTCCAGGGGGCAGCGACGAACGCGAACATTCCCGGCGGCGACGCGCCACAGTTCATCGTCTTCGCCAGCCTGTCGATGCCGACGGCCTCGCTCAAGCAGCTGATCGCCGACACCGCGAGGGCAGGGGGCGTCGTCGTCTTCCGCGGTTTCCCCAACAACTCGGCCAAGGAATTCGCCGGTCGGCTCGGGCAGATCGTGCAGAAGGACGACATGCCGAACATCGGCATCGATCCTCGCCTCTTCCGCGCCTTCGGCGTGCAAGCGGTACCGACCTACGTCGCCGTCTCCTCGACCTTCGACCTGTGCGCGGGCTTCTCCTGCGAAACCAGGGTACCACCCCATGATCGCATGGAGGGCAACGTCACGGTCGACTATGCCCTCAACACCTTCGCCCAGGCCAACGGTCCCGGCGCGCGGATTGCCTCGGTCGCGCTCGAAAACCTCGCGCGGAGCCGGCGCCAGTGAAGCTCAGGTCTCTTGCTGCCGCGCTTATGAGCGTCTGCCTGGTCATCAGCTCCGCCGGCGCTCAGCAGATGACCGTCGAGCAGGCGCGCGAAGAGGGCAAGGCTCTCGGCAACGCCAAGCGGCAGGATGAAAGCCTCGTGCCGACATCTGACGCTCAGGCTGCGGCGGTGCCCGGCTATACCGGCACCACCCAGCCCCAGAGCACCTATTTCGACGACCCGGACGCGCTGGTCGCGGCGGGAACGGCGCAGCGCACGACCAACGACTCCTATCGCACCGTCACCGACCCGGATCACACGCGGCCGACTTTCAGCAATGCCGAGATCCTCGCGACCACCAACCGCGCGACGACGGTGGAAAACGATCCCGAGGCCTACCTGCAGGGCGAGAATATCGGCTCGGAGAGCGGGCAATGCCAGCCGCTCCCGCCCGGATCGGGAGAGGGAGGCTACTACGAGGCGACATGCAATACCGGCACCAAGGTCGACGAGACGGCGCCTGTGTGCCGCGTGCCGCTCGTGGTCGACGTCACCCCCGGCGTGAACAAGTATGTCTACACCTGCGAGAATTGGTCGCGCTCTGCCGCGCAGGGTGGCGACAACCGGAGCCGCCGCTGCGTGCCGGCGTTCAACGCCCCCGTCGCCGACGGGGTCTGCCGCGAGCGGTCGCGCGAGACCGTCATGTACGATGTCTGCCTGCAGGGGAATCCGCGATTCTGCACCGAACCGGACATTCGCGAGGGCGAGATCATCACCTACGAGTGCGACAGCGCGGCGGTCACGGGTCGGCCATACACGATCGAAACGGTCGGCCAGGTCATCAATGAGCACAGGGACGAGGGCGCCTGCAATGGTGCGACGGCCGGCCAGACATGCGAGCTCGCCTCCGAGACTTGCGTCGATACGGAGCCGACGACCCGCACGATCAATGGCGTCGCCGTCACACGCGCCTGCTGGCAGTGGGAGCGGCAGTATTCGTGTCATCGCCTTTCGCAGGGCAACGACTGCGGCGATCTCGAGGGAAATCGCCAGTGCACGTTCCTGCGCGAGGAATGCCTCGACGACCCGCAGCAAGGCGAATGCAAGGTAAAGGAGAAGGTCTACCGCTGTCCCACACCGGACGCGCCAACCTCGGATGCGCCCCAATATATTTGCGGCAGTGATGTCTATTGCATCAATGGCGACTGCGAGCCGATCACGCGCGAGGCCTCGACCGAGTTCAAGGATGCCCTGGTCGCGCTTCATGCGATCGATGACGCATCGAAGGGGTTCGATCCGAACAACCTGACCGTGTTCTCCGGGACGCGCGATACGTGCCATAAGCCCGTGTTCGGTCTCATCAACTGCTGCGCGGGCAAGGTCTCGGGTGCGCTGACCCTCGCAGCCGGCGGTGCGGCGCTCGCGGGAGGGCCGGCGGCGATCGCCGCGCTCGCGACACCCTTCCTCGCCTTGTTCGCCTGTTCTCAGGACGAGATGAAGCTCGACATCAAGGACCGCATGGGACTCTGCCACAAGGTGGGGACCTGGTGCTCGTCCAGCTTCCTCGGCATCTGCAAGACGAAGAAGACCGCTTATTGTTGCTTCGAGAGCAAGCTCAGCCGCGTGCTTCAGGAGCAGGGGCGCGTCCAGATCAACAAGCCTTGGGGCAGCCCGAAGTCCGAGCAGTGCAAAGGCTTCACCATCGCCGAGTTCCAGCTGCTCGATCTGTCCAGGATGGATTTCACAGAGGTCTACGCTGACTTTCTCGACGCGGCAAAGCTGCCGGACGAGGTCCAGACGATGACCGAAATCCAGGCGAAGATTCAGAACTATTACGACCTGCATGGAGGCACTCCATGAACACCAGAGGGATCGGTGATCGACATGACGGCCGTGGCGAATGACCTGCCGACCGCAGGCTCTCCGGGATGCGACTGGAAGATGACGGTGTTCGAGCTGGCGATCTTTCTGTGCGTGTTCCGCGCGAGGCGAGCGGCTCGGGTGGAAGAGATCTGTCAGGTAATCGGCGACTGGTTCGAGTGCGCAGTGGAACCATCGTCGGCTGCTGCGCCGATCGAACACATGATCGCCAATCGCTGGGTCGCGGAGGAAAACCACGGCTTGCGGGCCACCGAAGAGGGCCGGACCGCGGCGCGGCCGCTGATGAACGGGATCATCCGGATGCTCGACCAAGGGACGAGGCTCATCGACGTCGCCCTGATGATGTCCGTGCTCCGTTTGACGAAAGGAGAACTGGACAATGGGCTTCGTCATATTTGATCCTGCCATTCTCGCGTCCCTGCTCGCCGGCGCATTGGCGCCCGGCTCTGTAGCACCGGGCCTGCCGGCGCCCGCTCGACCAACCTCCGCCTGCAGCGCCGCCGCGCTCTCCACGGCCGGGATCGACTGCTGCCTTCACATCGCGGCCTGGGACACGCCGACCACCCCATCCAACCACCACCCCGCGCAATCTCAGGATGGTGCGGCCGACCAGCAGGGAGGACGATGATCATGTCGAAGATGGCGAAGCTGGCGATGATCCTGCTGACCGCGGCGCCGATGGCCGTGCCGGTGCGTGCGCAGGATGCGGGGAGCGCGGCCGATGGCGTCGAGGCGGCCGCTGGCGGTGATGATTTCTACTGCGGCGAGCGCAAACTGGGGCAATGGTTCTATTGTTCGAAGCCGAGGCCTCCGGAGACGGCAAAGGCTCAACCGCAGGTGCCCGAGCAGACCGCGGCGGAGCGCCTGGCCGCGATCACGCACCAGCTTGATGAGCTCAAGGCCCGAGCGATCCTTGATCCTTCCGAGGCGAATGTCATCGCCTATGTGCGCTTCCAGCGCGAGCAACTGGATCGTGCCTCGACGTTCTCGGATACGTGGCAGCGCGCCCTGTGGCAGAATCCGGATATCGACTACACGCTGCAGCGGCCCGTCAACACAGTCGCGAAGCGAACATGGCTCGATAACCGCAAGGCCGATCGCGACCAGGTCCTCATCAACCTGAGCCAGCGTTACGGCTTGTTCTACTTCTATGCGCAGAGCTGCGGGGCCTGTGAGGTGTTCGCGCCGATCCTGCGCTCGGTCGCGGATAGCCATCGGATGGCGGTCATGGCCGTCTCGATGGATGGTGGCCCGAGCCGGGACTTCCCCAACTATGTCGTGGATTCCGGCCAACGTGCCCGGATGGGGCTTTCGGGCAATGAAACGCCGGCGCTCGTGCTTTTCGACACGGCTACGAAGCGGACCATCCCCGTCGGCTACGGCATCCTGAGCGCCGACGAGATCATGGATCGCATCTTCATGCTCACCAACACCAAGGTCGGGAGCGATTACTGATGTCTAATCCTCGGCAGAATGGTCGGCTCAGGAGGCTGGCACATCGTGCCGGCGCCGCGTTGATGATGGCGGCCGCCTCGCACTTCGCTCTGATCGGCGTCGCGCGCGCCGACGTCGCGTCCGAGATGAACGGCTTCTTCAATGATGCCGGCGGTGCCGCGAACGTGACCGGGCCGACGGCGTTCCAGGGACAGTCGGCAGGCTATTACTCGCTCGGCAACGTCTGGACCCGCTTTCCGCAGAAGAGCGTGTCGCCGTTCAACCTTCAGCTCCCCAGCGCGCGCGCGGGATGCGGCGGCATCGACCTGTTCTCGGGCTCGTTCAGCTTCATCAATGCCAGCGAGATCGTGGCGATGCTGAAGGCGACCGCGAACAACGCCTTGGGCTTTGCTTTCAAGCTGGCTATCGACAGCGTCTCGCCCGAAATCGGCAAGGTCATGGACGAGTTCAGCCAAAAGGCTCAGCTCCTCAACCAGATGAACATCTCCAGCTGCGAGACGGCGCAGGCCCTCGTCGGGGGAATCTGGCCGCAGATGGAGACCACGCGATCGACGATTTGCGAGGCGGTCGGCAACAGCCAGGGCGTGTTCTCCGACTGGGCCGCGTCCCGGCAGGGCTGCAACAACGGCGGTCAACGAGATGGGACGCTCGCCGGCAATACCGATCCTCACATGAAGGAGCAGATCGTCGGCGACCCGCACAACTACACCTGGGAGGCGCTGAAAAAGTCCTCGAAATTCGGCGCGTTCGACCAGGCCTTCTCCGAATATGTGATGACCTTGGTGGGAACGATCGTGACCACGCCTCCGACCGGCAGCGATCAGGGGCCGAAGGTCGTGATCTACGGTCCTGCCGAAGAGGCGGTCGTGACGGCGCTGTTGGACGGCACCGCCAGTGCGCCGCAGGTCAAGATCCTCAAGTGCAACAACGAACTTTGCACGGACGTGTCCGACCAGACGCTGAGCGTGCCCGAGGCGAGTGCTCTTCGGCCAAGGATCGCGACGATGATCAAGAGCATGAGCTCGAAGATCCGCAGCGACACGGCGCTCGACGCGGCCGAAAAGCAGCTCCTGAACATGGCCACCGTGCCGATCTACAAGATTCTCGCGGTGCAGGCCTATGCCCACTATGCGTTGACCGACGGCGAGATCCAGACGCTGTCCGAGATCGTCGCGGTCGACCTTCTTAACGCCATGCTCGATAATATGCTCGACCGCGTCGAGCAGGCGAAGGTCTTCTATCAGACCGCAGACCAGGAGACGGCCGGGCAGTGGCGCCAGCAAATCGCCGCCACCCGCGCCAAATTCGCGCAGCGCGACGTCAAGCTTAGCAACAAGCTCCAGGTGACGATGCAGATCATCAACCGGAGCATCATGCTCGAATCGACCCTGCAGAACAGCATGACGCCGGGCATGTCCTCGGCGCTCAACTTTTCGCGGGGCTTGAACGCGCAGGGCCTGCTCTAGGCGCGGAAGGGGAGGGTTGCGACGTGCTCGAGGTCTTCACCGTCGGCGGGGGCGAGTATCTCGTCAACACCTTCAATGCCGTGGCAGCGTGGGCCGGGGGAGGGGGTTACAAGTCGCTCATCCGGGTCGTGATGGTGATGGGCCTGATCTACTCGCTGCTTGTCGTCGCCTTCACTCTCAACTTCCGCGCCTGGATGAACTGGTTTCTGCAGGCGACCGGGATCTATCTGTGCCTCATGGTGCCGACGATCGACGTGAAGGTCACGGATCGCATCAATCCGAGCCTCGCCCCGGCGACTGTGGCAAACGTCCCTCTGGGGCTGGGCGTCCTCGCGAGCTTCACCACGCAAATCGGCGACTGGCTCACGCGTACCGCCGAGACCGTCTTTGTGATGCCCGGGGAGCTCAACTACACCACCAACGGAATGGTCTATGGGGCTCGGCTGTTCGACGCGACCCGCAACTTCGTGATTCGAGATGCCGAATTCTCGACCAACCTCGAGAGCCACTTCAAGAACTGCCTTTTCGGCGACGTGATGCTCTACCAGAAGTCCCTCACCAATCTGGCGAAGGCGACCGACCTATGGGCGGCTATCGGACCCGGCTCGGAGGCTCGGTCGCAGGAATGGCTGGAGCGCCAGGGTGATGGGACGGTCCAGAACTTCATCGTCACCTGCCGGCAGGCTTATGACAGCCTCAACGGCCAGTGGGCCGGGATGATCGAAGCCAATGCTGAGCCTTGGGCCAAGGAGGTCTATCCCAAGCTCAGCAACGCGGTCGCCGCCGCCAAGCTCAAGCACGACCTGCCGATCGTCAACTCGGCCTTCACGGGCTCAGGTGACGACTTCACCGGCGTCATGCGCCAGAACACGGCGATCAACGCCTTCATGCAGGCGCGCAACTCGATGGCTGGCGGAAGCGGGGCTGCATCGATCGACACCTTCGCACAGACGCGAGCCGACATTCAGGCGCGAAACACCTACAATTCGATCGCGCAGCAGGCGATGGCATGGGTTCCGATCCTGAACATCGTGCTCACTGTCGTCTTCTTCGCAATGTTCCCCGTCATCTTTCCCCTGTTCCTGTTGCCCCAGACGGGGCTGGGAACGCTGAAGGGCTACGCGATGGGGTTCTTCTACCTGGCGTCTTGGGGTCCGCTCTACGTTATCCTTCACATGATCTGCATGACCCGGGCGGAGAGCGCGGCGAACGGCGTGGCCGCCGGCGGAATGTCGCTGGGGAGCTATGCCGGGATTGGTGCGGTGAACGGCGAGACCGCGACGATCGCCGGCTTCATGCTGATGAGCATTCCCTTCCTCGCGGCGGGCTTGGCTCGTGGTGCAATGTCGATCGCCGGGCAGGCGACGTCGATGCTCGCCCCGGCGCAGAACGCCGCGGAGGCGGCCGCGCTGGAGCAGACGACGGGCAATTATTCCTATGGGAATGTCAGCTGGGCGAACTCGACGTCGAACATGCGGCAGGCCGATCAATGGTCGACCGCCCCGAGCTTCATGGGGGGCGCGGCGAGCGTGGGGTGGCGCCAGGACAATGGCGCGCTCATCAACAGCTTCGGCAACGGCCAAGAGGTGTTTGATACAGGCGGCGCCATCTCGCGGCTTTCGTTCGCCCCAACTGTTACCACCGGCGCCATCGCCGAATGGCGGCAGATGGCGAGCGAGGCACACCGCCAATCGCAGGCCTACGACAACGCCGCGCAGGAAGTGCTCAGCTGGACCAAGACCGACCGGAGTGCCTACGGCACGTCCAGCGAGCGGTCGTCGGGATGGGATTCGAGCAGCGGCCGCGCTGCCAACACATCGATTGAGCAGTTCGATCGCACGACAGGCAGCAGCTCGCAGGGTCTGGAGGATCGGTCGTCGACGGGCCAGAGCCAGCGAGTGTCTGACGGCCACGATCGTAGCGCCGGCACGGTTGATCAGATTGGCGGGCGTCTCGATGCGGGAGTTGGCGGCAACCGCGGTGGCGGCGGAGGTGGCGGCGTCGGTGGTCGGGGCAGCGCTCTCGGCCGAGTTCTTAGAGCGCTCCCCGGCGCTGGCGCAACTGTAAGCAAAACGGGCAGCCAGCAGGATACGCTCCGTCATGGGACGGAGGACACGCGCTCATCGGATAGTTCAAGCACGGCGAGTAGTGGGGTTCGCGACGAGCACTCCAATGGGACGGGGGCGACATCCTCTGATGGCACTTATGATCGCTCGGGAGTGTTCAGCCGGGCTTCGACGTCGTCTAGCTCGTCCTTGACCCACGAGCAGGCCCTGGCGCGTGCGAAATCGTATACGGAGACCGCGCGCAAGCTGGAGGAGCTGTCGCAACAGCTGTCGCGCGACGCCAGCTACGCCGAAACACATGGCATGCAGCTAAGCGAGAACATGAGCCAGGATCTCGCGCAATGGTATCGCGCGCAGCAGGCCTCCAACCCAGGCCTTGACGCTCCCGAGCTTTGGGCGACCGATCTCAGCGACCATCAGCGTGCCGTCCGCCAGGAGATGGTGACGCGCTGGATGCGCGAGAAGCAGGATGACATCCGCGAGGAGATTGCTGGCAAGTTGCAGGAGCCCGATCTCGTTCAGGTTAATAGGCTAGGCGTCGACAGCGCAGCGGATGTTGTCGGCTCTTACCGTCCGCATGGCGTATCGGACATTCCCTCTGGCCCGACCGGAGGCGATCCTCGTGCGGCCCAAGCGGTCATCGAGGAAGGTGCCGCGCGCCTAAATGAAGACCGCACAGCGGCGCAGAATGCACGCGCGAACAACGTGCAAGGCTCTGTTGAAGTT
Source organism: Sphingomonas panaciterrae (assembly GCF_036890205.1). Lineage (NCBI taxonomy): Bacteria > Pseudomonadati > Pseudomonadota > Alphaproteobacteria > Sphingomonadales > Sphingomonadaceae > Sphingomonas > Sphingomonas panaciterrae. The sequence goes on from NZ_JAKNQR010000005.1 coordinate 53,101, forward strand.
CAGCTAGAAGTGAATCGCGATCACAATCGCGGCTTCTTTACTGATCCGAAGCTGCGGGAGTGATCGCCGTGTCAGATGGCCAATGTCATGTATACGCCGAGCCCGATCACGACAGCGACGCCAAGAATCTGGCCGATGACCGTGCCGAACGAGAGAGGCGCATCGCTGTTGTCGGTGACCGGGACGTCCTCGATCAGCAGCAGCGGCCCCGACGGGCGGTCCTCTGTGACCAGCAGCGTGTGCGTGTCCAGCATGTGACGAACCTCCAAACGTCTTAAACATACAAGGTTCGAGGTTTCGCCACAAGGATTGAGGACACGGCTTAATGACAAGAATCGAGACCGGGCCAGAAGAAAGGCAGTGTGCTGTCCCTGAGCTAGATATGGCCAACTGGGCTGTGTTCGGCTTTTCGTGGGTGCTTGTGATGGCCGTAGGCTTGATGCCGGTCGTGGAGGCGAGCCTCAGGCGATCGCCTTCAATTTCAGTGCCGGTTGTGATCGCGTTCTTCGCAGCGGTCGCAAGCGGCCTTGCCCTCCGGCGGCGTTATAGCTGGCTCGGCTTCGTGCTTCACATCATCGGTCAGATAGCAATCTGGCTGTCGATCTTCTGCATGTCGTTAGCGGTCGTGCTGTACGTGTCCGGCTGAAACAGGCTCTCGCCCCCAACAGGTTTTCACGGGGAAAGATCGCTAATCGGCACGAACACCTCGCCGGTCTCGGCCGCGCGGCGGACCTTGAGCGCGAGCAGCCGGTCGATCCCGATGCCGCGATCCAGTGCATCATAAAGGTCCTTGCCCTCGACGCCGATCACGCGCTTGCCGCGGCCGAACGCGCGCAGCCCCTCGTCGGTGAAGCCGCCGAAGCTGATGAAGACGCCGCGGGCCCACGAAGCTTTTTGCTCGACCTTGCCGTGGAAGGTGTGAAGCTCAGCGACGCCGATCTTGCGATTGAGCCACTTGGCCTCGACCAGGTAGGTTTCGTCCGCAAGCTCGAAGCTGCCGTCGATCTGCTCGCCATCGAGCCGGAACGGCTCTCGGGCCTTCAGCCGGAAGGCGTCAAACAGGTCGGTCAGGAAGCGCTCGAAATCATAGCCTCGGCGATGCGGCTCGAGGTCGCGGATCGCGATCAGCCGATCTCGCATCCGGGCGAAATCGATCGCATCGAGCATCGGCGCGGGAACGACGTTCGCCGGTGCCGGGGTCGCGGAGCCTTCCAGTTTGGCGATCAACCCGGCAATCTGAGCGGCCGCCCGGGGCATCGGATCCGGCGCGCCGCTTCCCCGGAGCGCCTCACGCTGCTCCCAAAGAACGCGCAGCGTCCGGGCCGCGGTGCCGTCGTCCACCTGCGCCAGAAAGCAGCGCAACCGCTTCGCCTTCGACGTCCCGTCGACGGCATATTGTGGCGCGTCGATGTCGATCTCGAGCTCGCGGACGAAGAACTCGGCGAAGGTCCGGTTCGAAAAGTCGAGCACGTAGCCCTTCTCACCGCCGCGGAAGACCTCGTCGATCAGGCCCAGCTCGATCGAGCGCAGACTGCTCACCGCCGCTTCGCCTTCGAGGGGCGGGCGCGGTCAGCCGCGCGGATAACGCTGAGCACCGCCGGGTGTACGTCGCCGGCTTCCTCGTCGGTCGGCTCGGATGCCCATTTCTCGTTGAAGCGCAGCAGCTGATTGTTGCGCCACGCAGACATCTGGTAGCCTTCCGCCTTCAGCCTTGTCTCGACCGATGCCGGCACCGAGAGGTGCTCGGGCAGGACATAGGCGAAGAGCAGCTTGGGCAAGCCGTCGAGGTGCTTGATGGCATAGCCGGTCGAGCGCGGCGACAGCACGCACTTCTTCTCACCCCATCCGGACCGGTAGCTTCGCAGGAGCGAGTCATAGGTCAGGATCTTGATCTTCTGGTCGTCCTCGATGCTCGCGATCCGGTCGCGCTGCGCCTGGTTGAAATCCTTGCCGGTCGAGCGGCCGATGATCAGCACCCGGCGCAGCTCGATGCGATTGCGCGCCATAGGCGAAGGAACGAGCAGCGGCAGAAGACGCTCGCGCACCTCGGACTGGTGCTGCTCCCAATAGTCGCGCCAGACCGCTGTCTGAGCAAGCGCTTCATTGAACGCCGAGGAGCCGCCGACGTGCTTGCTGCTGGTGGTGAACAGCGGCTTGTTTGGGCGCTCGATCTCGATCAGCACCAGGATCCAGCGATCGGACGATTTGGTGAGATAGGCGAAGTCAGCGGTGCGCCCCGCGATCGGGAACTTCGCAATCACGCAGTTCATATGGAGGCGGTGGTTTAGCAGCCAGGAACTCGTGTCGAGCAGTTCGGTATGCTGCTCAAGGAAAGTCTGAATGTCGTTTTCGTTCTTGCCATCGTCGGCGAGCAATTGCTCGAAGGCGGAGGCGAGCGCTTCGTCCGGCGGTTGTCGCATGGGTGGTCTTTTTCTCTTTATGCTGGTTTGTCGGAAAAGGCGCCCTCAGCGGATCGCCACCACTTTCGCACCAACGTCTGCGGCCACATCCTTCCAGGCGCGGTTCGCAGTATAGGCCGGCACGCCAAGCCGCTTCGCCAACGCGAGGCAGAAGCGGTCACCGAGCGAAAGACCCGCCGCGCTGGTGACAGCGCGCAACGCGCCCGCCTCCCAGCCCAGCGCTTCGTCTGCGGGTAGGACGGTATAGGGCAGCGCGCCGAGCATCGCCCTGATCTCTTCGATCGGCGCGCCAAGGTGAACGAAATGGCTCACCACCTCAGCCTCGTTGAAGACCCCCACCGCCGCGTCGCCCACCACATTGGCAACCTTACTTCCTCCGCGCTCTCCCTTCAGCAGCGCGAGTATCGCGGACGCATCGAGAACCGCCTCCGTCACTCGCCACTTTCCGCCCGACGGGTGGTAAGGAAGGCGCCCACGGACGCGTCGGGATGGTCAGCATATTTCTTCGCGATCGCCTGCGCGCGCGCGACCGCCTGCTGAACCGTCCTCAGCACCACGCCATCCTCGGTTTCCTCGAGCAAGACCGCGCCGCCGCCTTCGAGACCGAGCCGCTTGCGGATGCTTGCCGGCAAGCTCATGCGTCCGTTGGGCGTTATGTTCACTTGGACGGTCATGAGTCGCATCGTCTCCGCTGTGGCAAGCGAGGGATCACATACCACATGGTGCCTCATAGGAACAGCGTTGTTGCATATGCCAAGATTTGCAACACATGCCACTCGATGTAATTAGCGATAAACTTGATTCCCGCGAAAAGATGTTGGCGGTTTCGGGAGCACTTGTCGGTTCTCCTGAAAGGGTGGACTCGCGGCTAGATTGCCGCTTAGCGACGACGTGCACCTGAAACATTGGACATTGTTCCCGAAACAGCGGACGATCGCCCAGCTGGGACCACCCGAGGCGTCGTGCCATGCGAACCGCGGACCTGAGGACGGCGAGCGACGCCGACTGGGCGGAGGCGCATCGCCGCGAGAAGATCATTCGCCCGCTCGCCTCGATGACGCGCGTGCCCGGCGATGTGGCCGCCCAAGCCATGGTCCAGCTGGAACTCGGCCGCGCTCGCTTCCACAAGCTCCTGCAACTCTACCGAGCCACGCCCGCTGCGGCGTCACTGCTGCCGCGACCGCGAGGAAGGGAGAAGGGGGAGCAGCGGCTCTCGGCCGCGGCTGAGCATCTTATCGCTCGCGGCATCGCTGATTTCTACCTCACGCTCGAGAAGCCCAGCGTTCAGGCGCTCCGCCGCTGGCTGCGACACGAAGGAACGAAGATCGGGGTCAAGGTGCCCAGCACCAAGGCGATCCAGGCCCGGTTGGACCGGCTCGCTCCCCAGCTCGTTACGGCCCGCAGACAGGGTGCCAAGGCAGCCGCTGACAAGTGGGAGCCAACGCGAGGCGTGCTCGAGGCGGACTACGCGCTTGAGCTCGTCCAGTCGGACCACACGCTGGTCGACGTGATCGTTGTCGACGACCTGTACCGCAAGCCTATCGGCCGGCCTTGGCTCACGCTGATGATCGACTTGGCGAGCCGAACCGTGCCCGGCTTCCACCTCGACATGCTGGCGCCGTCCGCTGTTTCGGTCGGTATGTGCATGCGGCACGCCGTTCTCCCCAAGCGGGACTGGCTGGCCGAGCGGAGCATGAAGGCACCGTGGGACAGCCAGGGGCTCATGGATCGGCTGCACCTCGACAACGCGCGCGAGCACCGCTCAGACGCGCTGAAGCGCGGCTGCCGAGCTCATTCGATTGCGCTCGAATATCGGCCGGTGCGTCGGCCGCACTTCGGCGGTCACATCGAGCGGCTGATTGGCACGATGATGGGGGCCGTCCACCTCCTACCCGGAACGACCTTCTCTAACGTCGCCGAGCGTGGCGACTACGATGCGGAAGGTGAGGCGTGTATGACGCTGAGCGAGCTGGAAGTCTGGCTCGCCGCGCAGATCATCGGCCCATATCATGCGGAGCGGCACCGCGGGATCGGCATTCCGCCCGCCCTTGCTTGGGCCGAGGGGGTGGAACGACGCCCGGAGCTGGTCCGCCTTCCGGCCGACGATGCCGCGTTCCTGTTCGACTTTCTACCCTGCGAGCTGCGCGCCGTGACACCACACGGCATCGAGCTGTTCCGCACTCACTATTGGGATGATGCGCTATCCTGCTGGTACACGCGGCCGGGGCAGACGATGCCGGTGCGTTGGGATCCCCGCGACCTTTCGCGCGTCTGGCTCGAGCTACCACACGGCGAGCACCTCGAGGTGCCCTACCGCGATCTGCGGCGTCCCGCGATCACCCGCTGGGAACAGAAGGAGGCGGTTCGCACTTTGCGGGAGCGCGGCCAGCAGGCTGTCGACGAGACGATGATCTTCCAGGCTGTGGAGACCCAGCGATTGATCGTCGCGGAAGCGGCGCACAAGACCAAATCCGCGCGGTTCGCGCTTCAGCGGACCAAAGCGGCACTGCGCGACGCCCGTCGGGCGAGGGGTGGCAGCAAGCTCCGGCTTGAGCAGGTAACCCCTGCCGTTGGCTTATCTGCGGTAGAGGAGAGGACGGGCGGCGATCAGCCGGGGCTTCCTTATCTTGTCGAGGATATGCCCCAATGAGCGACCTCTCCCATCTCGCCGATGGTTATCGCGAGCGCGCGCGTTGGCCCGACGCCGACCGGATCGCCTGGATCCGCAAGGACCGGTGGCTCGGCTTCCCGAAGGCGGAAGCGGTGCGCAAGACGTTGGACGCGATGCTGCGCTATCCGCCGCGCACGCGCATGCCGTGCCTGCTGATCTACGGCCAAACCGGCATGGGCAAGTCGCGCATCGTGGAGCGCTTTGAGGCAGAGAACCCGCGCGGGTTCAACGAGGCTATCGGCGTGGCGACGATACCGGTCGTCGCCGTCCAGCTTCCACCGCAGCCGACCGACGGCGAGTTCTACGGCGAGGTGCTCGAGAAGCTCGGCGCCGGCTTCGCCGCGCGGGGGGACACGCAGCGTGCGCGCCTCCTGACTCGCCGGCTGATGGGGCAGGTGGGTGCTCGCATGCTGATCCTGGATGAGATCAACCACATGCTGGCCTGCACGCCGCGCCAGCAGCGCATCTTCCTCAACACGATCCGCTACCTCGCGAACGACCTGCAGATCCCGCTCGTCTGCACTGGCAACCACGAGGCGCAGGCGGCGCTGCTCACCGACGCGGCGCTCGCCGAGCGGTTCGACGCGGTCGAGCTGGCTCGGTGGCAGAACGACGAAGCGTTCCGCCTGTTGATGGTCACGCTAGCTGCGATCCTGCCGCTTCGGAGACCTTCACAGCTGGAAGAGGAGCGTTGCCGCACGTCGGTACTCGATCTCTCCGACGGCAATACCGGGCGCATCTTCCGCCTCGTCGAGACGTTGGCTGTTCGTGCGATCGAGAACGGCAGCGAATGCATCGAGGCCAGAGACCTCGATGCCGACGACCTCGTGCTGCCCTCGGTCAGCATGAAGGTGATTGCCCAGCGCCGGGGGCGGGCGCGGGCCAGGGAAACGGTCTGAGCCGTGCCGGGCGCGCTGCCGATCGCGCCACGGCCTCATTCTGACGAGCTTATCTCCTCCTGGCTGGCGCGCATCGCCGCTTGTTACGAGATGTCCATCACTGAGTTGCGGCAGGAGCTATCCCCGGGCAGTGCAGGCACCAAGGTCAGAGCGGACGTAGGATGGAAGGGGTCGGAGGCGAAATCCGCGGCGCAACGGCTCCGTGTTGATCAGAATGCGATCATGCGCCTCAACCTGAAGCGCCGCTGGCCGTGGCTGGTGACCGCCTGGTTGCCACGAACCGACGGAAAAGGGCGAGCGCGAGGCGAGCTCGATCTCGCCTGGTGCCATGTCTGCCTTGCTGAGGGCCACGCCACAGGTGGCACCTACCTCGATGCCGAAGCGGCGCTCCCGCTCATCTTCTGTCACCGGCACGGCACCTGGCGGCAGGACTTCTGCCGCCGCTGTCAGCCCCACCAGGAGCCCCGCTTCAGCTGGCGGAGCCGGATCGAGTTCACCTGCACCGACTGCGGCGTACCTCTCAGAACGAACCATTGGAGCGGCCCGAGACCCGCGTCCGACTGTCGGTCGGAGGAGGTGTCCGCCGCCTTAAGCCTGCTGTTCGCCTTCGATGGCGAGTTGCGGAAGGCGCTGCTCGGCAGGTCTGCGTCGCTGACCGGGGTAGGGCAGGTCTCGGCTCGGCAGTTCCTCGCCGTGTTGGACGGGCTCACGCGAGCTTTTCTCGCACCCGACATCAACCGCACCAGCCGCATAAACCTGTTCAACAGCCCGCTGGTACCAAACCTGCCCAATCACGAGCCACAAACCTGGGAAGAGCAGCCCTTTCACGAGCTGTCGCCTGCATATCGTGCTCACGTCTCATGCGCTGTCATCGCACTGCTGTCGGATGAGCCGGTCAGCCGCCTGATGTCGGGCGTGAGGCTCGCTTACGAACGGCATTCGCTCGAATGGCTGCTCGCCAGCACGCCCAGATGGGTCCAGGCGACGCTGGTCCGCGAAAGCACCCGCTGGCCGGCACCGCTCCGCGGGCGCGTCGTGGCGCATCATCGGCGGACGGGTCTGGACGTCGACGACATTCTGGAGCAGTTTGGCGCGTGGCTTGACGAGCGGGAGCAGCGCTTGCGCGAACGAACGTCGCTGATCGGGTAAGGGCGCAACAAGCCCCTAAACAGCTGATCGACAGAGCAAATCTGCCAGTCCGATAACATAGATTATGTTAAGCATCTGAGCGTTATTTTCCGCGGGCTCCCGTCACTGCAGTGCTTCCGTCCAATCACTTCAGCCTGGAGCCACCGTCAGCATGCTCCTGTCGGGAAGGCTTCCAAGAAGGGTCCGCTTCGGCTCGGTTCGGACCGCTTACGACGCTATTCACGCCTGCAACGCCGGTCCGAGCTTCCCGCATGCCTGCCCTGCCGCGCTGGTTCACGCAGCCCGCTCCTGCAAGCCGCAGGAGGTGCAGGCCGGGAGGTCGGCCATGAGCTCCAAACATTGATTGCGCTCTGATCGAGGAAGGACCGACGGAACAGAACGGAGCGACGAGATTAGAATCCCTCACCGTGCCTGAACGAGGCACGGCAGGACGAGGACGAACCTGATGAACGAGAACAACCTGAAGAAGCTGGTCGCGCAAGGATTGTCCGCGATGCAGGCCGGCAGCGACGTCGCCGCCAAGGCGACCGACGAGATCAACAACGACGCGCGCCACCCGGCGCTGCGATCCGCGCTCGAAGAGGGCAACCGGACTTCCCGCCAATGGGCGGACCGCATCCGTCGCGCCGCCGAGCAGGCGGGCCCGGCCGATCAGCAGGACAACCCTGTGCTCGAAGCGCATTACGAGGTGAGCCGCAGGATCCGCGAAGCGGCACCGGACGATGCCTCACGCGACCTCGGCATCATCGCCAGCGGGCAGCTCGCGCTTCACTACTGGATCGCTTCGTTCGGGACCATGGCCAATTACTGCCGGCAGACCGGCATGGACGATGCGGCGCGCGACATGAAGGCGTGCGTGGACGAGGCCAAGCAGGCCGACGAAAAGCACAGCCAGCTCGCCGAGCAGTTGCTGTCAGAAGGCTGAACCGGTGCCGGCCCGCCTTGCTACCGACGACTGGCCAACCGGCATGATCTTACAACAGGGGATAATTGGTGCTTGAGCAACGAAAGCTGGGCGACGGGCTGCGCGTATCTGCGCTGGGCCTCGGTTGCATGGGCATGTCCGAATTCTATGGGCAGGCCGACGAAGCCGAGGCGGTCGCGACCATTCACCGCGCGATCGATCTCGGCGTGACGTTTCTGGACACCGCCGACATGTACGGGGTAGGCCGTAACGAGGAGTTGGTCGGGCGTGCGATCCGCGATCGCTGCGACGCGGTGGTTCTCGCCACCAAGTTCGGCAACGTTCGCGGCGAGGACGGCACCTTCAAGGGCGTGTGCGGGCGCCCGGATTACGTCCGCTCCGCCTGCGAGGCGAGCCTGCGACGGCTCGGCGTCGAGACGATCGACCTCTACTATCAGCACCGCGTCGACCCCGACACGCCGATCGAGGACACGGTGGGCGCGATGGCCGGGCTGGTCCGCGAGGGCAAGGTGCGCCACCTCGGCCTCTCCGAAGCGGCGCCCGCCACGGTCAGGCGCGCGCACGCCGTGCATCCGATCGCGGCGCTGCAGACCGAATATTCGCTGTGGAGCCGCGATCCCGAGGGCGAGATCCTCGACACGGTGCGCGAGCTCGGCATCGGCTTCGTGCCGTACAGCCCGCTCGGCCGCGGTTTCCTGACCGGCGCGATCCGGCGGGTGGAGGATCTCGCGCCTGACGACTATCGCCGGCACAGCCCCCGCTTCCAGGGCGAGAACTTCCAGCGCAATCTCGATCTCGTCGCGGCGGTCGAGGCGATGTCGCGGGAGAAGGGCTGCACCCCTTCCCAGCTGGCGCTCGCCTGGGTGCTGGCGCAGGGCGAAGACATCGTGCCGATCCCGGGCACCAAGCGCCGCGGCTACCTGGAGGAGAATGTCGGCGCGCTCGACGTGACGCTCACCCGAGGCGAACTGGAGCGGCTCGACCGCGCGGCGCCGAAGGGGGCAACGGCGGGCGAGCGCTACGCCGCGCCGCAGATGCAGGCGCTGAACCGATGAGCGGGAGCGACGGACACGGCCTTGTAGGCCGCGTCGCGATCGTGACGGGCGGCGGTCGCGGGCTGGGCCGCGCGATGACGCTCGGGCTGGCGCAGGCCGGCGTGCGGGTCGTCGCCACCGCCGCGCGCGAACTCGCCGAGGTCGAAGCGGTCGCACGGGAGGCAGAGCGGGCATGCGGCGACGATCGGGTGCGGCCGCTGCTCGCCGACGTGACGCGCGCGGAGGATTGTGCCGCAGTCGTGCGCGCGGCGCTTGTGCGCTTCGGCCGGCTCGACATCCTGGTCAACAATGCCGGGCGCGGCATGAAGTATGTGAGCGACACCTTCCTGACAGAACCGACCCGGTTCTGGGAGGTCGCCCCCGACACCTGGCGCATGGTGACCGACACCAACGTCAACGGCCCGTTCCTGATGGCGCGCGCCGCCGTCCCCGCCATGCTGGAGGCGGGATGGGGCCGAATCGTCAACATCTCGATGAACCGCGAGACGATGCGACGGCGCGGCTTCTCGCCCTACGGCCCGTCCAAGGCGGCGCTGGAATCGGAGACCGCGATCTGGGCGCAGGACCTTGGGGACAGCGGCATCACGGTGAACGCGCTCCTGCCGGGGGGCGCGACGCTGACCGGCATGATTCCCGAAGGACTGCCGGATAGTGCACGCACCGGCCTGCTGTCACCCGAGATCGTGGTGCCGCCCTTGCTCTGGCTCTGCTCTGACGCTGCCGCGGCGGTGACGGGTAAGCGCCTGGATGCCCGGCGGTGGATGGGAGAGCAGCCCGGAAGTCAGCGCACAAATGACACGCTGGAGGATGTAGGCTGTTAGGGCAGACCACAGGATATCCGCTCGGCCGGCCGTGGTCTCTTACTCCTTTTGTGCGATATCCCCAGCGACAGGTCTTCTGCTAATCGAGACGGTAAAGGACCTGAAATTGGCCGCACGAGGCCGGGATCAAAAGATCCCGGCCCATTCAGCCTACCAAACAGCGGTCGGCCGCACGCTTCGTCCGCCAGCTTTGCAGCAGCTCGATCTGTCTCTCGTGCACCTCGTCGATAACTGGTGGCTCGGCCTGACAGGTTGCACCGGCCGCCACGACCTGAGATTCCGTTTCGTATCCCTTATCGCTGTTCATGTGATCTAGGAGTGCGCGCAACATCTGCCGCCCTCTTACTACGCGGCTCTTGATTGTGCCGACGGGAACCTGCTCGATTGTGGCTGTCTCCTCATAGCTCAATCCCTCGATCCCGATGAAATTGATGCACCGCTGCTGCTCAGGCGTCAGGCGCGGCCATAGACGGCGAACATCGCTCAGCGTCACAACGGATTCCTGGTTCGACGCCACCGGAATGTCGCCGAGTTCGGCGGTCTCGCTAACTTGTACCGTGCCTCGACGGCGTACCTGCGAAAGAAATGAGTTGCGAAGGATCCGGAAGGTCCACGCCTTCATATTTGTACCGGCTTCGAAGGATGCGCGGCTGCGCCAGGCTTTCAGCACGGTTTCCTGAACAAGGTCCTGTGCAGTATCGGGATTCCTGGCCAGCGATCGCGCATAGCTGGCCAGATTAGGCATAAGCGCGCTGAGCGCGGCACCGAAGTCCGACCAGTCTTCATGTGATAAATGCGGCTCGTCAACCGTTTGTTCGGACACGCAGAACCCCTTGTTCAGTCGAACCAGGCAGCTATTTTGATACCGACCAGTTTACTTTATGCAGAACGTCGACTCGATTGGCTTGTTCCGCTCCTCAGAGATGAAATATCAGTGGCGAAACAAACGCGCGGTAGAGGAAGGGTGGAACCGGGTACGTGATAGCCTGACAACAAGAGGTCAGCGCCGCCGCCTGTTGGCGTACCAAGCCCAGCCTGCAGGGAACACCGCAAACGCCAGCAGGATCGCTCCAACAACATAATGGTCGCGCTGGAGGATCGCGCCGGCGACCAGCAGGCCGGCGGACAGGACGTTGGGATCGGCGCGCCGGGGTGATGCCGGCGTTGAGGAAACCGCGCTTCCCTGTAATTCGATCGGCAGCGCGCCCGACCGCGCAACCCGCTCGGCGAAAGCCACCAGCTCGGGTGAGGCGGCGGCCAGACGGCCAAGGCTCGTCGCCAGCCGGCGTCCGCCTCGCTTGAGGCCGGCCGGGCCGATCCGCTCCCGCAGCAGTTCGCGCGCGATCGGCGCGGCGCGCGCCGCAATGTCGAAGCCAGGATCGAGCCGTCGCACGAACCCTTCGGCAATCAGCAGGGTACGCAGAAGCAAGGCCAAGTCGGGCGGCAGTGCCAGGCGGTAGGTACGCAGCAGCGCGAACACGCGGCCGAAGATGTCGGCCAGCTCGATCTGCTGGAGTACCGCCCCGCGGAACTGGCCGATCAGGGCGTCGAGGTCGCGGGTCAGCGCCTGGCGATCGACATCGGTTTCGCCGGACCATTGCAGCAGCACGTCCGTGACCGACCGCGTATCCTCGCTTGCGATCGCAAGGATGAGCGTGACGACCTCGTTCCTCCGGGCGGGGCTGAGCACGCCGACCGCGCCGAAGTCGATGAACGCGAGCGAGCGATCGGCAAGGACAAAGACGTTGCCGGGATGGGGGTCCGCGTGGAACCGGCCGTTGAAGATGATCATCCGCAGCACGGCATCCGCGTAGCGGCCGGCGACCTCCACGCCCCCCTCCTGCGCCCCGTCGATAATCTCGCGGACTGGCACGCCGTTGAGCCGCTCCTGCACGTTGATCCGGCGCCCGACCTGATCCCAGTAGAAGGCGGGCGTGCGGACGCCGAGCGGCTGCAGGAAGGCCCCGATGCTCTCGCAGGCTGCCGCTTCGGCACTGAGGTCCATTTCCTGCGACAGACTCTCCGCGAAAAACCGGAGCAGGTCGTCAGGTTTGAGGCGCCGTATCTCCGGCGAGTGCCTCGCGGCAAGCCGCGCGATGCGGCGGAGCAGCCGAAGGTCGGCATCGACTCGTTCCGCGATCCCCGGCCGGCGTATCTTGACTACGACTTCGGTTCCGTCGCGAAGGGTGGCGGCATGAACCTGCGCGATCGACGCCGCGGCGATCGGGTCGCGGCCGAAGCTCGCAAACACGTCCTCGATCGGGGAGCCGAGCGCGGCCAGGATCGTCGGCTCCAGCGCCTCGAACGGCAGCGGTGTCACGCGATCCTGCAGCGTTGCCAGCGCACGCACCCATTCCGGCCCTAGCAGGTCTTCACGGGTCGCGAGCACCTGCCCCAGCTTCACCGCGACAGGTCCAAGGTCCCGCAGCAGCGCGACGACCCGCTCGGGCGTACAGACGTCTGCCGGCTGCTCCGAGCGACCTGGCAGCAGACCCAGGCGAGCGGCCAAGCCGTTCAGCCCGTGGCGGCCCATGATCTGGATGAGTTCGGCAAGGCGCGCGCGCTCACCGAGTTGAGGCTCGTCGTCGTTGACGAGCATCACATGGTCCCTTTGTCGACGTGCCGCGGACGGCAGCCGTCGAGAAACAGATCAATCACGCGCAAGATACGTTCGCGAGCTGCATCGTCGTACGCGGGAGGAGACAGCCCGAGCGCCGCGCGGCGCATGGGCGCGACGACGACGAGCGTGACGAACTGCTCGGCAGCGAACACCGGGTCCGCCAGCGACAGCTCGCCCTTGGCATCGGCATGGGCGAGGATGGAGGCCACCCATTGGACAGCCCGCTGATAGCCGAAGTCGTGGATGTTCGCCGCGAGCGCAGGAAAACGCACCGCTTGGGCAATGACGACGCGTTCCATCGAGGCGATCCGAGGCGTCAGGAGCCACTCGAGCAGGCGATCGGCGATGACGCGAAGGCGCGATGCAATGTCGGGTTCGTCGCTGCCGGAGGGTTCGAGCGCGCGCAGCTGCGTATCGATCTCGTCCAGGATGACAGCCTCGAACACGCGAGCCTTGCTGCCGAACCGCGCGTACAGGGTTCGCTTGGAGATGCGCGCCTGTTCGGCGATCATGTCGGCACTGGCGCCGTCGAAACCGTGCTGGAAAAACAGCTCGCGGGCGCTCTTGAGGATATGCGAAGTCAGTCGGAGCGCGTCCTCGGTCGTCGGTCTGCCCATCTTCCCTGGGCGCCGGCTCTTCTTCTCGTCATCGCTCAATCTCGTTCTCCTGGAGCGAGGGTAGCGCGATCCGGACCCGTTGACGAGGATCACGCCGGGACGGTCGGTTCCTCGCCTGCCAGCCCGCTCTCCGACCAGAGTTGTCCTATCGTGTCGCGGTCGATCACTGCCGCGACCCCGGCTTGTAGGTCGGGAGGGACGGTGCACCCACACCCAGCCCTTCCTGATCGAGGCGAACGGCCGTATCTCTGACAGCGCCTGCCTTCTTCCTTGCTGAACGAACGGTTTCACGCAGTTGGGCCTCTTTCACGGTCGCGCTGCGGATCGTGGGTCGAACAGCCTCGACGCGAGCCGTGAGACGCACGGCTCCGCCACGGGCATTCAGCAACGCACGGTTCGCCCTGGCGAGGACGGTTGCGCGGCTTTCTACCACAGCGCTCCCCAACCGTTCGGCGCTTTCGCCGGATCGCTGCAAGGCGTCCCCCAGGGCCACGACACGCCCGCGGGCGCCGGTAAGCGCGTCAGATGCCGCTCCAGCCTTGTCTGCCCAGCCTGCGGAACTCTCCGCGAGCGCCGCCAGCCGATCGCTGGCCCGCTGCTGTTGGGCGGCATCGAGGTTGCGCGACACGGAGTCGACTGTCCGGCTGATCTTGTCCACGAGCGCGACTGGATCCCCTCCCCCGCCAAGAAGCCCACCCTCCTTGGCGGGGATGATGGGAAGCTCACCGACCCTCGTCGCGACGATCGGGGATGCACCGGACTTTGCGCCGTCGAGACTGATGTTGGCCGTCCCTGCCAGTGCGGATCGCGCGATCGTTGCCTTGACACCTGTGACGATGGGGGTTCCCGGTTCGAGGCTGATGGTGACGAGAACCGCTGAGGGATCAGCTCCGTCAAACCGTATGGACGTGACATGGCCCGCCGGGACGCCCGAGAACGTCACTGGTGATCCCTTTTCCAGGCCGGCGACGCTCCCGGTGAAACGGATGAGATACGGGTTTCCGTCTCCACTTCGCGCATCGAAAAGCCAAAGGGTGAAGACGAGAAGCGTGCTCAGCAGAAGGCCGGTGACCGCGAGCACAAGGAATTTGTTGGATCGCGTTTCCATCGCAGGATGCAGACGTTAAGGCGAAGAAGTTTGTAAGTAAACCGTACCGTTTTCCTGTGCTTGGCTTGTGGACGCGGCGGGGAACAGGAATCGTCTGGGCAGGGAGGGGTTTTATGGTTGGAGACTTGAGCTTGCGACCGGGCGACATACCGTGGGGCAATCGGCTGGGCCTTGAGCTCGTTTCGATCGGCGACGGGCTCAGTTCGCTCCGGGTCGATTGGCACGCGGAGCTGGCGGACGAGGAGGAGGCGCTCGCGACCGGTGTGTTGACGAGCCTCATCGATCAGGCCTGCGGCGTTGCCGTGATGTCTCGATTGGGCAGACGGCTGGCGATCTCCACCCTTAACCTGAAGGTGGACCATGTGCGATCCGCCGAGGCGAGATGCCCCGCGACGGCGTGGGCTCACTGCTACGACGCGACCGAGCACCGTGCGTTCGTACGCGCCGAAGTCTGGGATACAGATCCGTCTCACCTGATCGCGACTGCCCAAGGCGTCTTTTCGATCAATCGGGCTGTCGCCCCATGAACGAAGGCGCGATCGGGGCCAGTACCGGGCGGAACGGCTTTGCGAAGCTACTCGGTACCATGATGACGCAAAGCGGTGAAACGTTCACGCTGATCCCCACGGAGGAGCTTGTCGGGAATCCCATTCTGCCCGCCTTGCATGGAGGCGCGATCGCGTCCTTTCTTGAGCTGGCCGCACAGCTTGCTCTCTCCCGCACACTCTCGCCAGGGCAGTCCTGCCGGCTGATCAGCATGAACCTTCAATTTCTCGCCCCGGTCAGACTGGGCGCAGTCAGCACGACGCCGACGCTGGTGCGCGTAGGGCGTCGTGTCGCAGTGGTGCATGCCGAAGGCGTCGAGCGAAACGGAACCGGAAAACTGTGCCTTGCGCAGCTGGAATTCGCCGTCGGACAATCCTCCGGAGACGAGGATCACACCCGACATTCCTGATTGGTTCAGCGGGCCGATCTCCAGAGAGCAAGGATGCTTCTGAGCGCCGTCGCGAAGGCGAGCGGCTCATCCAGCATCAGGTGATGGCGCGCGTTGGGCACCGCGACGATCGGGATCGCGCCGGCTCCCAGTTCGCGCAGATATGCCGCGGAATCCCTGCCGAAGAGCGCGCTGTGCTCGCCGTAGATGATTGCCAGCCGACCGGGCGCCGCGGCGACACGGCGACCCATCGTCATCCATTCGTCCGCCGAGTTGCCGCGCGCGAACACCGCGGGCGAGAACTTCCACGTCCACGCGTCCCCGTCCCGCCGGAGCGAATGATAGGCCATGTAGTCCATCAGGAACGGCTCACCCGCGGGCTGTGGCGGCGCGAGCACGTAGCGCGCGCGTGCGGTCGGGTAATCGGGATACCGGCTGGCGGGCTTGTTCGGGTCGCCCGAGCCGGGGCTGCCGCGTCCGCCACGCCAGTAGGCGGCAAGCGCCTCCGGCCGCATGATCATCAGGTCGCAGATGATCGCGCCCGCGAACCGTTCGGCCGCGATCGTCATCGCGGTCACCGCGACCCCCGCGCCGAAGCTGTGGCCGATGATCACGGGCGGCGCAGCACCGTCGAACAGCCCGGTCGCCTCCGCCACCGCGATCATCTCGCGCCCGCGGCCGTCACCATCGATCCCCACGCGCGCGTCGCTGTCGCCCATGCCCGCAAGATCATAGGCGACCACATGGTAGTCCGCGGCGAGCAACGGCGCGATAAACGCCCAGCAGCGCGCATGGGCAAGAAAGCCGTGCGCCATGAGCACGCCCGGCTTTGCGCGGTCGCCCCAGCGCAGGTAGTGGATCTGCGCGCCCTCTACGGTGACGAAGCCTTCTTCCCGCGGAACGGCCAGCGCATCGACGAACCAGTCCGGCAGGTGCGACCCGTCCTCGGCCCATATCGGGTCGATGTCCGACGATCCGGTAGCCTCGGCGGCGCTCATGCCGACAGCCGGAAACCGCTATAGCCCGCCTCGGCGACCGCATCGCAGATCTCGGCATAGCCGACCACAGACGGATAGTTGAGTAGCTGACGCGGTTTGCCTGGGATGTTCGCTCCCATGTACCAGGAATCGGCCCTGGGAAAGAGCGTCATGGCGGCGATCTCGTCGATGTGGCGCGCCCATGCCGCGTGCGCGTCCGGCTCGGCCTCGAAGCGGGACCACCCGCCCGTGCGCAGATGCTCGAGGAACCGGACGACCCAGTCACCCTGCACCTCCGCGGCAGTCGGACCATTGGAGAAGCCGGACGGGCTCTGCGGGCCGTAGAGGAACACCATGTTAGGGAAGCCCGAAACCGCGTAGCCGAGATGCGTGCGTGCGCCTTCGCCCCACGCGTGCGCCAGCGTCGCCCCGCCGCGCCCGCGAATGTCCATCTGCATCAGCCCTCCCGTCACTGCGTCGAAACCGGTCGCGAGCACCAGGACGTCGTGTCGGCGCTCACCGACGCTCGTGGCTATGCCGTCGGGCAGGATCCGTTCGATCGGCTCTTCCCGCAGGTCGACGAGTTCGACGTTCGGCTGGTTGAAGATGTCGTAATAAGTCTGCTCGAGCGACGGCCGCTTGACCCCGAACGGATGCGGCGGGTCGCTGGGTGCGAGCTTCTCCTGCAACGCTGGGTCGGTGATCCGCTCGCGCACCTTGTCTCGCCAGAAATCGTAGGCCAGCCGGTTGGCGCGCTCGTCCACCAGGATGTCGGCGTAGTTGCCGACCCAATAGTGGAAGCCGCCCGCCGCCCACAGCCGCTCGAACGCCGCGGTGCGCTCCTCGCTTGACACCTCGAGCGCGGACTGGTCGAGCCGCAGGATCTCGAACCCGCCGCTGCTCAGTCGGCGTTGACGGAAGATCTCGGGGTAACCGGGCTTGGCCTGCTCCTGCTCAGCCGCGGTCAATGGGCGCTGGCGCATCGGCAGAGCCAGTATAGGTGTGCGCTGGTAGATCGTCAGCTGCGCAGCCTCGCGTGCCGCCTCCTGAGCGACCTGCACACCGCTCGCGCCGGTCCCGATGATCGCGACGCGCTTGCCGCCAAAGTCGATGCCCTCCTGCGGCCAGTGGGCGGTGTGGTGGGCCGGGCCGGCAAAGCTGTCGAGTCCCGAAAGTGACGGGATGTACGCCTTGGCCGCAAAGCCGGTACACGGTAGCAGATAGCGGGTGGTCAGCCGCTCTCCATCGGCGAGTTCCACTCGCCAGAAGCCGGCATGTTCGTCGAACACGGCGGAGCGCATCCTGACGCCGAGCGTCATTGCAGGCCAGAGGTCGAGAACGTCGCAGGCATGTCGGAAATAGCGACGCAACTCGCGCCAGCCTGGGAAGCGTTCCGACCAGGTCCAGTCGCGCCACACCCGCTCGTCCGAGAACTCGTAGATCGGAACATGCGAATCGACTCGCGCGCCAGGGTAGCAGTTCCAGTACCAGATGCCGCCCGGCTCCGCCGCCGCATCCACCAGCCGAACGTTGAAGCCGTTCTCGCGCAACTTCCCGAGCAGGTAGATCCCGCTGAAGCCCGCGCCGATCACCAGCGCGTCGATGTCGGGCACGCCCGTCATCGCGCAGCGACTGCCGCGACGGCGATGTCGGTCGCCGCCTTGTAATCCGCCTTGCCGTTCGGCGCGCGCAGCGGTCGGTCCGTGACGACGATCGCTTTGGGCGTCTTGTAGCCGGCGAGCGCGGCGCGCACGTGAGCGCGCACCGCCGCCTCGTCTACTGTCGCCCCCGGTGCGGCATGGACCACCGCCGTCACCGCCTGGCCCCATTTCTCGTCGGGCACGCCGACCACAAGCGCGTCCGCGACCGCTGGATGCGTCTTCAGCACCTCCTCCACCTCTTCCGGATAGACCTTCTCACCCGCCGTGTTGATGCACACGCTGCCGCGCCCGAGCAGCGTCAGCGTCCCGTCCGCGGCGACGGTGCACCAGTCGCCAGGCATCGAGTAACGGACGCCGTTGATGGTGCGGAACGTCTTCGCGCTTTTCTCCGGATCCTTGTAGTAGCCGATCGGGATCGCGCCCTTACGCGCGATGAAACCGGGCGTGCCGCTGCCCGGCACGACCGGCCGGTCATGCTCGTCGAACACGTCGCACAGCCCGCCGATGGTGAAGCGTGCGGTCGCCGTCTCGCCCGCCGCGCTGGTGACCGACAGGCCGAACCCCAGCCCTTCCGACGCGCCGAAGCTGTCCATCAGCACGACTTGCGGGATGTGCCGGATCAACCCAGCCTTCACCTCGCGGCTCCACATCACCCCGGATGAAACGATCGTGACGAGGCTGGACGTGTCGTAGCGCCCGGGCGCGGCATCCAGCGCGGCCAGCATCGGCTTGGCGAAGGCGTCGCCGACGATCGCGATCGATTCGACGCGGTCGCGATCGACCGACCGCCACAGCTCGTCGGCATCGAACGATTCACCGCCGAGCGTCACGATGCAGCCGCCGCTCATCAGCGTGCCGATGGACGTGATGAAGCCGGTGCCGTGCATCATCGGGCAGGCGGGCATCGTACGCCGGCCCGGTCCGTCGCGCGCGGTCAGCGCCGCGGTTTCTGCAAGGTCGGCGGGCGTCGGCCCCATCAGCCGCTGCGCGTCGAGTTGCGCCTCGCGCATGTCGGTGTGCCGCCACATCACGCCCTTCGGCATCCCCGTCGTGCCGCCGGTGTAGATGAACAACTCGTCGTCGGGCGAGCGCGCGATGCCGAGCGGCGCGCCGTCGCCCTCCCGCGCGAGCGCCTCGTAGGGCAGCGCGAACGAGGCGCGCTCCGCCTCAGGACCGATCTCCACGAAGGTATGCACCTTGCCGAGCCGGCCGTGCAGCTCCTCGATGCAGGCGCGGAACTCGGCGCTGTAGACCACGACCTCGCTGTCGCTGTCGTCGAAGATGTAGAACACCTCGTCGGGCCGATAGCGGTAGTTGATGTTGACGTGGGTCAGGCGTCCCTTGAAGCACGCCGCCATCAGCTCGCCGTATTCGGGCCGGTTGCGCATATAGAAGGCGACCTTGGCGCCCGGTCCCGCGCCCCGCGCACGCAGCGCCCGCGCGATGTTGTTTGAACGGCGCGCCATCTCGGGCCAGGTGATGACCCGGTCGCCGTGGATCAGCGCGGGGGCGTCGTGGGGCATTACGGGCTCGATCGCGTCGAGGATGTCGCCCAGGTTCCACTGCGTCATGCCTGCTGCTCCTCGTCTCAGGCGGCGCGTTTGCCCCAGCCCTGCAGCGCGGCCGCCTCCGCGCGCACGATCTCCGGCCCGCCGAGCAACTGCCGGTCGAAGCCGATGCGCTTGAACCAGTAATGGAGGCCGAGCAGGTCGGTGAACCCCATCCCGCCGTGGACCTCCGTGGCGGTACGCGCGACGAATCGGCCCACCTCCCCGGTGTGAGACTTGGCATGACATGCCATCAGCAAAGCCTCATCCGGGACCGCGTCGAACGCATGCGCCGCGTACCAGACGAGCGATCGGCACGGCTCCAGCCGCGCCGCCATCTCGGCGCACATGTGCTTGACCGCCTGGAAGCTGCCGATGACGCGCCCGAACTGCTCGCGCTCCCCGGCATAATCGACCGCCCGCGCGATCATCACGTCGCCCGCGCCCACGCTGTCCGCCGCGAGCAGCACGCGGCCCGCGGCGACAAGCCGGTTGGCGGTCCCGCCGTCGTCCTCGCCGAGCGGCTCGGCCGCGACGCCGTCGAGCCGCAACTCTCCCACCGACCGCGTGAGGTCGATCGTGGACAGCGGAAGGCGTTCGAGCCCGTCCGCCTCGCCGGCGACCAGATGCAATTGGCCGCCCTGGTCGGCGATGACAAAGGCATCGGCGTCGGCGCTGTCGAGCACGAACAGCGCGGAGCCGCTGAGCGTGCCGTCCGCGGCCGTGACGCCGCCGCCGTCGCGACGGTTGACGACCTCGGTCAGCCCTACGCCGAAGCGCGCGCTGCCGTCGGCAATGCGCGGCAGCCAGCGCGCCTGCTGCGCCGGCGTGCCGGCAAGCCGCAGCGCAAGCGGGGCGAGGACGCAGCGCGCCACGAACGGCACCGGCGCCACCGCTGCGCCGAGCGCCTCCGCCACTACTAAGGCATCGAGCAGGCCCAGGCCGAGGCCGCCGTGCTCCTCGGGCACCACGATGCCGGGCAGGCCAAGCTCGGCCATTGCCGCCACCACCGCCGCACTGACATTGTTGCCGCCCGCGGCGACCTTCCGGACGTGATCGAGCGGGCAATGTTCGCGCAGCAGCCGGTCGACGGCATCGCGCAGCATCTGCTGCTCGGGAGAGAGGCCGAAGTCCATCTATGCTGCCTCCGCCTTGGGTGCGCGCGCGTGCTCCAGCTTCGGCTCGCGCGGCATGCCGAGCCCCCGCTCGGCGATGATGTTCTTCTGGATCTGCGCGGTGCCGCCGCCGATGATGAGGCCGAGCTGGAACATGTAGTTCCACTGCCAGCTTCCGCCCGCCCGCTCGCGCCGGCTGCCGCCGTACAGCAGGCCGAGCTCCCCCATGGCGTCGATCGCCAGCGCCGAGATCTGGTGCGCCAGTTCGCACGACTGGAGCTTGACGATCAGCTTGGCGAGGCCGCCGGGTTCGCCCTTCAGCGAATTGGACAGCAGCCGCAGGCCGTTGAACTTCATCGCCGCGACTTCGGCCTGCAGCGCGATAAGCCGGTCGCGGAGCGTGGCGTTATCGATGGCGCGGGTGCCGTCGATCTCCTCCACATGCATCAGCTGCACGAGCGCGTTGAGTCGATTCTCCAGCGCCGCCGGATCGCCCAGCATGCCGCGCTCGTAGCCGAGTGTAGCGTTGGCTACCATCCAGCCTTGCCCACGCTGGCCGACGATCTGGTCGACAGGCACGCGCACGTCGGTGAAGAAGGTCTCGTTAAACTCGGCGTGCCCCGTCATCGTGCGCAGCGGGCGCACCTCGATGCCCGGCGTCTTCATCGAGAAGATCAAGTAGCTGATCCCCGCGTGCTTGGGCGCGCCCGCCTCGGTCCGCACCAGGCAAAAGATCATGTCTGCCTGATGCGCGGTGCTAGTCCAGATTTTCTGCCCGTTGATGACGAACTCGCCATTCTCCTCGCGCGCGCTGGTGCGCAGCGCCGCCAGGTCCGAGCCGGCGCCCGGCTCGGAGTAGCCTTGGCACCAGACGATTTCGCCGCGCAGCGTCGGCGCGATCCAGCGGCGCTTCTGCTCCTCCGTGCCGAGCTCGAGCAGCGTCGGAACGAGCATCGAGATGCCCTGGTTCGACAGCCCGCCCGGCACGCCCGCCGCGGCGAACTCCTCGGCGATGATGCGCGAGGTGAGGATGTCGGGTTCGGCGCCGAAGCCGCCATATTCGCGCGGAATGGTGCGCGCGGTGTAGCCGTGTTCGAGCAGCAGCTGCTGCCACGCGACCGCGTCCGCCCCGGCGCGCTGCGCCGCGCCGGGCGCGGCCGGGGCACGGTGGCGGTTCTCGGCGATGAACGCGCGCAGCTCATCGCGGAACGCCTCGTATTCCGGGCCGTAACTCAGGTCCATCGGTTCACGCTCCTGCAGCTGGTGTGAAGACGGGCAGCCGAAACCCGTCGCCGATCGTTTCGAAGGCCAGCGCCACCGGCATGTCGAGCGCGAGCGTGGCAGGGTCGGCGCCGGTCAGCCGGGTCGCCATGCGGACGCCCTCGTCCAGCTCGACCACCGCCGCTACATACGGCACGTCGGCCGCGAAGGCGGGGTGAAGCGCCTGGTGCGTCACCGTCCAGGAAAACAGCCGCCCGCGCCCGCTGCTCGGCTCCCAGGCGAACGACGGCGAGCCGCAGCGCGCGCACATGTAGCGGGGCAGGTGGCGCCACGTCCGGCACTCGCCGCACCGTTGGAAATGGAGCGTGCCGCCCTGGCAGCGCTGCCAGAACTCCTGCTCTACCGGATCCTGCGGGTGCGGCAACGGCTTGGGCGGCGAGACGGCGGGTGCCCGCAGCTTGGGCGCAATGTCGTCGTCGTTCATGCGAACCTCCGCAGGATGGCGATGCTGCCGTCGCCCAGGTCGCCCCAGCCGGTGACGAGCCCCGTCTGTGCTCCCGGCACCTGGCGCTCGCCGCAGTCGTGCCGCAGCTGGCGCACGGCCTCGACGACGTGGTTGAGCCCCCACACGTGCGCCTCGCTCAGCAGCCCGCCATGGGTGTTGAGCGGAAAGCGCCCGCCGAGCTCGATCTGCCCGTCACGCACGAAGTCGAGCGCGCCGCCCGGCTCGCAATAGCCCATCGCCTCCAGCTGGAGCAGCACGACGTAGGTGAAGCAGTCGTAGACCTGGAGGAAATCCATCTCCTCGCGGCGCACACCGGCCATTTCGAAGGCCTTGGGCGCGGCGTAGCTCAGCCCGATCTTGAACGGATCCGGGCGCGAGGGGATATCGTCCGCGGGATAGGGATGCCCCTCGGCGGCGCCTGCGATTGTGACGGGCACATGCGGCATGTCGCGCGCGCGGTCGGTGCGCGAGACGACGACCGCGCACGCGCCGTCGGTCTCGAGGCAGCAGTCGTAGAGCCGGAACGGCTCCGACACCATCCGGGCGTCGTGGTAGGTTTCCCAGTCGAGCGGCCGGCCGTAGGTGAACGCCTTCGGATTGAGTTGCGCATGCCGTCGGCACGCCATCGCCACCGCCCCCATGGCTTCCGGACCGACGCCGTGGAGCTGCGAATGCCGGGTCGCCAGCCAGGCATACATCTGCACCGGCAGGAACACGCCATAGGGCATGTAATACCCGCGGATCGTGTTGGTCAGCGTGTTCATGTTCATCGGCCGCGTGGGCGGAGCGCCCGGCTTGGGCCGCAGCGCGGAGAAGCCGTTCCAGCCGAGCGTGACGAGCACGTGGTCGCACAGCCCCGCCGCGATCGCGATCGCCGCATGCTGGAGCGCGGTCGTCGGACTCGCGCCGCCCATGTGGACGGTCGCGGCGTAGCGCAGCACGTCGTTGCCGAGGTTCGCCGCCAGTTCCTCCGACGTGGTGTAGATGGGCGGCGGCACCATGCCGTCGATGTCGGACGGGCGCAGCCCCGCGTCCGCGATCGCGCGCCGCGACGCCTCCAGCATCATGTCCACCGCGGTGCGCTCGGTGCCCTTGACGTAATCGGTTTCCCCGACGCCGGTGATCGCCGCCTTGTCCGAGAAGGTCATATCTGTCCCTCCTGTACCAGCCGCGACCCTCAGCGGAGGCCCGCCGCGCGGCCGAGCGCGCGCTCGGCATCGGCGACGAGGTCGCGCATCACCTCGGCGGCGGGGCGCACGGCGTGGATCAGCCCCATGCCCTGCCCGGCGAAGCCCGGGATGATGTCCTTGCGCTTCGCACGGATGCCCGACGCCATCACCGGACCGGCGATCATCGACTGGTATGGCATCGGCAGCGGCTCCTTGCCCGCCGCCACCCAGGCGTCGGCCCACTTGCTGCGGATCATGCGGGCAGGCTTGCCCGTGATCGAGCGGCTTACCACGGTATCGGCATCGCCGCTGTCGACGATCGCTTCCTTCTGGAAGTCCTCGATCCCTGCCTCCTCCGTCGCAAGGAACGCGGTGCCGACCCAGGCGCCCTCGGCGCCCAGCATGAAGGCCGCGGCCACACCGCGCCCGTCGGAGATGCCGCCAGCGCCGAGCACCGGCACCCGGTCCCCCACGGCATCGACGACCTGCGGGATGAGCGAGATGGTGCCGATCGGCGAATTATGCCCGCCGCCGTCGTGCCCCTGCGCCACGATCACGTCGATGCCCGACTCCACCACCTGCAGCGCGTGCTTCACCTTGCCGACGACCGCCATGACGACCGTGCCGTTGGCGTGGAGTCGATCCATCCACGGCCCCGGATTGCCGAGCCCCGCCGCGTAGACGGGCACCTTCTCCTCGACGACGACCTCCATCTGGGCCTCGAAGAACTCCTTGGAGAACAGCGCCGCGCCGCCGTTTGCCGCACCCTCCGTGACGGCGCGGCCGGAATCACGCGCGACGATCTCCAGCCCCTCGCGCTCCATGAAGTCGCGCGTGAACGCCTGATAGTCGGCGAGCACCGCGCGCGGGTCCGCCGGCGCGGCCCCGGTTTGCGGCGCCGAGCCGCGCCGCACCGAGGCGGGCAGGAGCGTGTCGACGCCGAACGGCTTGTCGGTCAGCGCGCGCGTTTCGCGGATCCACGCGCGGAGCTGCTCGGGTGAGCACGCTGCCGCGCCGAGCACGCCCAGCCCGCCCGCGTTGGACACCGCCGCCGCCAGTCGCGGGACGCTTGCCCCGCCCATGCCGGCCAGGACGATCGGATAGTCGATGCCGAGCATCCCGCAGATTCGGCTGTTCAGGGCCATTGTCCGTCTCTCCCACATCGTTCTCGTTGCTGATCTACTCCGGCGGCTACGCCTCGAACGCCTGGGTCCAGCGCACCTTCTGATCCATCAGGTCGGGGCTGCGCCGCCCGAGATACTCCGCCGATCCCTCGACGAGCCGTTCCATCTCGCGCCGCGCCGTGACCGCGTCGCGCAGCCGCACCGCATGGACGACGCGCGCGAGGCGACGAACCTGGTTCTCGCGCTCGTGCTCGGAATAGCCGAGCTGGCGCGAAAGGTCGCGGGTCAGCAGATGCAGCGCGGACGTGAGCAACCCGAACAGCGGATTGCCGCTCGCCCATGCCAGAAGGTCGTGGAAGCGCCGGTTGGTTTCCTCGAACAGCATCGATTCCACCTGCTGCTCGAGATCGGCGAAGCAGCTTGCCAGCGCCATCAGATCCGCCGCCGTTGCGCGCCGGGCAGCGTGAGAGGCCGCCCGCGGGGCCAGCGCCTCGCGCAGCTCGATCAGCGCGCGCAGGTCGGTGCCGACGAAGTGCAGTACGAGCGCAAGCGAACTCGTGAAATCGCCAATCTGCGGCCGCGCGACCACCGGCCCGCCGCCTCGACCGGGCTGCAGGTGGAGCACGCCCTGCAGTTCCAGAAAACGCAGCGCCTCACGCAATGTGGCGCGGGCGACTTCGTACCGCGCGAGCATGTCGTGCTCCGGAGGCAGCCGGTCGCCGACCTGGCGTGCGTCGGCCTCGATGTCGTGCACGATCGCCTGCGCCACGCGAAGCGCGCGCTTGCCCCTTGCGAACGAGAGCGCCTCGCCCTGCTCATCCACGTCCGGCATCAATGAATCCTTATCATGGTTTTATGTTGCTCCACTGCTTTATCTTTGTCCAGCGGCAAATTGCTGCCGTCGCCGGCTTGCAAGGCTATTAAAAGGGTATAATGTTAAAGCGCGGGAGGGGAATTGATGACCGACAACGCAGCCTGGATGGAAACCGATGGATATATCGCCATCATCCATCTCAACCGACCCGCGGCGCGCAACGCGCTTGATCCGCAGATGCTGGTGGAACTGGCCGACTGCTGGAGCAGGGTGCGCGACGCCGCCGAGATCCGCGTCGCGGTCGTGACCGGCACCGGCGACGCCTTCTGCTCGGGTGCCGACCTCGGCCGCCTTATCCCGCTCGTCAGCGGCGGGCGACCGCCGGAGGACGAGTGGGATCGCCGCGTGCTCGCTGACCGCGATATTCTCGGCACCGCGCTGCTGCGCACATTTGACGTCGTCAAGCCGGTGATCGCCGCCATCAACGGGCATGCGATCGCAGGCGGCATGGAACTGGTCCAGGGTACAGATCTCAGGATCGCATCGAGCGCCGCGCGCTTCGGCGTGCAGGAGGTCAAATGGGCGATCTTCCCGGGCGGGGGATCGACGGTGCGACTGCCGCGCCAGCTTCCCTTTGCGCGCGCGATGGAATTGCTGCTCACCGGCGATCTGATCGATGCCGGAACCGCGCTCGACTATGGCTTCCTCAACCGCGTCGTTGCGCCGGAGGAGGTGCTGCCTGCGGCGCTCGACTTCGCGCGACGGATCGCCGCCAACGGCCCGATCGCGGTGCAGGCGATCCGCGCGTCGGCGCGCGCCTGTATCGGGCGGCCGGAGAGCGAAGGCATGAACCTCGAGTCGGGCTTCGCCGCGCCGGTGTTCCGAACTGAAGACGCGCGCGAAGGTCCGCGCGCCTTCATGGAAAAGCGTACACCCGTTTTCAAGGGACGTTGAGATGGTTGACGAGGCATCCTCGGGTATCGCGAACGGGCTGGCGGGCGCCGCATTGCAAGGCGCGCTCTCGATCGCGCCGTTCCACGCCTGGCTCGGGCTTCGCGTCGAGGACGTGACAGACGGTGTCCTTCACCTCAGCATGCCGTGGCGCGACGAGATCGTATCGAATCCGCGGATCCCGTCCGTGCATGGCGGCGTGCTCGCCAGCCTGATCGATCTCGCCGGCATGTATGTCCTGCTGACGAGGACGCGTGCGGTCAGCGCCACCGCGTCGCTCCACGTCGATTATCACCGTCCGGCAAGCGGCGGCCCGCTTCACATCCACGCGCGCGTCGTGAAGATAGGACGGACGCTGTCGGTCGCGGACAGCGAGGTGCGCTCGCCCGACGACGTGCTGCTCGCCAGCGGTCGCGGTTCGTATCTCATGCGGGACGGCGGCATCGCGACATGACCGTGCAGAGAATAGGAGAGATCATGAGCATCGAGACCGCGTCGGCGGACGCCAGGCGCACTCCGGCCGAGCCGCGACCGGCCGGCACCATCCTGCTGCTGCGGGATGTGCCCGAATATCAGGTGCTCATGGTGCGACGACACCACCAGATCGATTTCGCCTCGGGAGCGCTGGTGTTCCCGGGAGGCAAGATGCACCCCGGTGACGACGATCCGCGCTGGCGCGATCACGTAACCGGGTGGGACGAAATCGACGCGACCCAGCGCGCGCTGCGCATCGGCGCCATCCGCGAGGCGTTCGAGGAAGCGGGGATCCTGCTGGCCAACTATCCCGACGGCCGCGGCTTCTCCAGTGTATGCGACGCCGAGGCCCGCCGGAAGGTCGATACCGGGGAACTCGCCTTCCTCGATGTCGTCGCCGGATTGGGGGTGAAGCTCTCGCTGACCGCCCTGACCGTTTTCGCCCGCTGGATCACTCCAGAAATGATGCCGAAGCGGTTCGACACCTGGTTCTACGCTGCCCCCGCTCCGGCCGACCAGGTCGCGATCTGCGACGGACATGAAACGGTCGATGCCGAGTGGATCGCGCCAGAGTCGGTCCTGGACCTCGCCCGAAGCGGCGCCCGAACCGTGATCTTCCCCACCTTGATGAACGTGAAGCTGCTGGCCGAGGCCGAGAGCGCAGCGGATTGCCTCGCCCGAGCGGAGGCACGTCCGCTGGTCACCGTGCTCCCGCAGATCGAGACACGGGACGGAGAGCGCGTTCTGACCATTCCGCTCGATGCTGGCTATGGTGAAGTCACACAGAGTTTGACTGAGCTCAGGGCCTGACATCCCAGGTTCCGACTATTGCAGAACCTCCCCATGCCGCTCTGGCAAAACAGAGCGGCCTTTTCTTGGGACTTTGGCCTGACACCTGGAAGTTGCCGAAGGCCGACGTTTCGCGTCGGCTGGCGCCCGGCCAGATCGAGATCAGGATCTGCACATACCGACCGTCACATCTTGGGTGGCGGCGAGACACAATTCGAACGTGGTTTGGCCAGCGTCGGATTAGCTTCCCGACGCGACTCATTCGGGCGTCATATGTGCGACGCCCGGAATGTCTGTAGCGTTACTCTCGAGCTCCGACTATGCTACGGTTCGGTTTACATTTGACGGGACGGCAGGGTGGCTGACGATCGGGCTGAGAACCACGAAAACAAAGTGAGACATGACGACCCGGACGCGAATTTTCACCCAGAATCCAGGTCGGAGGACGGTTCCGAGGAGATGAATGGCGAAAAGAAGCCGTCGCTTCTCGAGCGCTACCCCATCATTCGCTACGTCCTCATCGCCGCGCTTGTCGCCGGCATCATCGCGGCTATCGTTTGGTACATGAATTACCGCGCGAGCGGCCAGTTCCTGCAGTCGACCAACAACGCCTATGTGCGCGCGGACTTCGTGACCGTCTCGCCGAAGGTGGGCGGCTATGTCGAGCGTGTTCTCGTCGCCGACAACCAGCCTGTCCGTCGCGGTCAGCTGCTCGCCGTGCTCGATCCTCGCGACTACCGCGCCAATGTCGAAGAGGCGCAAGCCCAGATCGCCGCAGCCGGCGCCAACATCACCACTGCGCGCCGGACACTTGATGAGCAACAGGCCACGGTCGCCCAGGCGGCCGCCCAGGTCGCGAGCGCCGAGGCTGCCGCCGCAGCGGCAGAGAACGAGGTAAGACGCTACGAACCGCTCACCCGGACAGGGGCGGAATCGCGTGAGCGGCTGGCAAGCCTGGTGCTTCAGCGTGACCGGGCTGCCGCGGAGCTGCGCGCGCAGCGAGCGGCCTACCTCGCCGCCCGTCGCAGTGTTGCAACCCAAGCGGCTCGCATCGGTCAGGCGGAGGCGCAGCGTGGCACCGCGCAGGCGCAGCTTGCGCGCGCCTCGACGGACCTCGGGGCCGTCGAGATCCGCAGCAGCATCGACGGCGTTGTCGCCGACAAGGCCGTCCGGGCTGGGCAATATGTCCAGCCGGCGACCCGGCTGATGTCGGTGGTGCCAGTCGATCAACTCTACATCGAGGCGAACTTCAAGGAAACTCAGGTCGCGCTGATGCGCGTCGGGCAGCCCGTGACCATCAAGGTGGATGCACTGGACGGTGCCGAACTGCGAGGCCGGGTCGCCAGTTTTTCTCCGGGGACGGGCGCGCAGTTTTCACTCATCCCGCCCGAGAACGCGACCGGGAACTTCACCAAGATTGTCCAGCGCGTGCCCGTGCGGATCAGCATCGAGGCGGGTCCGGAGGCGCGGCGGGTGCTGCGTCCCGGACTGTCGGTGGAGGTGACGGTCGACACGATCGGCGCCAAGGGAAGCCGGGAACGAATCAAGCAGGAAACCGAGCGGCTGAAGCGCGGCGAGACGCAGGGCGCGCGCTGATGGCGGCGGAACGCGCCGGCCTGCGCGACTGGCTTGCCGTCGCTGCAGGCACGATCGGGTCGTTCATGGCGCTTCTCGACATCTCGATCGTCAATGCGGCCCTGCCCACAATCCAGGGCGAAATCGGCGCGAGCGGCACCGAGGGCACCTGGGTCGCGACCTCCTATCTCGTGGCGGAGATCGTCATGATCCCGCTAAGCCCCTTCCTGGTGCGCCTGTTCGGTCTGCGCAACTTCCTGCTGGGCGCGGCGATCAGCTTCACCGGCTTTTCCGTCGTGTGCGGCATCTCGACGACGCTGCCGATGATGATCGCTGGCCGTGTGGGCCAGGGCTTTACCGGTGGTGCGCTGATTCCGACTGCCATGACCATCATCGCGACGCGGCTGCCCCCGTCACAGCAGCCGATCGGCACCGCCGCGTTCGGCGGCACCGCGATCCTCGGCCCGGTGCTCGGGCCGATCATCGGTGGTTGGCTCACCGACAATTACAGCTGGCATTATGCCTTCTTCCTCAACGTGCCGGTCTGTGCCGGGCTCGTCCTGCTCCTGCTGTTCGGGCTCAAGCACGAGAAGCTGCGGCTCGACCAGCTGCGCCATGCCGACTGGTTCGGGATCGCGGGGCTCGCGATCGGCTTGGGAGCGCTCACCGTCATGCTGGAGGAGGGACAGCGCGAGATGTGGTTCGAGTCCGCGATGATCGTGAAGCTCGCGATCGCAACGGTGTTCGGCTTTGCGCTCATCACGATCGGACAGGTCCGCTCCGCGCATCCGGTTCTCAAGCTGTCGCTGATCTTCAGCCGGTCGTTCGGCAGCGTCTTCGTCCTCAGCCTTGTCATCGGCGTCGTGCTCTACGGCGTGACCTTCCTGATCCCGCAATTCCTCTCGTCGATGGCGGATTACAGCGCCCTGCAATCGGGCAAGGTGGTCTTCGTCTCCGGCATCCCTGCCCTGATGCTGATGCCGTTCCTGCCGCTCGCGTTCAAATATCTCGATGTCCGGCTGGCTGTCTTCGTCGGGATGACGCTGATCGGCGTCAGTTGCGCCATGGATTGGCACCTCACCGCACAATCGGCGGGGGGCGATCTGAGGGATTCCCAGCTCGTCCGCGGCTTCGGGCAGATCTTCGCCATGATGTTCCTTAACCAGGCCGCGATCAGCGCCGTGGCGCCCGAGGATGCCGGCGACGCGTCCGCGCTGTTCAACGCGGGACGGAACCTTGGCGGATCGATCGGCCTCGCCCTGATGGCGACCCTCCAGGACCGGCAGACTTTCCTGCATTTCAATCGGCTAGGGGAGACGGTGTCGGCCAACGCGGCGACCACGCAGGAGTGGTTCGCGAAGGCCATGTCCATGCCGTCCGGCGAAGCGGGCGCCTATAGGCAGCTTGCCGGGCAGCTCCTCGAGCAAGCTACCGTCATGGCCTATAACGATCTGTTTTTCGCGCTCGGCGTCGCGATTGCGATCACTACCCCGCTGGCGCTGTTCCTCCGCCCGATCTCCTCCGACACGCAGATGGCGATGCACTGATGAAGCGACTTAGCTGGGCCATTCTGCCCGCCCTCCTGACCGGCTGCGTCGTCGGACCCAATTATGGAGGCCCGCCGGGCGTCGCGAGCGGCGAGCGTCCCGGAACGACATTTCGCCGCGCAGATCAGGTAGTCACGTCACCGCAAGCCCCTGTTGCGCGCTGGTGGGAAGGCATGGGCGATCTGCAGCTCACGACGCTGATCAACCGCGCGCTTGCCTCAAATCCCGACGTGGCGATCGCGGAGGCGCGCATCCGCAAGGCGCGCGCCAGCTTGCGCGAACAGCGCGCGAACCAGCTGCCCACCGTCTCGGCGTCGGGCACTGCGATCGTCGCCGATCTTCCCGCAGGCTCGCTCGCGCTGCCGACGCAGGGCGAGCAATCCGATCGTATCAGGGCCGAATTCTACAATGCCGGCCTTGATGCGTCGTGGGAGATCGATCTCTTCGGCGGACGGCGCCGCGCGGCCGAAGGTGCCGAGGCCCAGGCTCAGGCGGCCGAAGCCAATAGAGCTGATGCGCAAGTTCGTCTCTCGGCGGAGGTGGCCCAGAACTATGTGACCTTGCGCGAACTCCAGCAGCGCCTGATCCTGGCGCGCCGCTCCGCGCAGCTTCAGCAGCGATCACTCGCCCTGCTGCAACAGCGCGAGCAGCGCGGCGCCTCATCGCGCGACGAGGTGGTGCGTCTGAAGACCGAGCTGACTCGCACGGAGGCGGGACTGTTGCCGCTTGAGGGACAGATCGCGACCACGCTGGACCAGCTTGCCCTGCTCACCGGCGACGAGCCCGGTGCGCACGACGCGGCGCTCTCCGCGCCCGCTCCGATTCCGATGATCCCCGGGACTGTCGCGATCGGCGATCCCGCCGCCATGCTTCGGCGCCGCCCAGACATTCGCGCGGCCGAGCGGCAGCTGGCGGCATCGAACGCAAAGATTGGCGTCAACATTGCCCGGCAGTTCCCTTCGGTCAGTATCATGGGCATCATCGGCCTGGGTGGTCCCAATATTGCCGATGCGGTCGATCCTGACAGCGTAGCGGGTCTGCTGCTGCCGCGGATCAGCTGGAGCTTCCTTGACTTCGGCCGCAATCGTGCCCGGGTCGAACAGGCGCGGGCCGACCGTGACGAGGCTGAAGCACAATATCGGAAGGCTGTTCTCGGCGCGCTGTCCGATGCGGAAACCAGCCTGACCCGCTTCGGCAATCAGCGACGTAACCTGTTTTCGAGCATCGCGAGCCGGGATGGTTCCAGGCAGTCGGCGACCTACGCCAAGCAGCGATACGAGCAGGGGGCGATCCCGCTGACCACATCCATCGAGGCCGAACGCGCGGCGCTGGCTGCTGATCAGTCGGTCCTGGAAGCGACGGGTGAACTTGATCGTGCATTCATCGCCTTGCAGAAGGCGATAGGACTGGGATGGAGCCAGCAGTGACGGTCTTGCAGCCATGCCAGGGAGGGGCCTGACCGCGTGACGGCGCCGCTTCTGCCGCCACCTGCCCAGTATCTGCGTGATGACGCGATCAGGGGAGGGATGGACCTGATGTTCTTTGCTCACCGATCCCATCTGGCTCATGTCGATACCGAGCTGGCTAAGCAGAACCTCGGGCGGGCACACCACCGCGTTCTTTATTTCTTGGGGAGGCATCCCGAAATTTCCGTCAGCGAACTCCTGGACGTTCTAAGCGTCACCAAGCAATCGCTTGGCAGGGTCATGAGGGACCTCATGGATCGCGGGCTCGTCTCCGGACGGGTCGGGGAGCGCGATCGTCGTCAGAAGCTGCTTTCTTTGACCGATAAGGGACGAGCGCTAGAAAACGCGCTTTTCGAGCATCTCAGGAGCAACATGGCGAACGCTTACCAAGCGGCAGGAGAAACAGCCGTCACGGGCTACTGGATTGTTATGCAGCAGCTCATGCGCGCCGAAGCACGGGAGCAATTCCGCCGGCTGCACTCCAGACAGTGATCGCCGCAAACAGATGCCGGACCAGGTCGAAGGGGGGCTTCATCGACCTGGCCCGGCCGGTTTCACCTATCCTGCAAGCCCGGAGGGGGTAAGGGACTTGCCAGTGGTGAGCTCGTTCTCCAGCACCGGGACCGCAGTGCCGGCGACCTGCTGCAGCGCCGGATCGGTTCCATCCTGCGCGTAACCCTTGTGCACGGCCCATGCGGCCTGCTGGACCTGCGCGGACTGGGTCAGATACAGATTGTCGAACGCGCTTTTGGGCGCCTTCTGGAGCAGCTTGAGCAGGGCGGCTCGGTCGGCGGACAGGCTCGAGGGCGGCGCCTTTATCGTGCGCTGATCGTTCTTCAGCGCCGCAAGTAGCGCCTGGTGGCTGCTCTGCGTTTCCGCCAGCACGCGCTTGGCATAGGCCTTGACGTCATCCCGCTGCGCGCGTGTCGCGGCGAGCTGCGCGGCCTTGATCTGGTAAAGGTTGGCGTCGGCCGCCGCGAGCACGTAATTGGGTCCGCTCTGGCTCGCGATCGGCGAAACGCCGACGTCGGCGCTGGTCATCGTTCCCGAAGTGGCGGGCGAAACGGCCTGCGCCAACACTGGTATCGGCGCCAGGGTGAGCAACGCAGCCACTATCGCAGTCTTCATTGAGATCCTCCATTGGTGTTGTGAGGCGTTGACCGAAATCAACGAGCTGAACGATAAGGAAACGGAACGGTTCCCTTTCTCTAAACTCGTTTGGTGAACCCACTGGATGGATGGCCGCTCGGACGGCTGGAGGTGCGCGGCGATGAAGAACACGACGGCCAGGGGGACCGTTCCCGCGCCGGCAGCGTCAAAAGCTGAAGCGCCAGGCCGGACTGCCGGGTCCTTCTTGCGCAGGAGCGAAGTCTCGAGTGCCTCGATCGCATCCGTCCTGCTCTGCGTCGCCTGCCTCGCTGGCTGCGACCGAACGCCTCGCCAGGCGCCGCCGCGAGCGACGGACACGATCAACGTGCCACCGCAGACGTCCACCGTCGATGTGCCGATCGTCGCGGACCTGGACAAGCTGGCCCGAAGCCTCGAACAGGCGATTCCACGTCGCCTCTGGTCGATCGACAAGCCGGGGCAGACCTGCCTTCCGCCGAAGAAGGTCAAGATCCTCTTCGCGAAGATAAAGACGCCCGCCATCCAGTGCCGCATCACCGGCACCGTCGTCCGAGGGCCGCTGGTGCTGGAGGGCTCGGGAAAAACGATCATTGTCACCATGCCGCTTCACGCCGCGATCAGCGCGCGCGACGTGGGAGGCGTACTCAGCCGGGAAACGGCCGAGGCGGACGCCCGCGTCCGGGCTGTGATCAGGCTCGACATCGCCCGCGACTGGTCGCCGCGCGGCACGGTGTCGATCGCCTACGACTGGACCGACGAGCCCCACGTCGACTTCCTTGGCCAGCGCATCGAGTTCACCAGCAAGGCTGACGCCAAGCTCGCCGGCGTCGTCGCGCGCCTGGAGCGTTCGCTGCCGCAGGAACTCGGCAGATTGCAGCTGCGCGAGCAGGTCGCGCAGGTCTGGGGGTCGGCGTTCACCTCCGTCCAACTGAACCGGGCGAACCCGCCGGTGTGGATGCGGATCACGCCCCGGCAGTTGAGCTACGGAGGCTACACCATCTCGCGCAACCGGGTGAACCTGGCTCTAGGGCTGACGGCAGTTACGGAGACGTTCGTCGGCGACCGGCCACCTGATCCGCAGCGCCGGCCGCTCCCCGACATGACGCGCACGCAGCCCGGACCCGGCCGCATCCTGTTCGCCATACCCGTCATCGCCGACTATCGTCAGCTGGAGCCGGTCCTCGCCAAGGCATTGGTGAAGCGGTCGCGCCGCCCCTTCGAAGTGCCCGGTGTCGGGGCCGTGCGCGCGCAGTTCCACCAAGTGACCATCTACGGCACGACGGGCGGCAAGATCGCAGTCGGGCTTCGCTTCAGCGCGGCAGCCGAAGGCGGGGAGCCTTCGCGGGGCACGATCTGGCTTACCGCCACGCCGCGCAACGCCGTCAACGATCGCCGTGTCGCGTTCGACGATCTCACCGTCGCCAGTGTGACCGACTCGGTCCGGACAAGCCTGCTGCTGAAGCTTGCCAACACTCCCGGCATATCTGGCACTGTGTCAGCCGCGCTGACCCAGAATTTCGAAAAGGATTTCGACAAGCTGTTCGGCAAGATCACCCGTGCGATCGACGAGAAGCGTATCGGCGACCTGATCGTGCGCGCCCGCATCACGGACGTGCGGACGGGCCAGCTGAAGGCGGCGGGGCAAGGCGTCTACCTGCCGGTATGGGGGCGCGGCACGGCCACGATCGGCCTTGCGCCACGGCGGGCCGGAAATTGAGATCTCTGCTGCAGCCTTGACGCCTGCTTGATCGTCCCAGCGGCAACGCTGCAGCCTCTTTCGATCTTGGCAGAACTATTCAAAGGTCAAATCAAATCATCCGGCTCTGTCTCACGGTATCGTCGGACGCGCATCGCTCTGCTTGGTCGCCCGGTGGAGGGCTGTGACGCGCTTGACTTGTGCGATGCTGCAACCCGCCAGCGCCGCCGTTTTCGCTATGCTCATCCCAGCCTCACGAAGTGAGACGATGCGGCGATGATGGGCCAAGTCTGGTTTTCGACCGGTGTAGCGTCCCTCCCGCTTGGCGATCGCTATGCCTTCCCGCTGCCGCTCGCGGCGCAGTTCGTAATCATCGCGAGCGGTCTGAAGCGCAACCCTCAGTAACATGTCTTGAATTGCCTCTAGGACGATGCGCGTCACCCCGCCATTGTCCTCGGCAAGATCGGTAAGATCCACGATTCCTGGTACGGCTAGCCTCGCTCCCTTGTCGCGGATAGCGGTGACGAGCCTCTCCGCCTCAGCCAGCGGCAGGCGACTGATCCGATCGATCTTTTCGGCGATAACCACTTCGCCCATTTGCAGGTCGGCTATCATGCGAAGCAACTCGGGCCTGTCAGGACGCGCGCCGGAAGCCTTCTCGCGATAAACAGCTGCGACATAATACCCCGCGGCACGCGAGGACACGACCATCGCCTCTTGTCGTTCAAGATCCTGCTCGTCGGTGCTGACGCGCAGGTACACGCGAGCAGCGCGGACTGTCGTACTCATGTTGGCTCCGTTGGGTATACCCTTGTGAGCCACCGCTGCGGCATCCGGCTCGGAATAGCAAGCGCCGATCCTGTCGAGCCTAGCTCAGCTAGTCAGGCCTAAGTAGCTACCGCGCGCAGATATGAACGGCCACCAATCACTAAACCCGTTGAAGGGTCCTGCTTTGCGCTATCCGTCAGCGC
The DNA here is from genome assembly GCF_036890205.1 of Sphingomonas panaciterrae. Taxonomy (NCBI): domain Bacteria; kingdom Pseudomonadati; phylum Pseudomonadota; class Alphaproteobacteria; order Sphingomonadales; family Sphingomonadaceae; genus Sphingomonas; species Sphingomonas panaciterrae. Next base: position 89,050 of record NZ_JAKNQR010000005.1, read on the forward strand.
CGACATCCGGTAAGGTCTGGTGATTGGGTCAGCCAAGCGAGGTCAGTGCAGATGGAAGCACAGAGGGTCAAGATCGTGGATGGTGGCAAGCTCGTGATCCCGGCGGCAATGCGCCGTGAGCTCGGGATCACCACAGGTGACACCGTTCTCGTCGATGTGGACGATGGCGAGTTGCGGGTACGGTCCGTACCGAGAGCGTTAGAGCGGGCTCGCGCGATCCTTCGCAAGTATGTGCCCGAAGGCGTCGGCCTGGCTGACGAGCTGATTGCCGAACGCCGGCGTGAGGCGGAGCGTGAGTAGCAAGGTCGTACTCGACGCCTCCGCCCTGCTCTGCCTTCTGAACGACGAGCCCGGGGCTGATCGGGTAGTCGACGTGCTGACCCGCAGTGTCATCGGAACGGCAAACCTGGCCGAGGTCGTGTCCAAGCTGCGGGAGCGTGGCCTGTCGCTGGACGAGGTGCGTGAGGCGCTCGGCGGGTTGCACCTCGATGTTCGGCCGCTCTCCCCTGCCCAGGCGCTCATCATAGGCGACCTCCGGCCGTCGACGAAGGCACTTGGTCTTTCGCTTGGCGACCGGGCATGCCTTGCTTTGGCGATCGATCTGCAAGCGCAGATGTTCACGACGGACGGCCCGCTGGCGAGCGCGGATGTCGGCATTACCATCACCAACGTGCGCCCTCTGGCGTAGTAGGCCCATATTCGTGCTTTTGGGTACGGTACGCTGCAGGCGGGGACACGCATGACAACCGTTCCGACACTGGTGCGCGACACCATTCTGATCACGCACGCCAACCCCGAGGATAACCGGTTCGCGCGGTGGCTCGCAGGTCGCTTGACCACTGCCGGGTACAAGGTCTGGGTCGACGTTGGCGCGCTTCGGGGTGGCGACGATTTCTGGGACAAGATCGAGCACGTGCTGCGGCACGAGGCGATCAAGCAGATCGTCGTCGTGTCCGAGCACATCGGCAAGCAAGGCGTAAAGAAGGAACTCGCCCTCGGCGACGTCATGCGTCGCAAGCTCGGCGATGCGGAGTTTATGATTCCGATCCGAATCGCCGACGTGGATTTCGGCGATTTCCCGACGGAGATCCTCCGCCAGAACGCACACAATGCGTTCCCTAACTGGGCTGCCTGCCTTCAGCCCCTGTTCGAGACGCTCGACTCCTCACGTGTGCCAAAGGTCGAGCATCCGGACGCCGAGCAGCTTGCGATGATCGTCGCTGCCCAAGAGGACGGTCGAAAGCTGGTCACTTCAAGTCCCGAGACGCTCTACAGCAACTGGTTCGAACTCCGGGCGAGGCCTGACGTCTGGATCCTGGAGGCGAAGGGAACGACTGCGCAGCTGGAAGCCTGGAGCCAGTTCACACGTGTTCCCCATGTACTACACGATGGAGGGGTGATCGCCTTCTGCGGACCCGATGCTATCGAGCGTCTCGACAACGGCGCTCCGCCTTTGAAGGCGCGCGCCAGCTTGCCATTCAACGGCGTGATCGACGGTACCTATAGCCGCCACTTCGTTGAGCGTTCCAATGCACGGCGGATCGCCGTCAATTTGATGCGTCAGCACTGGGACTTGGCCATGCATCGTCTCGGGCTACTTCCTGTCGATTTCGCCTCGGGCGCCCGCGGCCGCTTCTTCCCCGACGGACTCATCGACGGAAGAGTGAAGCTGACGCTGAGCGATGGACATCGGGTCGACCGGGTCCTGAGCGGCAAGTTCAAGGATCGGCGCTGGCATCTGTGCCTTGTCGCTCAACCCAAGCTCTGGCCGGATGCTCTCTTCCGGGTCCATGCCAATGTCGCGGTGACGACCGATGGCCGAACCCCGCTCCCGGGTGAACAGCTGCAGCGTATCCGGTTGCGCCTCACGCGGTCTTGGTTCAACGACAAATGGCGCGACATGCTGCTCGCCGCGATGGGGTGGCTTGCCGAAGGTGATCCGACCCTAGACATTGCCGCGTCCGGTGAGCGCCTTGCGGTTGCCAGCCTACCGATGAGCTTCGACTTCCCAGTCAGCTTCGCCGCGGAAGAGGACCGCCGAGTCGAGGAGGACGAATCCGGCCAGATAACCCTGTCAGAGGACTTCGAAACGGCTTTCGACCGGGATGAGATGCCGGAGGAGGCCGACGCATGAGCATTCTCACGCATCGCATCGCCGAACCTTTGCTTGAGTTCGGTCACGGGCAGCAGATGGAAGCGCCAAAAGATGGGCTCTTCCTCTTCGGGCCGCTCGAAGGCCCCGATGGCCGCTCCCAGGTGCGCTTGGGCGTCATCGGGACGGAGAGCGGCGTCGGCCTATCCCGCCGCTGGTTAGAGCGGATCAGCCTACATATCCCCGGCAAGGTCGATGCGAAGGGCAAGCCCGTTCTATGGGCACCCGCATGGCCAGGCTTCGAGGCCTGCTTCGGCATCGCGCTGCCAACCCGCGGCATGGTCGAGCTAGCGCTCAAGAGCGGCGACATCGATCATTGCATCAAGAAGAACAATCGCGCCGACGCGGTCCGATCCACGGTGCTGCTGTTCGCCGACGCGATCCGCGCGCACATCCGCGCCGAGGAGCGCCGTCCCGACGTCTGGCTCGTTGTCGTTCCGGACGTCGTCTATCGCTACGGACGTCCCCAGGTAGCACCACCGCCCAGAGACGAGCGCACTCCCTCTGACATCACGAGCTTCAAGGACGCCAAACGCTTCTTCCAGATGGGCGGCGACCTGTTCCCAGACACGGTGCGGGATGCCGAAACCTACCTGTTCTCGAGCAATTTCCACCACCAGTTGAAAGCCGAGTTGCTGCAGGACGGCGTCGTCCTCCAGCTGATCCTCGAAAGCACGCTGGTCGACCGCAACCTCAACATCACCAACGACCGCCGGCGCGGCCTCCAGGACGAGGCCACGGTTGCCTGGAACTTCTGCACCACGCTCTACTTCAAGATGGACGCCAAGCCGTGGGCGCTGGCCCATGTCCGCCCTGGCGTTTGCTACGTCGGACTGGTGTTTAAGAACGACGACACGCCTGCGGCAACGGGCGAAGCCTGTTGCGCCGCGCAGATGTTCCTCAACTCAGGCGACGGTCTCGTATTTCGCGGCGCCCTTGGGCCCTGGTACTCCGACGAGCGCAAGGAATATCACCTGTCGAGGAGCGCGGCGGCGAATTTGATGACCTCGGTGGTCGAGGGCTATAAGCTCAAGCACGGCAAGCCACCGAACCAGCTGTTCATCCATGGCCGTCACCGCTTTTCCCACGATGAGTGGGACGGCTTTTGCAGCGCAGTGCCCACTGAAACACAGCTGGTAGGAGTCAGGATCAAGCAGCTCGATGATGTTCGGCTGTTCCGCCCCTCTGCGTCGACACCGGTCCTGCGCGGCACAGCCCTTACCGTGGGTGACTGGTCAGGTTACCTTTGGGCGCGGGGGTTCGTGCCGCGGCTGGCAGGGTATCAAGGGTTCGAGACACCCAAGCCGCTCACCGTCGACGTGACGCATGGCGAAGGGGACATTGTAGAGGTGCTCGGCGACATCCTTGCGCTCACCAAGGTAAACTATAACGCCTGCGATTTTGCGAGCGCCCTGCCCGTGACGCTCAAGTTCGCCGACCGGGTGGGTGAGATCCTGATGGCGTCGCCTCATACCGTTACCGCACCGCCGCTGCCGTTCCGGCACTACATCTGATCCCATGAGCGCCGACTGATGCCGATGGCAGGTCGAGCGTAAGGCGAAGACTCTGACGTCCACCAATTTAGGTGCAATCCGCTATTTCGGAAGCGTGCCGCCGGGCAGATGCCGTCCACCATTTCAGGAAAACCTACAGCTTCGATACGATCCTGACCATGATCATCGACATCCCAACCGCCGGCGAATTTCATGCCGCCGGCCTCAAGCAGGTTCACCTGGCGTGGCAGATCGCGATGGACTCGGTGCATGATTACGATGGTGCAACGTACTACAAGCTGGCCGACGAAACGCCCGAGGAAGCGGTTGAGGAATTTTGGCAGCGCTCGCAGCCCGCGCTCGCCAACGCGTACAGCCTCATCCAGCAAGGCATGGAGCTGGCGCTCAAGGGTCGGATCGCGGCGGTATCGCCCTATCTCCTGATTGGTGGGCCGAAGGATTGGCCGAAGGGCACCGCCACTGGGCCGGTCTCGTTCGGTGAATTTCGCACGCTCGACGCCACGGACCTCATACCCGTCCATAACAGTGTGGTTGCCTCTCCCTTGGACGAGCCGTTCAAGACGTTCTGGGAACAAGTCAGGCGCGATCGCAACAAGATCATGCATTCATCGGCGCCGGGCACGTTCACGCCCGAGCAGGTGGTGAAGACGCTGCTGACAGCGATCGAAGCGCTCTTTTCGGAGGTCCCGTGGGCGCAACGGTTGATCGAATTGGAGGACGAGAGCAAATTCGCCTCGCTCGGCTTCGTCGACAATGCCCGAAACCACGTCCTGCGACAGATCGCCACCGCCATCCGTCATCTGAAGCCCGCTGAGGCCAAGCGCTTCTTCGGCTATGATGACGATCGGCGGGGCTATGTGTGCCCGCACTGCTATTTCGCGTCGAACCGCGATTGGCAGGACGACTGGCCCCGCCTTGCTCAGTTGACGACCAAATCGCCTGGGGCGACCGAGCTCTACTGCCTAGTGTGCGAAGAGACGACTGTTACCGAGCGCGCGCCGTGCGGTCAGACCGAATGCAAGGGCGATGTCATCGCCGAAGGGATCTGCCTGACGTGCACACATAGCCAGGACGAGTGTTTCGACGTCGCATCCGGCTTGGTGGATTCGACGCTCTCCAAGGCCGATCACTGCTACGACTTCGTGTTTGGCTACGGCACCGCTGGCGCTGGGGGCTACTTCGCAGGCGACCAGCAGACCCTTGCCAATGACGCAGACGCTAAAGAGCATGGCAGATTTGCCATGCGCGAGAAGCATCTTCAGCGGTGGAACACGGTCTCGATCATGCATGTGCAGCGGCGTAACTTCCCCGATCTCACCGATGCAGATCGGGTGCTAGGTCATTGGAGCCGAAATGGCGACAATCTCGATTGGATCGACGGTGTCCGTGCCGATCGCCCAGATATGGGAGGCCTATCGGAATGAGCCAAAACGACGGCGAAAGCCTCAAAGCGATCATGGCGGGCACCGTCGCGGTGCTCAATCAGGTAACTTCCCTGGAGCCGTTTCTTCCTGACCTTTCGCCTGACGATCGCGAGCGGGTTGACGCTTATGTCGCGCGGGCCTCGGCCGAGGCGACGTTGCGCGCATACAAATCCGACTGGCGGCTTTTCTGTGCCTGGTGCGGGGAGAATGGATATCGGCCGCTTCCGGCGGCACCCGCAACCGTTGCAGCCTTTTTGACCCTGCTTGCCGAACGCGGGTTCGTGCCGGCCGAGCCGCGGCGAACGAAGCGCGGCACTGTCCTCGAGCGCAGAGATCCCGTGCCGTTGGGCCGTGCCACTGTCGGCCGTCGCTTGGCCGCAATCGTCTTCGCCCATCGCGCAGCGGACATGGAGCCCCCCACTACTCAGCCTGACGCCGCCCGTCTCGAGAAAGCCGTGCGCGGCATTCGTAAAGACAAAAAGGGAGAGCTCCCCGGAAAGAAGCGCGCGGCTGATGGGGACGTCCTTCGTGACATGCTCCGCAGTATCACAGGCGAGGATCTCCGCGCCTATCGTGACAGGGCGCTGCTCGCCATCGGAATGGCCGGTGCAATGCGTCGCTCCGAATTGGTCGCGGTGACGGTCGGGCGGGTATCCGAAGATGGTCGAGGCCTGCTGATCCGCATTCCCTCCTCGAAAACCGATCAGGAAGGTCAAGGGCACACGGTCGCGATCCCAGACGGCCAGCGTCTCGAGCCGGTGCAGCATTATCGGGCATGGCTCGCTAAAGCTGGAATCGATAGCGGGCCAATCTTTCGCAAGCTGACACCGCAGGGTCGACTGACCGGGAAGGCAATGAGCGCGCAGGGCGTAGCACTGGTCGTCAAGGCGGCGGCTGTGGCTGCCGGCTATCCGCCGGAGCTCTTCTCAGGTCATAGCCTCCGAGCCGGGTTCCTGACCGAAGCAGGACGCCAGAACGCAAACCTCTTCAAGATGAAAGAGCATAGCCGGCACGCTTCGCTCGAGATGGTCGCGGAGTATGTCCGCGATCATGAGCGGTTCCGAGAGCATGCAGGTGAGGGCTTCCTTTGAAGTCACGCGGAGCCGCAATCTCCGCTGCCGCGCGTGCGATTAGCTTCCGGGCGCGGGCTGCAGGTGTAGCTGTGCGCGGTTGGGGTAGCGAAAAAATGGTCCTGGTGCGTCGGCCAGTCCGCCGGCGCATCGCGCGAGCCAGGCGATACGCGCGCCGCACCTTCCTGCTTGGGTGGGGCGCAGCCGGATTGGCCATTATCGTTCAGCTCCTGACGCCCATGGCTCTGCTGTATCTGTGGTTGCGCTCGCCGACGGCATCGAGCCATCTACCAAGTGCCGTCCTGCCATATGCGACCGTCCTGGTATTTATGGCCGGATATGTGTGCATCATGGTGCTGGGGACCGCGGCAAGCATTATCCTGAAGGCCGCGATCAAGGGCTACAGCTCCGGCACACGCAGCCTCGTTATCTTCCTGATGAGTATCGGACTTTATCTCTTCGTCGCATTCATGGGTGCCGTGGTGGGGCGTGAGGCGCCGAAACTTCCGGGGCAGGTCCCTGTGCTGCTGACGTTCTACATTGCGCTCTACGTGATGTTTTCAGGTTGGACCACCAAGCACATCTGGGACCGGATTACCGACGACGGCCGGGACAGGCTGCACCTCTTCTTGGCTGGTCGCGCGATGCGACGCCGAGCGCAATCGCGCCTTACGGCTGTTGCCAGGCGGTCGTGAAGTCGAGAGCCTCGATCATGTCGAAAAGAGAGCAGCACGGGACCCCGAAGTCACGACAGACATCAGGCACCTTCCGGTTGGCACCCTGCTTGCCGGGTTTCGATACCTCGAAGCTTACGACCGTGCGTTCGCCCGGCTCGACGCGTCCGTAGGCCACCAGAAAGGGATCGCGCCCGACTAGCTCGACGCCGTTCTCGTCGAGGGGACCATAGCCTTGCAGGGTTGTATCGGCGACCAGCGCGGGGTCGAGATCCTCGGCCAGGATCAGCGCCGCGCGGCATTCTTCGGTGCAGAGCCAGTCCACGATGTCGCCCCGACCGGAGGTGACCTCCTCGAATTGCTCCAATGGAATTTTGACGTTGCCGAGGGTGCCTTGGTGTCGCAACCACTCCCAAAACACGGGAAAACGCCGGAGCGGATAGGCTCTGCGATCTCCTGTTATGAGCGTGTCGGCATCGAGCAGGTAGAGCAAGCGACCCCCGCTATGCCATCTGTTCGGTCATGCGACCGATCGCCGTGGGTTTTACGCCGAGCACCTTGCCCGCCTTGGTCGTCGTCAAGGCGCCACCCGCGACCATCCGATCGACAAGCGCGAGGAGACCCTGTCCAACCCGGTGGCGCCTTACGACATAATAGTCAGGCGCGCCTTTCGCTGGCTTTCGCGGAAACTCGAGACGGTCCTCATCGAACCGGGCGGCGAGCTGCCGGTACATGGCCGCATCGATGAGGCGCTCCCGTAAGAGGTTGTAGGCGACCATCTTGCGGCTGACTTTGCGAGCGTTTGCAAAGACGCCGATTTGGTCGATCAATCCGTCTAGGTCGGCGACACCGGCGAGCTCCTGCAGCTCCTCGCGGCCAAGAAGGAATTTCGCCGCCGCGTCATCGCACAGCCGCTCGATCACCTGTTCGCTGTCATATCCGCTGATACCGCTCTGCCCCAAAAGGATGTGGCCGAGCTCATGAAGAAGCGTGAACGGCCAAGCTGCCTTGGAGTCCGTTTCATTGACGACGATGAACGGCGCGACCTCGTCCGCGAGAGCCATTCCCCGGAAAACACCTGGGCTGAGATTGCTCGTCCAGTGGCCGAGATTGCCGATGAGCAGCACATAGACGCCCGCAGCCTCAACCGCATCGCGCAAGATCCGGAAGGCTTGCTCGATCGTCCGGGCCTGGCGGTAACCCCCTCGATCAAGGTTCAGCAGTTCACCCATCGCCTGAGCAAGGGCATCCGCACCCGCCCGTGGGTCAATGGACCCGACGAACGTCCGGATTTCAGCCTCTTCGGCGTCTTCTAATGCACCACGAACAAGGGACTGGCGGGTGCGAACGTCACGGACCAGCGCACCGACGGTCGCCTCCGCTCCGGCCTCCCGATCCGGAAGCGTCCGAAAGTCATGGGTTCGGGGGGGCGCTGCCGGTGGTTCGGGTAGGTAGAACGTGAGCAATGGACGACGATAGCGATCCGCCATTTTGAGCAATTGGGGGCGGCTGGGCTCGCGATCGCCCGCCTCCATCTCCGCCAGGCGTGCAGCGGCGCTTTCACCGCCAAGACCGATCCCTTTGGCGGCATCCTCAAGCGTCAGGCCCGCGCTCTCGCGCGCCCATGACAGGATCTGAGGATTGACCTTCGGCATGCTTGGTGGGGCTACTCCGCTGATGATGTTCCCTTGCTATATGCCTATGGTGCAGGCCTCTGTCATCGCCGAAGCGCGGCGCGGAAGCTAAACCGTTGAAACATAGGGAGTGATGTCGAATGGGGCAGGCGAAGCAGCGAGCAGCCGCGCGTGCAGGAGTTCACGCGGAAATTGATGCTCGGCTGCGGGGGCTCGGCATCGACACCACCCAGTTTGGCTTTTTCGATCAGCCGGCCTTTGCGGCGGAGGAAGGTCGCGACGGCACCTTCCTCGATCAATACGCCTTGTGGGTGCAATCCCGCCCGCGCACCGCCGAATATGATGAGCGCGTCCGTGCGATCGTCCCCCGGCTCGCCGAATTCCTGGCGGATCTGTTCGAACGTGAGGATATGCAGCGTAGCTGTGTTCATGTCTCGTCGATGATGCAGCGTATCCTCGATCGGCTCGGTGTCTGGAGTTTCGGGCTGAAAGGCTCGATGATTGCCGAAGTAGCCAGCGAAGATCTTTGGCGCGGACAGTCGATGTGTGACCTCTCCGATTTCCCTGGTGCCGAACTGGGCCACGCATGGGTCGTTGCGCCGCCTTTCGTGATCGTCGACGGAACGATCCGGCTGCAAAATCCTGTCGGCGACCCAATGAACAGCTACACCCCAGCCATTGTTGCGGTAGAGCATACGACGATGGTGAAGCCGACCGTCGACGACGTCGTTTCCGCTCAGCTTCGCGCCCGGATCGCTCGTGATGAAGGACGAGAAGACAGCCAACTCCATCACCGCCTGGTCCCAAACCTGAAGGATTTCAGTCGCAATTTCCCAAGCAGTGAGATCCGCTATGGCGAACTGGTACTCCGCTACGTCCCCGCTGGCGTGCGGATCAGCGATGTCGGGCTGGAGCAGATAAACGGCGCGGGCGAGAAACTTCGGGGTGATGAGGTTTGGAACGACCATGTCGCACCCGCCTTCGCCGACTTCATCGTTTGATCCGGTTGGCTCGCACGGGTCGCGCTAGCTTTTTAGGCGGTGCCGGCGGGAGCGAGCGTCTCGGCGCTGATCATCCGGACCGCAAGCTCGCCATGTCCAGCAAGCTGCTCGAGCAGCAAAACGCTGTGAGCCTCGGCGTCGTCTGCGGTGGTGAACATCTCCGTCGTGTAACGCCCACGCGCCATGCTGCAGCCTGGTATATCCTGAACTAGCGAGACGTAGCTGTCCGGCCAGCGACAGACGATGAGCCAGGGCCAGCCGGTGGTGGGTGGCTCATAGCGAGAAATCAGCACATTGTCCGAGACCAGGGCCGATGGACGGTGATCGAAAAAGTCTGGAGCCACGGGCCCCGGACGGGGAAGGTTCAGAAGGCGTTCCGCTTCCGCTTGTTCGTGGCTGGTCTCCAAAATCATCGCGTAATAGCGTCCGAGCCCGAGACCGTCGCCGCGCAGCGGTACGGGCACATCGACCAAGAGAACGCTTGGCGCTGAGATGATCGTCGAGGGATAGAGCATTCGTCGTCGCGCGAGGTCATCGGACAGGCGGTAGGTCGCAAGGCTCATCTTTTTGTCCGTCGGTCGGAGCCGTCGGCATCGGCTCATTGAAGCCGCCACCACCCTGCTCCACAAGCATCCGCAGATTCCGGCAAGAAGCAGACTATGAACATATGGCGCTGACTTTCAACGCGGTCCTCGACGAAGCGGGCATAAGCCCTGATTCCGTTCGTCTCCTGCGGCATCAAACGCATTCTGCGGGCCGGACGCCTTATTCGCTCTGGCGCGACGATCGGGCGGGCTTCCTCGTGTATCAAAGCCTTCAGACGAGCCAGAACCGCGCTCGTCTTTCCGCAAGATATTGGGCGAGCTTCGTCGTGACGCCCGCGGCAGCCACCCTGTTCGTGGGACTTTACGAAATCTCGCTCATCGGGAGTGCGCCCGACGACATTGTCGACCCGCTGCGTCACAAGCTCGCAACCGAAGGCGGCACCCGGCCGCTCGATCTCTATGCGCAAACCTCCGTATTCGCGTTGGAGGACATGAGCGGCCGTTTGACCATCGACTGGGGCGCAGGAACCCGGAGTTGGATCCAGCGTGCCGGTAGCCAGGCGAAGGCTATACTCGAATTGAGCCGCACGTTTCAGGAGGAAGCGTTCCCAGGTTATGTGCGGTTCATCGGCAACCTCTCGTCGCTGGAAGCACTGCCAAAGGGCTGGATCGCCGCGCTTACCGCGGCGCGGGGCGTTTACCTTCTGACCTGCCCGCGCACGCGCGAGCAATATGTTGGTTCGGCCACAGGCGAGAGCGGTTTCTTCGGCCGCTGGCTCACCTACATCCGAGATGGCCATGGCGGCAATCTGGGTCTGAAAAGTCGCGACCCGAGCGACTATCAGGCCAGCATTCTCGAAGTGAGCGGATCAAGCGCCACCGTCGAGGAGATCATCGCTGCAGAGCAGCTTTGGAAAGCGAAGCTACAAAGCCGGGAGCTGGGCCTTAACCGTAATTGAGGGTGTTTCACCGACCGGCGTGAAGTGCCCGACGTGCTTCCTCGGTGATCGTGTAAACCGCTTGCCGCTGGGCGCCCCGATTTTGGTGATCCACCCGGTAGCCCTGATAATGCCGCCTGACGAAGCCGGCGCGAACCAACTCGGAAACGGCGCGGCTGACATTTGTGCGGCCGGACTGACGAACCCGCTTGCGGACCTGAGCGTCGACGATCCTGTTTGCCGCCACCGGATCGACCGGAAGGGCACACTTAGCCTCAAGGTCTTGTCGCACCTTGTCTGCGATCGCGAGACGACGGGGGTCGCGCTGAGCGACGGGAACCAGTGCGTCGCATAGCCAATCCCGGACGGGAATCCGGCGGTCACCCTCGCGGATGTACGGTCCCGCCGATCCCGTCTGAGCACTCGCCTGGGCGATCAAGTTGAGCACCATGAAGCTGTAACGCGGTCGCTCGCATACGATCGTCAGCCGCTCCAGAATGGCCGGTAGGTCAAGCGGGCGCGTAGGCTCTCCGGCTTTCACCGGCCGAGCACAGTCCTCAAGGGAAAAGAGATCGGGCTGAAACATGGAACATTACAAGCACAGAGTGCCGGCAAAGTGAATCCCGCACAGGAGGGCCACAAAGACTTTAACCGCTCGTGGCACTTCACCGAGCGAGGTAAAGTGCCGCGAGCGGTACGGATTTTTGACGGCGGGGCGCGGCTAGAGGGTGATGAGGATGCGGCTCTTAAACAACTTACGCAATTGGATAGCCAACGCGCTACGTGTTGAGGAGCCGGCCGAGACCGCCGCGCTCCAAGAAACCAGCGAGCGTGATCTCCATACACTCGACAGCTGGCGACAGATGTTGTCGGGTCTGCCGCGAACGATCGAGTGCCCGCAAATGACGTTGTTCGGGCGCGACGAGGAAGGCGCGATCTTCAAGGGTTCGGGTCGCATCGAAATCGTCAGCACGACCAAGATGCGGTTCTATATGCATGCGGCGCCTTCGGTAGATTTGCGGCAGGCACTGGAGGTGTTCAACCGGCAGAAGTCGCAGCCGTATGACGCCCGTGACCTCCTCCGCTTGTTTGCGACGGACTATCGCGGGGTCGAATGGGTGGGCGGCTATACCCAGGTGGACTTCTTCGCCGACCACAATAACGGGTGGCCGCTGAGCGGCGAAATCGACGCACTGCACGCGCTGGCTAAAGGCTACTGGGTATCGAAGCGGAGCAATGTCGAGCTGTTGCTCGTGCCGCCAATCGACCTGCCGATGAGCGAGCCGCTGACAACCACGGCATTCATCGGCGAGCGCCGTATCTTGGCGAGCCGCGGGCCGGGCCAACACGTGATTGAGGTCCTCGGGACTAGCATCACCTTTTCGTATGAGCCGTCAGGCCAGGCGTTGTGGATCACTGCCGACGCGGGCGGGGTTCTCTCTCATCCGTTCTTGGAGAATTGGCTGACAGAGCCGCTGCGTATCCTGCTCGGCGTGCCGGTCTATCCGCGCATGGTCGCGCGCAACCTCGGTGACGGCACTGCGCATGTGTGGCTGCGGCCATCGCCGCGCCATCGGGAGCCGTCTGCGATCGGCTTGCTGCAGCCCTTCGCGATCGAACACGGACGGGCGGAAGCCTTTTGGAAGCTCTACGCCGACATTCTTACGTTCATCGTCAAGGTCGGATCTTTCGAAGCGAATCCGCTGACACGTTATTACGATGAGCTCGCCGAAGCCCAGCTCGGTTCGCGCTGGGTGCTCACGCTGACGCTCGCCGGCGCGGCTGAGGCACTGGCGAACGAGTTGATGACCGAGGACGACAGACGGCCAGAATTCTCCGATGAACTTCTTGCGTCAATGAAAAAGCAGATCGAGGCGTGGAAGGACGACCCCGCCTTGCGCGGCCGAATGCTCTCCAACCTTGGGATGGTGAGCAAGCGCAGCGTCGTCGCCTTCATGCGCCAACTCGGCAAGGCGGGCACGCTGGAGGCGGCGCACGTGCAGACTTGGTACGAGATTCGCAACTCGGTGATGCATGGCAATCTCGTCGAGCCATGGTCCAGCGAGGAAGGCGACGCCCGGCTGCACCAGATGCTCGATCTCCTCCACGCTCTAACCCGCGCCCGGATCGCCGCTGGCCGGTGATGCATCCCGTGGCTTATTCTGAGCGCATGCGTGCACCGCATGCGTGGTGGGGAGCGCCCCCCACGTGGTTGGAAAGACTTTTCCGGGAACCGGCAAAGTGTTTCCGGCTGGAACGACTTGGGGCCACTATTTCAGAGCGGTGACACCTCATCGTAGCGTCCCGCTTGGCGCAATTGGCGGACGATTCCATTGAAGGCAGCGGTCACACCCTGCGAGCGACCGATGTCATTGGCCTGGGCTGCCGCGTCCCAGAAATTCTCCAGAGGCCAGCGCTCCGGGCAGTGTTGAAGCAGGCAGCGCAAGGCCAAACGTACCTCGACGACGTCGACGCGAGTGTCGGAGGATCGTGCGGTCGCGGAGCGAAGGATATGGACGGAAAGGGCGATGACGACGCGCTGGTGGCGCGGAAGGGCACTCATAGCTCAGCGGAAATCGTGTGACTTGAACCGCACGACCTCCTTTGGATCCATGCCGTCAGCGTGAGGCGGCCAATAGCAGTTGCGTGGCTCGGGCTTCCAACCCTTGTCTCCGCGGTCGGGGGCGCCGGCATGGCGAGCTCCATCGCCTCGACCGGTCCGGTGCGGGAATGACAGCTCGCCCACTCGGTGAAGCAGATCCCCGTGATCGATGATCCGATCGCAGATGACGTGGATTACCTCGCCTTCTTTCTGGACCCTGCCCTTCATGCCGATCATCGATGCCGACATGACGGTTCGGCGCTGCGCCTCGAACCGGTCCGGCCAGAGTATGCCATTCGCGATGCCTGTCTCATCTTCAATCGTGATGAAGAGGACGCCCTTTGCCGAACCAGGTTTTTGTCGAACAAGGATGATGCCGGCGACCTCGACATGGCGACCGTCTCGGATGCTCGCGAGATCCGCGCAACGGGTCACGCCTCGCCGCGCCAGTTCGTCGCGGACGAATGTGAGAGGATGGGCGCGCAGTGACAATTGGAGCGAGCGGTAATCTTCGATCACCTCGCGACCATCCGTTAGCGGCCGCAGGGTGACGGCCGGCTCGAGGCCCTCGGCGCTCACGGTCTGCGCTTCGCGGTCAGCGGCCGCAAATAGCGGCAAAGGTGCCTCGCCGAGGCCCTTCACCTTCCAGAGCCCTTGGCGACGATCGGCGCCGAACGCGTGGTAGGCGTCGGCGTCTGCCAGCTTCTCGATAGCCGCCCGCTGGACCCGTGATCGGCGCCACACGTCCTCGACAGAATCGAACAGAGCGGTCGAGCGCGCGCCGACTATTGCCGCACCGTCTGCGTTCGAAAGACCGCGGACCTGGCGCAGTCCAAGCCGCACCGCGAGATAGCGGCCGTTCGTGGGCTCCAGCGTACAGTCCCACCGGCTCGCGTTGATGCAGGGCGGACGGACCTCCACACCGTGATCGCGTGCGTCGCGAACGATCTGCGCGGGCGCATAGAAGCCCATCGGCTGGGCGTTCATCAGGCTGGCGCAAAAGACGTCAGGGTGATGATGCTTCATCCAGGCCGAGGCATAGGCGATCTTCGCGAAGGAGGCGGCGTGGCTCTCCGGAAAGCCGTAGGAGCCGAAGCCTTCGAGCTGGCGGAAGGTGCGCTCGGCAAATTCGCGCGGATAATCGCGCGCCACCATCCCCTCGATCAGCTTCTCCGAGAAATGCGAGACCCCGCCGGTAAATTTGAAGGTCGCCATAGCCCGCCGCAAAGCGTCCGCCTCGGCGGCCGTGAAGCCTGCGCCGACGATAGCGACCTTCATCGCCTGTTCCTGAAAGAGCGGAACCCCCAGCGTTTTTTCCAGCACCGCACGCAGCTCGGGCCGGGGATATTCCGGCTTCTCCAAACCCTCGCGCCGCCGAAGGTAGGGATGCACCATGTCCCCCTGAATCGGCCCTGGCCGGACGATCGCGACCTGTATGACGAGATCGTAGAAGCGCTGCGGCTTCATCCGCGGCAGCATTGACATCTGCGCGCGGCTTTCGATCTGAAAGGTCCCAAGCGTATCGGCCTTCTGGATCATAGCGAACACCGCAGGGTCATCATCCTGCAGGTCCGCAAGGCCGATCTGGCAACCTTTCGCTTCCTCGAGAAGGTTGAAGGCGCGGTTCATGCAGCCAAGCATCCCCAAGCCGAGGACGTCGACCTTCATGAATTTCAGGGCGTCGATGTCATCCTTGTCCCATTCAATAATCTGCCGGTCGTCCATCGCGGCCGGTTCGATAGGTACCAGGTCGTCGAGACGGTCATGCGTGAGGACGAAGCCGCCGGGATGCTGGGACATATGGCGCGGCGTACCAATCAGCTTGCGCGCGAGATCGAGCGTCAGGCGCAGCCGGCGATCTCCGAGATCCAAATTGAGTTCTTCGACCTGCTTCTCGCCCACACCTTCGGCCGACCAACCCCAGACCAAGCCTGCAAGCGAGGCGGTCAGATCTTCGGGCAGGCCCATCGCCTTGCCGACATCGCGCACCGCGCCGCGCGCGCGATAGCGGGTAACGACGGCTGTCAGAGCGGAGCGGTCACGGCCGTAGGTCTCGTAGATCCACTGAATAATTTCTTCACGGCGCTCATGTTCGAAATCGACGTCAATGTCCGGCGGTTCGCGGCGCTCGCCCGATACGAAGCGCTCGAAGAGTAACTCGTGCTTAATCGGGTCGATCGACGTGATGCCCAGCACGAAGCACACGCAGCTGTTCGCCGCAGACCCGCGTCCCTGGCAGAGGATGCCGCGACGTCGCGCTTCACGCACGATCGCATGGACGGTCAGGAAGTAGGGGGCGTAACCTAGTTCACGGATCAGCCGCAGTTCGTGGTCGATCTGGCTGCGGTAAGGTTGCGGCACATCACCATCGAACAGCCGGTCGACCGCATCGTTCGCCATCTGCTCAAGGGCTTCTTGCGCCGTGAGACCCTCGACCACCCGCTCGTGCGGGTATTGATAAGCGAGTTCGTCCAGACTGAAGGTGCAAGCGCGCGCGATGTCGACGCTGGCCTGCAGCGCATCGGGGTAGGCGCGAAAGCGCCGGGCCATTTCGTCGGGTGATTTGAGCGCTCGGTCGGCATTCACCTCCCGCCGGTAGCCGAGCTCGTCGACGGTGCACTTCTCGCGAACCGCAGTCACGACATCCTGCAGGAGGCGAGCCTCAGGCGCGTGATAGAGGACGTCGCCGGTCACGACGGCACGGACGCCGGCACCGCCCGCCTGACGGGCAAGCGCGTCAATCCGCACCGCGTCGTCGGGACGGCGACGCTGAAACAGCGCCATGTAGGCCCTGCGACCATAAATGGCCTTCAGGTCGGCAAGGCTGCTCAGATTTTCTGTGTCAGCCTCGTGCGGCAAGAGGATCGCGATGACGCCCGCTGACCACGGCTGCAGGTCATGCCAATGAAGGAGGCACCCGCCCTTCCCCGCGCGCTTCTTCCCGACGGTCAAAAGCCTGGTGACGCGCGACCACGCTGGTCTATCGGTCGGATACAGGATGAGGCGACGACCGCACGACAAATCGACGCGTGTGCCCGCTATCGATCGCACCCCAGTCGCTTTCTGCGCCTCCCAGGCGCGCACGACGCCTCCGACGGTGCCGATGTCACCTATCCCGAGAGCGGGATAGCCGAGCAGGGCTGCGGCTGAAAATAGCTCTTCCGGGCTCGATGCGCCGCGCAGCAAGGAAAAGTGCGTCAGCACCTGAAGCTCGACATAGGCGCTCATGCGAAGACGCCGTGGATCCACCAGCTAAGGTCGCCAGTGTTGTCGTCCATCCCATCGCCGCGCCGGAACAGCCAGTACCGGCCGCCATCTTCGTCCTCGACCCGATAATAGTCCCTGACGGCCCAGACCTCTGCATCGCGCCGCCACCATTCGCCATGGACGCGTTCGGGTCCGTCGCCGGCGACGACGCGGTGAGCTGTGCCGCGCCATTCGAAGCGGCGGGGCGGCTGATCGGGAAGGAGTGCTACGACGCCCCATAGCGGCTCTGGTCGAGCGAACAGTCGAACCGGACGCTGCCATTTGGGCCAGTCGCCTGGAATATGGACAGGGTTCGTGCGTGCTACCGCGCGTTCCGGAACATGGCTTTCAACGGGAGCGATCCGAAAAACCGAGCCACTGCCGATACGGCCAGCGACCACATCCACCAAGCGAGCTGGGTCGCGGACGAGCGTGTCTCCTGCGAGCACCGCCCCTAGATCAATCGCGTCGAGAGGCTCCGTGTGGGGCGCTGCCAGCCAAAACCGCTCGACACCCAGGCCTGGGTCGATGCGCTCGATGCGCAGCTTCAGCAGTCGCAGAAGATGCGGCACCTCGCGTGTCGGCCGCGACGTGCCGATGCCCACGATCTGTTCGCTGCCATCAACCCGCAGGCCGGCAAGGCGGAGCGAGCGGACGCCAAGCCCCCGCCCCTGCAGCAGTTCGGCGAGATCATGCAGGAGATCGCCCATGACCTGCTCGATCGCGTCGGCGGTGCCGATCGGCTCCAGAAGGCGGCGCTCCACCACGGGGATGGATGGATCGTCGCGCGAAGTGATCGGCTCCGCGGTCGAGCCAAGCGCCTGATCGAGCCGGGTGATGGCCGGCAAGCCTAGTCGCCGCGCTAGGGGACCGCGCGCCACCGGCAGGAGATCAGCTACTCTCTCGAAGCCGAAGCGCCGCGCTGCGCTGAGCGCCGTTGGGTCGAGCCTGAGTGCTGCGATCGGCAGCGAGGAGAGCGCGACCGTGGTGGCACCCGGCGTCACGCAGGCGAGATCGTCGGCGCCAAACCGGGCGATTGCGTGAGCCGCACCGGGGGTATCGGCGACGGCCACGCGAGCGGTAAATCCCGCCCGTCGGCAAAAGACGAGCAGTCTCTGGCAGAACTGGTACTCGCCGCCATGGAGGTGCTCGCACCCGGTGAGGTCGATCCACAGGCCATCGGGGGGCGACACCGCTGCGATCGGCGACCATTGCCTAACTGCGAAAAGCGCCAGCCGATCGAGCAGCGCCGCGTCGGCCTCCGGCTCGGCGGGACGAAGGTCCAGGTCCGACACAAGCGCACGCGCGTGCGTGGCAGCCATGCCGACATGGATTCCGAGCGCTTGCGCGCCAGCGCACGCCGCGACGATCTCTTCTCTTCGCCCAACCTTCCCGAAGAGAGCCAGCGGGGTAGCGACCGCCTCCGCGACAGGTGCGGTCTGTTGCGGTTTCGCCGCTGGCGGCGCTTTGAATGGATGCTGGGCGGCCTCCGATCGACGGCCCAGCTCGCGGGCAGGCGGCTGCGCATGCCGTGGCAAGGTCACGATCTGTGCCTCAACATCCGCGCGCGTGAGCATTCCGCTGCGGGCCCACCGGGCGCCCGGCCGCCATCCGCCCCCGCGCGGGACCGAGCAAGCGCCGGGATCGTCGTCGACGGGTAGCTGGAGGCTCGGCCGTTTAGGCGGCCGCGTGGCGGACCGTTCCTGCCGTCTCAGCCGTTCGATGGCCAAGTGCGGCAGGAACGCGGAGACGACCCGTCTCATCGCTGCCTTCCACGATCAGGGAAAAAGCCTCGCCACCTCGTTGGCGCGCGAGTTCGACCGTCCAGCGTGGCCGTCCTACACCGGCGACGCCGAGCCTCTCCGAAGGGGCGCTCGCGATCCGCCAGCGAGTCCAGGCAGCCGATGGCTCGCCAAACGGATCGTGATCACGGCGCCGCCGCCGTCGCAGGAGCAGGACCGGGAGGTCGGCATCAGCTGCAGCAAGCTGAAGGCGGCGGGAGGCGACCATCGAGACCTTCTCAGCCTCGGCAACGATGGCAGCAGGCGTACCGTCTCGGATCGCATCTTCGACCACCGCGAGCAACTCAGCATCATCGCGCGGCTGGGCGTGAATGACGGCAGCTGAGGACAACCCCGCCTGAGACAACGCCGGGGCGTACAGATCGCTGCGACAGCTTGCCCAAAGGACCGGTCCTGCGCTGATTGCAGCTTCCCGAGCGGCTATACCGCACAAAAACAGGGTCACCGCCGCATCGTCAACGAGCGAGCATGAATGCGCGGTCGCCTCATGGAGCGCTCCCGCTCTCAAGCCCCCGCTGGCAAGCCGCTGGTCAAACTCGGGCACCCCGAAGGGCATCGTCCGGTACTCGGCGATGGGTGTCGCGATGGAGCGAAGCTGGGCTATGTTCGCAAGGCGGGAATCGACGGCAGGCATAAAAACAAAGACTCGGAGCGTTCCCCTTATGTTCTGCCATCCTTGTCTTTGGGTCAACAGTTCGATCGTGTCGAGCTCCCGTCCGAGGACGACCTTTTCAGACCGCGCATCGGCTCGGCGGCAGCCCTAGTCCGTCCACTCGAAACAGCGACCACGCTCGATGAACATCCGCAGGATACGACCGGATCGCCGCACCAAGTCACGATCGCGACCGTGCTGGGGCGATTTCGCACCGTGAAACAGGTTGCAGCGAACGCAATATATGGTCCGTAAGAGCTGCGGCCAGGTTGGAACATCTCCGTCTGTCCAGCCCACTGGTTGCATCCGGACGCCCACGCGTCGACGGCGGTCGAAAAGCTCGTCGCGGTCCTGCGCCCAGAAGGCATCACGACCGAGCTTCTGCCGCACGTCCCGGACGTTGAGCACCGGCCATAATTGCGAGAAGGCCATCACGCGTCGTTGAAAATCGTCATCCTGCATCAGCTCTTCATAGGCATCGGTAGCCCGCCGGTTTTCGGCAATCGCGGTGATCATGGCCGCGTCATGGTCCGCGCCGGTCACCGATTCCATCCAGCCGTTGAAGCCCATCCAAAGGCTCATAAATGACATGAAGGCTGAGCGTTGCCGGTCAGCGTTATCGATCAGCTCGTGTGCAAGATCGGCCGTTTCCGGGTCGAGCGATCGAAAATTGCTGAAGTGACCATCGTCGATATGCTTCCCGATTAGGCGATCGCCGCCGATATCTGGCGAAGCGTAGCCACGAAGGTATCCAGCAGCTGACGGCCTTGCATCGCTGCTGGCGCGGTATCATCGACCCCTGCCCGCTCCTTGCCGCTGGCGATGTTGCTCGAACCAAGATGTGCGTCGGCGAGCCGAAGATCGTAGATCCCGAAGAGCGGCGCCATCATCGTGCTCGCGTCGTTCCCAGGGATTAGACTGCCGAGGAGTTTCTCCAGCGCCTTATTCGAACCCGGCTTCCGACCATCCTTGGGTTTGGGCAGGTTGAGAGGCGCAAGGACGGCATCGACGTCGACCCGCTCCATGAAAAGGCGAGTGACCTCCTTGGCTAGCTCCAGCAAACCGTCTGCTTCAGCCGCCTGGAAGCGGTGCGCGCGGCGCAACAGCCGAGGCACGGCCTGGTCGTCGCGGAGGAGCGGGACGCCATATTTGCCGCTGAAAGCCGCGTCGATCTCCGCAAGCGCCGCGGCCAGCTGCGATTCTGGTGCGATCGTACTGGCCGGTGTCACATCCATCTGAGCGGCGAACAACTCCTCTGCCACGCCGCCGTCGGGCGTTACGTTATGAGCGCTCCACAGCCGCTGCTCCCAAGGATCGAGTGCTCCGATGTCTTTTGCGAAGACCGTGATCAGGCCGAGCCGGTTGACCCCGAAGTGGACACCGGTGCTGGCGCCCAGGCCTCCGGTTTCCGCGCTGTACCAATGCAGGCTCGCGCCGCGATGGCGCATCAAGGTGGAGACGACGGTGGGATCGAAATATAACCATGTCGACACCCCAGCCAGACCATCGCCCGACCTGCGGGTGCCGTCACTCTCCAGTATGAAGCTCGTGGTATGGGGATCCTTGTCGCCCCGGATGCGTGTACTCAGCCCGCTTGGCTGGACCCATTCCGTTCGCCACATGGCGCCCATCGTGCGGTACTGATCACTGGGGGTCGGCCAGCGCCCCGGTCCGGTTCGACCCTCCCGCTCGTCCCTGCCCCTGACTTCGGCGAAAGCGTCGCCTGGCCAGCTGTAGACAGGCTTGTCGATGGTGGTGGCGGTCCGCTGGTGATAGCTCGAACAATACAGGGCCATGCCGCGGGCGCTGAGGTAGTCACCAAGGAACTCCGGCCTAATCTCAAGCAGGATCGGGCGGTCCTCAGCATCTCGTTTCAATCGCGCGACCTCGGCCCAGCCCTCCTCCGGTCGAAACCAGCAATCACCTTCACGTAGAAGGCGGAGGGCCACGACCAGGTCGGGATGCAGGTGCCAGATGTGAAGGTGTTCGTCCTCGAGATACTGGTCGATCACGAGATTGGAACCGATCGGCTGAGTGGACCTGCCATAGAACAGGTCGGAAGCGCGATAGCCCCACGGTTCCATGCCGCCCCGGTGTGCGCCGACCCCCAAGTCGCTCCAGACGACCTTGTCGCCCTCTGATCGATGGGTGTCGAAGATCGCGGCAGTGGCGATGCCCGTATATTCCCGCAGCTCGACGATACCGGCCTCAGGTGGGTCGATCACGACATCGGCATCGTGGCGGAGCGGTATCCATGGCCGCCCTTGCAGCGGCAGCACATCACGCAACTCAAAATATCTCTGTACGATCGGCATAGGCACCCCCGGGTAGCGGAGCATGACTACCCCTGATTGCAGAGACCTTGAATCAGCTTTTTGCGATATTCTACCGTGCAGCAGGCGCCGTCGCAGAAGTCGCCGGTATCGGCTTGGTTATAGCTGCCACAAAGCACGGGACCATGTGGGCGAACGGTATCAGGAGGGATGATGAAGCTAACCAGCGATGCTGTCGAAGTGGTGAACCGCAATGCGCTCGTCACCGTCGCACTCAATCAAGGCTACAACGCCTATCTGCCGGTCTATGACAATGGCATCGACCTGATCCTGTTGAACGAGGCGACTGGCGATACCAAGCTGGTGCAGCTCAAAGGCCGGTGGACCATCGATAAGAAATATATCGGCCGAGACATCTGGATCGCGTTCCCCGACCGCGGTGTCTGGTACGTCGCACCGCACGACGAGATGCTGCGGTTAGGGGAAAGGCACACCACAACAAGCAGCTGGGCTCGAGGCACCTACAGCAAGAGTCCTCTCAGCAGGAGCGATTGCGAAGAATTGGCGTCCTATCGCTTCGGCGATCCGGACACGGTCATGGATGATGCCGCCGCTTTGAGCGCGGGCGGATAACATCCACTTTGGTGCAAAGCGCCGCAAGCTCTCGTGCACCACCTTACTCAGAGGGTGAGACCGATGCACAAAAGCAGGATCGCCGCCGCGCCCGCAGCGAGCTTCCCGCCGGCAACGACGCGTGCCGATCGCCCCACGCGAAGCCGCTTGCCCGTCCTGTCCATTCCGGAGCGGAGCCCGAGCACGCCGTCGGTCGCCAATACGGTGCCGATGATGAAGAGCAGAACCGAGATTGCCTTGGCAAAGCCGTGAGGTGACAGCCCGGTGACGATGAAGACCGCAACGAGCCCGATCGTGAGCAGGCCGTACAGTGCAAATCCGATGTCGAGCAGCCCGCGCAGCCGCTTCGGCCCGTTCCAGTCCGTAGGCCGTCGAAGGAGGATCATCGGGCGCAGGCAGAGCTGGCAGCTCTCGAGATTGCTGTCGCGCGGCCAGTGATTGATCAGATGGCCGCAATGCGGGCACCCCGGTCGACGGTATGGGAATGCGGTCGCCCGGATCAGCATGGCGAAGTCTCCGGCGCCGGTGCCAGATAATAGGCCGTGATGGCCGCCCCGATGATCATTCCCTCGACGGTGACCGACTTACCGATCAGGTGTCCGGCGATCACGTCCCCAACGAGCCGCCAGCGCATCCCGTCTCCCTCGATCAGCATCAGCCCACGTGGCGTCATGTCCACCACGCCGGTTAACCGGACAGGGCTGCTGGCCGTCATTCTGCTGCCTCGGCATAGACCCGGGTTTCCTCGGCCGAGGCGCCATTGAAGCATACCAAGGGACAGTGGAGGAGAAGCCGGCCGTGATAGTGCAGCGTGCGCCCGTCCAGCCTGATCGGATCGCGAGCGAGGCGTTGGCAGGATTTGTTCGATCGGTTCCTGAAAGCGCAGGGCGCGGCGAGCGGGGAGAGGGGCACCTTGGTCACTTCTTCCGCTTGGGATTGAGGCGGCGGTTCGCCGAAGAGGTCGCACTGTTCCATTACGGGTTCCGTTCTCCCCCCGAGTGGTGGCCGCGGTTGCCAGCGCTGGACCATGGCGGCGTGAAGTCGTCGCGAGATTTTCCGTCGATTCAACGAAGCGCTGCCAAGCGGCGTTGACTTCGTCTTCGGCGCGTTTGCGTCCCTCGCTGCCTTGCCGAAGCCCCAGCGGAGCTTGCCGGGATCAACCTTCTGCCGCTGGCGATACCGCTCGCGCGTATAGTCGCGGTCGTCGATCGCCACTACGCAGCCCCTTCGACGCTGGATTGATAGTAGACGCCTTGGTCGCGGTGCATCGCGATCTTCAGAAAGGCGGGGCACTCGACAAGCACCGCCAACCACGCCGCGCACTCGGCCCTTCCGAGCGCCGACGAGTGACTGGCCAGTTCCACCCAGACGAGGAGGGCGAGGCCGGCGATAGTCCCGATGCGGACGTCCCGCCGAAGGCCGGCAGGAAGCTTTAGAATGCTCGGTAGGCGCACCCATGCCGGGGTGGCGAGATCACCCCTGAGGTACAGCGGCGATGCGGCGTAGATCGCCAGTATGATCTGGGTCTCAAGCATGGTTCGCCCCCCGATCCGCGATCGCGCCCGCAGATCGATCCGAATGAAGCAACGGTGCGAGCGCCTCACGGACATTCGCCAGCGTCGGCTTGGTCTTTGCCGCGATGCGGATCGTCGTGTAGCCAGCGCGCGATGTCATCGCATCACGCTTTGCGTCGGTCGCGGCGTTATGGGTATAGTCGTCGACCTCGATCAAGGCGACGATCGTTCCAGTCTCCCGGTCCTGCACTACGAAGTCGATGATCTTCTGCGAGAAGCTGTTTCGATCAGCGGGGGACACCTTGCGCCCGAGCCGACGTGGAACCTGCAGGAGAGCCCCCATTGCCACCTGCGCGTGGATGCGGTGTGCGGGCAGGGCGCGCTCGATCGCCGCGAGCATGGCCAGCTCGCGGTCGGTAAGAAAGCGCTTGGCCACCGGCGCGGGCGGTCCACTCGGTGCCGCCGCGCTTTTCACCAGCGCAAGTATAATGACCGCGCAGACGATAAGAAATACGGTCGCGATTGGCGATCCGAACAGTTGTGTCATTGCGTCACCCCTCGGAATGGAAGGCGCGGCCAACAACCGGGGCCGCGCCGGTCTGCCGGTTACCAGCCGTCGCGGCGCCCCTCGCCGCTGTCCTTGAGCCCACGCCGGTCCAGACTGGAGCGCCGGATCTCCAGTTCAACGCCATCGCCCTTGTCGCGGGTTCGGATGTCGCGGGGATCCACATTGTTGCGCTTGGCGAAGTCCTCGGCTGCCTTGTCGCTGCCGAACTTGCCGACGTCGTCGAAATCCCATCCACTCATCGTCGTCTCCTTCAATCCGGCGGTCCGGCCGGTCGGTCGTCACAGATCGAGCCCCAGGCTGCGTTCCGGCAGCGGCGGCAGCACGTCGCTGCGGTCGGGCTTGAGCTCGGGCGGTGATTTGAGGGGATCGCCCGGTGCAGACGCAGCCTGGCCCTTCCCGGCAGTCGGAAGCGGCGGGTCGCCTGGCAAAGGCGGCAAGTCCGACAGATCGACAGGGCCGGGATCGAATTTTTCGCGCGGGCTGGTGCCCGTGCCGCGTTCCCGGTCGACGTCGAGCCGACCCACCGTTTCGAGCGCCGAGGTCTTGTTTCCGGGGTTGTTGTCGAGCTGGCGCTCGAGCTTCGCTTTATCGTCCACCACCATCGTCATTTCGTCGCGAACGCGGGTGACGCCGACGTTGAACAGGCGCTGGTTGGACAGGTTGCGCTCCTGGCTCGACATGACGGTGATCGCCTTGTCGGTGGTGATGCCCTGCGCCATGTGCATGTTCAGCGAGTAAGCGAGGTCGAGCCGCGACAGCATCGGATCGCCCAGGTCGAGCGTCAGCCGCTCCTTGCTCGCGGTTTCGACGGTGACGCCGCTCGCATCGATGGTGAGGACGCGTGCGAGGGCGGCGTTGTGGAGCCCCCTCCCCTTGTCGTTGGCGGTCCAGCGAATGCGATCGCCTTCGCGCAGATGAAGATCTTTCTTCTCGCTGAGCTGAAGGCGGTCGCGCTTCTCGGTTGGCGAGAGTTTCTGTGGGTCGAACCGGATGCGCCGGCGACCGTCGAGAAGATCGACCTTGCCGTTGGGGTGGACCTTGTCGACGTCGTAGCGGCCGGCGGCGAGGCCGACGTCCTGACCGCCTCCCCTGCCTACCTCGAGGGTTTGTCCGGGCCGGTAGGTGGATGCGTACCGCAACTCCTCGCGCGTGGTATTCACCCGCTCGTAGACGGTGAGGTGAATCCCCTCGCCGCGCACGGTCTTCTCGGCCGCAAGCCCGTCCTGAATGCGTTGATTGATGATCGCGCGCGAGGCGCGGCCCGACGCGAACACCGCCGTCGACTCCCGATCGGCGCTCGAGAGTCCGAGCCACATTTCGGCTGCGTGCAAGGCCGGGCTATTGTGCTCGATGACGCTGTCGCCAAGCACCTTCATGGCCTTGCCCGCTTCGCCGACATTGGCCAGGGCCGCGACGGTGCGCAGCTGATCGGTGCGCTGGCGGATGTTCTCGTCCATGCGCGCCATGGTTCCCCCGCCGGCCTGGATGAGCGCGAACGACTTTCCGGCATCGATCGAGGAGAGCTGCTGCCGGTCGCCAACGAGAACGAGTTTGTCGACGCCCAGCGCGGCCGAGATTTGATGGAGCTTCAGCATGTCGTCGCTCGACACCATCGAGGTCTCGTCGACGACGAGCATCTGGCCGCCGAACACGGCCCGCGCCTGCTCATAGGCGTCGCCCTGCCGGTTCGTGACGTGCCGCTCGTTGGCAAGAATGAAGGAGGCGATGGTCTGGGACTTGATTCCGGCGCCCTCTGCGAGGTCCGCCACCATCTTGTTCTGGAAGGCGAGGCCCGTGACGGCCCGCCCCTCCGCCTCGGCGACCCGCGCGACGGACTGCAGCATGGTCGACTTGCCGGCGCCGGCTATGCCCTGCACCACCACCGTCCGGTCCTCCGAAGAGACAATCAGTGTGGCGGCGGCGAGCTGCCCGGCGTTGAGCTCGCGATCCGCATGTGCCTGCAAGCGCTCGGGAGCCTCGCTGGCCGCAATCATCGGAGTGGAAGCGCCCTTCCCCTGCTCCACCGCCTTGAGAATGCGCTCCTCGGTCCTGAGGGCCTCCTGCGTGGTCACCATGCGGGGCCGGGTGTCGCCCACGCGCGCCTCGCCCGCGATCAGCTGGCCGCGTTCCACAAGCTGAGCGATCCGCCGCTCGACATGGTCGACCGTGACGCCCTTCAGACCGAGATCCAGAGCGGTCTTGCCGAGCTGGTTGACGTTGAAGGCGGCTTCACGCTCGGAAAGCATGCGCACGGCGGACGCAACAGCCAGCTGCGCACGAGCTTCTGCCGGCGAGTGGGTCACCCGAGCCAGGCCCCGATCGACGAGAGGATCGTGCGGCTTGAGGATGTCGCCAAGCTTTTCCCAGGCGTTCGTAAGCGCCTCGGAGACGGCGCGATAGCCGCGCTCGAGAGCGCTTCCCGGCTCGCGCTGTTCGGATCTTGCAAGCGCCGCCTCGAGCAGGGCCTTGCCATCGAAGCCGAGGGCCGCCGCCTTCTCGATCCACTCGCGTCGGAGGCCGTCGCGGTCCTCAACATTCAGCTTGGGATCGCGCGTATTGGTGGTGACGCTGTCGCGCCCTTTGGGAGAGGTAATGCCGAGCTCGGCCGCCTTCTCGAGAATGGCTTCGCGGCGCTGGCTGAACGCCTCCAGCACCGCCTTGGGGACACCGGCTACCTCGAACGTCCCGTGCTTGCCCTTGAGCTCTAGCCTGTAGCCCAGCTTCTCCATCTCCTCGCGCAGGAAGGCGTGGTAGATCGAGCCGATCACCGTGTTGTTGCTCCAGATCTTGTCGGCATGGAGCGCCTGCCATTTGCCGTCGGGCATCTTGGTCAGGTTGGCGATTACTGCGTGGACGTGCGCCTGAGGATCGAGGGCGCGGCTCGTGTCATGCTGGAACAAGGCGAAGACGAGGTTGCCGGTCTGCACCGGAACCTTGCGCCCTTCCACGTCCTTGCGCCCTTCGGCGAGGTTCTTCTCGACCCAGGCCATCGCCCGCGCGACCGCCTTCATGTTGGCGCCGTTCTCGCCGAGGATCCGCTTGTCGCCGGTGACATAGGCGAGCAGCGACACCGACTTCGGAGCCGAGAAGGTGAGGTCGACGCCCGATCGCCGGTTCTCGACCTGTGCCACGCCCTCCCCGCTCGGCAGAATACCGTTCAGGATGCCTTCGAAGGCATCCTTCGCCACCTCGCCGGACAAGCCCAGGTCGGAGGCGCCCTCGCCGCCCCAGGCACTGACCTCCGAGCTGTCGTCGACGGTGTAATAGTCGTCCTTGGCGAAGTAGCCGGCGGCGCCGGAGGCGGAACGGACGGAGGCGACCGAGAGCACTGGCTAGATCCCCATGTCCATGCCGTCAGGCTCGCGGCCGGCGGAGAAATCCTGGCGTAGCTCGACGATCGTCTGATCCTCGACCCGCGGCGCGCTGTGATGGCTGCGACCGTCCTTTCGATCATCACGTTCTCGGGCCTGCGCTGCCTCCTGCTCTGCTGCCGCGCGCGCAGTCTGTGCGATGTCGGCCGCATGTTGACGGGGTGCCTGTCCGTCGCGGTCGGCGTTGTTTTCGTGAACCGCCTTGCTGGTCGATTCCTTCTCCGCATCGACCTCGGCAGACAGGATGCGCGCGGCCATTTCCTTCGCCACGTTGACCGGCTCTACCACCTCCTGGATCACCTGGCCGGCACCATCACGCCCACCGGCTTCACCACCCCCTTCTCCGTCGAACACTTCCTCTCCGCGCTTCGATCGCACCGGCTTCATGTCGGGGCGGGGCAGGAAGCCGTCCGCGACCTGGGGATAGTCCTTCCAGACGAGCTTGATCCGAGCGGCCGGGAAGCCGTCGGGGAACTTCACGAAGCCATGCATCGAGGGCAGGTTCGTGATGTCGTCGGCGATCACGAGCGGTTCGACCTGCTTGCGCGGAGTCAGCGTCGAGGCGTCGCGCGTGTTGTTGTAGCCGTAGCTGTAGGCCTCATCCATCTGGCGGACTTCGCGGTTGCCGATATAGCGGGCGCACTGCTCGGCGGTGTCGAGATCGGCGGTCGCGAGGATGAGCTTGGAGCGGGCAAGCGAGGCGAGATTGCGGGCGCCCTGCTCGCCATATACCTCGACCAGCTTTTCGAAGCTGTGGATGCCGAGGATCATTGCGCCGCCGAAGGCGCGGGCCGTCTGAAGGCCATTCTCGATGGCTGGCAGCCGGTGAAGTGCGCCGAGCTCGTCGAACATGAACCAGGTGCGCAGCGACCGCGTGCGCGGCATGGTCATGAGCCGGTTGATGGCGAGGTCCATCCAGAGCGTCAGCAGCGCCCGGTTCATCGGCATGTCGACGTAATTTGAGGTGATGAAAAGGATGGAGCCTGGCTTCTTCTCACCCGTGATCCATTCGCGGATCGAGAAGCGCGGACCCTCGTCTGGCAGGAAGCGGAGGACCTGCGCGTTCGTGTTGAAGACGGCGCGGATCGACTCCGCCATGCGGGCGGCTTCCGGGGCCGTCAGAGGGTCGGCGATGGTGTTCTGAAGGTAGCGGTGAACGCGCTTTAGATCGGCCGTCATCAGATGTTCCGACAGCGCGAGATTGGTGGTCTCACCACGCTCCTGCAGGCGGACGCACATTTCGATGAAGAGAGTTCGCGCCGCGAGCGCCCAGAACGGTTCTGAGGAGCCGCCGTCCGACGGGATCAGGGCCGCAGCGGCGGCGGTAAACTCACTGTGGGTGCAGCAGTCCGAAAAGATCGACCATGCCGGGCAGCGCCGGTCCATCGGATTGAGGATCGTATCGCGCTCGGGGTCATAGAATGCCTCGACATAGGCACCGGTGAGATCAAAGATGACGGCGCTGTCCTGACGCTCGCGCATCTGCTTGACGAGGCTGCGCAGCTCGGTCGTCTTGCCCGACCCGGTGGTGCCGACCAGCATCGTGTGCGACTGTTCCATCCGGTGCGGGAACGGGATGCCGGCGAGTATGTAGGGATGGTGGATCCCGGCGGCCTTGCGCGCCGCAAAGGGCAGTTGCAGCACCTGCCGCGGCGAGAGGTCGGGCAGGCACTCCCGGGCTTCCTTTTCGAACGCCGCCTGGTTGTGTTGGGACACCTCCGCGAGAAGCAGTTCGCGCTCGACTAGCATGGCGCCCCGCTCGTGTCGCTCCTGCAGGATCGACCGGCCCCGACGCCGCGAAATATCGACGAACCAGATGGTCAGCGGGATCGTGAGAAAGACGGAGACGAGGATGGCGCCGAGCAGGCCCCGCACGGCCACACTCCAGGCCCTCTGGACCTCGGGCATATACTGCACGACCGCCATGATCGTGCGGTGGATTTCGCCGTTGGGGAGGGTGACGTTGACCCGCTTGGCAGGGTCCAGTCCGACCCAGTCCCAAAGCATCGCGTAGAGCTTCATGCAGACGAGCTGGAAGCCGTGCTCGTCGAGCTTGAGCGATAAGATGATGAACCAGGCCGCGAGGAAGGCGAAGAACCACAGGATGAAGGGCAGCTTCGCGCCCGAGAACCACATCAGCATCTCGTGGGTGAGAAGCTGGCTTCCGCGCGTGAAATTGCCGGCGTTGCGATGGACTTTGCCCCGCGCCGAATGATGGGTCAGGGGTATGGCGCGGCCATCGGTGCGGATGTCCTTACGCGCCATGGTATTGCTCCAGGCGCTTGTCCGCATTGGCGATGATCCGCTCGCGGAATTCGGGATATTGCTCGCTGATGATGACGTCGAGCGCGAGCTGCATGAACTCGCTGATCCGCGCCAATCGGCGGTGGCTGGACGTGATGACGCTCGCCGTGCCGAGATAGGCATCGACTGCCGCCCGGATGATCTCGGAGGGCTTGCATTCCTGGTCCGTCGCGAGGGCCAGAATGCGATCATACTGCTGGCGGTCGAGCCGGACCGTGCAGTGCCGTGTCGTCGAGGACAAACCAGCCTCCTAGCAGAGAGGCTGGTGGGGACCTGAGAAAGCGTGTGGAGATATAACCGATCGCGCGGTGGGCGGCAAAGAGAAATGGGGAACACAGAGCGCGTGGCACCACGTGGCACGGCTAAGTCACTGAAGGCTTGGGATAAACAGACTCCCTCGCGAACGTCCCACGCCGTGGCACGCTCTCCGGTCGCCCTAAGCTATTGAGGGAACACGGGAATCCTGCACCTTCAGGTGCGTAGGGTGTGCGCATATCCCAAGAGACCGCTATATGGTCCCGGACCTGTCCGGAGGTCGTTGGAAATGGCCCGTAGCCGGGTCCGGCTGGGCAGAGGTCCGCCGGCAGGCGGAACGGCGAGAATCGGCCCTCGCGAAGCTGCGGTCCCGCCAGCGGGCGCCCTGGTCAGGCGAGGATCGTCACCCGAATGGGCGGAGACAAGGCGCATGCCTTGGCTCCGTGAGGTTGGGGTGCCGGGCCCCAACGGGGTGCGGCAGCCCTAGCGAATAGAGCCGTCATCGGGCGAGAAGCCCGATGCGCCCCCGCACCATTCTTCTCCTTCCGGGGCGGAGGCTCTCCCGCTATGGTCAAACTGTTCATAGCCCGATCAGCCTTGAACAGAGGCACCTATGGCAAAGACACTGGAACAGGAGCGCGCAGCGTTCGAAGCGGATGCACAGCGATTGGAGGAACGCCGCCGAAAGCTCGAAGAGCGAGAGCGCGAGCAGGCCATATCGGCGGTGGAAAAAACGGGCCTGCTGAAGCTTGAGATCAAGCGGCTGACCGCGATCGTCGAGCGGGTAAAATCGCTCGGAATCGACGAGGTCGAAAAGCGGCTGAGAGCCTGAACCCAGCCTGCCGCGGCAGCGCTGCGGCACGGGCATAGGGGGTTCGATGCCCCCTATGCCCGTATTCCTCCCAGCAAAAAAAGGGAGAGGCGACGCGCGCCCCTCCCCTTTTTGTCGGTCTCAGAACTCGTCGAGGATCCCGCCCGGCGCGGTGTAGACGATCCGGTCGATCATCGCCGGTGTGAGGTTCCCGTAATCGCCCTCGTCGATGGCGAGATATCCCTGCTCTTCATCCTCGATGACATGTTGATCGAAGAAGCTGTGAAGCGCCCGGCGTTCCGCGTTGGCGACCGCTGCGAAGTAGGCGTTGTTGTGGGCGGCGGCGGTGTTGGTGATCGTCTGCATGGCTATGCTCCTGTCTGTCTTGAATGACAGGGGAAGGCGCGTCGGGCGGGTGAGGTCGGGTCAAGGATCGCCGGCTTGCCGGCGACCGCGCAGCGGCGGTGGGGGTCACGATTTTCTTCGGCGGCCACCGGTGTCGAGGGGGGAGCGCTGCGCTCGATCCGCCGGAGAAAATGGTGGGGCCCCGCCGTCCTTGAGGCGGCCTCGCCCGGCCGACAGAATGGGAAGACTGTGAGAGATGTTTCCTCTCGGTCGGAGGACCAGGCCGAGGCGTAGCGGCGTGCGGACCGGCGGGTCCGCGCGTCACGCGAGCGAGCCTGCGTCTGGCAGCCTTCGCTATTCCATGCCGTCATGGAACAGCCTCCAGAGGAGCGCGTCCCCTTCAATCTCGCGGAGCCGAAGCTCCAGCGACAGGGCCGCTTCCCGCTCCGCGATCCGGGCGTTTTCGGCGGTCGTGAGGGCGGCGCGATCGATTCCGGAGAGAAAGGTTTCTCGGTGGTTGAGGAGGCGCCGCAGCCGTGCCGTTTCGCGGTCGATCGATGCGATGGCGGCGACGGCAGCGTGGGTTGCGGATACGGTCATGGTTGCGCTCCAGGTGCGAGGGGATTGAGCGCTCGAGCGCCCTTTCGTTCGAGACGCCGCCGTTTTGGCGGAGGGAGAGAAGAGGAGCCGGGCGCGCGACCCCGCCCAAGGGCTGATCAGGGGTGCCCGTCGCAGTGGCAGTAGGGCATGGCCGCTGTGCCTTGGTGTCGCGGATGGTCTGTGTTAGTTCCCGCGCTGCGCTGCGAAGGCCGTGGCGCCGGGACTGGTAATCCCGTCGAGAAAGGCAACTCGGTGTGGTTTCACGCCGGGGTGCCTGCGCATATGTCCAGGTGCCTCGGCACTAAAAGCGTAGGCGCATGTCTCGACGTGTTACCAGCCCCGGCTCCCGCGCCCCAGCGCGGGAGTTGCTTGGCGAGAGCGCCCAAGTTGCTCCGATGATGGTCGCGCTCCGGAATGCGATATGGACCTCAACGAGAAGGATCCGGGCGTGACACGGGCGCTCGCCTTGGCGCTGATGCGTCAGGCGCGCGAGTATCTCGGCGCGATCGGCGAGGACGAGGCGTCGCTTCATCTGCAACGCGCGATCGATGCCCTCCTGAAGCCCGCGCCCGGCAATTCGGCGCAAGCCTGAGCGGCAAAAAAGGGCGCGCCATGCGAGGTGACGCGCCCTCCTTCGGCGGCGGGAACGGGCGGAGGCTATGCCCATTCCAGCCGCGAAGTGTCGTCGGCGTCGGCCAGGCCGATGAGCTGGTCGAGCCGATCAAGATACGGGGTGATCCCCTCCTCCTCCGCACGGCGCCGGACGGCCGGGTTGGCAAGCCGCACGCGGACGGCATCTATGGGTATTTCGCCGATGCTGTCCGGCGCCAGTCCGAGGCTCTCAAGCAGGACAGCGGCGTTGCCCGAGGCGAGATCGAGTTCGAGGCCCCGATCGGAGGTGAGAGCGACCCGCATGGCGATCGTTGCTGCCCCCTCGTCCCGCCATACGCTGACCCGGCGGCATCGGAACTGGGCCTCTTCGACGACGCTGATGACGTCCGCGTCGAAGTCGAAAATCCTCGCGATCGCGGCCAGCGCGAGTGGGCAGACGCGTGCTTCGAAGTGATAGGAAAGATACTCGTCCTCGGGCGCGTCGGGGTCGAGCAGAACGGCTCTGCAGCGGGCGCTTTCCTCGCGAAGGAAAGTCCGGAAGGCGGCGAGTTGCCGGGCGTTGATGGTGGCTCGCGGACCCGGCTGGTCATCGGCCGCCGTCGCGATACGGAACGTGATGGACATCTCGTCCTCCCTTGTTGAACCGCAGCCGATCCTCCCCCTCTCCTTTTCCGCCAGCGGCGGGATGCCGGAGCGAGCGCGCAGGCGCTCAGTCTCGCGGCGCGAAGGGGCTCGATGCCCCTGAGCGCCGCTTGTCGACGCAAGAAAGGAAGAGAGGCCCCGGCTTACGCCGGAGCCTCTCGGACAAGCGCCTCAGGCGGCGCGTTGGCCCCGCTGCTGGGTGAGGCGGACGATGTGCAGCGGAACACCCGCCTGCCGCAGCTTCTGGGCGAGATTCTGCTGGATGCCCGAGCCTTCGCAGATGACCGCTTCGACCGGCTTGAGGTTGAGGATGCGGTCGTTGCGGACGAAGGCGGCGCGGTTGCCCTGGCTGCGATCGAGGCGGAACTGGATTACCTTTACGCCGCGCGAGGCGGCCCATGCGTGCGCCACGGCATCGCACCCCTTGGCCTGCGCGGTCGTCGCGAGGATCATCTCCGGGATGCGCGCCTTGATGCTGTCGAGACCCTTCCAGAGCAGGTCGCCGTCTTCCCAGACCTGACCGCCCGAGAAGGCCACCACAGGTCCTTCGGGCGCGAACTGTTCGCGGCGCTCGCGGGCGCGTGAGGCGAGATAGTCGCGGGCGTCGATCATCGATGCGTTGAGCGCGCTCGACACCCTGCTTCCCCGGACCGGCGAGAAGGGCTTGCCGGTTTCGACGCGATATACTTCGGCGGCGTGGTCGCGCATGCATTCCATCGCTTCCCGGCAACCTTGCAGCGTCTGACACAGGAGCTGCGTGTCCTCCAGTTCGGTCGCGTAGATCTCGGAGGGGTCGTAGGCGCGGGCGAGGTCGCCGAGCTTCTTGGCCGCGTCGTCCTCCCGGCCCTCGATCCGCTTCGCCACGACGTGGAAGCTGTTCGCGAAACCCCAGGCGAGATCGGTCGCGAAGGCCTCCATGCGCGTGTCGCGCAGCACATCGAACATCGTCTGCATCATCATCTCGACGGCGGCCCGGACTTGCTCGGGGTCGGGCATGTCCAGCGCTTCCGGCGCCTCGACGATGCTGAGCTTGGCCATCTCGCTATGCTCGATGAAAGCGCCTTCGTAGGTCTGGGTCAGGTCCTCGTTTTCGCGCGCGGCGGCAATGTGGCTGGCGAGGTCGGCGAAGTTGGTGAAACTGGTCTGCATGATAGCCTCCTTGGAATCTCATCCATTCGATGAGGCTTCTCATTCGACGTGCGGCGGTCGTGCCGGTCAGGGACGTTAACCGGGAAGCCGGCGCCAGTCGGATCCCGGTTAACGCCGCGAAGCGGGGAGCGGGGGAGCCGATTTTCTCGGGCCCGGAGCGCAGCGCAGGGTGCGTGAAAATTGGGGGAACCGCTCATCCTTGACGGGCTCGGATCCCCGCACGTCACAACTAGGAATTCAGAGAGAGAGATTTTTTGGTCACCACCTCTCCTCACGCTCCCCGCAAGGTGATCGTCACCCGTAAGGGCGGAGACCCGGCGGAGACGGGGCTCCGGGAGCGACAGCGAGTAGAGCGCCGGTCCCGCCCGCAGGGTGGGATGCGTCGAACCATTGGCGGTTGATGACAGCGCGACGACGGCAGGTCGCAGGCGGCGGGCAAATCTGGCAAGCAGCGTCTTTGACGAACCTGCGGAGTGCGCGTGAAGGCCCTGATCCAGGCGAACTATGAGGAGCGATTGTCGCGCTATGCGACGCTGCTGCACGGGACCGAGCCACCCGGCCTGGCCGCCAAGCTCGGCGTCTATGCGCAGCTGCTCCGGCAGCATGAAATCCATGGCGATCGCCTCTGGACGATCGAGCCGATCCTCTATCCATTGATGCTGTCGGCCGAGACCGACCTCCACCTGGCCGTCGCGCGGCTGCTCGAGGATCCCCGCCGGGCGGAGGGCAGCGTGTTTGCGTTTCTGGAGTTCTGTCGGAAGAACCGGGAAAACATCGCCTGGAAGGCGGGCACACCACCCGCCGATGTGCTCGACGCGCAGGTCGCGGCGCTCGAGAGTCATCGGCCGACGATCGCGGCGATCATGGGCCGCCGGGACCGGTTCTTCGCGCACCTGGACAAGAAGTATTTCCTCGATCCGGGGCGAATCTACGAGGATTATCCGCTTGAAGGGTCTGCGGTTATCGCGCTCGCCAATGCTGTGATCGCCGTGATCTCGGAGCACCAGTGGAAGCTCAGGGAGCACGCCAATTTCCATTTCGCCGAGTTCTTCGAGATCGGTGTCGACAACATGGTGCGCAATCTCGAGGCGGGCCGCCGCCAGAACTACCCGGGCCAGCTCGACTGACATCGATCGATCGATTGTCGGTCCGCCGGCGGCACGAAAAATGCTATACGGAGTCGGGGCGCAGGATCACGATGCATGGAGAGCGTCATGAGATTGGCGATGGACGAGGCCATGATCCGGGACGCCGCGGAGGCACTCGCCGCGCGGTTCAAGGATCTGCTGGTCGACGGCTTGGCGCGCAGCTTCACCCTGTCGCGCGACGAGGTGGTGCTGGCGCTGGGTTTCACGCAGAGCGTGGCCGACCTGCTGACGCCGACGATCCCGGCGCCGGCGATGCGGCTTCCGGCCTGAACACAGGCGGACAGAGCGGCGCGTGAGCGCCGCTCCGTTGCGCTTCAGAAGAAGTCGATCTTGTCGGCGATGATCTCGCAGCCGTAGCGCGTCACGCCGTCGCGGTCCTCCCAGCTCGAATAATGCAGGCGGCCGGTGATCGCGACCACGTTGCCCTTCTCCCGGATCGCGGCGGCACGGCCGAGACCGTTGAAGCAGGTGATCTTGTGAAACTCGGTTTCCTTGGCGGTGTAGCCGGTGGCCTCGTCGACATAGGTCTTGCCGTCCCTGAGCTTCACGCGATCGGTCGCGACGATGAGGGTGGTGACGGTGCCGCGCGTCTCGGGGTCCTTGGCGACCCGGCCGGTGATGTTGACGTTGTTCATGGGACTGCTCCTTCCGATGCTGCGGCGGCCTTTCCGCCGGTGACACCGAAGAGCGGCGTGCGGGCGCGGCCGACACCGGAGCGCGAAGCGCGGAGGGAAACCCCGGGAGCGAGCTGGCGCGGGCAGCCGCGTAGCGGCAACACGGGCGAGCGGATGGGGTTGTGGGACGCGGCCGTCTCGCCGCAGGTGTCAGGAACCGGCGACGGAAAGGCGCTGGCACCAAAGGATGACGGGGACCCACCACGTCGATGCGGGGCCGATCGGCGATTGACCGGCAAATGCAGCGTCATCTCATTGGACGCGTCTGGCGGCGCAATGGGTCAGGAGGTCCGCTTAACCTGGGCGATCTTGCCAGCGTCGTAGGCGGCAAGCCAACGCGTGCGAATGGTCTCGTAGAGGCTGGCCGGGAGCACGCCGTATGCGACGTCGCCGGCCGGATCGCCGGGCGCTGGACGCAGGTCGGGGCCGGGCCATTGGAAGTGGTTGAGTTCGGTGAGGATCACCCATGATCGCTCGTCGTCGAGGCCAAGGCGCGCCTTCGTCGCCGCCGGGATCTCCACCGCGAGTTTAGGGTCAGCCGGGGGCGTGTGCGTCACCGGAAGGACGGTGACCATTCTTGCGCCGGCCTTGGTGGTTGCGGTCAGGAGGATGGCGCAGGGGCGGTCCTTGCTGCCCTCTTCGTGGCCGGCCTTGGCTTCGTGGCTCCAGAGATAGGCGTAGCGGATGACGAGGCCTGGAACCGGTTCAGGTATTTTCACGCGTCAGGACTCGACCTCGTTATCGAACGCGGCTGCCTCGGCAGGCGCTCGCGCGGCGCGCACGCCCTCGGCAATCTCGTCCGGGATGTTGTCGAGCGTGTAGACCTGACGATCACGGCTCTTGAGCCGCTGATATTCGGCATGCGACAGAAGCACGAGGCTTTCATGCCCATGATGGGTGATGGTCAGCGGGCTCTCGAGGGCCTGGCGGCTGAAGCGGCCGAAGGATTTCGAGACCTCGACGGAACTGGCGGTCTGGGGCATGGCGATTCTCCTGCCCGGAATATACGGAGTTTCCGGATAAATTCAAGGACGGCGGCTGACTATCGGGCAGGTCGCGTCCAGAGCGAGAGGTTCCCTCTGGCGCCTTGCCAGTCCTGGCCTTGGCGCGAGAAGCCCGCCCGGCTCAGCTTCCCGTGCATCCTGGGATTGTCGGTCGTGGCGAAGCAGGCTTTGGTGAGCGGATCGGCCACGGCGCGAACGAGGCGCTCCCCGAGGCCCTGCCCTTCCATGTCCTTTGCCACGACGATGTAGCCAAGTTCCGGGGCATCCTCATAGCCATCGATTGCCACGCCGGCCTCGGCGAACTTCTTGCAACGATAGTTTGTGGACGGGTCTTTGAGGACGCCGGCACCGACGATGCGATTGGTCCCGGGCTCGCGAAGCAGTTCCACGCGGTGGCTTCGGCCGAGCCGCGGCAGGATACGTTCGATCGTGTCGGGGATCGCCCCGCCGTCTTTCACAAGCGCTGCAAGCGCTCGTTGATCGTCCCGCCCGAGGTCGGTGAAGCGGCCGGTCCAGGAAACGGGTTGATCATCGGCCGCCATCGGCACTCCTTGCTGACCGCGTGTCCGCGGCTTCCCGGATTCTACCGAAGATCGGTGTCCGGCCTATAGCCGGAAACAGAAAAAAGGGCCCGCTTCGCCGGGGGGAGCGAAGCGAGCCCTGGTGATCCGTGCGCCCGATGAGGCGCACGGCGTGAGGTCAGTCGGCCATCTCGGGCTGGCGGCGGCGACGGCCGCCGGAAGCGGGCTCGCCACCGGAGGCGGGCTCTCCGCCGAACGCGCCATCGGCCGAGGATTCGCCGAGCCCGTCCGTGCCTGCCGGCGCCGCCGGCTCGCCCGCGCCCGGCAGCGGCGGCAGGCCGTCGTCGGCCGCGATCGTGTCGGTGGGCGCATCGCGGCGGCGCGTCGGACGCGACCAGACGATGTTGTAGGAGCCGTCCTCCTGGCGGAAGGCCGAGATGTAGAGCGGCTTGTCGAGGCTCGGATCCTCGATCTTGCCGTTGAGGAAGGTCTCGCCGGTCGAGTTGGACGAGAGTTCGAACAGCGCGCCGACCTGAACCCACTGGCGGGCAGCCGAGAGCGCGAGGATCTCGAACTTGGGCGCGCGGGGATTGGCGGAGTGGACGGTGCGCAGCGCGATCACGATCGCGATGGTCAGCGTCGAGATCTTGCCGGTGTAGGTGCCGCTGGCGTTCTGGGTGATGGTGCCGATGTTCATGGGTGGTCTCCTGAGAAAGTTCGCTCGAACCCCTTGTCCGAACACCTTCTCTGACCCCCTCCTCTCCTCGGCCGTTCGGCCGAGTAAGGCGCGTCAGCGCCGCTCCGACAAGCGCCACTTCGGCGCCGTCGGGATCGTGTCACTGACCGAGTGGAACGGGAGTCAGGACTTTCGCGCGAGCGAAGGACGCCAAAGGGCGATGATGTCCTGCATCTCCTCGGCAAAGCCCAAGCTATCGATGTAGACGGCGCCGCGGTCGTTCTGCCCGAGGAAGCCGATAACGCTGGTGATGTCGTTGGCGATGGCGATATCGAGGCCGAAGAGATCGGCAATCTCGAAATGGCCGAGATCGGGGCCATTCCACCAAGCCATCAGGAAGTTCGCGACGCGGCGCGCCTGGCCGGTGTCGCTCATCGCGATTGGGATCAGGCGCGTCAGCGCCGCGCGCGCGGAATCATAGTCGGTCTGGATCGAAGTCATCGGCGGGCTCCCGGATGACAAGCTATCGGGATGCGTGCGCTGCGCAAAGGACTTCCCGCTGCCCTCAGAGACGCAGCGGCGCTGGCATCGCCAGCCATTCGGGCTGATCGTCCGCGATCGGAAGGTCGAACTTCGCGGCCTCGGTCTCGCTGAACACGGTCGCCCGCGCAAGGCTGCCGAAGCCGTCCTCATTGTTCCAGAAGCTGAGGCCGGGTTCGCCGTTGCGCGTGGCAAGGACAAAACCGTCCGCGCCTTCGTCGCTCGCCCGGGCGATGGCACGATCGAGCATCAGCGAGGTGTGGCCATATTCGATCGTGTCGGCGGTTATCGCGACATAGCCGCCGCCAAACTCGCCGGCGCGCAGCCTGTCGCAATCCGAGGCCCACTCGAAACCGAACGGCAATGCCGACGGGGCGCAGCGCTGGATGAGCTTGGCCGCGGTCTCCACGCCGAACTGCTCGCCCGATAAGAAGACCACGACCACGCCGTCCGCATCGGGCCCGGCGAAGTCGATGTCGAAATCTAGGCTCGGATAATTTTCGTCCCGGAAGAGGTCGAGCAGCCCGTCGAACGGGCTCTCCGGCGTGCGCGGGAAGAGCGCGGCGAAGTCCGCGCCCAGGTCGCGATAGTGGGCCTCGAGCACGTCGAGGCCTATCTCGGCATCGTCGATCATCTCGATCGCGCCGACGACGCGGTGAAGAAGATCGGCCTCAGCGCTGGTGACCGCAATGCCGAACGCGGCCTTGGTATAGCTATTGGACATGACGGCCTCCGTGGCTGGCGGGGTTGTCGGCATCGACACCGCGGACGACGAGCGGCGGCACGGTGAATTCGGCAGTATCGAAATGCGCGAGGACGGCCTCGAACGAGCCGAGCATCTCGATCTTGCTTCGGCTGATGACGACCTCGTCATCCTCGGTGACCGCGTAGGACGTGATGCGCTCGTCGCCGGTCGAAACGACGCGTTCAGGTCCCCACTGGCCGGAATAGCCGCCGCACCATCGAACGAAGGGCAATCGATGGGAAAGGCACCAGCTTTCGAGATCGTCGAAGCTGCCGCCGGCCACCTCATGGGCGAAGAGGCTGAGCGGCTCACCCGCGACATGATGATGCGCTTCGAAAGGCTCGCCGTCCCATTCGATGGCGAGTCGCTCGCTTGCGATGATGTCGACCAGCTCGTCGAACTCGGCGGCGTTGAGCGTGCCTCCGACGATGATCGAGGCGGATACGCGATCGGCCATATGGACCTCCTTCGGTTGTGCGCGCCTCGGCGCGCATGAATTGACCGGCACGCGCTCGGCCGCCCCGCCCGGGACGGACGCATGCTGCCCGGCCTCGGTTGCGGAGCATTGCGGCTTATCCGCCGCTGCGCCGCATCCGGTGCTGGACGTGGCGGGCTGCGCCTTCGGCGCTGCTGATCGCCTTGCCGGCGGCCGACGCCGCCTGGCGGGCGCCAGCCTGGCGGAGAAGAGTCCGCGCTTCGCGCAGTCGTTCGACCGCGATGGCGATGGCCTGCCCGTGCTCGGGCGTGGCCGGGGTGATCCGGCGCATATCATTCCTCCGAAAGGGATGGAGCGGCGCGCGAGGCACCTAATCGTCTTCGGGCAGCATGATCGTCATGACCCGTGTCGTGACATCGGGGTCGCCCGGATCCTCGGAGCCCCATTCGAGCGAGCGATCATAATAGTCGATCGCAAAGCGGATCGCCCTGCCCCTGAACAGGACCTCGCCGCGGCGGCGTTCATCGCGCTCGTCGGCCGCGAAGGCGCACCGGTCGATCGCCATCAGCAATTCGCCATGGGCGCGCAGCGTCGCGTCGGGGTCTGAGCCTTCGGCGAGCGCCGCTGCGCAAGCGGCGGTGATGACGATCCGCGCCGCCGGATCGAGACCTTGCCGGACGCGATCGTTGAGCGTGGCGATGCGGGAGAGCTGGTCTGTCATTCTGCCTCCATCAGGCCGGCATTGAAGGTCGCGATCCAGGCTTCCATCGTCGGACGCTCTGAGACCGGCACGAGGCTGGCCGCGTCCTGGAAACGGATCAGGTTGGTCGGGGCGTCGCGGCGGATCGCCGCGATCTCGGCCTCGGGAAGGAGCCGCTCCGCCCGGATAAAGTCGGTAATCTTGCCCGGCTTGGTCTTGGTCGAGCGGCGCCACAGGCCTTCGACGGACCGGAGCCGGGGCTCGGCTCGGGCCTCGATCAGGACAATCAGGCGCAGGCACCAGGAGGGAAGCGCGCGAACCTCGTCAGGCCGGATCGCTCCGCAAAAGAAGCAGCTTGATTTGGGAGGCACCGGCAGGCCGGCCGAGACGATGCGCGCCACGCAGCGATCGCGGGTCCAGCCCCATTCGCGCAGCGGATAGCGGCACTCGAACAGGGGGTCGTCGATGGCGGAGGCGTGCGCGTAGCGACGACTGTCGGCGGGCGACGCATCGTAGCCGATCAGGCGAACGACCTTCTGACCGCGAGACCAGGCGGTCTGCGCCGGCGCCCAGTCGCGAAGGTAGGCATCCTGCGGCGCGACCTTCCATTTGAGCGAGCAGCTATGTCGGCCCAGGCTGATGCTGGGAAGCGTTGCGTTGGTGAGCACATTGGCCAG
Source organism: Sphingomonas panaciterrae (assembly GCF_036890205.1). Taxonomy (NCBI): domain Bacteria; kingdom Pseudomonadati; phylum Pseudomonadota; class Alphaproteobacteria; order Sphingomonadales; family Sphingomonadaceae; genus Sphingomonas; species Sphingomonas panaciterrae. The sequence continues at coordinate 130,502 of NZ_JAKNQR010000005.1, forward strand.
GATCGAGTAGTAAGGCGGCCAGTGTTTGAAGCGTCGGGGAACGTACCGGACAATCTCATAGGGGATGCCGCGCGCCGCCATCCACGCCGCCATCATCTCCTGATAGGCATAGGTCTCGGGCTTCTCGGCCCCGGGATCGGCGGACAGGACGAGATCAGGAGCCTCGCCGCGGGCCTCCAGCTCCACGAGCAGCGCGGTGGAATCGACGTCGATACCGTAGGCGAGGACGACCGGTGGCGGGGCGGAAACCAGGATGTAGTCGGGAGACCGGGCCATCCCGGCCTCGGCGTGAGGAAAAGCGGACATGAAGGATGGCCTCGGATCTTGAAGGCGGTCATCGCCTCCGATCCTCCAGACCCCCCTCCCCTCATTCCTGGCGGCTGGGCTCGCCCAGGAGGATGACGGCGATCGACGGCTTGTCATCGGCATCGAGCTTGCGGCTGTCGAACACCTGTCGGCCGCCGAGGCCGATCGTCAGCATCTCGAAGGTCGGCGAGATGCCGCCGTTGGCGTTCGCGATGTTCGTGCCGTGATCGTGATACTGGATGTCGACGAAGCTGGGCGGCGCGCCGCGCTTGTGCTCGCCGAAGAAGAACGTGACCCTTCGCCCGTCCGACGTCTTCGCCGTTATCGTGAAGTTGCCGTCGGGGATGTCGACCGGAAGCGTCGGCACGTCGTTGAACCGGGCAAAGCCGATGCTCTCGGCATCGGCCGCCGTCATGACGGGGAGGGTCGTGATGTCAGCCATGGTTGGTCTCCGCATCGACAGGAAAGAGCGGCAGCGTGGGGTGCCGGATCGGAAGAGCCTTGGGATAGGGCAACCGGGGGAGCGCGCGGCCTCGGCGGCGCGCCTCTCGGGTGAGCTCGAAGCAATAGGCATAGAGCCCGGCTTGCTGGTGGGCGAGCAGATGCCGCTCGCGTTGAAGCCGCCAGAGCCAGCGGCGCGGCTCCTCGCCTATCGACGGCCTCGGGACGCCGAGCGCGACCAGCTGGTCGATCGCACCAGCATGTCCTTGCTCGCCGAGACGAATTTTTGAGCGGGTCCGTCCCGAGATGGTGATGTCGCCGACGCGGAGCATGGTACGCGGCCTCGTGATCGCCCGGTGCGCGGCCGAGAGCGCGCAATAGACCCGGCCAATATGCCCGGCGCCGGGGTCGCTATACGAGACCACGGCCTCGATTCCCGGCCGTTCACGGCGGAGGTGCCGGAAGGCGCGCGCCACGAAGAAGCTCTCGCCGTTCTGCGGCACTGCGTCGGTCAGGATGAGACGGGCCAGGACGCAGCCGCGTGCGGGATCGTCGAAGCCGGTGTGGCGTGAGATCACGGCGCCGGTGGTCGGCACTGCGAAAACGGCGACGCCTTCGAGAGCACCACTGCGATCGAACAGGCCGACAGCGACTTGGGCCGCCGGATAGGTCGGGAGGTAGTGGTGCCGTGCGATGAACGCGCGCGCCACGGCATGGTCGATGACCTCGACCCGATAGGCGCTTGGATCGATGAGCTCGAGGTCGCGCGCCCATAGCGCGCGCCGCTCGCGCCATCGCTGGCTGCGGTCGGTTTGCATGAGGTGATGATCCGAAGGTCAGAGCAGACGAGGCTGACGGGCGTGATCGTCCAGCATTTGCCGTGCGAAGCGCTCGGCGCCCGCCTGGTCGGTTGATGGGAGCAGGTCGTGTGTGCAAAGCAGGCGAAAGCTATGATCGCGTTCCATCGCGCACAGCCATCGATCACGGCCCTCGACATCCACCATCGTGAGGGCGAGGCACCGCGACCCGGCATAAGGGTTGGTGTCGATCGGATCGCCGGCGAAGCCGGCCAGCGACCAGAAGCGCCAGCCGAGCGGCGGCTGATCCTCGATCTCGGCGGTGAGGCGACATTGGCCGATGGCGACATCGATCGCCGTCATCGCGCGGCCTTCCGTGGCGCGACCGCGAGAAGCTCGGCAAATCGCTCCATGATCGAAACCGCGGTGGGAAAGCGGTCTGGCAGGGAATGGCGTGCCAGGATCGGGCGCCGGGCCGCGGCAATGTCCTCGGCCTCGGCCGGAGTGGGCAGCCGGGGCGGCCAACCTTTGACGTATCGCAGACCTGGCGGCATCGACGCTTCTAGACGGCGGCGCTCGAGCTGGTCGGCCTTGGCGCGCGCGACGTCCGACCTGAGCCCGGCGCTCAGCAGCCGGGGCGCGACGTCGGCGAGCCACCGCGTCGGCTGGAAGGGGAACGTCGAACGAGCCTCGATGCCGACCAGTTCACGATAAACCTCGGCATTCGACGGCGCCGCTGCCGACGCCTCGAGGTCCTGCAGCGAGGCGAAAATGCAATAGCGACAGGACAGCCGGCTCGAGCCCCACGTCGAATAAGCTTCATGCAGCAGGATCCCGAGCATGCGGTGGGCGTGAAACACGTCGCTGCTCGTCCAGTCGGCAATCGGATGCCACGTCATCATCGTCGTTCCGTGCCGGTTCCCGGCCTTGGCGTACCGCTCGTCGGCCTTGGCGATCGGGATCGAGGCCCGGTTGTGGCTTTCGTCGCGGCGCAGCCCGAGAACGGAGATGATTTGTTCGCCCTGGTGCATTCGGGCAACCGCCGGTCCGATCACCGCCGCCTTCATTTCGGATTGGCAGAAGCGAAGCGATGCCGACGACCACGGTCCGATCAGATTATAGGTCTCGAGCGCCGCGTATCGCCGCTTGCCGCTCTCGAAACGCTGGATCCAGCGATCGACCAGGTCGCCCGCCGCTCGCCGGACGACAGTGAGCGGCATGCCCGCCTCGGCGGCGATGCGCTGGACGGTCTCCGGGGTCGTGGCCCATTCGGCACGGCCGAGATCGGCATGGATCGCCATCCGCCGTTCGCGCGGATGACCGACGAGATCGAGGAATAGGTTGACCGCGGCCATCGCGGCGCTCGAATCCTTTCCGCCCGACAGGTTGAAGACGATCCAGGCGCCGGCCCGGATAGCGCCGATGATTTCGGGCGTGAGGGCAATGCCCGGAAGCTCCGGGCTGATCATGTGCGATGAAGCCGCCGAGGCGAGGCGAGCGTGGTGGATCATGGTCTGCTCCGGCGGCGAGAGGGCGAACGCGAGGCCGGTCAGGCGAACAGCCGATCCGCCTGGGTGACGGACGGCGAGAGCTGCAGGTCCCGCCGAAGCTGCTGCGCAAAGCGATCGGGGGCGAGCAGTGCAGTGACGGGCGCGAAGTGATTGCGCTGGCCGCAATAGTCGGTTCGGCCGCTGACGCGGCGGTAGAGAACCTCCCGATCCTGGCCCAGCCCGCCTAGCGAGAGCTGGACATAAACCTCGTCACCATGGAGCGTGATCTCGCCGGAGACCGCAGCACCGCCCTTGTTGGAGCGGACGGAGTAGCTCTCGGCCTCGAGGCCCAGGGCCTCGGCGAGCCGGCGCATCGCGGTCCGCCCTTCGGCATGGAAGGTGCGCTTCGCGGCCTCGTCATAGGCGACGCCGCGATAGGCGAGCGTGCGAAGCACAGGATGTCGGCGGATTTCGGCGATCTGGTCCATGCAGGTGCGGCGCAGGGCCATGCTGTCCGGGCGGCGCTCGGCTACCGACACGAGGTGCCTCACGAGCAGGATGACGGCTGCGTCGGTCTCAGCGTCCTTTCCGGCATTGCGACAGTCGGTGATCGCCGCGTGAATGGCGTGCAATCCTGCGCCGATGGTGGTCAGGGCGCTGGGGTCGAGCGCCTGCTGGTGGCGCATCGCGACATCGTAGGTCATGGACGGGGTACTCCGGTCTCAAGCGCAAATCCGCTCGACCAGCCCCTCCCCTCTCTTCTCCTTCACGCCGGCGGGCGTCGACGATCAAGCAGCCGCCGGCAGGGGTATCGGGGTGCAGCGTCCGCTGCCGAGATTGATGAAAGCTCCGGCGTGACCGATCGACCCGCGACCGAGCAGGTCGAACAGGAGTGAGAGCGCGTGGCTCGCGACGATGCGGTTCACGAAGAGGGATTGTCGCTCCAGGGCCTCGGCGACCGAGCAGGATGGCGCGTCGTCGTCCGGCACGCTCTCGTCAGCGAGTTCCGGAAAATCTTCGAGGACGGTGGGCAGGCGACGCTCGTTCCGGCGATGGGCAGCGGCGGGGCAGCCGATGATGTATTGGCCATCGCCGGCGCGGTTGCCGAGGTCCAGCCAATAGGCGGGTGCCTTGGACCCTCCACCGAGCGCGGCGCCGAGGGCGCGGCGAGCTGAGGCGGTATCGACGCAGCTGATCAGAATGTCCGCCCCCGATACATCGATCGCCTCGGGCGCTCGGCCGTGAACGGCTCGCCAGGCGAGACCGTGCGCAAGGTTGATCCGCTCCGTCAGCGTATGGGCTTTGGAGTTGCCGAGATCGCAGCGGTAGAAGGGCTGCCGGCCGAGGTTCGCCTCGGTTACGACGTCATCGTCGACCACGATCACATGAAGGGATCGCGACGAAATTGCGCGCAACGCCGTATCGAGCGAGGCGAGGCCCATCAGAATCTGGGCGCCATTTCCCCCGCACCCGATCAGAACGACATTGATTACGCGGTGGTGGAGCCCTTCCGGCAGGAAGTGGCGATCACGTGTTTCAGGCGTCATGGCCGTATCCTTCGAAGGGGCTGCGCGGGAGCGGAAGAAACATCCCGCCGGCGCAAAGCCGAGAGGCAAACTCGGGACTGTCGGGACCGCCAAGGCGACCGATGACGAGCGCAATCTTGGTCGCGTGAGCGTCATCGGCATCGTCCGTGGCGCTGAAGAAGGCCCGGCCATGGCCGTGGCTGTGGATATCGCAGACGATGTGGCGGTTCCCGGGCAGGACAGGTGTCCGATAGACCAGGCGCGACGGCGTCGCCTGGTCGATCTGCGGGAAATCGAGAAGGAAGCGCCGATCGTCCTCGTCCCACACGATGAAGGCGGCCGCCTCATTGGGCAGCGCCGCGCCGAAATGATCGATGATCTGGGCCAAGAACGCCCGCGGTATCAGGCCGCACCGAAGGTTGGCGCGAGGCTCGCCCACGCTGCCATAGGGAAGGTAGGCGGCAATCGGCGGCGTGACAGGCACATCGAGCTCGAGCCACGGGCGCCTGACAATCAGGAAGACGCCGTCTCGGCCGATCGCGAGGCAATGGCCCGCGCGCGAAGCCCGTACCGCGTCCAGGCCGGGTGAGCTGCCGCTCGGCGGCGCAGGGAAGCACGGGACGGCCGCGAGCAAGGCAGCCGCCGTGGGGTCATCGGCGAGAGCCGTCATCGTCTCGTCCTTTCGATGAGTTGGCCAAGCGTCAGCGGCTCGATAGCCTTGCGGGACGATGCCGCAACCGACCGACGTTTGACGGCGAAAGCCTTGAGACGCCTGACCGGGAAGCGGGCGGCGCGGCGCGCCGCAAGGTCGTCCCAGAGGGAGATGAGTCCACCCTTGCCCGAGACCGTCTGGTCCTGCCCGTGATTGGGATGAGTCGACCAGGACTCGAACAATGCCCGCTCGAAGTCCGGGATGGCGGAGACGGACAGCGTTCCGGGCTTCGGGATATTCCCCCAGCAAAGCGTGCCGTCGGCGTAGACATTGAGGATCGGCGAATGGAAGACGATAGAGTCGGCAGTCGGCCGCTCATCCTCTCGAAGCGCGTAGACTCCCAGCGATCGCTTCGTGGCAACGAGCAGGTGGGCCGGGTAAGGGACCGAAACCACCGTTCTGGTGGAAAGAGCCTTCAGGCCGGCGAGCGGCGTGCTCAGATTGAAGTAGGCCGGACGAACCTCCGCCGGGATCCACCACGCGAGGAGATCCTGGTGCGCAACGAGCACGTTGTGCGGGAGGAGCTCGGGCGCGGCGGCGCGACCCAAGGCCTCGGACCATTGGCGCAGGTGCGCCCGTGTCAGCGGCGTGCCGGCGGCGATCCTCGGCCCGGCGTCGTCATCATGCTCGATGTGATGAAGGCTGGCGAACGCCCGCCCATCCTGGCCGGGAGCGCCGTAGCGCGTGCCGCTTCTCGCGGCCTCGGTTCGATAAAGCAGGATGGCGTTGGTCAGCACCAGCCCGCCGGCGGTGGCTTCGAATTGGGTCGAATGCTTTGACATGGCTGCCTCACAGGGTGTCGGGATCGAGCTGGATCAGCTCTTGGGCGGCGAGCAGAAGCCGGGCGCCCGCCTCGAGCGATGCGAACCAATCGGTGACGCGAGCGGCGTCCGGCAACGGGCAGAGGCCGGCGATGTCCATGAAACCGTATTCCATGCCGTGGCGTGCGACATCGTCGACCTCGCGCGCGAACTGCTCGACGGGCACGAGCGTCAGAGGAGGCAATGACGAGCACTCCTCCAGGTCCGGCAGATATTCGTGGAGGGTCGCGCCGTCGAAATGCCAGGCGTTCTTCTCATCCGGCAGGGCCCGAAGCGCCCGGTGGCTGCATCGCAGATTGCGAAGCGCGCTGCGCAGGCCGTTCGGCAGCGACCGCAGCGGCGCTGCGTTCGCCGCGATCATCCAGTCCGGCCTTCTGTCATTCATGTCAGAGGGAAGGATGGTGTCTTCAAGATCCTCCGGATCGGCACCATGATAGGCCACGAGCGCGTCGCGAGCGGCTTTGTCCTCGATTTCGCCATCCCAATAGTACATCGAGATTTCTTCGAAGAGATCGTCGTAGCCGAAGATCGGAAGCGCTGAGCCCATGGTCCGGGCGAGCGCGGTATAGGCAGCGGCGCGCCAGCCGATCTGGGCGTCGCTGGTCTCGATCCAGCCGAGGTCGAGCTGTCCCATACTGTCGCAGACGATGGCGATGGCCGGCGCGTCCATGTCCTCGCTGTTGAGGACGGCGACGCGCAGTTCGGCCAGTTCGAGCGGCCTGAGAATATCCAGAACCGCCTTATCGAAAACGCGCTCGATGCGGCGTCGAGCCTCAGCGCGCGTGCAACGCCGTGCCGTCTGGTCGCGCGATGCGACCCAACCGCCAATCAGCTTGTGATGACGTGCAAGCGGCTGATCGAAACTGACCGGGATCTCCCGGGACAAGACGACCGACCGACCGGCCAGGTCAGCCGAGCGGGGGCAGTCGCAAGCCGTTGGGAGACTGGAGGGGCTCGGCCGGTTCGCCGTGTTGCGATGCCGGGTCGATGAGGATCTTGAGGTGGAGGGCCTGGGCCTGCGGGTCGCAGGGTGGTCCGGGAGAGCGGGTAGCGTCGCCATCATCGAACTCGATCCATTCGAGAAGTGTCTTGCGGGATGCGGCGGGAAGGACCGCGTCGGCCTTGCGCGCCACGGCTATCCCTTGGTGCCGACCGCGCGGCGGTACTCGGTGACATGGGTACCCGCGGTGACGCCGGCGTCGACCAGTTCGGCGTTCAGGATCGCGGGATAGAGAGTGGCGTGATACGCGCGCAGGCCCTGCGGGTCTTCGGCAAGGTGGGGCGGAACCGGAAGGTCGATCCCGTCATATCGATAAGCGCGCGAAAGGTGATTGATCTGCATGGGGCTTCTCCTGAGAGATTGAACACGGGCCGAAGCGGGGCCGTCACCAAAGACTTGCCGGCTCGTTCGATTTGGCCTCGGCCGGGAGCGCGCTCGGAGCTGGTGCCGGCGACGCGGAAGTGGTCGCCGTCTTTGCCGGCGCCGGTGTTGGCCTTGCCTTGGCGGCCTCGGCCGAGGCGAACTTGGCGGCTTCAGCGGCCTCACGTTGATCGGCGATCTGATCGGCGAGAGTCTTGCGCGTCGCGATCAGCTGACCGAGTGCGCCGTCGGCGCCACGCGCGAGTTCCGCGTCGATTTCCGCTGCGCTTGCGGTGATCGAGATGGGCCGTGTCTCGGCGACCTCGAGGGCGGCCGCCGTGCCCTCGACCTTCCGAGGGATGACGGTCAGGGTCACAGTGTCGTCCGGCCCGGCGACAAGGTCGAACCCTAGCGAATAGCGGTGGAGCAGTGGGAGCAGGTTTGCGATAAGCATGGTCGTTCGTCCTTGTTCGGATGCGAGGAAAGTGGATCAGGCGGCGAGCGCATCGACGCGGCGGCTGGACATCGGGGCGGCGCCGGGCGCCGCGCCATATTGCCCGTCGAGGGTCATCGCGCTCGGCAGCCGGCCCGCCCAATCGAAGCCGGCGGCGTTCAGCATTCCGGTGACCAGATCGGCCTTCTTGGAGCCGAGAAGCTTGGCGAAGGCCTTCTCGCCCATGTGCGAGATCAGCCCGGACTCCCGGGCGACGAACTTCAGCTCGTCCTTGGTATATCGCTCGAGAAAGCCGCGATCGACCTGCCAGACCTGACGGATGTCGACGTCGAACGCCCTTGCGAGATCGGCGACATGGCTGAACGATTGCACGTCGCGGGCGTAGGCGGCGCCGATCGCCGAGAGCGCGGTTGCCGCCTGGGCCTCGGAAAGTTCGCGAACCTCATTGATTTTGCCCCCGAAGTCCAGATCAGGGAAGGACGGGTTGACGAGAAGGCCGGCTCGCGCCGTCAGCGTGCCCGACTTGATCTGGGAGAGCGTCCCGGTCAGCGCGGCGACGAGGATGGCGGTTCGAGCATCAAAAGCGTTGTCTGCGAGCCCGCGCGCCAGCGCGGTGCGCCAGGTTGCCTCCCGCAGATCGCTTGTGCGGCCCGCGATCGACTTCGCGGTGACGCTGGGGCCATTGGCATTCGCGTTCGATCGCACGGTCGCCCGACCTGACGGAGTTCCCGGCGCGAGCGCGGCTCGCCGAGCGGTCGCCTCGACCCCGTCCGCGCGCTCATCTTCCTGATCCTCGGCCTCATCAGCTTCGGCGAGGTCGCCTTCGTCGGGGGTGTCATCGGCTGCGGCGGAACGATCCTGCTCTTCCTGACGGGCCTGCTCGACCGCGTCCGTCTTGAGCTGGAAGCATGCCGCGTTGGTGCAATGGCCATCGTCGACGTGGGTCTCGAAGAGCGCGCGTTGGGTCCCGGAGTTGAAAGGACAGGTCGTGCATTCGGACTTGTCGAAACAGGCGTCGGCAAGGTTTTGGGTTACGCGCATGAGGAGGTCGCGGGTCTTCCCGATGTCGAGGCCGGCTCCCAGGATAGTCTCGAGCGCCTTGTCCTGCTTGTCCGCCGGCACGGCGGCGAGCAGCTCGGCGTGGCCGACCTTGATGCGGCGCTTGTCGAGCGCGAGCTTCACCGCGTCCGAAAGGTTGGCCAGCGCGAGGCGGCGGTCGAGCTTGGCGCGCGACCAGCCAAGACGTCGACCGGCCTCGCCGCGGTCGTTCTGGCAAGCGGCGAGGACCCGGACCGCGGCATCGGCCTGCTCGGTTTCGGAGGCGTCATCCCGGATATCGTTTTCGTCGATCGCCGCCTCGAGCGCTTCCTGGTCGGTCATTTCCCGGATGATGACCGGCGCTTCGCCGTCCGCACCGAACGCCTCGAGCGCGGCGCGATACCGCCGCCCGCCGGCGACGATGATGTAGCGATCCTTGCCATCGTCCGCCGGGCGCACCAGAATCGGCTGAAGCATGCCGCGCAGCCGGAGCGACGCGACAAGTTCGTCGTGCTTCTTGCTGTCGAAATAGCGGCGCGGGTTGTAGCCGATGGCTATCCGGGCGAGTGGGACCATGGTGGTTCCGGTGGGCTGGGGTGCGGTCACGGCCGATCTCCTTGCAGGGTAGCGGGGCACCTCCGTCGGGGATGGACGCCTCACTCTGGCGAGCCTCATGCTCACCCCATTTCTGCCCACCTCCCCTCTCATCAGCCGGCGAGCCGCTCGCGGTAGATGTCAGCCGCCCATTGCTCGATCCACGGAGCCGTCATCTCGTCGTGATCCAGATCCCCGCTCTCGATGAGCTCGCGGATCTCGACTCGAGCCTGCGCGATCGCCGTTTCCCAAGGGTCCGCCGGGACGGGATCGGGTTCCGCAGGCCGATGGTGCGGCAGGCGCAAAGGGTGGTTGGCGAGACGTGCGTGCTGTGCCGCCACCCACCGAGCCATATGGTCGGCGACGAAGCGGTCGCTCTTGGATACACGGGCCTGGCGGGCGGCTTTTCGGGCGCTGATGCCATATGCCTGGCTGTCGATCGACGCGATGCGGTGCTCGAATGGGAGCAGGTACGGCAGCGCCGAACCCTTCACGCCAAATGCGTGCAGCCAGACCCCCCTGGGCAATATCTGATCCAGATGGTCGATGACGGCGATGACCCCCTCCGGACCATGGACGTCTCTCCGGCACATGCTGCCGACGCCGATCAGCGACCCGGGCTTCAGCGATCCCCACAGCGCAGCGATACAGCGCTCATAGTCCTCCGGACGGCGGCCCTGGATGACCGGCATCAGGGTGTCGACGATGCCATGATCCTGAGCGAGACGGCGACAGTCTAGATTGGCGCGGATCGTGCGCGAGAGGCGGTCTATGACCTCTTCGCGGTCCCGAGCGATTTCTGCCTCAACGCAATAGTCGGCGCTCGCCCACCACCGAAAGGGGTAGGCCCCAGCAAGCGCGACATAGTCGCCGAGTGACCATGGGAAACCGCCGTATCGGGCCGCCGCGACGAATCCGGCCGAGTCTAGGCAGAGCGCCGCCAGCCCCTTGGCATTCCTCAGCTGGGAAAGCCGCCACCCGTCCCATTCCCGCCACCCGCGGCGCTCGGTCCAGCGAGACAATCCATTCGCGGAAATAAGCGCGGGCTGCTGCAATGCGCGAGCTTGGGCGAGGATCGGTCCCTCGCTTAGGTGCGGCAGCCCGACGATGATCTCAATCGGCATAGCGGGCTCCTTGGGCGTGGTGATATTGACGGCTCGGCGCGTTCACGATATGTTCCTTGGCGCAGGAGATTTGCCATGACGACGACACCGTTCCGCGAGCGCTTCGACCTCGACATCACGCTGCGCGATGCGGCGCTGGATTCCGAGAATCGGCCGACGCGCCGCATGATCGCGAACGCGTCGATCGGGATGCACGTCGAGGACGCCTATTATTCGGTTCGTGAACTGCGCGAGGCGGTGAGCTGGGTTCATGAGGGCATCCCCGCCGGCAAGGGGAAGCTGTCCGAGATCCTCGCCAACGACGGCGCCGACGACTTCCAGCGTTGCATCTATTTCTGTCTGGCCGGGCGCGGCGTGGTGGCGATGCTCGACGATCTGGAATGGCTCGAGGATCTGCTCGAACGTCGCGGCCGTGTCGCGGGAGAGCAGGGGCGGCTGAAGGCGACGCGGATGCCGCTCACCAACCCCTATGTCGCCGACGCGCCGGACGGTCCGATAGTGAAGCTGGACGCCGCCTTCGAGCAGGGCCCGTCATGGTTGGCCGACCCGACCTTATCCGTCTGAGCGGAGGTCGGTGCTCGTACCTCAGGCCTCGAAAGGGCTCCTGCGACGGGCCGGCGATGGCGCCGCCTTCCTCGTTTTGGCGAGCGCGAACGCCGACTCTTAGCGCCGCGCGCGCCGGATCGTGCGTGAGCTTGGTCAGCACGCTCCGGCGATCAGAACGCTGGGCTTCAAAGCACCATCTCGACTTCGACGCGCTCGCCAAACGCCGGCCAGGTGCAGACGCGGAAAGGCTGGATCGGATTGGTGGTGCACACGATGCTGACGCGACCCGGCCGCTCGTCGAACAGCCGGGAGGCGACGCGGTTCGCGTTTTCGCGACTGCAAAGGAGCAGACGCTTGGGTGACAGGCCGGTGCTCAGGTCAAGCATGTCAGATCCTTTTCGGAAAGCATGATACCGGCAGGACTCAGGTAAAGATCGTCTTGTGGATCTTCGTCGTCGGCACGAGCCGCCATTGCCGCTCCATGAGGCGGCTGATCCGGTAGCGGCCGCGGGTCTCCGGGTCGCGAAGGGTCACTCGGCGCCCCTGCTTCTCGACAATGAATTCCTGCCCGACATGGCCGTCCGAGAAGGTGACCGGCTGCTCCAGCCGGATCCGATCGCCGTCTGCGATCTTGCGCGAGCGGCGTTTCAGGTTCTCGGCGCAGCGACGACGCCAGTCGAGCGCGTGCTCCTTGTCGGTCGGCGTCAGCAGGCCGAGGATGTGCTGGGGGCATCCGTCCTCGCACGGCCCCATCGACTCGGTCAGTCGGGTAGGATTGGTGCTGCTCATGGAGTCAGCCCTGATCCCCCCGCCGAACCGCACGTGCAGCTTTCACCGCATGCGGCTCTCCACTGTGACGAACCATCACTTTGCCGTAGATCGGGCAGGCGGCCTCTGTGAGTATCCCAGTGGCATTGCTCGCACAGGACCACCGTCCTGCGGGCGCGTGCCACCTTCATTCTCACGACAAAACCGCGGTGCGAAACATCGGCCATCCCCCGGATATGGTGCACCTGACACGGAACATCGGATCGACCGCAAGCCTCGCATTGCTTGGCATTCTGACGATCAACCCAGTCCGTACGTGAGTGGGTGAACACCTGCGTCCAAGGCTGGATATCAATCCTGGACGAGGTGGCCGGATCACGTTTCAGATGAGCCAGTTTCCAGACTTTGACCGATCGGGGCTGGCCATCGACGTCGTAGCCGATGGTGAATTCCTGCCCCGTCCTCATGCGGGCCAAGACCGCTCGCACATTGGTTTTGTGCTTGCTGGCCAAGGTCTTGAACAAGCTCCACCGCTGGAGAAACTCAAGCCTGTTCAGCTTGAAGCTCACATCCTTGGCGAGAGCATAGTAGTTCGCAAAACCCCGCAATTCGGCGTTGTAAGCTAGGACGATCTCAACGTCGCTGCAGCTGAGCAGCAGGCTACGATGACGCGGCTTCAACACCGACAGATCACCATAACCTTTTGCAGAAGCGAACGCGTGGACCTTCTCCCAAGGGACATGCAGCTGCATCACTTCCGACGGCGGCCTACGAAGGAAGCTGACGGAACCTTGTCGGCTCCGGACAACCCGTTGGCGTGTCGTATATGTGCGGACCTCATATCCAAGGAAGGCGGCTCCATCGCTCGCCTTGCGGATACCGCTTTTCTCCTCGGACACCGTGAGCGCCAGCGCCTCGGTCAGGAATGCCCTGACTTCGGCGAACACGCTTGGTGCATCCTCCTTGCTACCGATAACCCCAATCATGAAGTCGTCCGCGTAGCGACAGTAACGAAGTCGGCGATAACCGGGGTCCATCGCGTCTCTCGACGGGATGGACCGCTTTTGCGGCAGTAAGGTTTGGATTTTGGCCAAGGAGGCCGCAACCTTCACCTCGTCGACATTGTCTTTGGCCCGCAGCATGGTGACGCGCTTCCGTTGTTTCTGGATGCGCCCAGCCAGTCGCCCATATTCCGGGTTCGTGGCACGGACCTTCCCCCTCTCGAAAGCCGCGATCCGTTCCGCCATGAACATATCGAGTTCATGGAGGTAGATGTTGGCCAAGATTGGAGAGACGATACCGCCCTGCGGAGTGCCGCTGTAGGTCCGGGTGTGAACCCGGTCTTCCATAACACCCGCCTTAAGCATGCTGCCGATCAAGCCGATGAATTTCTCGTCATCGATCCTTTTCCGCAACAGCCGCAGGAGGATGTCGTGGTCGATGTTCTCGAAGAACCCCGCGACATCCACATCTACGAGCCATTTCACCCCCGTCCATACGGCTTTGACGTGTTCAAGCGCCGTATGACACGACCGGCCCGGCCGGAATCCATGGGAGGCGTTCGAGAACACCGGTTCATAGATCCGTTCGAGCAGTTGCCGCGCCACTTCCTGAACGAGGCGGTCGTCGCGCGTGGGAATGCCCAGCGGACGCCGTTTGCCCTTGCCTTTCGGGATAAACACCCGACGCACTGGTTTGGGATCATAGGTCCCTGCCGTCACGCTGGCGATAATCGGGTCGAGGTCTTCCGGTCCGAAGTCCGCGAAGGTCTCGCCGTCAATACCCGGCGTCATCGCACCCTTGTTGGATCCGATCTTCTGGAGCCCCTCCTCCCAAAGGAGGCGAGACCCCATCAGACGATAGAGTCCATTCACCCTTTTGCCCGACGCAACGAGCGCCGGAATGGCCTCCAACCGGCCTTTCACAGTTTCTGGCAGCATCAGCACACCCCATGATCGGTGGTTGAAGAATCACAGCTGCCGCCCTTCCCCCGGTCTTCCCCGCTTTCGGCCCGATCGCTCGAGACCTTATACAGTTGCACCGCCGCCTCCGAAGAGGTCGATGTCCCGGGCATTACCCCGGGCATTTGAGTAATATGGCGGCTCCGTACCCATGCAGGCCGGCAGAAGCCGCCTGTTTAGGGCATCCCGTAGTTACGCTGAATGGAGATGCGGCGCGGTTAGGTGTCCCGTTCGTCCACTAAACCCCTCGACGAGAGGCGCACCGGATGGGCTGAGAAACAGGCGGCCAAGACATGAGACCGCTGTCATCATCCGGACCTGGCGTGACAGTCGCTTTCGCCAGTATCGCTATATAGATTGCTGCAGACTGGGATTTAAGCAGTGTAGCCTTCACCATACGCACCTTGCCCTGACCGTCATCGCCTCCATTTGCGACTAAGACGCATCTGGCCTTTTCCGAACATGCTATTGTTCCCCGTCCCTTTCGGGATTTCAGACCTTGTGAGGCCCGAGGTTAGTCCGGCGAGCAGAGGCATTCTCAACTTACCTCATCATCACTGATACTCCATTTCAGCGCCGCAACGGCGCACTGTCTTTGTAGCCGAAATTTTCGCCGGTCTTGCTGTTGGGGCTCCAGAGGACCTTGCAGACGATCGCGAAGATCTCGCCCCCGATGCCATTCGTCAGGACTTGGGCAGCGGCGTAATAGGTGCGGTTCTTGGGGCAGGACGAGGCGAGGATCCTCAGTCCCTTCGTCCCGCCCTCGACATCGCGCGTGTAGGTGAATTGCGCGTCGAGATAGGCCTTGGCAGTCGGATGTCCGCCCATCGAGGCGAACGGCATGGTCAGCCATCCCATGGCTGGTCTCCTTGGCGAAGAGGAAGTGGGGTCAGGCGGCTTCGGCCAGCGGCTCGACGGCCTCGAGGGGCGCGGACTCGGCCGGACTGATCTGGTCGTCCGCAAACCCGCACAGATAATTGAAGGCCTGCTCGGCCTTGGATGCCGCGTGAATGATCGCGGTCTTGTCGGCGCGCAGGATGCCGAGCCAATGGCCCACATAGCTTGCATGATTGTCGTGGAGTTCATTGGGCAGGCCGAGGTGCGCGCAGACGAGGCCACTCCCGATCTCGGCCACGAGTTCCTCGAAACTATAAGCTTGGTCACCGAACCGCTTGCCGAATGTCCGGGCGAGCCGCGCCGTGCCTCCGGACCAATGAACGGTTTCATGGGCTCGGGTCGAGGCATAGTGGTCCATCGACTTGAACGAGCGCTGATGCGGCATCTGGATATAATCGAACGTGGGGTGAAAATAGGCGCGGTCGCCGCCGTGCCGCACCTCGGCAGGAATCGGCTCGAAGAAGGCGTCGATCGCGGATTGGCGCGCCGAAGGATCGACCGGCGTAGGATCTTCGTCAGCCGGATAGAAATAGGCCGGCAGGCCATCGATCTGGTCGGCGTTGAAGACGATGTAGTGGCGTAGGAAGCGGATGCTGCGCTCGGTCTCCGCGCCGGTGACGGGGTCGGACTCCGTTTTCTTGAAGCTCGAATAATAGACCGAGAGCGAGCCTTGCTCGCCCCGGCGGACGTTGGCGCCCAGCGCCTCGGCCTGGCGGTATGTCATCCAGTAGCGCGACCGATAGCCGCGCACATCGGCAATTGCCCAAAGGTAGAGGACATTGATCCCCGTATAGGGCGTGCCGCAATGCCGAAGCGGTCGCCCGCCGGCGCCGGTGACCCGCCAGGGGCGGCTCCAGGGTGCGACGCCCTCTTCGAGCTTGCGGATGATGAGGTCGGTGATCTCGGCCGCGGCGTCGCGGCTCGGCTTCTGTTTGCTGCGCATGACCGTTGGTCCCGTGGTTTGGGCAAGGGAAGACCGCCGGCGCGAAGGAGCACCGGCGGTCTGTCGCTCAGGAGATGGAGCGCGCTTCAGGCGTCCGCGGGTTCGAGCGTCTCGTGATCGGCGCTGGGTTCGCCCTCCCCGTCCGAAGGCTCGACCTCATTGGCCTCGCCTTCGCCGTCATCGGCCTCGGTCGGGTCAGCCGGCGCTTCGGTGGCGGCGTCGAGGAAGCGCATCGCGTTAGGCACCCAGGCGAGTGCCGCCTCCTTGACCTCCGGCTCGACGATCGCATCGCCCGCAAAGAGCTTCTGGCAGCTTTCCGATATTTCGGTCTTCTTGAGCGAGGTATGACGGACGGTCAGCGCCGGCCCGCCGATTTCGGTGAGCAGCGTGAGGATGCTGCCCTTGTTCACGCGGTCGAAGAAGTTCTCCGAGGTCGGCCGCCACCAGCTCGCGACGTCGATCTCGAGGATCGATGCAAGCCGATTGTGAAGCTTGATCTGCTCGTTCGACCAACCCGGCTTCGCCTCGAGCGACATCGCGACGATGTAGGCGAGCCAGTTGGCCTTGGTGTCGTCGTCGAGCGCGCGAAAGGCCTCGAACCGCGCAACCTCGCACTCGTGCTCCGTCCAGGCGGCGTCGAGACCGTCCTTCGCCTCGGCCAGATAATCGCGCGCGCGCGAGCCCGGAATGTCGCCAGAGGCGGGATCCTGCGGCGCGCTGGCCCGGATGGTCGTGCCGTACTTCACGGAGCTGAGGTAGCGGGACGCCGAGTTGGTCCGGGCGTCGACCATGACGAACAGCGCATAGTCGAGCGCGAGCGCCGGCTGCGCCATGATGCAGGACGCCAGAATGTCGCGCCGCTGGACCGCCAGTTCGTCGTAGAGCCGGGCGCTGAGCGGCTTGCCGCCGGGCGCCACGGCCTCGGGCCGGTACTTCGGCTCGGACGAGGCATTGCCGCCGATGCGGGCGCCACCGCGCGTCGACTCTCCGTCCTCGCCGTCGTCGTGGTCCTCGTCGCCGGGCTCGTCGATGACGAGCTCCTGCTCGCTGTAATATTGGCTGTCGAGCCGCATCTCGCCCTGCGGGGTGAGGAGAAGGAAGGCGCCGACATGAGCCTTCATTTCCTCCGGCAGGACCGGCGCGCGGTTCTCGATGGCCTCGGCCTCGGCGATCAGACGATCGTCCTCCTGGTCGAGCAGCTTAAACGCCTCGTCGTCGAGCTCCTCGTCCTGCATCTCGGCCTCGATGACGGACCGGCGCTCCTCGATCTCCGCGAGGCGCGCGGCTTGTTCGTCGGTGAGCGGAGGCTGCTGCAGGATCGCGCGATAGAGTCCGTGCGCCGCGTTGTGCGCGTAGTTGCTCGCGATCGGGCGGATCCAGGCAAGACCGGTCTCTTGGCCGATGCGTGCGGCCTCGGCTTCCATGATCTCGCCGGCGAGGCGGTGAGCGATTTCGGGATCGACCCAGCGGTCATTGCCGTCGGTGAAAAGATCCCCATCGATCTTGCCGCCGGCGTCGCGATACCGCGCCTCGCCGACCAGCACCGCGATCGGGTCGCTCGCCTTCAGCGTCTCGTTGGCGATCACGCGGCGGATGGTGTCGGCCGTGACGTGGCTCGACTGATAGCTGTTCCAAACCAGAAGCTGCTTCTCCTGGTTCTCGGTCGACGCATAGGCCTTGGCGATGTCGAGCGTGATCGCACCCTTGCTGAGCGCCTCGAAGATCGGCTCCGCAAGCGAGGCCAGGCGCAGCCGCCCCTCGACGAAGCGGCGGGTCACGCCAAAGCGTTTGGCGACCGCGTCGATATCGCCCGTGGTGCCGATGAAGTGCTGGAACGCGCGGCATTCCTCGGCCGGCGTCATCTTGAGCTGGTGGAAGTTGGTCGCGGTCGACGTCTCGGACAGCTCGGCATCGTCGCCGGTCAGCACCATGACCGGAACATCGAAATCGGTCTCGGAGATGGTGCCACGCTCGGCGAGGAGGCGCAACGCACGCCAGCGACGGCCGCCGTCGAACACTTCGAAGGTGCCGCGCGGCTTCTTGGCGGGCGTGACGAGAAGGTTCTGCAGCACGCCCTTGGCCTCGATGCTCGCGGCCATGGGTTCGATCTGGAGCTGCTCGTCCGGGGCGGTGCGCACGTTGATCGGAGACAGGCGCAGCTTGTTGAGCTTGATGGTCTGGATCACAGGGGTAACTCCTTCTGGCGTTCGGGTATTTCCGAACACCACCCCAGCTCCCCCTTCCCTCTCTCTCAGGCGTGCCTGAGGTCGCTTAGAAGTACGCCGTGCGCGCGTGCCGATCGGACCGTCCTCATCGCCGGAAGACCGGTCAGGGCGAGCCCGAGACGATCCGCCCGACGATCTCGGCTGCCGTCGGTACCGGCACGAAGACCCTGGTCCGGTACTGGATCACCTCGGTGAAGCATCCGATCGACTTGAGCCAGGCGAGCTGCGCCGGCGGCGCACCCACCAGCTCGATCCGGGGTGATCCGTTCACGAGGGAGCGCTTGATGCACATCGGGAACGGCCGTGCCAGATCGACGCTCCGGCCGGTCAGCGCGGATTTCACGAGGTCGGTGGGCGGGAGATTGTCGGTCCGGTCCAGGCCGAGCTTCGTGAAGAGCTGCACGACGTGATCGTCAAACACCAGGCGGCCGAGCCAACTGTTGCCCTCCTTGTCCGCGATGCGATTGACGACGAGGTGGTCGTTGGGAAGCGCGGACCAGATCGGGAGAAGGAGGCCCGTCGCAAGGCGGATCGTTTCCGTATCGACTTTGTTGGCCGCCTCCTGTGCTTCTTCCAGCCACTTCTCGGAGAAGAGCTGGCGATCGATGGGGCTCCAGGCGCTTTCGAACAGCTCTTGCTCGCGCATATATTCGCGCCGCGTGGGACGGATGAGTTCGAACCGCGGGATCGGTGTGCCCTCCTTCTCCTCCATGAGGGCGCGGGCGCGGGTCTGCAGCGCAACCATCCCGGACTTGGCGTTCATCAGATAATCGGCGGTGCCGTCATTGTCGGCGATGCGCAGGACCCGCTCAAGGGAGACCGGCGTCCGCCGCCGAGCGATCTCGATCGTGAGCAGATGAGAGGTCGCGCCACTGACCGGGTCGGTGCGCAGCACGGTGTCGTCTATGAGGGTCGCCGTATCGACCAGGATGGTTTCAACGCCGACATCGAGCCGTCCGGCCTCGCGCGCGGCCGATACGCGCGTCTCGACGAGTGCGAGGAACTCGTCGAAGATCTTGTTCTGCAGCGCGATCGGCAGCGCCAGGATGCGGTTGAGCCACCGCTGGATCGGCGGGAGGTCGTCCTTCATGACGCCGTCCTTGTCGCAGAGCTCGAGACCGGTGCGCTTCTCGAACTCGGCACGGGAGACGCTGGTCAGCTTCCCTCCGACGAGCAGATGAAACCAGCTCACCAGGGCCGCGCAGGCATATTCACTTTCGAGATTGTCGGCGGGATCGAACAGGTTCTGACCACCCGTCTGGCGTTGACCGCGGGTGAGCGCGCCCAGGCTGTCGAGCCGGCGGGCGATCGTGCTCGTGAAACGGAGCTCGCCCTTGCAGTCGGTCGTCACCGGCCTGAACAGGGGTGTGCTCGCCTGATGGGTGCGATGGGTCCGGCCAAGGCCCTGAATCGCGCGATCGGCCCGCCAGCCGGGTTCGAGCAGGAGATGAACGCGCTGCTGCTGATTGGGGACGTCTCGAGAGGCGTGATAGGAGCGCCCAGTGCCGCCCGCATCGGAGAAGACGAGGATCCGCTTGCGACCCTGCATGAACGCGGCGGCCTCGGCCTGACTGGTCCTGGTCGAGCGACTTTCGAGCTTCTGCCGTCCATCGCCGGTCGAGACGAGGCGCTTCGTGCGCCCGGTCACCTCCGCAACATTATCGTGACCGAAATGCTCGAGGATGCCCTCCAGCGCCGACATGATCGGCGGAAGGGCGCAGAGATTCTCGATGAGCTGGGCCCGCGCCGCTTCGGCCTCGGGATTGTAGACGGGGTTGCCCGCCTCGTCTTCCATCGGAACCGAGCGCTGCGCGCCGGTCTCGTCGGTGAAGATCCGCATCTGACGGGTCGGGAAAGCGCGCTCCAGATAGTCGATCATATATTCCCGGGGCGAGAGGTCGATCTCGAGGTCCGCGCGGTCGTCGGGGCTGAGCGCGCCTAGTCTCCGGTCAAGAATGGACTCGGCCGTCGTGACGAGCTGCATCACGACTGACTGCCCCGCGGCGAGATGCTCGTGGACCGCGGCGATGACGGTGGGGAGCTTCATGGAGAGCAGAACCTGTCCGAAAAAGCGCTGCTTCGTGGACTCGAACCGCGAGCGCGCGGATGCCTTGGCGCCGCTGTTCAAAGTCGCGTTCTCAAGCGCATCGACGATGCCGGTCAGTTCGAGCGCCTTCTCCAAGTTCTGGTGAATGATCGACCACGCGTCCGCATAGGTGTCGTAGATCTCGATCTGCGCGGCGGTCAGCTCATGGCGCAGAATGTCATATTCGACACCTGCGAAGCTCAGTGCGCGGGCCATGTAGAGGCCGGTGGCCTTGAGATCGCGCGCGACCAGCTCCATCGCGGCGATCCCGCCTTTGCTGATGCTGCTGATGAACTGCTCCCGGTCGGGGAAGGCGGTCCCTGGGCCCCAGAGCCCCAGTCGGACCGCATAAGCGAGGTTGTTGACGACAGAGGCGCCGGTGGCTGAAGCATAGAGGACGCGGGCCGCGGGCAATTGGTTCTGGAGGAGCACGCCGCAGATTCCCTGCTGGGATCCATCCTTGGTGCCGAGAGCGCCCTCCCCACCCGCAACGCCGCCCATCTCGTGGGCCTCGTCGAAGGCGATGACACCGTCAAAATCGGCCCCGGCCCAGTCAACCAGCTGCTTCAGGCGACCGTAGTCACCACGCATCGAACGCAGCGTCGGATAGCTGACGAACAGCACGCCCTGGTCGAGGCTGATCGGCTCATCGATCTTCCAGTTGGAGATGGGCTGAATGTCGCCGTTAAGGCCGCCAAGGGCCGTCCAGTCGCGTCGCGCGTCTTCGAGGAGCGGCGCATTCTTCGAGACCCAGATGTTGCGGCGGCGGCCCTGGAGCCAGTTGTCGAGGATGCAGGCCGCGATTTGACGACCCTTCCCCGCCCCCGTGCCGTCGCCCAGGAAGAAGCCCTTACGATAGGAATGGCCGTCTTCGGCCAGCACGAGGCCGACACCCTCCTTGTCGGGTCTGAAAGTGCCTGGGATCCACTGGGTCCAGGCATGCCCCGCGTAGACGACCGTCTCGAGTTGGGAGGCGGAGAGCAGCCGCTCGGCGACGGTGCGCTCGGGCAGCGCCGGCACATACTCTGGGACCGGCGCCGGGATCGAGCCCATGGCGACAGATTCGACGAGCGGCGTTGGATGCTCGCCAGCGCTCGCGAAGCTGATACGGCTCGGTCGATATGGAAGATAGACGCCGCTCTGCTCGAGCAGCGGCGCCGGCGTCTCAAGTTTCGCATATTCGACGGGGAGCACGTGGTTGCGTGCCGGGGCATGGTAGGCGCGGGGCGCCGGACGGCTGCTTTTGACGGCCCGGAAGAGCGAAACTCCACCTGAGCGCTTCGGCGCCGACGCTCCGCGATCGGGCTTCGCCGACGATCGTTCGGGGATGATCAGGATATCGAGCAGCTCGGCAACGGACGAACGCTGGATGAGCGCGGGGGGCGACCGGCCGGGGACCTTGTCGATGACAAACAACCGCACGGCGATCGAAGTCCCATGCTTCAGGTAGCACTTCTCGAGACGGACGGCCGCCAGGACGCTCACGTCGCGCAGGATCGTCTCATATTGCTCACGCATGCGTGCGCTCGGGCCAAACCAATCGGGCATGATGGCAACGAGCCGGCCGCCCGGTTGAAGACGGCGCAGCGCCGCTTGCAGATGACGGACTGCGGCATAGTCGTCGGCGCCGCGGCCGACCGACCTCGAAAAGGGCGGGTTCATCAGGATGAGGGTTGGTCGATCGACGCTTGCGAGGGTGGAATTGATGGTCGCACCATCGTGCCCGGTGATCGATGCTGAGGGGAAAGCCGCCTTCAATCGGCCACGGCGGAGCGGATCGAGCTCGTTCAGATGGAGCGATTCGACGTGACGGAGCTGCGCGACCAATAGGCCGTTACCCGCGCTCGGCTCGAGCACGATGTCGTCGGGCTGGACGTTGGCGAGAAGCGTCATAACCGCAGCGATGTCGACAGGTGTCGAGAATTGCTGCCATTCGATCTGATCCTCGCTGCGAACCGTCTGAGTGGGCAGGCGATCGGACAAATCGATCAGCGCGCGGACGTCGCCGAACGCCGCAATTTTTTGGGCGCTCGACTGAAGATGGATGGCAAGGGCATGCTCGAGGAGTTCAAAGCTGGCGCGTTGTGTCCAGCGACCGTCGGCATCAGAACCGCCGAAGGCCTTGGTCATCGCGTCGTTGAGGTGACGACGCTGAATGGCCTCGTCGGAGCGCAGACGGGGTAGAAGGAGGCGCACGGCCTCGCGCTCAGCCTGGGCGGCCGCTTCGAAGAGATCGGACATGGGTGTGGTCTCCAGAGTGGGCTGCACCCTCGGCAGCGACACCCTTTCGATCCCCCTCCCCTCTCCTCCGGCGCTTCGCGCCTAGACGCGGCTCTGCTGCGCTCGGGCATCGAGCGCCTTTGCCCAATCCTTGTAGATTGGCGGCGGGGGCGCGCGTTCGATGATGAGGCCCGACCGGGCGTAATGCGCTTGGGCACTTTCGGCTGCCCTGTGCCCTTCGGAATCGTTGTCCTCGGCGACCAGGAGCGTTGTGACCGTGGGCGGAATGACGAGCTGGTTGAGCCGACGTGCGCCGAGTGAAGCCCAGCACGGGAGGTTGCTCAGGCGCGCGAAAGCGTCGGCCGTCTCAAAGCCCTCGGCGATGGCAAGGGTGTTGCCCCCTGCCCCGCCCCGCCAAGCGCCGTGCCCCGGGGCGCCAAGCATGACCTTGCGCGTGTAATGGGCGGTGTCGGGGTTCAGGAATATGCGTTGAATTGCGACCAGACGGTTTCCCTCGCGCACCGCTACCAGGAGAGCGGGTTCGAAGATCGTCTTCGGCTTGGGCAGGTAAGGGCAACGCGGATGGAAGCGAAGATCGCGTGGTGGTGGGAGGAGGTTCCGGCACTGGAGGTAGCGCTCGGCAAGGGTGCCCGGAACGTCGACCGCCTCATTCCAGATTCTTTCGACGTTCATCGGCCGCGGCGAGTCCGCCAAGGCGGGTGGCGGATAATGGCGACCCGGGCGAACAAGGCGCAGTTCACGCAGGACGTCTTCGCGCGAGCATCCTGCGAAACAGGTGACGAGAATGCCGCGATCCCCTTGCCGAATCGACAAGCTTGGATCGCGATCGCTGTGTGCGGGACAGCGGCACATCGCGACATTGCCGCTCCACGTGCCGCCCAGGGCCCCGACAATGTCGACTATCTCCTGCGATGGCCGTCTGGCTGTAAGCGGCATAATTCTACCTCCTGCTTACACGCTCGGCCCCTCCTTTCCTCTTTTCGGTCGGTCTGAGACTTGGAGACAGATTCAGCCTGCGCTCGCCTCAACGCGAACGGCTCGGAGATCATCGGTTAGTCGTCGCTTCGATTCGCGCGGCGTTCAGCATAGGCGACGACGAACTTCTCCCAGATCCGCAGCCACTCTGAATCGGTGCGCGGCCGGCTAAAATCGGGGCATCCCTTGCGGAATGCAGCCGCCATGTCATCCACTGACCACGGATGGCCCTTGGTCAGCGCGATCTGGCGGAAGACGGCCTCACGCGTGCCGTATGAGAGAGACCCGGCGGGGAACGGAAGAGTCGGCGCATCGTCCTTCGCGGGCGCGGACTTCGCTGCATGGGCCGGTTTGACCGATGATCTCGGTGCCGTTTTCGGAGCCTCGCCCCCGACGAGTCGAAGGTGCGGCCCCACGAGCTTGCGCTCCAGCGGTGCCGGTGACGGATGAAGAATGACCTTCCGCCCGGAGAGATCGACATTTGCGTTGGGATAGACCGCCGACACGATCTGCATGGTTTCGCGGACGGTCTGTCGGAAGCGCTTGCTGTCGGCCTCGTTGCCAAGGTGCTTGGCGAGCTGGTCCCATGAGATAACCTGGCCCTTGTCGGATCCAATCCGCGGGAGTCGGTAGGCAAGGTAAGTGTAGAGATCGAGCGCCGTTGGCGTACCCTTGAGCTCGCGGATGGCGATCTCATTGAGTGGCACGGCATGGTCGATGAGGTGCGAGTAGAACGCCTCGGACATACGGATTTCGCGCGCGAATGAGCCGTTCTTGTCGAGCGAACCGGCATATTCGTTGGAAATCTTGACGTCCCGGACAGCGAAGGCGTTGTCTTCCGTGTCGGTGCCGTCCCAGCGGATCTGCCACTCGCACGCCAGCAGCCGATCCACCTGCTCTCGCATCAGGTTGGCCGTCCCGCGTGGTCCATAAGACACGGTCTGGTAGCCAAGGCGGCGCATCCACTCGGTGAAATTGCGGCCAAGATAAACGTCCCGCGATTGCTTCATGACCGCCTGAGAGAGGAGGTAGATCAGGGCAACGCGTGGATAGGCGCCATAAGGCACACCAAGGCTTCGCATGACGGACTTGCCGTCGACATTCTGAAGCACTGGCCTGGGATTGATGGCCAGCGCATATTTGCCGTCCTCACGGACGATGGGCTGAGTGTCGTCCTTGGGCCGCTTGGTTGGCAGCGACATCGCACAAAGCGCGGAGTGGAGGAAGGCAGGAACCGGTTCTTCGTCCTGGACGCGCAGGAATGCGTCCAAGGTGAGCTGGGTGCCGGCGGTGGTGGCGAGCTTGCGGACGCTCTCCTCGCCGCCGTTGAGCATTGCTAGTGCGTACTGATGCCCCAGCGGCCTATGCTGATCCCCATTCATGGTCTGCCCTTCCCCCCGAATCGACCGGGGGCTGTGATGGGCATGTCTCAACAGGTTTGAGGCGTGAAATCAACCCCGTTGGCAGTTTGGGAGGGGAAAAGGCCGCGAGAGTTGCAGAAACACCGATGATGTCGGTGCCGTTCTGCGCCCTCCCCCTGCCCTCCTTCACCCAAAATCGAAAAATCAAAACGATTCGCGAATCGGTTTTTTATAGGGTGATTCTAGTAATAGGTATGGGCTCTGAGATCATCGGTCGGCTCGCACCGAGATCATCGCTGATACGCACCGAGATCATCGCAAAGTACCGAGATCATCGGTGGTTATCCACAGGTAGCCGTTTGTCGCCACAATCCCAGCGCCAGACTTTGCAGCAACACGCAAAGGCACGGAGATCATCGGTCGCAGCCGCCGCCGATTGGCCAGAAAGCGCGCACATGCGCAAGGGGCTCGGAGATCATCGGTCAACTTGTAAGTCTGGTGGCCATTTCCTTGCTCGAAACTGCCAACGTGGCTATCATGGCGCATCAAACCCACAGAAGCGGACTGAGATGGCTACCGACCCCTCCCTAGCACAGCCGGACGACCTCATCGAAGGTGGTCTGGACGTGCTCCACAGAAAGTCGTTGACGATCCTCAAGCGCATTCGTGACAGCGCGGTTGATCCCGAAACCGGTCAGAAGAAGGGTCCGACCTTCCCGATTTCGAAAGCTGCTGCACTGGTCGGGCGGACGGCATCTGCTGTCCGGGAAGCGGAGCGCGACGGCCGCCTCCCCGCTCGAGGGCGGACGGGCTCCGGGCATAGGCTGCAGTATACGCTCGAAGAGCTTGATCATATGCGCGAGGTGTTTGGAACGCGTCCCTGGCGCGAGCCAACCGATACCCCGGCGATCATCTCGGTCTGCAACTTCAAGGGGGGCGTCGGCAAGTCGACGATCGCGCTGCATCTCGCCCAGCATTTTGCCATCAAGGGCTACCGGGTCCTGTTCATCGACTGCGACAGCCAGGCGTCTTCAACCATGATGTTCGGCTATCGCCCCGACGTGGACCTCGACGAGGAAGACACGCTTTACGGGCATTTTCACAATCCGGAGCTGCTTGGCGTTCGCAAGATTATCCGCAAGACGCACTTTCACAACCTCCACCTGATCCCGTCGAACCTGCGACTTTATAATCTCGAGTATGAGATCGCCGGGCACATGGCGCGAAATCAGAACATGGAGATCATCGACCTGATCGCGCAGGCCATTGATGAGGTGGTCGATGACTATGACGTCGTGATCATGGACCCGCCGCCGGCATTGGGCATGGTGTCGATGGCTGTGCTCCAGGCCGCTAACTGCATGGTCATTCCGGTGCCGCCGAGCCTTGTCGACTTCGCCTCGACGGTATCTTTCATCGACATGACGCGAACGACGATGAAGCAGCTCGAGCAACTCGCGGGGCGGGGAAGGCCGGCCTACAACTTCATCCGGCTGGTCGGCAGCCGCGTGGACGAGAGCAAGTCGATGCACCGGGAGATACTGTCGATGATGCGGCAGGTCTTCGGTGGCTCAATGACGCAGTCGGTGATGGTCACCAGCGCCGAAATCGACAATGCCAGCTCCAGGATGAAAACCGTTTTCGAACTCGACAAGCCCGTCACGTCGCACGAGGTCTACAACCGCTGCATGAAGCATCTCAGCGACGTTTGCCAGGATATTGAGCAGGACGTTCTGCGCACCTGGGCGAGCAGGGCAGGGGGCCGAATTTAGGGAGAGTTGCCACGTGGCAACTCCGATATTTCTCACGTCGGCGAGCACGGGCAATCGGGGAGTGAGACGAAGCCGGATCACCGAGTTGCCACGTGACAACAAAGTGGAAGAACCCAATAGAAGCAATATGTTAGGTAGGAATACCATGTCAGATCGCACACGGCAGGAACGTCAGTGCAAGCGCCTGGGGGCGGCGCAGTTGCCACGTGGCAACTCTGGCCTGTTGGCACCCGTCGGCGAGGGCAAGAGAGAAGGAGAAACGGGCCGATGAGCAAGGGCAACAAGGGCTTCGGCTCGATGTTCACAGAGGGGCTCGACGACGAGGAGAACCTCGATAAGGCGACCCCTGCGGACGGCATCATGGCAAGTCGCAGCCAGACGCTCGCGCGCATCGCGACGGGGAAAACGGTCGCCGACCGGACGGAGTGGGTCGATCCGGAGCGGTGCCGCCCATGGCGGATGCACAATCGCGATCTGGATCATTTGAACGAAGATAGCTGCCGCGATCTCATCGACTCCTTCCTCTCCGCCAAGAAGCAACGGATCCCCGCTATCGTTCGGCGTCTGAAAGATGACCCGAACTTCGACTTCGAGATCATCGCCGGCGTCCGCCGTTGGTGGACGGTGAAATGGCTGCGAGCGCATCACCACCCGGAGTTCGAGTATCTGGTGACGATCCAGAGTGTCACGGACGAGGAGGCGTTCCGGGTTTCAGATGTCGAGAACCGCTCGCGTAAGGACATCTCGGATTGGGAGCGGGCCAAGGAATATACGGTGGCGCTCGCGGAGTTCTACGAGGGCTCGCAGTCGCAGATGGCCGAGCATTTAAACCTTTCCAAGTCGTGGCTGAGCCGGCTTCTCGACGTTGCGCGCTTGCCCGAACCAGTTGTCGCGGCGTTCTCCGATACGCACGACATCACGGTACGCGTCGCGCGTGACATCAAGCCGCTTACCGGAGATCCGAAGGCGCTGGCGAAGATGCGCGAAGAGGCTGAACGCATCGAGGAAGAGCGCAGCCAGAAAGGCTTGAAGCTGAGCGGGCCGGAAGTCGCGAAGCGGCTCGTGAAGGCGACTGTCGCGCCAGCCGTGAAGGCTGCCGCCGAGAAGGAGATCACCGGCAAGGGGGGCAAGGTCATCCTGCGCTATACGAAGGCGCGGGGAGGGGGGCTGACGATCAAGGTGCCGCCGAAGGCTGAGGCGTCGCCCGCCGAGCTTTTGAAGGCGATCGAGGGGCTGCTGTCGTAGGGTGATGGAGCGCGGCGTCTGGCGAGGTCGCCGCCTTATATGGCGTCCCGCTTATATTTGTCGGCGGTGCTCTGCGTCACGGAGTGGCGGCTTCGCAGGCCGAAGTTCGCGCGGATGAAGTCGCCGGCTTGACGCGTCCTCGCGCCTACGAACGCCTGGGCATGTCCCACGGTCGACCGGTTCTGCCGCGTGATCAGTTCTCGCTCGGGTAGGCTCACGATCCGATTTGCCAGCGTAGTGGACCCGGCAGCAACGAAGAGGGTCTCCGGTCCGATCGGAAGAGTGACATAGGACGAGGCACTACCAAGCCAGGCGAAGCTGACCGGCACGTCGAGCGGCCAATCGGAGACGAACAATTCCCGGCGATTGTTCGTCTTGATTATGCGCCAGTCCATGTTGATGAACGCTCGTCCGCGATCCGCGTCGTCGATGACCAAGCGCAGGACTTCCATCTGAAGCGCGCTCACGGCCTCGGGCGGCAGGGCCCCATCTTCGCCGCGCAGCACGGACTTCGCGGCCTCTGCGCTTGCGAGAGCGCCGACGGCGTCCTTCATGCCGCGCATATCCAGCGGTGTCCGGAACCACAGCGACATGACGAACCGGCCCCAATCCGAGCATTGCGCGTCGCTGAGCGAGTTGACCTTGCCGTCGAGGAGCAGCGCGTGAACCTTGGCCGCAGCGTCATCGATCACCTGCATGAACAGGGTTTCCATCTGCTGGGCATGCTCGGGCGGGAACCCGATCGTCTTGTACAGGTCCCGCTCGAAGCAGACGCTCTTGGGTGATGCAGGACTGCTCTCGATCTCCCCGATCCGATTGCGCCGATAGCGCAGCAGGGTGTCGCCATCCTTCCACTGGTCGAGGAGGAACTGCGGGATGAAGTGATGCCGGGACGGAGGGTTCTGTGGCTTGGATTGCACGGTGTCTGTGGTTCAAGAGGGATGAGCAAGTGAGGCGAGTAGCTTGCGCGCGCCTTGCGGGGTGACCTTCAACAGGCGCGCGACAGCGGCCGGCTGAAGGCCCGGATAGGCAAGCTGCAGGCGGGCAAGGAGAGGGGCCTTGCTCCGCTTCGTGACGGCCAGATCGGTCTGGATGCGCGACGCCGCACGCTCGATCGCGTCGAGGTCGCGCAAGCCAGCATGCGCCGTCCGACCGATCGCCTGGGCCAAGGTCTCTGCCAGATCGGCGGGGGAGGGGGGCAGAAACTTGGACATCAGGATGAACGAGGGGATCACGCGGGTCGTGAAGCCAGCGCGGCACAGCATCCGCGGTACGGCGGCGGCGATCAGCCAGTTTCGATCGCGTCCACGGGGAGGCAGCTCGAGAGCGCGACCATCGACGCTGACGACATCCCAGCTGCCTGGTGCCGCTGGTTCGGTCAGCGCGAACAGCTGGAAAATGCGGTTGGCGACAGAGAGGAGGTCACCGGAAGGGAAGGGGGCGTCCGCCACGGTTCGCAGCTGTCGCCACATCGGCCCGAAGTGCGCCAAGTCTTCGGCCGCATAAACCTTCGCCTCGGTGCGGTCATCGAGTACCGTACGGAGCACGTTGAGCGTGGCGCGGCCGAGCGAATCCTTGAGATCCTCGTCGCGGCTGAGCGCAAGGTGGAAGACGGCGGCAACCGAGATCGGATCGTTGAGGCCTTCGGAAGCGCGGGGAGGGGGTGTGCGGCCGGCGATCCAGTCCTGCAGGTCGCGCACCGCGATCGGCACGCCGGCGAGGCCGGCCAGGACGGTGGCGCCTTCCAGGCGCGAGCGCGCGAGAAAGATGTCGGCGCATGGACTACCGTGCAATCGGCCATCGAGGCGCCCGAGCAGGAGCAGGCTGTCGTCGGCGCGCAGGTTGTCTGTCCGCGTCATAGGATGGCGACAATGCCATGGCGGGAAACCAAAGTCAGCAGTTCGTTTCTACATCCGTGACCTCCCGAAAGTGGACATTCGATAATTGCAGTTATCACATAAGCAGATTTGACCGTTCTTTATAAGGTGGGCTACAAGCGCGGCTGAGGAGCGAGGCGCGTCGTGAGCACCGAAACCGCCCGGGAAGGGCCAGAAATCCCCGTAGCGCCGCCTGAGGCTGTCCTGCCGGCCGTCAGGGCGCCGGCCGACCTTGCGTGGACGATCGTGCAGATGCGCGCCGGCGAGCGCATCACCGTCAACGAGGGCCTGATCGCCGCCTATCAGGCCGCTTCATCGCCCCATAGCATCCGTGCGCTCAAGTCCGACGTCGAGGCGTTCGATGCGTGGTGTAGGCGCAACAACCGGATCGCGCTGCCGGCCACGCCCGAGACCGTGGCCGATTATCTCGACGCGCGGGCCGGGAAGGGGAGCCGGCCGGCCTCGCTATCCCGCTACAAGGCGTCGATCGCCAAGATCCACCAGCTGCTCGAGCTCAAGGATCCGACGCCGGCGCCGCTGGTGAAGCTGCGGCTCCAGACGGTGCGCCGCGAGAAGGGGGCTGCGCAGAAGCAGGCGCGGCCGCTGCGGTTCAAGGGCCCGGTGCGCGACGTCGAGCGCGACAAGGCGCGGGGGCTCAACATCCGCGCGCTGCTCGAGAGTTGTGGCGAGGATCTGCCGGGGCTGCGTGATCGGGCGCTGCTATCGGCCGCTTATGACACCGGGCTGCGCGCCTCCGAACTGGTGGCGGTCGCCATTGAGCATATTGAGGAGGCGATCGATCCCGAAGCGCGGCTGCTGCAGATTCTGCGTCATAAGGGCGATCAAGACGGGGACGGGGCGACCGCCTACCTCAGCCCGCGCACCGTCGCGGCGATCGCGGCGTGGACCGAAGCGGCGGGGATCACGACAGGGCCGCTGTTCCGGCGGGTGCAGGTGCGGCGCTACAAGGCGCGGGCAGCCGTGCGCGGTCGGCCGATCGACAGCATCTCGGGCCGGGAGACGTGGGATCTGCGCAAGACGCTGTCCAAGCCGGCGGTGAAGGCGCGCGTCGAATATGACATCGGCACCGTGGCGCTGCACCCGGGCTCGATCGGACCAATCTTTCGGTCGATCATCGGCCGCGCGTTCGACCGTGGCGCGCTGCCCGATTTGACGGCGGACGATCTGGCGCGGTTGCTGAAGGGGATCAGTGCGCACTCGACGCGGATCGGGCTCAATCAGGACCTGTTCGCCAGCGGGGAGGATTTGGCCGGCATCATGGACGCGCTGCGGTGGAAGTCGCCGCGGATGCCGCTCGCTTATAATCGCAATCTCGCGGCAGAGCAGGGGGCGGCGGGGCGCCTTATGGCGAAGATTGGCTAGTCATGACGGCCTAAATAGGTCTTTGGATGATGCCGTGCGACCACACGACGGCGGCAGGTAGATCGAGGGATTTGCGCAGCGGCAAGAACCGGAGAAGGGAGGCTGAGCCCCCGGGGTCTTGAGCTACAACGTTAAGCCTAAGAAACGGGCAGGGGCCTGGTAGCGCGTAGTGTATGAGCGAAGCCACCATCGCTCAAACTCATCAGCACAGTCCAATTTCGAAGAGGAAACAAGAAAGTGGTTCCGGAAACGGTATGGATCTTATCCTGTGTAAACGCTCGCGCTAAATGGCGGCGTTCTGATCGCGCTA
>NZ_JAKNQR010000006.1:0-156433 GCF_036890205.1 Sphingomonas panaciterrae
AGCTGCCCAGAAGCTGCCCGTCGTCGTGGTTGACCAGGATGGCAGCGCCCTCAGTAGAGCGATGATCGTCGACCTGGACGCGACGCGCGCCATCCGGGTTGCCGAGGTCGTCCCGAACGTGGCCACGGCCAGGCAGATCATGCGAATCGGCAAGGCTGACGGGATCATCCTCATTTCCGATAATCTGGAGCGTCAGCTTCGCACCGGAACGCCCGGCGCCGGCGTCGCCGTGTGGGTCAATGCAACCTACCTCCTGCGCGCCAGCACCATCGGCGAAGCTGTGACGGCTGTCATCCAGAACATCGCCACGTCACGGCTGATCCCCGGAACCCAACTCAGTCGCGGCGGGCTGCCCGTCGCGGTCACCACCGAACCGTTGTTCAATCGGACGGGTGGTTACAAGGGCTATGTCTTTCCGGCCGTAGCGGTGATCATCGTTCAGCAGACGCTGCTCTTCGGCGCCGCTACCTTCATGGGCGGGCGACGCCGCTCCGGCGCATGGCGGATGGGTGTCGCGGAGTTCTGGGGTACGCTGGCGGCGTTCGCGTCGGTGGGCATCCTGGGGTGTTATTTCCTCTTCGGGTTCATCTTCTGGCTCCAGGCTGTGCCCGTCGATGGCGACATTACCGGCATGATGGTGATGGTCCCTGTCTTCGCCACGGCGGTTGCTGCCCTAGGGCTGCTCATCGGCAGCGTGTTCGATTGCGCCGAGCGGGCAACCTACATCCTGGCACCGACCTCGGTGCCGTTCTTCTTCCTCACCGGGACCGCCTATCCGCTCGATCAGATGCCGCGTTTCATCGCCGCTCTCTCTCACTTGATCCCGGCCACCGCCGGCGTCCACACGTTCGTCCCGTTGAACCAGATGCATGCGAGCCTGGGCGAGGTCACGATCCCGGCCCTGACCCTTGCAAGCCTCGCCATCGGCTATGCCATGCTGGCGTATTCGCGCCTCGTCGGCTTCGGCGCGATGGTCGGGACGTCCGCCACCGAGGCCTGAATGGAGGGCAATCCTCGCCAAGGAGCGCAAGCTCCACCGTTTCCGCGGCTGTAGTGTATCGCGCACTCCTTCTAGCCGCTCGTAGTGGCTGCGACCTCGCTTCGCATGGCCACGAGACTTCGTGTCGCTGATCGCTGCCACCTACATCGATAGTTGCCTCACGTAGAGACCTGGTCGAGTCAGCAAGAAAGGGAACCATTCGGTTCCCCTAGTGTTGTTGGTGGGTAATTGCCGGGAAATGGCTGGGCCAAGCGGCGCCGCGACCGGCGTCGGGACATGGGCAACAGACGAGGTCAGGCTTTGAAAGCACCGCTTCTCTATTCGTCCGACATCGAGACGATCGCCGAGGATGAAGAGCGCCTGACGGCCGAGATCGTCGAGCAGATGGCGGCCGGCAACCGCTGCGCTTTCGAGCATCACCGTCACGCGATCCGCGACGCGCATGCCAAGTCACATGCCGTCCTGAAGGGCACATTGACGGTTCACGACGATCTGGCGCCGGAACTGCGGCAGGGTATCTTCGTGCGCCCAGCCACGTATGGTGTGGTCGCACGGCTGTCCTCGGCACCCAGCGACATTCATTCGGACGCGATCCCTGCGCCGCGAGGCTTCGCGATCAAGGTGATCGGCGTCGAAGGAGAGCGGTTGTCGCCCGATATCGGGGGCGCCAACCAGGATTTCCTGATGGTGAACTTTCCCGTCCTCGCCTTTGGCACCATCGCCAAATACAAGCTGATGCTGAGCCTTCTCGAGGCGAATGCGCATGCGCCCGACACCTTCCAGCGGCTGATCGCGGGCACTGCGCGGGGTGCCAAGAAGACAGTGGAGGCGTTCAGGATGACGCCGGGGGCGACACTCGAAGGTTTGGCGCGCGACAACCATCATCCGCTCGGCGAGAGCTACCATACGCAAGGTGCTATCCGCTTCGGTGACCATGTCGCCAAGCTGGCGCTGTCCCCAGCTTCCGATAACGTCCGGGCCTTGACGGGACAGCCGGTGGGCAAGACGGATTTCTCCACGATGCGGGATGTTATGGTGGAGCATTTCGCCGGCCAGGGCGCGGAATATGCCCTGTCGGCGCAGCTCTGCACCGATCTGGCGGAGATGCCGGTCGAGGATGCGGCGGTACGCTGGGACGAGAAGGTGTCGCCGCATCGCCCGATCGCGACGCTGCGGTTCGCAGCGCAGGACGCTTACGCCCCGGCACGCCAGGTGTATGGCGACGACGTCCTGTCTTTCAATCCATGGAACGGCGTAGAGGCGCACCGCCCACTCGGCCAGATCATGCGCATCCGCCGGGCGGCTTACGAACGCTCCACCAGCTACCGCCATCGGATGAACGCGCGCCCCCGGATCGAGCCTGACCGGCTCGATGACATTCCCGATTGAACAAGCAGGAGGTCGTGATGACCACAGACAACAAGGACCCGCGCCTCGCGGATGAGAGCAAGCTTCAGGAAATCCGTCGCCGGGTGGAGGAAGTCGCCGCCGATGCACCCCACCTCGCCAAGATCGCGCTCGAGGCGATGATCCGCAAACATAATCCGGACCTGAAGGGCAGCGCCCGGTCGGCCGGCCGCGCCGGCAAGCAATCCGGCAACGTGTCCGAACTCACCGCCATCGCGACGCTCAAGCCGGGCGGCGCGGAGCGCCTGCGACGGATCTTCGATCTCACCGCCGGCAACATGGACGGCGCCCAGCGCGTCTCCACCCTGCACGACATGCGCTTCGTCTTTTTCGACGATGATACGCGCATCCTGTTCGCGACCGCTTACGACGGCGACTGGGACGCCTACATCAATGACTTTGCGACCAAGATCCCCGAGCTCATGGACCTTCTGTTCGCCAACGTCGAAGGCTGGCCGGGGATCGACAGCCCCAAGGTGAAGGATTTCATCGCCGACCACCAGATCGACGCTGCCGGCTGGTTCGTTGCCAATCCGCAGGTGACGGTGGTCGACGTACGCCGCTTCCAGCGAATGGAGAAGGCGCTCAACGTGTTCCTCGATGCAGAGGCCGCCAACATGGGCATCGACCCGACGACCAAGGCGGCGCTCGACCAACTTACAGACGCCATCTCCAAGCCGGAAGGGGTGGATTACTGACATGAGCGTTCTGGCGAACCTGAAGGCGCGCTTCAGCCGGGAGCGGGTCAAGCTGCAGCTCGACGACATCCAGGCCCTGATCCTGCGATCCCGGCCCGAGCCCTATGTCGGCCTGCACGCGATGCTGCACGTCGATGAGGCGGAAGGCGGTCGCGATCTCGTCCGCCGGCTCGCGCCGCACATCCCCTCGGCCCACGATTGGACGGACGACATGGACGCTTGGACCGGCGTCGCGATCAGCCATGCCGGCCTGAAGGCGCTGGGCGTGCCAGAGGCATCGCTGAAGAGCTTTCCCCTGCCGTTTCAACAGGGCATGGCCGCCCGAGCCGAGCAATTGCGCGACTTCGGCGAGAACGCACCCGACCGGTGGGAAGATGCCTTTCGGCCCGGCACCTGCCATATCGCGCTGACGATTTATGCCCGCGACGAAGCCGCGCTTGAAAAGGCGATCGAAGTTGCCATGACCGAGTTGGAAGCCTCGCATGGTGTCACGCTCGTCGGCACGCACAGCTTCGGGGCGGATGCCGATGCCAAGAATCCTTTCGGATTTCGCGACTCCATCTCGCAGCCGACAGTGGCGGGCGGCGGGGTGGACCCGCGGGGCGACGAGCGCGCGATCGCGGCGGGCGAGTTCATCCTGGGCGAAAACAGCGAGACCGGCGCGCCAGTCGCAATGCCCGAACCGGCCCCGCTCGGCCGCAACGGATCGTTCGTGGTCCTGCGCAAATATCAGAGCGCGGTTGGCGCCTTCAACGATTTCATCCGTGCCAACGCCGATAGCGAAGCCGACCAGGAAAAGCTGGCGGCCAAGATGTTCGGCCGCTGGCGCAGCGGCGCGCCGCTGATCCTGGCACCGGATCGTGACGACGAGGCGCTGGGGGCGGATCGATCACGCAACAACGATTTCAATTTCGCGGAAGATCCCAAGGGACTGGTCTGTCCGCATTCAGCGCACATGCGCCGTCTGAACCCGCGCGACAGCCAGTTGACGATCCTGACCGACGTCAACATCCACCGCATTATCCGGCGCTCTTCCACCTTCGGCCCCAAGTGGACTCCGGACGTGACGGCGGCCGACGATGCGAATGGCGATCGCGGCATCTTCTTCATCTTCATCAGCGCGCGGGCGTACGATACGATCGAGTTCCTCCAGCAGGAATGGATCAACCGGGGTAACTTCATCGATCTTGGCACCGAGAGGGACCCGATCGTCGCGCTGCACGAGGAGCCCGGGACCTTCACCATTCCGCAGGAGCAGGCGCGAAGGCGCGTCAACGGCGTGACCACCTTCAACCGTCTGATGGGCGGCGAATATCTCTTCATGCCGTCGCTGACGGCGCTCCGGTGGATCGGTGAAGCAGGCTGGCGCTGAACCGTCCGGCGGGCCCGGGGGGCGCTCGCAATACCGTTCGCATCGGCATGCCATCACCGTTTCGGCGGACGCGATCGACGAACTGGGCCACGTCAACAATGCTGTGTACCTGCAGTGGGTGCAGCAGGCGATAACCGCGTACTGGCGCGCGGTGGCGAGGAAGGAAGATGTCGACCGGCTTCGCTGGATCGTCGCTAGTCACGAGATCTTCTATCGAAAACCGGCCTTTCTCCGCGATAGTCTCGTCGCAACGGTGCAGCTTACCAAGCACACAGCGTCGCGAGCATGGTTCTCGACGAGTATCGGCAGGGACGGCGAGACGGTCGCCGAGGTGCGCTTGACGCTATGCTGTCTCGATGCGAGTTCGGGTCAACTCGTCCGCCTAACTCCGGACCTTGCGCAGCCGTTCTGCCTGTAACACGCCGGGCCTATGAGGGGCGGTTAACCCTGGCGAGCAGCTTGGGTCGGATGGTGCGGCGCAGCCCGCGAGCAAGCTGCGCCACGGCCGATCATGCTCAGCCTCTGGGCAGCGTCGGAACGGCTCGAGCGGTCGTCGCCGACGCTGACCGGGACCGATCAAAGCTCGGAGCGATGTAAGGAAGAGCCGCGATGGTCGGTGAAAAGAGAATGCCGAAAAGCCAACGCGGTCGGATAGGCCGGCCGAGTGCCGAAGAGGCGGCCAGTCTGGAAGACCGGATCCTGGCCGCCACTTGGGACTTGCTGCTCGCAAAGGGTGCCCGCGAACTCTCGGTCGAACGGATCGCACGTGCGGCTGCTGTCAGCAAGAAGACGATCTACACTCGCTTTCATGGCCGCAGTGATCTCTTGATGCGCCTCCTGCGGCGCAAGCTGGAACTGGAAGAAAGCGGACTTCATGAGGACGTGGATGCGGAAGACTTTCGCGATGCATTCTGCAGCGTCGGGAGGCGTATCCTGGCCTTCTTGATCAGCGCGGAGCGTCAGGCGATCGCAGCGGTGCTGGCGGAACTACCGGACGCGCGGCATGATGCCTGGACCTCTACCTATGCTGTCGGTCTACGCGCAATTGATGCCTTGCTAGCACATCCGGGAGCCGCGATCGCGCTAGCGGATCTCGATCTTGCGACGTTCCGTCATGCTTTGTTGCAATGTCTGATCGGTCGGGCGGAGAACATGCTGCGTGCTCCTGAGTCAGATCAGCCTATGAGCGAGGATTGGATGAAGGCCTTGGCAAAGCTCTTCATACGGCATGATTCGTAACCGCGGTGGTGACTGCCATAGCCAATAGCCTTGGCAGGGTAGAACGGCCTCGCCGCATCGCTCGTCTCCATCTGACGAGCTAAGCTACCAATGGCATGATTTCCGGGGAGCAGGTCATCAGGCTTGAACGCACCCAGATTCTTGAGGTGAACCGAACCCAGCACCAAAACCTGCGTCTTCTCCCCGGCCACCTTGGACTTCCAGGCACGCGGATCAAATGCCGGGTCTCGCGCGATAGCTGCACTTCCCAGCGAAAGGCAGACCAATCCCATTATAAGTGCGCGCATCTGTAGCCCCCTGTGCCCCGCGACCAGTGGCACGTTCTGATCGCCAAACACCAGTCGTTATGCCGAATTAGTGATTTCCGCTGCGACGCCTTCCCGATTGGGAACGTGGATCGGGATGGTCGATGGGAGACCTGCACTATGGGCTGCAGAGTGGGTGCCTTTTCTTAAAATGTGTTCCCAATCACCTATTTCCAACCTGACCATTGGACACGGAAGAACGGGAAAGCCATTGCGCACTCGGCTGCAAGAAAAACGGCCGTTTGTTGCACATTGGTATTCACGTCGCCCGGAAGCGGCCCTTGCCGCGGGTCAACGTTCATCAACCCGTTCGGGAAACAATGTGCAGGAAAGGCTGCCTACGTCAGCTATCCGCACGCAGGCGCCCAATAGCTGACCGACCGCAATGTCCCCAGAATCAGCCGTTCCGGGCGCCAACTCGACCTCGCAGAATTAGGCGATTCACCCAAATGAACGAGTCACCGGTTTCCGGCCCTGAATAAGTCCCGCAGAGCGCCGAAAGCGGAGCGCAGTGGAATTCGCGCGGTTCATGACGTTCGCGGTCGTTCGCGGAGAACCATGCGCAAAGTGGGCGTAGCAGTGGGCAAAATGCGCTGATCCGCAAAAAAGTCAGCGATAACAACGAGATTTGGCGGAGACGGAGGGATTCGAACCCTCGGTACGGTTTCCCGTACGACGCTTTAGCAAAGCGTTGGTTTCAGCCACTCACCCACGTCTCCGGGCCTGGCGGAACGGCGCCTATAGCGGGGAGTGCGGAGCCGATCAACTGGCTGCTGCCGGGAAAGCGCCTTCGTCCTGACGCACCGCCGAGTCGCTCCGGCGCGCCGTTCATTGCCGCGCAAGCCGTCTATCCGTTATGGTGCGGTGAAACCGGGCGTGCCCAGGGGGTAAGTGACAATGCGCAAGTTGATGATCGCGATGGGACTGATCGCCACGATGGTGTCGGGCGTCGCGCCGGCGCAGGTGCGTACCATCGACCCCAACCAACAGATCGACAGCGATCTCGACGGCCCGCGCGTTCCGCCCCCGCCGGCGCGCACGCCAGCGCCCGCCGATCGCGACCAGAGCTATCGTGAGCCGACCTATTCCGACACGGCGCCGGCCGATCAGGACTCCCCGCCATTGGAGGCGCCACTCCCCGCGCCGGCCCCTGCCCCGGCACCCAGCCGCTCGGCACCGACCACGGGCAACGTGGACCCGCAGGCGCAGGCGACCACCGACGCCGCCGCGACGTTCAAGCGTGACGACCTGATCGGTGCGGGCGAGGGCGTGTTCGGCAAGGGCGCCGAAGGCTTTGCCTCGCTGATCGAGAAGATCCTGTCGGAGCAGGGCGAGCCCAATGCCTATATCGCCGGCCGTGAGGCGGCGGGCGCGTTCGTGCTCGGCCTGCGCTACGGCTCGGGGATCATGACCCACAAGGTCGAGGGGCAGATGCCGGTTTATTGGACCGGCCCGTCGGTCGGCTTTGACGTCGGTGGCGATGCCAACAAGGTCTTCGTGCTGGTGTACAATCTGTACGACACGGCGGAATTGTACCGGCGGTTCCCGGCGGCCGAAGGCCGGCTGTACTTCGTCGGTGGCTTTGCCGCGACATACCTGCGGCGCGGCAATGTGGTGCTGATCCCGGTGCGGCTGGGCGTCGGCTACCGTGCCGGTGTCAACGTTGGCTATATGAAGTTCACCCAGAAATCGAACTGGCTGCCGTTCTGATTCCCGCGCGCTGATGAGCTGACCGGCGGCGACGCGAAACGAAGCGTCTCTGTTCGGCAGCTTGGGCGCCCTGTGCGGGAGGCCCATATCGTTCCGTGAACCGCGACCGGCCCTGTCCGGGCCGGCGCGATCGGGATGATAACAATGAAGAAGATCGGATTCCTGTCCTTTGGCCATTGGTCGGCCGCGCCGCATTCCGCGACGCGTTCGGCCAGCGACGTTTTGCTCCAGTCGATCGACCTGGCAGTTGCCGCCGAGGAGCTGGGCGCGGACGGCGCCTATTTCCGCGTCCATCATTTCGCGCAGCAACTCGCCTCCCCCTTTCCGCTGCTCGCCGCCGTCGGTGCCAGGACAAAGCGGATCGAGATCGGCACTGGCGTCATCGACATGCGCTACGAGAATCCGTTCTACATGGCGGAGGATGCCGGCGCGGCCGACCTGATCAGTGGCGGGCGGCTGCAGCTGGGGATCAGCCGTGGTTCGCCCGAGCAGGTGATCGAAGGGTGGCGCCATTTCGGCTACACGCCAGCGCCGGGCGAAACCGATGCGGACATGGGCCGCCGCCACGGCGAGGTGTTCCTGGAGCTGTTGAAGGGCCAGGGGTTCGCCAAGCCCAATCCGCGGCCGATGTTCCCCAACCCGCCGGGGCTGCTCCGGCTGGAGCCGTTCTCCGCCGGGCTGCGCGAGCGCATCTGGTGGGGTTCAGGCGCGGATGCGACCGCCGTCTGGGCGGCGCAAAAGGGCATGAACCTGCAAAGCAGCACGCTGAAGGCCGATGAGAGCGGCGAGCCGTTCCATATCCAGCAGGCCAAGCAGATCCGCCTCTATCGTGAGGCGTGGAAGGAGGCCGGCCATGCCCGCGAGCCGCGGGTGTCGGTGTCACGATCGATCTTCGCCCTGGTGAACGATCGGGACCGGCAATATTTTGGCCGCGGCGAGGACAGCGACCAGATCGGCGTCATCGACAATATGCGCGCCGTGTTCGGCCGCTCCTATGCCGCGGAGCCCGACCGGCTCGTCGAGCAGCTGCGGCAGGATGAGGCGATCGCCGAAGCCGACACGCTGTTGCTGACCGTGCCCAACCAGCTGGGCGTCGATTACAATGCGCACGTGCTGGAAAGCATCCTGACGCATGTCGCGCCGGCGCTGGGCTGGCGCTGACCCGATCGGTCCGCGCGCCCCGTAACGACCGTCAGGTCCGCCCATGGGCGGACCTGACAGGCGGTTGATCAGATCTCGACCTCGTCGAGCTTCGCCAGTTCGCGATATTTGGTGCGCAGGCTGACCTTGTCGATCTTCTCCGTGCCGAGGCGAGGAAGCGGATCGTCGGCGAGCCAGATGCGCTGCGGCACCTTGAATGCCGCAATATGCTGCGCGAGAAATGCCCATAGATCCTCGATGGCCACCGCGCCCACCTTGCGCAGGTGGACGACCGCGCCGGGCACTTCGCCATATTTCTCGTCCGGCAGCCCGAACACCGCCGCCTCGGCCACGTCGGGATGCTGGTACAGTGCGTCCTCGACCTCCTGGCAGCTGATATTCTCGCCGCCGCGGATGATGATGTCCTTCTTGCGGTCGACGATGAAGAGATAGCCGTCCTCGTCGAGGTAGCCGATGTCGCCAGTGCGGAAATAGCCGTCGGCGGTGAAGGCCGCGGCGGTCGCTTCCGGATTGCCCCAATATTCCTGGAAATTGGCGACCGAGCGGATCGAGATTTCGCCGCGTTCGCCCTGCGGCACCGGCTTGCCGGCATCATCAAGGATCGCGAGGTCGACGAGCGGCAGCGAGGGCCGGCCGGCCGAGTTCGGCTTGGCGAGGTAATTGGTGCGCCAATTGCCGGTGCCGATGCCGTTCGTTTCGGTCAGGCCATAGCCGATCAGCGGCTTGCCC
Source organism: Sphingomonas panaciterrae (assembly GCF_036890205.1). Lineage (NCBI taxonomy): Bacteria > Pseudomonadati > Pseudomonadota > Alphaproteobacteria > Sphingomonadales > Sphingomonadaceae > Sphingomonas > Sphingomonas panaciterrae. The sequence continues at coordinate 9,622 of NZ_JAKNQR010000006.1, forward strand.
TCCATTTCCTGATCGATCCGCTTGACGTGTTCGACCGGGCGCGGCGCGCCGCCCGCGGCGATGTCCGCGACGCTCGACAGGTCGTATTTGTGCCGGTTCGGGTGGTTGAGCATCTCGAAGCTCATCAGCGGCACGCCGACGAAATAGGTGATCTTTTCCTTTTCGATGAGGCGCATCGCCTCCTCGGCGTCCCACTTGGGCATCAGCACCAGCTTACGCCCGATGGCGAACGACTGGAGGAACACCGGCACTTCCGCCGTCACGTGGAACAGGGGCACGTTGAGCAGCGTCGAGGGCTGAAGATCGCTCGGTGCCGTTCCGTCCTGCGCGCTGATCGCCAGCATCATCAACGCGGAGCCGAGATAGTTGAACACGCCCTGGGTCACCTGGCGATGGGTCGACAAGGCGCCCTTCGACTGGCCGGTCGAGCCGGAGGTGAACAGGATCGTGGCATTATCGTCCGGGCCGATCTCCGGCATCGTCGCATTGCCCGTGCCGCGATCGAGGATCGGCGCGAGCGCCGCATCGATCGGCTGCAGGTCGTCGAACTCCACGACGGGGGCCGACAGGTTCGGCAGCGCCGCGAGACGGCGGCAGCGCGGCGGATCGGCAAATACCAAAGAGCAGCCGACATCATCGACGCCTGCCTGAAGCTCCTCGGCCTGCCACCAGCCGTTCAGCAAGGTGGCGACGCCGCCCGCGATCAGCACGCCCATGTAGATGATGATCCACGACGGCGAGTTGCGCGCGGCGATGCCGATCCGGTCACCCTTCTTCATGCCAAAGCCGCTTACCAGCGCATCGGCCACCTTCTGCGCGCGGCCATAAACGTCGGCATAGGTGAGCCGCTCATCCCCGGCGATCAGGAACTCCGTGCCGGCATGCTGCTGCGCATAATGAGCGAAATAGGCCGGCAGCGTCGGCGGTGCCGCAGCGATGATGGGCAGTGTCTGGCCGAAACGTTCGATCGTGCCGAGCGCAAGCGGACCGCCCTCTCCCGTCAACGCGGCCATGGTCGCGTCCATCTTGAGGTCCAGTTCGGTCTTCATGCGTCTCTCCGCTTGGTCTTGGTCTTGAGGGCCCTTATGCAGACGTGAAGCCAGAGGGAAAAGCCTTGATCCTGCCCATCTTCGCCGCCGCAGCGAGCCATATCCGGTTCGAGGACCTGGGATTGCACCCGGACGTCTTCTCGATCGGGTTTTTCACGCTGCGCTGGTACAGTCTCGCCTACATCGCCGGAATCGTCATCGGCTGGTGGTATCTGCTGAAGCTGCTGGACCAGCCGGGGGCGCCGATGGCGCGCCGGCATGCCGACGACCTGGTGTTCTACGCCACGCTGGGCATCATCCTGGGCGGGCGGATCGGCTACGTCCTGTTCTACGCGCCCGACATGCTGCTGCACCCGCTGCGCATCCTGCGATTGTGGGACGGCGGCATGAGCTTCCACGGCGGGGTTATCGGCACCAGCCTGGCCATCATCCTGTTCGCGCGGCGCAATGGGCTGAACTGGCTGCGCATCCACGATTATGTCGCGTGCGTGGTGCCGTTCGGGCTGTTCTTCGGCCGGCTGGCGAATTTCGTGAACGGCGAATTGTGGGGCAAGCCGACCGACGTGCCCTGGGCGATCGTCTTCTCCCGCACCGTGCCGGCGGGCGTGCCCGAGCCGGCGCGCCACCCGAGCCAGCTGTATGAGGCGGGGCTGGAGGGCGTGGCGCTGTTCGCGCTCCTCTACTTCTTCTTCTGGCGCACCAATGCACGGTACCAGCCGGGCAAGCTGACCGGGCTGTTCCTGCTCGGCTATGGCACGGCGCGCTTCGTCGTCGAATTCTTCCGCGAGCCGGATTCGCAATTTGCCGGCACCTTCTTCGCCACCACCATCCACATGGGGCAGGTGCTGTGCCTGCCGATGATTGCGGGCGGGCTCTACCTGATCCTGACCGCGCCCGGGCGGCGCCAGCGGGTGGAACCGATCGCTGGCGGGCAGAGCGTCGCCTGATCGCGCGGCGCGCGTGGCAGCACCGCGCGCGCTGGCGAAATGATCGGCAAATGGTGGCGGGGATAGCCAGAGGGACGGGGAGCAGCGGGCTGCCCCCACCCCACGCGCCGGTCAGGCGGTGCGCACCAGCAGCTTGTCGATCCGGCGGCCGTCGAGATCGACCACCTCGAAGCGCCAGCCCTGTTCGACGAAGCTTTCGCCCTCGACCGGCAAGTGGCGGAAGATCGCCAGCGCCAGGCCGGCGGCGGTCGCATAATCGCGGTCCTCGGGAAGCTCGATGCCCAGCCGCTCGGCCAGCGTGTCGGCCGAGGTGGTACCCGCGACCAGCAAGGAGCCGTCGTCGCGCTCGACGATGTTGGGGGCCTCACCCGGTTCGGCATCGGATGCAAACTCGCCCGCAATTGCCGCGAGCAGATTGGCCGGGGTCACGATCCCTTCAAAATGGCCATATTCGTCGTGAATCAGCGCCATGGGCACATCAGCGCGGCGCAGCGCGTCGAGCGCGTCCATCGCGTCGATCTGATCGACCACGAACGGTGCCTTTCGCACCAGCTGCTTCAGGTCGAGCGAGTCGCCGCGGGCGAGCGCCGCCGCCACATCGCGCGCCTGGATCACACCGATCACCGCATCGATCGACCCGTCCGCAACGGGCAGGCGGCTGTGCGGCGTCGCCAGCAGCTTCGCGCGGATCGCGGCATCGTCGAGCCCCGAATCGAGCCAGTCGACCTCAGTGCGCGGCGTCATCACCTCGCGCACCGGGCGATCGGCGAGCCGCACCACGCCGGAGATGATCGAGCGTTCATGCTCCTCGATCACGCCCGACTTGCTCGCCTCGGCGACGATCAGGTGCAGTTCCTCCGCCGTGACATGCTCCTCCGATTCGCGGTTCAGCCCCAGCAGGCGGAAGATCAGGATGCTGGACGCATCGAGCACCCAGACGATCGGCTTGGTCAGGACGGCGAGCCACGTCATCGGCAGCGCCAGCCAGCTGGCCACCGGCTCCGGATTGCGCAGCGCGATCTGCTTGGGAACCAATTCGCCAATGATCAGCGAGGCATAGGTCGTAAGCCCGATGACCAGCGCCACCGCGACATTGTTCGCCAATGCCGTCGGCATGCCCAATGCCTCCAGCCTGGCAGCCGTGGGGGTGCCAAGGCTGGCACCCGAATAGGCCCCGGTGCCGATACCGATCAGCGTGATCCCGATCTGCACTGTGGAGAGAAATTTGCCCGGGTCGGCGGCCAGCGCCATCGCGGCCCGCGCACCGGGCTTGCCGCTGCGCACCATTGCTTCGAGACGGGCCTTGCGGGACGAAACGATCGCGAGCTCGCTCATCGCGAAGACGCCGTTGAGGGCGACCAGCGCAAGAATGATGAGGACGTCGATCCAGGGGAACGGCGGTAGCATGATGTGGAACTCTCTTGGCGGGATTCGCCGCGCTCCACAACCATTCGCGTCATTTGCGGTTCAGCCCGGATACGGAACAACCCGTAGCGGGGCCGGGTTTCAGCCCCGGACACGGAACAAAGGGGTTTTATGATGCGAGTGAAGTCTGCGCTGGTCGGATTGATTGTGAGTGGCGCGCTGGTGACCACGGCGGCCTGCACCACCGACCCGGAAACCGGTGAGCGGCGGATCTCGAAGGCGGCGATCGGCGGCATCGGCGGCGCATTGGGCGGCTATCTGCTGGGCGACCTTGTCGGTGGCCGGCGCGACCGGACGGAGAAGATCGTCGGCGCAGGGATCGGCGGCATCGCCGGCGCGGGGATCGGCGCCTATATGGACAAGCAAGAGCGCGATCTGCGCGCCCGCACCGCCGGCACAGACGTGCAGGTGATCCGCCAAGGCGACGATCTGCTGCTGAACATCCCGAGCGGCATCAACTTCGCGTACAATTCGGCCGCGGTGCAGCCGCAGTTCCAGCAGACGCTGGACCGGGTGGCGAGCGTGCTGGGCGAGTACAACCGCACCTATATCGACGTGTACGGCCATACCGATTCGACCGGCAGCGACGCCTATAACCAGGGCCTGTCGGAGCGGCGCGCGACGGCCGTTGCCGATTATCTGTCCAGCCATGGCGTGCAGCGCGCGCGCATCGGTATTCGCGGCTTTGGCGAGACCCAGCCGATTGCGACCAACGAGACCGAGGAAGGCCGCGCAGCCAACCGCCGCGTCGAGATCAAGATCGTGCCGATCTCGGAGAACGAGCTGGGTTACCGCCAGTAAGCAGATGCGGACCGCGGTCGCCGGTGCGGCCGCGGTCGTCGCTAGCGACGGGCGACGAAGAAATCGCGCAGCAGGTCACCGGCCTCGCGCGCGCCGATCCCGCCATAGACGTCCGGGCGGTGGTGGCAGGTTGGCTGCGAGAAGAAGCGCGGGCCATATTCGACGGCCCCGCCCTTCGGATCGGATGCGCCATAATAGAGCCGCCTGATCCGGGCATGGGCGATGGCGCCGGCGCACATCGCGCACGGTTCCAGCGTCACCCAGAGATCGCAATCCTCCAGCCGGTCGCGCGCGAGCAGCCGGGCGGCGGCGCGGATGACCTGCATCTCGGCATGGGCGGTCGGATCGTGGAGGCGGCGCGGCGCATTGGCGGCGACCGCGACAATCTGTCCTTCCAGCGTGATCGCCGCGCCGACGGGCACTTCGCCCTCCAGGGCCGCCTCGCGTGCGGCAGCCAGGGCGCTGGCCATGGGATCAGGGAGAGGGAACATCGCCGCCGCTATGCCCCGCCGGCGGGGCTCAGGCCATCGCCGATTACAACGCCAGCGACGGAGTCAGCGCGCCGGGCGAATCATTGCGCCGGCGTGGGCGAGGCACCCGGGCGCTGGACCTCGACCTTGGGCACTTCGATGACCTTCCGTTCGGTACCAACGTCGATCTTGCCAACGTCGGCCTTGAATTCAGGTGCCTGCCCGCCCTCGATTCGGGGAAGCTGCGCGGTCTGGGTCTGATCGATATTGATGAAACCCGTCGCCATCCCTGCCAGAATCACGAGTGCGACAATGCCCAGAATGACGAGAATGGCACGCATGATCCTGATCTCCAGTCGTATCGGTGGTGCAACAACGATCAGGTGATCCACTAGGTTGCATGTAGCGATGCTTGACGATTCGGCGGGGTACCGCTAGTGGCGCCGACTTTCCGGGCCAACCCGAAACTCAGGATCTGAACCATGTCGCGCATTTGCGAGCTGACCGGCAAGGGCCGGCAGGTGGGTAACAACGTTTCCCACGCCAACAACAAGACCAAGCGTACCTTCCTGCCGAACCTGCAGAATGTGACGCTGATGTCGGACTCGCTCGAGAAGAGCGTGCGTCTGCGCGTTTCGACTCACGGCCTGCGCTCGGTCGAGCACAATGGCGGTCTCGACAACTGGCTGGTCAAGACCAGCGACGAGAAGCTGTCGCTTCGTGCACGTCGCCTGAAGCGCGACGTGAAGAAGAAGCGCGCTGCCGCGGTTTCCACCGCCGCCTGATCCAGCGGACAGGAACGCGACCATGGCCTGCCGTCCTTCGGGACGGCGGGCCTTTGGTCGTTCAGGGGAAGCGGTGCTACTTTTCTCGTTCTGATCGCGGCCAGCGCAGTTTCAGCAGATAGGTCGGCCGGAGCACCATCGCGTCATTGTCGGTGACGATCCACACCATCGTCTCGCCCCGTTCCTGCGTGATCGCCAGCCCCTCCGCATTCTCACCCAGCACCGGCGGAGCGAGGGTCGCGACCGTCTTCCCCGACACCACGGCATTCGGCTGAATGTCGGCGCGGCTGATCCGGACAAGCTTCGCAGTGAAGCGGAACGGATATTGGAAGCGGCGTGTGAGGACGAGCAGGTCGCCGTCAGGAAGCTCGGCCGCGTCGCTCGGGTCGTAGCGATTGGGCGGCTGGAACAGAAAGCGTATTGGCTTCGCCCCAGGCACGGTCGGATCGCCAGTGAACAACAGTCCGTGGCGGGTGCGGCGATTGGGCTTTCGCTCCGCAAAGGTGAGGAACACGCCGTCGCGTAGCCGGACCAGTGATTCGGCGCCAAGGTTCGGCTCCCAGCGGCGCATCGCAGCGGGGGCGCTGTGACGCTCGGCACGGGCATAACCGGGGGCGTAGCGCCAGATCTGGTTGTGCGTCTCATAGCCGACCCAGGCGTGCCCCGTACGGGGATCGAGCGTCAGCGATTCGCTGTCGCGATCCCGCCGGTCCCACCCCACCCCTGGCCCTTGGCGCAGGACGTGACCCCGCGGTTCACGCACCGTGCCGCCCCGAAGGGCGAGGGTGACGAGATTGCCCCCATCGCTGAGCAGATGCGCACGCCCATCGTGTAGCGCCAGCGCAGAAAAGCCGCCGAACGCCGGATCGCTGCTCGACAAGGTCAATCCGCCCACGGGCGCCAACGCGCCGATGCGATCCGGCCAGCCACCAGCGGGCACGTACGGGTTGGCGGTGACCATCGGGCGATCGCGGATCGTCGGCAGCCGCTCTGCACCATCATAGCGTGGCACGACCAGCAGCACCGCAGCGACGGAGAGGAGGAAGGACGTGGAACGGCGCACCGCTGTGCCCATAGGACCAACGTACCTGAACCGTCGATAACGAGCGCATTCAGGGTCGGCTCAATGCGAATCGCGCAAAACCATGGTCATCGGGATGGCATCAGCCTTCCCGGACGGATTTTGAAACGGGAGTCGAACCCATGTTTAAGAAGCTTTCGCTCGCTGGCGCCGCTCTCGCGATGAGCACGGTTGCTCTGATCCCCGCCGAGGCATCGGCCCAGCGCTGGGGTGGTGATCGTTACGACCGTTATGAGCGTCAGTATCGCGGCTATGACAATCGTCGCAACTATCGCGGCTACGATCGCCGCTATCGCAACCAGCGCTGCAACAACGGCACGACCGGCGCCATCGTCGGCGCGATCGCCGGCGGCCTGCTGGGTCGCACGATCGACAGCCGCGGGGACCGCGCGCTGGGCACCGTCCTCGGCGGCGTCGGCGGGGCAGTGGCCGGCAACGCGATCGAGAAGTCGAACAATCCGCGGTACTGCCGCTGACGAAATGGCCGTTTCGGCCTGCGTATCCCTCGCGTAGCGTATTGAGGGCGCGGGTCCGCCTCTCCTTCGGGAGGGCGGGCCCGTTGTTGTATGTGCGGATGGCGGCGCTTGTTCGCCCGCGGCCTGAACGCTATATTCCGCTCATGCTGCACGATCGTGCCACGACCACTACCACCACCCCGGGCATCCGGGGGCGGTCGGTCACGCGCTGATGCGCTGACGGCCTGCTCACCCGGAACGGGTGGGCCGGCGTCCTCCACTTCGTTCCTGCCAGATACCGGACGCTCTTTTCGTCGCGTTCGCGCTCGCCTAAGCGCATCGGCATTGCAGGAAAGCCTCTCATGACCATGCTCTCGATCACGCTTCCGGACGGTTCGGTACGCGAGGTACCGCCGGGATCGACGCCCGCCGACATTGCCGCCGCCATCGGGCCGGGCCTCGCCAAGGCGGCGATCGCCGCGCGGGTCGATGGCGAACTGCGCGACATCAACCGCCCGTTCGAGGGCAGCTCGCACCTCGCGCTGGTGACGAACCGCGATGAGGCGGACGCGCTGGAACTGGCGCGGCACGATTACGCGCACGTCCTGGCCGAAGCGGTGCAGGAGCTGTTCCCCGGCACGCAGATCACGTTCGGCCCGTCGACCGACGATGGTTTCTACTACGATTTCGCCGCGCCGGCGGACCACGGCCCGTTCACGGAAGAGGACCTGCCGCTGATCGAGGAGCGGATGCGCAAGATCATCGCCGCGGACAAGCCGCTGCGCCGCGAGGTGTGGACGCGCGAGCAACTGATCGAACGCTGGAAGCAGCAAGGCGAGACGTTCAAGGCCGAGTGGGCGGCCGAGCTTCCCGATGACGAGGAGCTGACGGTCTATTGGTCGGGCGGCGACTGGCTGGACATGTGCCGCGGGCCGCACCTTGCCTCCACCGGCAAGCTCGACCCTCAGGCGTTCAAGCTGACTCGCGTTTCGGGCGCTTACTGGCGCGGCGACCAGAAGAACGCGATGCTGAGCCGAATCTATGGCACGGGCTGGCTGAACAAGAAGCAGCTCGATGCGCACCTCCACATGCTGGAGGAAGCGGCGAAGCGCGATCACCGCAAGATCGGGCAGGAGATGGACCTGTTCCACCTCCAGCAGGAGGCGCATGGCAGCGTCTTCTGGCACCCCAAGGGCTATATGATCTGGCGGCAGCTGGAGGCGTATATGCGCCGCCGGCTGGACATGGGCGGCTATGAGGAAGTGAAGACGCCGCAGGTGATGGACGCGCGCCAGTGGGAGCGCTCCGGCCACTGGGGCAAGTATCGCGAGAACATGTTCGTCATCCCGGACGAGGTGCCGAACATCGAGGACGAAGGCGCTCTGGTGTCCGACGACGCCGACTGGATGGCGCTGAAGCCGATGAACTGCCCGGCGCACGTGCTGATCTTCCGCCAGGGGATCAAATCGTACCGCGACTTGCCGATCCGCATGGCGGAGTTCGGCTGCTGCCACCGCAACGAGCCGCATGGCGCGCTGCACGGCATCATGCGCGTGCGCCAGTTCACGCAGGACGATGCGCATATCTTCGTGCGCGAGGACCAATTGGTCGAGGAGGTGGCGAAGTTCATCGACCTGCTCGACGTGGTCTACAAGGACCTCGGTTTCGAGAAATATGCCATCAAGCTCGCGCTGCGCCCCGAAAAGCGGTTTGGCAGCGAGGAGATGTGGGACTGGTCCGAACAGTCGCTGCGTGACGCGGTCGCCGCGACGGGACGCAACACGCCGGAATATGGCTGGGAGGAGCTGGAGGGCGAAGGCGCCTTCTACGCGCCCAAGCTGGAATTCCACCTGACTGACGCGATCGGGCGGACGTGGCAGGTCGGGACGATCCAGACCGACACCGTGCTGCCCGAGCGGCTCGACGCGAGCTATATCGGCGAGGATGGCGAGCGGCACCGGCCGATCATGCTTCACCGCGCCATTTTGGGCTCGTTCGAGCGCTTCATCGGCATCCTGATCGAGCATCATGCGGGACGTTTCCCGCTGTGGCTGTCCCCGGTGCAGGCGGTGGTCGCGACGATCGTGTCCGAGGCCGATGATTATGCGCATGTCGTGCGCGACAGGCTGGCCGCGGCCGGGCTGCGCGTCGAGACGGATCTTCGCAACGAGAAGATCAACTACAAGGTGCGCGAGCACAGCCTGGCGAAGGTGCCGGCGCTGCTGGTGGTCGGCAAGCGCGAGGCGGAGGAAGGCACGGTCGCCGTCCGCCGGCTGGGCAGCCAGGGGCAGGAAATCGTCTCGCTGGACGAGATCGTCGCGCGGCTGGTGAAGGAAGCGACGCCGCCCGATCTGGTGTGATCGGATACCGGCCCGCCCGCGCGATCAGCGGGGGCGGGTCCACAGAATGCGGTCGCGCGGCGTATCGGCGACCGGCCGGCGCACCGCCACCGCTGCCTTCGCCACCCACGCCAGCTTCGCGCCCTTCGACGTGGTGACACGGTGATCCCAGGCGTGCGCGCCGCGCTTCGCCACTTCGCGCGCGATATCGCCATAGATGCCGGCCGCCGCCAGCACTGCCCAGCGCGCGCGTGGCGGCAGCTTCGCCGCGCCGACACGGGCGCTGGCCTCATGCAGCGCAGCGCGATCCGCCAAGCGGCGCGCGAGCACCACCAGGCGATCACGGAACGGCGGCTTCATGTGCTGGCCGGGCGGAATGTCCATCTCCGCCAGCCATTCGTCGGGCAAATAGCAGCGGCCGATCCGATCATCCTCCTCGATATCGCGCGCGATATTGGCGAGCTGGAACGCCAGTCCCAGATCGCACGCGCGGTCCAGGGTATCGTCATCCGCCGGATCGACCCCCATGATCACCGCCATCATGCAGCCGACGGTGCCGGCGACATGGTAGCAATAACGGTACAGATCGTCCTCGCTGCGCGGCCGCCAATCTTCCGCATCGAGCCGGAATCCGGTGACCAGATCATGCGCGAAGCGCGCAGGGAGCCGCGTCTCCGCCGCAACGACGCGCAGTGCATCGAACGGCATGTCGCCGACGCTGCGACCGGCAAGCGCCGCCGTGGTCTTTTCCGCGATGATCGCGACGCGCGCCTCGGCATCGTCGACGGTGGTGGCGTTGTGGCCGTGATCCTGCCCGTCGACGATATCGTCGCAGGCGCGGCACCAGGCGTAGAGCAGCCACGCGCGTTCCCGCGTCTCGGGATCGAAGAGGTTGCTGGCGAGGGCAAAGCTCTTCGACCCGCGCGCGATCGATTCGCGCGCCGCCGCCACCAGCGCGGCGCGATCGGAAGCCGGAGCGGCCATGCTCAGATCACCTTCGCGAAGGGCATCGCACCGCTCAAAGATCGTCCGCGGTCATGCGCACGATCGGCTGGCTCGGCTGATGCGCGGCCATGCGGTCGAGCAACACGTCCAGCGTATCGGCGATAATCAGCAGATCCTCATGCTGTGGGCGGAGGAAGCCCACTTCGCTCATCTTATGCCAGAAGGCGATGAGGTGATCGTAATAGCCAGCGGCGTTGAGCAGCCCGACCGGATCCTCGTGATAGCCGATCTGCGCCCAGCTGAGCGCCTCCCACAGTTCGTCCATCGTGCCGGTGCCGCCGGGGATGGTGACGAAGCCATCAGCCAGATCGGTGAACGCCCGCTTGCGGTCGTGCATCCCCTCCACGACGTGGAGTTCTGTCAGGCCGCGATGTGCGACCTCTGCGTTGACCAGCGCCTGCGGGATGATGCCGATCACTTCGCCGCCGGCCGCCAACGCGCCATCCGCGACGGCGCCCATCAGGCCCAGCCGACCGCCGCCATAGACGACGCCAATGCCACGCTCCGCCAGCGAGCGGCCGACATCCCATGCCAGTTCCATATATTGCGGGTCGCGCGGCGTCGCCGATCCACAGTAAACCGCCAGACGCTTCATCACTTTCCCTTCCCTACTACGGAAGGGATCACACCGACTGTCACCTTCTCACTCCCTCAAGCATCAGTGCCGCCGTTGCCTTCGCACTGCCGACGACACCGGGGATGCCGGCGCCCGGATGAGTCCCGGCACCGACGAAATACAGGTTCGAAATCTTGTCATCACGATTGTGGACGCGGAAATAGGCGCTCTGCGTCAGCACCGGCTCCAGGCTGAACGCGCTGCCGAGGTGCGCATTGAGATCGCGCGAGAAATCGGCCGGCGTGTAGCTGAACTTGGTCACGATCCGGTCGTGGATGTCGGGGATCAGCCGGCGGCCGACCTCATCCAGGATCCGCTTCTCCAGGATTGGCGCGACACGGTCCCAATCCTCCGGGAACTTGCCCTGATGCGGCACGGGGGCAAGCGCGTAGAAGGTCGAGCAGCCCTCCGGCGCCAAACTGGGATCGGTGACGGTCGGATGGTGCAGGTAGAGCGAGAAATCCTCGCTCAGCACGCCATGATCGTAGATGTCCGCCAGCAGCCCCTTATAGCGCGGGCCGAACAGGATCATGTGGTGCGGGATGCCCGGCCACGTGCCCTTGATCCCGAAATGGACGACGAACAGTGAGGGCGAGTATTTCTTACGCTCCAGCCGCGCTGCCGTGCGCGCCGCGGACCGCGAGGTGCCCAGGAGATCGCGATAGGTGTGGACGATGTCGCCGTTGGAGGCGACCATGTCGGCCTCCTGCCGCCAGCCGCTCTGCGTGCGTACCGCGGTGACCCGGTCGCCCAGCGTCTCGATCTCCGCCACCGGATCGTTGAGCCGGATGGTGCCGCCTAGCCGCTCGAACAAGGTCACCATGCCGGCGACCAGCCGGTTGGTGCCGCCCTGCGCGAACCAGACGCCGCCGTCACGCTCCAGCTTGTGGATCAGCGCGTAAATGGCGCTGGTGGTCATCGGATTGCCACCGACGAGCAGCGTGTGGAAGGACAAGGCCTCGCGCAGTTTCTCGTTCTTCACGAACGAGGACACCATCGAATAGACCGACCGCCACGCCTGATATTTCGCCAGCGCCGGCGCCGCCTTGATCATCGAGGCGAAGTCGAGAAACGCGACATGGCCGAGCTTCTCATACCCCTCGCGATAGACGCCGGCGGAATATTCGAGGAAGCGGGCGTATCCGGCGACGTCATCGGGATCGAGCCGCGCGATCTCGCCACGCAGCAACGTGTCATCGTTGGTGTAATCGAAATTGGTGCCGTCGGGCCAGTTCAGCCGGTAGAATGGCTTCACCGGCTCCAGCGTCACGTCGCGCGCCATGTCCTGGCCGGTGAGCGCCCATAGTTCCGACAGGCAGGCGGGGTCGGTGATGACGGTCGGGCCAGCGTCAAAGGTGAACCCGTCGCGCTGCCAGACGTAGGCGCGGCCACCGGGCTTGTCGCGCGCCTCGACGATGGTGGTTTCCACGCCCGCCGACTGGAGACGAATGGCAAGCGCCAGCCCGCCGAAGCCGGCACCAATAACGATCGCGCGCATCAATTCGCCTTTCGGATGACGCGCAGCGCGCGGAAAAGGGGCACCGGGGGCTTGCCCGACAGCACGCGCAGCTTGTCCTTGCCGGTTGAGCGCGCGGCATAGAAGCGCGCGATCAGATTGGGGTGCAGCCGGTAAAAACGCTCGAGCACCTTGTACCGAGCGTCCGGCTCCGCCGCGCGGAACAGCATGGCGTCGAGCATGCGGTAGAAGCGCCGCTCGTTCCAGCGCGCCTGGGCATAATCATGGGTCAAGTCGTGCAGCCCTTCGCCACTTAGATCCGTTGCCTCTGCGATGCGGATGGCGAGCCGCACCGCATCCGGCAGGGAGTAACCCGTGGTGGGATGAAAAAGTCCCGCGCGCGCGCCTGCCTTCGCCACTTTCGCGCCGCCCCAGCGCCAATAGGCCTCGAAATCGCCGCCGATGACGACCGGCAGCGCGCCCTTTTCCTCGCGCCCGGCGGGAGTCGCCGCCCAGCCCTTTGCCTCGGCATAGACATCGATCCGACGATTGAGCGCGCCGACGTTCAGCGTCGCGCTGTCGCTGTAATAGGTGTCCTCAACGAACAATTGAGTGGGTGAAAAGGGCAGCAGATAGACGAAGCGATAGCCGTCATATTGGGCGATGGTCGCGTCCATCACCATCGGATGCGCGACGCCATGCCCGGCGGGGATGTCGAGTAACCGCCCGACGAACTTCTGCCAGCCGACCTCCAGCATCGACAGGTCACCCGGGCCGCGCGCGTCGATCACGCCCTTTGCCTCGATCCGCTCCCCATCGGCGAGGACAACGGCGGTCGGGCTGCAGGCCAGCACCTTGCACCCGGTCATGATCGACCCGGCGGGAAGCGCCTTTCGCACGACTTGGTCGAGGCGTTCGGACTCGATCGAATAATAAGGCTGGTTGATGGTGCGGCGATGCGCCGGGAAAGCCACGTCGTAGCTCGGCCAGGCATGGCAGACGAGCGGGGTCAGCAGCCAGCGATCCTCGCGCGAGACGTCGGCGTCGAAGAAGGACCAGAGGTGATTGCCCCCCAGCACGTCACCCGCCTCGACAATGCGGATCGAAAGATCCGGGCGCCGCGCCGCCAGTGCCAGCGCGATGAGCCCGCCCGCCAGCCCGCCGCCGACAATGGCGAGATCGCATTCATGGGTAACCGGCATACCGCTCGCGTAGCGGATCGCCGCCAAAACCGGAAGCGGGGATCACCCGATTGCCCTTGTGTGCAGCCAACGCCACCTGTCGCGGCGCGGGAGCGGGCATGATCGCTTTCCCCGCATCACCGGAGGCCGTACAAGCGGAGCCATGTCGATCGTGCTGGCCATCATCCTTTCCGCCGTGGCGATGACGTTGATCGTCGGCGTGCGGTACCTGATCACCAGCGGCGCCTTCGCCATGGCGACGCGCGCGAGGCATCCGGCGCTGTACGCCGGGCTTGATCCGCAGATCCGGCGCGAGATCTGGTGGAGCCTCGCCTCCGCCGCGATCTATGGCGTGCCGGCGGGGATCGTGGCCTGGGGCTGGCAGAACCGCGGCTGGACGCAGATCTACGAGGACGTCCACGCCTATCCCCTGTGGTATCTGCCGCTGTCGGTGCTGCTGTACCTCTTCGCGCATGACACCTGGTTCTACTGGACGCATCGCTGGATGCACGAGCCGCGCGCGTTCCGCATCGCGCATGCCGTCCACCACGCCAGCCGCCCGCCGACCGCCTGGGCGGCGATGGCGTTTCACCCGATCGAGGCGCTGACCGGCGCTGTGGTAATTCCGCTACTCGTCTTCCTCATTCCGATCCACGTCGGTGCGCTTGGACTGGTCCTGACCATCATGACAGTTATGGGTGTCACCAATCACATGGGTTGGGAGATTTTCCCGCGGTTCATGTGGAAAGGCCCAGTGGGGGCATGGCTGATTACCGCCAGCCATCACCAGCGGCATCATGAGCGTTACGGGTGTAATTATGGTTTGTATTTCCGCTTCTGGGACCGGCTGTGTGGCACCGACGACGGGCTCGGCGATTTCACGCGCAGCCATGAGCGGAGCCGGGCGCGCGCTGCTGCTGGCGCTCGGGGCGGGAATGCTGATCGGGGCGGCGCCGATCGCGCGGCTTGATGTCGGGTTCGATGCCGTCCGGTCGAACAAGGGGATGCTGCGCATCTGCCTGACCGGCGATCCCGCCAATTTCCCCGATTGCGTCGATGATACGAACGCCACTACCCGTTCGGTGTCCGCCGATATCCGGAAGGTCCGCTTCGAAGGACTGCCCTATGGCGACTATGCCGTTGCGGTTATCCATGACGAGAATGGCAATGCCAAGCTGGACACGTTCGCCGGCATCCCGCGCGAAGGGTTTGGCTTCTCGCGCAATCCGCCGATCCGCTTCGGCCCGCCCAAGTTCGACGCCGCCCGTTTCAGCATCAAGGATGATGCGGAAAAGCAACAGGTGAAGATGCGTTACATTCTGTAAACGGGCGCGCCGGAGCCAAATCGCGAGGCGAGTGTTACGGTGCGGACCATTAGGGGACGTTTTCCGTGACCGCCAAATGCCTGTTCGGCCTTGCTGCCGCTCTTTCCATGTTCCCGACCATCGCTGCCGCGCAGGACAGCGCACCCGCCGCGGACCCCGCTGCCGCGCTCGCCGATCGTGCAGGGGGCGATGCGATCACCGTCGGTCTCGGCGCCGGCTACATGCCGGATTACGAAGGCTCCAACGATTATCAGTTCACCCCCGTCCCCGGCGTGATCGGGACGGTGAGCGGCATCAATTTCCAGGTGCTGGGCAATCGCGCCAATGCCGATCTGATCCCGAGCCAGCCCGGCCCAAGCTGGGACTTTCAGGCCGGACCCATCGGCGTTTTGAACTTCATGCGCACCAAGCGGTCGAGCATCGATGACCCGCGCGTCCGCGCGCTGGGCACGCGCGCCACGGCGCTTGAGCTCGGCGGGTTCGTCGGCGTTGGCAAGACGGGCGTCATCACCAGCCCGTACGACAAGATTTCGCTGTCGGTCAGCTACCGCCACGACGTCACCGGCGTGCACAAGAGCGGCATCTGGCAGCCGACGATCAACTATTTCACGCCGCTGTCGACAAGGGCGGCGGTGGCGCTGTTCGGGTCGGCCGAGCGGGTCGAGACCAAATATCTTAGCACCTATTTCGACGTCGCGCCCAGCCAGGTGGCGGCGAGCGGCCTTCCCGCCTTCCGTGGTCGCGGCGGCTGGAAGAGCTGGACCGTCGGCGCGGTCGGCACCCATTCCATCACCGGCGACTTGCTGAGCGGATTCAAGGTGGTAGGCGGCGTGACCTATCGCAAGCTGATCAACGATGTGGGTGACAGTCCGATCGTCAGCATCGCGGGTTCGCGCAATCAATGGCTGGGCGTGCTGGGACTGGCCTACACGTTCTAAAACTTGCCTGAGCCGCCGCGCCACCCGTTGATCCGCCGCTGCCGGTGGCGCATAGGGTGGCAATGGTTCACCTTTCGTTCGGCGGGCATGACCTGACGCCCCTGCCCCAAGGTGCGATATTCTGGCCCGCGCGGCGCGCCCTGCTGGTCGCCGATCTGCATTTGGAAAAGGCGAGCTGGTTCGCGCGCGCCGGGCAGATGCTGCCGCCGTACGACAGCTTCGTCACATTGGCGGACCTGACCGCGCTGGTGGAAGAGACCGGCGCGCGGGAGGTCTGGTGTCTGGGCGACAGCTTCCACGATCCGGAAGGATGCGCGCGATTGCCGCAGCGGGCGCAGGACATGCTGCGGTCGCTGACCAGCGCGACGCAATGGACGTGGATCACCGGCAATCACGATCCGCACGGCGTTGATCGCTGCGGCGGCGAGGTGATGGACGAGGCGGTGGTGGACGGGCTGGTGCTGCGGCACGAAGCGACGCTGAGCGAGACGCGACCCGAGCTGTCGGGCCACTTTCACCCCAAGCTGCGGATCCGGATCCGTGGCAAATTGGTGTCGCGACGCTGCTTCGTCGCGGCGAGCCACAAGCTGATCCTGCCGGCCTTCGGCGCACTGACCGGGGGGCTCGACGTTGACCATCCGGAGATCGTGCGGGCGGTGGGGCGTTCGGCACAGGCGCTTATTCCGGTCGAGAACCGCCTTCTTCGCTTTCCGCTGGCGGCGTAAACGAGCCCAGCGCGAAACGGGCCGCGCTGGCGCCGATCAAGCGGACCAGATCGACTTGGCCGCGCGTGCGCGTCTTGGCGAACAGGCGCTTGGAATAGTTACGCGTCGTTTCGATCGTCAGGCCGAGCTGCGCCGCGGCGTCGGACAGGGTGGCGCCCGCGGCGATGGCGGCCGCCAGGCGCGCCTCGCTGCCGGTGAGGCCGAACAATGCCGCGAGCAGCGCCGGTTGGGCATCATCCCCAGGTCCTGCGTTGAGCGCCATTAGGCCAAGCGCCACGGGGGCGGTGGCGAGCGGCGTCCGGGGCAGATCGAGCGGAATGAGCAGCATCGCCGCGGCCTCCTTTGGCCGCAAACTCACGACCATTGGCCTGCGTTCGGCCACGCAGGCGGCAACGTCGGCCGCTATTGGCCAGAAGGAACCGCCGCGCGCCGCAAAGACCTCCGAGCGCGCAAGCGGGCGTCCATCGGCGCCGAACGACGCCCAGGCGATCCGGCCGGCGGAGACCGCCCGCTCGACCACCGACGCGGTGGTGGCGGCATGATCGAGTGCCGCACGCGTGCGCAGCGCGATCGCGAGATGCGGTGCGAGGCGGGCAAGAAGGGCGCCGTCGGCCGCACTGAAATCGGACTGCGCACGGCGAATCACGAGCACCGCGGCGGCACCGCCGGGTTCATCGACGCGGATCAGCCGCGCGTAGCCGCCTTCCTCCTCCGCATAGACGCGGTGCGCCCGCAAGGCGGTGAGATGATCCTGATCAGGCGGCGGGGCGATTCTAGAGTCGAGCCAGCGCCATTCCCCCTGCCCCGCACGCACCGCCAGCACGGCCTGATCGGCGCGTACGCGGCGCTTCAGTCGCTGGAGGAAGAGCGCGAACGGTGCCTGCTCATGCGCGCCGTCGTGCAGCGGCAACAACAGGTCGGTCTCGTCGGGGCGGGTGATCGCCATATAGCACCACTCCCATATGGGAGGTGCCGTGTCACCCCGGCGCGGCCATGTTGCAGATCAGCCGGATTGGCGTTGCGGGGATTTTTCGATGACGGCGCGGACACTGACCCACCTCGAGCGGCTGGAGGCCGAATCGATCCACATCATGCGCGAGGTGGTGGCGGAGAGTGAGCGGCCGGTGATGCTCTATTCGGTCGGCAAGGATTCGGCGGTCATGCTGCATCTCGCGCGCAAGGCGTTCCACCCTGCCCCGCCGCCGTTCCCGCTGCTGCATGTCGACACGACGTGGAAGTTCAAGGCGATGTACGCGCTGCGCGATCGCATGGCGCGCGAGAGCGGCATGGAGTTGCTGGTCCACCGCAATCCCGAGGCGGAAGCACGCGGGATCAATCCGTTCGATCACGGCCCGCTGCACACCGACATGTGGAAGACGGAAGGGTTGAAGCAGGCGCTGGATCAATATGGCTTCGACGTCGCCTTTGGCGGCGCGCGGCGGGATGAGGAAAAGAGTCGGGCCAAGGAGCGGGTCTTTTCCTTCCGCTCGGCCAACCATCGCTGGGATCCGAAGAACCAGCGCCCCGAGCTCTGGAACCTCTACAACACCCGCAAGGCACGCGGTGAATCGATCCGGGTCTTTCCGATCTCCAATTGGACCGAGCTGGATATCTGGCAGTACATCCAGCTGAACGATATTCCGATCGTGCCGCTCTATTTCGCCGAGCGACGACCCACCGTCGAGCGCGACGGCATGCTGCTGATGGTCGATGATGATCGCTTTCCGCTGCGCGATGGCGAAGTGCCGGTCGAACGATCGATCCGCTTCCGCACGCTTGGCTGCTACCCGCTGACCGGCGCGGTGGAGAGCGAGGCGGCGACGCTGGAAGAGGTGATCCAGGAGATGCTGCTGACCACCACCAGCGAACGGCAGGGACGCGCGATCGACAAGGATGGCGGCGCGGCCAGCATGGAGAAGAAGAAGCAGGAGGGGTATTTCTGATGGCGTCGCCGTCAGTGGCGCCGGCGGCGCCTTCCTATCAGGCGGATCGGCTGATCGCCGACGACATTCATGCCTATCTGGCGCAGCATCAGAACAAGTCGCTGCTGCGCTTCATCACCTGCGGATCCGTCGATGATGGCAAGTCGACGCTGATTGGGCGGCTGCTGTACGATTCGAAGATGATCTTCGAGGATCAGCTGGCCGCGCTGGAACAGGATTCACGCAGCGTCGGGACGCAGGGCGATGCGATCGATTTCGCGTTGCTGGTCGATGGGCTGGCGGCGGAGCGCGAACAAGGCATCACGATCGACGTCGCTTACCGCTTCTTCGCGACCGAGAAGCGCAAGTTCATCGTCGCCGACACGCCGGGGCATGAACAATATACCCGCAACATGGTGACAGGTGCCTCCACCGCCGATCTGGCGGTGATCCTAGTCGATGCGCGCAAGGGCGTGCTGACGCAGACCAAGCGGCATTCCTATCTCGCGCATCTGATCGGCATCCGGCACCTGGTGCTAGCGGTGAACAAGATGGACCTGGTCGACTATGACCAGTCGGTGTTCGACGCGATCGTTGCGGATTATCAGGCGTTCGCGACGACCATCGGCATCGATGGGTTTACTGCCATTCCAATCTCGGGCTTTCGTGGCGACAATATCACCGCCGCATCCGACCAGACGCCTTGGTACAGCGGGCCGCCGCTGATCACGCATCTGGAGGCGGTGCCGATCGATGCTGAGGCGGACCAGGCGCGGCCGCTCCGCCTGCCGGTGCAATGGGTCAACCGGCCCAATCTCGATTTCCGGGGGTTCGCCGGGCAGATCGCCGCGGGCGTTGTGCGACCGGGTGATCCGGTACGCATTCTTCCGTCAGGCAAGACGACGACGATTGCGCGGATCGTGACGCTGGACGGTGATCTGGGCGAAGCGGTCGCCGGCCAATCGGTCACGGTGACGCTGGCCGACGAGGTGGATTGTTCGCGCGGCGACGTGATCGCCGCCGCGGGTGATCCGCCGCAAGTTGCCGACCAGTTCGAAGCGACGATCGTCTGGATGGCGGAGGAGGACATGCTGCCCGGCCGCGCCTATTGGCTGAAGCTGGGCACGCAGACCGTCAGCGCAACGGTGCAGGCGCCTAAATATCAGGTCAACGTCAACACGCTGGAGCAGCTGGCGGCCAAGACGCTGGACCTGAATGCGATTGGGGCCGCGAATCTTTCCACCGACAAGCCATTGGTATTCGAACCCTATGCCGACAGCCGCGCGCTGGGCGGGTTCATCCTGATCGACAAGCTGAGCAACGCCACGGTGGCGGCGGGGATGCTGCACTTCAGCCTGCGGCGATCGCAGAACATCCATTGGCAGCCGACCGACGTCAGCCGCGAGACGCTGGCCGCGCTGAAGAACCAGAAGCCGGTGGTGCTGTGGTTCACCGGCCTGTCCGGAGCGGGCAAATCGACCATCGCCAATCTGGTCGAGAAGAAGCTGGTACGGATGAATCGTCACACCTTCCTGCTCGACGGTGACAACGTCCGCCACGGGCTGAACAAGGACCTGGGGTTTACCGACGCCGACCGGGTGGAGAATATCCGCCGGGTGGGTGAAGTCGCGCGGTTGATGACCGATGCCGGGTTGATCGTCGTCACCGCCTTCATCTCCCCCTTCCGCGCCGAGCGGGAGATGGTGCGCCAGATGATGCAGCCGGGTGAGTTCATCGAAGTGCATATCGATACGCCGCTGGCGGAGGCCGAACGGCGCGACGTGAAGGGGCTATATGCCAAGGCGCGCGCCGGGCAGCTGGCGAACTTCACCGGCATCGACAGCCCCTATGAGCCGCCGGAGGATCCCGAGATCCGCATCGACACGACGGCGATGACGCCCGAAGAAGCAGCGGACCTCATCATTGCCAGGATCATCCCGTGACCAACGCCATGACCGACGCCGCGCTCGCCGCCCACCTTGCCGAGACGGCCGGGCAGATCCTGCTGGCGGTGCGCGGTGCCACGGTGTTCAGCCCGCAGGCGCTGGGCAAGGCAGGCGACCAGACCGCCAATCAGTTCCTTGTCCAGGCGATCCGCCATGCGCGACCCGACGACGGCCTGCTGTCCGAGGAAATGAGTTGCGATGGCGGTCGCCTGACCAAGCGGCGGACCTGGATCGTCGATCCGGTCGATGGCACGCGTGAATATGGCGAGGCGCGGCATGACTGGGCGGTGCATGTCGCGTTGGCAATCGACGGGGTCGCGACGGTCGGTGCAGTCGCGCTACCCGATGCGGGATTGGTGCTGCGGTCGGATCAGCCCGGCACGCTATCCGGGCCAGCCAGCCCGCTGAGGATGCTGGTCAGCCGTACCCGTCCCGCGCCGGAAGCGATTGCCGTCGCCGAGCGGCTCGGCGCGACATTGGTGCCGATGGGATCCGCCGGGGCAAAGGCGATGGCCGTGGTGCTCGGAGAAGCGGACATCTACCTGCATTCCGGCGGGCAATATGAGTGGGATTCGGCCGCGCCGGTGGCTGTGGCGGCCGCTTTCGGCCTGCATTGTTCGCGCATCGACGGCAGCCCGCTGCGGTACAATCAGGAGGATGTGTACCTGCCCGATCTGCTGATCTGCCAGAAAGAACTGGCCGGCGAGGTGTTGGCGCTGGTCCGCGAGATCAACGCCCGCTGAGCGAAAGGCGCCTCCCCCGCGCGTGGCGGAGGAGGCGGGTGCCGATTACTTCAGATGTTCGGCGAAGAAATCGGCCGTGCGTTGATCCGCGAGATCAGCAGCAGCCGGCGAGCGGCGGTCGCCCATTTCGGTCGCGAAGCCGTGATCCTCACCCGGATAATCGTACAGCGTGACCTTGGGGTGATCGTCCAGCCCCTCGTGCATCTTCTGCTGGGTGGCCTTGTCAACGAAGCCGTCTTCGCCGGCGATATGGAGGAGAACCGGGTTGGCGATGGCGTGCTTCTCACCCAGCAGGCCATCGATGCCGACGCCATAATAGCCGACGCTGGCATCGATATCGGTGCGGCAGGCGGTCATGAACGCCAGGCGCCCGCCGAGGCAATAGCCGACCGCGCCGATCTTGCCCGACCCGCCGAGCAGCGACCGGGTTGCGTGGATGGTCGCTTCGATGTCGCGAATGCCAGCGTCCTGATCGAACTGGCCGAACAGGTCGAGTCCGCGCTGCAACTCTTCGGGAATGTCCGGGTTCAGCTCGACGCTCGGCGCGATGCGCCAGAACAGATCGGGCGCGATGGCGAGATAGCCCTGCTCTGCCAGGCGATCGCACTTTTGCCGGATGCCCGGGTTCACGCCAAACACTTCCTGGATGACGATGATGGCGGCCGTCGGCGTGCCAGCCGGATCGGCGCGATAGGCCTTGAAGCTGCCCTCATTGTTCAGCGCGGTGATGTCGATCATCTGACCCATGAAAATCCTTCTCCTTGTGATGCAGCCCGCTC
Source organism: Sphingomonas panaciterrae (assembly GCF_036890205.1). Taxonomy (NCBI): domain Bacteria; kingdom Pseudomonadati; phylum Pseudomonadota; class Alphaproteobacteria; order Sphingomonadales; family Sphingomonadaceae; genus Sphingomonas; species Sphingomonas panaciterrae. The sequence continues at coordinate 31,610 of NZ_JAKNQR010000006.1, forward strand.
CCGCAGTTGCGACGGCAGCGGCAGAGCGGGCATAGATGGTGCACGGGTGACGCTATCGCTCCCCACAGCACGGCTCAAGCGGAGGCGGCCATGAAGATCAGCATTGAGGTGGATTGTTCTCCGGAAGAAGCGCGCCGCGCCATGGGGCTGCCGGACCTGTCGCCGCTGCACGACCGCTACGTAGCGTTGTTGCAGCAATCGCTGGAGCAGAAGGCCGTGGCGCCGGAGGTGCTGGAGGGATTGATGCGCAGCTGGGCGCCCATGGGTGAGACCGGGGCCAATTTCTGGCGCAGCATGTTCGAGGCGGGCTCCAAGCCCGGCGGCTGATGGACACGATCTTTGCCGTATCGAGCGGCCGCCCGCCGGCCGCCATCGCCGTGCTGCGGGTCAGCGGGCCGAGCGCCATAGCGGCAGCAACGCCGCTTGCGGGCCCCCTGCCCGCCCCTCGGACCGCGGGATTGCGCACGCTGCGCCATGAAGGGTTGGTGCTGGATCAAGCGCTGGTCCTGGTGTTTCCGGGACCACGGACCGCCACTGGGGAGGATCTGGTCGAGCTGCACCTGCATGGCGGGCGAGCGGTCGTTGCAGCGGTAGAGCGCGCGCTCAGTGAGCAACCGGGACTGCGGCCGGCGGAGGCTGGCGAGTTCACGCGGCGGGCGCTGGCCAATGGTCGGATCGACCTGATCCAGGCGCAGGGGATTGCCGATCTTCTCGAAGCGGAAACCGAGCAGCAGCGGCGGCTGGCGATGGACAGCGCCGATGGTGTGGTCAGCCGATTGGTCGCGCAGTGGATGGCAGAGCTTGCGCGTATCGGCGCGCTGATCGAGGCGACGATCGACTTCGACGATGAGGATGATGTCGAGGCGGTCGATACCGTTCGGATTGATGCGGAAACCAGAGCGCTGGCGGATAAGCTGGCGGGGGTTCTCGCCCGTCCATCGGTCGAGCGATATCGCGATGGTATTCGCATCGTTCTGGTCGGCCCGCCAAATGCGGGCAAATCATCGCTGCTCAACGCGCTGATCGGGCGTGAGGCGGCGATCGTCTCGCCGATTGCCGGGACGACGCGCGACCGGGTTGAGGCGCAGGTCGTTCGTCGTGGGCGGGCCTATACGCTGATCGATACGGCCGGGTTGCGGGAGGAGACGGATGATCCGATCGAGCGGATCGGGATCGAGCGCGCACGCGCCGCGCTGGCTTCGGCGGACATCATTCTGGACCTCGCGGGGACTGAGGACAGCGAACGTGCGATCCGTGTCTTCGCTCAGGCCGACCGCCAGGGCGACACGCCCACGGGCGCCATACCCACGTCGGTCTATGATCCGGCGACCATTGACGGTCTGTGGGGTGAAATCGAGCGCCGCGGGGATGCTGTGTTGGGCGGTGGAGCGGAGGCGACGTTCCACGTGGAACAGCGCCGCGCGATTGACGCCGCGCACCGCGCGCTTGTCGCTTCACTAAACAGCGACGACTTGCTGTTGCGCGCAGAAGAGGTACGAACGGCAACGCGCGCGCTCGCCGGTCTGCTTGGGGTCGACGCCACCGAGACCATGCTCGATGCACTGTTCGCGCGCTTCTGTGTTGGGAAGTGATGTTTCACGTGGAACAATCCATGGATGTTATCGTCATCGGGGGTGGACACGCCGGGACAGAAGCCGCGGCCGCGGCTGCCCGACGCGGCGCCCGGGTCGCGCTGGTCAGCCATGATCCTGGCAAAATCGGCGCCATGTCGTGCAACCCGTCGATCGGCGGGTTGGGCAAGGGTCATCTTGTTCGCGAGGTAGACGCCTTTGACGGCCTGATGGGACGAGCGGCCGATGCTGCGGCCATCCACCATCGGATGCTCAACCGCAGCAAGGGACTGGCGGTTCAGGGACCGCGAATTCAGGCCGATCGTAAGCTCTACTCCGCCGCCATCCGGACGATGTTGGCGGACCAGGCCGGCGTAACGATCGTTGGTGGCGACGCGGTCGCGCTTCGCCTGGAGGGTGACCGCGTGACCGGCGTTACGCTTGCCGACGGCACGACCATTTCAGCCGGCGCGGTCGTCCTGGCGACCGGCACGTTCCTTGGTGGGCGGATCTTTCGTGGCGAGGTGCAGGAAACCGGTGGTCGCGTCGGCGAGGCGGCAGCACTGCCGCTGGCTACGCAGCTTCGCGAATTGGGGCTGCCGATGGGGCGGCTGAAGACCGGCACCCCTCCCCGCCTTGACGGCCGCACGATCGACTGGGCGCGGCTCGAACCACAGCCATCGGACGTCGATCCCTGGACGATGTCGCCCATGACGCACGGCCGCCGCCTTCCGCAGCTTGCCTGCGCCATCACCCGTACCACCGGTGAAACGCATGCGATCATCGGTGACAACCTGCATCGCTCACCGCTGCAGACCGGTGCGATCGAGGGTCAGGGCCCGCGCTATTGCCCGTCGATCGAGGACAAGATCCGGCGCTTTGGCGATCGCGACGGGCATCAGATCTTCCTTGAGCCCGAGGGACTCGATGATGCCACCGTTTATCCCAACGGCATCTCCACCTCGCTCCCGACCGATGTGCAGGACGCGTTCATTCGGAGTGTGCCGGGGCTTGAAGACGTGCGGATCACCATGCACGGCTATGCGGTCGAATATGATCACATCGACCCACGCGCGCTCGACGCCACGTTAGCGCTGCCGCAGCTGAAGGGCCTGTTCCTGGCTGGCCAGATCAATGGCACCACCGGCTATGAAGAGGCCGCCGCACAGGGACTGGTGGCGGGGGCCAATGCGGCCGCTGCTGCGCTTGATCTAACGCCTTTCCAGCCGGATCGGACCGCCAGCTATATCGGCGTCATGATCGACGATCTGGTCCTGCAAGGCATCAGCGAACCCTATCGCATGCTGACGGCGCGGGCCGAATATCGTCTTGCACTGCGCGCCGACAATGCCGAGGCGCGGCTGAGCGGGGAAGCGGAGCGGCTGGGGCTGCTGTCCCCACGGCGGCATCGTCATGTCGCGACACGCATGGCGCAGCGCGCTCAGCTCCGCAGTGGCGAGGCAGACGCAGACGGCGCGATCGACGCTGACCTGATCCGCGAGCATGAGGAGGACGTTCGCTACGCCCCCTATCTCGAACGGCAGGCGGCGGAGATTGCGCGGATGAAGAAGGACGAGAAGATCGTGATCGCCAGCGATGTGGCGCTGGACCGGATTGCCGGCCTGTCGAACGAGATGCGCGAGCGGCTCCGGGCAGCGCGGCCGCGTACGCTGGGTGAGGCGTCGCGCGTGCGCGGGGTCACCCCTGCCGCCCTCACCGCCTTGTGGCTTGATGCGAAGGCGGCGCAGCGATGAACGAGGAAGAAGCACGCGCCGCGGTCCGTGCGATCGTTGGTGACCCAGCGATGCCGCGGCTTGAGCGGTTTGCCGATATTGTCCGCGCGGAGAGCGAGCGACAGAATCTGGTCGCCCGGCCGACGCTCGACTCCTTGTGGAACCGGCATTTCCTCGATTCCGCGCAGCTGCTTCCCTTGGCCGATAAGCATGACGGGACGTGGATTGACGTCGGCACGGGCGCGGGTTTCCCAGGCATGGTCGTCGCGCTGGCGAGTGATCGGCCCGTCGTCATGATCGAACCCCGCCGGATGCGGGCAGACTTCTTGCGGGGCGTGATCGAGCAAGAGGGTCTGACAGCGCGCGTCACGGTTCAGCAGGCGAAGGTCGAGCGCGTCGCCGAGCCCAAAGCCGCGGTGATTTCTGCGCGGGCGGTCGCCTCGTTAGCGGAATTGTTGCAATCCACGGCGCATCTGGCGTCGATGAGCACGCTTTACTTGCTACCCAAGGGACAATCGGCCACCACAGAGGTCAAGGAAGCGCAGCGCCGCTTCGCGGGATTGTTCCACGTGGAACAGAGCATCACCGACCCTGCCTCCGGCATCGTCGTCGTGACAAATGTGAAGGAACGGCGATGATCCGCATCGCAGTGGCCAACCAGAAGGGCGGGGTTGGCAAGACAACGTCGGCGATCAATCTGGCGACCGCGCTGGCCGCGACGGGCAAGCGCGTCCTGCTGATCGACCTTGATCCGCAGGGTAACGCCTCGACGGGGCTGGGGATCACTCAGGCGCAGCGCGCTGCATCGAGCTATCATGTGCTGGTGGATCAGGCGCCGGTGGAAAGCGCCGTCGTCGCGACGGGCGTTCCGCGGCTCGACGTGCTGCCGGCGACGGTTGACCTGTCCGGCGCAGAGATCGAACTGGTCGAGCTGGAAAACCGGACTCATCGCCTGCACCGCGCGCTCGACGCAGCGCCGCCGCGCTGGGACATTGCGTTGATCGACTGCCCCCCCTCCCTCGGGCTGCTGACGATCAATGCGATGGTGGCGGCGGATTCGCTGCTGGTGCCGTTGCAGTGCGAGTTCTTCGCGCTGGAGGGTCTCAGCCAGCTGTTGACGACCGTCGAGAGGATCCGTGCCAGGTTCAATCCGGCACTGGCGATCATCGGCGTCGCGCTGACGATGTATGATCGGCGTAACCGGCTGACCGAGCAGGTATCGGCGGACGTGCGCGCCGTGCTGGGCAAGGTGGTGTTCGAGACGGTGATCCCGCGCAACGTACGACTGTCCGAAGCGCCCAGCCACGGCCTGCCCGCGCTGATCTACGATCACCGGTGCAGCGGATCGCAAGCCTATATTGCCTTGGCGCGGGAGTTGATTGCCCGGTTGCCGCATGCCAGCGAGGTGGCCGCATGACCGATACCAAGCGCGCCCGCGGCGGGCTGGGCCGGGGTCTGGGGGCCCTGCTCGGCGATATCGCCCGTGATGATTCCCCGACCGCGACCGAGGGCGGGCCGCCCGCGGGCGTGCGAATGATCCCCGTCAGCGCGATCGCCCCCCACCCGGAGCAGCCGCGGCGACATTTCGACGAGGATGCGCTCAACGAACTGGCCGCGTCGATCGCGGAACGCGGCATCATCCAGCCGATCGTGGTGCGGCCACATGGCCATACCTATCAGATTGTCGCGGGTGAGCGGCGCTGGCGCGCGGCGCAGCGTGCACGGCTGCACGAAGTGCCGGTGGTCGTCCGCGACTATACCGACAGTGAAACGCTGCAGATCGCGCTGGTGGAGAATATCCAGCGGCAGAACCTGAATGCCATCGAAGAGGCAGAGGCGTACAGCCGGCTGGTCGACGAATTCGGCCATACACAGGAAGTGCTGGCGCAGACGGTGCACAAGTCGCGCAGCCATGTCGCAAACCTCCTGCGGCTGCTGGACCTGCCGAAGACCGTCCAGGCGCGCGTGGTCGATCGTACGCTGAGCATGGGCCACGCCCGCGCGCTGATCGGCGCGCCTGACCCCGAGGCGCTGGCCGATCAGGTGGTGACCAAGGGGCTGTCGGTTAGGCAGACCGAGAAACTGGCGCAATCGGCCAAGCCAGCGACGACGCGCAAGCCCGGCAACCGCGCGAGTGCTGGTGGCTCCTCGGCGAGCGGTGATGCCGATGTGGCCGCGCTGGAGCGGCAATTGGGCGACCTGCTGGGTGTGCGCGTGCGGATCACCTACAGCCCCAATGGCGGGTCGCTGACGATCGATTATTCGACGCTCGATCAGCTGGACATGATTTGTCAGCGGTTGAGCGGCGAGCCGATCTGATCCTGTGGGTACGCAGGCACTGCCCTGCCCCGTGACTAGCCGCGAAGGCGCTGTGCGAGCGTAAGCATCGCCTGGCTGGCGACCACGTCGCCCGCACTGCCGCCGCCCGCCATCACGGCACGCTCGGCCTCGCGTACCAGCACCATCGCCCGCGCGAGCGCCGCAGGCGACCATTGGCGCAACGCCGCGCTGGTGGCCGCCTCTTCCTTGAAGAACACGCGGTGCCGCTTCATCACGCTGCCGACGTCATCGCCTCCCGCAACCTCGGCCTTCATTTCGGCGAGCGTGGCCAGCCGGCGGGCAAGCGCACGAAGCCAGGGGATTGACGATATGCCGGCCTCGTCAAGCTGACGGAGCGCCTCGCCAAGCTCCGCCGGTCGCCCGGCGACGAGCGCCGCGACCACGTCGCCCATGTCGGCATCGCCGAGGTCAGCACCCACGGCATCGAGCGCGTCCTGCTCGCAGGCGGCGGGACGATCGGGAGCGGCGTCGAGGTACAGGGCGAGTTTCTCGATCTCGCGCGCGATCACCGCCCGGTCACCTCCCCCCGCGGCTGCGAGGCGGCGCGCGACGCCCGCGCCGAGCCGTAACCCGACCTCACGCGCGAGGTCATTGGCGATCGACTCCATCTGATCGGCGCCGGGGACGTAGCAGGCGAGTGCCAGAGCAGCGGGTGAGTCGAGCGCGAGCTTGCTGAGCTTCGAACTGGCCTTCAGCGCGGGGGCGATCATCACCACGGGGTTGGCGACGCGATCGGCCTCCAGCAGCGCCGTAGCGGCCGCCAGGCTCTCCTCGCCAGCGGCGCTGACCCGAATATGACGCGGCGTGCCGAACAGCGACAGCGAGGCGGCTTCGTCGACCAGTCGCGCCGGGTCGCTGCGCAGCGTGGCGCCGTCGAGGTCGATCCGCTCGGCATCCGGGCCGAGCGCGCGGGGAAGCCGGTTGGCGAGCGCGATCGCCCCCGCCTCGTCCGGGCCGAACAGGAGATAGAGCCGGATGTCGGCAGGCGGGCGATCCAGGGCCGCCTTGAGGCGGGCTTCGGTCGCCTTCATTGCTTGGCGGCGTTCTGCCCCACGGACACCGAAATCCGCGTGATGATCTGATCCGCGACCACATCGGCCAAGCGTTCAAGCGCCGTGGCCTCCGCGGCAATCGTGGCATAGTCCGAACCGACGACGTCAATGCCTGCGTCTGAGGCGGCCGTCGCATCGAGCACCACGCCGTCGTTGCCGACCTCCACCAGCTGGTAGCGCGCACGCAGCGTGCGCCGCTCCCGCGCGACCGAATCGTCGCGGCGGATGGCGAGGCCGGTGATCTGGTCGTCGAGCGCGATCTGCAGCCGGTAGCGCGGGCTGGCTGATGCCGGCACGACGCTCATCCGTTCACGCAGCGCATTGGCCAGCAGCCAGCCGGCGCGCCCCTCCATCGGCACGATCTCGATCTCGCCCAGGACCTGTGCGGCCGGGCTGGCGCTGCCGCCGGAGTAGAGCGGCTTGAGGCCGCATCCGCCCAGCATCATGAGCGCCGCAGCGAGGGGCAGCAGCCGCTTCATGCGACGATGTTCACCAGGCGATCGGGCACCACGATCACCTTGCGCGGCGGCTTGCCCTCGAGCAAGCGGGCCACCTTTTCGGAGGCGAGCGCCTGAGCCTCAGCCTCCTCGCGGGCCATGCCCTTGGGGAGCAGGATCGTATCGCGCAGCTTGCCGTTGACCTGAACCGCCACGGTCACCTCGTCATCCACCAGCAGCGCGGGATCGACCACCGGCCAAGCGACGTCGGCGATCAGCCCCTCGCCGCCCTGCGCCGCCCACGCCTCTTCGGCCAAATGCGGCACCATCGGCGAAACGATGCGCAGCAGCGTTGCAACCGCGGCAGTGCGATCCTGCGACGGCTGCGCCTTCTCGATTGCGTTGGCGAGGGTGTAGATGAGCGCCACGGCCTTGTTGAACTGAAGGCCCTCGATGGCGTCCGCAACGCCCTTTACCGTGCGATGCGCGGTTTTGCGCAGGCCGATGTCCTCGCCACCCTCAGCGGCGCTCCCAGCGCCCTCTGAGGCGACCAGACGCCACAGTCGCTGGATGAAGCGCCACGCGCCCTCGATGCCGTTCTCGCTCCACTCCAGATCGCGCTCGGGCGGCGAATCCGACAGCATGAACCAGCGCACCGCGTCGGCGCCATATTGATCGACGATCGGTTCGGGATCGACGGTGTTCTTCTTCGACTTGGACATCTTCTCGACGCGGCCCACCGTGACCGGCTGCCCCGTCGATACTTCGATCCCGTCCTCGATCTCGCCCGGCGACAGCCAGCGACCGTCGGAAGACTTGTAGGTCTCGTGCGTCACCATGCCCTGGGTGAACAGGCCGGCGAATGGCTCAGCGAGATCAATCATTCCGACATGCTGTAAGGCGCGCGTCCAGAAACGCGCATAGAGCAGGTGGAGGATCGCATGTTCCACCCCGCCGATATACTGGCCGACCGGCAGCCACTGCTCGGCTACCGCCTTGTCGAACGGCTTGTCGTCGGGCTGGCTGGCGAAGCGGATGAAATACCAGGACGAATCCGCGAACGTGTCGAGCGTGTCGGTCTCGCGCACAGCATCCTTGCCGCACGAGGGGCAGGCCACATGCTTCCACGTGGGATGGCGATCAAGTGGGTTGCCGGGAATCGCGAAGCTGACATCCTCGGGCAGCTTCACCGGCAGCTGATCGAGCGGCACCGGCACGGCGCCGCAGTCGGCGCAATGGATGATCGGGATCGGCGTGCCCCAGTAACGCTGGCGGCTGATGCCCCAGTCGCGCAGGCGGTAGACCGTGGTCCCCTCGCCCCAGCCGCCAGCCTCGGCGCGGACGATCACCTCACGCTTCGCATCCTCGATGTCCATGCCGTCGAGGAAGTGCGAATTCACCAGCGTACCCGGGCCGGTATAGGCCTCCGCCTCGTGGAACTCGGGCGAGTCCTTCGTTCCTTCGGAGACGACGCGGCGGATCGGCAGCTTGTACTTGGTAGCGAATTCGAAATCGCGCTGGTCGTGCGCGGGAACGCCGAACACCGCGCCGACGCCGTAATCCATCAGCACGAAGTTCGCGATGTAGACCGGCAGCTGAATCGTCGGATCGAAAGGATGCGCGGCCTTGTAGCCGGTGTCGAAGCCCTTCTTCTCCTGCGTTTCCAGCTCCGCCGCGGTGGTGCCGCCGCGGCGACATTCCTCGATGAACGCCTGCGCGGCGGGATCGCCAGCCGCCACCGACTGCGCCAGTGGGTGATCCGCCGCGACCGCGACGAAGCTTGCGCCGAAGATCGTGTCCGGGCGGGTGGTATAGACCTCAACGACGCCCTCGCCCGTGCCGGCGGCATCGGTCAGCGCGAAGCGGAAGGTGAGCCCCTGGCTCTTGCCGATCCAGTTTTCCTGCATCAGCCGGACCTTGTCGGGCCAGTCCTTCAGGTCGGCGAGGCCGGAGAGCAGATCCTCGGCGAAATCAGTAATCTTCAGGAACCACTGGTTCAGCTTGCGCTTCTCAACCAGCGCGCCCGAGCGCCAGCCGCGCCCGTCGATCACCTGCTCATTGGCGAGCACGGTCATGTCGACCGGATCCCAGTTCACCGCGCTTTCACGGCGATAGACCAGCCCCGCCTCAAGGAAGCGGAGGAAGATCGCCTGTTCGTGGCCGTAATATTCGGGATCGCAGGTGGCGAATTCGCGCGTCCAGTCGAGCGCGAAGCCCAGCCGCTTCAACTGCGCCTTCATGGTGGCGATATTGTCACGCGTCCAGCCGCCCGGATGCACGCCCTTTTCCATGGCGGCATTTTCCGCCGGCATGCCGAAGGCGTCCCATCCCATCGGGTGGAGCACTTCCATGCCGTTCATGCGGCGGAAGCGGGCGAGAACGTCGCCCATCGTGTAATTGCGCACATGGCCCATGTGGATGCGCCCCGACGGATAGGGGAACATCTCAAGAACATAGCTCTTGGGCTTCGGCGAGGAATCGTTGGCGGCAAAAGTGCGACGCTCATCCCACACCCGCTGCCAACGGGCGTCGGCGGAAAGCGCGTTGAAACGCTGGCTCATGATGGCTGGATCAGTTCAGCGAGGACGCACGCCGCAAGTCGCGCGCCCGGGTCAGGATGATGTCTTCCAGTTTCTGCGTGGTGGCCGCGGTGACGGGTGCCGCCACCCACTCTCCACCCTGGTTGACCTCCTTCAGCGCCGCGACGCGCACTGCATCGGCGCGCAGATCCTGGTCGAGGATCGTGACCGTCACCTTCATCCGCTCATTGGGCGTCTGCGGGTTCACATACCAGTCGGTGACGATGACGCCGCCGTTGGAGTCGGTCTGCAGCAGCGGCATGAAGCTGAGCGTGTCGAGCGAGGCGCGCCACAGATAGCTGTTCACGCCGATCGTGGTGACACGGCTGGCAGCAAGATCGGTGGAAACCTTCTGCCGGCCACCGCCACAGCCCACGACGGCAAGGGCAGCGCAAACGACCAGCGCGGAACGCAACGGGCGGAACATGGGCATCGTCCTGATGGAAAACTGGTGACATCGACCTCTACAGAGGCGACCCATTGCCCGCAAGTTCACGGAACCGACGCATCGCCGGGTCCATTCGTCCCGCATAGTGTGGAAAGCGTGCAACACTCGCCCCAAAAGCAACAAGCCAGCATGGCGGCGTGCGAACGAATCGTGTTAGTTGCGTTGCAAGGGTCGGAGGGATTCGTGATCGCTGTTCGTGCGCTAATTGGTGGGTCTGTCGTGGCGCTTGTCGCCTCGGCGCTCGTCGTTGCGCCGGCGATGGGTGCGTCCGAGCTTGATCGCACCACGACCAAGCGTCCGTCGGCGACCCGTTCGGTGGGTGGCTTTACGCCTGCCGCGGCCGATCCGCGCCTTGCCGCGGCCTTTGCGCGCAGCGGCCTTGCCGATGGCCAGTTCCGGTTCACCCCGTCCGAGAATCGTCAGGGCAACCGCCCGGTGACCGTGGCGGTGCGTGCCCGCTCGACGCAGGTTGCCGATGCCGCGCGGACCACCGCGGCCGCGCCGACCGTCGGCCTGGTGCCGGTCGCCTACAACCTTGGCGTATCGGTGGGCTGGAAGCGGTTCGCCGTGACGGGAGACGTGGCGAAGATCGATCTGGCCGGACAGCCGGGCAGCCGCGAGGCGGCCGATCTGTCAGTCAGCTATTCGATGCCGCGCTTCACCGGCCGGGTGAAGGCAGCGGCGGATCGTCCGCTGCCGGGCACCGCGACGCAGATGGTCGAGGAAGCGCCGAGCTACTCGCTGGATGTGGGCGGCTCCTATTCGCTGACCCGCAACATCGATCTGACCGCCGGCGTGCGTTACAAGTCGGAACGTGAGCGGCTCGCCCGCTTCAACGACGATCGCCGCGACAGCCAAGCCGTCTACCTGGGCACCGCCTTCCGCTTCTGACGATCGCGCGGCGTGGGTTACGTCGTGATGACTCGCTGATCAGTCCAGCCAGGCGTCGATCGCCGCCCAGCCATCGAAATTAGCGCTTTGTCGGAAACGGCGCGCGTCCATGCCGCCAAGCGCGATCCGCCGCATCGGCAAGGCGCGGGCGAGCGCTGCCGCACGCGCCATCCCCAACCCCCGCGCGCCCGGGTGGGAGCGCGTGGCGAAGACCGGCGATACGAAGGCGATTGCAGCGCCAGCGCGGCGCGCGGCGCGTGCTTCGTGCCGATTATGGACCGGCCAGGTGACGAACGCCCCGGACGTGCCGCGATGCACCCCCATCTCGCCCGGCAATGCCACCTCGCCGGCGCGCACCAGTACAAGCCCGCGCGACCGCGCCAGCCGCAGCAGGCGGGCGAACAGCCGCCGCCGCTGCGCCAGCGGGGTGCGATGATGGCGAAAGACGATCCCTGCCCCGCGCGGCAGGCGTTGGACGGCGTGCCACAGCCGCTTCCCCATCCGCTCGTCCGTCATCAACCAGATGCTGGGAATCGGCCGGGTGGTCGGGACAGGCTGGCGGCGCGGCATCCGCCTGCCTATAGCGCGGGCGATGCACGCCGACGACCGTCTCGCCGCGATCACCACCCGCATCGCGCACGCCGCCAAGCTCGCCCGCCGCAGGGCGAGCGATGTGACGCTGATCGCCGTTTCCAAGACGCATGGGGCCGAGGCCATCGTGCCACTGCTGGAGGCCGGCCAGCGCCATTTCGGTGAGAACAGGGTGCAGGAGGCGGCCGCCAAATGGCCGGCGCTGCGCGAGCAATTTCCCGACGTCACGCTGCACCTGATCGGCCAGCTGCAATCGAACAAGGCGGCCGATGCCGTGGCGCTGGCCGACGTGATCCACGCCGTCGATCGGCCCTCACTGGTCGGCGCGCTGGGCCGCGCGATGGATGCGCAGGATCGTCGTCTGCCCTGCTTCGTTCAGGTGAATATTGGCGAGGAGCCGCAAAAGGGCGGGTGCGCGATCGACGACCTGCCCGCGCTGCTTGCCGAGGCGCGGCAGGCGGACCTGCCGGTCGCCGGGTTGATGTGCATTCCCCCGGTCGGGGTCGATGCCGCGCCTTATTTTGCGCTCTTGGCGAAGCTGGCGCGTGAGGAAGGACTAACGGGCCTCAGCATGGGGATGTCGGATGATTTCGAGACAGCGGTGATGATCGGCGCCACACATGTGCGCATCGGGTCGGCACTGTTCGGCGCCCGCACCCAGCCGGAGGCGGCCGCATGATCGATTTTGACGCGCTGCTTTTCGATTTCGATGGCGTGCTGATCGAGAGCGAGTTTCTCGGCAACAAGCATATCGCCGATTTTCTGTCCGCAAACGGCCATCCGATCACGCCGGAGGAATCGATGGCCCGCTTCATGGGGCTGGCCGGCCAGGACTTCCTCAACCGTGTGGAGGATTTCATCGGCGGCCCGCTGCCCGCCAATTGGAACGAGGCGCGCCTCGCCGAGAATGAGCGCGTCCTCCTGGAAGGCGTCGAAGAGGTCGTGGGGGCGGTTGCCTTTGTTCGATCGCTGCCGGCCGACCTGCCCAAAGCGATCGTCTCTTCCAGCTCGACACGGTGGATCAGCACGCACCTGCGCCACCTGGGGCTGGAAGACGTGTTCGGCGATCATCTATATTCCGGGGGAGAGCATGTCGCCCGCGGCAAGCCGGCGCCTGACCTGTATTTGCATGGCGCGGCGCAGCTGGGCGTGCCGATCGAACGCTGCGTGATCCTGGAGGATTCGCCCGTCGGGGCCACCGGCGCGGTTGCCAGCGGTGCACATGTGATCGGCCTGTGCGCCGGCAGTCATTGCGCGCTTGGGCATGACGAGCGGCTGCGCAAGATTGGCGTCCACACGATCGCGCACGATTTCGAGGGCGTCCGCCGCGCGCTCGGCCTGCCGGCGAGCGCGTAACCCCGCCAGCACCGCGGCGCGCCTACCCCATATCGGTCAGAGCTGGTGGCCGGTCCGGTCGCGCTTGGTGGCGAGATAATGCTCGTTGTGCGGGTTGGTCGGCAGGAAATGCGGCACCCGCTCCACCACATTGATGCCATGCGCCTCCAGCCCCTGCACCTTGCCGGGGTTGTTGGTCAGCAGCCGGATGTCGCGCTGGCCGAGCAGGTCGAGCATCCGCGCCGCAACGCCGAAATCCCGCGCGTCGATCGCAAAACCAAGACGGGTATTGGCGTCGACCGTGTCGAAGCCCTGATCCTGCAGCGCATAGGCGCGCAGCTTGTTGACGAGGCCGATTCCCCGCCCCTCCTGCCGCAGGTACAAGAGGATGCCCCAGCCGGCCTGAGCGATCGCCTTCAACGCGGCGTCGAGCTGTGGCCCGCAATCGCATTTCAGGCTGCCCAGCGCGTCGCCCGTCAGGCATTCGCTGTGCAGCCGCACCAGCGGCGGCTGACCGTTGGGCGCGCCGATCAGCAGCGCGACGTGTTCGCCCGGCCCCTCCGGGGTGCGGAAGGCGACGATCTCGGCATCTTCGGCATGGGCGACCGGCAGGCGGGCGCGCGCGGCGATGCTGAGGCGTATCGCGTCCTCGTGCGCATCGATATCTGCTGCGGTCAGCGTGACCTCGGCCGGGCCATCCGGGCGGACGAAGAAGGCCGGCAGCATCCCCGCGACCCGCGCGAGCCGCAGCGCCGCGCGTGCGTCGTCGGGGGAGACCACCTCGATTGCACGGAACGGCCCTTTCAGCGGCGTCGCGAGATCAAGCTGCGGATCGGCCAGCGCAGTGCCGCCGGCAAAATCAATCCATGGCGCACGATCGACCAGCACCGGCGCGTCGGGCACGGCAGCCTCGCGCTGATTGGCGAGCTTCAGCGTCTCCGCACGGCCAGCGGAGAGCAGCACGGGCGCCTCAGCCGTGGGATCGAAGGCCTCCAGCCGCAGCGGATCGGCAGTTTCGATCGGCAGAAGCGCAAGCGCACCGATACGGATCGGCCACCCGCGTCGGAGGGCGTCAATCGCCCGCGCCGCCGCCTTGGGATCGGGCTGGCGCGCGCCGGTCAAAAGTCGAACTCCGTCATGATCGGTACGTGATCGGAAGGCTTGAGCCAGCTGCGGCACGCCTCGAACACCTGATGCGATCGTGCCGCCTCAGCCACGTCGCTGGTCGCCCACATGTGATCGAGGCGCCGGCCGCGATCATTCTTGGTCCAGTCGGGCGAGCGATAGCTCCACCAGGTATGGAGCCGCGCCGGGGCGGGGTAGAAATGCCGGCCAAGATCGACCCAGCTGTTGGATTGCTGCAGCCGGCCGAGCGCCTCGACCTCCACCGGGGTATGGCTGACCACCTTGAGCAATGCCTTGTGGCTCCACACGTCGGACGGCAGCGGCGCGATGTTGAAATCGCCGGTCAGGATAGTTGGGCAGTTGAGCGAGGCGGACCATTCGGTCATGCGCTGCACGAAATCGAGCTTCTGGCCGAACTTCGGGTTCACCTCCCGGTCGGGTACGTCGCCGCCGGCCGGCACATAGACATTTTCCAGCCGTACCCCGTTAGGCAAGCGAACGCCGATATGCCGGGCCTCGCGATTGGCCTGCCAATCGAAACGATCGTCTTCGGCCAGCGGCACGCGGCTGATGATCGCGACGCCGTGATGCATCCGCTGCCCGTGGATCAGGACATGATCATAGCCCAGCGCGCGGAAGCTGGCGGCGGGGAAATCCGCATCGATGACCTTGGTTTCCTGAAGGCACAGGATGTCTGGCGCCGCCTCCCGAAGGAATTGCTCGACAATGTCGAGACGGAAGCGAACCGAATTGATGTTCCAGCTGACGATCTTCACGCCAGTGGCTGTAGCGGGAGGCTGCGCCGCTCACAACCGATCGGCCGATACCCCGTAGCGCGCCGCGAGAGTAGAACCCGCGGAAAAGGAAAGGCCCTCGCTCCGGGGGCATGGAGCGAGGGCCGACCTGGCGTTCGTCACGCAGGGGGAGTGTGGAACATTGTCCGGGCAACAGGGGGAAAATCCCGGATCGCCCCACATCCGCACCTCATGTTCTAGAATCACATACCTGTCGCCTAGATGAACGGAATCTATCTAAATCAATCAGCTGCGCGGGCTGGTCCTCCGTGGATCGTTCCAGCGGAACGTTCCATCGCTCACCGGCACGTTGAAGCGCTGATTATCGAGCCGGATGGTCGTGCGATTACCCTGGCTGTCGAGCGTCACCCAGCCCTGCAGCATGAGCCCACCCGGGGCTGACGCGTCGCGCGCGAAGACCATGGTGATACGACCATATTCAGGGTGTTTGGGGTCATAGCCCTCCACCGACAGCACGCGGGGGTCCGCGCCCGGGATCACCTTGGCATAACGGCTGATATCGCGATCCGGGTTGATCAGCACGCCGAGCGGCGAATTGGTGATCGGCCAGCGCTGCACCTGACGCACCGAATAGTCGATGAAGGTCAGCGCCTTACCGTCGCCGACGACCAGGATCGGTACGCTCTTTTCATATTGGAAGCGGATCTTGCCCGGCTTCTTGAGCGACAGCGTGCCGGTCACCGTCTTGCCGGCGCGGTCGGTCTGCGTGAAATTCGCCGTCATCGTGTTGACCGCGCGCAGATGGTTCTGGACCTGCGCCAGATCACCCGATTGCGCGGCTGCGGGCGCAGCGATGACGACCGCAACAGCAAATGGCACCACAAATTTCACCATGACTCTCCCGTTGGTCACTGCGCGGCGTATCGGCCGGAGGGGTTGAACGCGTGGTGAACCCCCTCCGGTTCCCGTCAGCCGAAGCGATCGCGGCTCAGAACAGGGTGATGATGCCGACCGTCTCGCCCGTGCCGACCCAGCCTTCGTAGATCATCTTGAACGCAACGAAGACGATCACGGCGAGGCCGATATAGGCGATCCAGCGATAGCGGCCGATGATGCGGGCGATGAAATTCGCGGCCAACCCCATCAGCGCGACCGACAGGATCAGGCCAACGACGAGGATGCCGGGATGCTCGCGCGCGGCACCCGCGACGGCGAGAACGTTGTCGAGGCTCATCGACACGTCGGCAATGGCAACCGCCCAGGCGGCCGACGCGAACGACCGCGCGGGCGCGAGGCCCGACCGCTCGTCGCCCTCGATCTCTTCCGAGCCTGCGTTGATGTGCGAATCGGCCCGTAATTCACGCCAGAATTTCCAGCTGACCCACAAGAGCAGCAGGCCGCCGGCAAAGATCAGGCCGACGATCCCCATCAGCCATGTCACCACCAGCGCAAAGGCGATGCGCAGCACGAGGGCGGCGATAATGCCGATCAGGATGACCTTCTTGCGCTGTTCGGCGGGCAGGCCCGCGGCGAGCGCCCCGACGACGACCGCATTGTCGCCGGCCAGCACCAGATCGATCATCAGCACCTGACCGAAGGCGGCCAGCGCCGCAGGCTCGGAGAGGTTCGAAAAATCGGCAAGGATATGCTGCCAGATGTCACCCAGCGAGCCGGGCCCCTGTATGGCAGCAGCCGCTTGAGCAAGAAGAGTGAGGATCAACGCAAAGGCTCCGGCATGGCTGGTGGTGGAACGGTCCTGAACCGCCCCGGTTGCGCCACGTCGTTATCCCAGCGCAACAGCGTCCGCCAGCGTCGGCTGATATCCGCCGATCAGGAGGCACTCCGCCCGCCTCGAACGAACAAAGCCGCGCTTGGCGTCAGTCACGCCCGGTCAGCGCGCGCTCCGGATCGAGCAGGCTGAGGCGAGCGCCCTCTCCTGCGGCGGCCGCGTCGTGCCAGCGCCACAACACGAGGTTACGGCCACCGCGATGCTGCGCCGAGGGAACCAGCGCGCCTTGCGCCCCTGCGGCGATCAGCTTGCTCGCGAGCGCCCAGCTTGGCGGCGTCTTGCGGTCGATCATGTGGATCTGCCGCCACAAGGCAAGGGTGATGGCCGGATCTGCGTCACCGAGGTCAGCGATTGAATCCGCCGCGACGTCAAAGGCGACGAGCGTTCCGGGGCACACCAGATCCTGGTGCATCTCCTGAATCGCGGTGTTGTAATCCGCCGACAGATACAGCGCCGGCGTGCCGACCGGATTCCAGCGGCCACCGGTCAGGTGCGATCCACTGTCATAGGGGCGCCGCTGCCACCGGACCCCCAGCATGCGCCAGAAGCGTCCGGTGAGCGGGAGAAGCGGCTGGTGCGGCACGGGAGCGTCCGATCGCCCGGGCGAGATCAGGCGTAGCTACCCTGATCCATGCTTTCGAGCGTCCACATGACCGCATCGGCACGGCCGGCCTCCACCAGTTCCTCCGCCGTCTTGCCGAAGCCGGCGATCGGCTGATGCTTGAACCAGATGATCGCCCGCCCCTCGTCGCCCGCCAGTTCCGCGGCGCGCGCGATGATGCGGGCAATCTCGCCCAGCTTCGTCTGCACGGCGGGGCTGTCGGGACGGGCCGCCATGGTGTTGCGGTTCAGATGTGCCAGCTTCGCCAGACGCGACATCGGCAGGCGCAGCCGCTCCGCCATGCGGCGGGGGGCAATCAGGTCCTGGTCGCGGATGTCGTCGAGGAAAGCGGCAAGCATGAGTGCACTCCTTGCCTCATATATGCATCACTATGTGCCTCGGTTCAATGAACCCGGAGATTTCGGGCGGGCGCCGGTCAGGCGTCCACCGCGCCGATGCGCCAGCCATCCCATGTCTGCAGCAGCGCCTGACCATCATCATAAGCGGCGCCCGCCGCCTCACGCGCGGCGCGGCTCGTGCGACTATGCTCGATCATCGACAGCCAGCGTGCGCGCACCGTCGGCACGCGGTCAGGAAGCAGATAGCGGTGCCACAGCCGGGCCACGCGCCGTTCCCGCCACAGCCGCTCCAGCACCGGGCCCACGAGTTCCACGCGCAGCATCGGCGCACGACGACGCAGTTCACTGACGAGATACGGCGGATAGACCTCCGACCGCTCGGCCAGGATCCCAAGGATGGCGAGTTCGACGAGCTGGTCGTCCATCGCGGCGTCTCCGCCGAATGACGTGACGGATCCGGTCATCGGGTCAGCGCGATCAGCTGCGCGAGGCCGTTGACCCCGGTCTTGGCCATCACGGCAGCGCGATGATCCTCGATCGTCTTGGGCGACAGGCCGAGCTGGTCGGCGATCACCTTGTTGGGGTGGCCCAGCACCAGCAGGTCGAACACCTGACGCTCACGCGCGGTCAGCTGTGCGGTCCGCGCGTGCGTCTCGCGGCGCTGGCGGCTCCACGCCACCCCCTCGGCCACGGCCGCGACCAGGCGATCCTCGTCGATCGGCTTTTCCAGATAATCGAGCCCGCCATAGCGGCGCACGGAATCAACGGCGTTGGCGGTGGTCGGCCAGGCGGTCATGAAGACGATCGACGTCGCCGGATCAATCGCGCGCACGCGATCGGCAAAGGCAAAGCCGTCGAGATCACCCATCATCACGTCGGTCACGATGCATTGGGCAGGTGCCGCGGCATAGAGGCCCAGCAGCGCGGCGGGATCGACAAACGCCTGCGCAGCAAAACCGTGCCGACCGAGCAGGCGCGCCACGCTGGCGCCGAGATCAGCGTCATCATCGACGACATAGACCGGCGTTTCCTTCATTCCGGAACTCCGATCAGCGGCAAGGTGATGGTCGCGCGCACCATCGCATCGCTGCCCGTCTCGCGGGTCAGCGTGCCGCCATGTGCCTCGAGGATCGCACGGGCGACCAGCGTGCCGACCCCCATGCCGGGCTGCGGCGGCAGGTCAGCGCGATGCCGGTTGGCGACGGTGATGATGGCCACCGCGCCCTCCTTGCGCGCGGACAGCACCACCTCCCCGCCCCGGCCGCAGGCCTGGGCGGCGTTGCGGACCAAATTGACCAGCGCCTGGGCAAGCTCGACCTCCTGCCCCTCGATCAGGATGTCCGCGTCCAGCGGCTCAATGGTGATCCTCGCGCCCAGGGCGGTAACCTCCGGGCCGGCGAGCGGCAGGACGCTGTCGAATAGCGCGGTGAGCGGCAGCGGGGTTGGTTGATCGACGACACGGCCGCCGTAGCGGCGCAGGCGGCGCACCAGATCGGACAATTGCGTCGCCTTGGCATGAATTAGCGCCGCGGTTTTCTCGACCTCCGGGGAGGCGCCCTGTGCGGATTCATGCAGATGCCGCGCCTCGATCGACAGCGTCGACAGCGGCTGCGAGATTTCGTGAATCACCGCGACCGACATGGCGCGCAGCGTCTTCAGGCGCTCGGCCTGGAAGAGCAGCCGATCACGCCTGGCGAGATCCTCGCGCGCCTGGATCTGCGCGTCGGCGAAGCTGCCGGCGAGATATCCCGCGACCGCGATCGTTGCGAGGCCGAGGTGGAGTTGCAACCGATCGCCGGTGTCCATCGCGCCGGCCGAGAGCGGCAGGACGATCGCCGCCACGCACAGCAGCGCCGCCCAGGCCGCCACACGCCCGAACCGCAGGCCAACCCAGGCAATCGCCACCAGCGCCGGCGCCGGCTGCAGACCAAGGCCGATCCACGCGAGACCGCCGGCCACGCCCAGCCCTGCCAGCAACACCCCGAAGGCCTCGACCAACAGAGCAGGCGACGGTCGTCGCACCGGACGCGCGCTCGGCGCGAGCACGGCGTCGGCCACCCAGAGCAAGGCAGGCGCGACCAGCAGCACGCCAAGAAGATCACCAATGGTGAAGGCGCTGAGCGACAGCACGACGCCGCGCACGTCCGCCACCCCGGTCAGCTCAGGCCGCAACAGCGCCTGCGGCAGGGCGGCAAGGGCGGCCGCGAACGGCGCAGCCACGCTCGCCAGCGCAAACGGCATCGGCGGCGCAAAAAAGGCGTCATCCGCCTTTGCCCCGCGGGTCAGCCACTGGACGGCATAGATCGCCAAGCCATAGGCCAGCGCCGGGCGGATGACGCTCAGCACCACCAAGGCCCCGTCCTCGCCGCGAAGAACGACCGCGCCCGTCGCGAGATTGGCTGCAAGCTCGACCGCCGCGACCGGCAGGGTGAAACGCACCCCTGCCCGCCAGAGCAACGCGAAGCGCAGGCCGGCGGCAGGGAACCATAGCGAATAATAGCCATCGCCACCCCAGCGAACCGCGATGGCATGGGCCAGGAGGAACCCGGCCGCGTAGAGGGCGAGAAGCAGCGCATCGGTGCGCAGGCGCGACGCGGTGGGATGCAGGCCTGCCAGCACCGGGGCGCGCCTGTCACCCGGCGCGAAGGAGAGCAAGCGGCTTGCCATTGCCCTTGCCTTGCGCCGGCAGCGAGCGGTTCGCCACCCGGAAAATTCCCGGAGATGAGCGTCTTACCGGGTTTTTCCCGGATGGTGTCCGACGCGCATCAGCGCTGAATGGCGCGGCATGCTCGCTTCATGCGGTGGAGGCGCGTCGCCAACAGGGGGACGGCGCGTATCCGCGGGCGCGGTGCCGAGGGGGAGCGGCACCGCGCCACACCGACATGTTCGGTCGGAGGCTGGCGCACGGCACCTGTAATCTCGCAACCAGGACGGGCGGCCGACAGGCGCCTGCCGCCCCGCCCTGACGGAACCCTTACTGGTTCATACTCGCGAAGAAATCCTCGTTGGTCTTGGAATCCTTCATCTTGCCTAGCAGGAACTCCATCGCATCGACGGTGCCCATCTGCATGAGGATGCGGCGCAGTACCCACATCTTGCTGAGCTTGTCCTTCTCGACCAGCAGCTCTTCCTTGCGGGTGCCGCTCTTCGATACATCGATCGCCGGGAAGATGCGCTTGTCCGAAACCTTGCGGTCGAGCACGATTTCGGCGTTGCCGGTGCCCTTGAACTCTTCGAAGATCACCTCGTCCATGCGGCTGCCGGTGTCGATCAGCGAGGTCGAGATGATGGTGAGGCTGCCGCCTTCCTCGATGTTGCGTGCGGCGCCGAAGAAGCGCTTTGGACGCTGCAGGGCATTCGCGTCGACACCGCCGGTCAGCACCTTGCCCGACGACGGCACAACCGTGTTGTAGGCGCGGCCGAGGCGGGTGATGTTGTCGAGCAGGATCACCACGTCCTTCTTGTGCTCGACCAGGCGCTTGGCCTTTTCGATCACCATTTCGGCCACCGCGACGTGGCGCGTCGCCGGCTCGTCGAAGGTCGAGGACACGACCTCGCCGTTCACCGTGCGCTGCATGTCGGTGACTTCTTCCGGGCGCTCGTCGATCAGCAGCACGATCAGGAACACTTCGGGATGGTTGAGCGAAATCGCGCGGGCGATGTTCTGCATCATCACCGTCTTGCCGACGCGCGGCGGGGCGACGATGAGGCAGCGCTGACCCTTGCCGATCGGCGAGACAAGATCGAGCACGCGGCCGGTCTTGTCCTTCAGCGTCGGATCCTCGATCTCCATCTTCAGCCGCTCTTCGGGATAGAGCGGAGTGAGATTGTCGAAGTTCACGCGGTGACGCACCGCGTCGGGATCATCGAAATTGACGCGAACCAGCTTGGTCAGCGCGAAATAGCGTTCGCCGTCCTTGGGCCCGCGGATCTCGCCCTCGACCGTGTCGCCGGTGCGCAGGCCATGCTTGCGGACCTGGTTAGGCGAGACGTAGATGTCGTCGGGACCGGCGAGATAGTTCGCCTCTGGCGAGCGCAGGAAGCCGAAGCCGTCGGGGAGCACCTCGATCGTGCCCTCGCCCATGATCTGCTCGCCTTCCTCGGCCTGGACCTTGAGGATCGCGAACATCAGGTCCTGCTTGCGCAGGGTGGAGGCGCCCTCGACGCCAAGCTCCTCGGCCAGCTGGACCAGCTCTGCCGGGGCTTTCTTCTTGAGATCTTTGAGATGCATGTTTGAGTCCGATGTGAATCGGTTGGGGAGAAAGCCCGGTCGGCGGAAAAGACGTTCGCGCGGCAACGAGACTGCAAGGAGGCAGCGGGCCGAAAGGCCACACCGTAAGCCGCGACGTAGGAGCGCGTCAGGGCATAGTCAAGCGCGTCCTGCGGCCTCCATCACACCGCGCCCGGCCTGTATCCGGGCGACCAACGGCCTGATTCCGGCCGCTGCCGGCCAAATGTCACGCCAACGGGATCAGAACGGCTTCACCACCGCCAGAATCACGATGATGATGACGGCGAGCGCAGGCACCTCGTTCATCATCCGCAGCCGGCGGCCGGGCCAGGGCGCCTTGCCCACGGCAAGCTTCTTGGCATAGCCGACCATGACCGCCTGATAGCCGGTCAGCAGATAGACGACGAACAGCTTGGCATGGAGCCAGGCGAGGCCCTGGATCGTCACCAGGAGGCCGATGTTGATCGCCAGCGCGAGGCCGATGACCCAGACGGCGATCATCGCGGGCGTCAGGATGATGCGGCGCAGGCGGCCTTCGCGCAGCTTCCAGCGGTCCTCCTCAGCGGGGTCGCCGAGGCCATCCTGATGATGGACCAGATAGCGCGGCAGGATGAACAGCCCCGCCATCCAGAAGATGACGAAGATGACGTGCGCGGCCTTCACCCAAAGGTAGTATTCGCCGAGAAATCCTACACCCATCAGCCGTGCGCTCCCGACCCGCCTGCCTCTGATCCGCGTACCCTGGCGATCACCTGCTCGACATGCGCGATCGGCGTGTGCTGATCGATGCCGTGGCCGAGGTTGAAGATATGCGGACGGCGGGGGAAGGCCGCAAGGATGCGGTCGACCGCTGAATCGAGCGCTGCGCCCCCGGCGATGAGCGCGAGCGGATCGAGATTGCCCTGCACCGGCAGCATCTCGGGCAGGTTGGCGTCGGCCCAGGCCGGATCGACGGTTTCATCGAGCCCCAACGCATCGACGCCCGTCTCGCGGGCATAGGCCGGCAACTTGCCCCCTGCCCCCTTCGGAAAGCCGATGATCGGCGTGTCGGGATGGCGCGCCTTAAGCGCCGAGACGATCGCGGCATTGGGCGCGATGACCCAGCGTTCGAACTGTGCGGGCGAGAGCGTGCCGGCCCAGCTGTCGAACAGCTGCACCGCCTCCACCCCGGCGTCGATCTGCGCCGCGAGATAGTCGACCGTGCTGGCGATGATCGCATCGATGATCGCGCCGAACGTGGTGGGATCGCGATAGGCCATGCTGCGCGTTTCGGCCTGGTCGCGGCTGCCCTGCCCGGCGACCATGTAGGTCGCGACCGTCCAGGGCGAGCCAGCAAAGCCGAGGAAGGTGGTTTCGGCCGGCAGCGCGGCGGCGACACGGCGCACGGTGGCGTACACCGGGTCGAGCCGTTCGGGAACCGGTTGCAGCGAAGCGAGCGCGTGATCGACCAGCCGCGGGGTGAGGCGCGGCCCCTCCCCCGGCCCGAAGGTCAGGTCCTGGCCCAGCGCCCAGGGCACCATCAGGATGTCGGAGAAGAGGATCGCGCCGTCGAAACCGAAGCGGCGGATCGGTTGCAGAGTCACCTCGGCGGCTGCCTCCGGATCGGTGGCGAGCGCGAGGAATCCGCCCTTTTCGGCCCGGAGCGCGCGATATTCGGGCAAATAGCGGCCCGCCTGGCGCATGAGCCACATCGGTGGCCGCGCGCGGCGCTGCCCTTTCAGGACATCCAACAGCGGTTTGGAATCGGTTTGGGCGTCCATGCTTCTACTCAAAAGTAAGATTCACAGGGTTGTGAGATGATGTTGGCGCGTTGGTGCCGGGGCTTATGCGTTCGTCCCCTGATTGCCAACAGGTTGACCCACGCAGAGTCGCGGACTCCCGGGGATTCGATTCAGCTGTCCCCATTATCCACAGCCTGTGGGGGAAACCATCCGGCGTGGACGGGATTGTGGATAAATGATCGGTTTTCCACGATCGGGTGTCCCGCTTGGCCGGGCGCGTCGGTTACGCTACCGCTTATCCCCATGTTATCCACAGATTCATGCCGATGACGGTTAAGCTGCATCTGCACCTTTTGTCGGATTCCACCGGCGAGACGCTGGAGAACATCGCAAAGGCGGCGCTCTCGCAATATGACGACGTGGAAACCGTCCGCCATTTCTGGCCGATGGTGCGCACCGAGGCGCATCTCGACCGCATCCTGCAGGAAATCGCGCAGAACCCGGGGCTGGTGATCTACACGCTGGTCAATCCGGCGACGCGCCGCGCGCTGGAGCAGCGCTGCCAGTCGCTGGGCCTGCCGCTGGTCGCGCCGCTCGACCCGGTCAACGACGCATTGTCCGCGCTGCTCGGGCAGCAGGCCAAGAACAAGCCGGGGCGCCAGCACGTGCTGGACGCGGCCTATTTCGCGCGCGTCGATGCGATCCAGTTCACCATTGCGCATGACGATGGCGTCCTGTGGGAAGAATGGGAGGACGCCGACATCGTGCTGGCCGGCGTCTCGCGATCGTCCAAGACGCCAACGTCGATCTATCTCGCCAATCGCGGGTTCAAGGTCGCCAATATCCCGATCGTGGTGGAAAGCCCGCCGCCCGCAAGCCTGTTCACGCTGAAGAACCCGCTGATCGTCGGGCTGACCACCAGTCCCGACCGGCTGATCCAGGTGCGGCGCAACCGCTTGCTGTCGCTGAACCAGGCGCCCGAGACATCCTATGTCGATCAGGAAGCCGTGATCCACGAGCTGAGCTATGCCCGGCGCATGTTCGCCGACCATGGCTGGCCGGTGATCGACGTCACCCGCCGCTCGATCGAGGAAACGGCCGCCGCCGTCATTTCCTTGTTCAACGAGCGCGCGGGCGGCACCGGCATGATGGAACGCTGAAGGAATAAAGACGCCGTGACGCCTGCTGCCCCCGGTTCGAGCGCGCTGACGCTTGTGCTTGCCTCCCAATCCGCCTCGCGCATGGCGATGCTGACCGCCGCCGGCGTGCCGTTCCACGCCGAGCCGGCGATGGTGGACGAGGATGCCGCCAAGGCGGCGCTGGGTGCGATCGCGCCGCGCGACCTGGCCGACGCGCTGGCCGAGATGAAGGCGCTGAAAGTGTCGCAGCGCCATCCGCAGGCACTGGTGCTGGGATCGGACAGCCTGGCGGTGCTGGAGGATGGCACGATCCTGTCCAAGCCGGAAAGCCGCGAGGATGCCGCGCGGCACCTGGCGATGATGTCGGGCAAGCGCCACGACCTCGTCAGCGCGGCGGTGATCGCCGAGGGCGGCCGCCCGGTGTGGCGGCATGTCGATCGCGCGCGGATGATGGTGCGGCCGCTGTCCGACGCCTTTATCGACACCTATCTCGGCGCCGAATGGCCGGCGATTTCGGGCTGTGTCGGCTGCTACCGGATCGAGGGGCCGGGCGCGCAATTGTTCAGCCGGATCGAGGGCAGCCAGTTCACCGTGCTGGGCATGCCCCTGTTGCCGGTCCTCTCTTACTTGCGTGAACGGAGCGTGTTGCCGGCATGACCAGGCCCTATGCCGAAGTGATCGGGGATCCGATCGCCCATTCCAAGTCGCCGATCATCCACGGCTTCTGGCTCGAGAAGCTGGGGATCGACGCCGAGTATCGCGCGACGCGCGTCACCAGCGATGACCTGCCGCGCTTCATTGCCGAGCGGCGCGCCGATCCGGCGTGGCGCGGGTGCAACGTGACCATCCCGCACAAGGTGGCGATGCTCGACCTGGTCGATGACCCTGGCGGGGTGCGCGATAGCATCGGGGCGATGAACACGGTGGTGCGGCAGGGGCCGGACACGCTGTTCGGGACCAATACCGATGCTGCGGGTTTCTATGCGCCGATCGCCGACGTCGACCTGACCGGCGCGCCGGTGGCGATCGTCGGCGCGGGCGGGGCGGCGCGCGCGGTGCTGTTCGCGCTGTCACGGATGAAAGTCGGCCCGGTGACGATCCTCAACCGATCGCCGCTGAAGGCCGCGGCGTTGCTGAGCCGCTTCAGGCTGAAGGGCGAGGTGCTGCCGCTCACGGGGCGGCTGCCGGCGGCGAAGCTGCTGGTCAACACCAGCGCGCTGGGGATGGAGGGGCAGCCGGCGCTCGACCTCGACCTGCTGCCGCTCCCCGCCGACGCGCTGGTCTATGACATCGTCTATGCGCCGCTGCACACGCCGTTGCTGGATGCGGCCGAGGCGCGCGGGCTGGAGACGATCGACGGGCTGGAAATGCTGGTCGGGCAGGCGGCGGCGGCGTTCGAATTGTTCTTCGGCCAACCGGCACCGCGCGAGCATGACGCCGAATTGCGCGCGCGGCTGATCGGCGGCGACGCCTGACGGCACGATGAAGCGCCGCCGCACGGGCGGGCGATGAGGGGAGAAAAGGGAATGCTGAAAGTGGGGCTCACCGGATCGATCGGCATGGGCAAGTCCACCGTCGCGGCGATGTTTGCCGACGAAGGCATTCCCGTGTTCGATGCCGATGCCGAGGTGCACAAGCTGCAGGGGCCGACCGGCCGCGTCGTTGCCGCGATCGAGGCGCGTTTTCCCGGCACGACAGGCGCGCAGGGGGTCAATCGCACCGCGCTCGCCGAGGCGGTGCTTGGCGACGATGCGGCGATGAAGGCGCTGGAGGCGATCGTCCACCCGGCGGTGGGGGAGGAGAGGGCGGCGTTCCTGGCGGCCAATGCCGATGCGCCGATGGTCATCTTCGACGTGCCGCTGTTGTTCGAGACCGGCGGGCAGCGCGCGATGGACAAGGTGGTGGTCGTCTCCGCCGCCCCCGAGGTGCAGCGCGCCCGAACCTTGCAGCGGCCGGGCATGTCGGAAGCGAAGCTGGACGCGATCCTGGCGCGGCAGGTGCCCGACGCCGACAAGCGCGCGCAGGCCGATTTCGTCATCCCGACCGACGTCCCCATCGAGGAAACACGTAGCCATGTTCGCCGGGTGATCGCTTGCCTGAACGAGGTGGAAGTCCGATAATCAGCGCATGCGCGAAATCGTCTTCGACACCGAAACCACCGGCTTCACCTTTGGCGAGGACCGGATGGTCGAGATCGGCTGTGTCGAGCTGATCAACCGCTGCGAAACAGGGCGCACCTTTCACGCCTATTTCCATCCCGAGCGCACGATGCCGCCGGGCGCGTTCGCGATCCACGGCCTGTCCGACGCGTTTCTCGCCGACAAGCCGTTGTTCCCCGCGGTGGCGGAGGAGCTGATCGCCTTTGTCGGCGACGCGCCGCTGATCGCGCACAATGCCTCGTTCGACTTCGGCTTTCTCAACGGCGAACTGGGGCGGTGCGGGCGCGACCTGATCTGCACCAGCCGGATGGTCGACACGCTGGCGATCGCCAAGCAGCGCCATCCCGGCGCGAAGCTGACGCTGGACGCCTTGTGCTCGCGCTATGGCATCGACCGGTCGCACCGCGTGCTGCACGGCGCATTGCTCGACGCGCAACTGCTGGCGCAGGTCTATGTCGAGCTGATGGGCGGGCGGCAGATCGGCCTGTCGCTGGTCAGCGATCTGGTGGTGGAGGAGGTGGCCGTCGCCGACGCTCCGCCGCGCCCGGTGCGCGCCCCGCGGCATTTCGCACCCAGCGATGCGGAACTTACCGCCCATTCAGCGTTCATGACAAAGATCAAGAATCCGATCTGGGGGGCCGCGGCGTCCGGTTGACGCCCAACGCACCGGCGCAAGCACGCCGGGCCAGCAATGGAGAATGAGTCGATGGAAATCCGGGTATCTGGTCACCAGGTGGAAACGGGTGATGCGCTGAAGGATCATGTCGACACTCGGCTGCAAGGCATGGCCGAGAAATATTTCAGTCGCGCGATTTCGGCGCAGGTGACATTTGGCCAGGGACCCAATGGCGGGTTCAGTTGCGACATCGTCGCGCATGTCATGCAGGGACTGGTGCTGAAGGGCCGGCATGACGCGCCGGACGCGCACCTCGCCTTTGACGGTGCGGCGGAGAAGATCGAGAAGCAGCTGCGCCGCTACATGCGCCGGCTAAAGGACCGCAACGCCGGGCAGGCGCAGGCGCTGGCGGAGAATGGCGCCTACGACAATCTGGACAATGCCGGGTACACGCTGTTCGCCGAGCGGATCGGCGAGGACGAGGAACAGGACGCCCCGCTGATCATCGCCGAAACGCGCGTCGACGTGCCCGATGCGACCGTGTCCGACGCGGTGATGATGCTCGACCTGCGCAACACCAATGCGCTTTTGTTCAAGAACAGCGGGACGGGCTCGTACAACATGGTCTATCGGCGCGGCGACGGCACGATCGGCTGGGTCGAGCCGCAACGAGCGGGGTAACGCCGACTACGATGGCGAGCGATTTGAGTGACCTCCTCCACCCCGACCTGGTCGTGGTCGGGGTGATGGCGAACAACAAGAAGATCCTGTTCCAGCAGCTGGGCGCGCTTGCCGGCCCGCCGCTGGGGCTGGATCCCAGCATGGTAACCAATGCGCTCGCCGAGCGTGAGAAGCTGGGCTCGACCGGCTTTGGCGGCGGCGTGGCGATCCCGCATGCGCGGCTGCCGGGGCTGTCGCGCATCGTGGTGATCGTCGCGCGGCTGGCGCAACCGATCGAGTTCAACGCGATCGACGACATGCCGGTCGACATCGTCGTCGGGATGCTGTCCCCCGCCAGCGCGGGAGCGGATCATCTGAAGGCGCTGGCGCGAGTTTCGGGCCGGTTCCGCGACCATGGCTTCGTCGCCAAGCTGCGCGGCGCGGGATCGCGCGATGCGATCTACGCCCTGCTGACGGCGGACGAGCCGGGGATGGGCCGGGATGCAGCCTGAAGGCGCCGAGGCGCATCATCGCGCGCTGGAATCGCTTTATGCGGCGGCGCCGATCAACCGCCTGTTCGCGTCCACCCTGTCGATTCCCGAGCCCGGCGTGGCGCGGATCAGTTTCGAGGTGACGCGCGATCATTACCATGCCGCCGGCGCGGCGCATGGCACGACCTATTTCAAGATGCTGGACGATGCGGCCTTCTATGCCTGCAACAGCCTGATCACCGATCGTTTCCTGCTGACCACGCAGTTCAACCTGCTGCTGACCCGCCCGCTGTCGGCGGGGCCGGTGGTCGCCGAAGGACGCTGGGTCAACGGCCAGCGGCGCGTGTTCGTCGGCGATGCGCGGCTGATCACGGCGGATGGCGAGGAGGTCGCGCGCGGCACCGGCACCTTCATGCGCAGCCGAATCGCGCTGGCCAGCCTGCCCGGTTATCGCAGCGCCTGACCCTATGACACGCCGCCTGCCCACCCATCTGCTGGTCGCGGCGCTGATCCGCCGCGTCAACGATGCGGGGGGAATCGCCGTCGTGCGGGCGCGCGGGGATGCCGATGCCGGCGCGATCCTGATCATCCTGGAGCGCGAAAACACCGTCGTCGAACGCGCGATCGGGCCCGATGGCGGGGACATTCTGGTCGAGAGCGGGCCCGGCGCGACGGGGGACGAGTCGATCGAGGATTATTGGAAACGGCGGCGCCAGCGCGATCCCGATCTATGGGTAGTGGCTCTGGACGTCGCGGACTCACAACGGTTCGCCGCTGAAACGATCCTGGCTTGATTGACTCGCCGCGCGGCCGGGGCAAATCCCGCCAGCATAGTTTCAAAGCGTTGTGCCGCGGTGGGTGCGATCCACATCGGTGACGCAGTCGGGGGGGTCCCGGTCGATCGCTGTTTCCACGGAAACCCGGTCGTGTCCGCGTAACCACCGCACTTGAATGTAGAAGATGTCGTTTCTTTCGCGGGCCGCGCTTGCCGCAGCCATGACGATCACCTTTTTCGGCCTGACTGCGCAGAGCACGGCCGGACTGGCTGCCGAGGTTGAGCACATGCTCCCCCAGCCGAACGCTACCGCACCGATGACCGCGACGGTTTTCACGCCGACGCCGACGACGGTACAGGTTCCCAATCCTACCGACCTCGCCGATGATGAACTCGCGAACGAGGAAACGGTTGCATATCCGTCGCTTGCCGCCGCCGTGGCTGCCCAGTCGACCCATGATGGCGACGATGAGGCGCTGCAGTGCCTGGCCGGTGCGATCTACTTCGAAACCCGCGGTGAGCCGCTGTCGGGCCAGCTGGCAGTGGCCGAGGTCATCCTGAACCGCGCCAAGTCGGGCCGTTTCCCCTCGGACGTCTGTGACGTGATCACGCAGCGTGGCCAGTTCGGCTTCGTGCGTGGCGGCCGCATCCCGTCGATCAACGAGGACAGCAAGGCCTATCGTACCGCCGTCGCGGTGGCGAAGGTCGCGCTGAACGACGCATGGGACGATCAGGCCGGTCCGGCGCTGTATTTCAACCGTGGCCGTCCGCCCGCATCGGGGCTGAAGAAGGTCGCGTCGATCGGCAACCACATCTTCTGGCGCTGAGCCGCCGTTGATGCCGATTGCGGGCTGAGCCCTTCTCATTGTTCCTGCAATGTTCTATGAAGCGGGCGTGCTGACCACGCCCGCTTCTTGCGTTGACGATCCCGATTCGCCGCTGTGCGCCGCCGATGTGGCGCGCGGGGTGACGCGATTGCTGCTGCGCCACGAACTTGTCGCCATGCCCGAGGTGCCGCTGGACGGCGGGCGGCGCGTCGACCTGATGGCGCTCGACGTGCGCGGCCAGATCACGATCATCGAGATCAAGGTGTCGCGCGCCGACCTGCTTGGCGACAACAAGTGGCAGGAATATCTGCCGCATTGCGACCGCTTCTTCTGGGCGGTGCCGGCCGGGTTCGATCACGGGCCGATCGCCGGCCCCGCCTTCCTGCCCGAGCGTACCGGGCTGATCGTCGCCGATCGCTATGACGCCGCCGTGGTGCGCGAAGCGAAGACCGAGGCGATGAACACGCATAGCCGCAAGAAATGCACGCTGGCGTTTGCCCGGCGTGCGGCCCGGCGGCTGATCGCCCAGGTCGATCCCGACGCGATCCAGGGCTGGTAGGCCAGCCGCGGTTCCAGGCTGGTAAGCCGCACACGGCCCCGGCTGGTAAGCCATACACGGCATAGCGTTGCTGTTGCCCCCCTGACGGATTCGTCATTTGCCTCCACCGCCGCGACGGCGCAGGACATTTGCCATGAGCGAGGGGGCGTCATGAGCGGGGCGGCGGGGGAGGGGCACCGAGCCCCCGATCCGCTGCGGGCGCGCTTTGCCGCCGCAGCAGCGCAGCATGAGCGGCACCGGCTGGCCGCGTGCGAGCGGCTCGGCACCCTGTTCGATGAGGGCACGATGATGCCGATCGCGGTCGGCGCGGGCGTGATCACCGCCGCCGGTCTGGTCGGCGGGCAGCGCGTGATGGCCTTTGCGCAGGACGTGACCGACCAGGGTGGGATCGCCACTGCCGATCAGGCCGCGCACATGGCAGAATTGCTGGCGCGGGCGCAGGCGGCGCAGGCGCCGGTCGTCGGCCTGTATGATTCGGGCGGGCTCGCGCTGGACGAGGCGCAGGCGGCGCTGGCCGGACAGGCGACGATCCTTCACGCATTGGCGAATGGCGGCCGCCGGCGTGTGCCGCATCTGGCGCTGGTGTTCGGCGATGCGATCGGCGCGGCAGCCTTCGCCCCGGCGATGGCGCATCTCACCTTCATGCTGGAGCGCGCGAGCCGGCTGTATGTGTCGGGGCCCGACGTGCTGCGCGACGCCACCGGCGAATTGGCGACGGCGGAGGCGCTGGGCGGGGCGATGCTCCACGCAACCACCAGCGGGATTGCGGATCGCATCTTTGCCGATGAGATCGAGCTGCTGTTCGCCGCGCGGATGGCGATTGGCTTGTTGGTGCGCGACGTCGCACCATCGGTTGATCCAGCCACCCGGGTCGCGGCGCATCTCGATACGCTGGTGCCGGCGGATCCGGCCGAACCCTATGACATGCGCGAACTGGTGCAGGCGATCTGCGATGATCGCGCGTGGCTCGAGCTTCAGCCCGATCGTGGCGGCGGGATGCTGTGCGGGATCGCCCGCATTGGTGGCCGCAGCATCGGCATCATGGCGAACCAGCCGATCGTGGCGGGCGGGGTGATCGACCGTGCCGGCATCGCCAAGGCGACGCGGCTGGCGGCGCTATGTGCCACCTGCCGGTTGCCGATCGTGACGCTGGTTGATTCGCCCGGGTTGATGCCGGGCGCGCAGGAGGAGGCGGGCGGGATCGTCGCGGCGGGCGCGGCGCTGCTGGCGACGGTTGCGCGTGCCGACGTGCCGGTGATCACCGTCGTCACGCGGCGGGCAACCGGGCCGGCGTGGCTGATGATGGCGCCGCGCGGCGCGGGCGGCGCGCGCTTCGCCTGGCCGACCGCGGAGATCGCCGCGATGAACGCCGCTGGCGCCGCGCGGCTGCTGCTGCGCCACGGTGATGATGCGGCGACACGCGAGAAAGTGCGTGACTATGCCGCCAGCATCGCTGATCCGGTCAATGCCGTAGCGTCAGGCATCATCGATGCGGTGATCCGCCCCGCCGATACGCGGGGCGCGATCGCACTGGCGCTGGCGCGCCATGATGCGCAAGGTTCCGGCAGATCACTGCCACACCCGGATCCCCAGGGGAGCGGGACATTGAAGGAGAGAGACCGAAATGGCTGATTACGAAACGATCCTGACCGAAAAGAAGGGCGACGTCCTGGTCATCACGCTCAACCGTCCCGAGCGGCTAAACGCGGCGTCGATCCAGCTGGCGGAGGATCTGACGGTCGCGCTGTACGATCTTCAGGGGGCGCGCGCCGTGCTGCTGACCGGCGGGGGCCGGGCATTCTGTTCGGGTGCCGACCTGCAGGCGCGCGGCGGCGGGGAAACCCGCATCAAGGGCGGCGACACCAGCCACCGGGCATTGATGAACTTCTACAACCCGCTGATGAGCCAGATCCTGAACCTGTCGGTGCCGGTGGTGACCGCAGTGAACGGTCCGGCGGCGGGCGTCGGCTGCTCCATGGGCCTGGCCGGTGACTTCGTGTTCGCGGGCAAGAGCGCCTATTTCCTGCAGGCGTTCGTCAACATCGGCCTCGTGCCCGACGGCGGTTCGACCTGGCTGCTGGCCAAGACGATCGGCAAGGCGCGCGCGACTCAGATGATGATGCTGGGCGAGCGGATCAGCGCCGAGCAGGCCGAGCAATGGGGCCTGATCTACAAGGCGGTCGATGATGCCGTGCTGATGGACGAGGCGCTGGCGCTGGCGACGCGCCTGGCGGCCGGCCCGACGGTCGCGCTGTCGGCGATGCGCCGCAACATCATGACGGCGCTCGACGGCACGTTCGACCAGGTGCTGCGCGCCGAGGCCGAGGGCCAGCGGCTGGCGGGCGGATCGGAGGATTCGCGCGAGGGCGGCATGAGCTTCCTCGAAAAGCGCAAGCCCGTGTTCAAGGGGCGGTGAACCGTTGGCGGCCGCCGTGCCGCCAGTGAACATCCATGGCGTTCCGGTGCGTTGAGCATCGGAACCGCTATGGAGACGATGATGATCAGGATGCTCACCCTTGCGACCGCGGCGACGCTGTCGATGGCAGCGCCGGCCGGCGCGCAGACCCAGGCGAGCATGAACGCGCAGGCCGCACAGGACCTGCGCCGCGCCGATGCGGCGCTCAACGCCCAGTGGAAGCGCACCTATGCGCAGATGAAGCAGCGCGATGCGCGCGGCGGGGCGGGTGGTTTCGGCTATGCGGCGGCGACGCTTGCCAGCCAGCGCGCGTGGCTGCAATTCCGCGACAAGCAATGCGTGATCGAGGGTGGCGAGTTCGCGGGCGGATCGCTGCAGGCGATGACGCGTGCGCAATGCCTGACCCGGCTCACCCAGGAGCGGACGGCGCAATTGAGGAACATGATGTGGACACGTTGAACCGGACGCACGCGAGCCCCAGCGACGGGACCCGCACCGACTGGACCCGCGAGGAAATCGCCGCGCTGTTCGACCTGCCGTTCGACGAGCTGATGTGGCAGGCGCAGGGCGTCCACCGCGCGCATCACGCGGCGGGGCAGGTGCAATTGTGCACGCTGCTGTCGATCAAGACCGGCGGCTGCCCGGAGGATTGCGGCTATTGCTCGCAATCGGTGCATGCCGACAGCGGGGTGAAGGCGACCAAGCTGATGGACGTGCGCGCCGTGCTGCAACGCGCGGCCGAGGCGCGCGATGCCGGCAGCCAGCGGTTCTGCATGGGTGCGGCATGGCGCAACCCCAAGGACCGCGACATGGACGCGATCGTCGCGATGATCGAGGGCGTGCGCGCGATGGGCATGGAAACGTGCATGACGCTGGGCATGCTGACGCCCGAACAGGCGGAGCGGCTGAGCCAGGCGGGGCTCGATTATTACAACCACAATATCGACACCGCGCCCGAGCGTTATGGCGAAGTGATCACCACGCGCAGCTTCGACGAGCGGCTCGACACGCTGGCGCATGTGCGCGACGCCGGGATCAACGTGTGCTGCGGCGGGATCGTCGGGATGGGGGAGACGCGCGCCGATCGCGTCGGGTTCGTCCATGCGCTCGCCACGCTGCCGCGCCATCCGGAAAGCGTGCCGGTCAACGCATTGGTGCCGGTGAAGGGCACGGTGCTGGGTGACATGCTGGCGGATACGCCGCTGGCCAAGATCGACGACATCGAATTCGTCCGCACCGTGGCGGTGGCGCGGATCACCATGCCGCGCAGCATGGTGCGCCTGTCCGCCGGGCGTGAATCGATGAGCGAGGCGACCCAGGCGCTGTGCTTCATGGCGGGCGCCAATTCGATCTTCACCGGCGACAAGTTGCTGACCGCGGGCAATCGCGGCGACAGCGCCGACGCATCGCTGTTCGCCAAGCTGGGGCTGCAGCCGATGGTGGCGGAGGAGCCGATGCGGGTGTGCGAAGCGGCTGCCTGACCGGGCGCTGGCGGCGGGCATGTTCGGCAAGATCCTGATCGCCAACCGGGGCGAGATCGCGTGCCGCGTGATCCGCACCGCGCGGCGCATGGGGATCGCCACCGTCGCGGTCTATTCCGACGCGGACGCGCGCGCGCCGCATGTCGCGATGGCGGACGAGGCGATCCGGATCGGGCCGGCACCGGCCGGCGACAGTTATCTTCACGGCGACCTGATCCTGGCGGCGGCGCGGGACAGCGGGGCGGAGGCGATTCACCCCGGCTATGGCTTCCTGTCGGAGCGGGCAGATTTCGCCGAGCAATGCGCGGCCGCGGGCGTGACCTTCATCGGCCCGCCGGCGCAGGCGATCGCGGCGATGGGCGACAAGATCCGGTCGAAGCAGATCGCCGCGGCGGCGGGCGTCAACGTGGTGCCGGGCCATCCCGGCCCGGTCGACGACCTGGCCGAGGCGCTGCGCGTCGCCGAAGCGATCGGCTATCCGGTGATGATCAAGGCGTCGGCCGGCGGCGGGGGCAAGGGGATGCGGCTCGCCCGGGACGCGGCGGGCGTGCGCGACGGTTTCGACGCCACCCGGCGCGAGGCCGCGGCGGCGTTCGGCGACGACCGCGTGCTGATCGAGAAGTTCATCGATCGGCCGCGCCATATCGAGATCCAGCTGCTCGGCGACCGGCACGGCAACATGGTATTCCTCGGCGAGCGCGAATGTTCGATCCAGCGCCGCCACCAGAAGGTGGTGGAGGAGGCGCCGTCGCCGTTCGTCACCCCCGCGATGCGCCGCGCGATGGGGGAGCAGGCGATCGCCCTCGCACGCGCGGTCGGCTATCATAGCGCCGGCACCGTCGAGTTGATCGTGTCGGGCGCCGATGCGAGCGGCAGCGGTTTCTACTTCCTCGAAATGAACACCCGGCTTCAGGTGGAGCATCCGGTGACCGAGGCGATCACCGGCATCGACCTCGTCGAGCAGATGATCCGCGTGGCGGCGGGTGAGCGGCTCGCGTTCACACAGGATCAGGTGGTGCTGAACGGCTGGGCGATCGAGACGCGCATCTATGCCGAGGATCCGTATCGCGATTTCCTGCCCAGCATCGGGCGGCTGACCCGCTATGCGCCGCCGCCGGCCGGCACGGACGGCGCGGGCGCGACGGTGCGCATCGACGATGGCGTGGCGGAAGGTAGCGCGATCATGCGTTTCTACGATCCGATGATCGCCAAGCTGATCACCTGGGCACCGGACCGCGACGGCGCGATCGACGCACAGGCGCGTGCGCTGGATTCGTTCGACATTGAGGGACCGGCGACCAACCTGGATTTCGCCGCCGCGCTGATGCGCCATCGGCGGTTTCGTGGCGGCGACCTGGAAGCCGGGTTCATTGCGCAGGAATATCCCGATGGCTTTGCCGGTGCGCCGGTCGATCCGGCGCGGCGACGCGGGTTGATCGGGCTGGCCGTTCTTCTGGAGGCAGAGCGGCTGGGCGGACGGATACCGCGCGACTGGTCGGTGCGGGTCGGCGCGGACGAGGTGCCGGTGAAAGTGACCGATGACGGCGTGCTGATCGATGGCGCGGCGCTGGCGATCGATCACGCCGCCATGCCGGGTACCGATACGATCCACGCCACCATCGATGGCGTTTCGGTCATCGCGCGGATGGTGCGAACGCCGCTGGGGATGGTGATGCGCAGCGGCGGCGCGCGTCTCGACATGCGCGTGCTGCCGGCGCGGATCGCGGCCTATGCCGATCATCTGAGGCACGGCGCGGATGACGACGCTGCGCGCCGCCTGACCGCACCGATGCCCGGCATCGTCGTGCAAGTCTCGGCGCGTCCGGGACAGCACGTACAGGCAGGTGAGCCGCTGGCTGTTATCGAGGCGATGAAGATGGAGAATGTCGTGCGCGCCGATCGGGACGGCATTGTTGCCGCGGTGCTGGTGACGCTGGGCCAGAATGTCGCGGCCGATCAGGGGATGATCCAATTCGCCTGATCCGCGTTGTGCTGCGTTCGGGTGTGGGGAATCTGCCGTGCGACATTTCGCGACACTAAAATGCTGGACCGTTTTTGCCGGCGCGGTCATGCCACGATGATGATGCGATCCAGGTCACCGTTTCTGCTGGCCGCCGTTGCGCTGGGCGCGCTGGTGCTGAGCGGCTGCACCGTCGGGCCGGATTACCGCCCGCGCGCGCCGGCCGAACTTGGCGTGCCCGATGCCTATTCGATCACCGCGCCGCCGACGCGGGAGGATCTGACGCGCTGGTGGCGCAGCTTCGACGATCCGGTGCTGGGCGACCTCGTCGAACGGGCGGCGGACGCCAATCTCGACATTGTGCAGGCGACCGCGCGGCTGCGGCAGGCGCGCGAGGCGCTGGTGCAGAGCCGCGCCAGCCTGCTGCCGACGATCAATGGTTCGGCGGGCTACAGCCGTTCGGAAACGCTGCGCGGCGGGACGACGGTGATCACGCTCCCCGACGGTACGACGCAAAGCATCGGCGGCGGCAGCGGATCGAACTTCTCGCTGGGGCTCGACGCGCAATATCAGCTTGGCCTGTTCGGCGAGATCCGCCGCACGGTGGAGGCGACAAGCGCGCAATATGAGGCGTCGGGGCTGGACCAGGCGACGGTGCTGCTGTCGGTGCAGGCGGAGGTTGCCCGCAATTACGTGCTGGCGCGGCTCTACCAGTTGCAGCTGGCCAATGCGCGCGACAGCCTGGCGTTGCAGGACGACAATCTCGAGATCGCGGGATTCCGCGTGCAGGCAGGGCTGGTATCCAGCCTCGACCAGGAACAGGCACGCGTGCAGCGCGCACAGACCGCCGCGTCGGTGCCGCTGATCGAGCAGCAATATAATGCCGCCGTGTCGCGGCTGGGCGTGCTGACCGGGCAGGCGCCCGGCGCGCTGAAGCCGATGCTGGCGGCGGTGAAGCCGATCCCGCGCGGGCCCGACACAGCCGGCGTCGGCATCCCGGCCGACGTGCTGCGCCAGCGCCCCGATGTCCGTTCCGCCGAGCGCAACCTGGCGGCGGCGACCGCGCAGATCGGCGTTGCCAAGGCGCAATTGTATCCGGCGCTGGCGATCAGCGGCAACATCAGCTCGCGCGCGGGGAATCTTGGCGGGCTGCTCGACACGATCACCGGCGGCCTGTTCGCCGGACTGACTCAGGCGATCTTCAACGGCGGCCGGCTGAACAGCCAGGTGCGCAGCGCGCAGGCGGCGACCGATGCGGCGCTGGCAGCCTATAAGCAGGCGGTGCTGACCGCGCTGGAAGATGTCGAGAACGCCGTGGTTGCGCTGCGTACCGCGGAAGCAAGGGAGCGCGAGTTCGCGGTGGCGCTGGAGGCGGCGAACAATTCCGCGATCCTCAGCCGCAGCCAGTATCGCACCGGCCTCACCGATTTCACCACGCTGAGCCAGCAGGAGGCGGCGTTGCTGTCCGCGCGCAACAGCGCGGCGCAGGCGCGCGCCGACCATGCCAATTCGCTGGTGCAGCTATATTCCGCGCTGGGTGGCGGCTGGGACGCCAATGTCATTCCGACGGCCCCCGAAGCGCGGGGCATTAGCCAGGACGAGAACCGCTGATGGCGACCGAGCAGCTCGACGAATTTCTTGGGACCAAGGAGCAGCCGGCGTGGCGGCGCTGGGTCAAATGGATCGCGATCGCGGTCGGCGTGATCCTGCTGGTGCTGCTCGCGTTCCGGCTGTTCGGCAAGGCGGAGGCGCCCGGCTATGCCACCGCCCCGGTGCGGCGCGGCGACCTGACCGTGACGGTGTCGGCCACCGGCAAGCTCGCGCCGACCAATCAGGTAACGGTGGGTTCGCAATTGTCGGGGCTGGTCACCCGCGTCGTCGTCGACGTGAACGATCGGGTGAAGGCGGGCCAGGCACTGGCGCTGATCGATCCCGAGCAGATCGACGATCAGATCCGCGCCGGGCAGGCGCAGCTCGCCGCGCAGGTCGCGGGGGTCAATCAGGCGCGCGCCACCGTCGCTGAGGCGCAGGCGCAGCTCGCGCGATTGCAGGAAGTGTACCGGCTGTCGAACGGGCGCGTGCCGTCCAAGACAGAGCTTCAGACCGGGCAGGCCAATGCGCAGCGCGCGGTCGCGGCGTTGCGCGTTGCCGAGGCGAATGTTGCGGCGGCCCGCGCGACTCTGGCGCAGAGCCAGACGCAGCGGCAGCGCGCGATCATCGTGTCACCGGTCAACGGCGTGGTGCTCGCGCGGCAGGTCGATCCCGGCCAGACCGTCGCGGCATCGTTCAACACGCCGACGCTGTTCGTGATCGCCGAGGATCTCAGCAAGATGAAGCTTGAGGTCGCGATCGACGAGGCGGATGTCGGATCGGTGAAGGAAGGGCAGCCGGCGACCTTCACCGTCGATGCCTTTCCCGGGCGCACCTTCCCCGCGGCGATCACCCGCGTCGATCTGGGATCGAACCTGACCGCGAGCACGGCAAGCGCGTCGAGCAGCACGACGGGAACGACCAGCACGGCGGGGCAGGTGGTGTCCTATGCCGCAGACCTGTCGGTGGCGAACCCGACGATGGAGCTTCGCCCCGGCATGACCGCGACGGCGGACATCGTCACCAGCGACAAGAAGAACGTCCTGCTGGTCCCCAATGCGGCGTTCCGGTTCAAGCCGACGCAGGCGGCAGCGGGCGGTGACCAGGGCGGCATCGCCGGGTCGCTGACCTTCCGCCCGCGTCGCGGCAGCCGGCCCGAGCGGGAGGCGACGCTGGGGCGTGGCGCGCAGCAGACGGTCTATGTGAAGGGTGCCGACGGCCAGTTGCAGCCGGTTCAGGTGACCACCGGCGATACCAACGGCAATGTGACCGAGGTGCTGTCGGGCGGGCTGAAGCCCGGCATGGAAGTGGTCACGGGCCAGCTTTCCGGCACTGAGGGCAGGGCGGCGGCCAAGGGCGCCGGGCAGCGGAGCGGCCAGCGTGCGGGAGGCGCCGGTGGCGCCTGACGCCCCCGCCGCGACGAATCACGCCCCCGCCGCTGCCGGGCGGGCGCCGGGCATGGCCGAACCGATAATCTCGCTGCGCAACGTGACCAAGGTATATGGCACCGGGCCGACCGCGTTTCAGGCGCTGAGGGGCGTCAACCTGGATATCTCGGCGGGTGATTTCGTCGCGGTGATGGGGCCGTCGGGATCGGGCAAGTCGACGACGATGAACATCCTCGGCTGCCTCGACGTGCCGAGCGGCGGCACCTTCCTGTTTCGCGGCCATCATGTCGAAACGCTGAGCCGCGACCAGCGTGCGCTGTTGCGACGGCGCTACCTCGGCTTCGTGTTCCAGGGGTTCAACCTGCTGAGCCGGACGAGCGCGCTGGAGAATGTCGAGCTGCCGCTGATCTACCGCGGCGACGATCGCAAGGCGCGGCGCGAATTGGGCATGGCGGCACTGGAAAAGGTCGGACTGGCGGATTGGTGGGACCATACGCCGGCGGAATTGTCCGGCGGGCAGCAGCAGCGCGTGGCGATCGCGCGTGCGATCG
The DNA here is from genome assembly GCF_036890205.1 of Sphingomonas panaciterrae. Lineage (NCBI taxonomy): Bacteria > Pseudomonadati > Pseudomonadota > Alphaproteobacteria > Sphingomonadales > Sphingomonadaceae > Sphingomonas > Sphingomonas panaciterrae. The sequence goes on from NZ_JAKNQR010000006.1 coordinate 71,780, forward strand.
TCACGCAGCCCGAAGTGCTGCTGGCGGACGAGCCGACCGGCAACCTCGATTCGGAGCGGTCGGTCGAGATCATGCAATTGCTCACCAACCTGAACCAGGAAAGCGGGATCACCGTGCTGATGGTGACTCACGAACCCGACATGGCCGCGTTCGCGCACACCGTGATCCACTTCAAGGACGGGTTGGTGGAGCGGATCGAGGCCAACGATCACCAGCGCGGCGGCGCGGCATGAGCGCGCGCGCGCCCATTGCGGATCGGAGGTAGGCGAATGTTCGGCACGACCTTCGTCCTCGCCATCCGCTCGATCCGGCGGCACCTGCTGCGTTCGTTCCTGACGATCCTCGGCATCGTCATCGGTGTCGCCGCGGTTGTCGCGATGGTGACGCTGGGCAAGGCGACGACCAGCGCGGTGCAGGAGCAGATCTCCGCGCTCGGCACCAATGTGCTGCAGATCCGCCCGGGCCAGGGCTTCGGCCGCGGCGGCGGTGGCCCGCGCCCGCCCGACTTCGATCCGGAGGACGTAACCGCGATCGCGCGGCAGGTGGCGGGCGTCACGGCGGTTGCGCCGCAGGTGTCGACCAGCGCCACCGCGATCTACGAAGGGGCGAACTGGTCCACCACGGTGCAGGGCACCACCAACGACATCTTCGTCGTCCAGCCCTGGCCGCTGGCGCTGGGGCGGACATGGACGCCGGCGGAGGAGCAGGCGGGCAAGTCGGTCTGCATCATCGGCAATACCGTGCGGCAGAATCTGTTCCGCGGCGGCGATCCGATCGGCCGGCGGATGCGCATCGGCGCGATCAGCTGCGACGTGATCGGCGTGCTCAGCACGCGCGGGCAGGCGGGTTTTGGCGGCGATCAGGACGATACGGTGGTGATGCCGATCAAGGCGGTGCAGCGCCGCTTCACCGGCGACCGCAAGGTCCGACTGATGATGGTCGGAGTCGACCAGGCCTATTCGACCGAGGCGGTGCAGGCGGCGATCACCGACCTGTTGCGCGAGCGGCGCCATATCAGCGGGACCAAGCAGAACGATTTCAACATCTTCGACACCAAGCAGATCAGCGACACGCTGACCGGCACGACGACGCTGCTGACCCGCATTGTCGCGGCGGTGGCCGCGATCAGCCTGGTTGTCGGTGGCATTGGCATCATGAACATCATGCTGGTGTCGGTGACCGAGCGGACGCGTGAGATCGGCATCCGGCTGGCGATCGGTGCGGTCGCCAATGAGGTGCTGATGCAATTCCTGGTCGAGGCGGTGGTGCTGTCGATGCTGGGCGGGCTGATCGGGCTGGCGCTGGCGCAGGTGGTGATCCTGATCGCGACGCCGCTGATGCAGGTGCCGTGGACGTTCGATCCGCAGATCAACATCATCGCCTTTGCCATCTCCGCAGTGATCGGCGTGGTCTTCGGCTACTTCCCCGCGCGCCGCGCGGCATCGCTGAACCCGATCGACGCGCTGCGCCACGAATAGCGCCGCCTGACCGATCGGGCGGTGGCCGTGGCTGCGTGGCTCGCCTACATCATCGGGCATGAACACGCGCTTCGACAATGTGCCCAACCGTCGCGCGATCGTGGATCGCCGCGCGCTCGCCGAGGAAATCGCCGCGATCGCCACCGACGATCCGGCGCTGCTGCGCCGTGACGCGATCGGCAAGCTGAAGGACGCGCTGGACGCCGGCCGCGCGGAAATCGCGCGGCGGCTCGCCGACCGGCCCTCGCGCGGGCTGGAGGCGGCGAATGCGCAGGCGTTCCTGATCGATCAGCTGTTGCGGCTGCTCTACGATCTGGCGACTCAGCGGCTGTACCCGCTGAGCAACCCGACCGCGTCCGAACGGCTGACGCTGATGGCGGTCGGTGGCTATGGCCGCGGCGAGATGGCGCCGTTTTCCGACGTGGACATCGCCTTCCTCACCCCGTGGAAGCAGCCGCCCTGGGCGGAGCAGGTGATCGAGACCCTGCTCTATTCGCTGTGGGACATGGGGCTGAAGGTCGGCCATTCGTCGCGCTCGCTGGACGACATGGTGCGTCAGGCGAAGGGCGACGTGACGATCCGCACCGCCCTGCTCGAGGGGCGCCACGTCTGCGGCGACGTGCCGCTGTACGAGGAGGCGATCGGCCGCTTCAAGGCGGAGGTGACGCACGGGACCGAGCGTCAGTTCATCGCTGACAAGCTGGCCGAGCGCGAGGCGCGCCACGTGAAGATGGGCGACACGCGCTATGTCGTCGAACCCAATGTGAAGGAGGGGAAGGGGGGCCTGCGCGACCTCCACGCCCTCTTCTGGATCGGCAAATATGTCTATGACGTCGATCGCGCGGCGCAGCTGGTCGACGTCGGCCTGTTCACCCCGGCCGAATATAAATTGTTCCACCGCGCGGACAATTTCCTGTGGGCGGTGCGCTGCCATTTGCACCTGGCGGCGGGGCGCGCGGAGGATCGGCTGACCTTCGACATGCAGCGCGAGATCGCCGAGCGGATGCGCTATTCCGACCGGCCGGGGAAGGCCGCGGTCGAGCGGTTCATGCAATATTACTTTCTGCAGGTGAAAACCGTCGGCGCGCTGACCGGCACCTTCCTGACGCATATCGACGAGCAATTCGCCGCGCGCGGCCGCCGGTTCGGCCTGCCACAGCTGCGCCGACGCCCGCGCAAGCTCAACGGTTTCGTGCTGGAGCGGGGGCGACTGGCGCTGCCGAGCGATGATTTCTTCATCGAGGATCCGGTGCGCCTGATCGAGATCTTCCACCTCGCCGACCTGCACGAGCTGGAGATTCACCCGCAGGCGCTGCGTGCCGCAACGCGCGACGCGAAGCTGGTCGACGATGTGCGCACCGATCCGCGCGCCAATGCGCTGTTCCTCGACGTGCTGACCAGCCGGCGCGACCCGGAACTGGTGCTGCGCTGGATGAACGAGACGGGCGTGTTCGGCCGCTTCGTGCCCGATTTCGGCCGTGTCGTCGCGCAGATGCAGTTCGACATGTACCACCATTATACCGTCGACGAACACACCATCCGCGCGATCGGTCTGCTGGCGCGGATCGAGCGCGGCGATCTGGCGGCGGAGCATCCGCTGGCCACCGCGATCATGCCGCAGATCGTCTCGCGCCGCGTATTGTATGTCGCGGTGCTGCTGCACGATATCGCCAAGGGGCGCGGCGGCGACCATTCGATCCTGGGCGCCGCGGTGGCGCAGAAACTGTGCCCGCGTTTCGGCCTGACGCGCGCGGAGACCGAAACCGTATCGTGGCTGGTCCGCTACCACCTGCTGATGTCGGCGACCGCGTTCAAGCGCGACCTGTCGGATTTCAAGACGATCCTCGATTTCACCGCCACCATCCAGTCGCCGGAGCGGCTTCGCCTGCTGCTGGTGCTGACCATCGTCGATATTCGCGCGGTGGGGCCGGGGACGTGGAACGGGTGGAAGCGCCAGTTGCTCGGCGATCTGTTCGAGGCGGCGGAGGAAGTGCTTCGGCTGGGCCACAAGCAGCGCGGCCGCGAGGAGCGGATCGCCGCCAAGCAGGAGGCGCTGGCCGAGGCGATGGGCTGGAACGAGGCGCAGATGTCCGCCTATGTCCGCCGCTTCCCGGAGGCCTATTGGATCGCCGAGCCCGACGACGTGCTGGCGCATAACGCGCGCTTCGTGGCGTCGGTGGGCGATGCGCAGCTGGCGATCGACGCGCAGGTCTATGCCGAGCGTGGGGCGACCCTGGTCACGGTCTATGCCGCGGACCATCCGGGCATCTTCTATCGCATTGCGGGCGCGATCCATGTCGCGGGCGGCAACATCATCGACGCGCGGATCCACACCACGCGCGACGGCATGGCGCTGGACAATTTCCTGGTGCAGGACCCGGTCGGCCGCCCGTTCGACGACGAGGGGCAGCTGACCCGGCTGCGCACCGCGATCGAGGATGCGCTCGCCAATCGCGGCAAACTGGTCGAGCGGCTGAAGGCCAAGCCGCTGCCGCGGATGCGCGCCGACGCCTTTCGCATCGAGCCCAATGTGCTGGTCGACAATCGCGCGTCCAACCGCTTCACCGTGGTGGAGATCAACGCGCGCGATCGGCCAGCGCTGCTCAACCAGCTCGCCCATGCGCTGTTCCAGTCCAAGGTGACGATCCATTCGGCGCATGTCGCGACCTATGGCGAGCGCGCGGTCGACACTTTCTATCTGACCGACCTGACGGGCGACAAGATCGCCAGCGGGCCGCGGCTGAAGACGCTGGAGCGGCGCTTGCTGGACGCGGCGGCGGGCAAGCCGCTGGACGAGGCGGCCTGATTCACCGCGCCGCGTCGGCCGCCCGCTTTTCCTGCCAGACAAAAAGAAACCCCCGGGGGCGAACCCGGGGGTGAAGGTGTCCGTAATGGACGGGCGCCGGCGGGCGGCGCCCGATCCGATCAGAAGCGCTTGCGCAGCGTCAGACCGTAGGTGCGCGGCTCGGCGAGGAACGACGAGAAGATCTGGTTCCCGACCCCGCCGAAGCGCTGCACCTGAGCCAGGCTGCCTGCACCCTGGAACGGCGCGTTGAAGGCGACCTGCTGATAGTTTTCGTTGAGCAGGTTCTGCGCGAAGGCTTCGATCGCCCAGTTGGAGTCGAGGCCGCGCAGGCCGATGCGGGCGTTCATCACGAAGAAGCCGTCCTGCTCCTTCTCGATGAACAGGTCCGAGCCGGTGTTGTAGTCGCTCGACAGACGGCCATCGACATAGAACAGCGCGCTGAGGCCCGAGTCACCGATTTCCGGCGTCCAGCTGACCGACGAGGTCACCACGTTGCGCGGCGCGTTCGACATCTGGCGACCGGCGAGCAGGAACAGCGCCGGATCGAGCGGCTCGCCCGAGGCCGAGCCGACCAGGTTGCGGCGGAACTTGGTGTCGGCCAGCGTGTACCCGAGGTTCACCGCAAAGTTGCGCGCCGGATAGATGCCAAGCTCAAGCTCGACGCCCTGGCTGCGCACGCCCGGACCAACGTCACCCGAGCAGGCGCCCGTGGTGGCCGAATTGTCCTGATCCGCACCGTTCAGGCTGACCGAGCACGAGCCGATGTTCTGGACGACGAAGTTCGTGCCGTTGAACGTGTTCAGCTGGAAGTTCTCGAAGTCCGAACGGAACACGGTCAGGTTCGCGGTGAACTGACGCGTGGCGTATTTGATGCCCGCTTCGTAGCTGTTCACCAGTTCCGGATCGAAGCGCAGGCGCGCCGCGCCGGCGTTGGTCACCGGGGTGAAGGCGTTGGGCGCCAGTTCCGAACGATCGAGGTTGTAGCCGCCCGCCTTGTAGCCGCGCGAGTAGCTCGCATAGACCATCAGGTCGCGCGTCGGCTTCCACGAGATGACGCCGGTGCCGGTGAACTCGCTCTCGTCGAAGCTGTTGCGCAGGTCCAGCCCGTTGAGGGCGGTCGACGAATTGCCGGTGCAGCCCAGCGTGATGATGCCGCCGGCGAGTGCCGCGGTCGCCGGGTTGGCGAGCAGCGGGCCGAGGCCCTGCTGAAGCTGCGGGCAGACGGTGTTGGTGTTGTCGAAGTTGGCGCGGAAGTCCTTCGACTCATGCGTCCAGCGCAGGCCGGCGGTGATCGACAGCGTATCGGTCAGCTTGAAGATGTTGTGCGTGAAGAACGCGTAATTCTCGCTGTCCTGGTAATAACGCGCGTTGCGATCGCCCAGGTTGTTGAGCGTCGACAGCGTGCGCAGGCCGTTGAGCAGTGCCGGGCCGGCGATCGGACCAAAGGCGCCGCTCAGCGTTGCGGTGCCGGCGGGGCTGAGGCAGCCCGGTGCCGCCGGGTTGCGCAGCGCCGCGACCGGGCTGACCGTGGCGACGATGCGGCAGGCGGCAAAGGCACCGTACTGCGAACCGAACTGGAGGTTGTCGCCAATCACCAGGTCTTCGTTCGAGTAGAAGCCGCCGACGAGCCAGTCGAGGCGATCGTCGAACAGCGAACCCTGCAGGCGGACTTCCTGCGTGAAGGTGTGGAACTGGCGGAAGGCGCGGCCGTCGTCGGCGCGATAGCCCAGGTCGACATTGCCATAATCGATGTCGGCGGCGTTGCCGGCCTTGTACTCACGATAGGCGGTGATCGACGTCAGCGAGGCGTTGCCGAAATTGTAGTCGATCTGCATCGACCCGCCGTAATCCTTCGTCTCGTTCGAATACGCACGACCCGGCGAGAAGGCGATGCGGCGGTTGTACGGATCGCCCGCGCTCGGGAACACGCCGCCCAGGCTCTGCAGCACGTCGACGATGCGGTTGCCGGCGGGGTTGATCGTGACCTCGCCCGGCTGGCCCGGCACGGCCTGCTTCTCGCGCAGGTCGACATAGACCGCGCCGCAGCACTTTTCGTCACGCCACGTATAGTCGCCGATCAGGCGGACCGACAGGTCGGTGGTCGGTTCGAACAGCAGCTGGCCGCGGACAAACCAGCGGTTGCGGTTGTTGTAATCGGTGTCGTTGACGACATCGCGGTAGAAACCGTCGCGCTTGTTCCACACGCCGTCGAGGCGGAACGACAGCACGTCCTCCACCACCGGGCCGGTGATCGCGCCGGCGATGCGGACGTTGTCGTAATTGCCGTAGGTGCCCTCGACATAGCCGCCGAAGGTCTGCGACGGCGCCTTGGTGTAGACGTTGATCGCGCCGGCCGATGCGTTGCGGCCCGACAGCGTGCCCTGCGGCCCGCGCAGCACTTCGATCCGGTCGACCTCGCCGATGTCGTTGAGGCCCGAGCCGGTGCGGCTGCGGTACACGCCGTCGATGAACACCGCGACCGAGCTTTCGAGGCCGGGGTTGTCACCCACGGTGCCGATGCCGCGGATACGGGCAGAGGCGTTCGCCTCGCTGCCGGTGGAGGAGATCAGCAGCGACGGGGCGAGCTGCACCACACCGCGGATGTCGTTCGCGCCCGAATTCTGCAGCGATGCCTGGCTGACCGCGGAGACGGCGATCGGCACGTCGGCAAGGCGCTCGGCACGGCGGGTCGCGGTAACGACGATGTCACCGGCGCCGGTCTGGCTCTGGTCAAGATCGGTATCCGCGGCGGGAGCGCTCTGCGGCTGCTGGACCGAACCGGCGGCGAGCGGATCAGCGCTGGGCTGTTCCTGCGCGAGCGCGGGCAGGGCAACGAAGATCGCGGCAGTAGATAGAAGCGAAGCAACGCGGCGCATGAGCTCTCCTGAATCTCGTTTTTGAACTTTGGGTTTGGAGCGCAGCGTTTAGTGGGAGTGCGGTTCACGCCTAAGTGATTTTCACGCAACCTCTTGTTTTTAAATGTGGCTGTCGCGGAAATGCAACCATTGGTCCGAAACGGTACTGTCACAAATGACAGTTGACGCTACGGCAACACGCAAAAAAGCCGCGCCCGGTGGGGGGCGCGGCTCTTTTCAGCCGGTGGTGGCGAAAAATTTTACTTCGGTGCCAGGACCATCAGCATCTGGCGGCCTTCCATGCGCGGGTAAGCCTCCACCTTGGCGACCTCGGCCACCTGCTCGGCAACGCGCTGCAGCACGTTCATGCCCAGCTGGCCATGGCTCAGCTCGCGGCCGCGGAAGCGCATGGTGACCTTCACCTTGTCGCCTTCCTCGATGAACTGCACGACCTTCTTCATCTTGGTGTCATAGTCGTGGTCATCGATGTTCGGACGCATCTTGATCTCCTTGATCTCCTGCGTCTTCTGGCTCTTGCGGGCGAGATTCGCCTTCTTCTGGGCCTCGTACTTGTACTTGCCCACGTCCAGGAACTTGGCGACCGGCGGATCGGCGTTCGGCGACACCTCCACCAGGTCGAGCCCGACCTCCTTCGCCTGCGCAATAGCCTCGCGAGTGTACATCACGCCGAGATTCTCGCCCTCGTGATCGATCACGCGGACCTTCTGGCTCTGGATCCACTCGTTGAATCGGGGGCCGTTCATCGGCGGCGCCTGCATTGGCCGGCGCATCATGGGCGGACGTATGGTCAATTCTCCTGTTGCTTCAATCTCCCATATATAATGCCTGATGCGGCCAATCAAAAGGCATCAATCGCGGGGCCGGTGCGAGAAGATGCGCGCAGCCCTCAGGCGGTCATCCGGCGGCGGTTGCGCAGCACCTGCGCGCTGTGGCCGATCGTCGCGCGCGGGCTGCGGGTGCGCACCGTGTCGACGAAATGCCAGTCGTTGCTGACCCGGTCGGGCGCGACGGTCAGCGTCATGTAGCCGCGCCGGCTGGTGTCGCACCATTTCAATTCCGGGCTGGCGGCGACCAGCGCGCGCGCGACGGTGGCGGGATCGACCGCCAGCGCCGTCTCGAACCCGCTGGAGGTGACCGACTGGCCGGCGAACTCCACACCGACAGGCGCGCCCTTGCCGCCGTCCAGCGCCAGATCGAACGCCCAGGCATTGTGGCTGTCGCCGCACAGCACCACCAGATTGGCGTCCGCTGCCTGCGCGGAGCCGAGGAACCGCTGGCGCGCCGCGGGATAGCCGCCCCAATTGTCGAGGTCGGTCGGCAGCCCCGCCTGCCCCGCGGCGACCGCGGCCTGGATATAGGGCGCGGCGCCGGGGCGTGCCTGCGAGATCCAGCCCGCGGTTTCGGGCGGCACGCGCATCGTGCCCATGATCGTGCCGAAGCCGACCAGCTGCCACGCCGCGCCGCGCTTCACCGATTGCGCCAGCGCATGGTGCAGCCATGCCTCCTGCTGGGTCCCAAGCATGGTGCGCGCCGGATCATGCCATTCACTGTCGCGGTACTGCGCCATCGCGCGCACCGGATCGCCCGAGCGCAGCATGGTGGAGAGTTCGGGCGAGGCCGAGCGGCCGGCGAGCCGCGTGTCGGTGCGGAACAGTGTCGCCAGCGTGCCGATGTCATAGGCCTTCCACGGCTCGTCGGAGACCGGCATCCATTCGCGCCATGCCTGGATCGCGGCGGCCTTTCGTTCGTGCCATGCGCCCTCGCTCGCCGGATCATGGTTCTGCGCGCCGCCTTCCCAGCTGTTGTTCGCGCTTTCATGGTCATCCCAGGAGGCGATCATCGGCAGGCGCGCATGGAGCGCCTGAAGGTCCGGGTCGGCGCGGTAGCTGGCGTAGCGCAGGCGATAATCGGCCAGATGGATGCTCTCGCCCTTCGGCTGGGGCAGGCGATCGGCGATCACCTCGGCCAGAGCCGGGTAGGTGCCATTGGCATATTCGTAGAAATAATCGCCGAGGTGCAGCGCGAGATCGAGGTCGTCGCGCGCCGCGGCATGGGCGTAGGCGTTGAAGAAGCCGAAGCCGATGTTGGAGCAGGAGAAGATCGCGGTGCGGAACCGCTGCGCGCGATCATCGGGCAGGGTGCGCGTGCGGCCGACCGGCGAGACGGTGCCGTCGGGCGCAACGAAGCGATAATGATAGGCGCGGCCCGGCTGGAGCCCCAGCACCGTCACCTTCGCCGTCCAGTCGCGCCACGGCCCCGTCACCGCCTCCACGCCAGCGGCGATGCGCGCGAAATCAGGCGTCTCGCTCAGTTCGACCCGCAGCCGGGCATGATCGCCGCTGGCAGGAACGTAGCGCGTCCATAGCAGGATCTCGTCCGCCCCCGGCTCACCGCTCGCCACCGAATGGGTGAAGCCGCGCGCCGCCAGGATCGTGTCGGCGGCAGCAAGACCGCTGATGCCGAGCGCCCCCGCGCCGAACATTCCGGTGGCGAGAAGGCTGCGGCGGCTCAGGTCGATCATCTGTTCGCTCCCGACAAGGAGGGTTGGTCAGCGGCCCATGGCGCAGGAAGGTGACAGATCGGTGTCGCGGGGCAATAGTCGGCGGCGATGGAAGGGCGCGGCGCACAGCGGCATCGCGTGGCGATCTTGACCGCGGTCGCGGTGGCGGCGCGCGCGGGCACGTTCGGCAACCCCAACATCCATGTCGACGAGCAATTCTACCTCTATGTCGCGCGCCGCATGCTGGAGGGCGCGCGGCCGTTCGTCGACGTGTGGGATCGCAAGCCAATCGGGCTGTTTGCCCTGTACCTGCCGGCGGCGGCGCTGCCCTATTCCTGGTCGATCTGGGCCTATCAGGCGCTGGCGCTGGTCGCGGTGGTCGCGACCGGCTGGCTGGTCATGCGGATCGCCCAAGTGGTCGGCTGGGGCCGCGGCGCGCTTGCTGCCGGTCTTGCCTATATCCTGCTGCTGAACTGGTTCGGCGGGCAGGGCGGGCAGGCGCCGGTATTCTACAATACGCCGGTCGCGCTCGCCATGCTGCTGATCCTGCGCGGCGGCGCACGGCGGGAACTGGCCGCCATGGCGCTGATCGGCCTTGCGCTTCAGATCAAATATTCGGTGGTGGTCGAGGGCGTGTTCGCCGGCCTCTGCATATTGTGGCGGCATTGGCGCGCGGGGGAGCGTGGCGGGCTGCTGCGGCGCGCCGTGTTGCTGGTGCTGGTGGCGCTGGCGCCGACCGCGGCAGTATGGCTCTGGTACGCGGCGCAAGGCCAGTCGGCGGCGTTCGTCCATGCCAATTTCGTGTCGATCCTGCAGCGCGGCGGTGATCCGGCGGCGCCTCGGCTGGCGTTGCTGCTGACGCTGCTCGGCTGGATGGCCGTGCCGGTCGCGATGGCGGTGATGGGCCTGCGCGGCGGTGATGCGGGGGGGCGGCGCTTCGTCGCCGGATGGCTGGCCGCCGCGCTGGTCGGCGTCGCCGTACCGGGCGGGTGGCTGCTCCATTATGCGCTGCCGGTCATGCTGCCGGTGTCGGTGGCGATCGCCGGGCTGTTCTGCGTGCGCCCGCGGCTGACGATCGGCTTCCTCGTCGTCGCCGCGTTGGTGGGGCAGGGCGTCCTGTGGTCGAACCGGCAGGGGCGCGGCACGCCTGCCGCGTTCGACGCCCTCGCCGCTCGCCTGCGCGCGCCGCCGCCGGGTTGCCTTTATATCTATTCGGGTCCGCCCGGCCTGCTCGATGCCAGCGGGCGCTGCGCCTCGTCGCGCTATGTCTTTCCCGCGCATCTCTATCGTATCCACGAATCGCGCGCGGTCGGCGTCGACCAGGCGCAGGAGGTGAAGCGAATCTTCGCCCGGCGACCGGCCGTGGTCGTGCTGCGACCATTTTCCCCCGGTGAGCGGCCGGAAATCCGCGCGCTGGTGGAATCGCACCTCGCCAGCGCCTATCGCCCGTTGCCGCCGGCACGATTGGGAAGCGAGACGCTGCAGATATGGGTTCACCGATGACCGGCGCGGCCGCACGTTTCGGCTGGCACGCCGACAGCTACGACACATCGCTCGCCTCGATCCGCTATCGCCTGCTGATGCCGCTGGAGGCATTGCAGGCGCAGGGCGTGCCGATCGCGCGCTTCGATCCCGCGCGTGATCCCGCAAGCTATGATGCGGTGATCTTCTCCAAGTCGCACTCCGCCGGGGCGGTGGCGGCGGCGCAGGCGCTGCGGGCGGCGGGGCGCGGCGTGATCTTCGACCTGTGCGACAATCTGATCGCTGCCCATGCCGTGCGGCATGTCAGCGACGCGCGGCTCGCCCGCTTTCGCGCGATGCTCGACGCGGCGACTCACCTCACCTTTTCCACCGCCATGCTGGCCGAGCAGATCGGCGCTGCCGTGCCCGGTGTCACCGCCGATCGCCGGGTCATCCCTGATGCGCTCGACATGCCGGATACGCTGCCGCCGCCCAGCTCGCGCGATGGACTGCGGCAGATGGCGGCGCTCGACCGCTTTCTCGCCCGCCGCCCGGATGCGCTCCACGCCATCTGGTTCGGCAAGAGCCTGGGCAGCGTGTCGGGCTATGCCCACCTTCACGCCGTCGCCGACCTGCTCGCGGCGCAGCCCTTCCCGATCACGCTGACCGTGGTCAGCAACGCGCCGCTGCGCTGGCTGCTCGGCCGCTGGCGCTGGCGGCTGCAGGTCCATTATGTCGGCTGGCGGCAGGAGACGGCGCATGCCGTGCTGCAACGGCACCGGGTCGCCGTGCTGCCGGTCGCGTCGAACGATTATACCGTGGGCAAGACGATCAACCGCCCGGCCACCGCGCTGCTCGCGGGGCTCGGCGTCGTGGCCGATTCGATTCCCTCCTATGAGGAACTGCGCCCGTTCGTCGCGCTCGACGATTGGGAGGGGGGACTGGCCCGCTACCACCACCAGTGGGAGGCTGAACAGCCGCTGCTCGCGGCGGGCCGCGCGCATCTTGCGGCGCGTTACAGCCCGCTGGCCGTCGCGCGCCAGTGGCGGGTCGTTCTCGACCGCCTCTAGGCCGCGCGCGCCTGCTTTGCGGCCAGTTGCGCGGCATAATAGGCCATCAGGTCGACGGTATGCTCGCGGTCGGTGCGCACCTGGCCGGCGGCGACGATCGCCGCCCGGCGCAGCATCGCCGGGTCGCGCGCCTGCATCCGGGTGATCGCGCGGGCGCAGTCGATCGGGTCGCGCGCGGTGTACAATTCGGCGCAATGCGGATCGGCCACCTCGGCGCAGCCGCCGGTGTCGGGCACGATCAGCGGCAGCCCCGACGCCATCGCCTCCGACGCGACCAGCCCGAACGGCTCCGCCTCCGACCCGTGGATCAGCGCGTCGCAGCTCGCCATGATCCGCGCCAGCCGGTCGCGGTCATAGACCGGCCGGAACAGGCGGATATGCGGCGATCCCGCGATCCGTTTCTCCATCCGCTCGGTATCCACGCCCTGCCCCAGCAGGATCATGCCGACCGGCAGGCGGGCGCCCGCGCGCTCGACCGCGTCGATCACCATCGGCCAGCGCTTTTCGGGATGGTGGCGGCCCAGCCCCAGCAGCAACAGGCCGTCCGCCGGCAGCCCGCATTGCGCCAGCAGCGCCTCGCGCAGCCGTTCATCGCGGAAGGTGGGTGAAAAGTGGCTGCGCTCGATCCCCAGCGCCATCGCCGCATCGATCCTGAGGCCGCGCGCGCGCAGCCGCTTTTCCAGCGCCGGGCCGTTGGTCACCACGCAATCATACAGGTCGAGGAAGCGCGCCATGTAGCGCGTGTACCAGCCGAACGCCCGCTCGATCCGCTCATGGCTGGCGACGCCTTCGAACCAGCGCTGCGCATAAGCGGCCATATTGTCATTGTGCATGAAGAAGGACTTGAGCGCGCGTCCTTCCCACTGGCCGACGAACCACGCCGGGCGCCACGGTGACGAACACTCGACCACATCGGGATCATAATGGTCGAGCAGCCGGGTGATCGCCTCGCGATCCCAGAACAGGCCGTAATTGCTGTCGAACGGCAGCCGCGGCGAGCGAACGTAATGGATCGCGCCGCCGCCGGGGCGCTCCTCGATCCGATCCTCGGTCCCCGCGGCGAGCACGATCAGCTCATGCCCCAGATCGTTCATGATGCCGATCTTGCGGTCGATATACGTCCGCACCCCGCCGCCAGTGGGGGAGTAGAATTCGTTGACGTCGACGACGCGCATGATCAGCGCCCCACCGGACCGAAGCTGGGGATGACGCCGCGCAGATATTGCGCGCGCACGGTGACTCGCGCGACGCCGCGCGGCACGGTGACGATCGCCTGCGACAGCTTGGGCTTTGATCGGCCGAGCCGCTCGTTCGATGGCACGCCGGCGCCGTCGGTCCAGACGTTGAACTTGTTCTTGCCGTCGCGATCATGCGTCACGAACAGCGCGTAGCGGCCCGGTGCGGGCGCCTTGATGCACAGGGTGATCGGGTCGGCGGACGGTGTCGGCACGCGTACCCGGCGGAAGAACTTGCCCTCCTTGATCAGATCGCGGTCGTCCTTGAGGAAATCCTCCTCCGTCGCGGGGTACAGCTCCAGCTTCAGCGATCCGGTGCGATCCTTCAGCCCCTGGATCGTGACCTCGATCGCCGACCCGTCGCGCTGGACACAGGAGGCCGCGTCACTGCCGAGCACGCGCGCCTGCGCCGCCAGCGGCATGGAGGCGGCGGCGAGCGCAGCCGCGGCGAGGATCATGCGCGCCATAGCTTCAGTCCCTTCCATCCGGCGACAGCCGCAAATGCCGCCATCAAAATCACATGCACGCCCAGCGTCAGCGCCGAGACAAAGGCGATCATCTCGCTGAGCGCCTGATCCTGGCCAATCAGTAGGATCGCGAAGCTGGCGAACAGCAGGTCCTTGTTGGGCACCAGCGGCAATCGTGACACCAGCAGCCGCGCGGCCGACAGGAACAGCCACATCCACAGGGGAACGTCGGGCATCGCGAAATGCCACGCCAGCGCCAGCAGCATCGAGCTGACCGCGATTCGCGCGCAATGGACGAGGAAGATGAACCACAGGTCGCGGCGCGGCAGCGAGAAGACGCGCTTGGAAAACAGCAGCAGGGCAAGGCTGATGCCCAGCGTGATGATAGCGGAACCGACGATGGCGTGCAGCACGGTCGCCGGCATCAGCTGATAGCCGACCGGCAGCGCCAGCGCGCACAAGAGGATCGTCGCGGCGTTGCCGGCAATGGCCGACAGCAGCGATACGTCCTTCACCGCGCCGAACGGCGCCGCCACCAGCCGAGCGCGCGCCCGCGCCCAGGCGTAGAAATAGGCCTCGCCCGAATAGCCGAGCACCACGTCGTTCGCGATCCGCTTCTTGTGGAGCGCGACAAAGCCGGCGGCGGGAATCCGCCACAGCCGGCGAAAGATGATGAAATCCCCGGTCGGCGCCGTCATGTAGAGCGCAAGGAAGGCGACGTAGAACCAGGGGGAGGTGGGCGTGGCGCGGCTGAGCCCGGCCAGCCCGGAATCCAGCAGCTCACGACCGAGCATCACCACCATGGCAACGCTCAGCACGCCGCCAAGGATGGTGGGCCAGCGACGCTTCAGCGTCCGGGTCGGTTCCAGAGCGGCGATGTCGGGCAGATCGCTGTCGATCACGCCCGCCGGCACGCTGGTGGCTTTCGCGGTCAAAACGTTGAACTTCCTTTGCACGCATTCCGCATAACGCCCCCGCGGAATGGTTCGGGCAGATGCCGGGGGAATGTGGTTTCTTTTCGGCGGAAATCTGGGCGGGAGGTAGCAGGATACAAGATGAGCAGCGCCGAACACATCCTCAGCTACGCCCAGACGCTTCGTGGCGGCGGGGTGGAACGGGCATTGTTGCGGCTGGCTGGCGAGTGGATTGCGCTGGGGCGACGCGTCACGCTGGTGATCGGAAGCAAGGAGGGGCCGCTGGCACGCGAGCTTCCCGGAGGCGCCGATGTCCTGTTGCTCGATTCGCCCGCATACCGCGCCTTGCTGTCGCTGCCGCGCCATGTGCGCGCGACGCGCCCCGACGTGATCTTCTGCCCCGGCAGCCATTATACCGGCGTCGCGGCCTGGACCCGCTGGCGGCTCGGCGGGGCGACGCCGCCGATCGTCGGCAAGGTTTCCAATGCGCTCGCCCGGCCCGATCATGGCGCCGTGACCGGCCTCGCCCATGCGCTGTGGCTGCGGCAGCACCCACGATTCCTTGACCGGGTGGTGGCGATGACCCCGGCGAGTGCGGCGGAAACGGCGGCGGCGATGCGGCTGACGCCATCATCGGTGCCGATCATCCCCAACCCGCCGGCGCGGCCGATCGCGGGTGCCCCCCAACTCAATCTGCCGCCGCGCTATGTGCTCGGCGTCGGCCGACTCGCGCCGCAGAAACGGTGGGACCGGCTGGTGTCGGCGGTCGCCGCGATGCGTGAGCGCGTGCCGCTCGTCATCCTGGGCGAAGGGGAGGGACGCGACACGTTGATGGCGCAGGCGCGCGCGGTCGGCGTCGACCTGATCCTCCCCGGCCATGCGGCCGATCCGCTGCCCGCCATGGCCGGCGCCGCGCTCCTCGCGCTGACCTCCGACTTTGAAGGCACGCCGGGCGTGCTGCGCGAAGCGCTGTCGATGGGGGCGCCGGTGGTATCGACCGATTCATCGCCCGCCGTGGCGGAGATCATCGCCGACCCGGCCTGGGGTGCGGTGGTGCCGCGCGAGGATTCGGCAGCGTTGGTCGCGGCACTCGACCATTGGATGGCCGCGCCGCGCCCCGCGCCGGTCACGCCGCCGGGCAGCGATTCGGCGGCGCGCTACCTCGCGCTGTTCGATTCGCTCATGCCGGCTTGACCCGCTCCGGGGCGGCAGCCTGCACCGCGGGCAGCGCCAGATTGGCTGCCTCGGCGGCGCACAGCCGGGGATAAGGCGTCAGATCCATCTCGAACCGGCGTGCATTGTACAATTGCGGCACCAGGCAGATGTCGGAAATGTCCGGGCTGTCGCCGCCCAGGAAAGGGCCATCGCCGGCCATTTGCTCGAGCGCGGTCAGCCCCTCGGCCACCCAGTGGCGGTACCATGAATCCTTGGCCGGCTGATCGGCGCCGAATTGTGATTCCAGCCGCTTCAGCACGCGCAGATTGTCGATCGGGTGGACATCCGCCGCGATCACCAGCGCGCGGGCGAGCTGGCCGGCGCGCACGAACGGATCCTTCGACACCATCGGGGGATCGTCGAAGTTTGCGTCCAGCCAGTCGACGATGGCCAGGCTCTGCACCAGCGGACGGCCATCGACGACCAGCGTCGGAACCAGCCCCTGCGGGTTGAGCGCGCGGTTCGCCGCCGCCGCCTGCTCCCCCGCCACCAGGTTCACCGGCACGCTGTCGTACCGCACGCCCTTCAGGTTGAGGCAGATCCGCACGCGATAGGCGGCGGACGAGCGCCAGTAATCGTGCAGGACGATCTTCATGCTTCTGGCGCCTCGTCATCGTCGCGCACCGTTTCGCTGCGACGCTCCATCGCCGCCTTGATCATCGCGGTCATCGGGTCGGCAAGCGCCAGGCCGAGGATGCCGAACAGCGCGCTGGCGAGGATCTGCGCGCCCAGCGTCAGCGCCGGCGGCATGTCGACGGTGCGCTTCGCCACCATCGGGATCAGTACATAGCCGTCGAACGTCTGCACGATCACATAGGTGCCGATCGCCCACAGCCCGGTGTCGACCCCGGCGGAAAAGCCCACCGCGATCATCAGCGCGCCCGAGATGAAGGCGCCGATATTGGGGATGAAGGCGAGGATACCGGTCAGGATGCCAAGGATCATCGCCATCGGCACGCCGCCCAGCATCAGCGCGAGCCAGGTCAGCACGCCCTCCGCGATCATGCCGAGGATGCGGCCGAACAACAGGCGGCGCAGCGTGTCGCCCATCCGTTCGGTGGTGATGGCGAATTCCTCGCGCTGATCCTGCGGGATCATCCACTGCAGCCCACGTTCGTACACGCGCGGGTCCATCGCGATGAACAGGCCGATCACGACGATCATGAACAAGGTGGTGAGCGCGCCCACCGCGGTGCCAACCCAGGAGGTCAGCCGCCCGACGGAGCTCATCGCTTCGCGCGCGAGGCCGCTGAAATCGGACGCGCCCGGCATCAGCCCCTGTTCGGAGAGGAAGCTGGTGAGCCTGATCGCCTGCGCCTCCAGCGTGGTGCGCAGTTCGTTCACCTGCTCGGCCACCTGCACGCCGGTGAGGACAAAGGTGCCGACCAGGAACACGACGGTCAGCAGGCAGACGATGAGCAGGCGCCACGCCCGGCCGATGGGAAGAACCCGGCCCAGCAGGCGTACCCCGCCGTCCAGCAGCGAGGCAAAGACCAGCCCGGCGAAGATGATGAGCAGCGGCTGCACCAGCAGCACGACGAGCGCAATCGCCGATGCCATGCCCAGCCATACTGCCGCTCGTCTTATTTCCCGGCGTGTCTCGGGATTGCGCACTTCATTCGGGCTGGCACCTTCGACCAGCCTGACCTGCCCCTCGCTCACTCGCCCTCCGGTCGCAGCGAAGTGCCGGCACGGCCGCTGCGCAGCGATCCAAACCATGTCAGCGGGTTAATGGTTGCCGATCCATCGACGGAGAAGGTGATGAATTCGGCACGACCGCCGATATTCTCCCACGGCACCGGCCCGCCGAGCCCCTTTTCGCTGCCACCAAGCGCGAAGCGGCTGTCGGCCGAACGATCGCGATTGTCGCCCATCAGGAAGACGTGATCGGCCGGAATCTTGATCGGACCATAATAGTCACCCGGGCTGGCGCCCAGCTCGACCGTGTCGAAGCGGCGACCGTTGGGCAGCGTCTCGGTGACGATCGGCAGGCGGCAGACGATCTTGCCGTCTGGGCGGGTGATGCGCGCGCCGGGATATTGCCAGGGATCGCAGGTCGCATTCTTGTCCACCGGCATGTCGCGATAGTGGATCGGGCCGCGCTCGACCGGCTTGCCGTTCAGGATCACCGTGCCCGCGCGCACCTCCAGCGTGTCGCCCGGCAGGCCGATGACGCGCTTGATATAGTCGCTGGTCTGGCCCGGCGGGGTGACGATGACGACGTCGCCGCGCTCGGGCATCTTGCCCCACACGCGGCCGCGCCACGCCGGGAGCTGCACCGACCAGCTTTCCACCGGCCGCCGCAGCACCACGTTCTCGACGATCGCGGCCGGATTGGGGATCGTCGGCGACACGAACGACCAGCCATAGGCATATTTGGACACGACGAGGCGGTCGCCGACCTCCAGCCCCGGCAGCATCGATTCGCTGGGGATGTAGAACGGCTTGGCGAGCAGGCTGTGGAAGCCGAGCACCGCGATGATCAGCCAGAACATCCCCTTGGCCTCGCCCCACCAGTCGAACCGGCTGGCGTGGCGACGCGGCGCGTCGTCGGCGGGCGGCTCGGTCGTCTGCAGTTTTTCAGCCAGGTCGTTCACAGGATGGGGATCACTTGTCCGGGATCGCCTCGATGATCACAAAGGCCTGCGCCCAGGGATGATCGTCGGTCAGGGTGAGGTGGATGGCGGCGCGGTGGCCGAGGGGAATCATCGCGTCGAGCCGCGCCTTGGCGCCGCCGGTCAGCGCCAGCGTCGGCGCGCCCGATGGAGCGTTGACCACGCCAATGTCCTTCATGAACACGCCGCGGCTGAAACCTGTGCCGACCGCCTTGGAGAACGCCTCCTTGGCGGCAAATCGCTTGGCATAGGTGCCCGCGACGGTGAATGGCCGGCGGCGCGCCTTGGCACGCTCGACATCGGTGAAGACGCGGTTTTCGAACCGTTCGCCGAAGCGGTCGAGCGAGTTGCGGATCCGCTCGATGTTGCAGAGGTCGGATCCCAGCCCGATGATCACCGCGCCACGTCCATCGCCGCGCGCATGCGGCGGATCGAGTCCGCGAGGCCGATGAAGATCGCCTCGCCGATCAGGAAATGGCCGATGTTGAGCTCAACCACCTGCGGGATCGCCGCGACCGGCGCAACATTGTCGAAGGTGAGGCCGTGGCCGGCATGAACCTCGATCCCGTTCTTCGCGGCCAGCGCGGCGGCATCGGACAGGCGGCGCAGCTCCTCGGCGCGGGCCGGACCGTCGAGCTCGCAATAAAGCCCGGTGTGAAGCTCCACCACGGGCGCACCCAGGCGCAGCGCAGCGTCGATCTGGCGCGCGTCGGGCTCGATGAACAGCGACACGCGCGAACCAGCGGCGGTGAGTTCCGCCACCATCGGCTGCAGGCGATCGTGGAGCCCGGCGGCATCGATGCCGCCCTCGGTCGTCCGCTCCTCGCGCTTCTCGGGGACGATGCACACCGCATGCGGCCGGTGCTTCAGCGCGATGGCGAGCATTTCCTCGGTCGCCGCCATTTCCAGGTTCAATGGGATGGTCAGTTGCTCGGTCAGCCGCGCGATGTCGTCATCGGTGATGTGGCGCCGGTCCTCGCGCAGGTGAGCGGTGATCCCGTCCGCGCCCGCGTCCGCCGCCAGCAGCGCGGCGCGCACCGGATCGGGGTACGTACCGCCGCGCGCATTGCGCACGGTGGCGACGTGATCGATGTTGACCCCCAGGCGCAGCTTCTGGCTCACGCGGCGGCCCGGCTCCCCGGCTTGATCGCCGGAATTGCCGCCAGTTCGGGCGGAACCTCATCCGGCTGGTAGGTCGGAACCTCCAGCTTGATCAGCGGGAAGAACGGGACGCCGATGTCGGCAGCGCCGTTCGAACGATCGACCAGCGCGGCGCCGGCGATGACCCGGCCACCTGCCGCCTCGATCGCCTTGATCGCCTCGCGGGAGGACAGCCCGGTGGTGACGACGTCCTCCATCATCAGCACTTCCTGCCCCTCGCGCAGGCGGAATCCACGGCGCAGCTCAAAGGTGCCGGTCGGGCGTTCGACGAACATCGCCTCGACGCCCAGCGCGCGGGCCATCTCGTGCCCCGCGATCACCCCGCCCATCGCCGGGGAAACGACCGCCGTGATCCGCTCGCGCAGGTCGGCGGGCAGGCGCGCGGCCAGCGCCTCGGCCAGGCGCGCACCGCGGCGCGGGTCCATCAGGACGCGGGCACATTGCAGGTAGCGGGACGACCGTAGGCCCGATGACAGGATGAAATGCCCCTCTAGAAGCGCGTCCGCCGCGCGAAATTCGGCCAGCACATCGTCGTCGGTCACTCTACGCCCTTTCGTAATGTCTCGATGAATAAGGTCGCGCCGGGCGCCGCGCAACAAAGCGAAACGCCCTGTGGGCAAATAATGGCACATGCGTGCTTGAGGCGCGCGAAACCCCTCCGTATAGGCGGCAGAGTCTAAGGGTCTGCGCAGGGGGTGCGCTGGCCGCACACCGGAGAGGTAAGGTTACCGCACGGATGAGAAGCGCGTTCAAGGGATGGATGCTGGCCGCTGGGCTCGCGCTGGCAGGCCTTGCGCCTGCGGCTGCCCAACCGGCCGCAACGGAGGGCAATGCCGCAAGCGCGCCCGCAGCAGTGGGCACGATCGGCAATTCGGCCAACACGGCAGAGCGGGCGCCTGACCAGGCACCCACCGCGCCGCAAGTTGCCGCCGACGGCGCACCGGTATTGTCGGCGGAACCGATCATCGGCCAGCCGACCGATCGCCTGATGTCGATCCAGCCGCAGGTGACCAAGAACGGTCAGCGCGCGATGGGTTTCCACAACAACATCCTGCTGCCGCTGATCGTCATCATCTGTCTGCTGGTGCTGGTGCTGCTGGTGTGGGTGGTGATCCGCTACCGCCAGGCCGCCAACCCGATCCCGTCCAAGACCAGCCACAACACCATCATCGAAGTCGTGTGGACGCTGGCGCCGGTGCTGATCCTGGTGGCCATCGCGGTGCCCTCGATCGGTCTGCTCTCCGCCCAGTACAAGCCTGCCCCGGCGGGCGCGGTGACGCTGAAGGCGATCGGCAACCAATGGTATTGGAGCTATCAGTATCCGGATCATGGCGGCGTCGAAATCACCGCCAACATGCTGAAGGAAAAGGACGAGGTCGCCGCTGGCGAGCGCTTCCGCACCGACGCTGACGGCCCCCGCCTGCTTGCCACCGACAACCGCGTCGTCCTGCCGGTCGGCGTGCCGATCCGCCTCATCACCACGGCCAATGACGTGATCCACAGCTGGGCGATCCCGGCCTTCTGGATCAAGCTGGACGCCGTGCCGGGCCGCCTCAACGAAACCAGCTTCACCATCGAGAAGCCGGGTGTCTATTTCGGCCAGTGCTCCGAACTGTGCGGCGCGCGCCACGCGTACATGCCGATCGCGGTCGAAGCCGTCCCGCCGGCGCAGTTCGCGGCGTGGATCCGTTCCAAGGGTGGCTCGATGCCGGGTGCGGCGCAGCCGTCATCGGCCGAGATTCCGCAGCCGGGCGCCGACAATTCGGCGAGCGTCGCGGCTGACGCGAACACCGCCGACATGATGACCGGCCCGACGCAGAACGCGACGGCCGAACCCGCCACCTCGCCTCAGGGCGCCACCGGCAATCCGGGCGGCACCGGCGACACGGGACGCTGAGACCATGACCGATACCGCACTTCAACCATCCGCCTTCCAGGCGCATGACGATCACGCGCACCACCATGACGCGGATCACAAGCCGTCGTTCTTCGCGCGCTGGTTCATGTCGACGAACCACAAGGACATCGGCACGCTCTACCTGATCTTCGCGATCTTCGCGGGGATCATCGGCGGCGCGATTTCCGGCCTGATGCGCGTCGAGCTGCGCGATCCGGGCATCCAGTATCTGCCGACATGGCTCGCCATGCTGCATGGTCCCGGCACGTTCGACGACGCGCTCCACCTGTGGAACGTCCTGATCACCGCGCACGGCCTGATCATGGTGTTCTTCATGGTCATGCCGGCGATGATCGGTGGCTTCGGCAACTGGTTCGTCCCGCTCATGATCGGCGCGCCGGACATGGCGTTCCCGCGCATGAACAACATCAGCTTCTGGCTGCTGGTCCCATCGTTCATGCTGCTCCTTGCCTCGCCGTTCTTCGGCGCGGGGGCGGGCACCGGCTGGACCGTCTATGCGCCGCTTTCCACTTATGGTGAGCCGGGGCCGTCGGTCGACATGGCGATCCTGTCGCTGCACCTGTCGGGCGCCTCGTCGATCCTGGGTGCGATCAACTTCATCACCACCATCTTCAACATGCGCGCGCCGGGCATGACGCTGCACAAGATGCCGCTGTTCGCCTGGTCGGTGCTGGTCACCGCGTTCCTGCTGCTCCTGTCGCTGCCGGTTCTCGCCGCGGCGATCACGATGCTGCTGACCGACCGTAACTTCGGCACGACCTTCTTCGATCCGGCCGGCGGTGGCGATCCGGTGCTCTACCAGCACCTGTTCTGGTTCTTCGGCCACCCCGAAGTGTACATCATGATCCTGCCGGGCTTCGGCATCATCAGCCACATCATCGCGACGTTCAGCCGCAAGCCGATCTTCGGCTACCTCGGCATGGCCTATGCGATGGTTGCGATCGGCGTCGTTGGCTTCGTCGTGTGGGCGCACCACATGTTCGCCACCGGCCTCAGCGTGAACACGAAGATGTACTTCACCGCGGCGACGATGGTGATCGCGGTGCCGACCGGCATCAAGATCTTCTCGTGGATCGCGACGATGTGGGGCGGCTCGCTCACCTTCAAGACCCCGATGGTCTGGGCGATCGGCTTCATCTTCATGTTCACCGTGGGCGGCGTGACGGGCGTCGTGCTCGCCAACGGCGGCGTCGACGATTACATGCACGACACCTATTACGTGGTGGCGCACTTCCACTACGTGCTGTCGCTGGGCGCGGTGTTCGCGCTGTTCGCGGGCTTCTACTACTGGTTCCCCAAGATGTCGGGGAAGATGTACAACGAGTTCCTCGGCCAGCTGCACTTCTGGGTGTTCTTCGTCGGTGTGAACATCCTGTTCTTCCCGATGCACTTCCTGGGCCTGCAGGGCATGCCGCGGCGCTACCCGGACTATCCGGACGCCTATGCCTATTGGAACCAGATCGCGACCCACGGCTATGAGATCATGGCGCTGGGCATGGTGATCTTCTTCATCAACCTGATCTGGTCGCTGGCGGCCGGCAAGAAGGCGCCCGACAACCCCTGGGGTGAAGGTGCGACGACGCTGGAGTGGACGCTGTCCTCGCCGCCGCCGTACCACCAGTTCGAGACTCTGCCGGTGATCGAGGACAGCAAGCACCATTGATCCCCAGCCGTCACGGCACCAACGAAGCGCCCCGCGAGGAAACTCGCGGGGCGTTTTCGTTTGGGGAAATGGCCGGGTGGCGCGCGCTGCCGTCGGCGGCACGCGCAGGCCGACCTGGGGCACGAACGGGCCCAGCCACGACCAGGGCAGCAGGAAAGGGCCAGACGCGCGTGCAGCGCGCCACATGTGCCGTGAGATAAGAGGGGCAGCCGGCACGCCACATCGCGCCGCAGGCATCACGCTGCGGCTACCGGGTCACCATCGCTGTCAGGAAGAAGATGGTGCCCAGGGACGGGATCGAACCGCCGACACTGCGATTTTCAGTCGCATGCTCTACCAACTGAGCTACCTGGGCACACCGACAGAACGTCGGGGAGCGGTCCCCCTAGTCGGCTGAAGCGCCGCTGTCCAGCCCATCCGGGTCGATCTGTCGTCCGGGAATGCGATATCCTTCACCCAGCCATTGCAGCAGGTCGCGATCCTTGCATCGGCGGGAGCAGAACGGGGCATTGGCGGCGTCGCTGGGCTGCGCGCACAGGGGGCAGGTGTCGGTCATTCGTCGAATATGGGAACGCGCCCGGTGCGTTGCAGCAGGGCGGCGAGCCAGTCGGGGCGGGCAAGGATTCGCGCGCGTACCGCCGGCGGCAGGCGGAAGCGGTTGGGTGACGACGCTGGCGTGCGCTCGATCTGGCGCAGCGCCGCCCGTGCGGCGGCACCGACGGGGTCCGCACGAAGCAATTCGGGCAGCGAGGCGCGCGACCGGCCGCTCACGATCTGCAGGAAGCCGAAGCCGTTGACCGCGGTACGCTCGAACGGCTGCGTCAGCCGCGAATCGATCGCCGCAGCCACCGCCTGCCGCGCCTCGCGCCCCGCCAGCGTCGGAAAGTCGATCCCGATCGATCCGCCGATGTCGAGCCGCTCGATCGCGGCGGCAACCGCGGCCGCGGCGCGCACTGCCAGCACGTCGAGCGGCGGATCGCCATCAACGTCGAACAGCGCCATTGCCGGCGTCGGCCAGAAGCGCAGCATGCCCCCGGGGAAGGCTATGTCGCCCGTCACCGCTTCCTCCAGCACCTCGGACCATCCCGCAGCCTCCAGCGCGTCCGGTTCGTGCGCCCGCAACGTGCGGACCGGTGCGTCGCGCAGCCGCTCCAGCAGCGTCGGGGCGGGGCAGGGGGCCGCATCAGTGATCCGGCCCCGCGGCGGCTTGGGGCGGCCGGGCTCGGGGATGGCAGCGCGCGTCACCTCGACCCGGACCGCGGCGCCCAGCGTCGCGCCAGCGGCGGGGCGGACCAGCGCAATGTCCTCGCCGGAGTCGAGCCGGGCAAGATCGCGTTCGATGAGGCGGGCGGGCGCGATCAGCCCGGGTTGCGGGCCGGCATCGTCGCACGCGATGCGGGCGCGAAGAATATGGCCGTCATCGTCGATCAGGGCGGCGCGCTGCTCGCCGATCCCCGCTTCGTACAGCCACTCAGCCAAGGATCACGCCGGCCGTGGCCAGCAGCGTGCGCGTTTCGAACAGCGGCAGGCCGACGACACCGGAATAGGAGCCGTCGATGCGGCGCACATGGGCCTCCGCGCGGCCCTGGATGGCATAGCCGCCTGCCTTGCCCAGCCCCTCTCCGCTCGCGACATAGCTGCGGATCTCCGCCTCCGTCAGCGGCTTGAAGGCGACCATCGTGTCGGAGAGCCGCGTGCGCATCGTGCCCTCGCTGTCGACGACGACCACGGCGGACAGGCAATGGTGACGCCGGCCGGACAGGAGCCGCAGCATCCGCGCGAGATCGTCCTCGTCGGTGGGCTTGCCAAGGATGCGGGGTCCGACTGCGATGCTGGTGTCGGCGGCCAGCACGACTTCGCCGTCGCGGCGCGGCACCGCGGCTGCCTTGGCGGCAGCGACGCGCAGGACATAGTCGCGCGGGCGTTCCGCCTTCAGCGGCGTTTCGTCGACGTCGGGCGCGACCACGCGCGCGGGCACGACGCCGATCTGCGCCAGCAGCGCGAGGCGCCGCGGCGAAGCGGAGGCTAGGATCAGATCGGCCGCCATGCGCCGACCCCCGTTACGTTACAGGCCGCGCTTATTGCGGGCCGGGGCCGCCACGGCCGGGCATGAAGCGGTAGGTGATGCGCCCCTTGGTCAGATCATAAGGGGTCAGCTCGACGAGCACTTCGTCACCGACCAGCACGCGGATGCGGTTCTTGCGCATCTTGCCTGCCGTATGGCCGAGGATCTCGTGATCGTTCTCCAGCCGGACGCGGAACATGGCGTTGGGCAGGAGCTCGACCACCTGGCCGCGCATTTCGAGGAGTTCTTCTTTCGCCAAAAAATCGATCTTTCTGCGGATAAGGGCGCGCGGGCGCTTAGCCGAAGCAACGCCAAAAGAAAAGGCGCGCGGCGAAAGCGCAGGCGGCAACGCAGCCAAAATGTGGCTGGGCGGGGAATGTTTCAACCACCGTGGCGCAATTGCCGCGGTGGTGCCGGTCGGTGGCGACCGGCACGCCAGCGCCTAGCGCGTCGGGACGGGCGCGTCGCCGCTATAGTCGTAGAAGCCGCGCCTGGTCTTCTTCCCGTACCAGCCGGCCTCGACATATTTCACCAGCAGGGGGGCCGGGCGGAACTTGGGATCGCCGGTCGACTCGAACAGCACGCGGGTGATTTCCAGGCAGGTGTCGAGGCCGATGAAGTCGGCCAGCGTGAGCGGCCCCATCGGGTGGTTCAGGCCGAGCTGGCAGGCAAGATCGATGTCGCGGATCGTGGCGACGCCCTCGCCCAGCGCGAAGCACGCCTCGTTCAACATCGGCATCAGGATTCGATTGACGATGAAGCCCGGCGCATCATTGGCGTGGACCACGGCCTTGCCCAGCGCGGTGGCATAGGTCTCGACCGTCTTGACCGTCTCGTCGGCAGTCGCGAGACCGCGGATCACCTCGATCAGGCCCATGACCGGCACCGGATTGAAGAAATGCACGCCGATGAAGCGCGCGGGATCGGGCGAGGCCTGCGCCAGCCGCGTGATCGGGATCGACGAGGTGTTTGAAGCGAGGATCGCCTGATGGCCGAGCACGGTGCCGACCTCGGCGAAGATCGCGCGCTTCACTTCCTCGCGCTCGGTCGCCGCCTCGATGATGAGGCCGCACGACGACATGCCCTGCACGCCCTCAATCGGCTCGATCCGCGCCAGCGCCTGTTCGCGCGCCTGCGGCTCGATCTTACCCTTCTCGACCGCACGATCGAGTTGCCGCGCGATGCCGGCCTTGCCGGCCTCGGCGCGCGCCTTGTCGACGTCGGTCAGGAGGACGCGATAGCCGGCCTGGGCGGAAACCTGCGCGATCCCCGCGCCCATCTGCCCTGCGCCGATGACGCCGACTGCCTGCATGATTGTCTTCCCTTGTTCGAACTCACGAGGGGAGCGCTCTAGCCGCTTGTGACACGATTTGTCGAAGCGGGAATCAACGACGGGTGCGGTTCGGCGTGCGGCGCAGCCCGGTCAGGAAGCGGAAAGGAGAGCGTGCCGCTCCCCGTCTTGATTGTCGCTCAGGCGGCCTTGCGCAGGTCCAGCCGGTCCCAGATCTCGACCAAGGCGTCGGTCAGTTCCTGCATCATCGCTTCGCTGTGCGCAGGACCCGGCGTAAAGCGCAGCCGCTCGGTACCGCGCGGGACCGTCGGGTAATTGATCGGCTGAACGTAGATGCCGTATTCGGCCAGCAGCACGTCGCTGATCTTCTTCGCCTTTACCGGGTCGCCGACCATCACCGGCACGATATGCGTGTCGCCGATCATCACCGGCAGGCCGGCCTCGGTCATCATTTCCTTCAATCGTGCAGCCGCAGCCTGCTGGCCCTCGCGCTCGACCGAGGAGCTCTTGAGGTGGCGCACGCTCGCCAGCACGCCGGCGACCAGCACGGGCGAGAGCGAGGTGGTGAAGATGAAGCCGGGCGCATAGCTGCGGATGACGTCGATGATCGTCTTGTCCGCGGCGATATAGCCGCCCATCACGCCGAACGCCTTGCCCAGCGTGCCCTCGATGATGGTCAGCCGGTGCGCGACCTCGTCACGCTCCGAAATGCCGCCGCCGCGCGCGCCGTACATGCCCACGGCATGGACTTCGTCGAGATAGGTGAGCGCATTATACTTGTCGGCGAGGTCACAGATCGCCGCGATCGGGGCGACATCGCCCTCCATCGAATAGACGCTCTCGAACGCGATCAGCTTGGGCGTCGCGGGATCGTCGGCGGCGAGCAGTTCCTCGAGATGCGCCAGGTCATTGTGGCGGAACACGCGCTTCTCGCAGCCCGCGTTGCGGATGCCGGCGATCATCGAGGCGTGATTCAGTTCGTCGGAATAGATGATGCAGCCCGGCAGCACTTTGGCCAGCGTCGCCAGCGTCGCTTCGTTGGAAACATAGCCCGACGTGAACAGCAGCGCGCCTTCCTTGCCGTGCAGGTCGGCGAGCTCGGCCTCCAGGTCGACATGATAATGCGTGTTGCCACCGATGTTGCGCGTGCCGCCGGAGCCCGCGCCGACATCGTGCAGCGCCTCTTCCATCGCCGCGATCACCTTGGGGTGCTGCCCCATCGCGAGATAATCGTTGGAGCACCAGACGGTGATCGGCTTCGGGCCATTGTGGCCGGCGAAGCACCGCGCGCTGGGATAATGGCCCTTGTTGCGCAGGATATCGATGAAGACGCGGTAACGGCCTTCGGCGTGGAGACGGTCGATCGCCTGCGAAAAGGCGCGGGTGTAATCGACCGGCTTGGCCGAAAGAGCGTCGATGGACATGGGGGCGCACTTACTCTCCCCAACCCGCAGTTTCCAGCGGATTCGGGCTTTTTCAGTGATCGGCCGGGTCGCTAACTCGGCTCCGCGGCATCGGTTCCCGCCGGCATGTGGCGGAATCAGAGCCGCTCGACGCGATCGAAACCATAGCGTGCCAGCGCCCGATCGAGCCCGGGCGCAACATCGCCGGTGAAGACCGCGAGGTCGGCCTGATCGCGGGCGAACGTCTGCCCCTGCGTCAGATAGGCGACGCGCCGCGCAATGCCCGGACCGCCATCGACAAAGGTGACCGGCCGGCCTACGGCCTCGGCCAGTTCCTCGCTCAGCAGCGGGAAATGGGTACAGGCGAGCACGATAGTGTCGATCGCGTCGCCGCCGGGCGCGGCGAGCATCGGCGCGATCGCGTCGCGCACCGCGTCGGGCGACACCGCCTCACCGCGCAGCTTCGCCTCCGCCAGCGTGACCAGGTCGGCCGAGCCGTGGCGGATGACCTGGCAGTCGCTGGCGAAGCGGGTGGCGAGGTCGTCGACATAGGCCTGCCGCACCGTCGCCGCCGTGCCAAGGACGCCGATCACGCGCGTCCGGCTAATCGCCGCGGCCGGCTTGATCGCGGGCACGGTGCCGACGATCGGCACGTCGAGCGCGATGCGCACGGCGCCCAGCGCAATCGTCGAGGCGGTGTTGCACGCGATCACGATCAAGCGAGGCCGATATCGCTCCGCAAGGCGGCCGAGCAGCGCCGGAACGCGGCCGGCAATCTCCGCTTCCTGCTTCACCCCATAGGGAAAACCGGCCGAATCGGCGGCATAGATCAGGCGCGCGGCGGGCAGTTCGCGGCGGGCGGGGGCGACGATCGACAGGCCGCCGACACCCGAATCGAAGAACAGGATCGGGCGCGGATCGCTCATCCCCGCCTCTTACGGATCCGACGCGCGGGGGAAAAGCGCGAGTCGCGGCCGGCCCTGTCGCGTTGCTCGCCAAAGGGCGGCATTAATGCATGTTAGTAGTAACAGCCGTTTCGTTCGGCTAACGTCACGAGCAACGGAGGAAATGTCTCTGCCGACCGAGATCATCTGGGGACCACCGCTTCTTGCGCTGGTGATTGGCTATCTGCTGGGATCCATTCCCTTCGGCGTTCTGCTCACCCGGGCGAGCGGCGCTGGGGATCTGAGGCAGATCGGCTCCGGCAATATCGGCGCGACCAATGTGCTGCGCACCGGCCGCAAGGGGCTGGCAGCCGCCACGCTGCTGCTCGACCTTGCCAAAGGCTGGGCGGCGGTGGTGATCGTCGCAGCGCTGCTACCGGGCGACGAACAACTCGCCGCGGCCGGTGCTTTCGTCGGCCATTGCTATCCCGTGTGGCTGCGTTTTCGCGGCGGCAAGGGCGTCGCGACGTTGATGGGCATCGTGCTGGCGCTGCATCCGCCGCTGGCCTTGGTCTATGCGATCGTCTGGCTGGGTTTGCTGGCGACGCTGCGCATTTCCTCGGTGGCGGGGATGGCCGCTGCGGCCAGCGCGCCGGTGGCGGCCGCCGTGTGCGACCGGTTCGATCTGGTCCCCCTGCTGCTCGCGCTCGCGCTGATCGTGATCTGGAAGCATCGTGACAATATCGGGCGATTGCTCGACGGGGCGGAGCCGCGGGTCGGCCGCAAGGGTGGCTGACGCCGATCCGCGCGACGATGGTGCCGACCGACTTCGGCTGATCCGGACGCCGGGCGTCGGGCCGGTCACCTACCGCCAGCTGCTGCGCCGCTTCGGCACCGCGCGCGCCGCCATCGAGGCGCTGCCTGAGCTATCCCGCCGCGGCGGTGGGCGGGTGCGAACCGCGGCCGATCCGCGCGTGATCGCTCGCGAGATGGAGACGGTGGCGCGGCTCGGCGCGCGGCACGTGTTCCATGACGATCCCGACTATCCGGCGCTGCTTGCCACCTTGGCTGATGCGCCTGCGGTGCTGACGGTTCGCGGGCATTTCCCTGACCCTGCCGCCAACAGCGTCGCGATTGTCGGTGCCCGCAACGCCTCGGCCGCGGCATGTCGCTTCGCACGCGGTCTGGCGCATGATCTGGCCGCGGAGGGCACGGTGGTCGTGTCAGGACTGGCGCGCGGGATCGACACCGCCGCCCATGTCGGCGCCGGCCCTGCCACGGTCGCGGTCATCGCGGGCGGGATCGACGTCGCCTACCCGCCCGAAAACGCCGCGCTGCAGGAACGGATCGCGGCGGAAGCGCTGCTCGTCGCCGAAATGCCGGTCGGTACCGAGCCGCGCGCGCGCCACTTTCCCCACCGCAACCGGATCATCGCCGGCTGGGCGCAGGGCACGTTGGTGGTGGAGGCGGCGCCCAAATCGGGCTCGCTGATCACCGCGCGGCTGGCGGGCGAGGCGGGGCGCGACGTGATGGCGGTGCCGGGCAGCCCCCTCGATCCACGGGCGCAAGGGTGCAATCTTCTGATTCGCGACGGGGCCACGCTGATCCAGAACGCCCACGACGTGCTGGAGCAGATCCGGCCGTTCGATCCCCGCGTCGTCCGCGCGCCATTCGTGCCGTTCGAGGCGCAGCCGCCCGCCGACGCCGATGATCAGGCGCGCCGCGCCGTGGTCGCGCTGCTCGGCCCGGTGCCGACCCCGGTGGACGAGGTGATCCGCCAATCCGGTGTGCCCGCCGCGGTGGTGCAGATGGTGCTTCTGGAACTGGAGATCGCCGGTCGGCTCGATCGTCATGCCGGCGGGCGAATCAGCCTGACGATGTGACCGGCGCGCCCGCGTCGATCAGGCCGCGGGCGGCAGCCACGACAGATCGAGCCCCGCCAGCCGGTCGGTGTAATTGGCCGACCGCCCCAGCCGTCCTTCATCGAGAAGCGTCACACGGCCCGAATCGCGCCGGATCAACGCCTCGTCCTCCAACTGGCGCAGCATGCGGTTGACGTGCACCGCAGTCAGCCCGGTCGCATCGCCAATCTCTTCCTGCGTCAGCCCCAGGATGAAGCTGTTGTCGATCGTAGGATCGAGCCGCCTCAGGCGATTGCGTACGTCGAGCAGCACCGAGGCAACGCGCGCCTTGGCCGACGTGCGGCCGAGCGCGGCGATCCGATCGGTCAGCATCGCCCGTTCCGCCTGATCGAAGGCGACGATGACCGCGAACAGCCGCGGCTGTTCGAGTGCAAGCTGAGTCATCAACGGCCGGTCGAATGGGCACACCACGCTGTCCGCCAGCGCGCCCACCGTCTCCGGCACGCGTGAGAACACCAATGCAGGCAGTGCGATGACGTCGCCGGGAAAAATGAAGCGCAGGATCTGACGACTGCCATCGGGCAGGATGACATAGCTCATCATCATGCCGCTGCGCAGGATGAACAGCTCCCCGGCCGGGTCATTCTCCCGCACCAGCGTCGCGCCGCGGCGAAGCGTGCGCTCACGCTCCTCCAGACGCAGAAGCGCTGAGCGTTCGCCAGTGGATAATGGGACAAAGTCACCGAGACGTTCGGCAAAACAGCTACTTGGCACGCGTGGAGGGCCCCCTTGGGAACAAAGAACGCTAGTCGCCTCGGGGCCGGTGCTGCATTAAAGTCGATCAACATCGTTACGCGGCCGTCGCTTGGCGAGCGCGCCTGCGTTCGGTAGATGCGTGCCGATGGACCGTATCCTTATTCGCGGTGGCAATCGCCTGTCGGGCAAGCTGCCGATCTCCGGCGCGAAGAATGCAGCGCTCACCCTCATGCCCTGTGCGCTGCTGACCGATCAGCCGTTGACGCTACGGAATCTGCCGCGGCTGGCCGATGTCGATGGCTTCGGCCACTTGCTCAATCAGCTTGGCGCCTCCACCGCGATCGAGGGGACCCGCCCCGAGGAATTCGGCCGCGTCATGACCATCCGCGCGGGGCAGCTGACCTCTACCGAGGCGCCCTATGACATCGTGCGAAAAATGCGTGCGTCGATCCTTGTGCTGGGGCCGATCCTGGCGCGGGCCGGCGAGGCGCGGGTGTCGCTGCCGGGCGGCTGCGCGATCGGCAACCGCCCGATCGACCTTCACCTGAAGGCGCTGGAGGCGATCGGCGCCGAGCTGGAGATGAGCGCGGGCTATGTCACCGCGCGCGCGCCCAAGACGGCGTCCGGCAGCGCCCGGCTGAGCGGCGGGCGCTATCGATTCCCGGTGGTGTCGGTCGGCGCGACCGAGAATGTCGTGATGGCGGCGGTGACGGCCAAGGGCAGCTCGCGGATCGAGAATGCCGCGCGCGAGCCGGAGATCGTCGACCTGTGCCGCTGCCTCGTCGCGATGGGCGCGCAGATCGAGGGGATCGGCACCGAGACGCTGGAGATCGAGGGCGTCGATCGGCTTCACGGCGCCACCTATGCCGTGATGCCGGACCGGATCGAGGCGGGCAGCTATGCGTGTGCGGCCGCGATCACCGGCGGCAGCCTGGAACTGGTCAACGTCGACGCCGAAAGCATGGGTGCAACGCTGACCGCGCTCGCCGATGCGGGCGTGCTGATCGAGCTGAAGAAGAATGCGGTATGCGTGACGGCGCAGGGGCCGCTGCAGCCGCTGACGCTGACCACCGCGCCCTTCCCGGGCTTCGCCACCGATATGCAGGCGCAGTTCATGGCGACGCTGTGCAAGGCGGGCGGTGCCAGCGTGCTGACCGAGACGATCTTCGAGAACCGCTACATGCACGTGCCCGAACTGGCGCGGATGGGCGCGGACATCACCGTCAGCGGGCGGACTGCCGTGGTGCGCGGCGTCGAGCGGCTGGTCGGCGCGCCGGTAATGGCGACCGACCTTCGCGCATCGATGAGCCTGATCCTCGCTGGCCTCGCCGCCGAGGGTGAGACCTCGGTCAACCGCGTCTATCACCTCGACCGCGGCTATGAGCGGCTGGAGGAAAAGCTGTCGGCGGTGGGTGCGGATATCGAGCGCGTCAGCGACGGCTGAGACGGGAGCTGATGTCTTCCAGCCTCTCCCCTGACGGGGAGGGGCTGTTCCCCGATCACCGCAGCGCGACGGCCTCGCGGTCAAGCTCCGCAGTCTCGGCCGCGTAGCTGGCGCAATCGCCGGCCCAATTCTGGTACACGCGGCCGTTGGCGGCCTTGTACCAACTGCGGCAGTGCGGGTCCGACCAGACGGTCGCGGACAACAATTGCGTGATCCGCTCGTTGAAGCGGCGCTGGCCATCGGGGGTGACGCCGGCCGCCTTGGCCTCTTCCGCCTCCAGTGCCGCCAGCGTCTTCAGCATGTAGCCGACCTGCTGTTCGATCATGAAGCTGATCGAATTGTGCCCCAGGTTGGTGTTCGGGCCGTACAGCATGAACATGTTGGGGAAGCCCGACACCATGATGCCGAGATAGGCCTCAGGCCCTTCCTTCCACGTTTCCTTGAGCGTCGCGCCATTCTCCCCGACCACGTCCATGGACCAGTCCCATTGCGTGGTTTCGAAGCCGGTGGCGAAGATCAGCACGTCGAGTTCGTGGAAGCCGTCCCTGGTGCGCACGCCATTGGCCTCGATCGCCTCGATCCCGGCGGTTTCCAACGTCACGTTGTCGCGCATCAGGGCGGGATAGAAATCATCGGTAATCAGGATTCGCTTGCACCCGATCGGATAGTCCGGCGTCAGCTTTGCCCGCAGTTCGGGATCGGGCACCTGCGCCTCGAGATGGTCGAGCGCGGTGCGGGTGTAGGCGGCGCGCCCCTCCGGCGTCCATTTGAACGCCTGCCAGAAATAGGTGTCGGCATTGTCGAAGATCGCCGCACGCTGCTGCGCACCGAGCTTCATGGCCATTTCGAGGTTGGTCGCCATCAGCGCCTTCACCTCGGGCGTGACGTGGCTGTCGTTGCGCGGCACCACCCAATTGGGCGTGCGCTGGAAGACGGTGAGGTGGCCGGCAATCTTGGCCACCTCCGGGATGAGCTGCACGGCGCTGGCGGCCGATCCGATCACGCCGACCCGCTTGCCCGTCAGGTCGACGCTGTCGTCCCATTCGGCGGCGTGCCATTTCGGCCCGGCGAAATCATGAACGCCGGCGATTTCAGGAAAGCAGGGGCGGCTGAGCTGCCCGAGCGCAGGGACGATCGCGTCGAAGGTTTCGCGCGCGCCCTTTTCCGTTTCGATCGTCCAGGTGCCGTCGCTCTCGTTCCAGGCCGCCTTTGTCACCCCTTCGTTGAGGCGCAATGCGTCCGCTAGGCCGAACTGGTCGACGAGGCTCTTCGTATAATCGTGGATTTCCGGACCGCGCGCGTAATTGTGGCTCCAGTTCGGATTGGGCGCGAAACTGAACTGGTAGAGAATGGCCGGTACGTCGCAGGCAACGCCCGGATAGCGATTGGCGCGCCAGGTACCGCCAACCGAGTCGGCATGTTCGAACACGGTCACGTCATGGCCTGCCTCGCGACCCTTGATGGCCGCGCACAAGCCGCCCATGCCTGCACCGATTACCGCGATCCGCTTGCTCATCCACTCTCTCCGCTCGCGGTCTTTGCCGCTCTGCGTGCACGATGCCGCGTCCTGCCGCGGGAGGGAAGAGGTTTTAAGTCGATCGCGTTAGATCTCGCCCGCCTGACCGCGCGATGCGGGCAGGCAGGCGAGCATCTATCTTAACGGCAGCGGACGTTGTCCTTGTCGATCGCCTGGCCCAGCGCTGCGCCGCCCGCACCGCCCAGGATCGCGCCCAGCACGCCCGAGCCGCCGGGCTTGATCACGGTGCCGAGCACGCCGCCGGCGATACCGCCAACGATCAGGCCGGTCGTGCCATCGTCGCGACGGCAGTAGTATCGACCATCACGGCCGGCGTAGATGCGATCGTTAGCACCCAGGCGGCGCTCACGATAGCGGCGGTCGTCGCGATAATAGCGTGCCGCATCATAATCGCCGTAGGCGGGATCGGGCCGGTTATAGTCATAGCCGCCGTAGCCGCCGCCCCAGCCGCTACGCGGACCATTGTCGTTGACACACCCAGTTACCATTACCGCCGCGCCGATGGCGGCCAACGCAACACTCCGCATCGCTTCCTCCGTTCCGTTTTGGATGAAGCGGTAATGGCTGGAGCAGGAAAATGGTTGCGCTACCGATATCGAGTTTGCGCAGCCAGGCCATTGCCGCGATGTGCCAGACTCGCGTCGGGGCGAGGCCGGGCGGCTGGGGCCTCAACGCCCCCGCCGCCCGGTATGTCACTGAATCAGCGCGCGATCCCGCCCGCCGCCAGTACGGCCAGCGTCATCAGATCGCTGGCGGTCGACGTCATGGGCGCGATCTGCACCGGCTTCTCCATCCCGATCAGCATCGGGCCGATCACGCTGTC
Source organism: Sphingomonas panaciterrae (assembly GCF_036890205.1). Taxonomy (NCBI): domain Bacteria; kingdom Pseudomonadati; phylum Pseudomonadota; class Alphaproteobacteria; order Sphingomonadales; family Sphingomonadaceae; genus Sphingomonas; species Sphingomonas panaciterrae. The sequence continues at coordinate 107,224 of NZ_JAKNQR010000006.1, forward strand.
GCCGCCCAGCTCGCGCAGCAGCTTGGCGGAGATGTGCGCCGTCTGCAGCCCCGGCATGATCAGCACGTTGGCGGGGCCGGACAGGCGCGCGAACGGGTAATTTGCCATCTGCTTGGGGTTGAGCGCGACGTCGGGCGTCATCTCGCCCTCATATTCAAATCCGACGTTGCGCTTGTCGAGCTCGGTCACGGCATCGCGGATCCGCTCCAGGAACGTGCCCTTGGGATTGCCGAAGGTCGAATAGCTGAGGAACGCGACGCGCGGCTCATGGCCCATGCGACGCGCAACTGCCGCGGTCTGCTCCGCGATGTCGGCCATCTGCTCGGCGGTGGGCCGCTCGTTCATCGTCGTGTCGGCGATGAAGACGGTGTGGCTCTGGCCGACCATCAGGTGGATGCCGAACGGCGTGCGGCCGGCCTCCGGATCGATCACGCGGCGCACTTCGCGCATCGACTGTGCCCAGGTGCGGGTGATGCCGGTGATCATCGCATCGGCATGGCCCAGCTGCAGCAGCACCGCGCCGAAGATGTTGCGATCCTGGTTGATCATCCGCTCGCAATCGCGGCGCAGATAGCCGCGGCGCTGGAGGCGGGCGTAGAGGAAGTCGACCATCTGCGGCACCAGCGGCGAGATGCGACTGTTGTGCAGCTCATATTCCTCTGGATTGCGGATGCCGAGCGCGCGCAGCCGATCAGGCACGTCGTCGCGCCCGACCAGCACCGGCGTGCCATAGCCGCCTTCCTTGAAGGCGATGGCGGCGCGCAGCACGACTTCTTCCTCGCCCTCGGCGAACAGCACGCGCTTGGGATGCGCGCGGGCGCCCTCGTACGCGAGGCTGAGGACCGAGGTGGTGGGGTTGAGCCGCGCGCGCAGGCTCTGGCGATAGCCTTCCATGTCGAGGATCGGGCGCGTCGCGACGCCCGAATCCATCGCTGCCTTCGCCACGGCGGCGGGCACGATCTCCATCAGGCGCGGGTCGAACGGCGCCGGGATGATATATTCGGGGCCGAAGACGTGCTGCACCCCGTATGCCGCCGCCACTTCCTCCGGCACCCGCTCACGCGCCAGCTCCGCAATCGCCTGCGCCGCGGCGATCTTCATCGCATCGTTGATCGCCGAGGCGCGCACGTCGAGCGCGCCGCGGAAGATGAACGGGAAGCCCAGGACATTGTTGACCTGGTTGGGATAATCCGACCGGCCGGTGGCGATGATCGCGTCCGGGCGCGCTTCCTTGGCCACTTCGGGGCGGATCTCCGGCTCCGGATTGGCCATGGCGAAGATGATCGGCGCCGGCGCCATGTCCTTCACCATCTCCGGCTTCAGCGCGCCGGCGGCGGAAAGGCCCAGGAACACGTCGGCGCCGTGCAGCGCCTCGGTCAGCGTGCGGCGGTCGGTGACGGCCGCGTGCGCCGACTGCCACTGGTTCACGTCCTCGCGGCCCTGGTAGATGACGCCGGTGCGATCGCACATGATGACATTGTCATGCTGCACGCCCATCGCCTTCATCAGCTCGGTGCAGGCGATCGCGGCCGCGCCCGCGCCGTTCACGACGATCTTGACGTCGCGCAGCGACCGCTTGGTCAGCAGGCAGGCGTTGATGAGGCCGGCGGCGGTGATGATCGCGGTGCCGTGCTGGTCATCGTGGAACACCGGAATGTTCATGCGTTCCCGAAGGGTCTGCTCGATGATGAAGCATTCGGGTGCCTTGATATCCTCAAGGTTGATGCCGCCGAACGACGGCTCGAGCAGGGCGACGCAGTTGATGAAGGCGTCGACGTCCTCGGTCGCGACCTCGAGGTCGATCGAATCCACATCGGCGAAGCGCTTGAACAGCACCGCCTTGCCTTCCATCACCGGCTTTGACGCGAGCGCGCCGAGGTTGCCCATGCCCAGGATCGCGGTGCCGTTGGAGATAACGGCGACCAGATTGCCCTTGGCAGTATAGTCGTAGGCGGTGGCGGGGTCGTCGGCGATCGCCTGCACCGGTACCGCGACGCCGGGCGAATAAGCGAGCGACAGGTCGCGCTGCGTCGCCATCGGCTTGGACGCGATGATCTCGATCTTGCCGGGGCGTCCTTCGGAGTGGAACAGCAGCGCCTCGCGCTCCGAGAACTGGATGGTGTTGCTGGTCTTGTCGGTCATTGCGCCCCCGGCCCACGGTTTCGAGCCGGACCTTTAGGGCGAAGGCGGGAGGATGAAAACCGCAGGAATGGGATCAAAGCAGCGCGGCTTCTCCGCGTTCGAGCGCGAGCAGCAATTGCTTGTTCGGCAGCCCGCCGCCGAAGCCGGTGAGCGTGCCGTTGCTGCCGATCACGCGGTGACAGGGCGTGACGATGGGGAGCGGGTTGCGCCCGTTCGCGGCGCCGACCGCGCGGGTGGCGGTGGGGCGGCCGATCGCGCGGGCGATGTCGGCGTAGCTGCGCGTCTCGCCATAGGGAATCGTCAGCAGCGCGCGCCACACGTCGCGCTGGAAATCCGTGCCGACCGGATCGAGCGGCAGATCGAAGGTGGTGCGAGTGCCGGCGAAATATTCCTCCAGCTGGCACACGGTGGCGGCGATCACGGGGTGATCCGGATCGGCCCGCCGGGGTGAATAGCGCGCCTGCATCGCCGCATTGTCATCCCACAGGATCGCGGCGAGGCCGGTGTCGCTGGCGATCAGCGTCAGATCGCCGGTGGGCGAGGGGATGGTGGCGGTCGCAAAGGTCATGGCGCGGCTCCTTCGGCGTCACCCCTAATAGCGGCACGGCGAGCGTGCGTCCCGCTGCTTGCGGCCAAAGCGCCACTCGTCAGCGGCGGCATGTCTGGCTAGACGGGGGTGATCCGGCGGGTGGCGTGACATCTGCCGACCCGCATCCGCACCTCATCCGTTTCGACACCCGGAAACCATGGCCGAACCCACCGCTCCGACGCCGATGATGGCGCAATATCTGGCGCTGAAGGAAGAAGCGGGCGATTGCCTGCTGTTCTATCGCATGGGCGATTTCTTCGAATTGTTCTTCGAGGATGCGCGGATCGCAAGCCAGGTGCTCGACATCGCGCTGACTGCGCGCGGCGAACATGCCGGCGCGAAGATCCCGATGTGCGGCGTGCCGGTCCATGCGGCGACGGCCTATCTCCAGCGGCTGATCAAGGCGGGCCATCGCGTCGCCATCGCGGAGCAGACCGAAAGCCCGGAGGAAGCGCGCAAGGCGCGTGGATCGAAGGCGCTGGTCAATCGCGCGATCATCCGCTTCGTCACCGCGGGGACGCTGACCGAGGAAGCGCTGCTGGATGCGCGCAGCGCGAACTGGTGCGTGGCGGTGGGCGAGGCGGCGGGCGGCGTCGCGATCGCGGCGGCGGATGTGTCGACCGGGCGGTTCGAGGTGATCGCCTGTTCGCCCCGGGCGCTGGGCGCGGAGCTCGCCCGGCTGGCGGCGGCGGAAGTGGTCGCGGCGGAAGGGAGCGACGCGCCGGCGACGGTGTGGCGGCCACGCGGCGAGTTCGACAGCGCGCGCGGCGAAGAACGACTGAAGCGCCTCCACGGCGTCGCGACGCTCGACGGCTTCGGCCAGTTCGACCGCGCGATGCTGGCCGCGGCGGGCGGGCTGATCGCGTACCTCGACCATAATGGGAAGGGCACGCTGCCGTTCCTGCGCGCGCCGGTGATCTGCCGCAGCGCGGAGACGATGGCGATCGACGCCGCGACACGCGAGAGCCTAGAGCTGACGTGCACCGCCGGCGGCACACGCAAGGGCAGCCTGCTCGATGCGGTGGATCGCACGGTGACCGGGGCGGGCGCACGGCTGCTCGCCGCCGATATCGGCGCGCCGCTGATGGACAAGGCGGCGATCGAGGCGCGGCTGGCGCTGGTCACGCTCTTCCACGACGATGGCGACATGCGCGCCCGCCTGCGCGAGCGGTTGCGCGCGCTGCCCGACATCGGCCGCGCGATCGGGCGGCTGGTCGCGGGACGAGGCTCCCCGCGCGATCTGGGGCAATTGCGCGATGGCCTCGACGGTGCGTGGTTGCTGGCGGAGACGCTGCAATCGATCGAGGCGCAGCTGGTCGATGGTGCGGGTGGCGACCTGCTCGCGCAATTGACGCCGCGGCTGCGCGGTCATGGCGAGCTCATCGACCTCCTCAAGCGCGCGCTGGTGCCCTCGCCGCCGATCGATGCGGCGAACGGCGGCTTCATTGCGGAGGGCTATGACGCGGCGCTCGACGATCTGCGCGACGCGGGGTCGGGCGGGCGCAAGGCGATTGCGGCGCTGGAGGCGCGCTATCGCACCGAAACCGGGATCAATGCACTCAAGATCCGGCACAACAATGTGCTGGGCTATCATGTCGAGGTGCCGGCGAAGAATGCCGAGGCGCTGATGAAGCCCGACAGCGGCTTCACCCATCGCCAGACGATGGCCGGGGCGGTGCGCTTCAACGCGCCCGAGCTTCACGAAGTGGCGAGCCGGGTGACTCAGGCCGGCGCGCACGCGGTGGCGGCGGAGGCGGCGCATCTCGAGGATCTGATCGCTGCGGCGCTGGCGCGCGCGGAGCCGATCGCGGCGACCGCGGATGCGCTGGCGCGGCTCGACGTCGCGGCCGGGCTGGCGGAGCGCGCCGCCGAAGGCGGCTGGGCGCGGCCCGCTCTGGTCGAGCATCCGTGCTTCGAGATTCTCGGCGGGCGGCATCCGGTGGTGGAGGCGGCGGTGGCCAAGGCTGGCGAGCGGTTCGTCGCCAATGATTGCACGCTGTCCGAAAGCTCGCGGCTGTGGCTGGTGACGGGGCCGAACATGGGTGGCAAGTCGACGTTCCTGCGGCAGAATGCGCTGATCGCAGTGCTGGCGCAGGCGGGAAGCTATGTGCCCGCCACCAGCGCGACGTTGGGATTGGTCGACCGGTTGTTCAGCCGCGTCGGCGCGTCGGACAATCTGGCGCGCGGGCGCTCCACGTTCATGGTCGAGATGGTCGAGACAGCGGCGATCCTGGCGCAGGCGACGCCGCAAAGCTTCGTCATCCTCGACGAAGTGGGGCGCGGCACCTCCACCTATGACGGCCTTGCCATCGCCTGGGCGGTGGTGGAGGCGATCCATGAGGACAATCGCTGCCGTTGCCTGTTCGCGACGCATTACCACGAACTGACACGGCTGGCGGAGCGGTGCGACGCGCTGTCGCTGCACCATGTGCGGGCGCGCGAGTGGAAGGGCGAACTGGTGCTGTTGCACGAACTGGCCGACGGGCCGGCGGATCGCAGCTATGGCCTTGCCGTCGCGCGGCTGGCGGGAATGCCGCCGGCGACGGTGGCACGGGCCAAGGCGGTGCTGGCGAAGCTGGAGGCGGGGCGCGCGAAGACCGGCGGGCTGGCCGCGGGGCTGGACGACCTGCCGCTGTTCGCTGCGGCGGCGGCGGCCGTGCCGGAGGAGACGGTGGACCCGCTGCGCGCGGCGTTGGAGGAGCTGGACGTCGATGCGCTGTCCCCGCGCGAGGCGCTGGACCAGCTCTATCGGCTGAAGGGGATCGTACGGGAGGCGTGAAGGCACGCGCGCCCGCTTGATCCCCTGCCACCGCGCCCCGATATGCGGGCGCGATGAAGGACACACTTACCCCCAAGGCAATCGTCGCCGCGCTCGACGCGCATATCATCGGACAGAAGGACGCGAAGCGTGCCGTTGCGGTGGCGCTGCGCAACCGCTGGCGCCGGCAGAAGCTCAGCCCCGATCTGCGCGACGAGGTGACGCCCAAGAACATCCTGATGATCGGCCCGACCGGCTGCGGCAAGACCGAGATCAGCCGCCGCCTGGCGAAGCTTGCCGATGCGCCGTTCGTGAAGGTGGAAGCGACCAAGTTCACCGAGGTCGGCTATGTCGGGCGCGACGTGGAGCAGATCGCGCGCGACCTGGTCGAGGAAGCGGTGCGGCTGGAAAAGGAACGCCGCCGCAACGCGGTGAAGGACAAGGCCGAGGAAGCGGCGATGGACCGGCTGCTCGATGCACTGGTGGGCAAGGATTCCAGCCAGGCGACGCGCGAGAGCTTCCGCCAGCGCTTCCGTGACGGCCATCTCGACCAGACCGAGATCGAGCTTGAGCTTCAGGTCGCGCCGCAGATGCCGTTCGAAATGCCGGGCGGCGGCCAGATGGGCATGATCAACCTTGGCGAAATGTTCGGCAAGCTGGGCGGCGGGCAGACCAAGCGGCGCAAGCTGCTGGTGCCGGCGGCGTGGGAAAAGCTGGTCGAGGAAGAGGCCGACAAGCGGCTTGACCAGGACGAGGTGAGCCGCGTCGCGCTGGCCGATGCCGAGGCGAACGGGATCGTCTTCCTTGACGAGATCGACAAGATCGCGGTGAGTGACGTGCGCGGCGGTTCGGTGAGCCGCGAAGGCGTTCAGCGCGACCTGCTGCCGCTCATCGAGGGCACGACCGTCTCGACCAAATATGGCCCGATGAAGACGGACCATATCCTGTTCATCGCGTCGGGCGCCTTCCATGTCGCCAAGCCGAGCGACCTATTGCCCGAGCTTCAGGGCCGCCTGCCGATCCGCGTCGAGCTGAAGGGCCTGACCGAGGATGATTTCGTCGCGATCCTCTCCGACACCAAGGCATCGCTGCCGGCGCAGTACAAGGCGCTGATCGGCACCGAGGGCGTGACCGTCGAGTTCACCGAAGACGGCATTCGCGCGGTGGCGCGGATCGCGGCCGAGGTGAATGGCGAGATCGAGAATATCGGTGCCCGCCGGCTGCAGACGGTGATGGAGAAGCTGCTGGAGGAAGTGAGCTTCGACGCCGAGGACCGCGCGGGCAGCTCGGTCACGGTGGATGCGGCTTATGTCGAGCAGCATCTCGCCGGTGTTGCGCGCAACACCGATCTCAGCCGCTTCGTGCTGTAATCGACGGGCGGGCGGCCCGCTGCGTGGCCGCCCGCTCGCCGCTCAGAGTTGCAGTTCCTGCCGCATCAGCGCGGCATAGCGTTTCGCATGATGGTCAGCCGCGCCGAACTGCTGTTCGATCGCGGTGGCGCGGCGGAAATAATGGCCCACCGCCAGCTCGTCGGTCATCCCCATGCCGCCATGAAGCTGAACCGCATTCTGGCCGACGAAGCGGACCGCGTCCGCCACGGTCGCCTTGGCCGCCGCGACCGCGCGGGCGCGTTGCTCGGCCGGTCCCTCGACATGCAGCGCGGCGAGATACGCCGCGGAGGTCGCCTGTTCGACGGCAATGAACATGTCGACCATGCGATGCTGCAGCGCCTGGAAGCTGGCGAGCGGCTGGCCGAATTGCCTGCGTTCCTTGGTGTAAGCGACGGTATCCGCCAGCAGCTTTCGCGTCAGCCCGGCGGCCTCGGCGCATAAGGCGGCAATCCCTTCATCCCGCGCCTGTTCCAGCAGCGGCAGCGCGCCCCCTTCCGCGCCGAGCAGCGCGTCCGTCGGCACCGTCACGTTGCTGAGCGTCAGGTCGGATGCGGGCAGGCCGTCGATCAGCGCATAATCATGCCGCGACAGGCCGGCGGCATCTGCGGGGACCAGGAACAAGGAGACACCGCGCACGTCGCGCGGGCCACCCGACGTCCGCGCCGTAACCAGCAGCCACTCGGCCCCCGGCGCGCCCGCGACCACCACCTTTTCGCCATTGATCGCCCAGCCGTCCGCATTCTTTTTCGCCGTCGTCGTGACCGCCTCCAGCGCCTGCCGGCTGTCAGCCTCGCCCGCGGCGAGGACCGCGCGTACGCTGCCGTCGGCCAGCTGCGGCAACAGCGCCGTCGCCCGTTCCCCGCCGGCGCGTTTCAGCAGCCCGGCGGCGATCACGGCCGTCTCGATATAGGGGACGGGCGCCAGCGCCTCGCCCAGCGCGTCGGCGATCACCATCGTCTCGACCGCGCCTCCGCCCAGGCCACCCGCCTCGACCGGCAGCGCCGCGCCGAGCACGCCGAGATCACGGCCAAGCGCCTGCCACAGCGCCCCGGCGTCGCGCGGCCGATGCGGATCGAACGCGAAGCTTTGCGCCAGATAGCGCGTGAGCGTGTCACGCAGCATCACCTGCTCGTCGCTGAGCGAAAGATCCATGGCCCTCTCCCGACTTATTCTTGGAACGCGCTATGAATTGGCGCGGGAGAGGACGCAAGGCTCAGTCGGCGGCGACGGGACCCGCCCCATTGGCGGCCGGGCGGCGGCAGAACCAGACGATGATCAGCAGCGCCGCGCTGAGCCAGGCGGAGAGGCGGAAGAGGTCGGTGGAGGCGAGGAGGTACGCTTGGCCGACCATCTGCCGCGTGATGACCGCGGCTGCCTGCGTTGCGTTCAGCCCCAGGTTCATCAGCGCCTCGCTCGCCATTTGATAGGGCGTGCCGTTGCCGATCGCTTCGGACAGGCGCCCCTGGTGCAGCGCCTCGCGGCGGTCCCACGCGGTGGTAATCATCGATGCGGCAAAGGCACCGGCGACGATGCGGGTGAAGTTGGAAAGGCCGGTGGCGGACGGCAGGCGCTCGGGCGGGATGCGATCGAGCGATATGGTCAGCATGGCGAGGAAGAAGGTCGACATTGCAACGCCCTGCACCAGCAGCGGCAGCACGAAATCCCAGAACCCGGCATAGGTGGTGTAGCCCGACCGCATCCAGTAACTGATCGCAAAGGCGACAAAGGCAACGCTGGCGAGGATCCGCGCGTCGATCTTGCCCGACAATCGCGCGCTCAACGGAGTGAGCAGCACCGCGACGATCCCGCTTGGCGCGGCGACCAGACCCGCCCACGTCGCGGTGTAGCCGAGCTGGGTCTGCAGCCACAGCGGCAGCAGCAGGATGTTGGCGAAAAACACCGCATAGCCAAGGCAGAAAGCGAGGTTGCCGATCGCGAAATTGCGGTTGGCGAACAGCGACAGGTCGACGATCGGGTTGGCGTCGGTCAGTTCCCAGATCAGCCACGCGACGAAGCCGACCCCGGCGATCACCGTCAGCGCCACGATCATCGGATCGTTGAACCAGTCGGCGTTCTTGCCGAGATCGAGCATCACCTGAAGGCAGCCGACCCACAGCACCAGCAGCACCAGCCCGATCGTGTCGATCGGGACCTTGGCGGTCGGCGTCTCGCGGTTCTTCAGGTTCGACCAGCAGATCGCGATGGTGAAGATGCCGAAGGGCACGTTGATCAGGAAGATCCAGCTCCAATGGTAATTATCGGAGATGTAGCCGCCGAGGATCGGCCCCATGATCGGCGCCACCAGCGTCGTCATCGACCAGATGCCCAGCGCAGTGGCGCGCTTTTCCGGCGGGAAGACCGAGATCAGGAGGGCCTGGCTGCCCGGCATCATCGGTCCGGAGACGGCGCCCTGCAGCACACGAAACGCGATGAGCGAGGGCAGGCTCCACGCGATGCCGCACAGGAAAGAGGCCAGCGTGAACAGCGCGAGCGACGTGCAGAAGGTGCGTACCACGCCGAAACGGCGCATCAGCCAGCCGGTGAGCGGCACCGAAATGCCATTGGCGACGGCGAAGGCGGTGACGATCCAGGTCGAATTGTCCGAGCTGACGCCGAGATTGCCCGCGATGGTGGGCAGCGATACGTTGGCGATGGTGGTGTCGAGCACCATCATGAAGGTGCCGAGCGCCAGCGCGAAGGCGACGAGGCCGAGCCGCGCACCCGACAGCGGCACCGGACCAGCGCCAGCGGGGGCCGCCGCGCTAGCCATGTGGCCGCACTTTCGTTGATCCGGGCGTGGAACGGGCGCGCGTCATCGGATCAGCGGTTCGCCGCGATGATCTCGGCGATCTTCGCCTCGACCGCCGGATCCGCCTCGCTGATGGAGCCGCGATAAGGTTGAGCAGCCGGCTGGGCCAGGCGTGGCCCGCTGGTGTCCGCAGTATCTACTGTGGCCATCACCGACAGGCCGATGCGCAACGGGTTGGCGCGAAGCTCCTTCGGGTCGAGCATGATCCGCACCGGAACGCGCTGAACGATCTTGATCCAGTTGCCGCTGGCATTCTGCGGCGGGAGGAGGGCGAAAGCGTTGCCGCTGCCGGCGGACAGACCGACGACGCGGCCGTGATACACCACCTCGTCGCCATAAGCGTCGGCGACCACCGTCGCCGGCTGGCCGATGCGCAGGTCCTTCAGCTGCGTTTCGCGGAAGTTCGCATCGACCCACAAGCGCCCGAGCGGCACGACTGCCATCAGCGGCGTACCGGCCGCGATCTGCTGGCCGAGCTGCGCCTGGCGCTGCGCGACGACCCCGTCGATCGGCGAGACGATATGCATGTGGCTGCGCACGATCGCGGCGCGGCGGTAATTGGCGATCGCGGCGAGCACTGCGGGGTTGGTCCCGACGGCCGTTCCCTGCACCGTGGCCTGCGCCTGGGTGCGGCGGCTGCGCGCCAGATTGAGCGCGGCGCTGGCGACCTTCACCTGGTCGGCGGCGTGGCTCAGTTCCTCGCCCGACACTGCGCCTTCACGCGCCGCCCCTTCGCGGCGGGCGTAATCGGCGCGCGCGGCGGCGAGCTGCGCCTCTGCCTGGACTACGGCCGCGTTCGCCTCGCCGACGCGCGAGAAGTCCGATCGCGTGCCGCGCACTGCCCGCGCCAGCTCCGCCTCGGCAGCAGCCAGGTTGACGTCGGCGGTGGTGGGATCGAGGTCGATCAGCGGCTGCCCTGCCCTTACCGCCTGGGTGTTGTCGGCATGAAGCGCCACGATCGTGCCGGGGTCGCGCGCGGTGATCGCCACCACGTCGCCCGCGACATAGGCGTCGTCGGTTTCCTCCTCGGGCTTTGCCAGCAGGAAGTGGAACACGGCCCAGATCGCGAGACCCACCAGTACGATGATCGCAAGGGCGGTCAGCAGCCGGCGGCGCAGCAGGGGGCGGCCCGCGGGCGGCGGGGCAGCGGTGTCGGTCATGGTGTCGGGGTCCGCGTGAGGAGGGTCGGTCGGGAAGGATCGAAGCCGCCGCCCAGCGCGACGGCCAGGCGCGCGCGGGCCGCCAGCGCGTCGACCGCGAGCGTCGCTTCGGCCAATTGCGCGTCGAGCAGGCGGATATCGGTGTCGATGCCACTCAGTCGGGAGTCGAGTCCGGCGCTGATGCGGATGGCGTTCAGCCGGTTGGTTTCGGCGAAGCCCCGCACCACCGCGGCCTGCGCGCGCGCTTCATTGGCCGCGGCGTCGATGGCGGCCAGCGCATCCGCGGCCTCGCGCACGGCGCGCACCACACTGGTGTTGTAATCGGCGATCGCCACGTCGACGCCGGCGGTGGCGTTGTCCAGATCGGCGCGCAATCGGCCCGAATCGAAGATCGGCAGGTGCAGCGCGCCGCCCGCGCCCAGCGTGCCCGCTTCGGGATCGAACAGATTGCCGATGCCGACTGCCTGAAGCCCGGCAAGCGCGATCAGATTGACGTTGGGGTAGAAGGCGCGCCGCGCGACCTGCCGATTGGCGGCGGCCGCATCGACCCGCGCGGCGGCGGCGGCAATGTCGGCGCGGCGCGCGATGAGGTCGGCCGGGATCGTCGCGGGCAGCGGCAGCCCGGCCGGATCGGCCAGCCGCGTCGCACCGATGCCGGCGGCATAATCCGGCCCGCGTCCGACCAGCGCCGCCAGCGCATTGACCGCCAGCACACGCGCCGCCTCCGCCCGGGTCAGCGCGACGCGCGCCTGCGCCAGCAACGTGGTGGCTGCCTGCACGTCGATCTGGCTGGCGAGGCGGTTGTCGCGGCGCACGTTGATCAGTCGCACGGCGCGTTCGCGGGTGGCGATCGTCTGTGCCGCCAGCGCGCCGACGCGCTCGGCGCGAGCAACCTCGGCATAGGTCGACACAATCGACCCGGCCAGCATCAGCCGCGCCGCCTCGGCATCCAGCGCGGTGGCTTCGAGCGCGGCACGTGCGCCCTCGATCGCTGCGCGCTGGCGTCCGAACAGGTCGAGGTTCCACGACAGGTTCGCCGTCGCATTGCCAAGGAAGCGCACGCTGCCGGCAAACGGCGGCGGGATGGTGTAACGGCCCGAAATGCGCGCTTCTTGCGCGGTCACGTCGGCAGTGAGATCGGGCCCGCGCTCGGCATCACGGCGCGCCAGCGTCGCCTGCGCCTGGCGCACCCGGGCGAGCGCGGCATCGAGCGTCGGGCTGCCGGCCAGCGCATCCGCCACAACCCGGTCGAGCTGCGGATCGCCGAACGCCGTCCACCAGGCGGGATCGATCACCGGCATCGGCGCGCTGCTCAGCCCGAGGTCGGCCGGCGCACGCTGCGTCAGCTGCGGCCGGGTATCGGGCGGCGTGCAGGCGGCGAGTCCCGTCGACAACAGCGCCAGCACGGCGAGCGACCGCGCACTGCGGCGACGACGGGCGTCAGCCAGGGTTGCCACGCTTATCCCTGACATGCGTCGCCTTCCTCCATGGTGTTCCGCAGGCGCTGCAGCATGTGCACCAGATCCTCCACCTCTCGCTCGCTCCAGTCCGCGAGAAAGCCGTTCCAGCAAGCGATCACCTTTTGCTTGGCGGAAAGCGCCGCCGCCCGGCCGGCGTCGGTCAGCGTCAGCCGCACGACTCGCCGGTCGTCGGGATCGCGCTGGCGCAGCACCCAGCCGTTCGCCTCGATCTGATCGATGATGCGCGTCATCGCGCCCTTGTCATGCGCCATCCGCCGCGCGAGCCCGGCGCAGGTATCGGCATGATTGAAGTAGAGCGACACCAGCGTCATCCACTGGGTCGCGGTCATCCCATCCTCCGCCAGCGTTCGGTCGATCGCCGCCACGCTCATCTGATGGATCACCCGCACCAGATATCCGGGCGACACATCGGGATAGAAGGACGAGTCGGTGAAGATCATATCCGTTGCTTAGGCAATGATTGTTTCGGCAGTCAATATTTGTATCGAAACGTTGCCGGCTTTCGCCCGTCGACGAGCAGCGTTAGGCTGGCGCATCTGTATGGAGTCTTCCGCCTTGCGTCTGATGATCCGTCTCACCGCGAGCGCCGCGGCGCTTGCGCTCGCCATGCCTGCTTTCGCGCAGAATGCCCCGGCCGCCCCGGCCACGGCGCGTGCTGCCTCCCTCCCCAAGGCCGCGCCGGTCGCCGATCTCGTCAAGGCGATCGACATTCCCTACGAGCAGTTCACCCTGCCCAACGGGCTGCGCGTGGTGGTGCACACCGATCGCAAGGCGCCGGTCGTCGCGGTGTCCGTCTGGTATGACGTCGGCTCCAAGCATGAGCCGAAGGGCAAGACGGGCTTCGCGCACCTGTTCGAACATCTGATGTTCAACGGCAGCGAAAATGCGCCCGGCGATTTCTTCGAGCCATTGAAGCAGGTCGGCGCGACCGATCTCAACGGCACCACCTATTTCGATCGGACCAATTATTTCGAGACGGTGCCGACCGCGGCGCTCGAACAGGCGCTGTACCTCGAAAGCGATCGCATGGGCTGGCTGACCGGCGCCATCTCGCAGGCGGTGCTCGATGAGCAGCGCGGCGTGGTGCAGAATGAAAAGCGCGAAGGCGACAACCAGCCCTATGGCCTGGTCTCGTACAAGCTGATCGAGGGCACCTTCCCGGCCGATCACCCTTATGGCCACAGCACCATCGGCTCGATGGCCGATCTCGACCGCGCGTCGCTCGATGATGTGAAGAGCTGGTTCCGCGACCATTATGGCCCCAACAATGCGGTGCTGGTGCTCGCCGGTGACATCGACGTCGCCACCGCGCGCCGGCTCGCCACCAAATATTTCGGCCCGATCAAGGCTGGTCCCAAGAGCGTCGCGCCCAATGCGCCGGTGCCGGTGCTGGCGCAGCCCAAGAGCGAGGTGATGAAGGACCGGGTCGCCGCACCGCTGATCGTCAAGAGCTGGCCCGTGCCCGGCCTCAACGATCCGGCGGCACCGGCGCTCGAGGTTGCGGCCTATGTGCTGGGCGGCCTCGCCAGTTCGCGCTTCGACAATGCGCTGGTGAAGGGCGACAAGACGGCCGTGCAGGTGAGCGCGAACTATTCCGATTTCGCGCAGGTCGGCACCTTCACCGTCCAGGCGGTGGTGCGCCCCGGCGTCGATCCGGCGGTGGTGCAGAAGCGGCTCGACGAACTGGTCGATGATTTCGTCCGCAACGGCCCGACCGCCGATGAAGTGCAGCGCACGCTGACGACCATGGTGTCGCGCCGCATCGGCGGGTTGGAATCGGTCGGTGGCTTCGGCGGCAAGGCGGTCGCGCTGGCCGAAGGCGCGCTCTATTCCAACGATCCGGGCTTCTACAAGAAACAGCTCGCCGCGCTTGCCGCGCAGACGCCCGCAACGGTCAAGGCGGCGGCGCAGCAGTGGCTGGCGCGCCCCGGCTACACGCTGACGGTCGTTCCCGGTGAGCGCGATGCCTATGATGAGGCGCAGGTGCCGCCGGCCGCGCCGCAGACCGCCGCGCCGGAGGTGGCCGCCAAGGGTACGCGCGAACCGATGCCCAAGGTGGGCGAGGTCGGCGCGCTTTCCTTCCCGACGGTGCAGCGGGCCAAGCTGCGCAACGGGATCGAGCTGGTCTATGCGCAGCGCACCGCCGTACCGGTGACTCAGATCGTCGCCAGCTTCGACGCCGGCACCGCCGCCGACGATGCGAACCGGCTGGGCACGCAGGCGACGACGCTGGCGATGATCGACGAGGGCACGCCGCGGCTGAATTCGATCCAGCTTGCAGAGGCGAAGGAGCGGCTGGGGCTCGACATCTTCACCGGTTCGTCCCCCGATCGCACCACCATCAGCTTCCGTGCGCCGAGCGCCAATCTCGCGCCGGCGGTGGACATCTGGTCCGACCTGCTGCGCGCGCCGACCTTCCCGGAAAGCGAGCTGCCGCGCGTCCGCGGGCAGGTGCTGGCGCAGATCGCGCAGGAGTTGACCGATCCCGCCGGCATTGCCCAGCGCATCGTGCCGCCGATCGCTTATGGCGCGGGCAGCCCCTATGCCAAGAACGTGGGCACGGGTGACGCCGCGGCAGTGCAGGCGCTGACGCGCAACGATCTGATCGCCTTCCAGCGCGCCTGGCTGCGGCCCGAAAAGGCCAAGATCTTCGTCGTCAGCGACCGGCCGATGGCGGAGGTGCAGCAGGTGCTGAACGCCCGCCTCGGTGACTGGCAGGGCACCGGCTTGGCGGGGACCAAGGTGTTCCGCGAGGATCGCAGCCTGCCGGCACCGCGCATCATCCTGGTCGACCGGCCGGATTCGCCGCAGTCGCGCATCACCGGCGCGCTGCGCACCAACCTGCGCGGCACGCAGGATCTGCTGCCCGTCATCACCGCCAATGACGCATTGGGCGGGGACTTCCTCGGCCGCATCAACATGGACCTGCGCGAAACGAAGCATTGGTCCTACGGCGCCTATGGCGCGTTCCAGCGCAATGCCTTTGCCGCGCCCTATCTGGTCAATGCCCCGGTGCAGGCGGACAAGACCGGCCCGGCGATTGCCTCGCTGCGGCAGGAGATCGGCGCGTTCGTCGGTGACAAGCCGCTGACCCAGGCGGAGTTCGATCGCAGCATCACCGGCGCGATTCGATCGCTTGCCGGCAATTTCGAGACCGCCGGCGATGTCCTGAGCGCGATGCAGGCCAATGACCTCTACCAGCGGCCCGACAATTATTACACGACCCTGCCGCAGGCCTATCGCGCGATGACCCGCGACGAACTGGCCGGCGCAATCCGTAGCGTCATCGATCCCGAGCGCTTCGTCTGGGTCGTGGTGGGTGATGCCAAGGTGGTCCGGCCGCAACTTGACAGCATCGGACTGCCGGTTGAGGTGATGAGTGCTGCGTCCGTGGCGGGCGCCCCACAGGAGAGAAAATGATGGCTGGAGTCGATGGCACCTACGACGTCGTGGTGAAGTCCCCGCTGGGCGACCAGAAGTCGACGCTGACCGTAAAGAGCGACGGCAACACCTTCACCGGCACCAATTCGGGCGCAATGGGCGCTGCCGATGTTTCGGGTGAGGTGAACGGCAACACGCTGACCTGGAAGCAGCAGATGACCGTGCCGATGCCGATGACGCTCGACATGAACGTGACGATCGATGGCGACACCGTTTCGGGCACCGTCGGCGCCGGCGCGTTCGGCAGCTTCCCGCTGACCGGCACCCGCACCGCCTGAACCAGGCGCGCGCCGCCCCGATCGATCGGTCGGGGTGGTGCGATTGGCGCCCATGGGCGTTAGGCGTCGTCCTGACGCGAAAAGTCCCCCGTGCGCACCGCGCCGTCACGCTCATAAACGGCCATGATCACCCCGGTGCCGCTCACCCGGTGATCCACCAGCCGCAGCCCCGCTGGCGCCCCGCCGGTCAATGCACGCCGCCCGGTCCCCAGGATGATCGGCACGATGGTCAGGAACAGCCGGTCGATCAGCCCCGCCCCCAGCAGCGCGGGGTAAAGCTGGCCGCTGCCCTGGATCAGCAGATCGGGCCCGTCCGCTTCCCGCAAGCGCGCGACCGCCACGGCCGGATCGCCGACCAGCGCCTGTGATCCCTCCCAGCCGAGCGTCCCGGGCGTCGACGTCACGACATATTTGGTGATCCGGGCGAACCGCTCGCCGACCGGATTGTCCCGGTGGCGCGGCCAGTAATCGGCGAAGATGTCATAGGTGCGCCGGCCGAGCAGCAGGTCGTATTCGGCTCCCATGATATGCTCGCCGATGAAACCGTCGGTGACGTCATCGTCATAGCCCGCCATCCACCCGCCATGGGCAAAGCCGCCGCTCGGGTCCTCCTCGGGCCCGCCGGGTGCCTGGATCACCCCGTCGATCGAGAGGAATAGGCCGCCGATGATCCTACGCATCGATCGCCGTACCCCGCCGTGCCCGTTCGATCGCTGCGATGTCGATCCGGCGCATCGTCATCATCGCCTCCATCGCGCGTTTCGCGGCGGCGCGGTCGGGATCAGCCATCGCCTCCATCAGCGCGCGGGGCGTGATCTGCCACGAAAAGCCCCAGCGATCCTTGCACCAGCCGCAATCGCTTTCCTGCCCGCCGCTGCCGACGATCGCATCCCAATAGCGATCGGTCTCCTCCTGCGTCTCGGTCATCACCATGAAGCTCACCGCCTCATTGGGGGAGAAGGCCGGGCCGCCGTTGAGGCCGAGGAACCGGCGCCCGAGCAACGTGAACTCGACCGTCAGCTCGCCCCCCGCAGCCATCGAGGGATTGTCCGCGGGCGACGTCTGGATGCTGTCGACATGGCTGTCGGGAAAGGTCGCGGCATAGAATTGCGCGGCGGCACGGGCCTCTCCCCGGTCGAACCAGAGGCAGGTGACCATCTTGTCGTGGCTCATGATGCGTCTCCGGGCGATGCGATGCCGAACGATGCGCCGTGTGGATCGCTGGCGACGATCACCCGGTCGCCGCCGGGTACCTCCATCGGCCCGGCGTGGACGGTGCCGCCCCCCGCCGTCACGGCAGCGGCTGCCTTCTCTATGTCGGGCGCGCGAAAGTAGAACAGCCAGCCCGGCGTCGGCTGATGCTGGTTGACCTGCATCGTCGCGCCGAATGTCTCCTCGCCCACGGCGGCAAAGACATAATCGCCCATGCCCTCGGGCATCGGCATCTTCCCCGGGAAGGTCCAGCCGAAGATGTCGGCATAGAAGGCGTTGGCCGCCGCCTGATCGTTGGTGACCAGTTCGTGCCAGTTGCACTTGCCCATGCCGGTCCGCTCCCACGCCGTGCTGGGCGCGTCGACCGCGCCGCGCATGACGTAGAAGGTGTTGCCCTGCGGATCGGCGACCATCGCCAGCCGGCCCACACCGGGCATGTCGAACGCGGGCAGGTGGATACTGCCGCCCGCCGCGGTGATCCGCGCCACTGTCGCATCGACATCGTCGACCCCGATGTAGAACAGCCATGTCGGCCGCGCGCCGCCCGCCACCATCGCCGGATCGAGCGACATCATCCCGCCGACATTGCTGCCGTCCGCCGTCACGAGCATCCGGTAATCCGGTCCCTCCGACGGCTTCGGCCCGATCGTCCACCCGATCGCCTGCCGATAGAACTCGCCCGAAGCGTCAGGATCGGTGGTCAGCAATTCGTACCAGATCGGCGTTCCATGCCCGTTGCGCATCGCCTTCCTCCCGCTCGCTCAGCCATCGACGGCGGGTACGAAGCCGCCGAACATCATGCGCTTGCCGTCGAACGGCCGGTCGCCGCCGCCCGACAGCCGCTCATCGTTCATCAGCGCTTCCCAGCCGCGATCGCGCACCGCCTTTGATGGCCATTCGATCCAGCCGAAGGCGACGGTTTCGCCATCCTGCACCCGCGCCGCGCGGCGGAAATCGGTGACCTTGCCGACCGGCACGTCGTCGCCGAAGCCATCGACCACGCGAGTGGCGCCATGATCGAGGAAGGCGGCGGCGGATGTTTCGGCAAAGCGCCGATAATCGTCGCGCCGCGTCACCGTGACCGGCAGGACGACGCCATCGACATAGCCGCAATCACCACCAGGCCCCGCCTCGCTGATGACCTCGAACCCGCCAAAGATCATGCGCTGGCCGTCGAAGGGCATTGGTCCCAGCTTCTCCATCCGCGGATCGCTCATCATCTGCTGCCCCGCGGCGTCGCGGCTCGCCTTGTCGGGATATTCGATCCAGCTGAACAGGACGGTCTCGCCGTCGCGCGCATCGACCGCGCCCCACAGGTCGTTGACCTCGCCACGCGGCACGTCATCGCCCCACCCCTCGACGTTGCGCGTCGCGCCGAACTCGCGCAGCAGCATCCGCGCTGCCTCGGCATGGGCGATGTAGCGATCCTTGTTGGCGGTCGGCGCGACCACCACGAAGCCATCGACATAGGTCATGCCGCCGCTCCTTCCCGCGCCGCGAGCCATTCGGCGATTTCCGGCGGCGGCGCGCCGGTGAAGCCGGCAAGCTGGTCGGCCAGCGCGCGCTGGAACGCCGGCCGGTCGGTCCCCCGCGCGACATAGGCGCGCAGATTGTTGTACCGATCGAGGTAGCCGTCATCCTCCAGGATGCGCACCACCGACACCATCAGCAGGTCGCCCGCGGTGAACACATCGTCCTCCAGCCAGGTGCGATTGCCCAGGCGGCGCGACAGTTCCCCCAGTCGCTCGTGGATTCGCGCCTCGACCGAGGGCAGCCGTGGGCGCGACCATGGCTGGTCTGCCTCGAACAGGGTGGCGATGGCATGATCCATGATCGGCGGCTCGACGGTGTTGAGCGCGGCGAACATCCATTCGATCGCCCGTGCCCGCGCGCCCGGCTCCTGCGGCAGCAACGTGCCGTGGCGCTGGGCGATATGCAGCACGATCGCGCCCGATTCGAACAGCACCAGATCGCCTTCCTCATAGGTCGGCACCTGCCCGAACGGCTGGCGCTGGCGATGCTCCGGATGCTTCTGGCTGCCCTGCGACAGATAGGTGACGTCATAGGGCTGTCCCACTTCCTCCAGCGCCCAGCGAACCCGCAGGTCGCGCACCTGCCCCTCGGCAAAGGGCGGCACCCAATCGAACGCGGTAATCCTTGGCCGTTCCATCCTCTCGCTCCTCGTCCTTCTGTGTCGTGGCGTGTCCGGGCGGGCGCGGCGGTTCAGGGGCGCGCGCTCATTCTTCCCGGTGCTCTTCAGGCGGCCGTCGTGTCCGGCTGCCCCATCGCCTCTTGCGCGGCGGCCATGTTCATGAACATCGGCTCCCACACATGGCCGTCGGGGTCCTCGAACGCGCGCCCGTACATATAGCCCATGTCCTGCCGCTCGCGCGTCTCCCGCCCACCGGCGGTCAGCGCGGCCTCGGTGATGGCGTCCACCTCTTCCCGGCTGTCCTGCGAGATGGCGAGGAGCACGCCCGAGGTCGTATGCGCGTCGATCAGCGTCTTGTCGGTGAAGGTCGCGTAAAAGGCACGATCGAGCAGCATCACGTTGATCTCGTCGGACCACACCATCGCTGATGCCTGTTCGTTGGAGAACATCGGGTTCCGGCGAAACCCCAGCGCTTCGTAGAAGGCGGCGGCGCGCGCCACATCGCTCACCGGCAGATTGACGAAGATCATTCTCGCCATCGCACCTCTCCCTTGCGACTCGTTGCTTGTGGTTTGTGCGCCTGGTAGTTATTAAAAGCAACAATGAAGTCAGAAAAAGTAACTGCGGAGTTTCTGGGCCGGCGCCGATGGTATGATGACGCCTGCGGCACGGCGCTGGCGATGGAACTGGTCGGCGAGCGCTGGTCGATGCTGATCGTGCGCGAATTGATGTTCGGCGCGCGCCGCTTCGGCGAGTTGAAGGCGTCGCTGCCCGGGATCAGCGCCAATGTCCTGACCCAGCGGCTGGAGGGGCTGGAGGCCGCACGCATCCTGAAACGGCACCGGCTGCCGCCGCCCGCCAGCGTGCAGGTCTATGAACTCACCGCCTGGGGCTATGAGGCGGAAGGCGCGATCAAGGCATTGGGCGCCTGGGCCGCGCGATCGCCCGATCATGATCCGATGCTGCCGTTATCCTCGGCATCGATGATGCTGTCGCTTCGCACCATGATCGATCCGGTTAAGGCCAAAGCGTGCCCGGATTGCACCGTCGCCTTCACCTTCGGGGCCGAATCATTCCTCGCCCGGCTGGTCGACGGCGACTTGCCGATCGTCCGCGGGGCCGGGGAGGCCGATGTGCATTTCACCACCAATGCGCGGATCATGGCCAACATCGTCTATGGCAAATGGCCGATCGAGGAGGCGGAGGCGGCCGGAGAATTGGTGTTCGCCGGCAACCGTGCGCTCGCCCGTCAGT
Organism: Sphingomonas panaciterrae; assembly: GCF_036890205.1. Classification (NCBI taxonomy): domain Bacteria; kingdom Pseudomonadati; phylum Pseudomonadota; class Alphaproteobacteria; order Sphingomonadales; family Sphingomonadaceae; genus Sphingomonas; species Sphingomonas panaciterrae. The sequence goes on from NZ_JAKNQR010000006.1 coordinate 127,891, forward strand.
TCATCGATCTCTTCCATCTGCCGGCAAAGGCAAAGGTTGAATAACCACCGGCGACGGGCCTAAGGCAGTCGTGTTAATTCCGAGGCGCGCATGACCGATATCCCGAACACGCTTCCCGACAGCCGCGAAACGACGATCCTCGACGCGCCCGACAAGATGGTCAGCGTGCGTGAGATGTTCGGGATCGACAGTGACATGCAATGCCCCGCCTTCAGCGAGGCGGATGAGCGGGTGCCCGATCTCGACCCCGCTTATGTGTTCGATCCGGACACGACGCTCGCGGTGCTGGCCGGCTTCGCGCACAATCGCCGCGTGATGGTGCAGGGCTATCACGGCACCGGCAAATCGACGCACATCGAACAGGTGGCGGCGCGGCTGAAATGGCCGTGCATCCGTATCAACCTCGACGCGCATATCAGCCGTATCGACCTCATCGGCCGCGACGCGATCGTGCTGAAGGATGGTCAGCAGATCACCGAGTTCCGCGAAGGGCTGCTGCCCTGGGCGCTGCAGACGCCGACCGCGCTGGTCTTCGACGAATATGACGCCGGCCGCCCGGACGTGATGTTCGTGATTCAGCGCGTGCTGGAGACGGAGGGCAAGCTGACGCTGCTCGACCAGAATCGCGTGATCCGCCCCAACCCCTATTTCCGCCTGTTCGCGACCGCCAATACGGTGGGCCTCGGCGACACCAGCGGGCTGTATCACGGCACGCAGCAGATCAACCAGGGTCAGATGGACCGCTGGAACATCGTCGTCACGCTGAACTACCTGCCGGCCGCGACCGAGGCGAACATCGTGCTCGCCAAGTCGGGCGAATATGACAAGCCGGAGGGCAAGAAGCAGGTCGAGGACATGATCCGCGTCGCGGACCTGACCCGCAAGGGCTTCATCAACGGCGATATTTCCACCGTGATGAGCCCGCGTACGGTGATCACCTGGGCGCAGAACACGCTGATCTTCAAGGACGTGGGCTTCGCCTTCCGCCTGTCGTTCCTCAACAAGTGCGACGAGGCGGAACGGCCGCTGGTCGCCGAATATTACCAGCGCGTGTTCGGCAAGGACCTGCCCGAAAGCGTGGTGGGCAAGGCTTGATGCCGCGGAGGGCCTGACCCACCTTGTCGACCGGGGAGACATGGCTGGCGACGCCTGCGCCCACCGTCCTTCCGGCGTGTCGCCCTGATCACCGGGGCGTACGCCGGGCCGGGCTCTCCCATGTACGTCGCGACGCCGGCATGGCGCGCAAGGAATACAGCTGATGGCCACCGAAACCCCGCTCGATCGGTTCAAGAACGTCCTCGGCGGCGCGTCGCGCGCCTTGTCGGAGGAGCAGGAGCTTGAACTCGCCTTCACCGCCGATGCGCCGACCCAGTCGGGCAAGCATCTGAAGGTGCCGATGCCGGCGCGCAGCCTGCCGGCCGACCAGGTGGCGGAAGCGCGCGGCTTCGCCGACGGTTTCGCGCTGCGGCTGAAGCACCATGATCCGGCGATGCATGCGCGCGGCGCCCCGCAGGAGGCGATTGCGCGCGCCGTGTTCGACGCGGTGGAGGGCGCCCGGGTCGAGGCGCTCGGCAGCCGCGGCTATGCCGGCATCACCAACAATCTGGCGCAGGCGCTCGACGTTCGCCTGCGCGCCGATCCCATCACCCGCGCACGCAACCGTGACGAGGTGCCGCTGTCCACCGCGCTCGGCCTGATGGTGCGTGAGGCACTGACCGGGCAGGAATCGCCGGCGAGCGCCGCCGCGGGCCTCGCGCTGGTGCGCGACTGGATCAACGAGCGGGCCGATCTCAGCGGCATGGCGCTGGCGCTCGACGATCAGCGCGCCTTCCAGAGCCTGGCGATGAAGCTGCTCGAAGATCTCGAACTGGTCGAGGGTGACCGGGCGCCAGAGGATGCCGATGACGGCGGCAACGAGGACGAGGGCACCGACAGCGAGCAGCAGGACGAGGGCGAGGAAGGCGAAAGCCAGGACGGCGAGGGTCAGGCCGAATCCGAGCAGCGCGGCGAGCAGCGCGAATCGGAGGATACCGAGGGCGAGGGGCAGGAGCAGGGCGAGGACAATCTCGACGACCTCGATGGCGATCCGACCGATGACGGGGAGGAGGGGATGCAGCCCGTCCGCCCGAACCGGCCCACCACCGATTGGTCGCCCGACTTCGACTATAAGATCTGGACCACACAGTTCGACGAGGTGATCGCCGCCACCGAATTGTGCGACACGGACGAACTGGCGCGGCTGCGCGGCTATCTCGACCAGCAGCTCGTGCCGCTTCAGGCTGTGGTATCGCGGCTCGCCAACCGGCTGCAGCGGCGGCTGATGGCGCAGCAGAGCCGGTCGTGGGATTTCGACCAGGAAGAAGGGCTGCTCGACGCCGCCCGTCTCGCCCGGGTCGTCATCAACCCGATGCAGTCGTTGTCGTACAAGGTGGAAAAGGACACCGAGTTCAAGGACACGGTGGTCACGCTGCTGATCGACAATTCCGGCTCTATGCGCGGCCGCCCGATCTCGATCGCGGCGATCAGTGCCGACATCCTCGCGCGCACGCTGGAGCGGTGCGGGGTCAAGACCGAGATCCTCGGCTTCACCACCCGCGCGTGGAAGGGCGGGCAGAGCCGCGAGACATGGCTTGCGGCGGGCCGTCCGCCGCAGCCCGGCCGCCTCAACGACGTCCGCCACATCGTCTACAAACAGGCCGACGAGCCGTGGCGCCGCGCGCGCAATTCGCTCGGCCTGATGATGCGCGAAGGGTTGCTGAAGGAGAATATCGACGGCGAGGCGCTGCTGTGGGCGCACGGCCGCCTGATCGCCCGGCCCGAGGAACGCCGAATCCTGATGGTGATCTCGGACGGCGCGCCGGTCGACGATTCAACGCTGTCAGTGAACAGCGGATCGTATCTCGAGCGTCATCTGCGGCAGGTCATCGACTGGATCGAGCGCCGCTCACCGGTGGAGCTGATCGCGATCGGCATCGGCCACGACGTAACGCGCTATTACAATCGCGCAGTGACGATCATGGATGCCGAGCAGCTCGGCGGCACGATCATCGAACAACTCGCGGCATTGTTCGACGCTGAATAAGCAGCGCGTGGCAAGCGCCTTTCAGTAAACAGCCGCGGCCTTAATGTCCGTAACGCTTGATCCCGCGGCGCCGCAGCTTCTCCCGCTTTCGGCGCCGGACTAACGCGATGATGACCGGAGTCGCAACGAGCGCGACCGTTCCGATCAAGCCGTAGGCAATCATCTCCCGACTGACATCAATCACGTTTGCAGAATCCGGAATGGCTAAAGGGCTGAGATTGAACAAATCCTCTGCCAGCGCGGCGGGACAAAGAACAGCCCAAAAACGGCGCCGTTTCGGAGGGAAAACGAAACTAGCCGTCAATTGTTCCGAACCGGGATCATCTAATGGCAGTTGGGCGCGCTGATGTTGATCGTGATCAATGTCGGTTGATCTTCATCAGCGGTTGACCGTGCAATCTGATCAGCGCGCAGATCGCACCGCGACGGTGGCGACGGTTGATGCGCTGGAACACACTGCGTACAGAACCCGTCCCGGGCAGCGGAAGGCACTGCCATAACGAGGGCCATACATGCGTATCACGATGATCGGTTCGGGCTATGTCGGACTCGTTTCGGGGGCCTGTTTTGCCGATTTCGGCCATCAGGTGACCTGCGTCGACAAGGACGACAGCAAGATCGCGGCGCTCGACGCTGGGCGGATGCCGATCTATGAGCCAGGTCTCGACCAACTGGTGGCGAACAACGTCGCCGCTGGCCGACTGACCTTCACCACCGATCTTGCCGCCGGTGTCGCTGGCGCGGACGCGGTGTTCATCGCGGTCGGCACGCCCTCGCGCCGCGGTGATGGCCACGCCGACCTCTCCTACGTCTATGCCGCGACCGAGGAGATCGCGCGCGCGGCAACCGGACCGCTGGTGGTCGTCACCAAATCGACCGTGCCGGTGGGTACGGGCGACCGGGTGGAGGAGATCCTGCGCGAGACGCGGCCCGACATCGACTTTGCTGTCGTATCCAATCCCGAGTTCCTGCGCGAAGGCGCCGCGATCGGCGATTTCAAGCGCCCTGACCGCATCGTCGTCGGCACTGACGACCCGCGCGCGCGGGAGGTGATGAGCGAAATCTACCGCCCGCTGTATCTTGGCGAGAGCCCGATCCTGTTCACCGGCCGTCGCACGTCCGAACTGACCAAATATGCCGCCAACGCCTTCCTCGCGACCAAGATCACCTTCATCAACGAAATGGCGAACCTGTGCGAAGCGGTCGGCGCCGATGTGAAGGACGTCGCGCGCGGCATCGGCCTCGACAATCGCATCGGGCGCAAGTTCCTCCATGCCGGCCCCGGCTATGGCGGCTCGTGCTTCCCCAAGGACACGCTGGCGCTGCTGAAGACGGCGGAGGATTATGACGCGCCGGTCCATGTCGTTGAGGCGGTGGTCAAGGTGAACGACGCGCGCAAGCGGGCGATGGGCCGCAAGGTGCTGGCGCAACTCGGCGAGGAGCCGCGTGGCAAGACCGCTGCCATCCTGGGCCTTACGTTCAAGCCCAACACCGACGACATGCGCGATGCGCCGTCGATCGCGATCGTGCAGAGCCTGGTTGATGCCGGCGTGACGGTGAAGGCCTATGATCCCGAAGGGATGGAGGCGGCCCGATCGGTGATGCCGGCTTCCCTGACCTATTGCAGCGGGCCGTATGAGGCGGCCGAGGGCGCGGACGTGGTGGTGATCGTCACCGAATGGGATGCGTTCCGCGCGCTCGACTTTCAGCGGCTGAAGTCGACCATGGCGGCGCCGGTGCTGGTCGATCTGCGCAACATCTATGATCGCGAAGACGTGGAGCGCGTCGGCTTCCATTACACGGGTGTCGGCCGGTGATGCGCCCGCGCATCGCCGGGCTGCTCGAAACCGCGCTTTATGTCGATGACATGGCGCGGTCGGTCGGGTTCTTCCGCGATGTGCTCGGCCTTGCTCCGATGATCGAGAGCGACCGTCTGACCGCTTTCGACGCCGGGCATGGCGGTGTCCTGCTGGTGTTCGCCCGCGGCCAGTCGACTGAGGATGTCGCGACCCCGGGGGGCACCATCCCGGGGCATGATGGCCACGGACCGCTCCACATGGCCTTTGCGATTGCGGCCTCGGATCTCGATGCCTGGCGCGCGCATCTCGCCGGCTGCGGCGTTGCCGCGACGGAGGAGGTGAGCTGGCCCGCTGGCGGTCACAGCCTCTATTTCAACGATCCCGACGGCCATGTGCTCGAACTGGCGACGCCCGGCCTGTGGAAGAACGATGCGGATCGCCCGAAGCGGGCGGGAGGCTGACCCCACGCCCGCAAGCGTCGGCGATAGCGTGCCCGCGCCATCACACCCGGGCGGGAACCGCCCTCCGCCCGGCGCCCCCGGCTTGACGAGCGAGTCCGCCAGGCAGATGATCGTCGCCGATTATTTCACGACATTGTTGGGGGCGTAGAGGCATGGCGAGCAAGGCGCAAACGTCCTTGTGGCGCGAAACGGTGAAGGCGGGGGCGGTTCGCAGCGGCGCGCTGGCGACCGCGATCGTGCTGTTCATCGCCACCGCGCTGATGGCGCTCGCTCTGGCCAGCTATCGTCCGGGCGACGGGTCGCTCAATACCGCGTCGGCGGACGTCACGGGCAATCTGATCGGCGTGCCGGGTGCCTGGTTCGCTGACCTTGCGCTCACCCTCTTCGGCCCCGCCGTGGCGCTTCTGCTCCCGATACCGGCGATTGTCGCCATGCGCCTGTGGCGTGACCGGCCAGCGGGCGCGTGGAAGCGGATGCTGCGCCAGGCGCTGATCGGCGTCGCGCTGATGGCGATCGCCTTGGCCTGTGTCTCGGATGATGCGGTGCTGGCGCTGCCCTTCGGCTGGGGCGGCGCCATCGGCCTGGGCGGCGTGGCCGCGGCACGCTGGGCGCTCGCCTTTGCCAACAACCCTCAGGTCACCTGGTGGAGCATCATCGCGCTGGGCGTGGTGAGCGGCCTGTCCGGTGCGATCGTCTGGGGGCGCAGCCTTGAGGTGGACCTGCCGCGCGGCTGGATGCCCCGCCCCCGGCTGCGCATCGCCCGGCGCTCCGCCGATGGTGGTCCGGTCGACGACGAGGGGCTGGACGACGACGCGGAGGAACTGCCCCGCCGCGGGATTGAGCCGCGCGCGACCGCCCTGCCCGATTCCCGCCCGGCCCCGGTCATCAACGATCGCCCGGCGCCGCCAGCCACCGGCACCGGAAGCAAGGAACCGCGCCAGACGAAGCTCGCGCTGCGCGACGATTACGAGCTTCCCACGCTCGAGATGCTGACGCCCGCGCCCCCGTCGCAGAACCCGCAGATCGACAAGACCGCACTGGAACGCAACGCGCGCCTGCTCGAAACCGTGCTCGACGATTTCAACGTCAAGGGCGCGATTGTCGAGGTGCGCCCCGGTCCCGTCGTGACGATGTACGAACTGGAGCCCGCGCCGGGCATCAAGGCGACCCGCGTCATCAGCCTGGCCGACGATATCGCCCGCAACATGAGCGCCATTTCGGCGCGCGTGGCGACGATCCCCGGCCGCACGGTGATCGGCATCGAACTGCCCAATCCGAAGCGGGAGACGGTGTCGCTCCACGAACTGATCGGCAGCCAGGCGTTCGAGGATCAGAACGCCCAGCTCCCGGTGATCCTGGGCAAGAACATCGCCGGCGATCCGGTGATCGCCGATCTCGCGCCGATGCCCCACCTGCTGGTCGCCGGCACCACCGGTTCGGGCAAGTCGGTCGGGCTCAACGCGATGATCCTGTCGCTGCTCTATCGGCTTACCCCCGATCAGTGCCGCATGATCATGATCGATCCCAAGATGCTCGAACTGTCGATGTATGACGACATTCCGCATCTTCTCTCCCCCGTCGTCACTGATCCGGCCAAGGCGGTCCGCGCGCTGAAATGGGCGGTGGAGCAGATGGAGGATCGCTATCGCCAGATGTCCTCGCTCGGCGTGCGCAGCCTCGGCGGCTTCAACGAAAAGGTGCGCGCGGCCAAGGCCAAGGGCGCGCCGTTGGGGCGCAAGGTCCAGTCCGGCTGGGACGAGAATGGCCGCCCCGTCTATGAGGAGGAACAGCTCGATTATCAGGTGCTGCCGCAGATCGTCGTGATCGTCGACGAGCTCGCCGACCTGATGATGACGGCGGGCAAGGAAGTCGAATTCCTCATCCAGCGCCTCGCGCAAAAGGCGCGCGCCGCCGGCATCCACCTCATCATGGCGACGCAGCGCCCCTCGGTCGACGTCATCACCGGGGTCATCAAGGCGAATTTGCCGACCCGCATCAGCTTCCACGTCACCTCGAAGATCGATTCGCGCACCATCCTGGGCGAACAGGGCGCCGAGCAGCTGCTGGGCAAGGGCGACATGCTCTACATGCCCGGCGGCAAGGGTATCGTGCGCGTCCACGGCCCCTTCGTCAGCGACGAGGAAGTGCAGCGCGTCACCGATCACTGGCGCTCGCAGGGGACGCCGGACTATATCTCTTCCGTCACCGAGGAGCCGGAACAGAGCTTCGAGATCGAAGGCGCCCCCACCGGCGAGGATTCGGCCGAGGACCAGCAATATCGCGCCGCGATCCAGCTGGTGTGCGAAAGCCAGAAGGCGTCGACATCGTGGCTGCAGCGCCAGCTTCGCATCGGCTACAATTCGGCCGCGCGCCTCATCGAGCGGATGGAGAAGGACGGCATCGTCAGCCGCCCCGATCACGTCGGCCGGCGCGAGGTGCTGCGCGATACGGAGGGGCATCCGGTCTGAGCCGCACCGGACGGATTCGTCCTTATTGACTACGGCCGTAAACGGTGCGACCACAGATGTAGTTGCAGGAGAGTCGAGTCGTGGCCGAACGGATCAGCGATGCCGAACATGCGGTGATGGAGGTGCTGTGGGACGAAAGTCCGCTCACCGCGCAGGACGTGGCGGAGCGGGTCGACCCCGACCGCGGCTGGAGCGCTAATACCGTCAAGACCTTGCTCGGCCGGCTCCTCGCGAAGAACGCCATCACCCATGAGGAGGATGGCCGTCGCTATCTCTATCGCCCGGCGGTCCAGCGTGGCGATTATGTCGCGGGCGAATCGCGCCGGCTGATCGACCGGCTGTTCGGCGGCAAGCTGACCCCGCTGGTCGCGCATCTCGCGGAACGCGATGAGCTTTCCGCGCAGGATATCGCGGAAATCGAAACCCTCCTCAAGGCGCTGAAACAATGAGCGCGCTCGGAGGCTCGGCAGGCGTCTCGTGGATGGTCGAGGCGCTCGCCGCCTCCGCGCTTCTCATCGCCTTGGTGCTGCTCGTGCGCGGACCCGTGCGCCGCAGCTTCGGCGCGCCGGTCGCCTATGCGCTCTGGTCGCTCCCGCTGCTGCGCCTGGTGTTGCCCCCTTTGCCGGAAAGCGTCCGCGAACAGGTGGCCACCCCCATTTCTACGACGTTAGCCGCTCCGCTTGGCGAGGTCGGCCAGCAGGTGACGGTGTTGATCGTCCCTGCCGCCGGCGACGCTGCCGCGCCCTCCTTCCTCACGCTCGGTTCTTCCCTTGCCCTGCTGTGGGGGCTGGGCGCGGCGGCGTTCATCGGCTGGCACCTGCTTGCCTATCACCGCTTCCGCCGGCGTCTGCTGACGCGGGCGAGCACGATTGACCGGATCGATGGCGTAACGATCGTCGAAAGCGCGGCGGCGACCGGCCCCCTGGCGTTCGGCGTGCTGCGCCGCTTCGTTGCCTTCCCGCGTGATTTCACTGCCCGCTACGATGCCGACGAACGCCGCCTCGCGCTGGCGCATGAGCTGGGTCACCATGCCCGCGGTGACCTTGTCGCCAATTGGCTCGCGCTGGCCGTGCTGGCGCTGCACTGGTTCAACCCGCTTGCCTGGTACGCCTTCCGCGCGTTTCGCGCCGATCAGGAGATGGCCAATGACGCGCGCGTGCTGGCGCGGCTCGGCAGCGACGCGCGCCATGCCTATGCCTGTGCGATCGTGAAGGCGGCGCATGGCGGCGCGATCGCCGCCGCCTGCCACCTCCACACCGCTGACGATCTCAAGGGCCGTCTGCGGATGCTGGGCACGATGCGCATCTCGCGCACGCGCACGCTCGTCGGGCTCGCCGCGGTATTCGCCACCGGTGCCGGCGCGCTTGGCCTCACCGCCTCCGGGACGCGCGCGGCGGAACGGGTGCGCGCCAGCGTCGAAACCGCGGCCGAGGCCGCGCTGCCGGCCATTGCGCCGACGCCCGCACCGACGGCGCACGACGTGCGCGTCGTGGTCGAGCGCGACGGCAAGCGCCGCGTGTTGGAGGGCGAGGCTGCAGAGGCCTGGATCGCCGCCAACCCGGTGCCCGAGTCACCGGAACCCCCGCTCGCGCCGGAGCCGTCGTCGGACGAAAGCCCGCTGGCCGCCGCCGCCACGCCCCCCGCTCCGCCGGCGCCGGCCGCAGCGCCGATCCCCCCGGACCCGCCTGCCGTTCCGCGTTGGACCAGGGACGGCCACGTCTCCGTCACCGTTCCGACTGTCCGCTCAGCCGCCTGCGCCGGTGACGTGATCGAGCCGACCGTCGTCCATGATACCGAGGCCGGTCGTCCGCGCGTGACCATCTGCACCGACCGGATCGAACGGCGTAGCGCCCGGGCGCGGGCCGAGGCGCAGCATCGAGCCGAGGCCGCCTTGCACGAGGCCGAAATTGCCCGGAAAGCGGCCATGGCAAGCGCCCGCGAGGCCATGCATGCCGCGCGCGCGGCCGTCCGTGCCAACGGTCATCTGACACTCGCGGAGCGCGACCACGCCCTTCACGCGCTCGATCGCGAAACATCCCGGATGGATGACGCGGCGCATCATTGATCCGCAGCGCTGATCGCGCCGCCCTTGCCTTCACCTGACGAACCGGCCATCTGCGGTCTCATGGAGGCACCGCCAACCGGTATTCCGATCGTGCTAGAGCCGCTCGTCACGCGCGTGCTCGCGCCGAACGCCTCGGCCTACACCTACACGGGTACCCAGACGCACGTCGTCGGGACGACCGATCTCGCGATCATCGATCCCGGCCCTGCCGATGAGGCGCATCACGCCGCGCTGCTCGCGGTGGTGGCGGGTCGCCCGGTGCGTGCGATCGTCATCACCCACCACCATCGGGATCACAGCCCCGGCGCCCCCCGGCTCGCCGCCGAACTGGACGCGCCGGTCGTCGGCGCTGCGCCCTTCGCGCTGGAGGATGACGGACCCCGCTCCGACGCCTCGTTCGACCATGATTACGCGCCGGATCGCGTGCTGGCGGAGGGCGATACGATCGCCGGCGATGGCTGGACGCTGGAAGCGATCGCGACGCCGGGCCACACGTCCAACCACCTTGCCTTTGCCCTTCGCGAGACAAAGGCGCTGTTTTCCGGCGATCATGTGATGGGCTGGGCGACCAGCGTCGTCTCGCCCCCCGATGGCGACATGACGCAATATATGGCCAGCCTCGAGAAGCTGATCGGCCGCGACGACCGCATCTATTACCCCGGCCATGGTGAGGCGATCGAGCGGCCGCAACGCCTGGTGCGCGGCCTGCTGGGGCACCGCAAACAGCGCGAAGGGCAGATCCTGCGCCTGCTGCGCGCCGGCACCGTCGATATCCCGGCGATGGTGAAAAAGATGTACGTCGGCGTCGACCCCCGGCTCTATCCGGCGGCCGAACGCTCTGTCCTCGCGCACCTCATCGATCTGGAGCGGCGCGCGCTGGTGCGCAGCCACGGCGGCCGCTGGGAAAGTGTGGATGCGGCCTGACGGGCGATCGATTGCGATCGCCGCGGTGGGGCTTGCCATCGCCTTCGCGATCGTCGTCGCGACGATTGCCAGCTACCGCTGGTGGGACGATCGCCACGTCGTCGCGACCGATGACAGCGGCCTGGCGGTCGCGCGGGTTGTCGCGGCGACCCTTCATACCAGTGCGGACCTGCGCGTCAGTCGCCTCACCGGCACGGTTCAGGCAACCGGGGCGACCAGCCGACTGTGGGGCTGGCTCAGCTCGACACGCGTGGTGAAAGCGCCGTTCGAGGTCGATTATTTCGTCAATCTGCGCCGCCTCGCGCCGCGTGACTTTCGCTATGACGAACGCAGCGGGACGCTGACCGTCGAGGTGCCGGACGTCAGCGCCGGCAAGCCGAACATCGACCATGCGCGCGTGACGCTGGATCAGACCAGCGGGGTCTATGTGTCGCGGGACGCGATGGCAGACCTGCAGCGCAAGGTCGCAACCACGGCGGCGACAGCGGTCGCGGACCGGGCGAACGATCCGGAGAACATCGCCAAGGCGCGGGAGAATGCGCGCAGCGCCATATCACGATTGTTCGGCGGCGCCCTTTCGGCCGCCGGCCTGCCGGTAAGCGTCAACGTGCGCTTCGCCGGGGAGCCCGTGCCCAGGAACGGCGAGCAGTGGGACATGAGCCGCAGCCTTCAGGAAGTGCTGGCGAACGCGCAATAGTCGCTGCCCGGCCTTCAGCCGAACACCAATGCTATCTTGATCGAATGGGCCAGCCGGGCCATCTGCGTCGCCATGGAACAGCCGCAGAACCTGAAGGGCGTCGACATCCGCGCCGAGATCGAACGCCTCCGCAAGGAGCGCAATGCGGTGATCCTCGCGCATTATTATCAAAAGCCAGAGATTCAGGACATCGCCGACTTTGTCGGGGACAGCCTTGATCTGTCGCGCAAGGCGCAGGCGACCGATGCAGACGTGATCGCCTTTTGCGGTGTGCGCTTCATGGCGGAGACGGCGAAAATCCTCTCGCCGCAGAAGACCGTGATCCTGCCCGACATGGATGCCGGCTGCTCGCTCGAGGACAGCTGTCCGCCCGAGCAATTCGCCGCGTTCCGCGCGCAGCACCCCGATGCGATCGCGCTCACCTACATCAACTGCTCGGCCGCGGTGAAGGCGCTGTCCGACGTGATCGTCACCTCGTCTTCGGCGGAAAAGATCCTCTCGCAGATCCCCAAGGACCAGAAGATCATCTTCGGTCCCGATCGGAACCTCGGCGGCTATCTCGCGCGCAAGACCGGGCGTGACCTCATCCTGTGGCCCGGCGTGTGCATCGTGCACGAGGCGTTCAGCGAGACCGAGCTCCTGAAGCTGAAGGCGCAGCATCCCGGCGCGCCCATCGCGGCGCACCCGGAGTGCCCGGCCGTCATTCTCGACCACGCCGATTATGTCGGCTCGACCCGCGGCATCCTCGAATATGCCATGGCAATGCCGGGCGACACGCTGATCGTCGCGACCGAGCCGCACATCATCCACCAGATGGAAAAGGCGCTGCCGGGCAAGACCTTCATCGGTGCGCCGGGCGCCGACGGCAACTGCAACTGTAACATCTGCCCGTACATGGCGCTCAACACGATGGAGAAGCTCTACGTCGCGCTGCGCGATCTGGAGCCCCGGATCGAGATGGACGAGGATCTGCGCGTCAAGGCGAAAAAGAGCCTGGACGCGATGCTGGCCATGGCGAGCGGCACCATCGGCCAGGGTGATCTGGGGCCGGCGAAAGTGACCGGCGACTGACCATCGGCGCGCCCTCCCCGGAGGGGGAGGGCGACGAGCGCAGCCGACAGCGCGCCGCTGTCCGCGATCGGGTTACGCGGCGGCGCGAACCGCCTCGCACACGCGATCGACCACCGCTTCCACCTGCGCGGCATCCTCGCCTTCGGCCATGACGCGGATTACCGGCTCCGTCCCCGATGGCCGGATCACCAGCCGGCCGCTGTCGGCCAGTTCCGCCTCGGCCGCTGCGATCGTCTGCTTGACGCTGTCGACTTCCAGCGGCTTGCCGCCACGGGCATAGCGCACGTTCTTCAGCAGCTGCGGCAGCGGCTCGAACCGATGCAGCACCTCGCTCGCCGGGGCGCCCGCGCGCTTCACTTCGGCCAGTATCTGCAGCGCGGCGACCAGACCGTCGCCGGTCGTGCCATAATCCGACAGGATGATGTGCCCGGACTGCTCGCCGCCGACGTTGAAACCGCGGGCGCGCATCGCCTCCAGCACATACCGGTCGCCGACGGACGTGCGGACGAGGCCAAGGCCCTGCGCCGCCAGATGCCGCTCCAACCCCAGGTTGGACATGATGGTCGCGACCAGCCCGCCACCGGCCAGCTCACCACGACGGGCAAAGCTGGTTGCGATCGTCGCCATCAATTGGTCACCGTCGACGACACGGCCATGTTCGTCGACCACGATCAGCCGGTCGGCATCACCGTCAAGCGCGATGCCAATGGCGGCGCCGCTTGCCACGACCGTCTCGGACAGCGTCTGCGGCGCGGTCGAGCCGACGCGGTGATTGATGTTCTTGCCGTTCGGCGCGACGCCGATCGCCACCACTTCCGCGCCAAGCTCCCACAAGGCGGATGGCGCGACCTGATAGGCCGCGCCATTGGCGCAATCGATCACCACCTTCAGCCCGTCGAGCCGCAGGTCCGCCGGGAAGGTCGATTTCGCGAAGTGAATGTAGCGGCCACGCGCGTCCTCGACGCGGCGGGCGCGGCCGATATCGCCCGCGGGCGCCAGCGCGATGTCGCCGTCGATCAGCGCCTCGATCGCCATCTCGGCCTCGTCTGACAATTTGTAGCCGTCCGGGCCGAACAGCTTGATGCCATTGTCGTCGAAGGGATTGTGGCTGGCCGAGATCATCACGCCCAGGTCAGCGCGCATCGACTGGGTAAGCATCGCCACGGCAGGGGTCGGCAACGGGCCGAGCAGCACAACATCCATGCCCACGGAGGTGAAGCCCGCGACCAGCGCGTTCTCGAGCATATAGCCCGACAGTCGCGTGTCCTTGCCGATCACCACGCGGTGACGATGATCGCCGCGCAGGAAGTGGGCGCCGGCCGCCATGCCGACCTTCATCGCCATTTGCGCCGTCATCGGCGACAGGTTAGTCAGTCCACGAATACCGTCCGTGCCGAAATATTTGCGTGCCACACGCGATCTCCACCCTTTTGGCGTCCCCCCGCGCGTCGATCGGCGCGTTGTCAGGACAGGCTTGCTCCCGCCACCTTGGTGCCGCAGAACCATAACTTTCTTGGCTCTTGCCCCGTGGTGGGCTGAGGGACAAGTCCAAGGTGACGAACAGTTCGAAAGGCGTGATGTCCCAATCTACTCGTATTCTCCTGGCGCTGATCGCCGGGCTGCTCGTCGGGATCGTGCTGGCTGCTTACGCTCCGGAATCGGTGGATCCGGTGATCTCGGTCGCGCAGCCGGTGGGCCAGTCGTGGCTCAACGCCTTGCAGATGACCATCGTCCCGCTGGTCTTTTCGCTGCTGGTCACCGGCGTCGCCGCGACGGCCAAGGCGGCACAGGCCGGGCGGCTCGCGGGGCGCGCGGTCGCGCTGTACGTCACCGTCATGGTCGCCTCCGCGCTGTCGGCCGCCTTTCTGACGCCCCTGTTCCTGGGACTGGTGCCGCTGCCCACCGAATCCGCCGCCGCACTCCGCGCTGCCCTCACCGGGGTCGGGCCTAATCCGCCGGTGCCGCCACTTGGGGAATTCCTGTCGGGCATCATCCCCAACAACATCATCAAGACCACCGCTGACAGCAACTTCCTGTCGATGATCATCTTCGCGCTGATCTTTGCGTTCGCGCTGATGCGGATCGACGTCGAGCTGCGCGAACTGCTGGTGCGGGTGTTCACCGCGGTGCGTGACACGATGCTGGTGGTCATCGGCTGGGTGCTGTGGGTCGGTCCGCTTGGCGTCTTCGCGCTCGCGCTGGTGGTCGGCGCCCGCGCGGGCAGCGGCGCCTTCCATGCGTTGGTCCATTACATCCTGATCGTCGTTTCGGTCGGCCTGGTGGTAACGTTGTGCGCCTATCCGATGGCGATGTTCGGTGGACGCGTGTCGCTGGCGCGCTTCTCGCGCGCGGCGCTGCCGAGCCAGGCGGTCGCCGTATCGACGCAGTCGTCGCTCGCCTCCTTGCCCGCCATGCTCGCCGGTGCGCAGTCGCTGGGGACACATGTCACGACCGCAGGCGTCACCTTGCCGCTCGCTGTTGCCCTGCTGCGGGCGACCGGGCCCGCGATGAACTTCGCGGTAGCGATCTATATCGCGCATTGGTTCGGCGTACCGTTGTCACTGGGCGCGCTAGCGGTCGGCACGCTGGTGGCGGCGCTGATGTCGCTTGGCGCAGTCAGCCTGCCGGGCACAGTCAGTTACGTCAGCTCGGTCGCGCCCGTCTGCGCCGCGATCGGCGCGCCCACCGCCCCCTTGGGGTTGCTGGTGGCGGTGGAGACACTGCCGGATATCATGCGCACGCTCGGCAACGTCATGTGGGATCTGGCGACCACCCTGACGCTGGCGCGCGGCGAGCAGATGCCGGGGGATGAGGCGGACACGCTTGTCGAGCACATGATCGACTGAGCGAGCCGTCGCTCGCACCGGCGCGCCTGCGATCAGCGGCGCAGCGCCCAGCGCACCACATTGCTCATGCCCCGCGCTCCGAAGCGGATGGCCGGGCGGCCGATCGCGCTGGGCGCGCGACCGTGCATCGCCGCCGCCCAGGGGGGCAGTAGCTCGATCGCCGCCGGCGCGACGATCGCCAGCGCACTGGTCGTCAGCGCATCGGGGCCGCTCGCCAGCAAGGCATCCGCCACCTCGCGGCTGCGCGCGTCGCAGCGTAACGCCGGGCGCAAACGGCGATAATAGGATTCCACCGCCCGCCGCGATGTCGGCACGTCGCGCGCGCCCAGCCGCTCGGCGACGATGGCGGTCTCGGCAAGGTAGCGATCCTGCTCGGTCCCGGTTAGCGCGGGATCGCGATAGCGTAGATACGCGCGAAGGAAGCTGTCGACCTCCGCCACATGGACCCAGGTGAGCAGTTCCGGGTCATTGGCGTCATAGGGGGTGCCGTCCGGCAGCGTGCCCGACACCCGATCATGGATCGCCCGAACGTGGTCGATCGCGCGCGTTGCCGCCG
The DNA here is from genome assembly GCF_036890205.1 of Sphingomonas panaciterrae. Taxonomy (NCBI): domain Bacteria; kingdom Pseudomonadati; phylum Pseudomonadota; class Alphaproteobacteria; order Sphingomonadales; family Sphingomonadaceae; genus Sphingomonas; species Sphingomonas panaciterrae. Next base: position 143,860 of record NZ_JAKNQR010000006.1, read on the forward strand.
CGCTACTGCCAAAGGTGGTCAGCGAGATGAATTGCGCGGTGCGGCGCAGGCGGCCCAGCCGGTCGCGGCGGAAGTCGCTGTGATCCCAGACGCCGGCTAGTGCCAGCGGATGCAGCATCTGCAGCAGCAGCGCGGAAACGCCGCCGATCATCATGGCGGAAAAATCGCCGTGGATGCGCCACGCCATCGATCCCGGCCCGAACAGCCCGGGATCGCCGGGCGGGCGGGACAGGTCGACCGATCCGGATCCGACGAGCGCACGAATGCGCCCGCCGATCGCATCACGCATGCCGGGCAGCGGCGCTGCCCCGGCCATGCGCCCTTACTCCTCGCTCGCCGCCGGCGCTGCTGCCTTGCGGCCGCGCTTTGCCGTGCCGCCTTCGTTGCCGCCACGGGTCATGCCCGGCTTGCGGCCGAGGCCGATCTTCTTGGCCATGGCGCGGCGCGCTTCCGAATAGTTTTCGGCAACCATCGGATAGTCGGGCTTCAGGCCATAACGCTGGCGGTATTCCGCCGGCGTGAGGCCGTGGCCGGCAAGATGGCGACGCAGCGTCTTGTACGGCTTGCCGTCGATCATCGAAATGATGTGATCCTTGGAAGCAAGCGACTTACGCACCGAAACTGCCGGCGTGTATTCGCCGACGGGTTCCTCATCGGTCGCGATCTGCGTGTTGGTCGACAGCTGATTCACCGCTTCGTGCATCTTGTGCAGAAATCCCGGCACCTCATCGCTGGATGCACGCGTATTGGGATTCGACAGCCAAGCGATGGTCAGCTCGGTGGCGAGCTCAACCGCGTTGATGTCGGCGGAATCTTCGGTCATTTTTACACTCCTTACTTTTTTGTTGCCTAAGCGCGCCATCTGTGCGGGTCAACAAAATCGTGGGTCGAAAATACCGCTTTTCTTGAAGTGGTATCGCGTTCTAAATTTTTAGTCGCAGCTTTGTTGTTAGGGAAAACCACAGTTAACTACATTCATCCTGAGTTAAGCCTTTGCGAGTAATGGTTGTTACCCCTCGCCGACTGCGCTCTTGGATCGTATTGATCGGCAATGGTGCGAATTCCTGCTTCTGCCGTATCGCCAGCCGTCGCCTTTCTGGTCGCGGCTCTCGGCATTGCCCTGTTCTCGGTCATGGACGCGCTAATGAAGGGGCTGGTGCTGGCGATCGGCGTCTACAACACCATGCTGTGGCGATCGCTTGGTAATATTGCGCTGGGCGCCGCCGCCTGGGGGGTGGCCGGCGTACGGCGGCCAAGTCGCCGGGCCATGCTGCTTCATCTTTCGCGCGGGACGATCACTTGCGCGATGGGGCTGCTGTTCTTCTGGGGATTGGCGCGCGTGCCGATGGCGCAGGCGATTGCGCTCTCCTACATCGCGCCCATTCTGGCGCTGATCCTCGCGGCATGGTGGCTGGGGGAACGGGTGTCGATCCGGACGATCGGTGCCGTCGTCGCCGCCAGCCTTGGTATTGCCACCATCTTCGCCGGTCAGGCACGCACGGCTTTGGGCCCGGAGGCGTTCCAGGGTGCGCCGGCCGTCCTGACATCGGCGATCCTCTATGCCGTGAACCTGATCCTGACGCGGCTGCAGTCGCTTGCCGCACGGCCGGCGGAGACTGCCTTTGTCCAATCGGTGGTCATCTTCCTCATCCTGCTCTGCGCCGCCCCCTGGCTCGCGGTGCTGCCGCCCGCGTCGACGCTCCTGCCGCTCATCGGCGCGGCGTTGCTTGCCTTCGCGTCGATGATGCTCCTGTCCTGGGCCTATGCGCATGGCGAGGCGGGCTATCTGGCGATGACGGAATATACGTCCTTCGTTTATGCCGCGGTGCTGGGCTTCCTGGTCTTTGGGGAGCGGGTGTCGCCTTATACCCTCTTTGGCGCGGCGGTGATCGTCGTCGCCTGCGTGATCGCCGCGCGCAGGCGTGACATTGCCGCGCAAACGATCGATCAGGCGGCATGACCATCACCATCCGGCCGGCCGTTCCCGCCGACATTCCCACCATCCTGCGTTTCGTGCGCGAGCTTGCCGCCTATGAACGCGAACCCGACGCGGTCGAGGCGACCGAGGCGATGTTCCAGGAGGCGTTGTTCGGCCCCTCGCCAGCGGCCGAGGTGCTGCTCGCGGCGCAGGGCGGCCTCAGCATCGGTTTCGCGCTGTTCTTCCACACCTTTTCGACCTGGACCGGGCGCCGGGGCCTGTGGCTGGAGGATCTCTACGTCACGCCCGAGGCGCGTGGATCCGGGGCAGGCGGTGCATTGCTTCAGGCGCTGGCGCAGGTCGCGCTCGATCGCGGCTGCCCGCGGCTGGAATGGACGGTGCTCGACTGGAACACCCCCGCGCTCGACTTCTACCGCGCGAAAGGCGCCCTGCCGCAGGACGAATGGACCACGCAGCGCGTCACGGGGGAGGCGCTGCGCCGCCTGGCGGGTCAGGCCGCCTGAACATGACAATGGGCGCCGCCCGTCCAGGGGTGGCGCCCGTCATCACTCTACCGGCTGAGGGTGATCAGCGACCCGGAACGTCGTGGTCGTGCGGCTCTTCGCCCTGCTTCTTGGCCTCGTTGTAGCGCTCGATCGCCTCGACGGTAATCTGCCGCGCTTCCTCGGCGCCGCCCCACTTGCCGATGCGGACCCACTTCTTCTTCTCCAGGTCCTTATAGTGGGTGAAGAAATGCTCGATCTGCTCGAACACGATTTCGGGCAGATCGTCCTTCTCGCCGACCTTGGAATAATAAGGGAAGGTCTGATCCACCGGCACGCACACCAGCTTCTCGTCGCCGCCGGCCTCGTCCTCGAGGTTCAGCACTGCGATCGGCCGTGCGCGCACGACGCAGCCCGGGATGAACGGCGAGCGCGACACCACCAGCGCGTCGAGCGGATCGCCGTCGGGCGACAGCGTGTGCGGCACGAAGCCGTAATTCGCCGGATAGCGCATCGGCGTGTGCAGGATGCGATCGACGAACAGCGCGCCGCTGGCCTTGTCGAACTCATATTTCACCGGCTCGCCACCGGTCGGCACTTCGATGATGACGTTCAGGCTGTGCGGCGGGTTGTCGCCCGTCGGCACCATGTCGATGCGCATGCTGTAAGTCCCTTGTCCTTGAATGTGTCTGGTTGCCGCCCCGCGGGTCAGCGCGGTGCGAGCAGCCGATCGAGACCGGTCTCTCCCGCACCGGTCTTTTCCAGCCGCGGGTAGCGCAGCCCGCCGCGCCAGTCGAGCGCCACCTGACGGTAGGTATCGCCGTTCTTGACCCACAATTGTACCGGCTGCTGGTTGTCCTTGGCCGCGGTGATCGCTGCCTTCAGCCGGTCGTCGGAATAGCTCTGGCCGTTGACCGACACGATCGTGGTGCCGATCGTCAGCCCGGCGTCGAATGCAGGCGATCCCCAGGTGACGCCGGTAACGTCGCCGCCCTGGCCGACCACGAACCCGCCGGAATAGGTCAGGTCGGTGTGCTTGCGGGTCTTTTCGTTGGCACGGAACGACGCCGTCGGCTCGGCCGCATAGACCAGCCGGTAACCGTTGCGCTCGAACCCGGACAGGGGCGCGCCCTTGGCATTTTCAGTCAGCCGCTGCGTCAGCAGCCCGCGCCAGTCGTGCGGCTGGATCTTGTCCAGCGTCGCGACGACATCGTCGAACGTATAGGTCAGCACGCCCCAGTCGCCGTCACGCACGCCGAAAAACGCCTTGGCGAAATCGTCGATCGATTTCTTGCCGCCCGACAACTGGCGCAGCATCGAATCGACCTCGAGCCAGACCAGCAGGCCCTCGTTGTAATAATCCTCGCTGCGCTGCCAGCTCGACCAGCCCTTGGGCCGACGGGCGGAGATCACCGGATCGTTGGTGGTGTCGATCAGGGGGCGCCACTGCCGCGCAGGCTGGCTGTCATACAGCGCCGCAATCGCCGCCAACTGGTCCAGCGTATCCTGCTTCGAGACGAGACCCGAACGCGCCTGGAGGACATAGCCCCAGAATTGCGTCTGCCCTTCGTACACCCACAACAGCGAATTGCGCGTCGGCATCCGGAAATCGGGCGTCCACGAATCCGCGCCGCGCCGGAACTTGCCGTTCCAGCTGTGGGTGAACTCGTGCGGCAACAGGTTGCGCCGGCCGGGCCCGTCATTCCACTTGGTGAAATAGCCCGGCGTCACGCCATTCTCGCTCGACCGGTGATGTTCCAGCCCGATGCTGCCGAGGTTGTCGGTGATCGACAGCAGGAATGTGTAATTGTCGTAATGCTGCGCGCCGAATGTTTTCACCGCCTGATCGACCAGTCGCTTGTGCGCGTCGATCTGCGCCGGCGTGGCGGCAAGCTCGCCCGGCGTGTCGGCATAAACCGCCAGCTTCACCCGGTTGCTGAGCGGCCATGTCTTGCCATAGCGCCCGGCAAGGATCGGCGAATCGACCAGCGTGTCATAGTCGGTCGTCTGGTAGACATAGGTCGAACCGTTCACCTTTGCCGGCACCGCGCCGGCCGCGGTCCAGCCCTCCGGATAGGTGACCGTCATCTGGATCGGGATCTGCCGGGTGAAATAGCCGGCCGGATAGAGGCTCACCGAATTGGGCTGAAGGCTCAGCATGTCCGGCGTCATCACCACGCGGCCCTGATCGGGCTTGGTGGCGGAAATGAACTGGAAGCTCGCCTCGATCGTCTTGGTGCCCTGCGGCACGTCGAGGTGGAAGGCGAAGACATCGACCGTGTCGCGCGTCCACGGAATGACCTTGCCATCGGCCTTGAACACCAGCCCTGCCAGCTTCTCGATCTCGCCGCGCGGCCCGTGCTTGCCGGGCAGCCATGCCGGGTACAGCAGCACCGTCGGCCCGGCCTTTGCCACCGGGATCGTCTGCGTGACGCGAAAGATGCGGCGGCCGATGTCGGTCGCATCGACCTTCAGCGCGATCGTGCCGGGATAGGGCTGGTCGACCGGCGCCGGGATCGTGTCGACGATGGCGGCGGGCTGGGGAGTCGAGTTGCCGGCGGGAACCTGGGCGACAACGGCGGCAGTGGACGCGAGCAGCGCGCCCGCAATGACGATACGGAACATGGCTGACCCCGCTAGCGGCCAACGCCGCGAAGCTCAATTGCCCAGCATGTTGATCGTGAAGGCGACGACGCCCAGGTTGAAGATGAACGCCGCCAGCCCGTGGCCGATCACCACCCGGCGCATCGCGCGCGACTGGATCGCCACGTCGGCGGTCTGGAACGTCATGCCCAGCGTGAAGGCGAAATAGATGAAGTCCCAATAATCCGGTGCGTCGCCGGTCGGGAAATCCAGCCCCCTGGCGTCCTTCCCCCCATCCTGAGTGTAGAAGAGATGGGCATAGTGCAGGGCGTAAGCGATATTCGAGAACAGCCATGCCGCCGCCAGCGTGATGATGATCAGCACCCGGTCCTTGTCGACGCGCTCGGCGCTCAGTTCACTGGCCACCGTCACCAGGATTACGGCCATCACCAATGCCGTCAGGACAAGCAGGGCGGATCGGTTGGCGTCGTTGCGCTCGGCCGTCCGCCGCATGTCCGCGGTCTTGTCGTCGAGCAGCGGCCATAGCGAGACGAGGAAGACCACGCTCGCCGTGTCGAAACCGATCATCAGCGCGCGCCCGGGCGTGGTGCCGACAATCACCGCAATGCCGCAGGCGATGATCAGCAGGCCGACGAAGGCCAGGAAGCGCGCCGGAGCGATCCTGTTGCCGACCCGCCACTCGCTGCGTGCCCTTGTCATGCGTCAGGTGCTAGCGCGCCGCGCAACGCGCGCCTAGATGCGGCCGTGATGGCCCGTATCCAGACTCCCAATCGCGTGCGCGGCACGCAGGACATTTTCGGCAGCGACCAGCGCCGCTTCGCGCAGGTGCTCGACACCTTCGATCGCGTGCGCAAGCTCTATTGCTTCCAGCGTGTCGAGATCCCGATGTTCGAGGCGACCGAGGTGTTCGCCCGCTCGATCGGCGAGACGACCGATGTCGTGTCGAAGGAAATGTACACCTTCCCCGATCGCGGTGGCGATTCGCTGACGCTGCGGCCGGAACTCACCGCCGGCATCGCGCGCGCTTATCTGACCGAGGGGTGGCAGCAGTTCGCGCCCCTGAAGGTCGCGACCTCTGGCGCGGTGTTCCGCTACGAACGCCCGCAGAAGGGCCGCTATAGGCAGTTCCACCAGATCGATGCCGAGATCCTCGGCGCGCCCGAACCGGCGGCCGATGTCGAATTGCTGACGCTCGCCGATCAGCTGCTCCACGAACTCGGCATCGCCGATGGCGTGACGCTTCAGCTCAATACCTTGGGCGACGCGGAAACCCGCGACGCCTGGCGCGCGGCGTTGGTCGCCCATTTCGAGGCGCATCGCGGCGACCTGTCTGAGGACAGCCTGACCCGGCTCGACAAGAATCCGATGCGCATCCTCGATTCGAAGGATCCACGCGATCGCCCGATCGCCGATGCCGCGCCCGGGATCGACGACTTCCTGACCGAGGTGGCGCGCGCCTTCTTCGATGCGGTGACCGCCGGCCTCGATGCGGCGGGCGTGAAGTGGACCCGCAACGACCGGCTCGTCCGCGGCCTCGACTATTACCGCCACACCGCGTTCGAGTTCGTCACCGATCGCCTCGGCGCGCAGGGCACGGTGCTGGCCGGCGGGCGCTATGACGGCCTCGTCGAAAGCCTGGGCGGCCAGCCGACCGCTGGCGTCGGCTGGGCAGCTGGCGTCGAGCGGCTGGCGATGCTGCTGGAAGAGCCGGAATTCGCCGGCCCGGTCAACGTAATCGCTGAGAGCACCGGGCTTGAGCTGCTGGCGACCGCGGCTGTCGCCGCGCTTCGCCGCGGCGGTGTCGCGGCCGAAGCGACGATCGAGGGCAGCCCGCGCAAGCGGTTCGACAAGGCGCTCAAGCGCAAGCCCTCGCAGACGATGAGCCTGTCGCTGCGCGACGGCGCGCTTCAGGTGTCGCAGCGCGGCTATGGCGCCGGGCAGGACGAGATCGATCAGGTGCGCGCCATCGTCGATCCGGTGATCGCAGCCAATCAATGACCGCCATCTCGCTGGACCGGATCCGCCAGATCGAGGCGCGGCGGGACGAACTCGCCGCGCTGATGTCGACCGGCGATTTGCCGGGCGACCGCTTCGTCGCGGTGTCGAAGGAATATGCCGAGCTGGAGCCCGTCGCGCAGGCGGCGGCCGAAGTACGTCGGCTGCGGCAGGAGGCCGAAAGCCTCGCGCACATGACCGGCGACGGTGACGCAGAGCTTCGCGCCATGGCCGAGGACGAACTGCGCGAGAACAAGGTCGCGCTCGAGGCGGCCGATCGAAAGCTCGCGCTGGCGCTGCTGCCGCGCGACGCGGCGGACGAACGCTCGGCCATGCTCGAAGTGCGCGCCGGCACCGGCGGCGACGAAGCTGCGCTGTTCGCCGGCGACCTGTTCCGCATGTACCAGCGCTATGCGGAGCGCCAGGGGTGGCGCGTCGAGCTGATCTCCGCCTCGGAAAGCGATGCCGGCGGCTACAAGGAAGTGGTCGCCTCCGTAACCGGCACCGGCGTGTTCGCGAAACTGAAGTTCGAAAGCGGCGTCCACCGCGTGCAGCGCGTGCCCGTCACCGAAAGCGGCGGGCGGATCCACACCTCGGCGGCCACGGTCGCGGTGCTGCCGGAGGCGGAGGACGTCGACGTGCAGATCGACGACAAGGATCTGCGCATCGACATCTATCGCTCGTCCGGCCCCGGCGGCCAGTCGGTCAACACGACCGACTCCGCGGTGCGCATCGTCCACATCCCCACGGGGCTGACGGTGATCCAGCAGGATGAAAAGTCGCAGCACAAGAACAAGGCCAAGGCGCTGAAGGTGCTGCGCACGCGCCTTTATGAAATGGAGCGCGAGCGGCTTCACGCGGAACGCGCCGGGGCGCGCAAGTCGATGGTCGGCAGCGGCGACCGGTCGGAGCGGATCCGCACCTACAATTTCCCGCAAGGGCGCGTGACCGATCACCGCATCAACCTGACGCTGCATCGCCTGCCCGAAATCCTCGCCGGCGACATGGACGAGCTGATCGGCGCCTTGATCGCGGAGGATGAGGCGGAGCGGCTGGCCACGCTCGATGGCTGAGGCGCGCGCCGCGCTCAATGCCGCGGCGGCGCGCTTCGGCTTCTCCGAAACGCCGCGGCTCGATGCCGAGCTGCTGCTCGCCCACGCGCTTGGTATCACCCGCGAACGCCTGTTGCTGACCCTCGGCGATCAGCCGGTCCCCCCCGGTTTCGCCGATCTGGTGGAGCGCCGCGCCGCGCATGAGCCCATCGCCTATATCACCGGCACGCGTGCCTTCTGGACGATCGACCTCGCCGTCGCTCCCGGCGTCCTCATCCCCCGTCCTGACAGCGAGACGCTGATCGAGGCCGCGGTGGACTTTTTCGCCGGCACATCGGGACCCGGCACGATCCTCGACCTGGGGACAGGCTCCGGCGCGTTGCTGCTCGCCGCGCTGGACCAGTGGCCGGCTGCGACCGGGGTCGGCATCGATGCGTCGCCGGCCGCGCTCGACATTGCGGCGGCCAATGCAGCCCGGATTGCGCCCGGCCGCGCCACGATCCTGGCCGGCGACTGGCACGGTACCGGCCAGCAATTCGACCTGGTTCTGTGCAACCCGCCTTATATCGCGCGTGATGCCGCCCTCCCGGTCGAGGTTGCCGGGCACGAACCCGCCTCCGCGCTCTATGCGGGCGCCGACGGGCTCACGGATTATGCGCGGATCGCGCCGTTGCTCCGGCGTCAGATCGCGCCGGGCGGCGTCGCCTGTGTGGAGATCGGCGCGGATCAGCGTCACTCCGCCGGTGCGTTGTTCACGGCGGAGGGACTTCACGTCACATGTCGGCAGGACTTGGCGGGACGTGACCGTTGCCTTGTTATCACGCCTTGAAACGACACGGCCGGTTCACAATATTTCTCTTTGAGATAGCCCGCTCAGCAGCTATGGCGAGCGCAGGGGCACGCAAATCAACATTGTCTGTTGAATTGGGCGGATCGCCCACCCTTCGTCATCAGCCGCTGCAGTCCGGCGGCCATGGCAGGCCTTGAAGGTGCGGCGTTACCCGCCGCTTCCGCCCGGGCCGGGGAATGTTGCACCGAATATCCCGGGAGCAAGGCCGTTTTTGGTTTGAGGACGAGGACAGTATTTTGATCAACAATCGTCAGAACGGCCGTCGTCGCGGCCGCGGTGGACAGCGCCCGCAAGGTGGCGGGAACCAGGGTTCGCGCGATAACGGCAATCGGATTGACAGTCGCGCGCGCGGCAACGCCAGCCAGTTGTACGAAAAGTACAAGAACATGGCGTCGGACGCGCAGCGCCAGGGCGATCGGGTAAACACCGAATATTACCTCCAGTTCGCTGACCATTATTTCCGCGTGCTCGCCGACCAGCGCGGCCGGTACGAGGATAATAACCGCGAACGCCGCCCGCAGAACGACTTCGACGGCGACGAGGAATATGGCGACGAGGGCGAGGCGATCCGGGCGGATGAGCAGGGTCGTGGCGGTCAGGACGACCGCGGTGACCGCAGTGCGCGCCAGCGTGATGATCGTCCCCGCGGCCAGCGCGATGACGATCGTGCCCGCATGCACCGCGACGACGAACAGCGCGCCGATGGTGAGCAGGGTGCGGTGCAGCGCTCCGACAATCGCCGATCGGATGGTGATCGCCAGCGCGAACGCCGCCCGCGGTATAATGGGCAGCGCGACGGCCAGCCGCGCGAGGAATTTGGCGGCGACGTCGCTTCTTCGGGCAATGATGCCGGCGCGCCGGATCGTGCACTGACCAGCGACGCCGAAGCGCCGACGAGCCAGCCGCCGGTGAGCCAGTCTTCGGTAGCGGGCGAGGGATCGGCCGATGCGACGCTGGCGCCCAAGCGTCGCGGTCGCCCGCGCAAGGTGGTGGCCGAGGACGGCGATCAGCTTGGCTTCGATGCCAGCGCGCTGCCGCCGGCAATCGGCGCTGAGGATCCGGCGGGGGATGCGTCGCCCAAGCCGCGGCGCCGTCGGACGATCGTGGCACCGGCGGAAGTCGACGCCTGAAGCGAACCGATTGGCGATTGCTGATCAACCAGGGGCCGGTGACGCAAGGCGCGTCACTGGCCCTTCGTCATTTCTGACCCGTCATCGGGGGCCGGGTTGTTGATGATCGGATTCGCGGGAAACGCTGGGCGCGTCAGGGGCGGCCCACATTCCCTGCATTGTCGCGTTCCTCGAAATCGCGCGTGTCGACCGCCTCGTCATGGCCGGTTCCCGACGACAGGAAGGTGAGGCCCATCAGCGCGCCCGCCATCAGCACCGATCCTGTCACACCGCCCACGGTGGCAAGCGCCGCGATCCAGTTAAGCTCGCCATAGGCGCGTCCGACCAGCCAGATCGCCAGGACCGATGCGATCACGCCGATGACGCCGCTCCAGCTCAACAGGCGGCGAAATCGTGCCCAGGCGAAACGGGCGTATTCAGGGTCATCAAGGCGGCTCATGCTTTCCATTTGCCGTGAAATGGCGCAGTCTTCCAGCATGAAGGCGCCCGCGATCGGCTCCTGAGCCGTCGCACGGGCCCTCTGACGATAAGGAGAGAGGCGTTGACGATCGCGGCAATCCTGAGCGGCAAGGGTCACGACATCGTGACGGTAACGGCTGGCGATTCGGTTCGCGACGCAGTGGCGCTGCTGGCCAACCGACGCATCGGCGCGGTGCCCGTGCTCGATGGCGGAGAGGTCGCCGGCGTATTTTCGGAACGCGATGTCATCTATTGCCTGAAGGAAGGCGACACGAGCGTGCTGGATCGCCCCGTGCGCGAGGTGATGACCGCACCCGCCGTCACCGTCTCGCCGCAGGATGCGGTGATGGGGGCGCTGTCATTGATGACGCGGCGCCGCATCCGCCACCTGCCGGTGATCGAGCAGGGGCGGATGGTCGGCATCGTCTCGATCGGTGATCTCGTCAAATACCGCATCGATCGTGTGGAGGCGGATGCCGCGGCGATGCGCGACTATATCCAGCAGGCCTAGCTGCGCGTCACACCCGGTTGCGCACCAGCGCGACTGTCTCGCGCACCAGCGGGCGCGCCACCACCAGCAGCATCGCGCCATAGGTCGCGGCGCCGACGCTCACCAGCATCAGCAGCCGCGGCACCGGCGGCCAATCCACCGCGCGATCGACCAGCACGACAATGCCGGCCATCACCCCGGCGGACACCAGCGTCGGCGCGATCGCCCGCGCCATGTCGCGCACCCGCGCGCCGATCACCGGGAGGGCCAGCGAGCAGCTGATCGCCAGGTAGAGCGGATAACAGATGATCCAGGTCAGGCTGAGGCCGGTTACGCCCCAGCGCACGCCCACCAGGAAGCCGGCCGCCAGGATGATCGAGCCGATCGCGCCCGTCCGCACGCCGATCCCGGGCCGACCCAGCGCATCGCACGCCGGGGAAAATAATACCTGGAGCGTCATGAACGGCATGGCCAGCGCCAGCAGCCGGACGACCGGGGCGGCGCCCGCCCATTTCTCCCCCAGCATCACCAGCACCAACGGCTCTGCCGTCACCGCCAGCCCGACATAGAAGGGCAACGCGGCCAGCATCACAATGCGCACGCCCTTGATGAAGGCGGCGGCGGTCGCCGTACGATCATGCTGGATGCGCGCAAAGGCGGAAAAGGCGACTTCGTTCAGCGGGGGCACGAACTTGGACACGAAGATCTGCGCCAGGAACAGGCTGGTCGTATAGATGCCCAGATCATAGACGCTCAGATGCCGCCCCGCGATGAACACGTCAGCCTGGCTCTGGAGGAACCAGAACAGCTGGCTCGCAGCCATCATTCCGCCGAACCGGGCCAGCGCGCCGGCCCCGCGAAAGTCGAATATCGGCCGGATCCACATGCGCGCCGCGATCGTCATGCCCAGCGCGCGCGTCGCGAACAGCACCATGGGCGCGAACACCAATGTCCATACGCCCCAGCCGGCATAAGCCCCGCCCAATGCGGTCGTTGCGCCCGCTACGGAGGAAAGGATGTTGACCCGGCCCTGCAGGCGGAAATCCATCTCTCGGCTCAGCAGCGCCTGGGGGAGGGCGATGAACGGCGTGCCGCAATAGATCAGCGCCTGGACACGCAGCAGATGCGCGACCTCCGGCTGGCGGTAATAAGCGGCGGCGAGCGGCGCGAGCAGGAACTGCGCCGCGCCCAGCGACAGGTTCAGCACGATCAGCATGCCGAACAATTGCTGGACCTGCCGACTGGTGATGTGGCGCTGCTGCACCACCGCGCTCGCCAGCCCGTAGCCGTTCAGCATGTTGAGAAAGGCCATGACGACCCCGGTCATGGCGAACAGCCCATAGTCGCCGGGTGACAGGATCCGGATGACCAGGAACGTGGAGGCCCATTGCACCAGCTGCGCCGCGATCTGCGTGCCCGAGCGCCAGATAACCGCATTGCGCACCTGGCTGGCGAACGATTCGACCTGTTTTGGCGGGCTGGCGGGGGCGTCCATGGCTGATTCGCTACAGCAGTGCGGCTTCAGGGCAAGTTAAAACCCGCGGAAAAGCGTGGTTTTGTTGGAGTTGTGTAG
>NZ_JAKNQR010000007.1:0-145467 GCF_036890205.1 Sphingomonas panaciterrae
CGACAGGCCGCAAAAGGCACCCCAGCCGACAAGGTGCCAGATCGCCCCGTCGCGCCGCGACCGCCACGCCGCCCATAGCAGCAGCGCGGCGACCGCAAGCTCGTCCAGCGCCATCGGAACGAACCGCGCACTGCCCCCGAACCGCGCGACTTCCCCCGCGATCAGCAACGCCGCGACGCAGCAGGCCAAGATGTTCAGCATCATCATTGCCCGGCTGATAGGGGCGGCGAGCGGCGCTCGGCAACATCCGTTGGCGAAACCCGCTCGACGCCGCTGCCGACATGCGGCAGGTGATCTGCCATGAAGAGACTTGCTCCAGCGGTCCTCGCCGCATTGCTCCTCGCGCCGACCGCCGCCGTCGCTGCCGGTCAGACCACCCCCGCCGTCTCCCCGATCCTCACCACGCCGGACGCGCAGGACGTGCTGTCGTACGCCCGGCCAGAGATCGCGCGAGTGACCCATGTCGATCTCGATCTCGCGGCCGATTTCGCCAGCCAGACGATGAGCGGAACCGCCACGCTGGACGTGCTCGCCGCGCGCGGCGCGAAGGAGATCGTGCTCGATACCGACGGGCTGCAGATCGCCTCCGTGACTGACGCGAAGGGCCGCCCGCTGGCGTGGAAGGTGGGCGCTAGCGAGACGTACAAGGGGGCGCCGCTCACCATTCAGCTGAACGGCGCCAGCCGGATCGTCATCACCTATCGCTCCGCGCCCGGCGCACGCGCGCTGCAATGGCTGCCGCCGCAGCTGACCGCCGGCAAGAAGAAGCCGTATCTGTTCAGCCAGGGCCAGTCGATCAACAACCGCAGCTGGATCCCGACGCAGGACAGCCCCGGCATCCGCCAGACGTGGACGGCGAAGATCACCGTGCCGGCGGACCTCGTCGCGGTGATGAGTGGCGAGCGCCTGACCCCTGAGGGCGAACCCGCGGCAGGCGGCAAGCGCAGCTATCGCTTCGCAATGGACAAGCCGGTGCCGCCGTATCTGATCGCGGTGGCGGTGGGCGACCTCGTCTTCAAGCCCCTGGGCAAGCGTACCGGCGTCTGGACCGAGCCGTCGATGCTCGATCGCTCGGCCTATGAACTCGCCGATACCGAGAAGATGGTGGAGGCGGCGGAGGGCCTCTACGGCGCCTATCGCTGGGGACGCTACGACCTCCTCGTCCTGCCGCCGTCCTTCCCGTTCGGGGGGATGGAGAACCCGACGCTGACCTTCCTGACGCCGACGTTCCTGACCGGCGATCGCGCCAATGTCGGCCTGGTTGCGCATGAGCTGGCGCACAGTTGGTCGGGCAACCTGGTTACCAACGCTACCTGGTCGGACAGCTGGCTGAACGAGGGCTTCACCAGCTATTTCGAGAACCGGATCATGGAGCGGCTCTACGGCAAGGAGCGCGCCGATGTGGAAGCGGACCTGACCTGGGACGAGCTGGAGACGAACTTCCGCGCTGCGGGCGGCCGCACGACGCCGGGCACGCGTCTCCACGGCGATCCCGAGGGCGGGCAGGTCGATTATACCAAGGGCGCGATCTTCCTGAAGACGATCGAGGAGACGGTCGGCCGCGATCGGTGGGACGCGTATCTGCGCTCCTATTTCGATCGCCACGCCTTCCAGCCGCAAACCACGGCGGGTTTCCTCAAGGACCTGCGCGCGAACCTGATCCGCGGCGATCAGGCGCTGGAGGCGAAGCTGCAGCTCGATCGCTGGGCTTATGAGCCGGGGATGCCCGACAATGCGGTGCATGTGAAATCGCCGCAGCTGGCGGCAGTGGAGCGCGCCGCGGCGGCCTTTGCGGCGGGCGGGCCTGCCTCGGCGATCGATACGAAGGGCTGGTCGACGCAATTGTGGCAGCGCTTCATTGCCCGGCTGCCGCGCACCCTGGCGGCCGAGCGGCTCGCCGATCTCGACCGCACGTTCCACCTGTCGGAGCAGACGAACGGCTATATCCGCTCGGCTTGGCTCGAGCTGGCCATCGCCAACCGCTACGAGCCCGCGGTGCCCTCGATCGAGCAGTTCCTCACCAGCGTCGGCCGCACGTTGCTGGTCCGCCCGCTGTATCAGGGGCTGAAGGCGCAGGGTGACTGGGGGATGACGATCGCACGGCGCGTCTATGCCAAGGCGCGATCGACCTATCATCCGGTCACCGCCGGCGCGATCGACAAGGTGTTGGGCGAGTGACGGTCTGCCGCTGCGCACCCGCTTTGATATGACGGGTGTGCAGCGGCTCAATAAGGTGGCGTGGCGCGCGCGCGCTGTTCGCGGGCGGCAGCGGCCCACCAGGCGAGATCGTCGGCGAAACGCGGGAAGGCGCGTTCCAGCGAGGCGCCGCCATCGCCGGTCGGCCGGCCATCCGCATCCAGCGCACGGCCGATCGCGCCCACTGCCAAGGTGCTCGACACCACGACCATGCCCATTTCGCTGAGCGTTCCGTGCCAGGCGACGCTGGCGTGCGCGCCCGCGAGGCGCCCGGCCGAATAGCTGGCGATGGCGGCGGGGCGCCAATACCATTCCTCCAGAAAGTGATCGGTCAGGTTCTTGAGGCCGGGCTGCTGGCCCCAATTATATTCGCCCGTGACGAAGACGAAGGCATCGGCCGCGCGGATCTTGCCGGCGAGCTCTTCCATCGCCGCCGGTGCCTCGCCCGCGGGATATTCCTTGTACATGCGGTCGAGCATCGGGAGGCCGATTGCCTTGGCGTCGATCAGCTCGACGTCGGCCCCGCGCGCGGCAAAGGAGCGGACGAGATAGTCGGCGAGCCGGATGCCCTGCCGATCGGAACGGTAGGAGCCGTAGAAGATCAGAATGCGGTCAGCCAAGGCACGTCTCCCGTGAAGCGTGCACTGAATACCAGCGCTGCCCCGCGACGTCTCGATGTTTGCTTGTGACTATTGCAGCCAGGGGGCGATCAGCCCCGGATAGGGGTCGGTCGCGGTGACGCGGCCCATGGCGATCGCCTGGGCCTGCGCGCGCGACACGTCGCCGGTGAAGTTGGGCAGGACGTAAAGGTCCCGTGCCATGACCGCGGCATAGACCTGCTCGACCAGGTCGGCGACCGGCAGGCCGCTATCGACGCCGGCACGCATCACCGCCTCCAGCGCGGCGAGCACGGGATTGCCCTGGCGTGCCTTCAACTCGTCCTGAAGCGCGGCGTGGCCGGTTTTTTCAGGGAACATGATGTTGGACTGCACCACGCCCGGCATCACGATCGTCACCCCGATGTTGGGCACCCGCTGGGTCAGGAGATCAAGGTAGAGCGCCTCGGTCAAAGCGACGACGGCGTGCTTGGTCATCGAATAGGTGCAGAAGCCCGGATTGACCGTGATCCCGGCACCCGACGCGATCGTGACGACATGCGCGTCATGTCCGCCGGCGATCATCCGCGGCACGAACGCCTTGATGCCGTGGATCACCGACCGCTGATTGACGCCGATCACCCAGTCATATTGCTCCAGGCTGACCTCCCACGTCAGCCCGCTGGCGAAGACGCCGGCGTTGTTGATGAGGAGGTTGATCGCGCCAAAGCGGTCATGCGCAGCATCGGCAAGGGCAGAGACATGCGTCCAGTCCGACACGTCGGCCGGCACCACCAGCACCTCGCCATGCTGCCCGAGATCCGCCGCCGCCTCCGTCAACGCGTCGGCACGGATATCGGAGATGACGAGCCGCGCCCCGCGTGCCTGAGCGCCGCGGGCGAGCGCCAGGCCGATCCCACTGGCCGCGCCGGTGATGACCGCAACCTTGCCGTTCAGGTCGCGCATCATGCCGGCACGTCCGCGGCGTGGGCCATGAGCGTCTGGTGGATCGGCAGCAGCGCCTCTGGGTCCCAGCTGATCCGCTGCCCCACGGTGATGCCGCCATCGACCAGCTGATGCGTGCCGGTGACGAAGGCCGCATCGTCGCTGGCGAAATAGAGCGCGGCACCGGCGATATCCTCCGGCCGGCCGGGCCGGCGCAAAGGCTGCATCCGTTCGGCCGCGTCGACCAGTTCGCCCGCCATCTGGTCGGCGGCGGCGCGGCTGAGGCCGACCGACATGCCGAAGATCGGCGTGACGATGACGCCGGGGCAGATCGCATTGATGCGGATGTTGGCAGCGGCAAGTTGCGGCGCGCTGAGCTTGGTGAGGTGGATCACGCCGGCCTTGGCGACGCCATAAGCCAGCCCCCAGCCAGCCTCGAGCCCCGCAATCGAGGCGATGTTGATCACCGATCCCCCGCCGCGCGCCTGCATCAGCGGGGCGGCGTGTTTCGTGCCGAGCATGGGCGCGCGCAGCAGCAGCGCCATGGTGGAATCCCATCCCTCCACCGTCATGTCCATCGGGCCGAGCGGCGTGCCGCCGGCGCCGGCATTGTTGACCAATATGTCGAGCCCGCCGAACGCGGTGGCGGTGGCCGTCGCCGCAGCGGCAATGTCCTCCTCTCGCGTGACGTCGCAATGCTGGTAGGCCACGGCGTCGGGAAAGCGACGGGCGAGCATAGCGCCCTTTTCATCCTGGACGTCGGCGACGAGGACGCGCGCGCCCTCTGCGATGAACCGCTCGACGATCCCCAGACCGATGCCAGAACAGCCGCCGGTCACCAGCGCGACCTTTCCGGCGAGCCGCGCGGTGCCGGTAGCAACGCTCATCGGGCGGCGACTTCGGACAAGAGGGGACAGGCGGTCCCACCGCACAGCTCGAGCAGCGTCCTCATCGGCTTCCTCCCCTGCACGGCCCGGCCGGCAATTAAGTCATTCGACCTATTTTGCCGAGGGGTATGTCACGGCCCGGAGCCAAGTCAATGGCGTGCGGTGGCGAGCCATGCAGTGCCTGATCCAGTTTGGCGTCGGGAACGCGGCGGCGCCTGATGTATTCGAAAACCATGGCAGCAGCGCAAGGAAGCAGCAGCGCGGCGTTCCGGACGGGCGTCGACGATCGGGAAACAGGCGCGGGCGCGGCGGGCGATCGGCCGCTTCGGGTGGTCATTCTGGGCGGCGGGTTCGGCGGGCTGGAGGCGGCCAAGGCATTGGCAAGGGCGCCGGTGGAGGTCGTGCTGATCGACCGGCAGAACCATCATTGCTTCCAGCCGCTGCTCTACCAGGTGGCGACCGCCACGCTGACCCCGTCCGATATCGCCTGGCCGATCCGCGCGATCCTGACGGGGCAGCGCAACCTGACGGTGCTGATGGCGGAGGTGGAGGATGTGGATCCCGGCCACCGTGTCGTGCGCACCAGCGGTGGCGAATTTGCGTATGACCGGCTGATCGTCGCGACCGGCGCAACGCATGGCTATTTCGGCAACGAACATTGGGCGCCGCACGCCCCGGGGCTGAAGCGGATCGAGGATGCGACCGAAATCCGGCGCCGTATCCTGCTGGCGTTCGAACGCGCCGAACTGACGGGCGGGCGGACGGCAACGGCGGGAACCTGCACCTTCGTGGTGGTGGGTGGCGGCCCAACCGGCGTGGAGATGGCGGGAGCGATCGCCGACATGGCGCGCGAGGCCCTGCCGCGCGATTTCCGCCATGTCGACCCTGCCTTGTCGCGGGTCATCCTGGTCGAGGCGGGCGAGCGGCCGCTGGCGAGCCTGCCCGAGGAATTGAGCGAATATGCGCGCTGCGAGCTGGAGCGCCGCGGGGTCGAGGTGCTGACCGGCGAGCCCGTCAGTGACATCGGGCCGGATCATGTGACGGTGGGCGATCGGCGCATCGCGGTGGACGCGGTGATCTGGGCCGCAGGCGTGGCTGCGTCGGACGCGGCGGACTGGCTGGGAGCGGACAAGGACAAGGCGGGCCGGGTGAAGGTGGAAGCCGACCTGACCGTGCCGGGCCGGCCGGAGATCTTCGTCGTCGGCGATACCGCCGCAGCGATCACGCCGGATGGCGAGCCGGTGCCAGGGATCGCGCCCGCGGCCAAGCAGATGGGCCGCTATGCCGCGGAGGCGATCGCTGCTGAGGCGGCGGGGCGGCGCGCACCTGCGCCGTTCGCATACCGGCACCAGGGCGACCTGGCGACGATCGGGCGGAAGGCGGCGGTGGTGCATTTCCCGCGGCTGACGCTGAAGGGCTTCCCCGCCTGGGCCGTATGGGGGGTGGCGCACGTCTATTTCCTGATCGGGATGCGCAATCGGCTGGCCGTCGGGTTCAACTGGCTATGGGATTACCTGACCTTTGGCCGGCGCGCCCGGCTGATCACCGAACCCGCCGAAAGCGCGCGGCACTGGAAGGCCGAAGATCTGGACGGCGCAAGCGCGTCACCGCGCGCGGCTGTGGCGAGCCGTTAGTCGATCCAAAGCGTGTGCGCGTCGATGCGCAGCTTCAGGATCAGGCGGGCGGCGGCGGCGCGGGCGGTGAGTTCCTGCGCGCGTGCCTCGTTGGCCTGACGCTCCGCATAGAGCCGGTCGGCGAGGTCGATCGCGCCGAGCTGCTGCCCACGGGCCGCCAGCGCGGCACTGCGCTCGGCACGCTCCACCGCCGCGCCGGCCGCAAGCCAGGCGGTCTGCCGCGCGCGGAATTCGGCCACGTCGGCGGCGGCATTGCCGCTGACTTCGCGTTCCACCACCACGCGGTCGGCCTGCGCGGCCCCAGCCTCTGCTGCGGCCTGATCCGACAGCGCGCGGCGGTAGCCGCCGCCCAGCGGGAGCGAGGCGAAGAGGCCGGCCCCCTGTTCCTCGCCGCCGCGCTCGCTGAACAGGCGCACGCCGAGCGAGGGATCGGCAACGCGGTCGGCGCGGGCGCGGCGCGCCAAGATCGACTGGCGTTCGGCGGTGCCGGCGGCGGCGGCGATTTCGTGACTGCGCGCGACGATCAGCCGTTGCAGCTCCAGCAGCCCCTCCGGCGGGATGGTGGGGGCAGCCAAGGACGGGGCCTCGGTGGGCAGCGGCAGGTCGGGGAAGCGCGTTTCGAGCAACGCGCGGGCGCGATCGCGGACAGCGGCGGCCTCCGCCACTTGCGCTTCGGCCAGCGCGAGCGCGGCACTGGCCTGTTGCAGGTCAAGTTCGGCCGCGTCGCGCACCTGAACCCGGCGCTCGGTCGCTGCGACCAGCGCGCGCTGGTTCTCGACCAGTTTCGCCGCGTTGCGATGAAGGTCGGCGGCGAGCAGCCAATCGTACCAGAGCGTCGCGAGCGCCAGCGCGGCCTGATGCCGGGCATCCTCCATCCGGTTCTGCGCCACGTCGATGCCGAGCGCGCCGGCGCGGCGATCGAGCGCGGCCTTGCCGGGCAGGCGAAAGGCGCGGCTGATCGTCGCGTCATATTCGACGAAATTGCCCTCGCGATCGACGCGGCGGCGCGACAGGGTACCTTGCGCGGTGATTTCGTGCGGGCCGCGGCGAAGCGCATCGGCCTCCGCCTCCGCCGCGCCGACCCGCGCGGTCGCCGCCTCCACCCCAGGTGCATTGTCGAGCACGCGGATGACGAGATCGGAGGGCGGCAGATCGGTGGTTTGTGCGGTCGCAGGCAGCGCGGCGCCCGCCAGCAATAGCAATGCCCAATTCATGCGATCCGCCCCCCATCCAGGATAGCGACCGTATGCCAGCGGAACGGCAGGCGGCGGCGAGTGGTGGTGGCGATGTCCAGCGCCCGGGCTACCTGGTCCGCCGGGATATCGAGCGTGATGGCGACGCGCGCGAGCGCGCCGGCGACCCGCTCCACCGTGCCGGCGTCATCGAAGTCACGGCCGAGCACCGTTTCCGCGCGCTGGTGCACCGGCACATGAAGCGTATCGCGCAGGCCGGCGGCGATCGCCTCGGCATCCGCGACACCACAGGTCAGGGTAAGCAGCACCCGGCTCATGCGGACAGCTCCTGTTGGCGTTCGCCAAATCGTTCAAAGAGGATGGGAAGAAGGACGAGCGTCAGCAACGTCGAGGTGACGAGGCCGCCGATCACGACGATCGCCAGCGGGCGCTGGATCTCCGAGCCCGGCCCGGTCGCGAAGAGCAGGGGCACGAGGCCGAAGCCGGTGATGCTGGCGGTCATCATCACCGGGCGCAGCCGGCGTTCGGCGCCGGTCCGCACCGCCTGCGCCATCGGCATGCCATCGGCGCGCAGCTGGCGGAAATAGGCGACCAGGACGAGGCCGTTCAGCACCGCAATACCAAGCAGGGCGATGAAGCCAACCGAGGCGGGGACCGAGAGGTACTCGCCCGTCAGCCACAAAGCGACGATCCCTCCGACGGCGGCGAAGGGGATGTTGGCGAGGATCAGCAGCGACCCGCGCACCGATTTCAGCGTCACGAACAGGACGAGGAAGATCAGCAGCAGCGCGATCGGGATCACCGTCGCCAGCCGGGCGGAGGCGCGCTGCTGGTTTTCGAACTGCCCACCCCATTCGAGGCGATAGCCCTGCGGCAGCGGAACCTCCGCGGCGACGCGGGCACGGGCATCATCGACATAGCCGACGAGATCGCGGCCCGAGACGAACGCCTGCACCAAAGCATAGCGCGAGCCGCTTTCGTGATCGATGCGGATCGGCCCCTCGGTCTTCTCCACGCGCGCCAGATCGCTGAGCCGGGCAAGCTCGCCGCTCGGGGTCGTCACCTGCAGATCGGCGAAGCGGGTGGCGTCGTCGCGCGTGCCGTCGTTGCTGCGGATCATCACCGGAACGCGCTTCTGCCCCTCGGCGACGATGCCCGCGGGCAGCCCCTCGAGCTGAGCGCGAAGCGTGTCCTGCAGCTGGTCGATCGGCATGCCGGCGCGCCCCGCAGCGGTGCGATCGATATCGAGCTGGAGATAGTCGATATTCTCGTTGGCGACGGTCAGCACCTCGGCCGCGCCGGGGGTGGATTGCAGGACGTGCTGGATCCTTCCCGCCAGGCCGGCAAGCGTCTTCAGGTCCGGGCCGAAGATCTTGACCGCGAGGTCACCGCGCGCGCCGGTGAGCATTTCAGCGACGCGCATCTCGATCGGCTGGGTGAAGCTGGGGTCGAAGCCCGGCATCCCTTCCAGCGCGCGCCGCATTTCGGCGACGACGAACTCGCGATCGCCGCGCCATTCGCTGGCGGGCTTCAGCGTCACGAACAGGTCGGTTTCGTTGAGTCCCATCGGATCAAGGCCGATCTCGTCGGTGCCGGTGCGCGAGATGACGCCGGTGACTTCGGGTACCTTGCTGATCAGCTCACGCTCGACGCGCGAGGTGAGATCCAGCGAGCGGTCGAGGCCGACGGTCGGCAGCTTGGTGATCTGGATCACCACCGATCCTTCGTCCATCGTCGGCATGAACGTCTTGCCGACCGCGCCATAGGCAAGGCCCGCGATGACCAACCCGACGCCCGCCAAGGCATAGACCAGCTTCTTGCGCGCGAACGCGCCCGTCAGCAGGCGATGGTAGCGCGGCGCGAGCATCCGCATCACCCAAGGCTCGCCATGATGGCCGCTCTTCAGGCCGTAGGAAGCGAGCACGGGCACCAGCGTCAGCGCGAGCAGCAGCGAGCCGGCGAGCGCAAACATGATGGTGAGCGCGACGGGGGCGAAGAGCTTGCCCTCCAGCCCCTGGAGCGAGAGCAACGGGAGGAAGACGAGCGCGATGATGACGAGGCCGGCGGTCACCGGCACGACAACCTCCGCCGTCGCGCGATAGACGATGTTGAGCCGGGGGGCGTTTTCCTCGCCCCGGCGGTTCAGCCGCTCGACGATATTCTCGACCACCACGACCGCGCCATCGACCAACAGGCCGATCGCGATGGCGAGGCCGCCGAGGCTCATCAGATTGGCCGACAGCCCCATGCCGCGCATGAACAGGAAGGTGGTGAGCGCGGCCATCGGCAGCGTCGTCGCGACGATCGCCGCCGCGCGCCAGTCGCCCAGGAACAGGATGAGGAGCACGATGACCAGGATCGTCGCCTCGATCAGCGCCTTTTGCACGGTTTGCACCGCGCGACCGACAAGGTCGGAGCGATCGTAGAAGATCGTGATCTTCGTGCCCTTGGGGAAGCTGCGTTCCAGCTCCGCCAGCCGTTCGCGCGCGCCATCGACGACCTTGCGCGAATCGGCGCCGCGCAGTGCCATGACGAGGCCCTGCACCGCTTCGCCCTTGCCGTGCGCGGTCACGCCGCCGTAGCGGGTGAGCGATCCGGTGCCGACGGTGGCGACATCGCCGATCCGCACCACCCGGCCGTCGCGGGCGACGACCGCCATCTGCTCGACATCCTCGACACTCTGGATCGCGCCCACCGCGCGGACGATCAGCGCCTCCTCGCCCGCCGCGATCCGGCCGGCGCCGTCATTGCGGTTCCCGCGCATGATCGCGTTGCGCAGGTCGTCGACCGACAGGCGCGCGGCGGCGAGTGCGGCGGCATCGGGGCGGATCTCATAGGTGCGCACGAAGCCGCCGAGCGCGTTGACGTCGGCAACGCCCGGCACGGTGCGCAGCGCGGGACGGATCGTCCAGTCGAGCAGCTCCCGCTTCTCGGCCAGCGACAGCGGACCGTCGATGGTGAACATCAGCACGTCCGACAGCGGCGTGGAGATCGGCGCCATGCCGCCGGTCACGCCTTCTGGCATGTCGGCCATGACGTTGGCCAGCCGCTCGCCGACCTGCTGGCGCGCCCAATAGATGTCCGTGCCGTCGGTGAAGTCGATCGTGATGTCGGCGATGGCATATTTGGCGGTGGAGCGAAGCGTCGCCTGATTGGGCAGGCCGAGCGTTTCAAGCTCGATCGGGGCGATGACGCGGGTTTCCACCTCCTCGGGCGTCATGCCCGGCGCCTTCAGGATGATCTTGACCTGGGTCTGCGCGATATTGGGATAGGCGTCGACCGGCAGCGAGGCGTAGGCAAGCGCGCCGAGCACGCCGACCACCAGAGTCAGGCCGATGACGACCAGCCGATAGGACAGCGACCAGGCGACGAGCGATCGAAGCATCAGTTCTGCCCTGCGATCGACTTGAGCTCACTCACCCCGGCGACGGCGATCTGCTCCCCGGCGCGAAGGCCCGAGCGGACAACGATCATGCCATCGGCGCGATCGCCGGTCGCGACCGTGCGAACCACCGCGCCCTGCGGCGTGCGGACGAATACGCTGGGCTTGCCGTCGACATCGGTGACGGCAGCGGCGGGAACGGCGATCGCGCCGTCGGCCGCGGGCGCATAGAGGGTGGCGGAGACCGCACGGCCGGAAACCACCCCGGCGGTGGCGGGGACGCGCGCGCGCAACGTGGCGGAGCGGGTTTGCGGGTCGATCACGCTGCCGACGCTGGTCACCTCGCCGCGCACGTCATCGCCGCTCGCGGCGGGCACGCGCACCGACATGCCCGGGCGCACTTGGCCCAGCAGCCGTTCAGGCAGCTGCGCGGTCAACTCGTACCGCCCCTGCGCATCGATGACATAGGCGGAGGTCGCCTCGCTCACCGGGCTACCGGTGGTGATGCTGGCCGAGGTGATCTTGCCCGAGATCGGCGCGGTCAGCGTGTAGCTGCCGCGGTTGGGCGATCCGTTGACGAGGCGGACGATGCGGCGCTGTTCGTTCAGCTCCGCCTCTGCCTCGCGCAGCGCGGCGCGCGCCTCGTCAGCCCGCGATCCGGCGATGACGCCTTCACGGGCGAGCTGACCCAGGCGGCGGTCGTTGGCGCGGGCGACGGCGACGCGGGCCGACGCCTGGTCGATCCCGGCGGCAAGCGTGAACATCTCGCGCGCAGCGACGGTCGCCAGCGGCTGGCCGGCGCGCACGCTGTCGCCCTCCACCACCATCGTCCGGGTGACGACCCCCGGGATCACCGCAGCGACCGCGACGCGGGCGTTGGGCGGGGGGGCAAGCGTGGCGGGGACGGTGGCGACAGGCAGTTCGCTGACGCTTTCGACCGGGGCAAACGTGACACCAATCCGGGACAATTCGGCCGCCGACAGGGCGAGGGGGGACTTGCCAGCGGCCGCGGCGTTGCTGCTGGCGGCCTCATTGTCGCCGGCAGGTGCGGCGTCATTGCCGCCACACGCCGTAAGCGCGCCAAGCAATGCGAGAAGCAGCGGCTGTCGCCAGTTGCCGACCATGAATGACGCCCCGATGTTGTTAGCCTGGGGGCGCCGTTAGCTTCGCAACCTGACAGGAACCTGTCAGAATGGGCCATGCGAATCCTTCTGGTCGAAGATGAAGCCGCGCTGGCCGAGCGCGTCGTCGCGAACCTCGCGCGGCACGGCATGACGTGCGAATGGCTGGCCCAGGGCGAGGATGCGCTGGATTTCGCCAGCGACGGCTTCACCGTGCTGGTGGTCGACGTCGGTTTGCCCGGCATGTCGGGGATCGAGCTGGTGCGGGCGCTGCGGGGCAAGGGCATCGCCACGCCGATCCTGATCCTGACCGCACGCAGCGGGTGGGAGGAAAAGGTCGAGGGGCTGAACGCGGGCGCCGATGATTTTATCGTCAAGCCGGTGCGAACGGAGGAGCTGGTCGCCCGGATCCACGCGCTGGCGCGGCGTGCGGCGGGGCATAGCGCGACCCGGATCACCGCCGGGCGGATCGCGATCGACACCGCATCGGGCGAGGCATGGCTGGACGACCAGCCGGTGCCGCTGACCGCGCGCGAATTCCACCTGCTGCAGCTGCTGGTCTACAATGCCGGGCGCACGCTGACTCGGCAGAGCATCATCGACAGCCTGTATCCGCTGAGCGAGGAGCGGGACGAGAATGCGATCGAGGTGCTGGTCGGCCGATTGCGGCGCAAGATCGGCCGCGAGCATGTCGTGACGGTGCGCGGCCTCGGCTATCGGTTCGCGGCATGAGCCAGCCACTGCACAACAGCCTGCGGCTGCGGCTGATCGTCGGGTCGGCGCTGGGCGTGATTCTGGCGGTGCTGCTGGCCGGGCTGTTCATCGGATATTTGTATCGCAGCCACACCACCGACCGTTTCCAAACCGAGCTGGATCACCATCTGGGCGAGTTGGTGGCGCTGATCGACTTCGATCCGCAAGGGCGCCCGGTGGTGCGACAGCCGCTGTCGGATCCGCAGTTCAACGTCGGGCGATCGGGACTGTACTGGCAGGTTGACGGGCCGCGGGGGAGCGCGCTGTCGCCCTCGCTCTCCGACGGGCTGCGGCTGATCCCTGCCGCGGATGAGGCGTGGCATCGCGGGCGGGCGGGCGCGGAGGAGGAGGTGCTCCAGCGCAGCGCGCGCGTGTTGCGGGACGGGCAGCCATTGACCGTCACCATCGCCTCGGCGCAGCACCTGCTGGAGGAACAGGTGGACCATTTCCGGTTCGACCTGACGCTGTCGATGACGGTGGTCGGCCTGTTGCTGCTGGGCGGGGCGGCGCTGCTGGTGCGGTTCGGCCTGACGCCGGTTCGCCGGCTGGGTGAGGAGGTGGACCGGTTGCGCAACGGCGAGATTGAGCGGCTGGACCCGCACGTCCCGGCCGAGTTCGAGCCGGTCGTCACCCGCTTCAACGCGCTGCTGGAGGGACAGGCGCAGCTGATCGCGCGGGCAAGGACGGAATCGGGCAATCTCGCGCACAATCTGCGCACCCCGCTGGCGTTGATCACCGCGGAGGCCGAGCAACTGGAAAACGCCGGCCAGACGCAGAGCGCGGCGTTCCTGCTTGAACGCTGCCGCATGATGCAGCGGCAGATCGACTATCACCTTGCCCGTGCAGCCGCGGCGGGCACGCGCGGGGCGGGGACGCGGACCGCGGTCGCGCCGCTGCTGGTGCGGATCGTGGAGGCGATGCAGCGCCTCCATGCCGATCGCGGGATCAGGGTCGTGATCGACCTTCCCGACGGGCTGCGCCTGCCGTGCGACAGCGGTGATCTGGCCGAGATCCTGTCCAACCTGATCGACAATGCCTTCAAATGGGCGCGCAGCACGATCACCGTGGCGGGCGGGGATGACCGGATCACGATCAGCGATGACGGGCCCGGCATTCCCGCGGCGCAGCGCGCGCTGGTGACCAACATCGGTATCCGGCTGGACCCGGCGACGCCGGGGACCGGCCTTGGCCTGGCGGCGACGGCGGACCTGCTGCGTTTTTATGATGCGACGCTGACGCTGGACGATGCGCCGCACGGGGGGCTGAGCGTTACCGTCCGCTTTTGAACGTCTGCGTCGCGCGTCGGTGCTGCGCCGCGCTTCAGTGTTGCTCCTTTGTGACAGCAGGTAGCAAATCGCGTCGTGCCGCCGGAACCCATGCTCCCGCAATCGCGGTCGCGGCGTTTTCCCCGCCACACGGACAAAAGAAGCCAGAACGACAGAAAGCCAGCACGACAAAAGGGAGGAAGCCATGCAACGGTTCGCTCTTTTCGCAGGTAGTTCGACGGCGGCGCTCGGCGCCCTGATGCTTCCCGCCATCGCGGTAGCGCAGACCACCCCAGACACGACCCCCCAGACAGACCAAACGGCCACGGCCCAAGCGCCCACCCCCCGGACGGTCGCGGCGACAACCGAAGAAGACCCGGGCGACATCATCATCACCGGGTCGCGCATCGCGCGGCCCGCGGTGGACAATCCGCAACCGACCACCACCGTCGACGCCGCGACGATCAACAACCGCGGCTACCCGGACATCGCCCGCGCGCTGAACGAGCTTCCCGGCTTTGGCGTGCCCGACAGTTCGCTGGTCGGTGACCAGGGCAACGGCTTTGGCGTCGGGCAGAGCTTCGTCAACCTGTACGGGCTGGGATCGCAGCGGACACTGACGCTGGTCAACGCGCGGCGGTTCGTGGGTGCGAACCCGGCGACGATCTTCTCATCCGGCGGCGCGGGCACGCAGGTCGACCTCAACACCATCCCGACCAAGCTGATCCAGCGGATCGAGACGATCTCCATTGGTGGCGCGCCGATCTATGGCGCCGATGCCATCGCGGGCACGGTGAACATCATCCTGCGCAACGATTACGAAGGGTTGGATGTCGACGGGCAGGTCGGGATCAGCCAGCGCGGCGATCTGGGCAACCAGCGCGTGCGCCTGCTCGCGGGGAAGAACTTTGCCGACGGGCGCGGCAACATCACGGTCAATGTTGAATACAATCACGATGACGGCCTGTTAGGCAACAAGCGCGAGATCATCCGGCGGCAGCTGGGCTTTATTGCGCCTGCGCCGGGCACGTCGCCCTTCAACCAGATACTCGTGGAAAACACGCGCACCTATCTGGGCACGCCGGCGGGCATTCCGTTCATCCGCGATGCCGCGCGCCTGGTCCCGGCCACCGCGGGCGGCACGACGTCCGTTGTCCGCAATGCGGCGGGGCAGATCCTGGGTTTCGATCGCAACAGCAATCTGGTGCCGTTCAACATCGGAACTCCGACGCAGGACCCCACCACGTTTCTGGGTGGTGACAACCTGAACTTCGCCGACATCACCAACGCCCGCGTGAAGGATGACCGGTTCAACGCGGTGGCGCTGGCGAAATTTGACTTTTCGGACCGGATCACCGCCTTCGGCGAGGCGTGGTATTCCCGGAACAAGGCCACCAATCTCGCCGGTCAGCCGGTTTATAACACGGCCTTCTTCAGCGCGAGCGACCCAGGCGCCTTTGACGTCAACGGCAATTTCATCATCCCGCTGAACAATCCATTCCTGACGCCGCAGGCGCGGGCATTGATCGTCCAGAACCTGACCGCGGCGGGGCTGCCCGCGGGCGACACGGACGTTTTCTACCTTGGGCGCGCCAATACCGATCTCGTGTCGGGCGTGGCGCGGCTGGACCAGGAGATGTACCGCTTCGTCGGCGGGCTGCGCGGCGATTTCTCGCTCGGCGAGCGGGTGTTCAACTGGGAAGTGTCGGCCAATTACGGCCGTACCAACAGCCGGTCGAGCCAGCCCTCGCTGGTCGAGCCGAACCTGCGCCGCGCGTTGAACGCAGGCTTCGATGCCAATGGCAAATTCGTCTGCCTGCCGTTCAACCCGGACCCGACCAACCCGGCGTCGCCGCCCAATGTGCCGCAATATAACGGCACCATCTCCACCAGCTGCGCGCCGCTGAACCTGTTCGGTAGCGGCGCACCGAGCCAGGCGGCGCGCGATTATGTGACCACCAACGCGCGGACGGAGGCGATCACCTCGCAACGCGATTTCCTGGCGACGCTGACCGGGCCGGTGTTCAAGCTGCCGGGCGGCGATTTCGCGATTTCCGTCGGCTATGAGAACCGCCGCGAATTTTCCCGCTTCTCGCCCGATGAATTCTACACCGAGGCGCTGGGCCGCTCGATCCCGATCCTTCCGGTGCGCGGGTCGTACACCACCAACGAAGTGTTCGGGGAGTTCCGCGCCCCGCTGATCGGGCCTGATCAGAACATCCCGCTGATCTACCAGCTGGAGATCAACGCCGCAGGCCGGTATGTCGACAATTCGGTCGCTGGCGGTGATTTCACCTGGACGGCGGGCGGCCGCTGGGCCCCCGTTGACGGCTTTGCGGTGCGCGGCAATTACACCCGCGCGATCCGCGCGCCGGCGGTGACGGAATTGTTCGCCGCCGACCAGCCGGCGTTCGATGGCGGGTTCGATCCGTGCGATTCCCAGAACCTGACCAGCGGGCCCAACCCGGCGGTGCGCCAGGCCAATTGCGCGGCGGCCGGGCTGCCAACGGATTTCTCGTCGCTGATCAACTCGGTCACCGTGCCGATCACCGTGCTGGGCAATCGCGGACTGCAGAATGAGAAGGCCAATTCCTGGACCGTCGGCGGAGTCCTGACGCCCCGCTTCCTGCCCGGGTTTGCGCTGTCGGCCGATTATGTGAACATCAACCTCAAGAACACCATCGTATCGTCCAGTGCGACCGACGTGCTGAGCGGCTGCTACGACGCAACTGATTATCCGGACAATTTCTATTGCAGCCTGATCACCCGCGATACGACGCCGGGCGAGAGTTTCGGCCAGGTGCTGACGCTGGATGAGCCATTCATCAACCAGGGCGGGCGTCGGTTTGAGGCAGTGATTGTCGAGGCGAGCTATCGCCGCACATTTGGCGAGATCGGGGTCAATGCCACGGTCAATTACCAGCATCTGATAAAGCAGGAGAACCAGATCAACTCGGCGACCCCTTGGGTTAGCGATCGAGGGGAGATCGGCCAGAGCATCGACCGTTTCAACGTCAATCTGACGCTGGATCGCGGGCCGATCAGCTGGTTCAACCAGGTGCAATATACCGGCCCGGCGGTGTTTAACGCGACCGATACGCCAACCACGCGCGAGTTCCGCGGGATCGGCAGCTACGCGATCTGGAATACCGCGATCATCATCCGTGCGAGCGACAATTTCGATTTCCGCTTCAACATCGACAATGTGACCGACCGGGGCGTCCCTTTCCCGGCGACGGCAGGAGCGGGGACGCTCAACACCTATTACCAGGGGCTGGTGGGCCGGGCGTTCCTGATGGGGGCGAACGTCCATTTCTGATGGGACGGGAGAGGGGCGGGAAAGCCGCCGCTCTCCCCCGCCCTGTGCGTCAGAACAGCGGCGCTGCCATCGTCAGCAGATTATCGAAGAAGCGGCGCGGCAGCGATCGGGCGGTGACGCCGCCGGGGGAGATCTCGATCGCATCCGCCAGCCAGCGGCGCTGGTGCGCGCTGACCGCCTCGGCCAGTTCGGGCGACTGGATTAGCATGTTGTTCTCGAAATTGAGGTCCAGGCTGCGGCGATCCATGTTGGCGGACCCGACCAGCACCAATGCCCCGTCCACCACCAGTGTCTTCGCGTGGAGCAGCCCGCCGCGAAATTCGAAGATGCGGGCACCGGCCCGGGCAAGGACGGGGTAATAGGCCCGGCTGATCGCGCCGGTGATGAAGCTGTCGTTGCGATTGGGGAAGATGATGCTGAGGTCCACTCCGCGGCGCGCGGCGGCGACAATCGCGTCGAGCAGCGGGGGATCGGGCGCAAAATAGGGTGTGGTGATCACCACGTGATGCGCGGCGGCCGCGAGCACAGCGGCGAAAATGTTGGTCATGGTGGAGGCGGGGGACAGGGGGCCGGTGCCGACCGCGATGGCGGGATAGCCGTGACGCGGCGTGAGTGGCGGCTGGTCCGCGAACACGGCGGCCATGTCCTCCCCCTTTTCAACCATCCAGGCCGAAGCGAAGATCAGTTCCGCCTGGCGGACCACCGGTCCTTCGAAGCGGAAGAGGATATCGACCCAGGGAGCAAAGCGGCGCTTGGGCAGGAAGGCGGCGTCGGCGCAATTCTGACTGCCGCACCACCCAATGCGGCCGTCGATGACCGCGATCTTGCGATGGTTGCGAAGATCGGTGCGGTGGCCGGCGAGGAAGCCGATCCCCCAGGGGACCGTGAGCGAGGCGCATAGCCGCGCGCCCGCCGCGCGCATCGCCGCCCATTGGGGCGAGCGGATCAGCGAGCGCGAGCCGATCGCGTCCGCGACGATGCGGCAGGTGACGCCGCGCTGCGCCGCGCGGCAGATCGCATCGGCGACGCGCGAGCCGTTATGGTCGGTCAGCCAGATGTAGAAGGACAGATGCACGCTCGACCGGGCGGCATCGATATCGGCGACGACACGGTCGATCGCTCTGTCGGCATCAGGCGCGACCCAGGGCGCGGTGGCGGTCGACAATGGCCAGCCGCTCGCCGTCTCACAGGTGCGAAAAGCGTTGCGTGCCACCGCGGAGGGCGGGTCCGGGGCTGGCGGCGGGGCGTGCTCAACCAGCGCGCGGTGGACGAGCCGCGTACGGCGACGAAGGCGCGGCGACACCCATGGCTCGCCAAACAACAGGTAGAGTATGGTTCCGATCGTCGGCAACGCGACCAGCAGCAGCAGCCACGCGGCGCGGGCATAAGGCTCCCGCCGCTCCAGCAGCACGGCGCGCGCCACCACTGCGGTATAGACCGCGACCAGGATCAGCCATGGCGCCCAGCCGAGATGGTTCATCCGCCCTTCGCCGCGTCGGCCGAACGCCAACCGCGCCAGCCTACGCCTGTTTGCGAGGCGGGCGCCATCCCGTGTTGATGCGGATGGTCACTGTGCCGGGTCCGCCGAACGACCACGCCGGCGCCGCCAGCGCAACAGGCCGGTGACGAACAGCGCGGTGGGCGCCAGGCCGATCAGAACCGCGAGAATGCGGCCGACGACCCCGCCGGCTGATCCATCATGCAGCGGGCGCACCCAGGCATTGATCGCGGTGCCGAGACCGCCATCACGCACATTGTGCAACGCGACGATGCGCGCGCTGCGCTGATCGACGAAGACATAGCTGCCGGGAAAGCGGCGGTGCGGGTCGCCCGGCACCTGAATGCGGACGCGGTACGGCACGGCGGGATCGCCCGGCACGTCGATGAAGGCGAGCCGGGCATCGGGCACTGCCGAACGGACGCTGGCCAGCGCGCGGGTAATCGGCAGCGCCGGTCCGCTGCCGGCGATCGCTGGCGGCTCCGGCACCGTTGCGGGCGACAGCAGCGCCGCCTTAACCGCCGGCAGTGCGAGGATGACGCCAGACGCCACAAGGATCAGCAGCAAGCCGCCGCTTCCCACCCCGACGAGCCGGTGGATGTCGTTGAGCCGGCGGATCGGCGGTGCGTTGCGACGGAACGCCAGCGCCTTGCGCCAAGACCCGCGCGGCCACCAGGCGATCAAGCCGCTCAACAGCAGCACCAGCATGATGACGCCCGACCAACCCACGACCTGTGCGCCCACGTCCCCCGCGAGGAGATGCATGTGCAGTTCGTAGAGCCAGCTCATCAGATAGCCGCCCCACGGTGCGACGCGCAGGATGCGGCTGCCATCGGCGGAGAACCACACCATTAGCCGTGGTGGGTGGCGCACCGTACCGGAAGCAGGCGGATAGTAGCGCGCGGGGATCGCGCCGCCGATGTCCGTCACTTCGAACGACCATTTGCCCGCCGGATCAAACCGCGCGGCGCGCCCCGTCGCCAGCGCGCGGTCCCACACCGGCGACGTCCATCCCGGCGCGGGTGCCCGGTGCTCCACCTGCGTTTCGGGATGCAGTACCGCGTCGATGCCGACATAGAAGACCAGCGCCGATCCGGTGAGGCTGATCACGGCGAACAGCAATCCGATCGTCAGCCCCAGCCACAGGTGGATACGGCGCGCGGCCGACCGCCAGGGCTGCCGTCCCGCCGTTACGGTCTGCGTTCCTGTGCGGGACACGGTCAGAACCGCGCGCGGATCGCGCCGAACAGGCTGCGCGGATCGGCCGGCGCGTGCAGCCGCTGGGTGCCGTCGTACCAGACATATTCGTAGTGATCATTGGCGAGGTTGCGCACCTGCGCGGACAGCTCCAGCGCGTCGTTCAGCCGATAGGCGAGTTCCGCGGTAAGGTGGAAATAGCCGCCATAGCGCCCCTGGTCGTTGGCGGTGGTGAGTTCATAGGAGGATTGCCCATTGCCCCACAGCGAGGCGCGCCACGGCAGGCTCGTTGGGGCCCATTCAACGCCTGCGGTGACGACGTTCTGGGGAACGTGATCGATCGCATTGCCCGCGGTGAGCGGTGCGACGGGATCGGGCACGCGAATGACCGCCCTTTGATGCGACCAGCTGGCCCAGGCGGACAGGCCGGGCAGCGGGCGGACTTGTGCCTCCAGGTCTAGACCCCGGCGGCGGGTTGCGCCGAGATTGTCGAATTCACCGGAGGGATCGTTGAGCCGCCGGCGCAGCTCGCCACTTGCCGTCTGCTGCCAGATCGCGGCGCGCGCGGTCAGCCAGCGGCCGTGCGACAGCTTGATGCCGCCCTCCCACCCTTCGTTGATCGAAGGCGCCACATCGCGCACGCGCGGCGGCACGACAAAGGCACCGGAGCCCGCGCCGACCTGAAAGGTGCGACCGTAATTGGCGTAAGCGGTCAGCCCGCGGGTGGGCGTCACCGCGACCGACAGCTTCGGCTGGCTGATCGTGCCATAATCGTTGACCGGCGCGCGCGCGTCGTTCAGCCGGTTCAGGAAGTCACCGTCGACCCGGTCAATCCGCCACGCCGGGGTGATCGTCAGCCACGGCGCCGGGGTGACGATCGCCTGAACATAAGCGCCGCCCACCGTGAGGTCGAAATCCTGGTCGCGCGTCGGTGCGGTGATGATCCGCCGGTCGGTCGTCCAGCGCAGGCTGCGATTGTGTTGCCATTGCACGTCGCCCCCGGCCTCCGCCATCAGCCAGCCCGCGGCATGCCAGTGCACGCCGGCGACCACGCCATAATGCTGTTCCTGCGTCAGCCGGCGCTGCTGCGCGACATTGGCGGAGAAGCGCACGTAGCGATCGTCATCGTTGGTCGTCGCATAGCCGACCGCGGTCAGTGACAGGTCGCGCGCCAGATCGGCGTCGAGGTGCAGGCTGTACTGGCTGAGATTGCGGGTGCCGCCGTCGGTCTCAGACACGGCATAGGATCGCCGCCGGTCGGTATAGGCGTCGGCATCCGTGAGGTAGCCGGGCTCCTCGGCCGTGCTGCGGCTGTGCCGAGCGATCAGGCCGACCCGCGCGCCGCCCAGATCGTAGAACCACTTGCCCGCCAGCGTCAGCCGGTCGAGGTCGGCGTGATCCCGGTAACCGCCCGTCCGGCGATAGGAGAGCGCGACATTCTGGCTGAGGCGGCCGGTTTCGACGCCGGCGGCGAGCTGCGCGTCATAGGTGCCGAACGCGCCGGCGATGCCGCGCATGTCGAGGTAATTGCCGCCGGTGCGCGTCTTGATATTGGCGCTGCCGGCGATGGCATGGAGGCCCCAGCGCGGGTCGGACGTGCCACGCACCAGCTCCACCGCGGCGATATCGAGCGGGGCCACCAGGTCGATGAAGTCGATCCGGCCGGCATTGTCGTTGGACGGGACGCCGTCGATCAGCAGCTTGACGGCGTTGATCTCGCCCTCACCGTTGAAGCCGCGGATCGAGAAGCGGCCCGATGTCGTGCCCTGGTTGAAATCGGTCAGCACCACCCCGGGCAGGCGGGCGAACAATTCCCACGCGTTGTCGACATTCTGCCGCTGGGCAAGATCGCCGCCGAGGACATCGACCGAGGTGAGCACATTGGCGGTGGAGCGCGCCATATCGCGCGCGGTGACGACGATGGCATCGTCGCCGATCGCAATATGGGTGTCGCCGCGCTGGGCCGGAGCGGCATCGGGAAGGGCAAGGACGGGGGAGGGAGCGGCGACGCACAGGGCGGCGCCGCCGAGCAACAGGCTGCGGACCATGACAGGACTTTCTTGCTGACGAGGGCCTGCCGGGCACGCGACGCGGCAGGGACGCCGCCGCGCGAAAGCGAGGCGGCAGTGTCGCCGGCCGGTCGATCCGGTCGGCGCGTCAGATCAGCAGCGGTGGTCCGCGCAACGGAGGGCGCAGGTAGAGGGCGGCGCGCGGCAGGCGCCGCACCATCGGGCGAAGCGCCTGGCCCGCCACGATCGCCAGCGCGGCGACCAGCAGCACGGCATCGACCGCACCCAGGAACTGCGTCGAAAGCCCGGCAAAGGCGCAGGGCATGTCGCCCGCGCCACCATCCTTGGACGAGTCACTGCCGGGCGTGGCATGACCCATACCCGGGATGACGATCTCCATCGTCTGCGGGCCGAAGCCCGAACAGACCGCGACGGTGATGCGCCCGTCGTCGGGAACGATCATGTAGCCGCTGGGGACCAGCACCTTCAGCAGCAACGCCGCGGCACAGATCAGCACCGGAAATAGGCGTTGCGCCAACAGATTCCGGATCGCCCCCACGACACCGTGGGTATCGCTTGCGTGCGGCGGTGTCACTGGGACATTTTGTCGCGGGGGGATAATCAGGTTGGGAAACGGGCGTCGCCGGGTTCAGCCAGTGAGTTCCTGCCGGACGATCTGCGCGCCAGCGCCCAGCGCCTTCAGCTTGCCCTGCGCCACGGCACGCGGCAGCGGGGCCATGCCGCAATTTGTGGCCGGATAAAGCTTGTCCGCATCGACGAAGCGCAGCGCCTGGCGCAGCGTGTCGGCAACCTCCTGCGCGGTTTCGACCTGTTCGGTCGCGACGTCGATCGCACCGACCATCACCTTCTTGCCCCGGATCAGTTCCATCAGATCCATCGGTACCCGCGAATTGCGGCATTCGAGCGAGATGATGTCGATGCTCGATTGCTGCAGGCGAGGGAAGGTTTGCTCATATTGCCGCCATTCGGAGCCGAGCGTCTTTTTCCAGTCGGTATTGGCCTTGATGCCATAGCCGTAGCAGATATGCACCGCCGTCTCGGCGGTCAGCCCCTCGGCGGCGCGTTCCAGCGCAGCGATGCCCCAGTCGTTCGCCTCGTCGAAGAAGACGTTGAACGCCGGTTCGTCGAACTGGATGATGTCGACTCCAGCCGCCTCCAGCTCACGCGCCTCCTGGTTGAGGATGCCGGCAAATTCCCACGCCAGCTTCTCCCGGCTGCGGTAATGCGCGTCGTACAAGGTATCGATCATCGTCATCGGGCCGGGGAGGGTCCATTTGATCGGTTGATCGGTCTGCGCACGCAGATAGCGGGCATCATCGACGAACACAGGACGGGGGCGCGACACGGGACCGGTTACCGTGGGCACGCTGGCATCGTAGCGATCGCGGATGCGCACGGTCTCCCGACGATCGAAGTCGACGCCGTTCAGATGCTCGATGAAGGTGGTGACGAAATGCTGGCGGGTCTGCTCGCCGTCGCCGATGATGGTGATCCCGGCCTGGCGCTGGTCATCCACCGCAAGCCGAAGGGCGTCGCGCTGCGCGTCCGCCAGTTCGGCATTGGCGAGCTTCCACGGCGACCAGAGCGTCTCCGGCGTGGCGAGCCACGCGGGCTTGGGCAGACTGCCGGCGGTGGTGGTCGGCAACAGGGTCGTCATCATTGTGTTCCTTGGGTGAATGGGGGTCACAGGCCGCACGTCGCCGACCATTGTTCGAGCATCGCGCCATGCGGGCGGATGACATGTTCCTCGGCAAAGCGGCCCTGCGCGACGGCGAGGCGGCTGCGTTCCTCGCGGTCGTAGGCGATGCGCGTCAGCGAATAGTCCTGCCGCGTCAGGCTGGGCCGATAGTCATGCGCGGCGACCGAATTGGCGTTGTAGATTTCCGGCCGGTAGATCTTCTGGAAGGTCTCCATCGTCGCGACGGTGCTGGCCAGTTCGAGATGGGTATAATCGTCGAGCAGCCGGCCCTGATGGTAGAAGGCGAGCGGGGCGGCGGCGTGCGGCGGCATGAAATAGCGCACCGCGAGGCCCATCTTGGCGAAATAGCTGTCAGTCGCGGAGTGATGCTCGCAGCGATACTCCACGCCCAGGACTGGGTGGGAGTTGGTGGTGCGATGATAGACCTCGCGGCTGGAGACGCTGAGGCAGAACACCGGCGGCTTGCCGAACTGGTCGCGATAGGCGCTGGAGGCGAGGAAATGGCGGAACAGCTTGCCATGTAACTCGCCGAACCCCTCCGGCGCACCGCCGCACGAGCTGCGCCGCTGGTAATCGGGCAGGCGGATGCTGAAATCATAGTCGCGGATGTAGGAGGACAGGCTGTTGCCGGTCATGGCGTCGGTCCACGCGCCGCTCTGCCGGTCGAGCACCGTAGTCGCCAGCATCTCGATCAGCGGCAGGCCGACCGGGTCGCCATCGGTGATCGCCAGGTGTGCGGAGACGATGCGCAGCGCGAGGGCGTAGCGATCACCGCCGGAATTGTCCCAATGCATCAGTGCGTTGAAGCGATTGTCGATCATCCGCAGCGTGTTGCGCAGGTTCTCTGCCCGCGCCTCGCCCCGCGCCAGATTGGCGAAGTTGGTGGTCAGCCGCGTGCTGTCGCCGGGCTGATAATCCTCGTCAAAGGGGATGCTGCTGGTCGTGAACGTGAAACCGCTGTTCGTCATGACTCACCTGCTGTTGTACGAACAGGGGAGCCAGAGGGAGCGCGCACGTCATCGATGGTCCGGGATGGCAGTCACCATCCACGGTTCTCCGGCGCGATCCACCGGAGGAACCCCCGTCCGAGGAACGTTATCGCGTCGGAGGCAGGTCTCCTGGCTTGCGGGTCATCACGGCAGTTCCGGCCTTCCCGGGCCCGTTGCAGGGCCCAGTGACACAAGATGGAACTGCCGCTCTCCGCTCACAGTTGCGGGGGCAGCGCCGGAATCCGCCCTTCTGGAACGTCACCGGCTTCCCGTCTTAGCCCCATCGCCACGCCTGGGATGGGGAACCTCGACAGGGCCGGTTGAACATCATCCAACCAGCCCTGTCAATACCGATATAAAGATATCTTTATATCGTGATGTCTGTCGCAGGCTGAGCCCGCGGCTTCATCAGAAACGAAGGCCGATGCCCGCCACGAGCTGATGCCGCTGGGGACGGAATTTGGCATAGGTGATGCCGTCGTCGAACTTGTCGCTCGAATAATTGGTGAAGACGTATTCGAGCTTTCCATAGACGTTGTTGGTGACCATCACCTCGCCGCCGGCACCCAGATGGAAGCCGCCGTGATTGTCCTTAAACCGCACCCGTTCGTCATCTACGAAATCCTCGGCCTCGAACTTCAGCTGGCCGTTGGAATAGCCGCCCTTGAGATAGACGACGCCCTGGTCCGTGACGTAGCCGGCCCGTGCGCCGACGGTGAAATTGCGTCCGCCCTTCAGACAGTCACGCTCGCCGAACGGGGTGGTGGCGCAGTCCTTGATGGACGATCCCTCGACCCCGACATAGCCGCCAACCAGGAACCGGCTGTCAGTGACATAGTCATAGCCGGCTTCGATGCCGTAAGTGACACCGCTCTTTCCGTTCTTCTCGGAAATATCGATCAGAGGGTCGCGCAATCCGGTCTTGAACTCACCCCGGTCCCAGCCGAACCGGGCTTCGACGCGACCGCTGGATTGGATCGCCCCGGCGGATTGCGCCGCAGCGGGCGCAGCGATGAGGATCGCAAGCGCGGTCCCGATGAGATACTTCATATCGCCTCACTCTCTTTGGCCGGATCACTCTTTACCGACACCCGCGACATAAGCGCGGCCCAAGTCACGGGGTATCGGGAGAAGCACGTATCGCGCGGCGCAAGTTCGGCATCGCGCCGCCGAAACCGATCAGAAGCGAAAGCCGAGTGTCGCCATGACGTTGCGCGGCGCGGCCATGAAGCAGTCGCCACGCGCCAGGCAGGAGGCGAAGGCGCGTTCGTCGAACAGATTGGTCGCGTTGACCGCGAGACGCCACTGGTCCCAGCTGACCTCCGCCAGCGCGTCGACGGTAGTACGTGCGGGCGTCACGATCGTGTAGAGCGTGCCGGGCGCAATCGCGGGGTTGAGGGCATAAGGATCGAGCGGGCCGGTCGACTTGCTGTTGCCGCTGTAGACGATGCCGGCACCGAGCCGCAGCTGCGGACCGTCCGCGCTGGTCGCAAAGGTCTTCGTCGACCACAAGGATGCGGTGTGCCGCGGCATGTAATCGAGGCTGGTGTTCACTTCCGAATCCAGCTCGCTGTAGCCGTAGTTCAGCAGCAGTTCGAAATTGCCCGGCAGCGTGTGGCTGGCCTCGAATTCGAACCCCTTGGTCGTGAGCTCGCCGGACTGAGTGGTCACGTTGTTGGCGAGGTAGAGGACGCGGTTACGCTCCTTGATGTGGAATCCGGTGACGGTGACGAGCGTGGTGGGCGCGGGCTGCCACTTTACGCCGGCCTCATATTGCGTGCCGGTCTGCGGTCTGAACGGATTGCCCGGAACACCGCCCGGTCCGGACAGGCGGCCGGCGATCGGCAGGAAGCTTTCGGTATAGCTGAAGAAGGGCGAAATGCCGGCGCCGATCTCCCCGATGATGCCGGCACGGAAGGTGGTCGCGTTGTCCTCCTGCCCCGACGAATTGGTGACATGGTCCCGGCGGGCGCCGACGATCACGGAGACGCGGTCGAACAGGCGGATCTGGTCCTGCACGTACACGCCAAGCTGCTTTTGCGATTCATTGACGAACGGACCGGTCGGGTCGTAGGTCAGCAGTGCATCGTAATCGATGTCATAGAGGTCGACGACCTCCAGCGCAGGCGACAGCGCCACGCCCCGCTTCCCGACCTTGTTCCAGCTATAGTCCAGCCCGACAAGCAACGTGTGTTCGACATTGGCGCCGGTGTTGAAAGTGAACTGCAGATTGTTGTCGGTCGAGAAGACGTTCATCCGCGCGTCGCTGGCATCAGCGGTGAGGCCGATGTGGCGACCGTCGGTGCCATACACCGAAAAGGGATCGGTCGGGTTGGTGTAGCTGTCGGCATAATGGGTGAAATATTCGAGGTCGCTGTCGATGTAGCGCGCCTTGAGGCTGAGCCGGACATTGTCCGAGAAACGGTGCACCAGCTGCCCGCCGCCCTGCAGTGAGCGTCCGTTGTAGCGATCCCACCCCGCCTTGCCGACGAACGTATAGGGATCGAGCCGCGCGCCCGGATTGGCCGGATTGGGGCGGAAGGTGCCGACGATCGGCAGGAACTGCGAGGTCGAGCCGGTATCGTCCTCCTGGTACAGACCGGTCAGAATGATGTCGGTCGCGGCGGTCGGCTGCCAGCGGATCGATGGCGCGATCATCACGCGGTCATCGGGGACGTTGTCGACGTAGGTGTCGGCATCGCGCACGCGGCCCACCAGGCGCACCGCCAGCGTATCGGTGACGGCAAGGTTGACGTCGCCCAGCGCTTCCTTGCGGTTGTAATTGCCATAGACGAGGTTGAGTTCGCCGCCGGTGCGAAATTCCGGCACCTTGGACACCAGATTGACGAGGCCGCCGATCGACCCTTGGCCGAACAGCACCGAGGCAGGCCCGCGCACGATTTCCACACGGGAGAAATTATACGGGTCCGAGGTGATGCTGGCGTAATAAGAGAAGATGTCGCGCATGCCGTCGCGGAACTGCAGCGCATTGATGCCGCGCACGTTGAACCCGTCGACGCGGGTGTCACGGCCATAGGGGTTGGCGAGCACGCCGGCGGCGTATTTCACCGTGTCGCTGATGTTGATCGCGCCCTGCGACAGATAGGTGCCCGAATCGATGATCGTCAGCGGCTGGGGCACCTGCGTCAGCGGGGTTTCGGTCTTGGTACCGGCATTGCTGCCCACGACGACGATTTCGTCCTCCGGCGTCGTGGCCGCGTCGTTCGCCTGGGTAGCGGCGGGGGCGGGGGCGGCGGACGGGGTGAGCTCAGCCTCCTGCGCCAGAGCGGCCTGGCTCAGCAGCGCGCTTGCTACCCCCGCCGCTACGATCAGTTTCGCCATGTCCGCCCTTTCGAGAAATGTAATCATTCGTTGCCGGCGCCCTCTAAATGCGTGCGAAAGATTATCAATAGCATTTTTCTTGCCATCGGCGGATCGTGTTTCTATTCGCTGCGCCATGGCCGAGCCGACCCCTTCAGCGCAGCCGAGCGACCGCCAGCGATGGGCGCGAATCCTGCTCGCCGGGCCGGGCGCCATCATCGTGACGCTCGCGCTGCTGGCCGGCATGCCGCTGTGGCTGCCGGGCGGCGCAGCGGGGATCGACAACCTGGCGATTCCGCTGGTGATGGCGCCGCTGATCTGGGCGCTGCTGTTCTTTCACGCCTGCCTTGATCGTAACCTGACGCGAGTCGCGCTGGTCGCTGGCGCATTGCTGCTGGTCCATGGCGGACTGGTCGCCACCCGCATGATGGCCGGGCCCCCTGCCGCGGAGAGGAACCCATGATTCAACTGAGGAAGGATCAGACCAAGGCGATGGTCGCAGTCCACGGCTGGTCGGGCATCCTGCTCGGCCTGCTGTTGTATGCGGTGGTGCTGACCGGCACGGCGGCGGTGTTCGCGCACGAGATCGGCGCCTGGTCGGCGGGCCATGTGGCGACCAAATCCTCCTTCGCGCAGCCGGTTGACGCCACGCTGCGCCGCCTGACCGCGCAGACGCCGCGGCAGTATCAGGAAGCGGTCAACATCTGGGAGACCGGCGACCATGGCCTGGGCGTGTTCTTCCACCGGCATGAGACGGGCGCTGACGGAGTTCCGACCGAGGCCGGCGTCTTCTACCAGCTCGACCATCAGGGGCGGGTGCTGAACGCCACCACCGGCAATATCGACGACCTGTTCGGGCCGCGCAACGACGATGCGCTCAGCACCTTCCTGGTCGACACGCACGTCCGGTTGCATGTGCCCAACCCATGGGGGCTGGTGCTGACCGGCATCCTGGGGCTGGCGATGCTGGTCGCCGCCATTTCCGGCCTGCTGATCCACCGCCATTTGTTCAAGGACATCTTCACCCTGCGCCGCGGTGCCAAGCCGGTGCTGGCGACGCGCGACCGCCATAGCGTAGCGGGCACGTGGAGCCTGCCATTCGCCTTCGTGCTGGCGTTTACCGGCAGCTTCTTCTCCTTCTACGGCACGGTCGGGCTTCCGGTCGTCGCGACGGCGGCGTTCAGCGGCGATGTCGAGGCGCTGCAGCATGCCGTCTTCGGCAATCCGGGCACGCCCGATCCGCGCCCGGCGGCGAGCGGCAACCTCGACCGGATCACCAGCGATGCGATCCGGCGCACGGGCGAAGTGCCGACCTTTGTCGCGATCGAGAATTTCGGCCGCAGCGACGCCACGGTGACCAGCTATCACAATCCGCGGGAAGGCGACCTGGAGCCGGTCGCGCTGCTCTACAATGGTGCCACGGCCGAGTTCATCCGCGCCAAGCCGCAGGTCGGCGCGGGCCCCTCCGCCGGGGGGACTCTGGTCGGCATCATGGGGCCGCTCCATTTCGGCAATTTCGCGGGGCTGTTGTCCAAGGCGATCTGGTTCGGGCTGGGGTTTGCCATGTGCTACGTCACCTATACCGGGATGCGGCTGTGGGTGGTGCGGCGGCATGAGGATGCGCGGTCGCTTGCGTGGCTTGAACGGACGCTGACCGTGGTGGGATTTGGCCTGCCGCTGGGGCTGGCGGTGGCCGCGGCCGGCTTCCTCGTGACGATGCCGCACGGCGGCGCGGTCTATTGGACGACGACCGTCTTCCTGATCGCGTCGGCAGTGGCGATCATCGCTGGCGTGGTGGCGCGCAGCAACGATGCGTTGATGCTCATGCTGAAGGGTGCGACCGGCCTCGTGATGCTGATGCTGCCGCTGCTGCGGCTTGTCGCTGCGGGCGGGCCGGGCTGGACCGCGGCGATCGCATCGGGCCAGGCGGTGATCCCCGCACTTGACCTGGCCTTTGTCGTTGCTGGCGGCTGGCTGCTGCGGGGGTGCTGGCAGGCGCGCCCGCTGACGCTGCCCGAGCGGCCGCGGCGGATGGAGGCGGTGGAGGCGTGAGCACGCTGGCGCTTGCCCTCGTCGCACTGGCGCTGTCGGCGCCCGCCGTCCTTCTGTTGTGCCGCGACGATCCCAAGCGCCGCCGCGCCGCGGGGCAGGGCGGGGGCGCGACCCGGCGGGCACGATCATTGCTCGCGGCCTGGGCCTGTGCGCCGGCGCTTGGCTGTATCGCGCTGGGCAACAGCGCGGCGTTCATGCTGTGGCTTGGCGGCGCGGCGCTGCTCGGCTGGCTGGCGGCAGGGAGCTTTGCGCGGTCAGCAAGGTGAAGGCGCCGGGCACCTGCACTTAACGGCAGGTTAGCGGCAATACTCTCAAACAAGTCCATTGGTTTCCGTCACTTGCGGCACAGTTCTGCAGAGAACAGTGAAGTCAGGCCATGGAAACCACTGCGCATCTGCGGCACCAGGCACGTCGGCGCCGGCCCCTTTGCGGGGGTCTGCCCTGCGCTCCCTCGACCACCGGCCGCGGCATCAACGGTGCGGCCAATAACTGACGTAGCTTGAGCAACCTCCCTGTGTGTCCTCCTTACCTGCGACGGTGCCGCTGCCCCGGCACCAACGCAGCGCGCTGTTTTGGCGCGGCACGATACTGTCGTCGACACGGCCAGCCACTGGACCTTCCACCCGCCTGCCGGGTTCTCCTCGGGCCGAACAAGGGAGTGATTGATGAAAACGCGCAATGCCGTGATCGCCGCAGGGCTGCTGGCCGGGGTCGTGACGACGGCCGCGATGTTCGCCGGGCGAAAGACGGGCGTGCTGGACAAGACACTGGATCGTGACGCGGTCGACTGGATCGACGAGACAACCGGCGCGCGTGAGGCGATCGGCGACACGGGAACCAGCCTCGTCGAATTCACCAACCATCTTGGCGCGTCGGTGAGCTTTGCCGCGCTCTACCCACCGCTGCGCCGTGCCTTTCCGACGGTGCCGCCGGTGATCCTCGGAACACTGTATGGCACCGGGCTTTATGTGGTGAACATCGCCGGGATCGCGCCATTGCTCGGCATCACCGAGGGCGAATTCGCTGCCGGCCCGAAGAAGGCGGCGGAACGGTGGTCGCTGCATGTC
Organism: Sphingomonas panaciterrae; assembly: GCF_036890205.1. Classification (NCBI taxonomy): domain Bacteria; kingdom Pseudomonadati; phylum Pseudomonadota; class Alphaproteobacteria; order Sphingomonadales; family Sphingomonadaceae; genus Sphingomonas; species Sphingomonas panaciterrae. The sequence goes on from NZ_JAKNQR010000007.1 coordinate 31,145, forward strand.
CTCCAATCGGTCACCACCGCGCTGGCGATTGAACGGCTGGCCGACGATCTGCCCTGAGGCTGCCGTTCAGCTCCGGGCGCTTATGCCGCTGGGAACAACAGGTGACAGGTGGCGATGAAGATCATGATCTGCGCCGGGATCGCGGCGCTCGTATCGCTGGGCGGCTGCGCCTCCACACGTCCGGTGGAGGGGCCGGTGCGCCTGGGGCAAATGGCCTATGTCGACGGGCCGCGCGTCCGCGTGGACGAGGTGATTGAGGACAGTCGCTGCCCCAGCGACGTGCTGTGCGTATGGGCGGGGCGACTGATCGTGCGGGCGACCGTGTTCGGCGGCGGATGGGAGAAACAGATCAGGATGACGCTGGGCGAACCGGTCCAGGTGGCGGATGGCGCGCTGACGCTCGTCGCCGCCACGCCCGTGCCGACGCGGCGCAACCCCACCGAGAGCCCGGAGCCTTACCGCTTTACCTTCGCCTTTCAGGGCGGCTTCTGAGGCGAGTTGCCGGCCGCGACGTCATCTGGCGGGGAGCGGCTTAGCGGCGGCAAGCTTTTGGGTGCGATCGCGCAGCTGTGAATAGATCGGCTTTCCGCCGAGCCAGTACACGGCCAAATTCGCGGCGAGGCAGGTGGTGAGCAAGGGCAGCGTGAGCGTGTAGGCGTCCGTCAGTTCCAGCGTCAGCACCACGCCGACCAGCGGGAAGCGGACCGAGGCGGTGAACAATGCGCCCATCCCGCGCATCATCGCCGTCGAAGCACGGCGGCCAGGATGACGGCCATATAAGTGTCGGTCCGCCCGGCGAACTGGCGCCGCGTTTCCTCGATCACGAACAGCACGCCGGCGACCGGCGCGTCGAAGGCGCAGGTGAGGACTGCCGCCGCCCCGGCCGCGATTGTGTTGTTTGCCGACCAGCCCCAGTGTTGTAGGAGCGCCTGTCAGTAATCACATCAGCGGAGTCGTCCCGTCATGTCGCTGCGACTTCCCCAGGGACTTGGGCCTTCCGCGGCGCCGGACCGGCTGAACCAAGCGTTCCAGCACGAGATCGCAGCGGAAAAGGCAGCGTCGCTCGGTCGGTCGGGGAAAAAGCTGGCCGCCACGCTGGCGCAGCTACGCAGTGCCGCCGACGAGGGTGATCGCGCGACGCTGATCAAGAACGCTGCCGAGGCGCGCATCACTATTTCATCCAGCGCGAATTGTGTGGCTTGTTCGTCCACCAGTCCATCATCGACGACTACGATATCCCGCGAGAAGTATTGGCGCAGATGGGTGCTCGCTAAGGTCAGGCTATAACTTGCCGACGACCTTGGCAGCGGCATTTGACTCGACGGCGAGCGCCTGGGCGTAGCGCGCCGGTTGGGCGGGGGATTTCCAGCGCAGCGCCTGCATGATCCCGGCGAGGTCCTGGCCGCTGGCGAACAGGTCCTGCGTCAGCCCGACACGCGTTGAGTGCGCGGTGAGGCTCGCGCGCCAGATGTCGAAATCGGCGCTGTCGATCATCCCCAGCAGCCCCGCCGCATGGGCCGCGTCCAGCATCGCCCTATATATAAGAGTCACGGATTGCGCGGAGAGGGCGGCGCCGACGCTCCAGATATCGGCGCCGGACTTGTCACGCGTCCGATGGAGGCGGCGAAACAGCGCGCCGTCGCTGCGCCCGCCACATGCCGCGCGCCACTCTCTCAGCGCGGTCATCGTCCGGGCGGAGAGATAAGCATATGCGCCCGCGCCCTCCTGATCTGCCTTGGAGCGCGGCACGAACAAGCGGCCGCCGCCCGCGCCACCGCGCTCCACATGCGGCCAGCGGATCGCGACGATCTCCGAGCGCCGCAGGCCGGTGTCGAACGCAAGGCTGAGCAGCGCGCGATTACGCTGGCCCGGCAGATCGTCGCCGGTCGCCGCCAGCATCGCTTCGACGCAGACGCCGACTGGCCCGGCGGCCGCCAGCGGATCGGCAACCTCGCCGCGGAAACGCAGCCCGCGCGCCTGCCGCTGCCGCACCCCCAGCGCGCGCCGCTGCGCCTTCAGCTCAAGACGGACACGCTCGGTACGGGTGGGATCGGGTTGGTCGGCCAGCGCATGCAGCCGCGCGATCGACGCCGTATAGCGCGCCAGTGTGGCGGCCTTCTTTCCGTGATCGGCCTGATCGGCGAGGAACGTCGCGACGGTCGCCGGCAAGGCGGGCAATGTCATTAGTCCGCGTGCGGAACACCAGCTGGCGAACACGCGAATGTCGGCGCGCAGCGCGCGCCACGAATTGGGGCTCATCGCGCGGCGCGCCGCATCGATCACATCGGCGTCGATCGCAACGATGCCCGATCCGGTCACGTCATCGGCAAATGGCAGCAACGCGTTCATTGCGGTCGATCGTGCGCGACGATGCGCGTCCGGTCAACCGCACTAGCGATAGCGGACATTATCGCTAGTGCGCTGTTGCTGCTTCTCAGCGCTCTCGCACGCGTAACATTACGGATCAAAGATCGGCGACGATCACCCAAAGCTGCGGCGCGAAGGAATCGATCATCTTCCGGGCCGCCGGGCCGCTCGCTCGGGCTTTGTTATATAGGAGTGAAGTCCGTGCGCGCTTATGCCCTTGTCGCTGCCCCGATCCTGCTGTGGAGCGGCGCCGCCGAGGCGCAGCTTGCATCCAACGTGACCGGCGAGTTGCAGGTTAAGCTTCTCGTCACTGCATCGTGCGAGGTTTCGGGATCGTCCAGCGACGGCATCGGCAGTGCGCTTCTCGATTTCGGCTCAACCCAATTGCTGCTGGATGCAATCGATGAGGACGCCGGCACATCGGGCCCGAATGCATTGGAGGTGCTCTGCAACCCCGGCGTCACCTATTCGGTGACCTTTGACGCGGGGCGACATGCCACGGCGATCAGCGATCGCGCGATGCAGCTTGAAGGCGGGACCGAGCTCGTCCGATACCAGATCTATTCGGATGCCGCCCGGGCCAACATCCTGTCGACCCTGTCCGGAACAGGCACCGGGACGCCCGAAGCAATCCAGGTATTCGGCCGTGTGCCGGCACAGGCTGCGCCGACGCCCGGCACCTACCGGGACGTCGTCACGGTTACGGTCTCGTTTTGAAAGGTTGGACGATGCGCCTGCAATCGGCATCCCTGCTCCTTGCACTTGGCGCGACACCGGGGACAGCGCAGACCGCGCTTCGCGTTCAGCCGCTGACGGTGGAGGTGACATCGCCAGCGCAGGCGTCCGCCGTCAGCGTGCAGAATCGTGGCGCTCGTCCCATGAACCTGCAAGTCCGCGTGTTCGATTGGACCCAGGTGAACGGCCAGGATCAGATCGCCCCCACGACCGAGGTTGTCGCGAGCCCCCCGCCATGACGATCCCTCCGGGCGCCAGCTACACCGTCCGGATTGCGCGAACCGCCGGCCCGGTCGCCATGGGTGAAAGGAGCTACCGGCTCTGGATTGACGAGCTTCCGCCGCCTGCCGGGCAGATGCCGTCGGGCGGCGGTGAGGTGGATGTCAGATTGCGCTACGACCTGCCGGCGTTCTTCCGCGACGGTGATCCGCAGCCCGCACTCGCCTGGCGGGCATATCGCTCGGGCGGGCAGTTGGTGATCGAGGCGACCAACTCCGGCCGCAGTCACGCCCGCATCGATAATCTGCGGCTCGAGGGCGCCCAGGGACCGATCAGTTTCGGGAGCGGCCTCAACGGCTATGTTCTCCCCGGCGCCACGCGGCGCTGGGTCGCCCCCGCCGGGGCGGTGCTTCCGACTGCGGATAGCAATGTGACGCTGGTCGCAGGAGTCGGCGGTCGTGAGATCAGGCAAGCGACCACGATCGCCACCCGGTGAGCGGTTCTTTTGTGGGATCAAGGTTGCCGTTGCCACCTGTCTCATCGTGGTATCGGGCGGTGCCGCCGCCGCACAGGAGACCCCGGCGACGCAGGACGTCGAACTTGTTCTGGCGGTGAGGGTGAACGGCAGGGTCTCACCGTTCTTGTGGCAGGTGACCCGCCTTCCGGACGGAGCGCTGGCAATGACGGCGGAGCGTTTGCGACTGCTGGGGTTCGATCTGCGCCGCCTGGGTATCCCGCCGGGCGAGCAGTTGGTGAAGCTGGCCGACCTTCCGGGTGTCAACGTTCAGTACCGAGAGTCCACGCAGTCGCTGTCGTTCGAGGCGGGCGACAAGGCGCTGGTTCCGGTCGTTCTTGACGAGTCCGCGCTTCAGCCACCGCTCAATCCGGACAGCGTCGAGACGAGTACCGGCGCGGTCCTCAACTATAATCTCTTCGTCGATGGCTCGCGCGCGGGGCTCCATGCGACGGGCCAATACGACTTCCGCTTCATCAGCCGGTACGGCGTTGGTCAGACCACCGGCTTTGCCAATTGGCGCCCGCCCAGCAAGGGCGGCTTCGAACATGTCCGGCTCGACACGCAATGGCGCTATGTCGACGTGCGCCGCGTGCTGGCGATGACCGTGGGCGATACGATTGCCGATGGAGGGCAGCTCGCCACCGCCTATCGGATGGCGGGCGTGCAGATCCGCCGCAACTACAATGAGCGGCCCGATCTGGTCGCCACCGCGCTGCCGGTCCTGACCGCCTCCGCCGCTGTCCCCTCGAGCGTCGATTTGTACCTGAACGGCCTGCGCTATTTTTCAGGGCAGGTCGGACGGGGCCCGTTCGAGTTCCGGTCGCTTCCCAATCTGGGCGGCGGTGCGACCGCGACGGTGGTGCTGACCGATGCCAGCGGCCGCGAGACCAAAATTACCAAACCGCTGTTCTTCGTCCCCAACCTCCTGCCGAAGGGTCGGATCGGCTTCTCGCTCGAGGCGGGTTTTCCGCGGCGAAACTACGGGACACGGTCGTTCGATTATTATCCGGATTTCGCCGCGTCGGGCACGGTCGCTTACGGCGTTTCCGACCGGCTGACCGTGCTCGGCCATGTCGAGGGTACGCGCGACCTGTGGAATGCGAGCCTGGGGGGCATCACCCGGCTGGGGGACTGGGGCTCGCTTACCGCCGGGCTCGCCGTCAGCCGCTTCCAGGGCAGGATCGGCATCCGGCGTCGGATCGACGTTCAGGCTCGGGTGGCCGGGATCAACCTGTTCGGTGGCATCGAGGATGCCGGCAGCCGCTACCAGGACATCGCCAGCGCGACGCTGACGCGCGAACAACTGACCAATCGCTCGCCCGACCTGGTCGTCGCACCGGATCCGACGCTCCCGGCGCTTCTGTCATTTTCCCGGCGGGTGGAGCGGTTCGGCGCCAATTTCTCCATCCTGCGCACCGGGGTGAACCTCAACTACGCTCATGCCCGGCTGGGGGATGATGACCTGCGGATCGCGAGCCTGTCGCTGTCCCGCCCCGTGTTCAGGCGCTCGTCGATCTGGATCAACGGGTACAAGGATTTCGGGAGCGGTCGCGACTGGGGCGTCTTTGCCGGCATCACCTTTCCGCTGGGGCGCAGCGGATCAGCCTCCGCCTCCGTCTCGCGGACAGACCGTGGCGCGCGGCTTCAGACGCGGGCTTGGCGCTCCCCGGGGGTCAGGCGTGGATCGTTCGGCTGGACCGTGACCAGCAACCAGGCGCTGTCCGGGCCGAGCGACACCTATCGCGCCGCCAATGTCGCCTACCTTGCCCGCTTCGCCACGCTGGAGGCGGGGATCGAGCAATATGGCGGCGACGTCCACGCCACCGCTTATGCCGAAGGCTCGATCGTGGCCATGAACGGCATTTATGCCGCCCCGCGCATCGACACGAGCTTTGCCGTGGTCACCGGAGCCGGAGCCAACACGCCGGTGTTGTCGAATACCAAGCTGGTGACGCGGACGAACAAGCGCGGCGCGGCGCTGGTGACGGACCTTGATCCGCTGCAGCCCAACACCGTATCGATCGACCCCACCCTGCTGCCGGTGGATGTGCGGCCGGCCCGTACCGACGCGGTGGTGGTGCCCGCGCCACTTGGCGGGGTGGTGATCGATTTCGGCGTGGCGCGCGAAAATAGCGCGGTCGTGGTCCTCGTCGATGCGGCGGGGCGTGTTCTGCCGGTGGGCACAACCGTCACGGTGCGGGGCGGCGGCGAGCCGACGGTCGTCGGCTATGACGGGCGGGTGTATCTCACCGGACTGGGCAGCACAAACGAGCTCGACGTGCAGATCGACGGGGGCGGCACCTGCACCGCGCAGTTCGATTATCAACCCGCCGAGGGCCGGCAGGTAGAGATCGGGCCGGTCACATGCCGCTAGGGTCAGCGAAGCGGCGCCTGACTCCTGCGGCGTGCCGCTGTCTGTGGCTGGCGATCATCGGCGCTATCCTCGCGATCCTTCTCGTCCCGCAGGAAGCGAAGGCCAACGCCTTTTGCCAGGCCGATCAACCGACGCTCGATATCGGCTCGGCCCTTACGGCACGGGGGACGATCAACTGGACCTGCACCAACTTCGACCCCACCCCCGTCGCCTTTACCTTGTGCGCCGCGATCGGCACGCCAAGCTATCCGGGAACACCGCAGCAGCCCAAGATGATCGGCAGCTCTCCCATCTTCCTGGACTTCAACGTCTATGTCGACAGTGCCGGAAACGAGCTGTGGGACAGCAGCACGCTGCTGACGGCGAACGTGGCCATTGCCGCCAATGGCAGGACATCCGGCACCTTCACCTATTACGGGCGAATACCCCCCGGACAGGCCGCGCCCCCGGGCACCTATTCGGCCTTCTTCTACAATACGTTGATCGGCATTCTCACCACCGGCACAAGCATCTGCCAGCGTAACGCGCCCGATTTTTCAGGGATTGACGTGACGCTGAGCGTGCGCGCCACGTTGATCGAGGCATGCACGCTCGGCACGATCGGCGACATCGACTTCGGCGAGCTGGCGGGCTTTCGCGACCAGATCGATGCGGCGGGATCGGTGCAGCTGGTGTGCCCGCCGAACCGCGGCTGGACGCTCAGTTTCGATGGCGGGCGCCATGCCGCGGGGACCGAGCGACGCATGCAGGATGCGGACGGCAACCTTGTTCCCTATCGACTGTACCGTGATGCCGCGCGCACCGACACGATCGCGATCGACGGGTCGGTGACGGGTGCCGGCACGGGCGCGGCGCAGACCGTTCCGGTCTATGGCCGGGTGGAGATCGGCGCGCTGCCGCCGGTGGGGCAATATTCCGATTTCGTGGTGGTCACGCTAGGTTTCTAGCTGGTTGCGACGCCCTCGTGCGAACGCTCCAGCGCGCGGCCATAGGCATCGCGGCCGGTGGTGCGCGTGAGGTAATCCCTAGCCGTCGGGCTGAGCGTGAGGTCGCAATGACGCTGCCCGAGCATGAAGGCGTATGTCACGGAAATATCTGCCGCGGTGAACCTGTCCCCGGCCAGGTAAGGCGCCTCAGCGAGCCGCCGCTCGACCAGCGTCACGCGTTTCCGGAGGGATTGCAGGCACCATCGCGCGGCCCAATTGTCGCGCTCCGCCGGCGGCGCCATGAAGCGGCTGACGATGGCGGGCATCATCAGCGTCGCCAGCCCCGCCTCACCGAGGTGGAGGAACTGCTGATAGGCGGGAAAGCCGGGGTCATGCGGCGCGGGGGCGAGCGGCGTCGGGCCGTGGCGGGCGAGCAGATATTCCATGATCGCGATCGATTCGACCATCGTCACCGGACCGTCCTGCAGCACGGGGATATAGTCGGCCGGGTTGAGGGCCAGGAACCGGGGGTCGCGTTCTTCGGCCAGCATGTCGACCTGCCGCACCTCATAGGGCAGGCCCATTTCCTCCAGCAGCCAGACGACCCGGATCGAGCGCGAAATCTGTCCGCCCCAGATGGTGATCATGCGTCGTCCCTTCCGCCGTTGCTGCGTGCGACCCGATCGTGGCGGGGCGATCATAGGCGTATCCGGGGCGGCGCGGTACCGCTTTAGCTGGCGAGGCGGCGGATGTCGGGGACGTGGTGGCGGTACACACCGGGGGCGGTGCAGGTCGTCAGGTGGTCGATCGCTGCCGCCACGATCGCGGCATCGAGCGCGGCGTAGCGGCCGAGCGGGCCGGCGAGCAGCGGGTCGAGCAAGGGGGCGATACGCTGCGCGAGCCATTCCCCGGGGCGGCGCTCCGCGCGTGGGCCGAGGAGCAGGCTGGGGCGAAGGATGTCGACCCGGTCGAAGCCGAGCGCGGCGACGCCCGCCTCGGCCTCGCCCTTGGTGGCAAGATACAGGCCGCGGCCGCCGGCGCCGACCGAGCTGACCATGATGAAATGATGCGCCCCCGCATCACGGGCGAGGCGGGCGAAGGCGAGGACATAATCATGGTCGACGCGGCGGAAGGCGGCGGCTGATCCGGCGGCGCGGCGAGTGGTGCCGAGGCAGCAGATGGCGACGTCGGCGGGTGCCGTCGGGAGGGCGGCGAGCGCGGTGAAATCCACCTTGCGCTCGCCGGGCTGGCGGGGATTTCGCACGAGGCTGTCGAGCGTGACGTCGGGGTGGCGGCGGAGGCGGGCGGTGAGGAGGCCGCCGATCAGACCCGTGCCGCCGGCCATGATGATGCGGGTGACCATGCGTGCGAGGCTAGGCAATCGGACGCGCGCTGTCGACGGATTGGGCGGGTGCGCGGCGGCCGCCGGCGCAGCGCGAGCGGCCGGGGTGCGGCCTGTTGCCGGCGCAATTTGGCCACGGGGTGTGATGCGCCGGCCAGCACCCTTGCCGCCGGCGCTTCCATCCGGCACGACGCCCGCCCAGGGGGAAAAATGAACCGTACATCCATCGCCGTCAGCGTTCTGTTTGCCATGGTCGCGCCGGTCGCGGCGAGCGCGGCGGATCGCCCCGCCACCCAGCGCCTGCCGGCGGGCGATCCGCGCGGCGGGACCGAGCGGCTGGACGGGTTGCTGCCGGTGCATGTCGATCGCAAGGGCGGGCGCATCCTGCTGGCGCTGCCGGCACCGGGGCGCGACGGAGTGGCGACACGGCTGCTGTATATCAATGCGCTGCGCACCGGGCTTGGCTCCGCCCCGATCGGGCTCGATCGCGCGCAGCCGGGGCCGGCGCAGGAGCTGGTGATCCGGCGGCTGGGCAAGAAGATCGCGTTCGAGCTCGCCAACCCGCGGTTCCGCGCGACCAATGGCTCGGCCGCGGAGCAGGCAGCGGCGAGCGATGCCTTTGCCACCTCCACGCTTTGGCTGGGCGATGCGGTCGATGCCGCCGACGGCACATTGCTGGTCGACATCGCGCCGTTCCTGGCGCGCGACACCAAGGGGATCACCGCGCAGCTCAACAGCGGTGGCGAAAAGGGCTGGAAGCTGGTCGAGGCGCTGAGCGCGGCCGACACCAACAATGTCCGGGCCTTCCCGCTGAACCTCGAGTTCGAGGCGCGGCAGACCTATGCCAGCGAGACGCCGGGCGCGGAGGTGCGCAACATCGCGCCCGACCCGCGGCAAGTGACGATGGTGGTGCGGCACAGCTTCGTCGCGATGCCGACGCCGGGCTATGTCACCCGCGCGTTCGACCCACGCGGCGGCAGCTTCGCGACGCAAGTGCTTGATTTCGGTGCGCCGCTGGCCGGGCAGATCGTGCAGAACCTGTCCAACCGTTTCCGGCTGGAACGGATCGACCCCGCCGCGCCGCGATCGCGCGTGAAGACGCCGATCACCTTCTATATCGACAATGCCGCGCCCGAGCCGATCCGCACCGCGTTGCTGGAAGGGGCATCGTGGTGGAAGGCGGCGTTCGAGGCGGCGGGATATATCGATGCCTATCGCGTCGAGATCCTGCCCGACGGGGCCGACCCGCTCGACATGCGGTACAATGTCGTCAACTGGGTCAATCGCGCGACGCGGGGCTGGTCCTATGGCTATGCTGTGTCCGACCCGCGCACCGGCGAGATCCTGAAGGGATCGGTGCTGCTGGGGTCGCTGCGCGTGCGGCAGGACATGCTGATCTACGAAGGGCTGGTCGGGGCGGACAAGACCGGGACCGGCGGGCCGAACGATCCGGCGCAGGTCGCGCTGGCGCGCATCCGGCAGCTCGCCGCGCATGAGGTGGGCCATGCGCTGGGGTTGCAGCACAATTTCGCCGGCAGCACGCAGGATCGCGCATCGGTGATGGATTATCCCGCACCGCGCATCGGGCTGGTCGATGGTGCGCCGGACCTGAGCGATGCCTATGGCGTCGGGCTGGGCGCATGGGACCATCATGCGATCGACTGGCTGTACGGCGACCCCGCAGGCGGCAATCCCGACGCGGCGGCGCGGGCCAAGGCGGCGGCGGCGGAAGCCAAGGGCCTGCGGTTCGTTTCCGACGAGAATTCGCGCGTCGTGTCCGCGTCGCAGCCATGGGGCAGCCTGTGGGACGACGGCGCGGACCCGGTCGCCGAGCTGGAGCGGATGATGGCGGTGCGCGCCGCGGCGATCGCACGCTTCGGCCCGCGCGCGCTGGCGACGGGCGAGCCGGTCGCGGCGCTGCGGCGCAAGTTCGTGCCGATCTGGCTGCTCCACCGCTACCAGGTGGAAGCGGCGGGCAAGCTGCTGGGCGGCGCGACGTCGACCTATGCCGTGGCGGGGGGCGCGGGTGATCCGGCGGCGGCGACGCCGGTCGACGCCGCGGCGCAGCAGCGCGCGCTGGACGTGCTGCTCGCGACGCTTGATCCTGCCGCGCTCGACGTGCCCGAGCCGCTGATCGCGCCGCTGTCGGCCGGCTGGTCGGGCGATCGTGACCGCCAGACCGATATCGAGGTGATGCGCACGGCCGGCAGCGCGGTGTTCGATCCGCTGGTGGCGGCCGAGGTCGCCGCGGAAGTGAGCCTTGCCGCGCTGCTCGCGCCAGAGCGGCTGGCGCGGCTGACCGACCAGCATCGCCGCGACGCCGCGGTGCCGGGCGCGGGCGAGGTTGCGCGGCGGTTGCTGGCGCTGGCCGATGCGCCGGCGGCGAGCGCGCGGCTGGGCGCGGTGCGGCGCGCGATCGGCACGCGCATCATCCTGAACATGGCGCGCGCCGCGGCCGCGCCGGCGACCGGCAGCGAGGCGTCGGCGGTGATCGACCAGGCGCTGGCCGATTGGGCGGGCGCGCAGGGCAAGCGCCGCTTCGCCAGCGCCGAGGATCGCGCCTGGGCGCTGTCGACCGCGCGGCTGATCGGTGACCGCGAGGCGCTGGCGGCGGCGCTGCGCGACACGGGCAATGATGTGCCGGTGCCGCCGGGGATGCCGATCGGATAGGAGGCGGGACGACAGGCGGCGGGCGGACGGCGGGTGGCGGCCTCGGCCCCCCGCCCCGCCCCACCTGCGCTCAGGGCCGGTCGATCGCGCCGGCGTCGAGCAGCGGCGCGGCGTCGGGATCGCCGCCGCCGAGGAGATCGGCGAGCCGTTCGACCCCGGCGAGGATCATCGCCTGTTCCCATGACGGCAGCGCCGTGAAGCGCGCCGTGAAAACCTCCTGCAGCATGTCGGGCGCGCTGGCGAGGCAGTCATGCCCCTTGCCCGTGACGGCAAGCAGCATCCGCCGCTTGTCCTCCTCGCTGCGCGCGCGCGTCACCAGCCCCAGCGTCACCAGCCGGTCGACGATCGCGGTGATCGCGGCATGGCTGAACTGAAGCGTCTGCGCGATCTTGCCCGGGGTCACCCCCTCGCCGGCGTCGATTTCCCGCAGGACGAGCAATTGCGAGGGCGTGAGCCCGGTGGTGGTGGCCAGCTTTCGCGTGCCCCCTTCCGCCGCGCGAAGCACGCGGCGCAACGCTCTCAAGGTGGCGCTGGCGATCGGCGAATCCATGTCGCCGCGTAGCGCCCGGCGCGCGCGCTGCAAGCGGCATTTTTCACGATATTCATTGCGATATGTTTCACCCGATGAAACATATTTTGCTGAACGGGGTTGTGCTTGCGCCAAAGGGGCTTAGGTTTTTAGCGAGCAGCGCTGCATTGCCGTGCGCTTATAACTTCATGGAGTGAAACATTCTTGAGAGCGAAACGGTCGAAAAGGCAACGCCTTCGACCGCCAACGACCATCATGGCGGCGCCGCAGCCACGCTGCGCCTGCGCCGTCCCCGAGCCACCGACGGCCCTGCCGTCACCGCACTGATCGCGGCCTGCCCGCCGCTCGATCGCAACTCGCCCTATTGCAACCTGCTGCAGTGCGAGCATTTCGCGGACCATTGCGTTATTGCCGAGGAAGTGATCGCCGAGGAGGCGGGCCGGATGATCGGCTGGGTCTCCGGCTATCGCCCGCCGTCCGACCCGACCGCGTTTTTCGTGTGGCAGGTTGCCGTCGCGCCCGAGGGGCGGGGCAGGCAGCTGGCCAGCCGGATGATCAACCATTTGATGCAGCAGCCCGCACAGCAGGGCGTGACGCATCTGATCACCACCATCACCGCGGACAATGAAGCGTCCTGGGGGCTGTTCCAGCGGCTGGCGCGGACCTGGTCCGCGACGCTGGAGCGGCGGACGATGTTCGACCGCGAGACGCATTTCGCCGGCGCGCACGCGACCGAGTTCCTCGCCCGGATCGGGCCGATCGACCACCACAATCTGACAGAACAGAGGGGATAAGACCTTGTTCACGACACCACAGCCGTCCGGCATCCGCCCGGACACTCGCCTGTATGAGCGCCGCGAATCCGCCGTGCGCAGCTACGCCCGCGCGATGCCGCGCCAGTTCAACCGCGCCGAGGGCGTGTGGATGCACGACGACCAGGGCGGGCGGTACCTCGATTTCCTGTCGGGCTGTTCGACGCTGAATTACGGGCACAATCACCCGATCCTGAAACAGGCGCTGCTCGATTATGTCGCGGCCGACGGGATCGCCCACGGCCTCGACCTGCACACCGACGCCAAGCACGAGTTCCTCGACACGTTCGAGCGCGTGATCCTGAAGCCGCGCGGGATGGACCATCGCGTGATGTTCACCGGGCCGACCGGGACGAACGCGGTGGAGGCGGCGATCAAGCTGGCGCGCAAGGTGACCGGGCGGCAGATGGTGATCGCCTTCACCAACGGTTTCCACGGCATGACGCTGGGCGCGCTGGCGTGCACCGGCAATGCCACCAAGCGCGGCGGCGCGGGCGTGCCGCTGTCGCATGTCGCGCACGAGCCCTATGACGGCTATTACGGGCGAGACGTCGACACCGCGGACCTGCTGGAACAGCGGCTGTCCGACCCCTCGAGCGGGCTCGACGCGCCGGCCGCGATCCTGGTCGAGACGGTGCAGGGCGAAGGCGGGCTGAACGCCGCGTCGCCCGAATGGCTGCGGCGGATCGCGGGGATCGCCAGGGCGCATGGCGCGCTGCTGATCGTCGACGACATCCAGGCCGGCTGCGGGCGGACGGGCAGCTTCTTCAGCTTCGAGGACATGGGCTTCACGCCCGACATCGTCACGCTGGCGAAATCGCTGTCGGGCATGGGGCTGCCGTTCGCGCTGACACTGCTGCGCCCCGAGCTCGACCAGTGGCTGCCGGGCGAGCACAACGGCACGTTCCGCGGCAACAACCACGCCTTCGTCACCGCCACCGCGGCGCTGCGCCATTTCTGGCAGGACGACCGCTTTGCCGGTGACGTGCAGCGGCGCGGCGACCTGCTCGCCAGCCGCTTGCAGCGCATGGCCGACCGCCATGGTTTCGAGACGCGCGGGCGCGGCATGATGCGCGGCATCAACGTCGGGTCGGGCGAGCTCGCCAGCCAGGTGACCGCGGCCTGTTTCGACGCCGGGCTCATCATCGAGACGAGCGGCGCGCACGACGAGGTCATCAAGGTGCTGGCGCCGCTGGTGATCGACGACGCCGTGCTGAGCCACGGGCTCGACATGCTGGAGGCGCGGCTGGGCGAGGCCATGCGCGCCGACCACGCCATCGCGGCGGAATAAATACTTCAGACCTAAAGGAGATCATTCATGATCGTTCGCAAACTCGACGACATTCGCGCATCGGACCGCAACGTGGAATCGGACGGCTGGGTCAGTGCCCGGCTGCTGCTGAAGGACGATGGCATGGGCTTTTCCTTCCATGTCACCACCATGTTCGCCGGCAGCGAGCTGAAGATGCATTACCAGAACCACCTGGAGGCGGTGCTGGTGCTGAAGGGCACGGGCACGATCGAGGACCTGGGGACGGGCGAGATCCACCGGCTGGAGCCGGGCGTGATGTACGCGCTGAACAACAATGACCGGCATATCGTGCGGCCGGAGACCGACCTCGTCACCGCCTGCACCTTCAACCCGCCGGTGACCGGCAATGAAGTGCATGACGAGACGGGCGCCTATCCGGCCGATGTCGACGCGCGGGCGCCGGTGGCTGCGACCGGGTGATCCCCGGCGTGCGCGCCCTCGCCCCCATGACATGAACCAATAAAAGGGAGACGCCTGATGCAGGACCTCTACCCCTCTCGCTTTGCCGCGGAGGCCGAACTGCGGCCGCGGCAGGACCCCGTCGTCCGCAGCACCTGGAGCCCCGTCGCGCCGGTCAGCGCGGCACAGGCGGTACAGTTCGAACGCGACGGCTATCTCGTGCTCGAGGATCTGTTCTCGGCCGAGGAGGTCGACTTTCTCCAGCGCGCGGCGGGCGAGCTGCTCGGCAATCCGGCCGCGCTCGACCGCGAGACGATCGTCACCGAGCCGCAGAGCGACGAGATCCGGTCGATCTTCGAGATTCACCAGCAAAGCGCGGTGATGGCGCGGCTGGCGCGTGATGCGCGGCTGGCCGATGTCGCGCGGTTCCTGCTCGGCGACGAGGTGTACATCCACCAGTCGCGGCTGAACTACAAGCCAGGGTTCAAGGGGCGCGAATTCTACTGGCACAGCGATTTCGAGACCTGGCATGTCGAGGACGGGATGCCGCGGATGCGCGCCTTGTCGATGTCGATCCTGCTGGCCGAGAACACGCCGCACAACGGCCCGCTGATGGTGATCCCGGGATCGCACCGCACGTTCCTGACGTGCGTCGGGGAGACGCCCGAGGACCATTATCTCAGCTCGCTCAAGAAGCAGGAATATGGCGTGCCGGACGAGCAGAGCCTCGCCGAAATGGCGCAGCGGCACGGCATCGTCGCGCCGACCGGGAAGCCGGGCACGGTGATCCTGTTCGACTGCAACCTCATGCACGGGTCGAACGGCAACATCACGCCCTTTCCGCGCGCCAATGCGTTCCTGGTCTATAATGCGGTGAGCAACCAGCTGGAGAAGCCGTTCGGGGTCGAGAAGCCGCGCCCCTGGTTCCTGGCGCATCGCGGCAAGGCCGAGCCGCTGGCCGTCGAGCGCGGGCCCCTGTCCGAGCCGTTGGCAGAAATGGTGCCGGCATGAGCGCTGGCCACAGCGTGGAGAAGATCGGCGGCACGTCGATGGCGGCGACGGCGACGCTGTTCGACAATGTCCTGATCGCCGGCCGCTCGGGCGCGGACCTCTACAACCGCATCTTCGTCGTGTCGGCCTATGGCGGGATGACCGACCTGCTGCTGGAGAACAAGAAGACCGGCGAGCCGGGCGTCTATGGCCGGTTCGTCGCGGACGACGATGCCAATGGCTGGCGCGAGGCGATGGCGTGGGTGCAGGCGGCGATGCGCGAGCGCAATGCCGCGATGTTCGCGCGCGCCGAGAGCCGCGCCGAGGCCGACGCCTTTGTCGACCGGCGGATCGCATCGGTCGGTGCGTGCCTGGAGGATCTGGCGCGGCTGCGCAGCCATGGCCGCTTCTGCGTCAAGGAGCAGCTGGTGACGGTGCGCGAGCTGCTGGCCGGGATCGGCGAGGCGCATAGCGCGCACAGCACCGCGCTGCTGCTGCGCGACCGCGACGTGAATGCGCAGTTCGTGGACCTGACGCTCTGGGACCAGGACGACCTGCGCAGCCTGGACCAGAGGATCGGCGACGCCTTTGCGGCGATCGACCTTTCCCGCGTGCTGCCGATCGTCACCGGCTATGCCGGGTGCGAGGGCGGCATGGTGTCGCGCTATGCCCGCGGCTATACCGAGATGACCTTTTCGCGGCTGGCGGTGCTGACCGGCGCGCGCGAGGCGATCATCCACAAGGAATTTCACCTGTCGAGCGCCGACCCCCGGCTGGTCGGCGTCGTCAAGGCGCGCAAGATCGGGCGGACGAACTACGACGTCGCCGACCAGCTCGCGAACCTAGGGATGGAGGCGATCCACCCCGGCGCCGGGCGCGGGCTGCGCCAGAGCGGGATCCCGCTGCGCGTGCGCAACACGTTCGACCGCGAGGACGGCGGCACGCTCGTCACCGGCAATTATTTGTCGGAAAAGCCGCGGATCGAGATCGTCACCGGCATCCGCCAGCTGCAGGCGCTGCAATTCTTCGAACAGGATATGGTCGGGGTGAAGGGCTATGACACCGCGATCCTCGACCTGCTCGCGCGCCATCGTCTGTGGATCGTGAGCAAGGCGTCCAACGCCAATACGATCACCCATTATCTGAACGCCAGCGCCGAGGCGGTGGCGGGCGCGATCGCCGAGTTGCAGGCGATGTATCCCGACGCGGCGGTTTCCGCGCATCCGGTGGCGATGGTTGCCGCGATCGGCAGCGACATCTCGCGCCCCGGGCTGGTCCCGGACGCGCTCGCCGCGCTGGGCGAGGCGGGCGTGACGATGCTGGCGATGCAGCACCAGATCCGCAACGTCGACGTCCAGTTCGTCGTCGATTGCGGTGATTTCGACGTCGCGGTGCGCGCGCTGCACCATGCGCTGATCGAGCGCGAGGCGCCCATCAGCGAGGACCGCCGCGCCGCGTGATGCGGCGGGCGTGACACCGATGCTGGCGACCATCCTGCCCGTGCGAAGCCTGCTCGCCGCCATCTTCATGATGATGGCGGGCAGCGGTTTCCTGTCGACGCTGATCGCGCTCCGGCTGGAACGCGGCGGCAGCAGCACGATGGTCATCGGCCTTGTCGCCACCGCCTATTTCGGCGGGCTGGTGATCGGCGCGCTGCGCGCCGGCGCGATCGTCCGGCGCGTCGGGCATATCCGCGCCTTCGCCACCTTCGTCGCGCTGCTGTCGGTCAGCACGCTGACCTATGCCCTGGTCCAGCAGCCCGCGCTGTGGGCCGCGTTGCGGCTGGTCGACGGCGTCTGCGTGGCGGGCGTCTTCATCTGCATCGAAAGCTGGCTGAACGACCGCGCCGACAGCACGACGCGCGGGTCGGTGCTCGCCTCCTATATGGTGGCGCTCTATTCCGGGCAGGCGCTGGGGCAGCTGCTGCTCAGGTCAGGCAATACCGCGCCGCAGGTGCCCTTCGAGCTGGCGTCGATCCTGATCACGCTGGCGATCATCCCGGTCTGCCTGACGCGCACCCATGCGCCGGTGCTGGAGGATGCCGCCTCGTTGCCGCTGCGCCGGCTGTTCGCCGCCTCCCCGCTGGGCGTGGTCGGTGCCGGCATCACCGGGCTGATGCTGGGCGCCTTTTATGGCCTTGCCGCCATTTATGCCCGGCGCGTCGGGCTGGACCTGAAGGGCACCGCCAGCTTCATGACCATCGTGATCCTGGGCGGCGTGGCGCTGCAATGGCCGCTGGGGCGATTGTCCGACCGGTTCGACCGGCGGCTCGTCATCATCGGCTGCTTTGCCGCGACCCTGCTGGTGAGCCTGGCGCTGGCCACGGCGCCGGGCGGCATCCTGCTGTTCCTGCTGGGCGCAGCGTTCGGTGGCCTCGCCTTTGCACTCTACCCCTTGTGCGTTGCCTATGTGAACGATCGGCTGGCGTCGCACGAGCGGGTCGCGGCGAGCGGCCAGCTGGTGCTGCTGTATTCGGCGGGCGCGGCGCTGGGCCCGATGGGCGCGGCGACGGCGATGAGCCAGGCGGGGACGGGCGGCCTGTTCGGCTTCATCGGGCTAGCCGCGGCGGGAACGCTCGCCTTTGGCCTGTGCCGTCTCGCCATCAGCGCGCCCGTGCCCGCGCCCGAGCAGCAGGATTTCCAGATCTTGCCGCGCACCACGCCGGTCGCCGCGCTGCTCGACCCTGCAGGCCCCGAGCCTGCGCCCCACGACGATACAACAGGTGAACCATGGACACGCACGTGACGGCCGATACCGCCGCGCCGCCCCATCAGGGTGGCGACCGTTCGGAACTGAAGCGCGCGGTCGGCGCGTCGGCGCTGGGCAATGCGGTCGAATGGTTCGACTATGGCATTTACGCCTACGGCCTGACCTTCATCTCGGCCGCCCTGTTCCCCGGCGAGACCGAGGAGGCGGTGCTGTTCGCGCTCGCCACCTTTGCCATCTCCTTCCTGGTCCGGCCGCTCGGCGGGCTGTTCTGGGGGCCGCTCGGCGACCGGATCGGGCGCAAGTCGGTGCTGGCAATGACCATCCTGATGATGGCCGGCGCGACCTTTGCCGTCGGGCTGATCCCCGATTATTCGACGATCGGCGTCTGGGCGCCGACGCTGCTGATCGCGCTCAGGCTGGTGCAGGGATTTTCCACCGGCGGCGAATATGGCGGGGCAGCGACCTTCATGGCCGAATATGCCCCCGACGACCGGCGCGGCTTTTTCGGCAGCTTCCTGGAATTCGGCACGCTCGCCGGCTTTTCCTGCGGCGCGGCGCTGATGCTCGGCTTTTCGCTGTGGCTGGGCGACGCGCAGATGCAGGGCTGGGGCTGGCGCATCCCCTTCCTGATCGCCGGGCCGATCGGGCTGGTCGGCATGTATGTCCGCTCGAAGATGGAGGACACGCCGATCTTCCGCGAGGAAATGGCAGCAATGGAGGAGCGGCGGCCGCCCGGCATCGCCACGCTGGTGCGTGAGCATTGGCGGCCGTTGCTGGTGGTCGGCGGGCTGGTGATCGCGCTCAACGTCGTCAATTATACCCTGCTCAGCTACATGCCGACCTATCTGCAGCGCCGCATCGGCCTCAGCAGCGACGAGGCGTTACTGGTGCCGATCATCGGCATGCTGTTCATGATGGTCTTCATCCCCTTTGCCGGCGCGCTGTCCGACCGGATCGGGCGGCGGGTGATGTGGCGCTGGTCGCTGATCGGCCTCCTGGTGATGGTGGTGCCGCTCTACATGCTGATCGGCACCGGATTTGCCGGCGCGATCGTCGGGTTCATCGTGCTGGGGCTGCTGTACGTGCCGCAGCTGGCGACCATCTCCGCCACCTTCCCGGCGATGTTCCCGACCGCCGTGCGCTTTGCCGGCTTTGCCATCGCCTATAATATCTCTACCTCGATCTTTGGCGGGACGGCGCCGATGGTCGGCAGCGGGCTGATCAGCCTGACGGGCGATCCGATGATGCCGGCCTATTACATGATGCTGGCGTGCGTCGTGGGGCTTGTCGCGCTGCGCTTCATGCCCGAAACGGCGGGGCGATCGCTGCGCGAGGACCCCTTTGCGCGGCGTGACCAAGCGGCGGGCTGAGCCCGCTCACCCGCGCCTTCCCCCCCGCCCCAGCAGGACCCGGATCGTCCGGGCAGGATTGCCATGTATTCGATGACCGCCGCCCCTTCCCTCTCGCTGCGCGGGATACCCGTGCTGGCGCAGCTGCCCGCCTGGGCCGAGACGCTGATCGCGCTGGCGCTGCTGGGGGCGATTGCGTGGGCCGCGAACTTCGTCGTGAAAAGGATCGCGCTGCGCTACATCATGCGGCGGCTGCCGGTGGAGGGCGCGGCGCCGATCGCCGCGCGGCTGGCCAATATCGTGCCGGCGCTGATCGTCGCTTACGGCATCCGTGCGGTGCCCAATCTGCCCGCGCCGCTGGGGGTCGCGATCGGCAATGTCGTGGCGGCGTCGATCATCCTGTTCCTGGCGCTGGCGATCGGCGCGGCGCTGAGCCTTGCCAACCAGATCTACGAGCGGCGGCCGGAGGCGGCGCATCGCCCGATCAAGGGCTATGTCCAGGTGCTGAAGATCGTCCTGTACCTGGGCGCCGCGATCCTGATCGTCGCGGCGCTGATGGAGCAATCGCCGCTGCTGCTATTGTCCGGGCTGGGCGCGATGGCGGCGGTGCTGATGCTGGTGTTCAAGGACACGATCCTGTCGCTGGTCGCGTCGGTGCAGCTCACCTCCAACGACATGCTGCGCGTCGGCGACTGGATCGACATGCCGCAGCTCCATGCCGACGGCGCGGTGATCGACATCGCGCTGCACACGGTGAAGGTGCAGAACTGGGACAAGACGGTCACCACCATCCCGACCCACCGGCTGATCCAGGAAAGCTACAAGAACTGGCGCGGCATGGCGGAATCGGGCGGGCGGCGGATCAAGCGCGCGCTGCTCATCGACCAGAATTGCGTGCGGTTCCTGACCGAGGCGGAGCGCGACCGGATGGCCGACATCGCCCTGGTGCACGACCATATCGATCGCAAGCGCGGGGAGCTGGCCGAATGGAACGCGAGGCTTGGGCCGGCAGCGCAGATCCCCGCCAACCAGCGGCGCGTGACCAACATCGGCACGTTTCGCGCCTATGTGCTCCATTACCTGCGCGCCAACCCAAGGATCGCGCAGGACATGACGCTGATCGTCCGCCAGCTGTCCCCCACGCCGCAGGGGATCCCGATCGAGATCTATTGCTTCACCGCGACGACCATGTGGGTGGATTATGAGGATATCCAGGCGGATATCTTCGACCATCTGATCGCGATCCTGCCCGAATTCGGCCTGCGCGCCTTCCAGGAACCGAGCGGGGTGGATGTGCGGATGATCGGCGCGCGCGCGGAAGCGGCCTGACGAAAGGAGCGCATCCTTTGATACGCCGCTCCCCCGCCCCCATTTTGTCAGGCGGTCAGGCGCCGAAGCCGCCGTCGATCGTGTGCATGGCGCCGGTGACGAACCCGGCCTCCGGGCCGGCGAGCCAGGCGACCATCGCGGCGACCTCGTCCGGGCGGCCGTGGCGCTTGATCGCCATGAAGCTGTGCATCACATCCTTCATCGGGCCGTCGGCGGGATTGGCCTCCGTATCGACCGGGCCGGGCTGCACGATGTTGATCGTGATGCCGCGCGGGCCGAAATCACGCGCGAGGCCGCGGGCCATGCCCTGAAGCGCCGACTTGCTGAGCGCATAGGAGGCCATGCCGGGCATCGGCATGCGATCCCCGTTGACCGAGCCGATGACGATGATCCGCCCGCCGTCGGGCATCTGCCGCGCCGCCTCCACGGAGGCATGATAAGGCGCGTGGACGTTGACGCGCAGCAGATGGTCGATCGCATCGGGATCCTGCGCCAGCGCGTCGCCGAAGATCGCATAGCCGGCGTTCACCACCAACACGTCGAGCGGGCCGCTGTCGCGCACCCGGGCGATCACCGCGTCGCGGTCCGCACTGTCGGTCTGCACCGCGGTGGCGCCGGTTTCCGATGCCAGCCGCTCGGCCGCGTCGCGCGATCCGGCATAGGTGAAGGTCACCGCCGCGCCATCGTTCGCGAAGCGCCGCACGATCGCCGCGCCGATCCCGCGACTGCCACCGAGCACGAGAACCTTCTTTCCTGAAAACGCAGCCATGCGGCCTCTCCTTAAGGTATAATGTACGGGGCGGTACATAATGCGGCTACGGCGTCCGTCAATGTCACGGTATCGTTGCGAGTGCCCCTGTCATCGAACAAAGCGTTGGCAGGGGGAAATAAACATGACTGGTTTTGAAGCTCTTTTCGGATTCTATGGCCTGCTTCTCGGCCTCGCGATCACCACCGTAACATCGAGCTTCGCGGACACGTGGCGTCGCAGGGGCAATTGGAAGATAGGTATCGCCCCGCCGCTGCTTGGGCTGTTCATTCTGCTTGCAACAGCCCAGCAGTGGAGTTCGATGTGGCGCGCGCGTGATGTCCTGACGTTAGGCCCGTGGGAGATCCTGAGGTGCATGGGCATGGCGTTGCCGTATATCTTCGTCAGCCACGCCATGTTTCCTGCCGATTTGGCGAATGGCGGCTCTCTGGAAGATCATTACATGCAGCAAAGGCCCGTTGTTCTGGGCGCCCTGCTGATGCCGCCGCTCGTAAGCCTGGCCGCTAACTTGCCCTTTATACCGCCGGAGGCTGCACTTGGCGACGTGGTCGCGTTTGCCTTGGGGAACTATGGCCCGCCTGTAGCGGTCACGGTGGCGCTGCTGCTGTGGAAAAATCGATTGGCCCATGGGATCGGAATGGCGCTGCTATGCACCTGGATGCTGGTCGGACTTTTTGCCTAAGCTGACCCGACCGCGCTGGTCGGACGGCTGAGCGACTGATCGGGTCACTTGTCGCGGGGTTGTCGGGGCGGGGCTGGAGCGGGCATGATCCCGGCGCGGCAAATCGAGGTGCAGGGCGGCATGACGTTGCCCTGCCGGAACAAAGTCATTGCCCCGGCCCTTGGGGAAGGGTCGCGCGATGGCGACGGCAGGGAGACACAATGAATCATCTGGCCATCGTGCTGACGCTTGTCGGGTTGCTCGGCATCGGCGCACAGTGGATTGCATGGCGCACCGGGCTGCCAGCGATCGCGCTGATGCTGATCGCGGGGCTCATCGCCGGGCCCGCGACGGGGCTGATCCACCCGGAGGAAGATTTCGGCGCGCTGCTGGAACCCGCCATATCGCTGGCGGTGGCGGTGATCCTGTTCGAGGGCGGGCTGAGCCTCAATCTGCGCGAGTTGCGCCATGCCGAGGGCGCGGTGCACCGGCTGGTGCTGGTCGGCGTGCCGGTCGGCTGGGTGCTGGGCGCGCTGGCCTGTTATTATGTCGCGGGGCTGGTGTGGCCGGTCGCGATCCTGTTCGCCGGGATTCTGGTGGTCACCGGGCCCACCGTCGTGCTGCCGCTGCTGCGCCAGTCGAGCGTGGCGGCGCGGCCGCGCGCGATCCTGAAATGGGAAGCGATCGTCAACGACCCGATCGGCGCGCTGTGCGCCGTCGTCACCTATGAGGTGCTGCGCCAGGCCGGCAGCGGCGCGACGATCATCGACAGCCTGGCGAGCCTGGTGCTGGCGGCGATCGTGGCGGGCCTGATGGGCTATGGCGTCGCCCGGCTGCTCGGCTGGGCGCTGCCGCGCGGCTATGTCCCTGAATATCTGAAGGCGCCGGTGATCCTGGTCGCGGTGATCGGCACCTTCGTGGCGTCCAACGCGATCCAGCAGGAAACGGGGCTGCTGGCCGTCACGGTAATGGGCATTGCGCTGGCCAATATGAAGCTGGCGTCGCTGCGCGATTTCCTGAGCTTCAAGGAGAATATCACGATCATCCTCGTCTCGGGGGTGTTCGTGCTGCTGTCCGCGTCGCTCGACCTCAGCGTGCTCCGGCAATTCGAGTGGCGGTTCGGGCTGTTCCTGTTCGCGCTGCTGTTCCTCGTGCGGCCCGCGACGGTGCTGATCAGCCTGGCGTTCAGCCGCATCCCGTGGCGCGAGCGGCTGTTCATCGGCTGGATCGCGCCGCGCGGCGTGGTGGCGATCGCGATCACCGGCCTGTTCGCGCTCAGGCTGGACGAGCTGGGCTATGGCGACGGCAGCACGTTGGTCGCGCTGTCGTTCGCGGTGGTGGTGGCGACGATCGTCGCGCACGGCTTCACCATCGGTTTCTTCGCCCGCGCGCTGGGGCTGACCGCACCGAGCGGGCGCGGCGTGCTGATCGTCGGGTCGACGCGGTGGAGCCTGTCGCTGGCGCGCGCGCTGCGCGGGCTGGGCGTGGGCGTGACGATCAGCGACAACAGCTGGCAGCGGCTGACCGCCGCGCGCGCCGAGGGCGTGCCGACCTATCACGGCGAGATCCTGGCCGAGGCGACCGAGGAACGGCTCGACCTGCTGCAATTCGGGCTGCTCGCCGCGACGGCGGAGAATGAGGCGTATAATGCGCTGGTGTGCAGCGAGTTCGCGCCCGAGCTGGGCCGCGACAATGTGTACCAGCTGGGCGATGCGGCGGGCGACGATCCGCGTAGCCTGCCCGATGCGCTGCGCGGCCGGGCAATGTTCCGGTCGGGGCTGGGCGTCGAGGATGTCGCGTGGCGCGAGCGGATGGGCTGGACCTTCGCCGCCGCGACCGTCGAGGATGTCGCCGGCTTCACCGCCGCTGCCGCGACGCTGCCCGAAGAAGGAGGCCCGCTGCTGCTGCTGCGCAAGGACGGGTCGCTGCGCATGTTCTCGCACGCCTCCGCGCCGACGCCCACGGTCGGCGACACGGTGCTGCTCTACGTGCCGCCCGACCGGGTGGAGGACGATTTCTGGCATGCCATTCCGGCGCCCGAAGAGTCGACAGACGGGGCAACGGACAGCGCCGCAGACAGGGCCGGGCGACCGCAGGAGACCATCGCATGAACAAGACCGCCTTTCTGCTGCTGGGGGCGGTATCGCTCGCCGCCTGCGACAATCGCGCGCCGGCCCCTGCCCCCTCGCCCACGCCGAGCCCGGCCGAGGCGGCGACGGGCAATGAGCAGCGCGCGGCGCAGTCGATCATGCAGCCCAAGGTGATCGCCGAGAGCCAGGCGGTGGCCGAACCCGAGCCGACGCCGCCGGTGCCGACCGAGGCGACGATCCTGTTCGAGCGCGGCGCGGCGATTGACGATGCGGCGCGCGAAGCGCTGGACGCGCTGCTCGCCAACCCGTCGCTGCCGGGCGAGGCACGCTGGGTGCTGCGCGGGAGCAGCGACAATGACGGCAGCCGGGCGGCGAACCTGCGCGTGTCGCGGCTGCGCGCGGAGGCGGTGCGCGATTACCTGACCGACAAGAGGATCGCCGAGGAGCGGATCACCGTCATCGCGCTGGGCGACGGTCGGCCGGCGGCGCCCAACGTCACGCTCGACGGCAGCGACGATCCCGAGGGGCGGCGGCAGAATCGGCGCGTCGATATCGAGATCATCGTGCCGGAGGCAGCGGCGCCGGAGGGCGCGGACACGGCCGCACCGGAGGCGACACCGCCGGCGGCCAAGGCGACGGAATAACCCGCGCCCCGCCCGGCCGCGTCATTCCGGGGCGATCGGATAGCCCTGGAACACCTTGGGCTTGTCCATCACGACATGCGTCACGACGCGGGCGAGCCCGACCTCGCGCGTCATCCGTTCCTTCAGTGCATTCCAGTCGGCCATGCCGCGCACCACGACCTTCAGCATGTAATCCGTCTCACCGCTGACGTGCGATGCCTCGACGATCTGCGGCAAATCGTTGACGAGGCGTTCGAAATGCTGCCGCTCCTCCCGGTGGCGGCCCTCCAGCGTGACCTCGACCAGAAGGACGAGGCCGATGTCGACGCGGAACGGATCGAGGCGGGCGTGATAGCCCTGGATGACCCCGGCCTTTTCCAGGTTGCGGACGCGCGCCAGGCACGCGCTTTCCGACAGGCCGACCCGCTGCGCCAGCGCGGCGTTGCGCAGCCGCCCCTCGGCCTGAAGCGCGCGCAGGATTCGCCGGTCGATCCGGTCGAGCGTACGATCCGTCGTCATGGCGCCATCAAACCGCAGAATCTGCGGCGGCGGTCAAGGTGTTTCGCGCCACCTGCGGCGGCGGCGATGCTAATCCGCGCCGACAGCAACCAGTCCGCCCCCCTGCCCGGCCCCGCCCGGCCGCGGGAAGGGGCGGAGCGGTTGGGCCATGCGCTGGTGAAGAAGGATCGGGCGGTTGAGGAATTGGAAGCTTCGCAAACCGTTCGACCGCGCGTTCGGTGAGGGCAGCGGCGCGCTGGCCCGCACGCTGGGCTGGCCGCACCTGATCGCGATGGGCGTCGGCGCGATCGTCGGCACCGGCATCCTGACGCTGATCGGGGTCGGTGCGGCCAAGGCGGGGCCGGCGGTGCTGGTCGCCTTCGTCATCGCCGGCTTCGTGTGCGCCTGCGCCGCGCTCGCCTATGCCGAGATGGCGACGCTCGTCCCCACATCGGGCGGGGCCTATACCTACAGCTATGTCGCGGTGGGGCAGCTTGCCGCGTGGATGATCGGGTGGAGCCTGATCCTGGAATATAGCCTGGTGGTGAGCGCGGTGTCGGTCGGCTGGTCGGGCTATGCCGCGCCGCTGCTGCACGACTGGCTGGGCGTGCCCTGGGCGTTGATGAATGGGCCGCACGCGGGCGGCATCGTCAACCTGCCGGCGGTGGCGATCATCGGCGGGGTCGCGGCGATGCTGATCTATGGCATGCGCAGCAGCGCCAGCGTCAATGCGGTGCTGGTGCTGGTCAAGGTATCCGCGCTGGTCGCCTTCGTCTGGATGGCCGCGCCGCATTTCGACAGCGCCAACCTTTCCCCGTTCAACCCGTTCGGCTTTGCCAAGTCGACCGGCGCGGACGGGGTCGAGCGTGGCATCATGGCGGCGGCGGCGATCATCTTTTCCGCCTTCTACGGCTTTGACGCGATCGCCACCGCGGCAGAGGAAACGCGCAACCCGCGCCGCGACCTGGCGATCGGCATCATCGGGTCGATGCTGGCGTGCGCCGCAATCTATACCCTGGTGGCGGGCGCGGCACTGGGCGCGGTCGGCTTTCGCGACTTCGCCGACAGTCCCGAGCCGCTGGCGCTGGTGCTGCGCCGGCTGGGCGAGCCGGAGGCGGCGCGGTTCATGGCGCTGTCGGCGGTGGTGGCATTGCCGACGGTGATCCTTGCGTTCTTCTACGGGCAGAGCCGGATCTTCTTCGTGATGGCGCGCGACGGTCTGCTGCCGCGCGGGCTGGCGCGCGTGTCGTCGAGCGGGGCCCCGGTGCGCACCACCCTGTTCACGGTCCTGATCGTCGGAACCATCGCGGCGTTCTTTCCGCTGAACGAGATCGTCGCGCTGGCCAATGCCGGGACGCTGGTCGCCTTTGCCGCGGTGGCGGTCAGCATGCTCGTCCTGCGCCGCCGCGCGCCGGACGCACCGCGCGGCTATCGCGCGCCTGCCGCGTGGCTGGTCGGGCCGGTGGCGATCGCTGGCTGCGTCTATCTGTTCGTCAGCCTGCCGAGCACGACCCATTGGTGGTTCCTGGTTTGGAACGCGCTGGGCGTCGCGCTGTACTGCGCCTATGCCGGCCGGGCGCGGCCTGACACGGATCACGCGGGCGAGGTGCGTCATGGTTGAGGGCGCCGCCGCCGGCGAGCTGCTGGTGACGCTGGTCCGCGTGCTGGACCTTGGCGGAACGTTCGCCTTTGCGCTGAGCGGGGCGACCGCGGGGGTGCGCCGGCGGCTCGACATCTTCGGGATCCTGGTGCTGGCGTTCGCCGCCTCGACCGCCGGCGGGATCACGCGCGACGTGCTGATCGGCGCGACGCCGCCCGCCTCGCTGGTCGACTGGCGGTACCTGGGCGTATCGAGCCTGGCGGGCGTCATCTGTTTCTTCTGGTCGCCGTGGATCGAGCGGCTGAACGCGCCGGTCAGGATGCTCGACGCGGTCGGGCTGGCGTTGTTCGCGGTGGCGGGCGCGCAAAAGGCGCTGGCCTGTGGGTTGAGCCCGGTGATGGCCGCGCTGCTGGGCGTGCTGACCGGGATCGGCGGCGGCATCGCGCGCGACGTGCTGCTGGCCGAGGTGCCGGGCGTGCTGCGGTCGGAGCTTTATGCGGTCGCGGCGCTGGCCGGCGCCGGCGTGGTGGTGGCGGGCAACATGCTCGACCTGCCGATCGTGCCGACCGCGATCGCCGGGGGCGCGCTGTGCTTCGGGTTGCGGATGATGGCGATCCGGCGCGGCTGGCAGCTGCCGGTGGCGAACCGGCCGCCCGTGGCCTGACCGACTAGCGCCGCGCGCGCGCCGGCGCGGCGAGCCGGGCGTCGATCGCCTTGCGCAGTTCCTCCAGCGAGGCGACCTGCTGGATGCCGTAGCGCTCAGCGGTGATATCGACATTGCCCTTGCGCCAGAAACCGGGCGGGCACACCAGGATGACCTTGCCCGACCGCGCGTGCAGCCCGAGTTCGAGCAGGCTGACCGGGCTTTGCGAGCCGGGCGCGAGGTAGAGGACGATGATGTCCGCGCTCTCCAGCGCCTCCAGCTCCCATTCCACCTGGCGGCGGAATTCGGGCTCGCTCGCCTCCGGGCGCCAGGCAGGGTTCCAGTCGGGGCGGCGCGGGTTGAGGATCACCACGTCGCGGTCGGCGAGGGCGGCGATGAGCTGCTTCTGCCAGTCGGGCGCGTTGCCCATGTCGATGCTGCCGCCCAGGAAGATGCGCGGGCGATCGGGCGTCGTCGCGGGCCGTTCGGGCGCGGTGACCACCGTCGCGCGCCCGGTTGGCGCCGCCCGGGTCGTCGCCTGCGGGGTGGGCGCGGTGCTGGCGGCGTCGGGGGCGGCCGCGACGGCGAGCGCGAGCGCAAGGGGATAGAGCATGGCGCGCCCCCTAGCCGACCCGGCGGCGGACGGCCACCATCGACAGCGCGCGCGATTTCCTGCCGTTTGGTGCGCAATTAAGGAGCTTTACTGACTGCGCCCCCACCGCAAAGCGCAGATTACCTTGTCGTCGAGAACCATTCGGCGGGCGGGGACCGATCCATGGTGGAGGATGTGGCACACGCAAGGGACGGCGCGGGCCGGGCGCTGTGGACGAGCACGATCGCCTTCACCGTTTGCTTTGCGGTCTGGACCATCTTTTCCATCGTCGGGCTAGGCGTCAAAGAGGAACTGGGGCTTTCCGACACGCAATTCGGCCTGCTGACCGGCACGCCAATCCTGACCGGGTCGCTGGTGCGGGTGGTCCTGGGCGTGTGGTCGGACCAGATCGGCGGGCGGCGGGTGTTCGCGGCGGTGATGGTGCTGTCGGGCATCGCGACCTACCTGATGTCGTTCGCGCATACCTATACCCAGCTGCTGATCGCAGGGCTTGGCGTCGGGCTGGCGGGCGGGGCCTTTTCGGTCGGCGTCGCCTATGTCTCCAAATTCTATCCCGCCGAGCGGCAGGGCACCGCGCTCGGCATCTTTGGCGCGGGCAATATCGGCGCGGCGGTGACCAAGTTCCTCGCCCCCTTCGTGATGGTTGCGATGGGCTGGCAGGCGGTGGCGCAGATCTGGGCCGCGGCGATCATCGTGATGGGGGTGATCTTCCTGTTCGCGACGCCCGAGGATCCTGACCAGAAAACGCGCCAGCACGGCGGCCAGAAGGCCGAAAGCATGGCCAGCCAGCTTGCCGTGCTGCGCAACGTCCAGGTGTGGCGGTTCTCGCTATATTATTTCTTCGTGTTCGGCGGGTTCGTCGCGCTGGCGATGTGGCTGCCGCGCTACCTGATCGGGGTCTATGGCCTCGACATCCGCACCGCCGGGATGCTCGCGGCCTTTTATTCGGTGCCGGCCAGCCTGTTCCGCATCTATGGCGGCACGCTGTCGGACCGCTACGGCGCGCGCCGGGTTATGTACGCCACGTTCATCGTCTCGGTCGCGTGCACGTTCCTGCTGTCCTACCCGCCGACCAGCTACGTCATCGAGGGGGTGAACGGCCCGATCACCTTCAGCACCTCCATGGGGCTGGTGCCGTTCCTCATCATCATCTTCGTGCTCGGCTTCTTCATGAGCCTGGGCAAGGCGGCGGTCTACAAGCACATTCCGGTCTATTACCCCAATCATGTCGGCGCGGTCGGTGGCCTCGTCGGGATGATCGGCGGCCTCGGCGGCTTCGTCCTGCCGCTGGCCTTTGGCGCGCTGCTCGACCTGACCGGGATCTGGACGAGCAGCTTTGCCCTGCTGTTCCTGATCGTGCTCGTCTCGCTGCTCTGGATGCACGGCGCGATCCAGCACATGGAGCGCGAGGCGTCGGCGGCGGCGCATGTGCCGCAAAGCCCCGAACTGCCCGAGTTTCGCGGCATGGGGGAACCGGAGGCCCGCCGCGCGGCGATGCGCGCGGGGCCGATCGCCGAATGGCGGCCGGAGGACCCCGAATTCTGGGAGGCGACCGGCCGGCCAATCGCCAGGCGCAACCTGTGGATTTCGACCTACTGCCTGCTCCTGTCCTTTGCCGTCTGGATGGTGTGGAGCGTCGTCGTCACGCGGCTGCCCAGCATCGGTTACACCTTCACCACCGACCAATTGTTCTGGCTCGCCGCGGTGCCCGGCATTTCGGGCGCGACCCTGCGCATCTTCTACGCCTTCCTCGTGCCGATCTTCGGCGGGCGGCTGTGGACCACGCTGTCGACCGCGTCGCTGCTGATCCCCGCGTTCGGCATCGGCTATGCCGTGCAGAACCCCGGAACGCCGTTCTTCATCTTCCTCGTGCTGGCGCTGCTGTGCGGCTTTGGCGGCGGCAATTTCGCCTCCTCGGTCGCCAACATCAGTTTCTTCTACCCGGCGGCCGAGAAAGGCCGCGCGCTGGCGATCAATTCCGGCATCGGCAACCTTGGCGTCAGCGTGATGCAGCTCGTCGTCCCGGTGGCGATCACCATGGGGCTGTTCGGCGCGCTTGGCGGGCAGGCGCAGGTGGCGAACGACGGCACGTTGCTGTGGCTGCAGAATGCGGGCTTCATCTGGGTGCCGCCGGTGATGCTGGGCGCGGTGCTCGCCTGGTTCGGGATGAACGACATCCTCAGCGCCAAATCCTCCTTCGCCGACCAGGCCACGATCTTTGGCCGGCGCGACAATTGGATCATGTGCTGGCTCTACACCGGCACGTTCGGGACGTTCATCGGCATGTCGGCGGGCTTCCCGCTGCTGTCGAGGCTGGTGTTCCCGGAGGTCGAGGCGCTGCACTATGCGTTCCTCGGCCCGCTGGTCGGCGCGCTGGCGCGGGCGGGCAGCGGCGGCCTGTCGGACCGGATCGGCGGCGCGAAGGTCAGCTTCTGGGTCTTCCTGGTCCAGGCTGCCTCGATCATCGGCATGATCTGGTCGCTCGACGCGCGCAGCTTCGCCGGCTTTTTCGGCATGGTGCTGCTGCTGTTCTTCGTCAGCGGCGTCGGCAACGCCTCCACCTTCCAGATGGTGCCGGCGATCATGCGCCGCGTGTTCGACGCGGAACATGCCGACCTGCCCGTGGAGGAGCGGCGGCTTCACGCCGATCGTGAATCGGCGGCGATCGTCGGATTCATCTCGGCCATCGCGGCCTATGGCGCCTTCTACATCCCCAAGGGTTACGGCTGGTCGATCAGCAGCACCGGGTCGGCCAACGCCGCCTTGTGGGCGTTCTTCGCCTTTTACCTGAGCTGCGCGGCCCTGACCTGGGTCGCGTACAGCGGCCCGCGCGGCATGTTCGGGTCGCGCCCCCGCCTCGGCGCCCCCCCTTCCGGCGCTGGCAAGCGCGACCTGACCAGCGGAGCCTATTCATGAGCCATTTCCTCGATCGCCTGACGTTCTTCCGCCGCGAGCAGGGCAAGTTTTCCGATGGCCTATGCCTGGAGCGTGCGGACCATCTGGGGGATCAACGGCACCGGCGCGCGCCAGCCCAGCATCGGCGGCGACAATGTGTTCGCCAACCTGTCCTATGCGACGCCGGTCGGCACGCTCACCGGCTTTGCCTATCTGGTCGACCATGACGAGGCGGCGGTGCAGGATTACCGCCTGTCGAGCCAGACCTATGGCGCGCGGCTGGCCGGATCGACGGCCCTGACGTCCGCGGTGAAACTGGCCTGGCAGCTGAGCTATGCGCGGCAGCGCGACTGGCACCGCAACCCCAATCGCTATGGCGCCAATTACTATCTCGCCGATGCGACGCTGTCGGTATCGGGCTGGTCGCTCAACGCGGGCTATGAAGTGCTGGGCGCCGACGACGGCGTGGCGTTCACCAGCTTCCAGACGCCGCTCGGCACCAATTTCAAGTTCCAGGGCTGGGCCGACAAGTTCCTGACCACGCCGCCCAATGGCGTGCGCGACCTGTATGTCGGCGGTGGCTATGGCGTGAAGGACGTGCTGGGCGCGGATGCGATCTCGCTGTCGGGCACGTGGCACCGCTTTCGCAGTGACCGGCTGGGGCAGCGGTACGGGACGGAGATCGACCTCATCGCCAGCGTGAAGGTGCGCCGCGCGCTCTTCTCGCTGCGCCACGCACGCTACCGCGCCGATACGTTCGCGACCGACACCGACAAGACGTGGGTGCAACTCGACTGGACCTATTGAGCCGGCCGCGTTGCGGTGAGCGCCCTAGCGGCGACCGTCGGTGACGCCGCAGCGCAGCCGGTCGCCGGCGCGGCAGGCGGCGACATCCGCCTCCCACCGTTCGCGGTCGGCGCGGGCGGCGGCGAGCTGCGCCGCATAATCCGACATCGCCGCGGCGTGAGCAGCGGCCTCCGTGCGATACCGGGCCAGCCGCTCCTGCTGCGCGGCCTTGTCGGCGGCGATCCGGTCAAGCTGCGCCTGCGCAGCGGAGAGCTGCGCGCTGTTCACCTGGCGCAGCTTCTCCGCCTCGGCCGCAGCGATCGCCTCCATCGCGAGCTGTTCGGCGCTGGGGGCGGGCGGCGGCGGCACGCGCGTGTCCGAAGCACCGGGGCGCGGCAGGTCGAGCACCAGTCCGCCGGCGCGTGGTGTCTCGACCGCGGCGGACGGCGTCTCTGGGGAGGCTTCTGCTTCCAGCGGCGCGGCCTCCGGGGGCGCGATGCGCGAGGGCGGAATGTCGATGGTGCGGATCGCCGGTGGCGCGCCGATCACCTGCGCGGCAGCGGGCAGCGATCCGGCGACAAGAGCAGTGACGAGGCAGAGCGAGAGCGGGGAAAGGCGGATCGGCATGAGGGATCGTAACGCAGGCGTCATGTCGTTTCGCTGAACGACCCCCGTATGGCGAGTTACAGTGGAGGCGCGGGGCGATCTAAGGGCCGGGGAAAGATCGAATGAACACGACGCCCGTGCTCGAAACCGGTGCGCCAGGCTTCACCTCGGCCGCACGCAATTACCTTGCCGGTGCGCTCAGATCGTGATGGCGACGAACACCGCCCCGGTCTCCTCCTTGCGCTGTGCCGTGTCGAATGCCTCGTTGATGCGATCCAGCGGGAAACGGTGGGTGATCATCTTTTTCACGTCGATGCGCCCCTTGGCGATCAGATCCAGCACCATGCCCTGTTCGCGATAGATATCGTGCATGGCGAAGCTGGCGCTGAGGATCAGCTGAATCTCGCTCATCTGCAGCCGCTGCCATTCCAGCGGGATGCTCGTCTCGCCAGCGTCGAAGCCGCCGACGATCACCACCTTTCCCGCGCGGCGCACCATCTTCGTTGCCTGCGGCAAGGTCGTCGGCATCGCCCATCACCGTCTCGATGACGACGCGGTCGCCTGGCTTCACGTTGCTGACGTCCGCGCCCACCTCGACCACTTCACCCGCCAGCTCATGCCCCATGATATGGCATTCCAGCGCGGGATCGTGCTTCTTCCAGTGGCGCAGGTCCGTACCGCAAATTCCTGCCACGCGAACGCGGGCCAGTACGAAGTTGGGCGCCGGGATGATTGGGCGTTCCACCTGAGCTAAAGCAAACGTGCCCTCGGCGGTCTTCAGTGCAGCCTTCATGGCGCGGATGCCTCCCTTGCCCGGTGCGTCTTCTTAAGCCTGAACGCCGGCTTTCACCGCGGCATCTGTCCGGGGAACAAACATTATTGTCCGCGCAGGTTCCCGTATTGCAATCCAAGTTATCAGGTGCGTCTTGCTTGTTTTCCTGTCCCTTCGTTTACTTGGTCAGTCGCCAACCTAGTGCAACATACACTAGTCTCTATGATTTATGTTTCCCCGACCTGCCTGTCTTTCCGTCATGCTGATGGAGATCAGTGTTAATGTACCGGAACGAAGGCGCGCCCGTCCTGTTGGTCCCGAACAGGAAACTTCCGGCCTGAAAACATGAACTTGATCTATGTAAATGAGTCGGCGATCAATGACCAAAGCCACAGCGCGGGTGTTCTTGACGATGCGCCGCGCACCGCGTTGCTTGAACTTCTGGAGCATCTGCGCTCCATCCACTATGACTTCATCGCACCGACACCGGCATCGCAAGCCCGCGTCCTGTCACGGGCCGACCGACAGGTCGGCACCACCGTGGCGGACCTGCTCGGCTGGTCGCTGCCGTGCCGGCGGGACGACCTTCCGCACGCCATCGTCGATGCACTCGACGCGGCCGGGCTGCTGACACGTCGCCGCGACGGACTGCTGGTCGCCAAGGTGCGCGTGTCGAACGTGCTCGGCCGCCTGTTCGTGCATTCCAGCTACCCGACCAGCGAGCGGGATTCGGTCTTCCTCGGCCCCGACAGCTATCGCTTTGCCGACTATATCTCGCGCAACCTCGCCGGCCTGCCCAGCGACGCGCGGATCCTCGATTACGGCGCCGGCGCCGGCGTAGGCGGGATCATCGCCGCATCGCTGCACGGCAATGCCACGTTGACGCTGGCGGACATCAACCCGAAGGCGCTATCGCTCGCGTCGGTGAACGCCACCTTTGCCGCAATCGACCACCGCACCGCACTCGCCGGCACCCCGGCGGAAGTCGACGGCCGCTTCGACCTGATCGTCACCCACTCGCCCTTCATGATCGACCCCGATCGCCGCGCCTATCGCGACGGGGGCGACCTGTACGGCGGCAAACTCTCGCTCGACTGGACGCTGATGGCGATCGAGAAGCTGGCGCCCGGCGGCCGCTTCGTCATGCACACCGGCGTGTCGATCGTGGCCGGGCGCGACGTGGTGCGCGAGGCGCTGCGTGAGGCAATGCCGGCGACGGGCTATCGCTACGATTACCGCCTGCTCGATCCCGACATCTTCGGGGACGAACTCGAAAAGGAACCTTACGCCGGCGTTGATCGCATCGCGGCCATCGGCCTGTGCGTCCAGCGCGATGCCGCCGCCCATGAATGATCCCGCGCCCGCCATCCTCGCCGAGGTGAAGCGCCTCGTCGATGCCGGCCGCCTCGGACCGACGACGCAGGCGCTGGAAGGCCAGCAAGGCCGCCGCCCGCGGCCGGTGCGCTGACATGGCGCGCGCCGCCACCAGCCTGCCATGGTCCGGCTATCTGATCGGCTTCGCGCTGGGCGGGTTCTTCGACGGCATCCTGCTCCACCAGATCCTGCAATGGCATCATCTGCTCAGCCTGGTGGACGGCGTCACCGACCAGATATTGTTCGACGGCCTGTTTCATGCGCTGATGTATGCCGTCGCGGCGATCGGCCTCGTGGCGCTGTTCCGAACGCGCCGCAGCCTCGCTCGCCCGGGAAGCGGCAGGCGCCTGCTCGCGGCGGCGCTGATCGGCGCGGGCGTGTGGCACGTCGCTGACGGCATCGTATCGCACTGGGTTCTCGGCATTCACCGGATCAAGCTGGACAGTGCCAATCCGCTCGCCTGGGACCTGGGCTGGTTCGTCGCCTTCGGGATCATCCCGATCGTCGCGGGGCGGCTGCTGTATCGTGGCGGCGGCGGCAACGACGGTGGCAGCGGGCCGCGCGGCGGCATCGCAGCGCTTGGCCTTACCGCCACGGCGCTGATTTGCGGCGCCTGGGCGGCACGCGCACCGGCGGGCAGCGAGACCATGATCGTGCTGTTCGGACCGGGCACCAGCCAGGGCGCAGCGGTCAACGCCATCCGCGCCGCAAACGGCAGCGTGCTGTGGCAATCGCGCGGCGTGTGGGCGGTGCGTTGGAACGACCCTGCGCGCGTCGACACGCTCTATCCGCGGGGGGCGCTGTTCGTGAGCTCATCGCTGGTTGGTGCCGGCTGTCTCGCCTGGACCACAGCCGAATGAGCCCGGCGCGCAAGAACCGACGAGGCGCCAGGATGCTGTGCAGACAAGGCTGACGGCTGACCGGGCTTTCGCGCGCATGTTTCACCGGCCGCCGGCCGATCCCGTTCTCGTGAATCCGCCGTTTTCCTAACCCACTTCAATTCACTCCCCCTCCGTGTCGTGACAAGGTCGACACGATGTTGAGCCGGCGGATGAGGACACTGTCAGATCTGACGCCGGAGGAAATCGAGGCGGTCGACGCTGTCCACGTCGAACCGGTCACCACTGCGCACGGTGGCGTGATCCTGAAAGACGGCGTCGCGCCTAACCAGCTCTACCTTGTCCTCAACGGGTGGGCGGCCCGGGCGGCTGTACGGATGAACGGATCTCGCCGCATAACCGCTATTCTGCTCCCGGGTGACTTTTGCGGGCTCCACGCGGCTTGTGGATCAACGTTCGAGCATGATCTGATTGCGCTGACCGATTGCAAGATCGGCTGGATCCCGGGGGAAGTGATCGCGGACCTCGCCACGCGTCACCCTGGTATCAACGCGGCATTGTGGCGCGCGTCGCTGATCGAGGCGGCGACCCTGCGCAAGTGGCTTACCATTTCGGATGTCGCCTATCATGCGATGGCGCACCTTCTATGCGAACTGATCACACGCGGCAGGCAGATCGGGCTGGCGACCGACAATGACATGCCCCTGCCGATCACGCAGGAGCACATCGGAGACGCGCTCGGCCTGACCTCGGTACACGTCAACCGCGTGCTCAGGCGGCTGCGACACGAAGGGCTGATCGCGTTGACAAACAAGACTTTGTGGATCGTGGATGAAGGAGGACTGCGCCGGGCCGGACAGTTTGATCCACGCTATTTACGTCCGTGGGAGAAATAGGGCGATGCCCGGGGTAACCAAGCCGCTTGCCGGCCAGCTCATCGTTCAGATCGAGGACGATTCATTCCTTGCCAACTATGTTGGGGAGACCGTCGCAAGCGCAGGCGCGCAGATCATCGGGCCGGCGCGGAACGCTGACGAAGGTGCACGCTTGATCCAGCGGCTCAGGGTGAAACCGAACGCCATATTGGTGAGTGCGACGATATTTGGCGTTGCGGAAACATGCCTGGCGCGGGCGCTGGCCGATCTTGATGCTCCCGTGCTGCTGGTGAGGAAGGACCAGCGTCGTCGTGAGCCCCCATTTCCATATGCAGCCGTTCTGACCCTCCCCTTCGCCGCTCACCAGGTCGTCGACAGCCTGTCAAAGTTGCGGGTGGTCGCGGGCTCCAGACCCGCCTGCCCCAAGGCAATCGGTGGATCGCTCACGCCAGCCTAGTCTGAAGCAGCCTAATCTAAAGCAGCCTAGTCTGAAGCCAGGGCCTTCAGCCGGCTCAAACGATAGCCGCGATGCCAGCTATCCTGCTCCGCGGTTCCGTGTCCAAAAGGACAGGCGGTGAAAGCGCGCCGTCTGCATGGGCGGCGCAACCGGAGAGGAAGGCGTCCATGTTTTGCTGGGTCGTCAGGTCGTCGGCGCTAGCGCCATTTCGATCTGGCATTTCCATCGGCCGACATTCCCCTGCGCCTTTTGGCGCAGGGTCACATCCCTAAGCCCGATGGGATCGTACCACCAAAGCGCCCGGCTGCTTCATCATAAGTGACTGATCGAGGTCATGTATTCGGCAGCAGACTGCGGACTAGACGCGCGGGGAAAGGATCTCCAGCAGGCGCGGTCTGGCACCCTCGAGCGGCGTGAGGTGCGGATATCGCAGGCCCCCGGGGTAGTGGACCTCGACCTCCCTTTCGCAAGTCCCCGACGTCACGCGAAGCCGCACCCTGCCGTTCGATCGCCCTGCCTCCTGAACCGCCGCCCGCAGCGCCTCCACCGAGAAGGGCCGCTCACCCGCTTCCAGGATTTTCGTGCCCGCAGTGATCGCCGCTTCAAAGGCGGGGCCTTCCCAAAGGACCTCTTCCACCTTGCCGTCATGGTCCACGGTCAGGCCAAGCGAGAACATCAGGTTGAGGTTGTCAGCTAGTTTCTCGGTGTTGGTCCAAAACTCGCCTGGATCGTTCCGGAAGACCAGCTGATAGCCCGCTCGCTCAATGCCTTCGAGCGGCGCGCCGGTGTGCTTTCCGTCAATCCGCTCTCGCAGGAACCCGCCCCAGTCGAAGGGGGCGAGATCGGTCAGGGCGGCGATCACATCGTCCAGGGTGTACGTCAGCGTCTGCGCAGGTCCTTGCTGATCCGCCGCAAAGAAGGATCTGGCGAAATCGTCGAGCGAGCGCGTGTCACCCGAAAGCATGCGGATGCGCGTATCGATGTCGAGCCAGACGAGCGATCCTTCGGAATAATAGTCTTCGCTTCGCTGCCAGCTTGGCCAGGGCAGCGGCGCGCGGGCGGCGATGATCGGGTCTCGCGTGGTGTCGCTGATGGGCCGCCATCTACTGCCAGCCCGCACTTGGTGCGTCGCCGCGGTGACAGCGATCGCCTGCAGCGTCTGGTCTGCGGTCCACAGCCCGGAACGCGCGCATAATACCCGGTCCCAATATTGGGTCTGCCCCTCATAGACCCACATCAGGCTGTTCCGGATCGGCGTGTCGAAACTGGGCGTCCAGCTGTCAGCGCCGCGCCGGAACTTGCCGCTCCACGCATGGATGAACTCATGCGGCACGGTCTCGCGCAGAGAGAAGCACCCTTCCCAATCGGTGAAATAGTCGGGAACGGTAACGGCCTCGAAGGAGCGGTGATGCTCGACCCCTATACGGCCAAGCTCGCTGCTGAGCCCCAGGAGCATCTCGAAACGGTCGAAGGGAGCGGGCCCGAACAGCTTCCCCGCCTGTTCCACAACAGCCCGATGGGGCGCGATCTTCTTCTCGGAGATGTCGATCAGTTCTGCCTTGTCGGCAAAGATGCTCAGATGAACCTTCTCCTGGTCATCCAGCGGGACGCGGGCGGCGTACCGGCCGGCAAATACCGGTGAATCGACCAGCACGTCGAGGCTTACGGGCTCGAAACGGATGGTATCATCCTGCCGGTCGACAGCGGCGATTGCACATGAATGCTGCCAACCCGCCGGCACGGTCAAAAAGGCATGAAATTCGATCTGGCGCGCGTAATAGCCGGCCGGGTACAGAAGCACGCTGTTCCACTGAATGGTCAGGATTTCCTTGCCGACCACCACGCGGCCCTGCGACGGATCGGTTTGTGTCAGGAAGTGAAAAGACACCACGATCTGCTCCGCCTCGGCGGGCACCTCCACCTGAAAGGCGTGAACCTGAACCGGGTGCCGCCGCCAAGGCAGCTCCTTCTCACCCGCCTCGATGCGCAGGCCAGCGAACAGCGCAATCGATGCTCGCGGCGCATGATATCCCGGCAGCCACTCTGGAAACAGAAGCGTCAGAGGCCCGCCGGACCTGACAGGTATGACCTGGCGTACCTGCAGGATTCCGCGCAACACATCTTGCGCATCCACGTACAAACGGATGGGAGCGGGATAGGCAATGTCGCAGGGCGCCGGGACCGTGAAGTCCAGGTCCCGAAGGTTTTTGGTCATGAAGCGCCTTCACGTGATCCGCTGGAGGAGATCGGCCAGCAGCAAGCGCGCCACCGGCAGGTTGCTTTCGTCGCGAACATCAAGCCGGGAGCGCAGCTGACATGCCTTACGCCCAACCCGTGAGCGGACCATGGCGAACCCGATCCGGTTTGCCTCGGCCAGGGCCGAGAGACGATCGGGAAATTCAGAGCGCGATGTCTTGATCGGGCGACTTGTTGCGCCCGAACATAGATGGAAAGTATAAACGGGCATGTTGCAGGAATTCGCGGCGCTTTTCCCGGTTCCTGAAGACCAACACCGGTTAATACGATCGCCGCAGGCATCCAGTAACTATGCGTAATCATGCAACGCGCTCGATAACGACGCCTGCTGATATTCTATATTGATCTTTGTCTATATCGGGCAGTCGGCAGCAGTGCTTGGCCAAGCGATCCGGGCAGTCTGTCACGTGCCCGGGGGGTATGGGAGGGGATCACCCCTGCCGCAATGCGGGGACCTGCCGCCTGGCGCGGCACGCGCGCTGGTTGGTCTCCTGGCAACGGTGCGGACGATACCGCACCTTGCGCTCACGCGGCGAAAAAGCGTCATGCGCCGCATTCCGTACACCCGTTCCATCTCGATCAACCCCCGGGTCGCGGCCTCCCGGTGGTTGCTCGCATCACCGCATCACCTTGGTCCTGCCGGTGCGGAGCCGGTCGCGGGGTTGAATGCCGGGTTTGCGAAGTCCAGCGGCGCGGGGGTGATCTGCGCGGGCGGGCGGGCGCTTTCGGTCCACGCGCGCTGGAGCATGTCGCGCAGCATGGCGGCCCCGGCGGCGGTGCGTTCATAGACCAGCGCGCGCACCTCGCGATCGTTGCTGTCGGCAAAGCCGCTGCGTTTCTCCAGCGTGTAGACGTCGCGGACCTTGTCGCCGGATTCGTTCACGTAGCGCAGGACATGGTCGAACAGGTCGCCGCTCTGCCGCCCCGGCGCACCGATGCGGGGGCGGATGTCGGCGGGCGTCAGCGCCATGGCGTCGACGAACCGGCTTTCGAACCGGCCATGAACGCTGCGGGCGGTGGTGAAGCCATCGGGATTGTCGCCGCGCCAGCCATCCGAATGGATCGAATTGTGCATCGGATTGGCCGCGTCGCCGATATAATGGCCGAGCCGCGTCACGTCGAAGGCGCAATTCTGCTCGGCAAAGGTGGGGTCGCGGCGTTCGGCGGTGAGCCGACGAACGTGGCGCATGCACACCACGATCCGGTCATAGGCCTCCATCGCGGCATAGGGCAGCGTACCCGTCCAGCGGACGTTGGTGCGCGCGGCGCGTTCCGGATCGCTCGCCTTGATGCGCAGATGCTCGTCATACAGCGCCAGGACGAACTCGTAGCGGCTGCGCGGGATCGTCTTCATGAAGGTGAATTGTTCGCGGAACCAGCCGTGGTTGGGATCCTCGCTGATCTTGGAAAAGCCCTCGGCATTGCCGCGCCAGCCGTCGGGCTGCGACGCGGAGGCGGCGATATAGTCAACGTGCTTCTTGAGGAAGACGGGCCCGTCCGCCGGGATCGCCGCGATCGCAGCGGTATCGATGACGGCGTGTCCACGCTCGCCCCAGGCGAGGGCGGGCTGGGACGTGAAGGCGAAGAGGCCGAGCGCGGCCGCGAGCAGATGGCGCATGAGGATTTTTCCGTGTTCAGGGGTCGAGCGGGTCGCGCGGGTCGATCCGCGCCGCGGCGGCCGCGGGGCGCCATTCGATCGCGGTCGGGCTGAGCCGCTTACCGGCGGCGCCGGGCGCATAGCCAAGCTCGCGCCTGTTGCGGGCGACGAATTCGGGGCTGCCGATCACGGCGCTCTGGACCGGGTTGGAGATGACCAACGTATCCTGCGTCAGCGGCGCGCCCATCGCCATCAGCAGCCGGGCGGCGTTGCGCATGTTGGTGGTGGTGTGCCGCGCGTGCGGCTCGATCACGATCCGGTCGGCGGGGATGCCATAGCGCTCGATCAGCGCCTGGCGCATTTCGACCGCCTCGACGAACGGCGTATTGAACGGATGTGCGCGGCCACCGGAGACGATGATGAACGCAGCGTCGCCGCGCGCGAACTGCTGCGCTGCGAGCCGCAGATGATATTTGCCGCCGGGGCTGAGCGGCATGTCCTCGAGCTCCGGCCCGATGCCGGTGACGACCAGCGCGCTGTAGCGGAAGGCACGCCAGTCGGTCTGCCGGGCGCGCGCAAAGGCCGCCTCGTTCAGCCCGCTGCCGAGCGGCAGGAAGGCCGCGGCGTCGGTGCGGGTGCTGCCGTCAAGCAGCGCCAGCGCGAAGTCGAACGAGGTGTCGAAGCCCTGCAACGAGCCCGCGCGCGGCGTCTGCGCCATCCACTGCGCGGCGTGCAGCCACGTCCGCCGTTCTTGCGGACTGATGCTGCCGGCGCCGTCGATCGCGGGATAGGCCGCCACCTGGCCAAGGCCATAGGTGCCGAGGATCACGTTGACGCCCTGAAGCTCGCGGGTCGCCTGCGCCGCGATCCCGTCGTCGAACGCGGGCAAGCCGCCCGGCAAGGCCGCGGTGACCGCGGCGATCTCGTCCTCGCGCCACATCAACGCCTGCGCGATGCAGCCCGGCTCCTGCCGGCACGCCGCGACGCGCTCGGCGCGGGCAGCGATCAGCGATGACACCGCGGGCTGGCGCGACAATGCGGCCAGCGCCGTGCCGTCACCGCCAAGCGCGGTGAACAGCGGGAAGAGGCGCTGCGACAAGGCCTGGAGCGCCTTGTCTGCAACGGGCGCCTGCCCAGCGCCAGCCTGCGCACCAGCCGCAACGGTGGGCACGGCCGACGCCGCGCCCAGCGGCACCGCGCAGGCGGCGACGAGCGCCGCCGCCTGCATGGAGAACCGCCAGCGGCTCACCAGTTGAGCCCCACGACGAGGCGGACGTTGCGGCCGAAGATCGGGCGGCCATAGATCGCCTCCGTGCTCCCCTGCCCGGCCAGCGCATCGGTGCGGGTGTTGCCTTCGGTCAGGCCCTTCTGGTTGAACAGATTGTCGCCGACGACCTGCAGCTTCCACTGCCCGCGGACCATCGTCACGCCCGCACCGACCGTGCCGTACGCCGGCAGCGCGGTGTTGTTGTAGAGGTCGACGAACCGCTTCCCCATGTAGGTGTAGCGGCCGTAGATCGAGATGTCCGTCTCCCCGCTGGTGAAGTCGAACGACGGGCGGATGTTGCCGTACACCTTGGGCTGGCGGACGATCTGGTTGCCCTCGACCTGCTCCGGATCGGCGCCTGTCGCGCTGGCGAAGTTCTTGTACTTGGGGTCACTCACCGTCAGCGAGGCATTGAGCGTGAACCATGGGGTGAGCGAAAGCGCACCGTCCAGCTCGACGCCCAGGATCTTCGCCTCGCCGATGAAGGGCACGTTCACGTCGTTGCGGCCCGTCGTCGGGTCATAGGCCAGGAACGAGGCGTTCAGCGGGTCGAAGTTTGAATAGAAGCCGGTTGCGTACAGGTACGAACGGCCGCTCGCGAGCTTCAGCCCGACCTCATATTGGTCGGCGACGGTGGTGATGTAGACCGGGTTGGGGTTCACATCCATCGCCGCCTGGACGTTGGGCGGCGTTTCGAGGTGCGAGGCGCGCGCGTACACGCCGATGTTGCCGTTGAAATCGTAATTGGCGCCGACCGTCCAGTTGGTCGCCTCGGTCTTCAGCTTGCGGTTGAGGATGACGCCGGTGAACCCGCGCGTCGCATCATCGGCCAGCGTGGTCCCATCGCCGAGGTTGACCTGATCGGTGAGCGCGCCCCAGCCGCGATAATCATAGCGCTCGTGCCGGATGCCGGCATCGAGCCGCAGCCCCGGAACGATCTCCCACGTGTCGTTCGCATAGATGGCAAACATCGATGCGTCGGAATCGCCCTGGTTGAGCGTTGCGGCATAATTCAGCACGCCATTGTCGGTGACGCGGCCGATCTCCGTGCCGGTCGGGCCATAGGCCACCAGATCCAGCGTGCGCGGCGTGCCCGCCACTTCGATCAGGTAATTCTGATAGGCGTAGAAGCGATCCTGGCCATAGAGGCTGCCATAGAGACCGGCGGTCAGATCATGGCTGCCGAGCCCGGTTTCGAACCGCTTCGACACCGACAGATTGCCCTGCGCGGAATAGAAATCGGACGCGATGTCGCGATACTGGCCCTGCATAACGAGGCCCGACGCGGCCGACGGATCATAGACGGTATTGGTGCCCGCCAGCGTATAGCCGAACGAGCCGATCGGCCCGAATGCGGCGGTCGCGCGCGCCAGATAGTCGGCGGCGAAGCTGCCGGCATCGGCCGGATTGGTGGTCGAATAGAAAGCGGTGAAGCGGTTCTTCCCCTCGGTGTAGCCGAGCTTGGCGGATAGCAGCCAGCCGTCGAAATCGCCCTCATATTGCGCGCCGATGTTGAACATCCGCATGTGGCGGCCGTCCGACAGGTCGGTGGTGCGGCTTTCCGTCTGCCCCTGGCCGTTGCGGTAGGGGATGGTGACGTTGCGGAACGCCGGCGAGTTCATCGTGCCAGTGAAATAGTCGATATACGGATCAAGGCTGACCGAGGGGTCGCGCGGATCGGCGATCGGGATCGGCAGGTAGAAGACGTTCTTGTCGTTGACGTAATTGGCGCTCAGCTTGACGAAGCCATTGCTGAGATCGTGGCGGATGTTGGCGCGGATCTGGCCGCCGCGATCATTGGGGAAGCCGTTGTCGCGATAGCCGTCATGATGGCGGATGAACCCGCCGACCGCGTAATAAGTGTCCTTGCCGAGCGGTCCCGACTGGAAGGCGTCGAGCCGGTAGAGGCCGGTATCGCCCAGCGTGATCTGCGCCCCGCCCTCGGCGGTGGCGCTGCCCTCGCGGGTGATCGCGTTGATGATCGCGCCCGAATAGCTGGAGAACACCGGCGCCGGGCCGCCGCGCACCACTTCGACCCGCTTGGTCATCAGATCCTGCTTCAGGATCGCGTCGCCGCGGAAGAAGACGCCGTCATTCTCGTGGAACAGCGGCAGGCCGTCCTGCTGGAAGGAAACGAAGCCGCCGTCGTTCGGCAGGCCACGGATGCGATAGATGTTCTGCACTTCGCCGCCGGTGATCTCGGTCTGGAAACCGGGCAGCTGGCCGATCAGGTCGGCGAAATTGACCGGCGCGATCTTCTCGATCGCTGCCTGGTCGAGCGAGTTGATGGCGTAGGACGCATCGAAGCGGCGTTGTGCCCGCGACGTGCCGGTAACGATGATGTCCGACCCCGCGGTGTCATCGGCAGCCGCGGTCGCGGCGGTGCTGGCAACGGCAACCTGCGCCTGTGCAATGCCAGCCGAAAACGAACAAAGAGCGGCAACAGCGCCGCCCATCAAAAGAGCCTTACGCATTATTTCCCCTGTCAGGATCTTGTCTGATTTACCGCGACCGGTGCGCGTGCCTGTCGGGGGGGAAAATGACGCCGTGATGTAGGCTTTGTTTCACATCCGTTAAACGAAACAATGATTACGCGGCGCGGGCGATTTAGGCGGCGAGGAAAGCCAAATCTGTGGCTCGGGCTGCGCCTCCCTCTCAGAAGCCGAGTTGCACGCCGACCCGCACGAAACGCGGCGCGCCGGTTCCCACCGAGCTCAGGGAGTTGAAGGTGGAGGCGTAAACCGCGTCGAACAGGTTATCGACGTTGAGATAGGCGCGGGCGGGAACGCGCAGCCAGCGGTCGAGATCATAGGAGACACCTATGTCGACGATATCATAGGCCGGCGAGAAGAGCGTGTTGGCGGCATCCGCGGCGTAGCGGCCGACGTGGCGCGGACGCCTCCACGCCCGGCGGCGCGTCTTGCCGAAATTGACGGAAACGCCGGCGCCACCGTGCGCAACTGCGCGTCGTTGCGACGGATACTTGCTGCGCGTCGCGGCGCGCCGTACCGGTTGCGTGGAACTGGTTTTCGGAGCCTTCATGCGC
The DNA here is from genome assembly GCF_036890205.1 of Sphingomonas panaciterrae. Taxonomy (NCBI): domain Bacteria; kingdom Pseudomonadati; phylum Pseudomonadota; class Alphaproteobacteria; order Sphingomonadales; family Sphingomonadaceae; genus Sphingomonas; species Sphingomonas panaciterrae. The sequence goes on from NZ_JAKNQR010000007.1 coordinate 75,991, forward strand.
GCCATCCTTCTCGCGACGACATTGTCCCTGCTGGCCACCACCGCCGGCGCGCAGACCGCAGCTCCGGCGGCCACCGCTGCTCCCACGATCGCCGCCGACCCGGCCGCGCCCAAGGGGCGGTTGTCGGACGCCGCCATGCCCAAGGCGTACCGGCTCGATTTCACGATCCAGCCGAGCAAGCCGGACTTTTCCGGCCATGGCGAGATCGACGTGATGGTGAAGGCGCCGACCAGCCGGCTCTACCTTCATGGCCGCGACCTGAAGGTAAAGGGGTCGGCGCGCGTCGGCGGGCGGACGATCCCGGCCACCTTCACGCAGGTCGACAAGACCGGCACTGCGCGGCTCGACTTCGCGCAGCCGGTGCCGGCCGGCGCCGTGACGCTGGTGTTCGACTGGACCGGCAGCTTCGGCGACAGCGCGTCGGGCCTCTACCGCGTCAAGGTCGGCGACCAATGGTATAGCTGGACGCAATTCCAGTCGATCGACGCGCGCGCCGCCTTCCCCGGCTTCGACGAGCCCGGGTTCAAGACGCCCTTCACCATCTCGATCACCACCGACCCCGGCTCCAAGGCGATCACCAATGCGCCCGCGCAAGGCGTGACGCGGGTCGGCGGGCTGGAGAAGCACCAGTTCGCCGCCACCCGCCCGCTGCCCACCTATCTGGTCGCGCTGGTCACCGGACCGTTCGCGCACCAGGTCGAGGCGATCGCGCCGACGCCGGAGCGTGCCGAGCCGCTGCCGCTCGGCATCGCGCTGACCCAGCCGCTGAAGGACAAGACGGCCTATGTGCAGGCGGAAACGCCGCGCATCGTGACGCTGCTGGAGCGCTATTTCGGCACCCCCTTCCCCTTCCCCAAGCTGGACCAGATCGGCTCGCCGATCATGCCGGGGGCGATGGAGAATGCCGGCGCCGACATTTACGGCGACGGGATCATCGCGCTCGCGCCCGATGCGCCGGTGTCGCAGAAGAAGGTGTTCGGCATGGTGGTGGCGCATGAGCTGGCCCACCAATGGTTCGGCGATCTCGTCTCCCCCGTCTGGTGGGACGATCTGTGGCTGAACGAAAGCTTCGCCAACTGGATGGGTTTCCGCATTGGTGGCGAATGGCGGCCGGAGCTGAACATCGGCGTCGGCGGGCTGGAGGATGGCTTCTCCGCGATGAACACGGATTCGCTCACCGTCGGGCGGCCGATCCATGAGCCGATCACCGAGAATGCGAACATCGATTCCGCCTTCGACAGCATCACTTATGGCAAGGGCGGCCATGTGATCGCGATGATCGCCGGCTATCTTGGCGACGAGAAGTTCCGCGATGGCGTGCGCCTGCACCTGAAGCGCCATGCCTATGGCAACGCCGCGACCGCCGACTTCTTCAAGAGCCTGGCCGATGCGGCGCAGGACCCGCGCGTGGTGACGGCGATGCAGAGCTTCGTCGACCAGCAGGGCGTGCCGCTGATCACGCTGAAGCGCGACGGCAACCGCCTGGTCGCCAGCCAGTCGCGCTACACCTTCATCGGTCAGGCGCCGCAACCGACCCGCTGGACGGTGCCGTTCTGCTACAGCGTCGCGGCGACGCGGACGTGCACGTTGATCGACGGGCCGTCGGCGGTGATCGACGCGCCGGCGGGCAATGCCGCGCTGAAGCCCAATGCCGGCGGCACCGGCTACTACCGCTTCGATCTGGAGCCTGCCGACTGGGATCGCCTGATCGCGACCTTCCCCACGATGTCGGGCGCGGAGGCGATCGCCGCCAGCGACAGCCTGTGGGCGGCGTTTCGCGCCGGACGGATGGATGCGCCTCGCTTGCTCGCGGGCACGGCGGCGCTGGCTGCCAATGCCGATTCCAACGCCGCGCTCGACGGGGCGCAGCGGCTTGCCGGGCTGAACCGCCGCGGCGTGATCCCTGCCGCCGCGGTGCCGGCGTATCGCGCCTATCTCGATCGTACCTTTGCGCCGCGCCTCGCCGCGCTCGGCTTCGATCCGGCGGCGGGCGCCTATGTCAAGGACGATCCCGACCGGCAGAAGCTGCGCGCCGACCTCGTCTCGCTGCTGGCGCATGAGGCGGAGGACAAGGCGGTGCTGGCGAAGCTGTCCGCCGCGGCGCAGCGCTACATCGCGGGCGACAAGGCCGCGCTCGACCCGACCTATCTTGCCGATGGCTTCGCCGCGATCGTCGGGCAGGGCGGCCTCCCCGCGGCCAAGAAGATCATGGATCTTGGCCTCACCAGCGAGGACCCGGTGGTGCGCAGCGCCGCGCTGAGCGCGGTCGCCGACAGCGGCCAGCCGGAAATCGCCACCTGGGCGCTCGGCTTCGGCGATGCGCGGCTTCGCTCGCTAGAGCGGGCGACGATGCTGCTGCGGCTGGCGCAGGCACGCGGCTCCAGCGCGATGACCGGCGACTGGATCGTCGAGAATATCGATACGCTGCTGGGCAATGCCAACGGCATCTTCGCCGGCCGCCTCGCGCAATCCTTCGCCACGCAATGCGGCGCCGATCGTGCGGCGCGCATCGATGCGGCAGTGGGCGGCAAGATCCGCGAGGCGGGAGCCGGCGTGCTCGATTACGAGCGCACGCTGGAGGGGATCCGCCTGTGCGGCGCGCTGCGCGATGCCAAATCGGCCGAGCTCGGCGCCGCGTTGACCGCGAAGAGCGGCGCGCTGCGCGATGCCAAGTCGGCCGAGCTCGGCGCCGCGTTGACCGCGAAGAAGTGAGCGCCGCCAGCGATCGACTGACCGACCCCAAGCCTTGCCACCCTTGATAGGAGCCATTGTGCAGCCCTTCCTCCTCGCCACTGCGATCGCCTCCCTCGCCACCAGCGGACTGGCCCTGCCGGCTGCCGCGCAGACCCCGGCGGCCACATCCGCCAACGCCGAGGACGCGCGGCTTACCGCCTTCCTCGACGCCGAATTCGCCGAGATGCTGAAGTTCCAGCCGCAGACCGCGACCCGGCTGGGGCTGAAGGACGGCGGGGACCGATGGAACGACATCAGCGATTCCGCCGCCGACGCCTTTGTCGCGTGGCGGCAGGCCAGCGCCGCGCGGCTGAAGGCAGGGTTCGACCGCGCCAAACTCTCCCCGCAGGCGCAGGTCAATTACGACATCTGGCTGCTCGAGGCCGAGCGGGCGGCGATGACCAACGCCAACCGGCGGTTCAAGCCGCCGCTCTACTCGCGCCTTTATTCGACGCACAGCCAGCTGCCCGATTTCCTGATCAACACTCATGCCGTCGCCGATGTGACCGACCTCCGGAACTACATCGCCCGGCTGCGCGGCCTGCCCGCCGTGCTCGATGTCGCGATCGAGCGGACCCGCGCGAGCGAGGCCGCCGGCATCCGCGTGCCGCGTTTCCAGATCGAGACGATCATCGCCGGCAGCGAGAAGCTGACTCAGGGCGCGCCCTTCGGCTCCGGGCCGGACGTCGCGCTATGGGCGGACGTCAAGGCCAAGACGGAAAAGCTGGTCACCGCCGGCAAGCTCGACCGCGCGCAGGCCGACACGCTGCTGGAAGAGGCGCGCACCGCGATCCTCGCGCTGCAGCCCGCCTATGGCCGCGTGATCGCCTGGGCGAAAAGCGCGCTGCCTACCGCGCCCAGCGGCCGCGTCGGCGCGGTCTCGCTGCCCGGTGGTGCGGCCTTCTACGCCGATGAGCTGAAGCTCAACACCACGACCGATTATACCGCCGACCAGATCCACGCGATCGGCCGGTCGGAAGTCGCGCGGATCGAGGCGGAGCAGGACGCGCTGGCGCGCAAGGCCGGGTTGAAGGATCGCCAGGCTTATTATGCCGAACGCGCGCGCCTCTTCCCCTCGCGCCCGTGGACCGACGCCTCGCGCGCGGAATATCTCGCCAACGCCAATGCGTTCGTCGCCCGCACCCGCACGCTGCTGCCCAATTATTTCGGTACCCTGCCGGAATATCGCATCGAGGTGGTGCGCGAGCCGTCGTTCAGCGAAGTACCGGGCGGCGCGGCACATGCCTCGGCGCCCAGCCCGGACGGGTCGCGCCCGGCGCGCACCTATGTGCACATGGTCGGCAACCAGGAAGATCCCGCCGCGATGTACACGCTGATGTGTCACGAGGCGATTCCCGGCCACAACATGCAGGGCGACATCCAGGTCCGGCAGAAGGGCGGGCCCAAGTTCCGCTCGGTCACCGGCTATGTCGCGTTCGGCGAAGGCTGGGGCCTGTATGCCGAGGCGATGTGCAAGGAAATGAACGCCTTCCCCGACATTGCGGCCGATTTCATGCGCCTCGATGCCGAGCTGTTCCGCGCCGCGCGGCTGGTGGTGGACACCGGCATCCACGCGCTCGGCTGGACCGAGGATCAGGCGGTCGACTATCTGCACAAGACGGGCCGGCAGCCGATCGAGAAGGCCCGCTCGGAAGTGCGCCGCTACATCACGCTGCCGGGGCAGGCGACCGGCTATAAGATCGGCATGCTCAAGATCGTCGAGCTGCGCCGCAAGGCGGAGGCCGCGCGGGGGCCGAAGTTCGACATCAAGGGCTTCCACGACCTGCTGATCGCGTCGGGATCGCAGCCTTTGTCGATCCTGGAACGCCGCGTGAACGACTGGATCAAGTCGCGCGCCTAGCCTGAATGCCGTCAGCGTCGTTCCGGGCGTCCACCCGGAACGACCGCGGCTCAGGCAATCGTGGCTGACACGGGCGGCAGCCATGAGATAGGTCGCGGCGGACGAGAGCTGCAAGGCATGACATGACCCGCACGACCAACACTGCCTTCGACACGCGATGGGCAACCAACGCCGACCTGCCGGCGCTCGAAAGGCTGATGAAGCGGGCGATTGACGCCTTGCAGACCGGCCTGCTCACCCCTGAGCAGGTCGCCGCCAGTCACGCTATCATGGGGCTGGACACCCAGCTGATCGAGGATGGCACCTATCTGATCGCAGTGCGTGACGGGATCATCGCGGGCTGCGGCGGGTGGAGCAACAGGGCGACGCTGTACGGTGGCGATCACAGCACCAGCCTGCGCAATCCCGCACTGCTCGATCCCGCGCGCGACCCCGCGAAGATCCGGGCGATGTACACCGACCCCGATTTCGCGCGGCAGGGAATAGGGCGGCTGATCCTGGACGGCTGCGAAAGGGCCGCTGCCCGCCACGGCTTCGCCAGCGTCGAGTTGATGGCGACGTTGAGCGGCGAGCGTCTCTATGCCACCGCCGGCTATGTCCCTGTCGAGAAGGTGGAGGCAGTCGTCGACGGGATCGCGATACCGCTGATCCGGATGCAGAAGCAGCTGTGACACCGGCGGAAAGCCTGTGCCCCGCAATCGGACGTCATTGAACGGTCGATAGGGGGCTGGATCGCAGCGCCGACCCGGTCATTGCGTGATCAGTCGGTCATTCCGTAATTAGGTTGACGACCGACGCCTGTTGCGGCGTGCGGATGCCGGCCCAGCTGCCCCTCCAGCGGCGCTGCGGCGTTTCGATCTCCATCGTCTGAATGGCACCCCCCGCCACGATCCTCGGGTTTCGCTGGAATGTTGGCGAGGCGTAGAGGCAGGGGTCCGCGAGGGCGCGGTCCAGCGCGCGGCCCTCGTCCACCGACAGGTCGCGCTCAAGCGTCAGAGGCGGACGTGGCGCGATCGCCAGAAGCCCCGGCCCCTGTTCACCGATACCGCTCGTCCGCCACCTGCCCTGCGCGTCGCGTACGGCAATGACGCTGAAGTCGAAGCTGGTGTGGTGCGTGCCCGACGACCAGAACAGGATGCGACTGGTGCCTTCCGGCAGCGGTATCTTCATGCGCGTGCGAAGCGCCCGATGCTCGGCGAGGCGGCTGGTCTGCGGCGCCCATGACACGTCCGTCGCGGTCGCCAGCGCGTCCGCGCCCGGACAGCTGGCGAATGTTCGCTTCGCATCGTCCGGCTCGCGAAGATCGCTGCCGCGCCGCACGTTCTCCCCTGCCAGGCAGCCGGTCAGCATGAGAGCAGCGAGCGGGATCAACCGTGCGATCATCCGCCTGTGATAGTTGAACAATTCGCCGTCCGCCATGGCGCGTTTTCAGCCGAAGCAGGCCGGCACGCAACAGGCCCAGCCACTTTCCTCCGGCTCGTGCGTTGTGGGCGCGCAGGAGACCGTTCATGACCACGCCGTCGACCAGACCTTCGCGCCGCCGCGCCGCTGCCCAGCCCCGCCACCCGGGTGCCGGCTCGGTCGGCCGCGACCGCAGTTGACGAGCGGGCGCCGCGGATGAAGGGACGAATGAAGGTCGGTCATATTTGTGATGTTCAGCCGGCGCGGCATAGGCGCGCTGCTGATGATTATTCGGGCGAGATGATGACGGTACGTGCGAACCTTGGCTGGGGATTGCTGGGCGGGATGGCGATCGCGCTGTCGGGCTGTGCGACGGCGCCCGCGCCCGTGCAGCCGCCGGCCGTGGTCCCCACGGTGACTCCGCCGCCCCCCGTCATGCCGGCGGGCGGCTATATCGGGATGAAGATCCCGCCCAAGCGCACCACCGACGGAAAGTATTTCACGCCCAACCTGGACAATACCGATCAGGCCGCGGTCTGGCATTTGCGCAATGCACTGAACGTCGCGGCGCTCGGCTGCGACCAGGCGGGCGGCGGGGTCGCGGAACTGTACAGCGCGTGGGTCACGACCCAGGCGGCCGCGATCGATCGCTATTACAAGGCCTATATCCGCGAATGGCAGGCGCCCGGCTGGTGGGACTGGCAGCGCGTCTATGACGACAACCAGACGCGCATCTACAATTTCTACGCCAGGCCGGCGGTCCGCCAGGCGTTCTGCGCGGTGGCCCGCGAGGAGGTGGCGAAGGTCGGTCAGGTCGCCGAGGCCGATCTGCCCGCCTTTGCGCGTGAATCCCTGCTGCGGCTGGACCGGCCGTTCGTCGAGTTCTTCGCCGCCTACGACAAGTGGCGCGATTATTATAAGGCGTCGCTGCCACCGGAGGAGCCACCCTCTACGGTGGCGGCGGTCGGCGTAGGCGCGCCGGCCGGCGGCGACATGCCGTCCGTCGGCACCGCAACGCCAGAGACCGTCATCGAGGCACCCGCCGGGGGCGCCGCCATGGCGGAAAGCGTGATCGAGGCACCGGCGGCGAGTGCTGTCACGTCGGAGACGGTCATCGAGGCACCCGCCGCGGGCGCGGTCATGCCGGAAACGGTCATCGAGGCACCGGCGGCGAGTGCTTCCACGCCGGAGACGGTCATCGAGGCACCGGCGGCAGGCGCCCCCACGCCGGAAACGGTCATCGAGGCACCGACGGCGGGTGCCGCCACGTCGGAAACCGTCGTCCAAGCGCCGCCGGCGGTCGCCACCGAGAACCCGCCGCCCGACGTTGAGGCGCTCCCGGCGCCTCCTCCCGGCGATGCCCCGGTCGCGGCACCCGCGCCGCCGCGGTGACGGGTCGCCGCCTGCAACCCGACGGGGGAACACCGGAAGACGGCAGGCGACACGGTCCTCGAGGCGCGCGGCGACCATCGCGCGACTCATGCGTCGCTGCAGACTTCGTTGCCGCATGAAGAGGTGCCGATGATCACGACCCTTGCCCTGATGCTCCTCGCCGCACCGGCTCCGCCGCCGCCGCGCTGCTCGTCCTTTGCCACGCTGCCGGCGGCGGATCAGAAGCAATATGGATCGCGCTACCGCTTCCGCGTGCGGACAAAGGGCAAGGCAGTCGCAGAGCAATGGGTCCGCACCCAGGTATGCCCGGAGGCGCGCGCCGCCTTGCGCGCAAAGCGCAATGCACCCCCCACCGACAAATATGGTCGCCCCTGCACCAGGACGCGCACCGAAATGCGCCCCATCACCAGCGATGGCAGCATGACGATGATCCCGCGGCAGGTCTGCGTCCGATAACGCCGGGCAGGCCGGGCGCGACGGCGCCCGGGCTGCCCGATCCGCCGCTTGGCGTCAGCCCCGCTTGGCGCGCGGCTTCGGCGCGGTCGCGCCCTCGGCCGTCTTGCCCGCCTTGCGGCCGAGCCCGATCTTCTTCGCCATCGCACGGCGCGCTTCCGAATAGCTGGCCGCGACCATCGGATAATCTGGCTTCAGCCCGTAACGTGCGCGATATTCCTCCGGCGTCAACCCGTGGCCAGCAAGATGGCGCCGCAGCGTCCGATAGGGTTTGCCGTCAATCATCGACAGGATGTGGTCCGGCGAGGCGAGCGACTTCCTGACCGACACGGCGGGAATATAGTCGAGCGTTGCTTCCGACGGCTCCTCGGTTTCCTTTGGCCCCGAAAGATCATCGACCGCGCGATGCATGTTCTGGAGAAAGGCCAGCACATCATCCTCCGACGCGCGCGTGCTGGGGTTCGACAGCCATGCGGTCGTCAGCTGAACCGCAAAGTCAATCGTGTCGAGCGTCCCGTCATAGGGGGAATTGTCCGTCATTATGTTGTAATCTTTCACAGGGGGAGAAGCAGAAGTGACACCCTAATATAGCCGGCGCAAGTTTAACATATCTTAAAGTATATGCACGCCGGTAATACCGTCACCTCTTCTTGTCGTTCCTGAGCGGCGGGATTTTCGGCGCTGATCCGCGCGGCGCCTTGCTGCCGGAGGTCATCAGATCGGGCCTGGGCGGCGGTTTCCATCCGGGCGGCGGCACGGGGCGCTGCCGGCTGGTGCCGAGGCCCATCGCGCCCGGCTGCTGCCGCGCGAGGCCGGAGGTGTCGGCCCGCGCGGCCTCGTCACCGCTCGCGCCGCCGCGGATCAGGTTGATGCGATCACGCAGACGACGCGCCTCCTCGAAATCGAGCGCGTGCGCTGCCTCCTCCATCCGGCGTTGAAGATCCTCGATCGTCTCGGTCATGCCGGCTCAACGCGCATATGCGCCTTCGGGTGGCACCCTCCCCCCATTCCCCGGCGCCGCCGCACGCGCTGGCTGGCGCCGGGCCGGCGAAGCACCTAGCATCACGCGCGACAACACCGTCCGCAAAGGACGGGTATCGGGAGAGATGCCATGAAGGACCTGCGTGGAAAGACCGCGTTCATCACCGGGGGCGCGAGCGGGCTGGGCTTCGCCATGGCCGAGGCGCTCGGGCGCGACGGCATGAACATCATGATCGCCGACATCGAGGCCGAGGCCGCGCAGCGGAAGGTGGAGGAACTGCGCACACGCCAAATCCGCGCCGAATGGGTGCAGGTCGACGTCACGAGCCGCGATTCGGTGCGCAAGGGCGCGATCGAGACGATCGCCCGCTTCGGCAAGGTCCACCTCGTGGCCAACAACGCCGGCGTCGGCGCGGGCGGCGCGCTGGGCAGCGTGCCGGAGGGCGACTGGGACTGGGTGATCGACGTCAATTTGAAGGGTGTGGTCTATGGCGTCGAGGTGTTCGTGCCGCTGATCGAAAGCCACGGTGAGGGCGGGCACATCGTCAACACCGCCTCGATGGCGGGGCTGATCAGCCCGGCGGGGATGGAGCCCTATTGCGCCAGCAAGTTCGCCGTGGTGGCGATGAGCGAGGGCTGGCGCCAGCAGCTTGCCCCCCGCAACATCGGCGTCTCGGTGCTGTGCCCCGGGCTGGTGAGCACCAACATCTATGCCGGCCGACGCAATCGCCAGCATGCGGTCTATGGCGAGCGGGACAAGGATTACGGCCAGGCGGACATCGAGCGGCAGCGCGAGTGGATGGCGGGCGGCATCGACCCGCTGATCGTCGGCCAGCGCGTGGTCGAGGGGGTCCGCGACAATGACCTCTATATCCTCAGCCACGTCGAATATGAGCGCGTGGTGCGCGACCGGTTCGACCAGATCATGGCCGGGTTCGACAAATCGAAACAAAGCCCCGCGCTGAACACCCTCCCCCGCGACCGCCGGCTGGACGTGGTGAGCATCGACGGCTGAGCGGGTCGGGGCGGTCATCAGGGCGGTCGGGGCGGGCACCATCCTCCGTGCGCCGCGTTGCAGTCGCAGCGAAACGACAGGAGTGAGGTCATGAGTATCTTCGGCTCGATCAAGAAGGCGATCTTTGGCGATCGCGGGCCGCTTGGTGGCCAGTTCTCGGGCAAGCCCGCCCCTGCCCCGCAAGCCGCTCCGGCGCCGCGGGCCGCCCCGGCGCCGCAGACCTCCCCGCAATCCTCCGCGCCGGGCGGTGCGCCGGCCGCTGCCGCCCCCGCGCCTGCCGCCGCCCCGGTCGACGTTGAAAAGGTGCTGAGCGATCTCGCGGCGAAGCACGGCGGCCCCGCGCTCAACTGGCGCACCTCGATCGTCGACCTGATGAAGCTGCTGGGGATCGATTCCAGCCTCGCCAACCGCAAGGAACTGGCGACCGAGCTTGGCTATACCGGCGCGAAGGACGGGTCGGCGGTAATGAACATCTGGCTGCACAAGGCCGTGATGCGCGAGCTGGAGAAGAACGGCGGGATCGTGCCCGCCAGCCTCAAGGACTGAGCCGGAACGGCGGCGGGCGGGGGCCCGCGCCCCGCCCTGCCGCGCCGTTACCGGATCCAGCCAAGGGCGTAGAGTGCCAGCCCCGCCGCGGCGGTTGCAAGCAGCGTCGTGATGACCCCCGCCCGCAGCACGAAGATCGCCGCAGCGGCACCCAGCGATAGCGCCAGCGCCGCGGGGTCGATGCTGGATAGCACCGGCGCGTCGAAGCGCAGCGGGCCCGCCGAAATACTGGCCGTCTCGCGAAACAGCGTGTGGAGCGCGAACCAGATCGCCAGGTTGAGCACGACGCCGACCACCGCGGCGGTGATCGCGGAAAGCGCGCCCGCCACCGCCACATTGCCGCGCAGCCGCTCGATGAACGGTGCGCCGAGGAAGATCCACAGGAAGCACGGCACGAACGTCACCCAGGTCGCGAGCAGCCCGCCGAGCGTACCCGCGAGGAGCGGCGACAGCACGCCGGGATCCCGATAGGCGCCAAGAAAACCGACGAACTGGAGCACCATGATGAGCGGCCCGGGCGTCGTTTCGGCCAGTCCCAACCCGTCCAGCATCTCGCCCGGGGCCAGCCAGCCATAGCTCTCCACCGCCTGCTGCGCGACATAGGCAAGCACCGCATAGGCGCCGCCGAACGTCACCATCGCCATGGTGGAGAAGAAGGTCGCGATGCGGCTGAACACATTGTCGGGGCCAAGCGCCGCGATCAGCGCGGCGACCGGCACCAGCCACAAGGCCAGCCAGAGGATCGCGGTGCGCGCCGCCGCGCGCCAGCCGGGCCGGGCATGGTCGGGCAGCTCCTCGCCCAGCACGGTGTCGGCGTCGACAACGATCGTCCCCGTCGTGCTGCCATGGCCGCCCGCCTGGAACGCCGCGCTGCCGCGTCGCGCCGACCACCATCCGATGATGCCGGCACCCAGAACGATCAGCGGAAAGGGCACGCCGGCGAAGAAGATGAGCGCAAAGGCCGCCGCCGCCAGTGCGCGCGCGGCGCCGCTGCGCAGCGCGCGGCTGCCGATCCGCACCACCGCCTGCACCACCACCGCCAGCACCGCCGCCTTCAACCCGAAGAACAAGGCCGAGACGATGCCGAGCCGGCCGTAGAGGACATAGATCCAGCTCAGCGCCATGATCGAGATCGCGCCGGGCAGGATGAACAGCACGCCGGCGATGATCCCGCCCCTCGTCCGGTGCAGGAGCCAGCCGATATAGGTCGCCAGCTGCTGCGCCTCGGGGCCGGGCAGCATCATGCAGTAATTGAGCGCGTGCAGGAACCGATGCTCGCCGATCCAGCGCTTCTCGTCGACGAGGATGCGGTGCATTACCGCGATCTGCCCGGCCGGCCCGCCAAAGGACAAAAGGGCGATGCGCAGCCACACGCGGGAGGCCTCACCCAGGGTCACCGGCGGCGGCGCTGTCACGATGCGACCGCGGCGCTGCACGACGGAGGCGATGGCCGGTCACGGACAGCAGACATGGCGCCCCCTCCCTCGCATGATCATGCCGGAACGAGCGCGGCCCTGTCCCGAAAGGACGAATGAGCCACGCCGCCCGGCCCGTGTCAATCGGCGGCGCGGCTGCGTGCACGAGGGTTGGCAGGGCGGTGCGCCTGGCGCATGATCGCGGCATGAAGATCACGCCGAGTAGCCGCTGAATCGCGCCCTTCCGTCGATGACGGGAGCGGCCGCGGCAGGGTATCCATGCGATCCCCTGCCCCGTTGCTCTGCCAATTTCCTACGGATCTTCACCCATGCAGCAGGTTTTCGAAAGCCCGTTCAAGGGCATCACGCTCGACCAGCAGGTCACCAATCCCAACATCTCGGTCGGGCGCTACAGCTATTATTCGGGCTATTATCACGGCCACGGCTTCGACGATTGCGCCCGCTATCTCCTGCCCGATCCGGGCGTCGACCGGCTGATCATCGGCTCCTTCTGCTCGATCGGATCGGGCGCGGCGTTCATCATGGCCGGCAACCAGGGGCATCGCAGCGACTGGATCAGCACCTTTCCCTTCTATTGGATGCCCGACGTCCCCAGCTTTGCCGGCGCGGCGAACGGGTTCCGGCCGGCGGGCGACACGGTCATCGGCAATGACGTGTGGATCGGGTCGGAGGCGGTGATCATGCCCGGCATCACCATCGGCGACGGCGCAGTCATCGGCACGCGCAGCCTCGTGACCAGGGACGTCGCGCCCTATGCGATCGTCGGCGGCAACCCGGCGCGCGTGCTGCGCCACCGCTTCGAGCCGGCGGACATCGCGCGCCTCCTGGACATGCGCTGGTGGGACTGGACCGACGAAGCCTTGCAGGAGGCGATGCCGATCCTGACCAGCGGCGACATTGCCGCGCTGTACGACCATTGGCACGCGAGAGTGCGCGGGGCGCCTAGCGGCTGTTGAGCGTCGCCAGCGCCTCGTCGAACCGCCCCTCGCGCTCGGCATTGCGCAGGAAGCCGACCCGCTCGACCAGGATCTCGGGCGGGGTCGGGTCCTGCGCGAACAGCGTCATGACCTCATCGATGAACGCGTCCAGCGGCAGATATCCCTCGCGCGTTTCCTGCCCCGGCGTCAGCCCGGTCTGCACCGCCGGGGGCACAAGCTCGATCACCTCGACGCGGCCGGCAAGCGCATGGCGCAGCGCGACGGTGTAGGAATGGATCGCCGCCTTGGTCGCGTCATAGGTGGGCGTCGCGACCAGCGGGACGAAGGCGAGGCCGGAGCTGACGTTGACGATCGCGGCATCGGGCTGGCCGACCAGATGGTCGATCAGCGCATCGATCAGCCGGATCGGGCCCAGCAGGTTGGTGGTGATCGTCGCCTCCGCATCGCTGAGGTCGCGTGCCCGGTCGAGCGGCTCCATCCGCATGATGCCGGCATTGTTGACGAGAACGTTGACGTCCGGATGCTCGGCCAGCAGGCGCCGCGCGAAATCGGCGATGGCTGGCGCGCTCGTCACGTCGAGCTCGATCGCATGCATGTTGGCGCGGCCAGCGATCGACGCCTCCAGGGCGGGGCGCCGCCGCCCGGCGACGATCACCGTATTGCCGGCATCGTTGAACCGATGCGCCAGAGCCTCCCCGATCCCCGATCCGCCGCCGGTGATGAGGATCGTGTTGCCGCTGTTCTTCATCGTCGCTCCTGTGCGCTGAGGGACAAGGCGTCAGTCCGGCAGGCCGGGCAGCAGCTTGTCGAGCGTCACGGGAAACTCCCGGACGCGAACACCCGTTGCATTGTAGATCGCTTTGGCCACCGCCGCGCCCGATCCGCAGGTGCCAAGCTCCCCCACCCCCTTCAGCAGCAGCGGATTGGCGATGGAATCGCGCTCGTCGAGGAACAGGACGTCGATCGCGGGAATGTCGGCATGCGCGGGGACATGATATTCGCCGAGGTCGCGATTGACGACCTTGCCGGTCCGCGCGTCGTGCACCAGTTCCTCGGTGAGCGCCGCGCCAATGCCGAAGACAATGCCGCCGATCGCCTGCGACGTGGCGGTGCGCGGGTTCAAGATACGGCCCGCAGCGAAGACGCTGTTCCAGCGGGACACTCGCGTCTCGCCGGTCACCGCATTGACGCGCACCTCGCAGAAATGCGCGCCATAGGCCGCCTGGCTGTAGCGCGCATTGTTCTCGCCCGGCTCGGTCGCCCCCTCGACGCTCATCCCCTCACCGGCGAGCCGCGCCAGCGGATGCCGCGCGCCGCGCGCGATCAGCGCATTGTCGGCAAAGCGCGCCTCTGCCAGCGGCACACCGGCCGCCGCCGCCAGCTGCGCACGCAGCGCCTCGCACGCGGCATAGACCGCCGACCCGGCCGTGGCGGCGCCCCAGCTGCCGCCCGACCCGGCGCTGCGCGGGCTGTCGGTATCGCCCAGCCGCACCTCCACCCGGTCGGCCGACACGCCGAGCAGATCGGCGACGATCTGCGTCAGGATCGTATAGGTGCCGGTGCCGATGTCGGTCATCTCGCTGTCGATCGTCACCTGGCCGTTGCCGCCGATCGACACGCGCGCCGCGCTCGGCCCGTACAGATTGCCGCGCACCGATGCGGCCATGCCGTGCCCGATCAGCCATTCGCCATCGCGCATCGCGCCCGGCGTGCGGTTGCGTTTCGACCAGCCAAACCGCTCCGCCCCGCGCTGCAGGCAATCGACCAGCGCGCGGCTGGAAAAGGGCATGCCGTCCTCCGGGTGCCGATCCGGCTCGTTACGCAGGCGCAGATCGACCGGGTCGATACCGAGCTGCTCGGCCAGCTCGTCCATCGCGCATTCCAGCCCAAGCTGCCCCGCTGCCTCGCCGGGCGCGCGCATCGACACCGCCAGCAGCTTGTTCACCCGCACCACCTTGTGATCGATCAGGCGATTGGCTCCGGCATACAGAAGGTGCGTGGCGATGCCGGCGGGCTCGAAGAAGCTCTCGCCGGCCAGCTGGTCGGTGATCGTCTCATGCGCGATCGCGGTAAGACGGCCGTCGGCATCAGCGCCCAGCCGCAGCCGCTGGTGCGTGGCGGGGCGGCGGCCGGTCGTCTCATAGACGTTCTGCCGGGTCATCGCGACCTTGACCGGCCGGCCCAGCTGCTGCGCCGCGATCGCTGCCGCCGCGGCCTCCGGCATCAGGCCCAGCTTGCCGCCGAAACCGCCACCGACGAAGGGCGACCGGACGCGCACGTTCTCGGGCGAGATGCCGAGCACGGTGGCAAGCTGGTCGCGCGAGGTGACGGGCGACTGATAGGATGCGTCCAGCGCCAGACGGTCGCCCTCCCAGGTGGCGACTGCGGCATGCGGCTCCATCGCCGAATGGCTGTGGCTGGGCGTGGTCCAGACCGCGTCGACGCGATGCGCCGCGGCCTCCATCGCCGCCTCCACATCGCCCTGTTCGGTGTGGATCAGAAACAGGCCGAAAATGTCGTCGGTCGGCGGCGCGGCGCGGTCCAGCGCGGCTTCCATGTCGAACACGCCGTCATCGTCGGCGGCGCAGTTGATCGTCACCATGAGCGCGGCGGCGCGCGCCTGCTCGAACGTCTCGGCCACCACCACGCCGACCGGCTGGCCGAAATAGACGACCTCCTCCACCCCCTGCACCGGCGCGGCCGATCCGGCGAAGTCGCCGCCGTTGCGGATCAGCCGCGGGTCGGTGACGACCGCCAATACCCCGGGCATCGCCCGCGCCGCCGTCGCCTCCAGCCGGGTGATCCGCCCCTTGCCGACGGGCGCGCGCAGCAGCACGCCATGCACGAGGCCGTCAGGGAAATGCTCGGCGGCATAGCGCGCCTGCCCGGCGACCTTGCGCGGGCCATCGACGCGCGGCAGCGGCCGCCCCACCTGCTGATCGGCAGCGTCGTCGACCAGGCTGTGGCTGAACGGCGCGTCGAGCTTGATCGTCGCGCTCATCGGGCGTTCTCCTGGACAAGGGACGCAAGGCAGGCGACGAGCGTGCGCCTGAACAGCGGCAGCTTGAAATCGTTCGCGCCGCCGCCCCGCGCCTCGGCGAGCACGGCGTCGGCGACGCGGGCGAACAGCGCGCGATCGGGTGCCTCGCCCACCAGCATCGCCTCGGCTGCGCGATCGCGCCACGGCATCGTCCCGACCCCGCCAAAGGCGAGCGCGGCATGGCTGATCCGCCCCTCAGCAACCGCGACGATCCCCGCCACCGACACCAGCGCAAAGGCATAGGACGCCCGGTCGCGCACCTTGCGATAGCTCTGGCGTCCGGGCGGCGGCGGCGGCAGCGTCACCGCGGTGATGAGCTCACCCGGTGCCAGCGTCGTCTCGCGCTCCGGCGTATCGCCGGGCAGGCGGTACAGCGTTTCGAGGGTCAGCGTGCGCGGGCCATCGTCATGCCCGATCGTCTCCACCCCCGCGTCGAGCGCGCGCATCGCCACGGCCATGTCCGACGGATGCGAGGCGATGCAGGCCGGCGAGGTGCCGAGGGTCGCCATGATCCGGTTGAACCCGCCGATCGCGCTGCACCCGCTGCCTGGCTCGCGCTTGTTGCAGGGCGTCGCCGGGTCATAGAAATAGAAGCAGCGCGTGCGCTGGAGCAGATTGCCCGCGGTCGTCGCCTTGTTGCGCAGCTGCGCCGACGCCCCCGCGAGGATCGCGCGCGACAGCACGGGATAGCGCGCCCGCACGCGGGGGTGCGCGGCAAGATCGGCATTGGTGACGAGCGCGCCGATGCGCAGCCCGCCCTCCGCCGTTTCCTCGATCGCCTTCAGATCAAGGCCGTTGATATCGACCAGCTGGCGCGGACGCTCGATGCCAAGCTTCATCAGGTCGAGGAGGTTGGTCCCCCCTGCGATGAAGCGGCCCTCCCCCCGCGCACCCTGCGCCGCCAGCGCCGCGTCGACGGAGGCGGGGCGGATATAGTCGAACGCGATCATGCCGCCGCCTCCGCCGCCTGCTGGTCGGCAACCTGCGCGATTGCCTCCACGATGCGCGGATAGGCGGCGCAGCGACACAGGTTGCCGCTCATCCGCTCGCGGATCTGCGCGGCGTCGAGCGTCACGGGTGCCTCAAGGTCGTCGCTGACATGGCTCGGCCAGTTCTCCGCCACCTCGCCCAGCATGCCGATCGCGGAGCAGATCTGGCCCGGCGTGCAATAGCCGCACTGGAATCCGTCGGTCGCGACAAACGCCGCCTGCAGCGGGTGAAGCGCCTCGGGCGTGCCGATGCCTTCGATCGTGGTGATCGCATCGCCCTGATGCATCACCGCCAGCGTCAGGCAGCTGTTGATGCGGCGGCCGTCGACCAGCACGGTACAGGCGCCGCACTGGCCATGATCGCAGCCCTTCTTGGTGCCCGTCAGGTGCAGATGCTCGCGCAGCGCATCGAGCAAGGTCACGCGCGCGTCGATCGCCAGCCGGTGCATCGTGCCGTTGATCGTCAGGTCGATATTGGTGGTCGCTTCCGCGTCGATCCAATCCACAGTCACTCCCTCGGCGCCCGCGTTTCCGGGCTCCATTCCTCTGTGCGATGCGATCGTATCGCATGGCCGACGCCCGCCGTTCCGCGCCGATTTGTCGACGCAGCGGGGACAGAATCGTCAGTCGCGGGCGTCGCGCCGCGGCGCTTTGGCGAGCGCGGCCTTGAACGCTGCATTGTCGAGAAAGGCGGTGACGGCCGTCACCCGATCGCCGCGCACGGTCATGATCCACAGATAGGTGTTGCGATAGGTGGAGCCGTCGGCGAGCGGCGCACTCCCATCCCAATGGACCAGCACGTCGTCGCCGTCGGCCCAGATGCGCCGCACCGCCGGGGTAAGCGGCGCGGTGAGCCGCGTGGCGAGCGGCCGCGCCGCTCCCGCGAGCAGAGCCTCACGCGACCGGTAGGTGGTGGCGACCGCGGGATCCTGGCCCGTAATATGCCAGACCACGTCATCGGTGAGCAGGTCGAAGACGTCCGCCTCGCCGCGCGCCCACTGCGCAAAGGCCCGCTCGATCAGCGCGCGGTTGGCGGGTTCGCGGCTGACCGGTTCGCGATTGGCCGGTTCGCGGCTGGGCGCCGCCACCGGATCCTGACGCGGCGAAGCGGCAACGGGGGCGGCAAGCAGAACCGCCGCGAGCGCGGCAGGAATGATGGATGATGGCAACGAGTTGTTCTCCCGGATGATCCTGCAAGAACGGCGCAGCGGGCGCGCGAGTTCGTCGCCGAAATGTCCCCCCTGGCGGGACGGGCCGCGGCGCGGCCAGATCGGGCTAGGCCTGCGCCGCGACGGGATCAGGCGGACAGGCGCCTGCGCACGAACCCCATGAACGCCTCCAGCGCGGGGGAGCGATGCGCGTCGTCGGGGGTGTAGAGATAGGCCGGCCAGCGCAGGCAGTTCCACTCCGGCAGGATCTCGACCAGTTCGCCGGTCCGCAAGGGACCCTCGGCCACCACGTCGAGCAGCCGGACGATGCCATGGTCGCAGCGCGCCGCGGCGATCAGCGAGGCAGCGTCGTTGACGGTCAGGCCGCATTCGGGCGCGATCGTGCGCGTCTCCCCAGCAGCGTCGATGAAATGCCACGCATGCGGGCGCCCGGTCACATCGTCGATCAGGCGGACGCAGCGATGCTCCTCGCCAATATCCTCCGGCACCATCGGCGTGCCATGCCGGGCGAGATAGCCCGGGCTGGCGCAGGTCAGCACCCGGCTCTTCATCAGCAATTGCTTGTCGAGCCCGCGCGCATCGGGATCGCCAAAGCGCAGCGCGACGTCGAACCCGTCGGTCAGAAGATTGTCGATCCGGTCGCGCACCAGCACGTCCAGCCGGACGCGCGGATGCTCAGCCAGGAAATCGGGCAGGATCGGGATCAGCACATCGGGCCCGAACGCCCCGTCGGTCGACACGCGCAGCCGCCCGCGGATCTCGGCCGGCGCCGCTGGCGTGGCGATGCGGCCCAGCGCCTCCAGCATCGGCGTCGCCTCGTCGAGGAACAGGCGTCCCTGGTCGGTAAGCTTCAGCGCGCGGGCATTGCGATCGAACAGCCGCAGCCCGGTACGCTCCTCCAGCCGGCCGATCGCCTTCCCCACCCCCGATCGCGACAGGCCGAGCAACTCGCTGGCGCGCGCATAACTGCCCGTGCGCGCCACGGCGACGAACACGGTGATCCCCGCGATGATCCGGCCGTCGAACAGCAATGGCGCTCCCTTCCGGTGCGAAGGCTATCATAGATGCACCGCGCGCGGCACGGCGCCTTTGCGTCGCGCGAAGCGCGACGGATCGGGCACGATCTCCCCTGACCGCAACGCTAACCACGGGAGCCTAACCTGTGTTCGGGCGTATAACATGGATAGACAAGGGGCAGGGGCGATGATCGAGATGCGATCGACAGGATGTCGTGACCGGCGCTGAGGTCGCGATTGCGGTCCCGGTGCGTGACGAGGCGGACCGGCTTCCCCGGCTTCTCGATGCGCTGGCGCGGCAGGTCGGCGCGCCCCCCTTCACGCTGGCGCTGTTCTTCGACAATTGCGCCGACGACAGCCTTGCCATCGCCCGGCGGCTGGCCCCGACGCTGCCCTATCGCATCATCACCGACTGTTGCGACGCAGGTCGCCCGTCCAATGCCGGGCTCGCGCGCGGGCGGGCGATGGCGCTTGCACTGTCGGTCGCGCCTGACGGACTGCTGCTGACCACCGATGCCGACAGTTGCCCAGCGCACGACTGGGTCGCGGCGACCCTGGCGGGGCTGGCTGAGGCCGATGTGGTCGCCGGGCGGATCGTGCAGCAACCCGGCCACGCCGCCCCACTGCAGGCGCGGCTGGAGGTCTATTACGATCGCCTTCACGCCCTGCGCCGCCGGCTCGATCCCGTCCCGTGGGAGGCGGGCGACACGCATCACTGGACCAGCGCCGCCAGCCTGGCGATGACGAGCGCGGTGTATCGCGCGGCCGGCGGCTTCCCGCCGCTGGGGAATGGCGAGGATGCAACCTTTGCCGATGCCGCGGCGCGGCTGGGCTTCGCGCTGCGCCGCGATGGCGCGGTGCGGGTGGCAACATCGACCCGGCGCGATGGCCGCGCCGGCGGCGGCTTTGCCGCGCATCTCGCGACGCTCGACACCGCGGAGCAGCCGCCGCTGGTGGCGCATCCGGCGGACGAGGCTTGGCGCTATGCGATGCAGGCGGAGGCACGCCAGCGCCACGGCGGCGACCGGCGTTTCCATGCCCGGCTCGCCGCCCCGCTGCGCCTGCCGCTGGCGGAGATCGTCGCGGTGGCCGCCGAATGCGCCAATGGCGAGGCGTTCGCCGCCCGGATCGTCGGCGCCCCGCCGGGCGGGATGCGCACGGTCACCCTCCCCGATGCCGAGCGGCTGATCGCGGGGCTGGAGCAGCACCGGCTGGAGGGCGCGGCATGATCGCCCCGCTGGACCGCGCCGACATTGCCGCGCTCACCCCCCGGCTGGATGGCCTCGCCGACCCTGCTGATCCCGACGCGCTGCTGCGCCTGCTGCGGCTGCTCTACGCGGTCGGCCGCAGCGACCTTCCGCTCGGCCGGTTGTTCGAAGGGCATGTCGATGCGCTGCAGATCATCGCCCGCTACGGCAACGCCGCGCAGCGCGAGGCGGCACAGGCGGCCGCGCAGGCGGGCGGCGCCTTCGGCGTGTGGAACGCCGATCAGCCCGGCGACCCCGCGACGCTCAGCGACGGCCGCATGTCGGGCGCCAAGGCCTTTGCCTCTGGCGCCGGGCTGCTCAGCCACGCGCTGGTCCCGGTCGATGTCGACGGCGGCCGCCAGCTGCTGCTTGTCGACCTGACGGAGACGCCGCCGGCGATCGACCGCTCCTGGTGGCGGGTCAGCGGGATGCAGCGGTCGGAGACGCATCTTGCCCGCTGGGACGGCGCAGTGCTCCCGCCCGAGGCGCTGATCGGCCAGTCGGGCGATTACGTGCGCGAACCATGGTTCAGCGGCGGCGCGATCCGTTTTGCCGCGGTGCAGGCGGGCGGGATCGCGGGCGTGGTCGATCGCACGCGCGACCATCTCGTCACCGCCGGGCGGGACGGCGATCCGCACCAGCGCGCCCGGCTCGCCGATCTCTATCGCGCGGCACAGGGCGCCGCCCACGCGGTCGCGCGCGCGGCCGCCAACTGGCGCGTCAACCGCCCCGACGACACGCTGGCGCATGTCGCCGCGGCGCGCGCGGCGGTCTATGCCGCGGGCGAGGCCGTGCTGACGCTGGCGCAGGCGGCGGTTGGCGTGCAGGCGATGTTCCTCGATCACCCGCTCAATGCCGCGCTCGCCGACCTCACCGTCTATCTGCGCCAGCCCGCCCCCGATCTGCAGCGCGACCGGGCCGGCGCGGCGGTCGCCGCCGGGCTGCTGACCCCGACACTGTGACAAACCTAGGGAAACGCGGCTTCGGCCACGTGCGCCGCCTGCTGGTGATCGCGCCGCACCCCGATGACGAGGCGGTCGCCGCCTGGGCGCTGATGCGGCGGCTTCGCGCGCGCGCCGCGACGGTGGAGGTGCTGGTGGTCAGCGACGGTGGTGCCTCGCATCCCGGCAGCCGGCGCTGGCCCCGCCCCCGGCTGGTGGCGGAGCGGCGGCGCGAAACGCGGCGCGTGCTGCGCCCGATCGGCATCACGCCGCCGGCGATCCGCTTCCTCGGCCTGCCCGACGGTGGGCTCGGCGCGCCGGCATCGCGCCTGCCCCACGCGCTGCGCCGCGCCTTGCTGTCGCGCCGCGCACCCGATCTGATCGTCGCCCCGGTCGCCGATGACGCGCATGAAGATCACGCCGCGGTCGCCCGCGCCCTGCGCGCCGTCCCCCGCCGCGGGGAGGCACGCGCGGTGTATCACGTCTGGCCGGCAGGCGCGGGGCGCCGGCTGCGCGGGCCGCACCTGCCGCTTACCGCCTCGCACGTGCCGATGAAGCGCGCCGCGATCCGCCGCTACCGCACCCAGGCGGGGCTGATCACCGATGCCACCGCGGGCTTCACCATCACCCACCGCCACCTCGCCGCCTTCGCGGCCCCGCGCGAACGGTTCGGATGGGACGCATGAAACCGATCGACCTCGCCGGGTTCGAGGCAAAATTTGCCCAGAGCGATGATCCCTGGTCGACGTGGGACAAGCCCGACGAGGTGGTGAAGCGCCACGCCATTCTCCACGCGCTCGGCCCCGGCCCGCTTGGCCGCGTGCTGGAACTTGGCGCGGGCAATGGCTCCAACAGCCGCTCGCTCGCCGCGCGCGCCCTCCGCCTCGACGCGACGGAGGCAACCGCGCACGGCACCCGGCTGGTCGCCCGCGCGATCGCCGGCCACGCCCCGCGCGCCCGTGCCCGCCAGCTCGCCGTGCCCGCGCCGTCGCCGCGCCCCTGTTATGACGCGGTGGTCATCGCTGAATTGCTCTATTATCTCGATCCCGCCGCGATGAACGCGCTGGCGCGGCAGGTGGCCGGCGTGCTGCGTCCCGGCGGGCGGCTCGTCCTCGCCCATCACCGCATCACCTTTTACGATTTCGCGCAGCAGGCGGCCGGCATCCACGATCGCTTCGCCGCCGCAAGCGGTCGCCGCTGGTCATCCCGCCTTGTCCGCCAGACGGGCCGCTGGAGCGTCCTCGCCCTCACCTGACCCACCGGCTGAAGTTGAGGCGACGCTCACGACCGGCAGGACCGAAGCCGCGCGCGATGTCGCGGCATACGGCAGCGGGACGCAGTGATCCTGCCATGTCGCAGACCTGTTCTAACCCACGTTGTGGCGGGCGATCCGACTCACATCTATCGACTAGCGAGGAGGTTGCCATGTCGATCTACGATAAGGAATACTTCTGCGTCCGGGCCGAAAGTGAGCTGCAGATGGCGAAGGCAGCACAGAACCCCGCCGCGAAGCGCGCGCACTACACGCTGGCCGGTCACTATCTCAATCGTGCGCATGGTGGTCAGCTACGCAACCTGCCTGCCTCTGCGGCCAAATGAGCTGCGGAAAGGACGATCCTGAGTTATTCTCTCTGACGGAAAGCTGATGTGCCCGGCGGGGCGGGCCGATCGGTGTGACAGAGGCAAGTGAGCAGAGGCGGCCCGCCGCTGTGTCTATTAACCGGCGTTTCCGGTCACATCGAAATAGGCGCTTCGATACACGCGGCGCCATGCGTCAGATTCAGCCGTGTTCCGGATGAAAGGGCATGCGGAGATCGGATCGCCCTTCGCACACGCATCCCGCCCGCCAACAAAGCTTCTGTGACTCGCTGCGACGAGCCAGATTATCAGTCCCTTGTTCCAGATTTGCGCCTTGCCAACTTGGCGCGGTCCGCCTCAAACCCGGCGCTGCATTGGCGCATTAGGGCGAGAAAACGATGCACCTCCTGATCGTACAGGACCAGGTAACCTTGGTCGACAGCGATGTCATTGTACCGCCGTTAACCATGGCCTTGCGCAAGAACGGTTGAAGGAGCAAGGAATGGATCGGACGTGACCGTGTAGAATGCGCAACGCGATGCCATACTCTCCCCTGATTGCGAAACTGCGCGCAGTGACAAGAATACGGGACGAAGACGCCGCGAAGGTAAATAGCACTTGGATCAACGAATATAGAACCATCGCGGGAAGCGACATTGTTTCCGCAGGGACCAGGATCGAGAGCCTCCGTGTCGTCCTGGATGGTTGGGCCGCCCGCTACCGGATGACGGCCGACGGCAATCGTCAGCTGACCGAATTGCTGATCCCGGGGGACTTCTGCAACGTCCACGCTACGATCCTTCCTGCCATGGACCATGGTGTGACGGCGCTGACGGACTGTCGTGTCGGCAAGATCGATGTCGCGGCACTCGACAATGTCATCATCGAGGTGCCTGTCCTTGCACGCGCAATCTGGAGGAGCGTGCTGATCGATCTGACCATCCTGCGCGAATGGGTCGCCAACGCCGATCAACATGACCCGCTGAAAACCGTCGCGCATCTGCTGTGCCAGCTACATGCGCGATTGGGGATCATCGGGCGCGTGCGCGCCAATCGCTTTGCGCTTCCGCTCACGGATGACGACGTCGCCTCGGTGTGCGGCCTTCCGGCAATGCCCGCGACAAATTACCTCGATGAACTGAAGGATTGCGGCCTCATCAGCCGCAAGGGCGATGAGATCACCCTGAACGATCTGCGCGCGATCCACCGGTTTGCCGGCTATAACGCAAGGCACTTGCAATTCCGCAAGCCGGCCGAACGCGCGACGGCCTGACCGACGATCCGGGGCCGCGATCACGCGGACAGCCGTCCCTCAGCGGCTCGCGGCGTTCCTGCCCGCCCCCGGCTTCCACGCGGCCGGCTTGGTCGACGGGTCCTCCGCTGCGCCCGCGCCGCTGCCGCGCGCCTCGCCGGTGACCGGATCGACCGAGGCGCGCGCCCCTGCCCCTTCCCCGCCCCCGGCCGGATCGGCATTGACGGCGCCAGACGGATCCTCACGGCGCAGCGCCTCCTCCCGCGCAGGCGAATAGGATTGGCCGTACAGCCCCTCGCCGTGATCGAAGGGGTTCTTCGGCGTCTGCCGCTCGGGGTCGGCGGCGGGATGGTCGGTGCGTTCCATGGCAAGGCTCCTCATCTGCAAGGCCGGGCCGCCGCGGGCGGCGCATAGCCTTTCCGCATCAACGGCCCAGCCGGCGCTAAGTCGTTACCGCCGCGGAACGTACGCGCCGTTTTCTGCGTAACCTGGATCAGATCGCACCTCCCATGTTGCCCCTGGAGGGCCCCGATTGCGCTTGGCGCAGCGCGCTCTAGGGTGCGGCGCGGGCTGATCGGCGGCATCCCCCCCGCGCGCCGCATTGGAGGGCAGCGATGCTGCGATATGGCCGAAACCTGCGCATCCTGGCGATGGGCTACGCCATGCTTGCCGGCGCGGTCGATGCGATCGGCTTCCTTAGATCCGGCGGGCTGTTCGTCTCGTTCATGAGCGGCAATTCCACCCGCCTGTCGATCGGCGTCACTCAATCGCTGACGATCGCCGTCGCGGCCGCCACGCTCGTCGCGCTGTTCGTCGCCGGCGTTATCTTCAACGTCCTGATCGGCGAAAGCGCGCCAGCGCACCACCGCAAGTTCGCCGCCACCCTTACGGTCACCCTGCTGCTGGTCGTGGCCGCCGCGATCGACAGCGCCGGGCGCCACCGCGTCGCGGTCGGCTTCCTGTGCGTCGCCATGGGCAGCGCGAATGCGATCTTCCGCCGCGATGGGGAGGTGGGGATCGGCGTCACCTACATGACCGGCACGCTGGTGAAGCTCGGACACCGGCTCGCCGACCTCCTGCGCGGTACGTGCGACCGGGAGTGGCTGTCCTATTTCCTGTTGTGGCTATCGCTGGTGCTGGGCGGCATCGCGGGGGCGAGCGCCTTTATCTGGTCCCCCAACGCCGCCCTCTGGTGCGCCGCCGCCACCGCCGCGATCCTCTCCGCGCTGACCTTCTGGCTGATGGGCGACGAGACCCGCGCCGCACGCTGAGCACCGCCGCCCGGGTGTGTTGACCGAATAATACAGTGCCACTAGCATCGGCTCCGGGACACAGGACAGGGAGGGGATGATGCGACGCCTGCTACCGGGCACGCTGGCTGCCGCGATGGCGCTGACCGGCGCCACCACCACGTCCGCCGCCGCGCCGGGCGACTACCGCCCGGCCTTCCGCCCCGATCAGCTGAAGGGCCCGCCTGCCGGCGCGCCCAACGAGGTACTGGTGCTCGGCACCGTGCATCTGTCGGGTCTTGGCGACGGCTTCCGCCCGGCCCAGCTGTCGCCCTTGCTCGACCGGCTGGCCCGCTGGCAGCCGACCGCCATCGCCACGGAATCGCTCTCCGGCCTGCAATGCGACAGCCTGCGCCGCCATCCTGCGCGCTATGCCGATACGGTGGAGAGCTATTGCCCCGACACCGACACCGACACCGACACCGACACCGCCCCGCCGCCTGGCCGGCCAAGCCGACCGCCGGACAGCGCCGCCACCTCGCGGCCATCCTGCTCGCCGCGGGGGAGCCAGCCTCCGCGCTGGTCCAGTGGCTCCGCCTGCCCACCGCGGAACAGCGCGCCGGCGACGGGCTGACGGCGGACCTCGCAACAACGCTCGCCGCGCTGAAGGGCCGGCGCGACGAGAATTACTGGATCGCCGCGGTGCTGGCCGCGCGGCTCGGCCATGAACGTTTATGGAGCATCGACGATCATTCCGCCGACACGCCGGAGCCCACCGATCGCGCGGCAGCAGAGGCAGCGATCATGCGCGCGTGGGACAATCCCGCCGCCAGGGCGCAGCGCGCGCAGGATCAGCAGCATGAGGCCCGGCTGACGCAGCCCGACGGCTTGCTGGCGATGTACCGGGCGCTCAACGATCCGCAGACCCCGACGCTCGCTTATGAGGCCGATTTCGGCGCCGCCCTGGTCGAACCCTCGCCGCAGGGCTTTGGCCGCCGCTATGTCGGCTATTGGGAAACGCGCAACCTGCGCATGGTGGCCAACATCCGCGACGTGCTCGCGCGCCAGCCCGGCACCCGCCTCCTCACCATCGTCGGCGCCTCGCACAAGGGCTATGTCGACGCCTATCTGAACCTGATGCACGACGTGCGGCTGGCCGACGCGGCGGCGGTGCTGCGCTGATCGACGGGGGGGCGCCTATCCCTTGAACCTCGGCGCTCGGGCAAAATCATCAGCATCGAACGGGCGATCGTTGAACAGATAGTCGTAGTAGAATTCGCGCAATTGCCGGTGAAAGCTGCGGATCCGGTCCTGATACGCCAGTTGCGCGGTCAGATCCGTCGCTGCCAGCCGCGTCAGCAGCGTTTGCACACCGGCAGGGGGCATGATCCAGCCGAGCGTTCGCGCGGCAGCATCGCGCTGCTCCAGCCCTTCGCGATAGGCGCGCACCTGATCGGCGACGTCCTCATCGCCGTTCTGATGAAAGGCGAAATACCATTTGTAGTGGAACGGCGCGCCCAGCGGCGCCGACATGGCCCATTGCGGATGTCGCGCATAGAAGCGGCGCATCGTCTCCTCGCGGGGGATATCCCAGGCATGGTTCACCCGTTCGCGCTGGGCCAGCGCGATCTCCGCACCCTGGCTGATCGGCAGCGCGCGGTTGATCGCGACATGCGCCAGCGTGGGCGCGACCAGCACCAGCACCAGCCAGCTAGCGGCCAGCGTCGCGGCATTGACGGCCGAGCTCCATCGAAGCCGCCCCACCAGCGCGGCAAGACCGATCCAGAACAAGAGATAGGCGGCAATGACCACCAGGATCAGCAGGATCGTCCCGCCGCCCACGCCCGATAGCAGCGCGCCGATCGTAAAGGGTATGGCCAGCGCAGCCCAGAGCAGCACCAGCCGCAGCACCCTTCGCCGCCGCATCAGCCCGGCACCGCCGCGCGGCAACGCCGCCAGCGTGCGCCAGCGCCCGCTCTCCCGCTCCGCGGACGTCAGATCGTGGAACAGCGCGATGACGAACAGCGGCGCCAGAAACACCAGCACGAAGGAGAAATCGAACCGGCCGGGCAGCGCCAGCTCGGGGTTGAAGACATCGCCGTCGTAAATTTGCGCTTCCAGCCCCAGCGCCCTGACGCGCAGGATAAAAGGGGACACATCGCGCATCCCCAACGCGGCGAAGGCGAGCGGCGACGGCGAATCCCAGGTCGGATGGAAACTGTAATAAGCCGCACTTCCGGCATCCCGGCTGCGCCCGACATAGTCGACGACGGCAGCGATGTCCTCCGCCTGCGCCGCGGGCACAGCGGCAATCGCAGCGCGCTGACGCTCCACCTCCGCCATGCCCGCAGCCACCGCCGCCACCGACAGTGCGGCCAGCAACGCCAGGGTGACGAGGATCAGCCGCGCACGGACCAGCAGGCGAAGTTCCTGCATCCAAAGGTTCATCGCGCCGCTCCCGGCCGCACTACGCCCAGGCGGCTCGCCCTTCTTGAGAGCAACAGAGCGGCGATGATGAGCCAGGCCAAAATCACGATCACTCCCGGCACCGCCCCGGCGGCGAGCGCGCCGCCACGGGGCGGTCGATAGGCGAAGTCGGGTATTTGGCCCCAGTTGCTCGCCGCCACGCGCTTGCGCTGGTCAGCACCCGGGTCTGTTGCCGTGTCGTCGCCGTAGCTGACCCCCTGCGCCTGCATCCGGTTCAGCCGCTGGACGAGCGCGTAGCGATAGTCCTCCGCCTGTTCGAGAAAGCG
Organism: Sphingomonas panaciterrae; assembly: GCF_036890205.1. Taxonomy (NCBI): domain Bacteria; kingdom Pseudomonadati; phylum Pseudomonadota; class Alphaproteobacteria; order Sphingomonadales; family Sphingomonadaceae; genus Sphingomonas; species Sphingomonas panaciterrae. The sequence continues at coordinate 103,961 of NZ_JAKNQR010000007.1, forward strand.
GCGATGCCCCGCGAAATCGGTGCCGGCCGCCGCCATCGAGAGTGAGCGGAGCGCGATCGCCGGGCTGACCATGCCGATCGCGCGGACCAATTGGTTCTGCCGCTGCTGCGCGTCATGGTTCTCGTCGGCATACAGGTCGAAAAGGCCGGCGGTCAGCCGCTCCCCCTCCAGCGCCAGCAATCCCTTGTAATTGACCGGCAGCTCCTCGACCCGCTCAACGCCGTATCGCTTCAGCACATCGGCTTTGAACGCGGCGAAATGGGGGTCGTCAGGATTATGGCTGTCCCCCATCCGCCGCAGGTCGCGCGCGATCGCCACGTCGGTCTGGAGGCGGTTCTGTAGAGGGATGGCGGCCGTGGCGACATCGGGCGCGAGGCGCGGCAGCAGGACAACGGTGACAGCCCATAAAGCAATCAGCACAAGCAAGGCTTCGCGGCTGCGTCGCACCAGCGTCGATACCAGCACGATCATCACCACCCACAGCGCGAGATACGCGGCATAGCCAAGCGCGATGGCGGCGATCGGCAGCATCAGCGCACCAGGCTGCCCGGCGATCGCGAGGAAGCCGATCATCGCCGGCGCACCGGCGAGGATGGCGACCGCGCCCAGTGCCAGCAGCTTGCCGCCGACGATCTGTGCGCCGGACACGCCTTGCAGCATCAACAGCCGGATGGTCCCGCGCTCCGTCTCACGCGCGACAGCGCCAAAGCCGAGGAAGATCAGCAGCAACGGCGCGACGACCTGAAGCACGAAGGCGGGGGTCAGCTGCCCGAAGCGGATCAGCATCGAGCTCTGCCGCACATCACCGAAATTGGCGGTGTTCTGGCGGTGCCCCTCCAGAAACATGCTGCTCCCGGTAAAGGCATCGACGCCCGGATCGAAGGCGGCGAGCGGGCCGAGCGGGCGGAAGATGAAATGGCCATAATGCACCACGCGGTGCGGGTGACGGTCGGGCTGCGCGTCGAACGCATGTTCCGCCTGATGCTGGTGACGCGCGCGAAGCTCCGCGTTGGCGCGCTGGTGCGACCAGGCGCTGAGCACCGCCACGATCGTCAGCAGAACGAACAGGCCGACGGCGATGATGGCGACGCGGTTGCGCGCCATGAGGCGCAGTTCGTCGGTCGCAATCAGCCGGATGTGCTTCATGCCGCCTGCCCCTTCGTTCCCGCAGCGAAACGCGCATGCAGCGCGCGCACGTCGAAGCGCTGCGGGCCGCGGGCCTCCGCGTCGTCGGTGATCCGCCCCGCCTCCAGGAAGCCGATCCGATCGGCCACGTCGGCTGCGGAGAGCAGATCGTGCGTCACCATCAGCACGGCCGTTCCCCGGTCGCGCACTGCCTGCACCAGTGCGTTGAAATCAGCCGTCGCGCGCGGATCCAGACCCGACGTCGGCTCGTCCAGCAGCAGCACCGGCACGTCCCGCAGCAGCGCGACCGCAATTGCCACCTTCTGGCGCATCCCCTTGGAAAAGCCGCTCAGCCGCTGGTCCCAGGCGCGCTGCTGCAGCCCCGCCGCGGCCAGCGCCTCGGTAATCGCGCCACGCTCCTTGCGCTCATCCGACAGGGCGAGAAGATAGTCCGCATTCTCGACCGCGCTGAGATGCTCGTAGAGCGCGACATTCTCCGGCAGATAGGCCATCCGCCGCCGCGCAGCGTCCGGGTTCGTCCCCGGGTCGATGCCGGCGACCAGCACCGTCCCCGACTGGGCACGCACGAAGCCGAGCAATGTCGCCAGCGTCGTCGACTTGCCCGCGCCATTGCCACCCAGCAGCGCGGTAATGCTGCCCGCGGGCACCCGCAGCGACAGCCGGTCGAGCACGCGTTGCTCGCCATAGCCGACGGTCAGGTCGTCGATGAGGATTGGCGGGGTGCCGCTCCGGTCCATGGGGTTCTTCCTCAGATGTCGAGGCGCAGCGAGGCGCGCACGGTTCGCGGCGCACCGGGATAGATCCAGAGCGCGCTGTAGGAGCTGGCGGCGTACCGCGTGTCGAAGAGGTTGTCGGCCTCCACCCGAAGGCGCAATTTTTGGGTCAGCGGCGCCTCGACGGCCGCTTTCGCCTTCACATAACCGGGCAAGATGACGGGATCTTGCGTCACCGCGCCGGTGCGATCGCCGACATAGGCAACGCCGCCGCTCACCTGCCACTCGCCGCGTCGCGACGGGATGCGATGGACGACCAGCAAGGTGCCCGAATGCGCCGCCACGTTGAGCACCTCGGGCGTGGGGAAAGCGGCATCGTCCGCCTTGGCGTCGAGCCAGGCATAATTGGCGACGATCTGCCAGCCTCGACCGAGCCGTGCCGAGGCATCCAGTTCGATCCCGCGGCTGACGATACTGCCGACCGGCGCCAGGAAGTTCGCGTTGTTCGGATCGGTCGTCAGGATGTCGGTCTTGCGAATGTCGAACCATGTGGCGGCCACGTCGATGCCGGGCAGCTTGGCCGCGACCCCCAGTTCATAGCCGCGCCCCGATTCCGGCCCGAACCCGGCCCCGCTGCTGTCGGTGCCGGTGTTGAGCGAGAAGCTCTCGCCCCAGTTCGCATGAACCGCGATCGCCTCGCTGACCTGATACCGGCCGCCCAGCCGGAAATTCACCGGCTCGTCGATGGTGCGGCCGGTGATCCCGGTGTTGTTGTTGACGATCTTCTGCCGGTACGGATCGATCCGCGCGCCGCCGACCAGCGTCAGCCGGTCGGTGACGTCCCACATGTCCTGGACGTAGAACGTGCCGACCCAGCGGCTTTCGTCGTTGTTGGTGAACGGGCGCAGCGGCGCCGCGACCGCGCCATACACCGGGTTGAACAGGTCCACGGCATAAGGCGCAGCCGCCGACGGATTGATCCGCAGCCAGCGCTCGCCATAGTCGAATGTATAGCCCTTGATGCCGATGCTGACCCGATGCCGGCCAATCGTTCCGGCCAGTTCCAGACGGGCGGACACGTCCTTCACGCTGAAGTCGCGCGACCGCCGCTGGCGCCACAGCGCACTTCCCTCGATACGCGACTGATCGGCCGACAGGCCCTTCAATGTCCCGGTGCGCCACACCACGCCGCCGTTCAGCGTCCACTGGTCACTCAGTTGCGCAAGTCCGGTGAACTCATGCTGGTCGTTCCTCGATCGGGTGAGGCCGTTCGATGGCTCGCCATACCAGTTCGATCGCGGCAGCGCGTTGGCGTCACCGCCGATCGCCGGAATGCCCCGATCGAATGGCGTGTCGAAACGGCTGAACTCGCCGATATAGGTCAGGCGCACCGCATCGCTTGGCTGCCACGTCAGCGATGGCGAGACGATGCGGCGATTGATCGTGACGTGATCGCGCCACCCGTCGCTATCCTCCGCCGCCACGACGATGCGGCCCGCCAGCGTATCGGTCAGCGGCCCGGTGGCATCCACCTCGATCCGGCGCGTGTCGAACGAGCCATAGCTGATCGAGGCATTGGCGTGCGGCGTGAAGCGCGGTGCCTTGGTCACGATGTTCACCCGCCCGCCCGGATCAACATCGCCGAACAGCGCACCGGCCGGCCCCTTCAGCACTTCGATCCGTTCGGTCGTCGCCGGGTCACGCGGAGGGGCCATGCCGCGATTGGCGAGAAAGCCGTTCACATAATATTCGGCGCCCCCATCCGGCGTTCCGAGAAAGCCGCGCACCGCGAAATTGTCGATCACACCGCCGCGGTTGTTCTGCTGGCTGAACCCGCTCACCAGCTCGAGTGCGTCGCTGAGCCGATAGGTGCCCGCCGCGTCCAGAATGTCGCGCTCGACCGATCGGCTCGATTGCGACATCCGCTCCGTCACCGTGTCGGACGACCGCGTCCGGTCGACGCTGGTTCGCGTGCCCAGCACCACGATGTCGGACTCGCCCGTTTCGGCCCGGGCAACCCCCACCCCCACTGCCGCCCCTATGCCGGCAGCGGCCAGCATGAACGCTCCGGCCCTTGCCCGATCCGTCCGGCACGGCACGATCGTCGAAATTCCCCACACACCGATCACGAACCACCGCTTGGTTGAGTTATGTTGCAACATTCCATAGAGGCTCTGGCATAAGGCGCAACTGGAATGTTGCAACATCACATCACAAGGATCGTTTGTGCTTCCGCTCCTTCTCGCCGCAGCAACGGCATTGACCGCTTCGCACTCGCCAACCCCTACTCCGGTCCCAACCTCGGCCCCGGCCACTCCAACCGCACCGGCCGCCGCCACCGTCCCCGCCGCCCCCTCGCCCTCTCCCGCCCGACCGGTCCTGCCGCCGGCGCTGCCGTGGACTGGCGCAAGCGAGCGGCTGGTCGTCGCGGCCGACCATCCGTGGATCACCCCCGCCGAACGCGCGGGCTTTGCCACCACCGCGGGCTATGCGGAGGTCCGCGCGTGGCTCGACCGGCTCGCCGCCGCCTCGCCACTGATCTCGGTCGAGACGTTCGGCACGACGAGCGAAGGCCGCGATCTGGTGTTCGTCCGCGCCAGCAAGGGCGGGACGCGGCGCCCCGTCGTCCTCGTGCAAGCGGGCATCCACGCCGGCGAGATCGACGGCAAGGATGCCGGGCTGATGCTGCTCCGGGACATAGCGATGGGGGGAAAGGCCCACCTGCTCGATCGGGTGGACCTCGTCTTCGTGCCGATCCTCAATATCGATGGTCACGAACGGACCAGCGCGTGGAACTTCCCCGCGCTGCGCGGCCCGGATCAGAAGGGCTATCAGCGCAACGCCCGCAACATCAATCTGAACCGCGATTATGCCAAGGCGGACGCCCCCGAAACGCGCGCCATCATCACGTTGCTGCGGCGCTTCGATCCGATCCTCTACGTCGATTGCCACGTCAGCGACGGCTTCGACATGCAATATGACATCACCTTCACTTATGCCGGCTGGGGTCGCTACGCGCGCCATCGCGCCACCGCTGACTGGCTGGAGGATCGCTTCGGCCCGGCGGTGACCGCGGCGCTGGAACGGGCCGGTCACGTCCCCGCCATCTACCCCAGTCCGATCGACACGCGCGATCCGGCGAAGGGCATCCGCTATGCTCCCGAGGGACCACGCTATTCGACTGGCTATGGCGACTTCATTGGCGTGCCGACGGTGCTCGTCGAAAACCACATGCTGAAGCCATATCGTCAGCGCGTGCTGGGCACGTATGTGCTGCTGGAAGAAGCGATCCGCCTCGCCGACGCAGAGGCGCCGCGGATCGTGGCCGCCAAGGCGCGCGACCGTGCCAGCCGCCCCCGCACCCTCCTGACGAAGTGGCAGCCCGCCGCTGCGCCGATCGGCTGGGTCGACCAGTTCAAGGGGGTCGCCTTCGACACCTACCGGTCGCCGGTGACGGGCCGCGACGAACAACGCTGGCTGGCGCGCCCGATCACCTTTCGCATGCCGATCATCGGGCAAGAGGCAACGCAGCGCGTCACGCTGCCCCGCGCCTGGTGGATCCCGCCCGCGCAGGCCGAGGTGATCGACCGGCTGCAGCTCCATGGCATCCGCTACGAGGTGCTTGATGAACCGCGGACACTGACCCTCGATCGCGTGGGGCTCGTCTCGCCGCACAGCAAGCCGGCCACCGACGGCCGCATCCCGCTCGCCGCCCCCGACCTGGTGCATGAGCAGATCCGTGAGACTATGCCGTCCGGCAGCATCCGCGTACCCGTCGATCAGCCGCTCGGCCTGCTCGCCGCCGCCCTGCTCGAACCCGAAAGCCAGGACTCCTTTCTTGCCTGGGGCTTCTTCCCGGAATTGCTCTCCACCGCGCCAGGCGGCGAGGCGTTCGTCTTGGTGCCAAGCGCCGAAGCGCTGCTCGCCAACGATCGCCCCTTGCGCGACCGCTTCTCCGCGAAGCTGCGAACAGATCCCATGTTCGCGAACGATCCCGATGCCCGGCTCGCCTGGGTGCTGGACCAGGGGTCTCCGCGCGACCCCTTCCACGCGCTCTATCCGATCCGCCGCGAACCGTGATCCGCCGCGGACACCGCTCAGAAATTGATCACCACATTGGCAAAGGCGCCGGTCCAGGTCGGCGCCTTGCCCGGGATCGCCGCCTTGATCCCCGCGCCCGGGAAGGACGCGGCCAGCCCGATCGTCAGGAACATGTTGCTGGTCAGGATCTGGTTATATTCCAGGAAAAAATCGTCCGAGAGGTGCGACCTGGTCACCCCGTCGACCAGATTATACCCGCTCGGCGTCCGCACGAAGCGCGTTGCCTGTCCGAACTGCAGCGGGCTGTCGAGCTGCGCGGCGGCGATATAGGAATAGCGCAGCGTGACGGTGATCTTCTGCGACGGCTGCACCGCGCCGCTGAACTCCAGCGCCTTCACATTGGTGTTGATGAACACCATCGACGATTCCGCCCCCGTCGCCCAGATGCCGGGTGATCCTTCGTAGTAAAGCGGGTCGAACCGCTCCAGCTTGGGCGTATCGGGATTGTCGCCAGAGAAATATTTGGCGGTGTAGATCAGCGTCGGCGTCCACGGCGTGTCGGCGAACTTGTAGCCGATCTGCCCGCGCGCGGCCCAGGCGGACATGTTGATCCGGTTGTTCCACTGATAGGCGGCGTCGCCGGTGATGAACCAGTTGCGCAGCGGCCCCGTGTCGCGGCTGCCGCGGAAATACAGGTTCACCACATTGGTCTGGTCGCGCCCGTCGGGGATGATCGTCGGCTCCCCGACCCCGCCGGGCGCGGCGCGGATGTACGGCGATTCCGATCGCAACACGTTGATATAGGTGAAGCCGAGGAAATCCTCGTTCGGCGCATCATAGCGGAAATCGACCCCGGCCAGCTGGTTGCGCCCATTGTTCGACGGCAATTCGCGCGGCTCGATGAAATAGCCGGTGATCGTCTGGCGCCCGTTGATGATCCGCCCGATCGCCGCCTTTTTCCAAGCCTTGCGCGGCCCGAATTTCAGCGCCCCGCGCTCGAACCCGTTCACCCCGCCATTGGCGATCAGCATCCCGCTGCCCAGCGTCAGCTCGCGCGGGCCGACCGACAGGTCGAACTTCGCCCCCGCCCCCCCGGTGCGGAACCCCAGATAGCCTTCCTCCAGCGTGATCGCGCCCTGGTTGCGTGAATCGAACGCATCGGTCCCCCAGGTACGCGAGGCAACGGCGGAAATCTTGCCATAGAATATCGCGCCATCGGCAAAGGTCTTGTCGAACCCGACGCCCGGCTTGGCATAGCCCTCCAGCCAGTTCTCGTCCGAATTGAACCGCGACTGCGGCGAGAAGACCGAGGCGAGGTTCCAGAACAGGTTGTTCTCGATATCGTAATTGAGCCCGCTCTGCAGGTACCAGCGCACATGCAGCCCATCGCGGTCATAGATATCGGTGATCGGCCTCTGCTGCGCGGCGGAGGTGGCGATCTGGCCGCTGCGCAGCCCCGACGGTCCCGCCTGCGGCAACGTCGTCGTACCCGACCGGCGCACCGAGCCTTCGATCACCTGGATGCCGTCGGCCCGGGCCGCAGGCACGTCGTGGCCCAGGGTGCGCTCGGGCCTGGGTTCCGCTGCCTGGGATGTGGGTGGTTGGGATGTGGGTGGTTGGGAGGCGGCTGGCTGGGAGGCGGCCGGCGCCTCCTGCACCGCTGGCACCAAGACGGGAGGTGGTGGCAAATCCAACGCTCGGTCCCCCATGCCCAAGTGAGTAGTCCGACAGCTGTGCCCAATTGCTCCGGCAGCAGATCGATAAATCCCCCTCTTCCGGCGCCCTATCGTGACAATTACCTACCCGGCGCGCTCCCCCCCCGACGAGCCGCGCCTCCGTCGTTGCCGTCCAGCCATTGCAGGGGTGAAAGTGCGACCCGGAATGCCGCCATGAACTTCATGAAGTGGCGCAACGCGCTCGAGGCGCTTCGTTACGAAGTGATGAGCCGGCTCCTGCTCTTTCCGCTCACGCTCTGGGCCGAGCAGCAGCAGATACGGCGCCAGCGGTCGCGACATTCATCACCATCACCGCCCTCTAGGACGGCCCCGCGATGACGCCACGCAAAAGCGTGCCCCCCGCAGCCTCACGCCGCCGCCAGCGCCGCGGGCTCGAGCCGGTGTAGCCGGAAGCCGCCCTCGCCCAGCGCGCTGCGCGCCACGTCGATCAGGTGCGCATGGTGTGTGAACAGCAGCACCTGGTTACGCCGCGCCGCCACCGCCAGCACGCGAAGCATCGCCGCCGCGCGTTCGTCATCGGCGGTGATCAGCAGATCGTCGCACACGATCGGAAGCGCGTGCTGCCCGGTCTCGATCGCGCCCAGCCGCAGCGCCAGGTACAATTGGTCGCGCGTCCCCTCCGACAGCGCCTCGACGCCGACCGCCGTGCCCCCGGCCCGGATCGCGCGGATCGCGGGCCGGTCCTGGTCGTCATAGTCGACGCCAAGCCCCGCGAACGCCCCCGCCGTCACCGTCGCGAACAGCGTGCCCGCGCGGTCGATCAGCGGCGCCTGGTTCTGCTGGCGATGGCGGTCGAGCACCCAGCGAAGCAGCGCCGCGGCCGCCACCGCCTCGACATGCGCCTCCGCCGCCGCGCCCATCGCCGCCGCGCTGTCGGCGACGATCTGCTGCGCGTCCGCCGCGCTGCTGTCCTGCGCCGCGCGCGCGAACGCCGCCTCCGCCTCGGCCAGCGCGCGGCCCACTTCCTCGCGCGCGGCGGCGACGTCGGCGCGCCGCTCGGTCAGGCTGGCCTGTGCAATCGCCTCCTCCTCGGGGGACAGCGCCGCCACCTCGGCGGCCAGCGCGTCGAGCCCGTCCGGCCCGGCGAGGCCGGCAAGCTCCGCCTCCGCCTCGCGGATCGTGGCGATCAGCCGCGCCCGCTCGCCCGCCGCCGCCACGGCCGCATCCAGCGCCGCCTCGTCATCGGCGCCGATCCGTTCGCGCAAGCCATCAATCACCCGCGCCGCCGCCAGCCACTGCGCCGCCGCCTTGTCCTTTTCGCTGCTCAGCCGATCGCGTTCGGCGGTAAGCCCGGCAAGCCGCTCGCGCGCGCCCTCCGCGCGGCGCCATTCCGCCGCCAGCGCCGCAACGATCCGCGTTGCCGGCTCCGCGCTGCTCCGCCCCAACGCCGCCAGCACCGCCGCCGTTTCCTCGGCGAAGGCGCGCGCGTCCGCTTCCATCCCGGCGATCTGCCGCACCACATCGGCGCGGCTGGTCAGCTCTTCCGCCACCCCCTCGATCGCGGCCAGCGCATCGGCCAGCGCCTCCACGCCAGCGGCTGGCTGTTGATCCCCGCGAAGCAAGCCGGCCTCGCGCAGCAAGTCGCCAAGCCGCCCCCCATCACGCCCTGCGCCCTGAACCGCACCGGCATCGGATTGAGTCTCCGTGTCCGACGCCGTCGCGGCATCGTCCCGCTCCGCCGCCGCCAGTTCCGCGGTCGCCCGCGCCAACGCCTTCTCCAGCTCGGCCCGCGCCGATGCCGCCGCGATCGCCTCGCGCACCCGCGCCTGCGCGCTCGCCGCCAGCATCGCCGGGTCGGCCGGCGGCTCGGCCCCGATCGCGCGCAGCGCCGCGACCACGGCATCCGCCGCCGCCTGCGCCTGCGCCTCCAGCGCGGCCAACGCCTCGCCCGCCTCGTCCGCCTCGCGCCGCGCCACTAGCGCCTGCGCGCGCCGCTCCACCCAGGCTGGCCAGTCGGCCGCCGGCACCGGCACGGCAAAGCCCAGCGGCTCCAGCAGCGCGGCCCATTCCGCTTCCTGAGCCGCACGATCCTGCTCCGCCCGCGCGATCCGCGCCAGCGCCGCATCGCGCAGCGCCACCGCCAGGTCGCGCGCCGCCACCGCCGCGGCATGATCCGCCATTCGCGCGGCCTGCGCATTGCGCCGGTCGGCCAGCGCATCGGCCTGCGTCACCGCCGCGCGCATCGCCTCGGCCGCCACGCCCTTCCCCGCCAGCAGATCCGCGACCAGCGCATCGCGCGCCGCGCGCGCCGCCTGGATCGCCTCGCCCGTGGGCAGATCCTCCCCCGCCGCCAGCGCCGCGATCCGGCCCTCGGCGCGGATTCGCTCCGCCTCCTGCGCATCGCCCTCGCGCCGCGCCACCTGCGCTTGTTCGCGCGCCTCGGCGATGGCGCGTGCGATCGTCGCCGCGGTGGAGGGCGCCGGCAAGGCCATCGCCGCCAGCGCCGCCGGCTCGCCCTGCCACGGCGCCAGCAACGCCAGTTGCTCCGCCGCCCGCGCCAGCCGCCGGGCATGATCCGCCGTCGCACGCTTCTGCTCGCCCGCCGCATCGGCCGGCATCGCTGCCAGCGCCGCCTCCAGCGCCTGGGTATCAACCGCGGTGGGCAGCGCCGCCCGGTCACGCGTCAGCTCCTCCACCCGCTGGTTGAGGTCCGCGCGGCGCCTGGCCGCCTCGCTCGCCGCCGCCGCCGCCTCACGCCGCTCCTGCAGATAGGCCGCCGCCCGCCGCCGCCACACCGCGCCCGGCAGTGGCGCGTCGGGCGCCAGCCCCGCCTCCGCCCGCGCGCTCGCCAGCCGCGCATCGATCTCCTCGCGCCGTGCGATCCGCCGCGGCAAGTCGCCCGCCGCCTTGTCGATCACTGGCCGCTGTTCCTCCAGCGCGGCGATCCGCGTGTCGAGCGCCAGCACGTCGCCCGCGACCGCGATCGCGGCGATCTGCTGCGCGTTGCGGTCAAGGTCACCCTGCAGCTGCATTTCCAGCGCCTCGGCCGTCCGCCGGTCGCCGCGCGCCCGCCCCAGCGCGTCGCCCGCATCCGCCGGCAGGTCTGGCATCGGCCCCAGCGCCGCCAGCGCCGCCGCGGCGCTCGCCCGCCGGCTCAGTGGCGCGCGCGCCCGGCGGATGCGGTCGAGCCGCGTTTCCTCGCGCGTCAGCGCGTCATTCTCAGCCAGCAGCGCGGCGCGGCGTTCCTCCGCCGCCGCGCGCCGCTGCTTCTCCTCGCCCCAGTCGCGTTCGCCGATGCTCGCCTCGCGCACCCGCTTCAGCGCCTCGGCACGCTCGGCCATCAGCTTGTTGACGACCGGCTTCGACGCGCTCGGCTTGAACAGTTCGGCCGCCTCGCCGCTCAGCGCATCCAGCACCTGCCCGATCCCGGCGGTCCCGGTGCCCGCCTCCAGCGTGATCTGCGCCGCATCGTCGCGCCCGCGCAGGATTGCCTCGCCGCCCTCACGCAGCCGTTGGTGGTCCAGCCCGAACATCCGCTCGAACGCCGTCCGGTAGACCCCCGCCAGCAATGGCGCCAGCACGTCGCCGGGCAGCGCCGCCCCGGTCGCGGGGTGAAGCAGTGTATCCTTGCTCCCCTTTCGCCGCACCGCTTCGATCGTGCGCCCCTCCGCCTCGATCAGCCCGCGGATGCGCAAATCGCCATAGCCGAACCGCCAGCCTTGCGCGGTCTGCCCGGCAATCCCGAACAGGAAATCGCCGATCGCGTGCAGTGTGGTCGATTTCCCCGCCTCGTTCGGCCCGACGATCAGGTGAAGGTCGCCCTCCCCCGCGCCGTCCCCGAAATCGAGCAATCGGTCGGCAAAGCCGCCGTAGCGGATCAGTTCGATCTGCCGGAAGCGCATCAATCCTCCCCCTCGCCCAGCCGCGCCGCCACCGCCGCACGCGCCGCGCCCAGCAGCGCCGCCGAATCCCCCGCCCGCGCCGCCGTCACCAGCGGCGCAATGTCCGCGTCGCCCACATCGGCGGGCAGCTTCGCCACCAGCGGCGCGGTCGCCGCCGCCACCGCGCGCGCGCAATCGGGATCGTTCAGCGCCTCCTCCAGCAATTGCACCAGCTCGGGCGGCAGGCCCATCGGCACCGTGTCATCGGTCGCCAGCCGCACCTTCTCGATCCACAAATCGCCCGATACGCCCGCCGCCGTCGCGCGCACCTCGCCTTCCGCCCAGGCCGGGTCGGCGCGCATCCGCCGCCCCACCGCGCCATCGGCCGTCACCGTCACCCGCGCCGCCAGCGGGCGTCCATCCGCCTCGCGCACGCTCGCGCCCAGCAGCCGGCGGATCTCGCCCAGCGCCTCGGCATAATCGCCCGCCCCGCGCACATCGGCCGCCACCTGTGCCCAGCGCGCCTCGTCGCACGCGCGATGCTCCACCGATCGCACCGCCCCGTCGGCGACGCGCACCAGCATCGCCCCCTTGGCCCCCGTCTCACGCACATTGCGCCCCTGGGTGTTGCCCGGAAACACGATATGCGGATGTTCGGATCGGATCGCCGGCTCATGCACATGGCCAAGCGCCCAATAATCATGCCCGGCCGCCTGCAATTCGCCCAGCGAGCAGGGCGCGTAATTGGCATGGCCGTCATGCCCGTCGAGCGCGGTGTGAAGCGCGGCGATGTTGAACATGCCCCGTTCCGGCGGGCAGTATGTCGCGGCGATATTCTCCGTCGTCGCCGCCTCGCGATAGCTTCGCCCGTGGATCGCCACCCCCAGATCATCGAAGCGCACCGTCTCGCACTGCCGGTTGCTCAGCAGGAACACCCCCTCGGGCGGGGTGAAATGCCGCGACACCCGGCTTTCCGCATCGTGATTGCCGAACAGCACCACCGCGCGGATTCCGGCGCGCGTCAGCCGCGCCAGCTCGCGGATCGCGAACTGCCCGGTCGCCTGGTCCTTCCACGTCCCGTCATACAGGTCGCCCGCGATCACCACGAACCGCGCTTCCTCGGCGATGGCAAGGTCGACCACGTTGGAAAACGCCCGCCGCGTCGCCCCGCGCACCAGCTCGGAAAAGGCCTCGTCCTTGCGGCTCAGCCCGGCCAGCGGGCTGTCGAGGTGAATGTCGGCCGCATGGATGAAGGTGAAATCGGTCATTCGGCAATTCCCATCAGCGCAGCAGCCGCTCTTCCAGCAGCTGCGTGAAATCGCGCCGCCCATGCGCGATCAGCACGATCACGACCCGCCGCTCCCACAATCGATAGACGATGCGATAGGGCGCGGCGATGATCTGGCGAAACTCACGCATCCCCAGCGGCTCCAGCTCGGGCAGCATTGCGCCGCGCAGCGGGAACGTCTCCAGCCGCTCGATCCGCTCCAACAACTGGTCGAGGAAGCGGTCCGCCGCCGCGTCGCCCCCCTGCCCCGCGATCCAGCCATGGATCGCCTCCAGGTCCCCTTCTGCGCCCGCGGTCAGTTCAACGTCGTAGCGCTCGCTCACGCCGCCGGGTCGCGCCGCTGCCGCAACCGCTCTATCGCCGCACGCGCCGGCACCGTCCGCCCATCCGCGATATCCTGCGTGCCCAGCGCCATCAGCTTCAGCAGCGCCATCGTCTGGCGCGTGCGTTCATAGGCGGCGACATCCTGAAGCACCGCCTTGGCCTCGCCATTCTGGGTGATGATCACCGGCTCGCCCCCCTCCCCGATGCTGCGCAGCAGCTCGGCGGCATTGGCCTTGAGATAGCTGACGGGCTTGATCTGCTCTGCTAGCGACATGGCACCTATCCTTATTCGGTCCGAATATGGTCCGCCCGCGCGCCAGCCGCAAGCGTGCCGAAGCATCCTTCCGCATATTTGTTGCGCAATTGAAGTAATTTGTGCCACACATCGCAGCACAAGCTTCAATTGCGCGCCGGGGTGACTTCATGAATGCAATCACCAGCCAGATCGGCGATCTCGCCGATGCTGGCGAGCGGATGATCGAGCGGCTTCGGCGCAAGGCGTTCCTGCCGGAAAGCCGCAAGGGGCTCAACGTGCGCTTCGGCATTGCGGAGGCCGCCGCGCTGCTCGGCTGCTCCACCAATCGCATCCGCATGGCGGAGGATGACGGCCGCCTCCCCCCGCCCCCGGCCAGCGAAAAGGGCCGCCGCCTCGGCTATTCGGTCGAGGAACTGCTGCACATGCGCCAGGTGCTCGGCGCCTCCCCGGCGCGCGCGCCACTCGACATGCCGGCGATCATCGCGGTGCAGAATTTCAAGGGCGGCGTCGGCAAGTCCACCGTCACCACGCACCTTGCCCATTATTTCGCGGTGCAGGGCTATCGCGTGCTGGTGGTCGATTGCGACAGCCAAGCGACCACGACGACACTGTTCGGCTTCAACCCGCATTTCAACATCACCCGCGAAGAAACGCTCTATCCCTATCTGTCGATCGATCCGACGCAGGCGGATCTCGGCTATGCGGTGAAGCGAACGCCCTGGCCCAACGTCGATCTCATCCCCTCGAACCTCGAATTGTTCGACGTCGAATATGAGCTGGCGGCCGCCGGCTCGGACGGCCAATCGGTTCTCGCGGCGCGTTTTCGCAAGCTGAAACAGGGGCTTATCGATCTGGCGGCGGATTATGACGTGGTCATCCTCGATCCGCCGCCCGCGCTCGGCACGATCAGCCTCGCGGTGATGCAGGCGGCCAATGCGCTGCTCGTGCCGCTTGCCGCCACCACCCCCGATTTCTGCTCGACGGTGCAATTCCTGTCGATGATGGATCAAGTGCTGCGCCAGCTGGAAAGCGCGGGCATTGCGGTCGATTACAGCTTCGTCCGGCTGATCTGCTCGAAGTTCGATTCGAACGATCCCAGCCACGCGATGGTCCGCGCGATCATGGAACAGAGCTTCGGCCCTGCCCTCCTCCCCGTGCCGATCCTCGACAGCGCGGAAATCAGCCACGCCGCGCTGCGCATGATGACCGTCTATGAGCTGGAACGCCCAATCGGCACGCCCAAGACGCACAAGCGCTGCCGCGCCAACCTTGACGAGGCGATGGGGCAGATCGAGCAGCTCGTCCGCCAGGGCTGGGGCCGCGTCGCCCCTGCGCGTGAGGAGGATGTGATCCATGCCGCGGCCTGACCCGGCACCCTCGGTGGCGCACGCGGCAGGGGGTTTCCTACTTTTCAATGTTCACATTATGTTCCGCGCGATGGAGGCACGGCATGGCGCGTAAGCAATCGGATTATCTCGCAGGGCTGCTCGCCGACGACGAACCGCCGGTGATCACTGCCCCGGTCGCGGACGTGATCCCGGACGCTGCCCCGGCATCTGTCCCCTCCCCCGCGGCGGCCTCTCCCGTGGCACCGCCCGCCCCTGCGCCGGAACGGCGCGAGCGGCTGCGCGGCACCACCTTGCTCGGCCGCGAATCGGCCCTGGCGCGCGTCGCCAGCGGTGAGGTGCGGCAGGTCACGCAATTGCTGCTCGATCCCGCGCGCGTGCGGATCTGGCCCGGCAATGCGCGTTCCTACGCGCATCTCACCGAAGAGGGCTGCCGCGAACTGATCGACTCGATCATTGCCGAGGGCGGGCAGAAGGTGCCAGCCGTCGTCCGCCGCGTGGAGGGCGATCCCGATTACGATTATGAGGTGATCGCCGGCACCCGGCGGCACTGGTCGATCTCGTGGCTGCGGGCCCATTCCTACCCCGACATGGTGTTCGTCGCGCAGGTCGCGGTGCTTGATGACGAGGCCGCCTTCCGCCTCGCCGACCTCGAGAACCGCGCCCGCAAGGACGTCTCCGACCTCGAACGCGCGCGCAATTATGCCGCTGCGCTCAGGAGCCATTACGACAATCACCTGACGCGCATGGCCGAACGGCTGAAGCTCTCCAAGGGCTGGCTGTCGAAGATGCTGAAGGTCGCTGCCCTCCCCGACACGGTGATTGCCGCCTTCGCCTCCCCCGCCGACGTGCAGCTCAAGCCGGCCTACACGCTGGCGCAGGCACTTGATGACAAGAGCGCAGCGCCCGCCATCCTCGCCAAGGCGAAGGCAATGGCGCGGGAACAGAAATCGCGTCAGGAAAAGGGGCTTGGGCCGTGGAGTGCCGCGGACGTGGTACGCCAGCTGCTCGATGCGCCGCGGCTGGCGGGCGCGGGCGGGGCGGGGGAGCGCCCTTGGGTGTGGACCACCCCGCACGGCCGCCCTGCCCTGTCGATCCAGTCCGCCAACCGCCAGGGCGTGACGATCCGGCTTCATGCGGGCTCCGGCGCCGACGCGGATGAACTCGCCGATGCGCTGCGCCGCGCGCTCGCCCATCTGGAGGCGCACGGCCGGGGTCTGCAGCGTTGACCCACGCTTTTACCCCCTCACACGCATCAACTTCACGAACTTTGCCCCCCGCGGCGGCTGTTTCCCCGGGGAAACAGTCGCGCGTTTCCCCTCTCCCGGTCCCGGCCCGGCACCCACCGTTTCCCCGGGGAAACACCCAGTGACGCGCGCCAGCCGCGAGGCGGTGCCCGACCAATTCGACCTCTTCCTCCCCTATCTCGCCGATCTGCCACTGCGCGATCAGCGCGAGATGATGGAGCGCCCGTTCTTCAGCCTTGCGAAGTCCAAGCGGGTGAAACCGATCGACTATCGCAGCCCCGACGGGAAGCTGTGGGTCCATGTCTCGGCCAACCCCGATTACGGCATGGCGACGATCTGGGACGCCGATATCCTGATCTATTGCGCCAGCGTGCTCGCCGACATGGCGCGCCGCGGCGTCAACGACGTACCGCGCAAGCTGCACCTGATGCCCTACGACCTGCTGCGCGCGATCGGCCGCCCCACCACGGGCCGCGCCTATGAGCTGCTCGGCCAGGCGCTCGACCGGCTCGTCGCCACCACGATCAAGACCAACATCCGCGCCGAGAACCGCCGCGAGGCGACGTTCAGCTGGCTCGACGGCTGGACCCAGCTCGTCGACGAGAAGACCGAACGCTCGCGCGGCATGACGATCGAACTCTCCAACTGGTTCTGGGAAGGCGTGATGATGACGGGCGGGGTGCTCAGCATCGACCGCGCCTATTTCGATCTCACCGGCGGGCGCGAACGCTGGCTCTACAAGGTCGCGCGCAAGCACGCGGGCGGGGCAGGCGAGGCGGGTTTCGCGATATCCATGCCCACATTGTTCGAGAAATCGGGCGCCGAGGGCCAGTATCGCCGCTTCAAGTTCGAAATCGCCAAGATCGCCGAGAAGGACCCCCTGCCCGGCTATACGCTCGCGATCGAGCAGCCGGCCGGCAAGCGCGAGCCGAACCTGCGCATGCGCCGCCGCCCCGATGGCGCCGCGGCCGACGCGACACCCAAGTCCGTCAGCAAGCGCACCATCTCAAAGGCGCCCGCAGCCCCCCGTTTCCCCGGGGAAACACCCGCTGCTGCCCCCGCCACGCCCGCGCAGTCGCCACTCCCCGCCCTGTCGCGTGACCCCGCCCCCTCGCCCGAACGCACCGCAGAGCTGTCCGAAATGGCATCGATGATCCGCCGGTCGGTCAGCCGTTCGGTCAAGAGCCTGGCAACGCGCGCCACCGCCGGCGACCTTACCGACGCGACGCTCGACACGCTCCGCGCCGAATATCCCGGCTGGGACTATCAGGCGCTCCATGCCGAATTCCGCCAGTGGATCGACGCCGATCCCGCGCGCACGCCGGTCAACTACCAGAACGCGTTCATCGGCTTCGTCAAACGCTGGGACGACAAGCACCGCTACAAACTCGGCCGGTGACGACAGGGGAGGGGGCCCCACCCGCTCATGTGCCCCCGAAACCTTTCCGCCACGCATCGCCCCCCGCATCGCGCACCACCTCTCAAGCCAGGTCGCGCAGACATCCAAGCCAGGCCGGGGCAGGGGAGGCAGCACCGACAAAATACCCTCGCGTCCCGCCGATCCGTTCCCGAAGTGTCGGGTCAACGCCGCCGTCCAGCCATGTCCACCGCGCCGCGCCGGAGATTTGAACGTCGATCCGGCCACCCACTCCGATTTCGATTCAATTCCCCGCCGCAAACAGGCCTACGATCACGTCCTTCGACACTCCGGGAACATCCCTCGCACCTTCAGGAACCATCAACCGACACTTCAGGAACGCCATCCTCGCACCTTCAGGAACGCAGCACCGACACTCCGGGAACAGCGCCCCTCCGGAAAGTGCGTAATATCAGTGGCTTGGCGGCCGGTCGCAGCCGCCTAACTCTCTAACCCTAAGATAAACCGTCTAACCCGGAAGGCGATGTGAAATCTTTTGGATTGGAAGAGGGGATTCACCGCGCGCCGTCACCGTCAGGCCGACACCGCCATCAGCCTTGCGTCACGGGTGACACTCTGCCGTCGCCCCGCGCTCCACAGGCCAGCCCGCCAAGTCGAGAAGCACCGCCGCCCGCGGAGCCCGACAAACGTCAGCCATGACACTCTGCCCAGACCCGTTCGGCAAAGTGTCACCCGCGACAAAGACGACACGCGGACGCACAAGGGGGATTCACCTTGTGTTCGCACTGTGCTTGATTCGCCGCATGAGCAGCAGCACCCTCGATCTCGGTTCGATCCTCGCCACGCTGACCGCCGCCTCGCGCCGTCCNTTGATTCGCCGCATGAGCAGCAGCACCCTCGATCTCGGTTCGATCCTCGCCACGCTGACCGCCGCCTCGCGCCGTCCGCGCTACGCCTTCCTCGTCCTCGGGCTGATCGCGGAGGCCGCCCGCGCCGACGGCCGCGCCGGTCCCTGGATTCGCACACGCACTCAGGGCTCGGAAGGGGAGGGGGAACGTGTCGCCCTGCGCGACTGGCTCGCGCGGCAACTCGCCCCGCTCGCGGCCAACGACCGCCGCCGCGCCACGCTGCGCGCCAAGGTCGCCGCCCGCATCGCGACGCAGGACGCCGCGGTGATCGACGCCGCCGTGGCGGAGGAGGCGCTGGCGATCGGCCGCGCCAATGTCAGCCGCGCCGTCTCCGACCTCGTCCGCGCCGGCCTCGTCCGCCGCCACTATGCCGGCCGCATCACCGATCACGTCAACCGCGGCGGTCGCCGCATGGCGGTCTATGCCGTCGAACCCCCGGTCCTGAACGCCATCCGCTCCCGCCCGACCCTTGTGTAAGGGGGGGGGCACCCCGCCGGTATCAACACGCTCCCCGGGCAATGAACCGGCCCGGTCACGCCCCTTGATCCAGATCACCCATAGAAGATCCGATCCCGCAACAAGACATGGCAACAGTAACGCGCTGATATCGCGTCGCGACCCGGCTGGACAGCAACCGCCCCCGTCGGGCATGACTATCGCGGGGGAATGTCATGATCAGTCTGTCTGTTGCACGATGGCGAATCCGGCTGCCGGAAACACTGCCGCGGCTGACCGGCACGGGGCTGCGTATCTTCAGCATCATCTGGGCCGCGACCATTGCGACAGCATTGATCGTCACCGTCTTTGGAACGTGGCAGAGTTTCAAGCCGTATCCCTATCGCTGGCTCAATTACGGCCTGAGCGCGTCGTCATCAGGCAGCGAAATCTTCGCTGTCACGGGACAACAGGCGCAACAATCCGGGATCCGGGCCGGCGACGAAGTCCTCGCCATCGATGGTCGTCCCATGCGCGCTCTGAATTTCGCCGAGCAGCGTCGGTTGCTCGACCGGCCCGAAGGCGCCGTCATTGCGCTGACCCTGCGCAATGCAAAGGGGGAGGTGCGCACGCACCGGTTGACCCGCGCGGCCAGCAACACGCGGGAGGTGGAGAAGGTGCGCCTGCTCCAGGGGTTCAGCGAAACCGTGTCGTCCATCGCCTTTCTCATCGCCGCGGCCCTCCTGTTCCGCCGTCGCCGTGAACCGGTGCCCGCGCTGCTCGCCCTGGCCTTTGCGACCAACGCCGCGACCGCCAACACGCCACTCGCCGATATCTTGGACATCCCGTTCTTGAGCGAGTGGATGGGTTCGCTCAGCCTGGCGATGCTGCTCGTGGGCCTGGCCGGCTTTCCCGATGGTCGTATCGGGTCGGCGCGCTCCTGGACAATCATCGGCCTGATCCTGCTTTACCCGCCGGCGTTGATCTTACGGGTCGGCGGGCCGTGGATCATCATGCCCTATGTGTTGTCGCTGTGCGCGGTCGTGCTGGTGCGGATGGCGTTGCGCTACCGCCAGATGCCGGCGGGCATCATGCGGCAGCAGGTCCGCTGGGGCTTTTTCGGGCTCGCCACGGGCACCTTCTGGCTGATCCTGTCGGGCATGGCGTTTCTGGCAGCGCAAGGGACAGGAGCGGGGGGGCAATATAGCCAGCTTCATGGCCTCTCGTTGATCTGCAGCCTATTCGCGACGATCTCGATGGTCGGCGGGCTGCTCGTCTCGCTGCTGCGCTACCGCCTCTATGACGCGGACACGGTGATCGGGCGCTCCGCCGCTTATGGCGTGTTGACGCTCGGCTTCGTCGCGCTGTTCGCGGCGGGGGAGAAATTGATCGAGACCTTGTGCGAAACCTATCTCGACGCTCAGGTCGGCGCACTGGCCGGGGGCCTCGCCGCGGCGCTCGCCGCGGTGCTGATCGTGCCGCTGCACCACCGCGTCAGCGGCTGGGCGGAACGCCGCTTCCAGCGCCAGCTGCTGCGCCTGAGCCGGGGGCTGCCGCAGATCGTCGGTGACCTGCGCGAAACGGGGTCGGTCGGCCAGATCGCGGAGACGGTGGTCGATTCCGCCGCCCGCAATGTCCAGGCCACCCGCGCCGCCGTGCTGGTCGGCGATCGCGTGGTGGCGACGCACGGGCTCTCGCCGGAGGCGGCGGGGGCATGGCTGGACGAACGCGACCTGGCGGTCGAGCCGGCCGGCGTCGCGCGCGGCGATGCCACCTTCCCGATGCGCCTCCCGCTGGAGTCGGAGGCGGTCGGCCGGGTCGGCTGGCTCGTGCTCGGCCCGCGGCCCGACGGCACGATCTACGGCAAGGATGAGCGCAAGGCGCTGGGCGAGGCGGCGGGGCCGGTCGCGCGCGCCATCGCCATCGCCGGGATGCGCGAACGCCGCGACGGGGAGGTGCTCGCGCGGATCCGGCGGCTGGAGGATCTGCTGCTCGCCCGCGGGGGCCATGCCGCTCCCGGCATCGCCCCCGCGCCATCGCTCGCCGCCGGCGGCTAGGCGGCGATGATCACCTTCATCGCGCCGGTTTTCTGCGCATTGCCGAACGTCTCATACGCCTCCAGCATCTGATCGAAGGTGAAGCGGTGAGTGATGAGGAGGGCAGGGTCGATCTTCTTCGATCCCACCACCTTCAGCAGCATCGGCGTGGTGACGGTATCGACCAGCCGCGTGGTGATGGCGATGTTGCGATCCCACAGCGCCTCGAGGTGAAGCGACACCGGGTGGCCATGCACGCCGACATTGGCGATCACCCCGCCCGGCGCGACCAGCTGCTGGCACAGCTCGAACGTCGCCGGCACGCCGACCGCCTCGATCGCGGTATCGACGCCATGCCCGCCGGTCAGCGCCTTGACCGCGTCCACCGCCTTGCCATCGCCGCTGTTGACGGTCCGCGTCGCGCCAAATCTCTTGGCGATCTCCAGCCGGTTGTCGTCGAGGTCGATCATGATGATCTCGGCCGGGGAGTAGAATTGCGCCGTCAGCAGCGCGGCGAGCCCGATCGGCCCCGATCCGACGATCGCCACCGTCGCGCCGGGCTGCACCTTGCCGTTCAGCACGCCGCATTCGAACCCGGTGGGCAGGATATCGCTCAGCATCACCAGCGCTTCCTCATCCGCCCCTTCCGGGATCGGGTACAGGCTGGTGTCGGCATGCGGCGTGCGGACGAACTCAGCCTGCGTGCCGTCGATCATATTGCCCAGGATCCAGCCGCCGGTGGTGCAATGCGAATACATGCCGCGCCGGCAATATTCGCACTTGGCACAGGCGCTGACGCAGGAAATCAGCACCCGGTCGCCCGGCTTGAACGTCGTCACCGCCGGCCCGACCGCCTCGACCACGCCGACGCCCTCATGCCCCAGGATGCGCCCCGGCTCACACGTCGCCACATCGCCCTTCAGGATATGCAGGTCGGTGCCGCAGATCGTCGTCCGGGTGATGCGCACGATCGCGTCGCCCGGATCGCGAATCTCGGGCTTGGCATGCTCCTCGAACGCCTTCTGGCCCGGGCCCTTGTAGACAAGCGCTTTCATTGACAGCCCTTTCTCACTTCCGAGAGGTCGGCGGACGCGGCGTCGCTGGCGGCACGCGATCTCACCGTCGGTCGCGCCGGGTCCGGGAAGACGCTGCTGTACCCGCTGCGCTCCCGCCCCGGCAGACTCGGGAATTACGCATCTGGTGGTGGGCGGCGTGGTCGTGGTAACGCCATCGATGAAATGAAGATGAGGGGAGGGTAAACCCGCCCCGCGCGGTGCGACCATGCCACCGTTGTCAGTTGCGCCGCAGCGTAGAACTATCCCGCGCGACGCATATCTCGGATGTTTTTGCAATCCAGACTTTGGTCCTATGTGGCGCAAAAGCCACGGAACCTGATCCATTTTCACATATGTTGGTTTCACATCGACAAGTTTCAGGCGTGACGAATAATCTCTCGCCCGAGACGCGATCCCGAAGAGTTCGCGTTCCGGGGAGAATCATTGATGTTCGCTGCGTCCCGTCGTTCCTCTGCACGCCTTGCTTTGTCTGCTCTTGCGCTGTGCACCACCTGCCTCGTCAGCATGCCCGCCGCGGCCCAGAATGCGGCAACGACCGCGCCGCCCGCGCCGCCACCCCCCGCCGGCGGCTATTACACCGCCACCGGCGCCCGCACCGCCGATTACAATGCCGCGCTGCAAAGCTGGCGTGAGGATGCGCAATTCGCGGTCGACTACAGCAAGGCCAATATGGGCCTCGAATATGCCTATGTGATGGGCCTGACGGGTAAGGGTCAGACGATCGGCATCAACGATTCAGGTGTGCTGGTTGATCATCCGCTGTTCTCCGGCGCGGGCAAGTTCAGCGGCCTGCGCACCGTGGTCCCGGCCGCTTACGGCAATGACGGCCTCGTCAACCAGCGCCGCCGCTGGGAAATCCACGGCACCCATGTCGCCGGCACGGCCGCGGGCAACCGCCTCGCGGGGGAGCGCAGCTTCGGCAACGCCTTTGGCGCGAACATCTTTTCGGCGACCGCCAATTTCGCCGCCGGCGACTTCCTGTGGTGGAAGGATCAGATCCTCGACGGCACCACCGTCTCCACCCCGCGCGATAACATCGTCGATCTCGCCAGCACCGGACAGGTGCGGATCATCAACAACAGCTGGGGCTCGGGCACTAGCCTGCCCTACACCGCCACGCTGGCGCAGGCGCGGGCAACGTTCGCGCAGAACCTTGGGGATTTCTACCAGCCGGTGCTCGACAATGACGTGCTGGTCGTCTTCTCGGCCGGTAATGGCGGCGGCGTCCATGCCAGCATCGACGCGGTCACGCCGCTCAACGATCCGCGCCTGCGCGGCAATTGGCTGTCGGTGACCAATTACCTGGCCGACGGCACCGCCGCCCCCAGCACCAGCCTGTGCGGCCAGACGGCCACCTGGTGCGTCTCCGGCCCGGGCAGCGCGATCATTTCCAGCGTGCTGGGCAATACGGTCAACGTCGATGCGATCCGCGCGACCTATACGGCCGCGGCCTATCCCGGCATCTACGCCGGGCGCACCGTGGCGCAGCTGCAATCGGCCGCCAACACGGCCTGGATCAACGTGCTGAACGGCTATCTTGGCCGCCAGGCGGTGGCACAGGCGACGGGAAGCGCGTTCGACGAGGAGGGCGAACGCACGCTTGTCGCGCGCGAGGCGGTGGGCATCTCGCTCGCTTATGGCGCGCGCTTCGTGGGCGGCGATCCCAACGGCTATACCTCCACCCTCGCCAACATCCTGGTGTCGAACCTCGATTTCTTCACCCCGGAATTCGTTGCCGCGGTGCTGATCCAGGCGGATGCGTTGATCACGGCGGAACTGGGGCGCTTCATCACCTACACCGGCCCCGGCTATGCCGCGCTGACCGGCACGTCGATGGCGGCGCCCAATGTCTCTGGGTTCGCGGCGCTGCTGATGGAGGCGTTTCCCGAATATGATACTGCGCTGATCTCGGACATTCTGGTGTCCAGTTCGCGCGATCTCGACACGCCGGGCGTCGACTTGCGCTCGGGCTGGGGCGCGCCGCAGATGGGCACTGCGCTCCGCGGCCCGACCGCGCTTCGCGCCGTGCGCGAGGTGGAGGTCGCCGCCGGCACCGTCGATGTCTGGTCGAACGACATCACCGACGCGCGCGATCGCTATTCCGCGGAGGTTCTCGCCGGCTTCGGCAACGATATCGGCGGCCTGACGAAGCGTGGCGCGGGTGAGCTGATCCTTGCCGGCACCAACAGCTACACCGGGCCGACGCGCGCCGATCAGGGGCTGCTGACGGTCAACGGCCGGATCACGGCCTCCGCGGTCACCGTCGGCAATGGCGGCACGCTGGGCGGCAATGGCACGGTGCCCTCGTTCGTCGCGCTGTCGGGCGGCACCGTCGCGCCGGGCAGCGCCGGGGCGATCGGCACGCTGACCGTCGCGGGCGACGCGGTGTTCAACGCCGGCAGCACCTTGCTGATCGACGTCGGCGGCTCGGGCCGCTCGGACCGTCTGGTCGCCAATCGCGCCCAGCTCGGCGGCACGCTGACGCTCGCGCCGCTCGGGCAGCTCCCGCGCTACGGCGCCAGCTACACCGTGCTCACCACCACCAACGGCACCACGGGCCGCTTCGATGCCGCCACGCCGTTCAGCGCGATCCTCTATCCCGAGGTGCGCTATGCCGGCGGCCAGGTGCAGGCGACGATCGCCGCACGCCCCTATGCCAGCGTCGTGGACCGTACCCCGGTGCAGACCGCCTACGCTCGCCTGCTCGACGGCAACCGCCCGGCCTATGCGGGGCTGCGCAACGTCTATGACGCGCTCGACCTGCAAGGCGTCGGCACGATCCGCGCCTCGCTGGAACAGCTCGCGCCGACCACCGAAACGACGCGCCGTGCGATCGGCACCGTCGGGCTGGACAATATGGCGCGCTTCTACCGTGAGCGGACCGGCGCGATGCGCCCCGGCAGCTTCGCCGGCGGTCAGGTGGCGTTGATCGGCAAGCCGCTGCAATTCGCCGCCAATGCCATCGTCATGCCGGGCCAGCCGCAGACGGTCAGCGACACGCCGGCGACGGTCGTTCGGGAGGGCGCACTGCCCAGCACGGTCTCGGCCTATCTTGCGGGCGGCTATGTCGACGGTTCCAGCCGGCCGATGCCCGGCACGATCCTGGGCGGCGGGCGTGACAAGTTCGACGGCTTCTTCATCGCCGGCGGTCTTGAGGCGCAGGTGACCGACACCGCGGTGCTTGGCTTCGGCCTGTCCTATACCGATCTCGACGCCGACCGTCGCCTCGGCCGCAAGACCGATGGCAAGCTGATCCTGGGCACCCTCTATGGCCGCCTGGGAGAGGATTTCGGCGCCGCGCTCGATACGCAGTTCAGCGCCGGCGTGTATGAATCGCGCACCCATCGCACCGGTACCTTCGCCGGCACGCCGTTCGACCTGCGCGGGCGCGACAATTCCTTCGCGCTCTCGACCGAACTTGGCGCAAGCTACGCCTTCGGCAGCGACGCGCTTCGCATCGCCCCGCGCGCCGCGGTGCGCGCCAGCCGGATTGAATATACCCCGCTGGTCGAAACCGGCACCGGCCCGGCGCTGGCGATCGCCAGGGACGATTTCCTCAGCGTGCAGGGCCGCGCCGGGCTCCAGCTCGACGGCAACCGCGCCGGCTTCCGCCCGGTCGCCTCGGCCTATTTCGTCCATGACTTCAAGGATCGGCCGGACGTGTTCTTCGCCGGCCTCGCGGGCGGCACCGGCATCCAGGCGCCGTTCCTCGTCGCCGGGCAGGATCGCAACTGGGGCGAATTGTCGGCCGGCCTCGCTTATGGCACCGAACGGTTTGAGTTCTCCGTCGCGCTCGACGGCACGGTCGGGCGCGAGGATGTTCGCAACCGCTCGTACCGCGCCGGCGTGACGGTGCGGTTCTGACGGACCGGGCGTAACGGGACGGGGGCGGCCGCACCGCCGCCCCCGTGTCCAGCAGGGAAGGGTGTTCGGGTGTCGCTGCTGCCTGCCTTGTCCTTCCTCGCCTTGCTCCTTCTCGCGGCGACCTCCGATCCCGCCACCACCTTCTACAACCGCCCCGGCGCGACGCCCGCGATGGTCGACGCTGAGCTGCGCCGCTGCCGGATGATCACCACCGGTCCCCATGCCGATGCGGTCGGCGGGGATGGGGCCGCCGCTGCGCTGACCCCGGCCATTCCTCTCCAGAAACAGGCCGCGCCCCGGCCGGAAAACCCCGCTCCCCTGCCGTGGGAGGCCGTCCCGTCCCCCACCATCGGCGATTGCATGGCACTGCGCGGCTGGCGCCTCTACGCCCTCGACGCGCCGACGAAGGCCGCGCTCGATCGCCTCTCCCCCACCGCCCGCGCCGCCCGCATGGCCGCCCTCATCGCCGCCCGCCACCCCGCCGGCGCCACGCTGCTCCGCGCCCCCACCGTTACGCTGCGCCGCC
Source organism: Sphingomonas panaciterrae (assembly GCF_036890205.1). Taxonomy (NCBI): domain Bacteria; kingdom Pseudomonadati; phylum Pseudomonadota; class Alphaproteobacteria; order Sphingomonadales; family Sphingomonadaceae; genus Sphingomonas; species Sphingomonas panaciterrae. The sequence goes on from NZ_JAKNQR010000007.1 coordinate 130,102, forward strand.
CCGACGGCTTCTAGGCCACCGGCGGTGCGACGTACGGAACGGCAGGGAAGGGGGGCACCAACAACGCCATCTCGGGGATAGTCCTGAATTGACCCCTGCCGGGTCACCCCGCACCACTGTCGGCGGCTGATCGCTTCGATCGGGCCAACATCATCTGCGGAGGGTCGCCATGACGGGTGCCGGAAAACGGGCAATGGTGGCGCTTCTGCTGGTCGCCGCCTGCCGGCAGCCGACCGAACAGATGACCTGCCCCGACCCGCAGACCGTCGCGCCGCCAACGATCGGCGCCGCGTTCATCAACGGGCTGACCGGCCGGCTCGCCGGCCCCGACCGAGAGAATATGATCACCGAGGCGCTGGCCGAGATCCGGCGCCGTGATCCGACGCTCGACAAGACCACGATCATCAACATCATGGTCGCGGCCGAGTGCCCCAACGTCTTTGCCAAGCCCGACCATGATCCAAAGACGATGCGCGCCCGCATCGCATTGTTCCGCGCGCAGGTAATGCAGCTGCTTTCCAGTTAGTAGCGCGGGCGGGACGGCTATTCACCGAACCAGCCGGCGACTGAGGCGTTGGGGATCTGCAACCCGCACGCGAAACGGCAGGAGAATTCGATGAACCCGCTGCGCCCACCGGGCAACGAGCCCGATCCCGGCGACATGTCCACCGACCCCGGCGCGCCCGCCCCCGTCGACACGCCGGGTGAGCCGATGGTGCCCGACGAAGAGGCAGAACAGCTCGGCCCCTTGCCCTGATGGTGATGGCCACGCGGCGGTCGTGCAGATCGTGTGGCGGACGATGGACCTATCGGCAAGAAGTGCGCGGCGGCCGGTCAGTAATGATGAGCGCCATCCTCCAGTGGGAGCAATATCGACCGAGCCCGGCTACCGCTGAAACCATGTCTCGGCAGCGCTGAATTATGTCAAAGTCTTGCTCGATCCCTTAGAATTGTTGCGCTGCACGACAGGCGTCGCAGGACTATAGTGTCGCGACGATTGAAACGATAGCGGGCCCTCCTCAGATGTGCGGCATCTCAGGAAGGCAGGTATATGGCGCATGCGCGTCCGGGCATCCGGGCATTCGCGGGTTGGATCAGACTGGTGCTCGGGCCCGACGCCGCGTTCGTGCGGCTGGCGGTGGTCTATGGCGTGGCGATATCCCTGCTGTCGCTGGCCACCCCGATTTCGGTTCAGTTGCTGATCAACTCGGTCGCCAACACTGCGCTGCCGACCCCGCTGTTCACGCTCGCCGCGCTGTTGTTCCTGCTCCTGCTTTTCGCCGGGGTGCTAGCGGCGTTTCGCGTCCACCTGCTCGCGCTGTTCGAGCGGCGGCTGTTCGCGCGCATCGTCGCGGAGATCACGCTGCGCGCGGTCCACGCACAAAACCCCTTCTTCGCCGACGCGCGCAGCGGTGACCTGTTCAACCGCTATTTCGACCTGATGACGGTGCAAAAGACGCTGCCCAGCCTGCTGATCGGCGGCTTCACCATCGTGCTGCAGGGCGTGGTGGGTCTGGTCGTCACCAGTTTCTACCACCCCTTCTTCCTCGCCTTCAACGTCGTGCTGGCGGTGGTGCTGTTCCTCATCTGGCAGATCTGGGCCTCGGGCGCGATCCGCAGCGCGGTGGCCAAGAGCCATGCCAAACATGCCGCGGCGCACTGGCTGGAAAGCGTCGGCGGGTCGAACGGCTTCTACAAGTCGAGCCGCCATGTCGATTTCGCGATGGACCGGTCGGAGGCGGTGACCGCCACCTATGTCGCCGCGCACCGGCGGCATTTCCGCTACACCTTCGCGCAGACGCTGGCGCTGCTGTTCGTCTATGCGCTGGCCAGCGCCGCGCTGCTGGCGCTGGGTGGCTGGCTCATCATCCAGGGGCAGTTGTCGATCGGCCAGCTGGTCGCGGCGGAGCTGATCCTGTCGGGCGTCTTCTACGGCATCGCGCAGTTCGGCCCTTATCTGGAAACGCTGTACGATCTTGCCGCAGGGCTGGAGGAGCTGTCGCTGTTCTGGGCGGTGCCGCAGGAGGAGGGCAGGGGCGATGGCGAGGGTCCGGCCAGCGGCGCGATCCGCTTTGCCCATGTCGAACATGATGGCCACCGCTTCGACTTCGAAATCGCTGCCGGCGAACAGCTGGCGGTGGTCGCGGCGCCCGGCGTCGAGCGCACGCTGGCGATGCTGCTGAAGCGCCACCAGGCGGCGGAGCGCGGCCTGGTCGTCGTCGGCGGGCGCGAGATCAGCGGCTTCGACACCTATCGCCTGCGCGCCGAGGTGATGGTGCTCGATCGCCCCAGCTTCGTCGAAATGCCGATCCGCGATTACCTGCGGCTCGCCGCCTCGGGCGACACGTCGCGGATGGTCGAGGTACTCGACCTCGTTGGGCTGAGCGAGCGGCTAAGCGTCCTTCGCGATGGGCTCGATACCGTGGTTTCCACCTCCGGCTGGCCGCTTGCCGTGGGGGAGCTGATGGCGCTGAAACTGGCCGCCGCGCTGCTCGCCAGGCCCAAGCTGCTCGTGCTCTCGCCGCTCTATGATCTCCTGCCGCCCGAGCGTGTCGATGCCGCCCTCGCGCGGCTGCGCGGCGATACCACCGTGCTGCAATTCACCCGCCGCCCGCAGGGGCTGGAGCGGGACGGCGCGCTGTGGATGGGCGCGACCGAGCAGCGCCGCTGCCCCGACGTCGATACGCTGATCGCCATCGCGAGCGAGGGAGGCAGCCTTGCCCTTTCGGTCTGACCATATCGTCCACTTTCCGACGCTGGCGAGCATCCGCCCGCCACGCGCGACGCGCGTCTTCGCCTGGCTGATCGCGGTGACGCTGTCGGTCGTGGCCGCGATCCTGTTCCTCGTCCCCTGGGTGCAGACCTCCGCCGGCACGGGGCAGGTCGCCGCGCTCGACCCGGAGGATCGCGTGCAGGATGTCACTGCGCTCGTGCCCGGCCGGGTGGAACGCTGGTTCGTCCGCGACGGCGATCGCGTGCGCCGCGGCGATCCGATCGCGCGGATCGTCGACAATGATCCCAACCTCCTCGCCCGCCTCGCCGCCGAACGCGCGCAGGTGCTGGCCGAAATCGCCGCCGCCGAACAGGCGATGGCCGTGGCGCAGATCGACGTCGGCCGCTCGGGCCAGTTGCTTGCCGAGGGGCTGGCCGCGCGGCGCGATTATGAAGCGTCGCAGATCAAGGTCGCCGATCACCGCGCCAAGCTGGCCGAGGCACGCGCGAAGCTCAGCCGCGTCGACGTCACGCTCAACCGACAGTCGGCGCAGACCGTGCGCGCCCCGCGCGACGGGCGGATCCAGTCGATCAATGCCGGCGCCCGCGCGACCCTGGTGGCGGCGGGCGAGCGGCTCGCGACGCTCGCGCCCGAGGCGCCGGTGCGGATCGTCGAGCTGATGGTCGACGGCCGCGACATTGCCGTCATCCGCCCCGGCCGGCCCGTCCGCCTCGCCTTCGAAGGCTGGCCGGCGATCCAGTTCAGCGGCTGGCCGTCGGTCGCGCACGGCATGTTCGACGGGCGCGTACGCTCGATCGACCCGTCGGCGCAGGCGACCGGCCTGTTCCGCGTGCTGGTCGAACCGATGCCGGGCAAATTGCCCTGGCCCGACACCGATTACGTCCGGCTGGGCGCCAAGGTGCGCGGCTGGATCCAGATGGAAACGGTCAGCATCGGCTATGAGCTCTGGCGCCAGCTCAACGATTTCCCGCTCGAATTTCGGCGGCCCGGCGATGAGACGAAGGGGGTTGCGCCGGACCCGGTGGTCAAGGTGAAGAAATGATCCGCCTGCTCTGGATCCCCATGTTCTGGATCCTCGCCGCGCTGCTGGTCGCGGCGCCCGCCGCGGCGCGGCCGCTGACGCTGGACGAGGTGCTGCGCTCCTCGGCCACGCACGCGCCCGCAATCCTCGAGGCGATGACTCGGGAGCGGCAGGCCGGCGGTCGCCGCCTGTCGGCCGAGGGCGCCTTCGACCTCCTGTTCGAGGGCGAGGCGCAGTCCCGCGCGCTCGGCTATTATGACGGCACCGTCATCGAGGGGCGGGCGACGCGTCCGCTCGCCACCAACGGCGGCGCGCTCTACGGCGGCTACCGCGTCTCGCGCGGCGACTTCCCCGTCTATGAGGACAAGGCGTTCACCAACCGGCTGGGCGAGGTGAAGGTCGGCGCGGTCTTTTCGCTGATGCGTGACCGGCTGATCGACGAACGCCGCGGCCGGCTGGGGCCCGCCGATGGGGAGATTGCGCTGGCCCGGCTCGATCGCGAAATGGTGGCGATCGGCGTGCAGCGGCGCGCGATCGACGCTTATCAGACCTGGGTCGTCGCCGGCCGGCGGGTCGCGGTCTATCGCGATCTCCTGGAGCTGGCGACGAAGCGGCAGGCCTCTATCGAGCGGCAGATCGCGCTCGGCGCCCGGCCGGAGATCCTCGGTACGGAGAACCGGCAGAATATCGTCCGTCGCCAGACCCTGCTGGTGCGCGCGGAGCAGGATCTCGACGCCGCCGCCAATGCGCTCTCCTTCTACCTGCGCGACGATCTGGGGGAGCGGATCGTGCTCGCTGCCGATCGCCTGCCGACCAGCTTCCCGGACCTGCGCCTGCCGCCGCTCGGCCCCAGCCTCGCCGGCCGGATCGAGCGCCCCGATCTGCAGACCATCCTGGTGCGGCTCGATCAGGTCGAGACGAAGCGGCTGTTGGCCGAAAACGAGCTGCGCCCGCGGCTCGACATACGCGCTGAGGCGGCCAAGGATGTCGGCCCGGTCGGCCTTGGCGGCGTGTCGCGCACGCCGCTGGAGGGGATCGTCGGCCTGCGTTTCTCCATGCCGCTCGAACGACGCACCGCGCGCGGCAAGATCGCCGAGGCCGCGGCCGAAGCCGACGGGCTGCAATTCCGCCGCAAGATGATCGAGGACCAGATTCTGGTCGAGGTGAACGGCCTCGCCATCCAGGCCACCGCTGCCGATCGCCTTGTCGCGCTCGCTGCCGACGAAACCGCGCTCGCCGATCGCATGGCAGAGGCGGAACGCCGGCGCTTCCAGCTCGGCGCAAGCGACTTCCTCGTCGTCAACCTGCGTGAGGAAAGCGCCGCCGACGCCCGCTTGCGTCAACTCGACGCCGAATACCGCCGCTCCGCCGCCCGCGCCGAACTCGTCGCCGCGACGGTCGACCGCAGCCAGTTGGGCCTCTGACCGCCGCGTTCTTCGCTGATCCGCTCCGGCTACCGTGGCGGCGAGGCGTCACGGTCGACGCCCGCCACTGGCCACATGCCTGCTTTACATGTCCGGCAGGCTGGTTACGCCACCCGCATAAGCAAAAACAAAGGATGCGGTATGGGAGAGGTGCTGGGTTTCGACGAACAGCGGCTGGAGCAGGCGTCCGCCCACTTCCGCACCCGCTATGTGGAACGGGGCGCGCTGCCCAACGTGCAGCTGCTCGTCGCGCGGGAGGGGAAGGTGGTGCATCGCTCCAGCGCCGGCGCGGCGCGGGCCGACGGTACCCCGCTGGCGGACGGCGCCGTTTTCCGCATCGCCTCGATGACGAAGCCGCTGACGGCAGTGGCCTTCATGGCGCTGGTGGAGGAGGGGCGGGTCGCGCTTGATGATCCGGTCGCCACCGTCATTCCCGAATTCGCGGACCTGCGCGTGTTCGAAAGCGGCGGCGGGGCGGTACCGTGGGTCACCCGGGCCGCGCCGCCGATGCGCATGATCGATCTGCTGCGGCACACGTCGGGGCTGACCTACGGCTTTCTCAACCGCAGCAATGTCGATGCGGCCTATCGCGCGCAGCGGATCCTGGCGCCGGGCGGTGATCGGGATGCCGATGCGGTGGTGGCGGCGCTGGCCGAGCTGCCGCTCGAATTCGCGCCGGGCAGCGCGTGGAATTATTCGGTGTCAACCGACGTGCTGGGCATCGTCGTCGCCCGGCTGGAGGGCGCGCCGCTGGATGCGGTGTTCCGCCGCCGCATCCTCGCGCCGCTGAAGATGGACGACACGTTCTTCTACTGTCCGCCGGACAAGGTTCACCGGCTGACCGACGCCTGGATGATGACGCCGGCCGGCGCCAGGGTGATTGACCGCGCGGTCGATGGCCGCGCGACGCGGGAGCCGGTGTTCAAGATGGGTGGCGGCGGGCTGCTGTCGACCATCGCGGACTATCACCGCTTCTGCTCGATGATGCTGGCGGGCGGCACGCTGGACGGGGCGCGGGTGATCGGGCGCAAGACGATCGACCTGATGACCCGCAATCACTTGCCCGGCGGCGCCGATATCGCGGCGCTCGCCCGCGCGCCGATCGCCGATGCGGGGTCGGGCGGCACCGGCTTCGGCCTCGGCGTCGCGGTGACGATCGATCCGGCGCGCACCATGATGCCCGGATCCGCCGGGGAATATTTCTGGAGCGGGATCTATTCGACCCAATTCTTCATCGATCCGGTGGAGCGGATCCACGCCATCCTGATGACGCAGCAGATGCCCGTTCCGACCATCCCGGTACGGCGTGATTTCCGCACCATGGTCTATGCCGCATTGATGTGACGGCCGCCGCGGGGTGCGGCGGCCGCTGATCGGTTCAGCCGCCCGCCGCGACCCGCGGCGCGGCGCTCGTGCCGCTGCTGACCTGCCACGGCTCCCCGGCCTTCACCAGCCGCAGGACGCCGTCGGCGACCGGCTCCTTCAGCATGATGCGCCGGTCGGTGACATAATCCTGGTGGACCTGCCACGGATGCTCGACGCCCTGGCGCGGCATGTCCTCGCGCGCCCGCACGACATAACCGGACGTGAACGTCTGCATCCACGTCGTCTTCATCGATGCGACGTCCGCCGCCGGCACGGCAATGTCGGCGCCGCGGCGATCCAGCTCCTTCAGCACCCGCACCATGTAGCGCGCCGCAAGGTCGGCCTTCAGCGTCCAGGACGATCCGGTATAGCCGAACACCAGGCTGAAATTGGGGATGTTGGAATACATCGCCCCCTTGTAGATCACCGTATCCTTCAGGTTGGTCGGCTGGCCATCGACCCGCAATTGCACGCCCCCACCGCGCAGCAGCTTCAGCCCCGTGGCGGTGACGATGATATCGGCCCCGATCACTTGCCCGCACGCAAGCTTCACGCCCTCGGGGACGAAGCGCTCGACGCTGTCGGTGACGACCGACGCCTTGCCGCGGTGGATCGCGCGGTAGAAATCGCCGTCGGGCGCCAGGCAGATGCGCTGCTCCCACGGCTGATGCCGGGGCGTGAAATGCGTCATGTCATAGCCGCGCGGCAGCGACGCCTTGGCAAGGCCGATCAGCATCGGGCGCGCCTGCGCCGGGTCCTTCATCATCCGCTGCCGCATCTTGCGCGACGTCAGGACATTCTTCCACCGCACCGCCGCCCCGGCGAGGTTGGCGGGCAGCCATGATTTCAGCCGGTTGGCCTGCTTGTCGCGGCCGGGCCGCGCGACGATGTAGCTGGGGGACCGCTGAACCATCGTCACATGCGCCGCGGTCTGCGCCATCGTCGGGATCAGCGTGACGGCCGTCGCCCCCGACCCGATCACCACCACCTTCTTGCCGGCATAATCGAGGTTTTCCGGCCAGAATTGCGGATGGACCACTTGGCCGGCGAAATCCTCCTGTCCCGCGAACACGGGATTATGACCCTCGCTATAATCGTAATAGCCCGACCCCATGTAGAGGTAGCGGGCGACGAAGGTGACGCGGGTGCCGTCCTTCTGCTCCGCACACACGCGCCAGCGTGCGCGCTCGCTGCACCAATCGGCGCTGATCACGCGATGGCCCAGCCGCAGGCGCGGGCGGATGCCGAACCGGTCGATCGCCGCGCCGATATAATCCTTGATCTTGCCCCCCGCCGCGATCGCGTCCTTGTCGCGCCACGGGAAGAAGGAAAAGCCCAGCGTGTGCATGTCGCTGTCCGATCGGATGCCGGGATAGCGGAACAGGTCCCACGTCCCCCCGATGTCGTCGCGCCCCTCCAGCACGACGAAGCTTTTGCGCGGCAGCTTCATCGCCAGCCATGCCGCCCCGCTGATCCCTGACAGCCCCGCGCCGACCACCACGACGTCGATCCCGATCTCGTCCATTCCCATCCTCCCCTGACCATTGCGGACGCCGCGCCGCGGCATACCGCTGTCTTTATTCCAGCTCAGTTATTGGCCGCGCGCGCAGCGCCAGCGGCAGGCGCCAGCACAGGGCTGGCGGCGGTACGCGGCGTGGTCGGGTGGCTGGCCGACAGGCCGCCGTCGATCGCGATCGCCTGCCCGTTGACGAAGGCGGCGGCGGCCGAGGTGAGGAACAGCGCCAGCCCAGCGACCTCCTCCGGCTGTCCCGGCCGGCGCAGCGGGTTGGTCGCGCCGACCATCTTGCCCAACCCGGCCGCGCGCGCCTGGTCGATATACTTTTGCGTCATGTTGGTTTCGATCAGGCCGGGGCAGATCGCGTTGACGCGAACGTTGCTGCCCGCCAGCTCCAGCGCCGACACCTTGACCAGGTTGATCAGCCCCGCCTTGGATGCGGAATAGGCCGCCGGCCCTGCCCCGGCGCGCAGCCCGGCGACCGACGCCGTGCAGGTGATTGCGCCCGCGCCATGGCGCGCCATCGCCGGCGCTGCATGTTTGATCGCCAGCGCCGGCCCGACCAGATTGACGCGCAGCACTGACATCCACAGCGCCGGATCGGCCTCGCTCACCCTCGCCGGGCCGCCCGTGATGCCGGCATTGGCGAAGAACCCGCGCAGCGTGCCGTGCCGCTCGGCCTCGGCGACCAGCGTGATGACATGCGCCTCATCCCCCGCATCCCCGCGCAGTGCGACGCACATCCCCCCGGGTATCTCGCCGGCGAGCGCCTCGACCCCCTCCGCGATGTCGCTCGCGATCACCTTGGCCCCCGCCGCGGCAAAGGCGTGCACGCTTGCCCGGCCGATCCCCGACGCCGCGCCGGTGACGATCACGACCGACCCGTTCCACTCGTTCCCCATCACCCTCTCCCAACCATACCGCTTTCTTTATTCGTGCTGTTTGGCATAGCCGGGCGCGGAGCACAATCGGTTGCGATGACGGGTGCCTGGGTTCATGCTAACCATGACGGCAATGACCGCGATCGAGACCACCGACAGCAAGACCGCCAAGTTCATGGCGCGGCGCAATCGCCTGATCGACGCGGCGGCGACCCTGATCAATCAGCACGGGCTGAAGGGCATGACCTTCGCCAATGTCGCCGAGCTCGTGGACATGAACCAGAACAGCCTGGCCTATTATTTCAAGCGCAAGGAGATGCTGGCGCACGCGGCCTATATGGAAACCCTGGGCCGGATCGCGGACAAGGTCGCCGAGGCCGCGACCCGCCCCGATCCGCGCGCGCGCCTCAACCATTATCTCCACCTCGTCTTCGCCGCTCAGCGCGGCATGCGCACCGGCGAGGAACGGCCGATGACGGTGCTGACGGGCATGAGCTCGCTGCCCGAGCCCTATCGCGCCGAGGCGACCGAACTCTACCAGTCGGTGCTGCGCGGCATGCGCGACTGGTTCGGCCCGGCGACCCAGCCGGAGGTTCTGGCGGTCAACACCGCGCGCGCGCATGTCGTGCTGGAGGGGGTGCTGTGGCTGCCGGTGTGGCTGCGCTTCTACGCGATCGAGGATTTCGATCGGGTCGAGCGCCGCATGTTCGAGGTGTGGGAGCGCGGCGTCGCGCCGGCGACCAGCGCGCTGGTCCATATGTCCTTCGCTCGCGCCACGCCGCCCGAGCCGCGGCAGGAGGTCGACATCGACGCGTTCCTGCGCGCCGCCACCCGCCTGATCAACCGCGACGGCTATCGCGGCGCCTCGGTCGATCGCATCGCGGCCGAGCTGCGCGTGACCAAGGGCAGCTTCTACCACCATCTGGAGGGCAAGGACGATCTGGTCCTCGCCTGCTTCCAGCGTAGCTATGAGACGATCGCGCGGGCGCTGAGTGACGCGGGCGCGGCGGGCGGCACCATGTGGGACCGTCTGTCGCGCGCGCTGACCGCACTGATCGAGGTGCAGTTTTCCGGCGATGCCCCGCTGATGCGCACCACCGCGCTCGCCACCTTGCCCGCCACCCACCGGGGTGAGGTGATCAGCCAGTCCAACATCTTCGCGCTGCGTTTCGCCGGGGTCATCATCGACGGGATCAGCGAAGGGTCGATCCGGCCCGTCGACCCGCTGATCGCCAGCCAGATGGCGATGGCGATGCTCAACCGCGCGGTCGACCTGCAGGAATGGGCCACGCGCGTCGGGCCGGCGCGCGCGACCGCGATCTACGCGGAGATCTTCGCGCACGGGATGCTGCCCGGCGCCCAGTCTCCGGCGGGCGCGGACGCGGCATAACCGCGCCCGCACCGTCCGGTCAGAACGTCACCGATCAGAACTTCTTCGTCACACCGACCTTCCACTGGCGGCCCAGCGCATTGCCCGTGAACGGATCGTAATTGAGGTCGAGCCGCGCGAAGCTCGGGTCGCGATCGGTGATGTTCAGCATCGAGAAGCTGACGGTGGTGCCGTCGATCGGCTCGACCCGCAGGGTGAAGTCCACCGTCGCCCAGTCCGAGATCCGCTGGCCGCGCGCGATCACCGGCGCACCGGGCAGCTCGCGCCGCGGGGCAAAGGGCAGGGCGCGCTGGTCGACATAACCGTCGATATAATTGAAGGTGAAGCGCGCATCGACGCGGTCGACCCCGAACTGGGCATAGGCCTGCCCACGCCAGCGCGGGATCGGATAGGCGCTGGTCTGGTAATTGAGCTTGCCCACCGCATCGAACGCCGGCTGCACCAGCACGTTCTCGACCACCAGGTCGCTGGTCTTGTAGTCGATGACATAGGTCGCCGTGACACCCAGGCCCAGCCTGCCGCCCAGCACGTCCTCCTGGTCATAATTGGCCAGGAAATCGAGGCCCGAGTTCGTCACCTTGGCGCCGTTCAGATAATAGGTGTCGAGCCGTGCGACATTGTTGATCCCGCAGGCCCCGTCGAACGTGAAGCGCGCCTGCAGCGCGGCAAAGGCGGGATTGTTGCAATTGGCCGATCCGCTCGCCCCGAACAGCGCATTGGTCATGCCCGATACCGGATCGGCGCCGATCAGGTCCGTCAGCTCGTACCGGAAATAGTCGACGCTGACGCTGAGCCCGCCCGTCTTGATGATCGCGCCGGCGGAATAGTTGGTCGCTTTCTCCCGGCGCAGATTGGCGTTGTTATAGACGCGCACCGCGCGCGACGAGCTGCCGATCACCTGCAACGAGGTGACGAAGCCATCCTGCAGCAGCGTGTCGGGCGGCCCGCGGAACGTGGTGCCGACCGAGCCGCGCAGCGCCAGCCAGTCGGTCGTCTGCCAGCGCAGCGTCGCCTTGGGGTTGAAGGTCGATCCCACCCCGCCGCCATAATCCTCGTAGCGCGCGGCCAGCTGCAGATCGAGCGTGTCGAGGATCGGCGCGCGTACCTCGGCGAACAGCGCATAGACATCGCCCGTCACCGACAGCGGCCGGCTGGAGCCGAGATAGGCGAGCGGCCCGGGCTGCGGCGAACAGGTCAGATTGCCCGTCACCGGCGTGTCGAGGCACGGCGTGATGTCGAGGTTGTTGAACGCACCATAATTGGAATCGTAGGATTCGCGGCGATATTGCCCGCCCACGGCGAAGGACAGGTCGCCGCCCGGCAGCGTGATCGGGGTGCGGCCGCTGACCGACGCCTCCGCCACGAACAATTGCGTGACGAAGCTGCTGCGCGACTGTTCGTACAGCCAGCGCGACAGTTCCGGCGAATTGGCTACCGCGGCATTATAGCCGGGGTTGGCGACGCCGGTCACCGCATTGCGCTCGATCGCATTGCTGAACGGGTTCAGGAACTGGCACCCGCCCGTGCCCGCGGTGCCGGTGATGCGGTTACAGTCCGGCCCGCCGAACCCGCGCAGGCCCAGCTGCACGCGGTCGACGATCGTATCCATGTTCATCGTCTGGCGGGTGTAGCGATGGTACATGCCCGACACGTCGAAATTGAGCGCATCGTTGAGCGCGCCGGTCAGCGCGCCGGTGAAGCGGATCGATTCCGATTCACGCCACCCCGAACTGTCGACGCCATTGGCCCCGCCCAGCAGGAACGGCCGGAACAACAGCGCGGGGAAGGTCGCCCCCGCCACCGGGATGCCGGCGACGCTGGTCGGCAGCGCGCCAGGGTTCGCCGCGGCATAAGCGGCATAGCCGGGGTTGCTCGCGGGGACGAAGAAGCCGGCCTGCGCCGTCGCGCCGAAGCTGCCCGGCAGCGTATAGGCTGATGGCCGCTGCAGGATGGCGTAGGAGGGGGAGCTGCGCTGGTGCGGCACTTCCGACCAGCCATAAAGCGCGGTGACCTCCAGCTCGATGTCCGGCGTCACGTCGACGCCCACTTCCAGATACGCCTGCAGCCGGTTCTCGGTATCGGTCAGGGCATTGAAGCCGAGATACTGGTTGGCGCAGCGCTGGTTGGGGACGCCGTTGTTGGACAGCGCCACCCCGCCCAGCGGGACGCAGCCCGCGTCGAGGCGCAGGCCAGCGGCCGGCGCGCCATTGCCGAACACGGGCAGGAACACGCCGGGATTGCCGCTCTGGGTGAAGCCGTTCTCGGGATTGTTGGTATAGGATCCGTTCGCGAAATCGCGGTCGGTGACCATCAATTCGCTGCGATGCTGGAACCCGAAGGAGCCAAGGACGCGCAGGCCGTCCTGATTGTGTCCGAACGCCGCGCTTGCCGTCCAGTCGCCGTTCGATCCCTTGATGCCCTTGTAGTCGCCGCTGACCACCAGTCCCTTCAGCGACCGGTTGGTGATGAAATTGACCACGCCGGCGATCGCGTCCGACCCGTAGGTGGCGGCCGCACCGTCCTTCAGGATGTCGATCCGCCCGATCGCCGCCAGCGGCAGCAGGTTCACGTCCACCGTCGGCACGCCATTGCCCGCGCGCACCAGCCGCCGGCTGTTCAGCAGGACGAGCGTGCGGGACGGGCCCAGACCGCGCAGGTTGATGCTGGCGATGCCCTCGGCGCCCTGGCTGCGATTGTCGAACTGGTTGGAATCGCCCAGCGTGCCATTGGCGACCGGCAACGCCTTCAGCAGCTCGACGACGCTGGGGCTGCCTTGGCGTTGAAGCTCGCCGGCGGTGATGACGTCGACGGGCAGCGCCGAATCCTCCCGCTGCCCGCGGATCAGTGATCCCGTGACGATGATGTCGGCGGCGGCCTGGTCGTCGAGCGGCGGCTGCACCGCGGTGGACTGCGGCGGGGTGATGGAGGGCGCCGGGGCCGGCACCGTGCCGGCCGACGGGACATTGGTATCGACCGTTTGCGCGATGGACGCGGCGGGCGCGGCAATGGTCAACAGGGCGCCGCTCGTGAGCAGCCAGGAACGCAACGGCATTATATATCTTCTCCTTGAGACCCCGATCTTGCGCGGGTGTTGGTTTAGCGGCGTCGGCCGCTGGCCTTTCGTGGGGCAGGCCTGTTCTGGTCAGCTGCTGGGCAGCACCGTCGGTGGCAGGCGCGTAGGCTCGCCGGCTCGGGCGGACAGATCCTCCACCACCGCGCTCTCGCGCACGCGGCGGACATTCTCCTCGTGCCGGGCGCGATCGATCCGGTAGAAGGAGAGGAAGACGATGGCGATCGCCCACAGGATCGCGATTGTCGGCATGTAGAGCCAGACCAGCCGGTCGATCACCTCCGGCGCGATCTGTCCGGGGATCGCCTTTTCGGGAAATCCCGACAGGCTCAGCAGCAACCCGGCGCCAAGCACGCCGAACCCGCTGGTGCACGTCTTCATGAAGGCGTTGGCGGCAAAGAAGGTACCGGCGGCATGGCGACCCGTGCGGACCATGCTGTCCTCCACCACGTCGGCGATCATCGCGCTCGTCATGATCTGTGAGGTCGCCGAAAAGGTGCCGAAGATCGTCGCAAAGGCGAACAGGGTCGCCACCAGCGGCCCCTCCGGCTCGATCGGGAGGAACAGGCCCAGCTGGCGAAGGAGCAATGGCATCAGGCCTAGCGACACGCCCAGCGCCGCGGCGACGACGGCGACGGCGCGCTTGCCGAAGCGGCGCGCGGCGCGCGGTGCCAGGAACAGCGCGATCAGCGCGGCGATGACGCCGTCGAACGCCAGCAGGCCCATGCTCCTTGGGCTCAGCTGCCAGACATAGGTGCCCAGATACACCGCCATCGAGGCGTACAGGCCCGCGGCGGAGAATTTCAGCACCCCGAAGGCCAGCAGTGCCTGGAACCCGCGGTGGTTCAGCGTGCCCAGCATCTCGCGGAAATGCTGCGCGAACGATTGCCGCTCGCGGGCAGGGGGCTGCGGCACCATCCTGCCGCGCGCCTGTGTCCCCACTGCGCAGATCAGGATCGCGGCGAACGTCACCACCGCGCCGATGATGCCCAGTTGGTGATAGCCTTCCGGGTTGAGCTGGCCGACCGGATATTGCGGGGTGGGGCGCAGCAGCACGAAGAACAGCAAGGTCGCGATGCCGAGCCCGCCGACATATCCAAAGAAATAGCGCCACGTCATCAGCGACGTGCGCTCGTCATAATCCTCGCTCAACTCCGGCGTCAGCGCGGCGGAGGGAAGCTCGTAGAGGTTGATCGCGATCCGGCCGAGCGTCGCGACGCCCAGGATGTACCAGAACAGCGCGTCGTTGCTCCACCCCTGCGGCGGATTGAACATCAGCCAGAAACACAATGCCGTCGGCAGCGCCGCGGCATACATGAAGGGGTGCCGGCGTCCCCACCGCGACCGCAGATTGTCGCTGACATGGCCAAGGATCGGATTGCTGATCGCATCGATGACCAGCGATGCCATCAGCGCGGCGGACACGATCCCCGCCGGAACACCCATTACCTGGTTGTAGAAGATCAGCAGATACGACCCGAACGCAACGGTTTGCGCCCCCTCGGCCAGCGATCCCATGCCGAACAGCAATTTGGTGCGAGCACGCAATGGCGCCGCGGGCGGCACACCGAAGGCCGCGTTTTTCCTCTCCAACACAAACCTCTACTCTACGGTGGGTTTGGTTGCAGCGTACCGCTTTCTTTAGTTACGGCAACCTAAAATCGGCGGCGTGCAGCGTCGATCCACCTCCAGGGTGCATCTGCCATGAAGCAAAGGCATAGGTGGCGCCTCCGAGCCCTTGGACCCGGCTTCATGTTCTGAGCACCACCGAACACTCGCGCGCAGCCTTTTCTTCGGGAGAGGTGAACGACGATCCTCCCAATCGCTCCAACCAGACGCTCCCCTCCTGTCCCTCTGGCCACGCTTCACGTCAGCGAGGCCAGATTCGCCCGATCCTGTCCCGCAGGCAGGCCGCGAGGCACGCTGATTCGGCCGGAGCGCGCCGGCGGCACAGCGGCGGCGGGG
>NZ_JAKNQR010000008.1:0-127705 GCF_036890205.1 Sphingomonas panaciterrae
GCCCTGGCGAAGAACCGCGCTTATTCGATCATCAACCTCCTGGGGCTGGCGATCGGCATGGCGGCCTGCCTGCTGATCCTGGTCTTCATCCGCTATGAAACCAGCTACGATCGCTGGCTGCCGCGCGGCGAGGATACTTATCAATTCCAGACGTGGATGCCCAATCCGCGCGACGGCGCGCCGTACATGCTGCAGATGTCGAGCTACATCACGGCCGAGCGGCTGAAGAAGGATTTCCCGCAGGTGGAGGCGGTCAGCTACGTGCTCGGCGGCACCCCCTCGATCCTCCGCCAGGGGCAGGTGAGCACGGCGGAAGACTATCTCACGGCGGACAATGATTTCCTCGCCGTGGTCGACCTGCCGATCCTGCGCGGGTCGAAGAACGCGCTGAACGCCCCCGACACCGCGGTGCTGACCCGGTCGGAGGCAATCCGCCAGTTCGGCACCGACGATGTCGTCGGCCGGACGCTCAGCCTCATTCAGAAGGGCAAGACCTATGATTACCGCGTCAATGCGGTGCTTCAGGATCTGCCCAAGAACTCGCACCTTCGCATCAACGCGGTCGTGCGGCGTGATTTCGGCTCCTATTTCACGCAGGAACCCGAATTCCTCACCTGCTGGCAATGCCAGTCGGGCTGGGTCTATGCCCGGCTGAAACCCGGCACCGACGCCGACGCGCTGAATGCGCAGCTCCCCGCCTGGGAGAAACGCAACATCCCCGACGAAAATCTCGCCGGCACGCGCTACAATGCCGGCGACGATACCGACTGGGCACTGGTTCCGGTGGCGGACGTTCACCTCGGCGTCGCGCAGGCCGGCTCGATGGCGCCGGGCAACGATCACCGCTCGATCGTCACCTTCGCCATCATCGCGGTGCTGATCCTGCTGATGGCGGTGGTGAACTTCACCAACCTTGCCACTGCCCGCGCCGGCCAGCGCGCCCGCGAGGTCGCGCTGCGCAAGGTGCTGGGCGCGACGCGCCGCCAGCTGATCGTTCAGTTCGTCGGTGAATCGCTGCTGATCGCCGCCATCGCCGTCGCCATCGCGCTGGCGCTGGGTGAGCTGCTGGTCCGCCCCTTCGCCGCCTTCCTCGATGCCGACCTGCGCTTCAGCTATTTCGGCGCCGACGGCATGTTGTGGCCGGCGCTCGCGCTGATGCTGATCGTCGGTGTCGCCGGCGGCCTCTACCCCGCCTTCTTCCTGTCGCGCTTTCAGCCGGCCAGCGTGCTGAAGGCGAACAAGTCATCCACCGAGACCCCCGGCACCGGCATGCTGCGCAACATGCTGGTGGTGGCGCAATTCGCCATCTCGATCGGCCTCATCATCTGCACCGCGATCGTCTACGGCCAGACCGTCTACGCCCGCTCGGTCGATCCCGGCTACCAGCGCGATCACCTGCTGCAGGTCGGCAACATGAGCCGCTACCAGCTGATCGGCCGGGGCGAGCAGATTGCCGAGCGGATGAAGCGCGTGCCCGGGGTCGTTGCGGTCGGCCGCACCGACATCGGCGTCGCGACGCAGAACACCAACACCACCGGCGTGCTCGTTCCGGGCAATCCGCAGCCCGTCGCGCTTGGCCGCTACCGCGTCGACCACGACTTCCGCGACGCCATGGGGCTTCAGCTCGTCGCCGGTCGCTGGTTCGACCCTGCCCGGCCGATGGACGATCAGACGCTCTCCTTCCCGGAGGATCCGGCCGAGGTCCGCGCATTGGTCGCCCGCGGCGCCAATGTTGTGGTCAACGAATATGCCGCGCGAAAGCTTGGCGCCGCCGATCCCGCGGCGGCGCTCGGCAAGACCTTCCGCATGGCGTTGGGCGAGCAATATGGCGACGTGCCGATCACGGTCGTCGGCGTGGTGCGCGATTCCCGCTTCCGCTCGGTGCGTGAGCCGCTGGAGCCGATCGTGTTCATCGGTTCGCGAGAGGGGCCCTCGACCATGGTGATCCGCTACGACGGTGATCCCGCCGCCGTCCGCGCCGCGGTGGAGCGCGAGTGGCGCGCCGCCGCCAGCGACGTACCGTTCGAGGGCAAGTTCAGCGAGGCGATCATCGAGGAGCTCTACGATGCGGAGGAAAAGCGCGCGCAGATCTTCGCCGGATTCGCGGTGCTCGCGGTGGTGATCGCCTGCCTCGGGCTGTTCGGCCTCGCCGCCTTCACCGCCGAGCGCCGTACGAAGGAGATCGGCATCCGCAAGGTGCTGGGCGCGCGCACGATCGATATCGTCCGGCTGCTCGTCTGGCAGTTCAGCCGCCCGGTGCTGATCGCCAATCTCATCGCCTGGCCGGTCGCCTGGTGGGCGATGCGTGACTGGCTGAACGGCTTCGACACGCGCATGGCGCTGACCCCGGTGCCGTTCTTCCTCGCCGGCGGCGTCGCGCTGGGAATCGCGGTCGTCACCATCGCCGGCCATGCGTTCAAGGTCGCCCGCGCCAACCCGATCCGCGCGCTGCGCTACGAATAGCGGCCGCCGCCACGCTTGTTCGCCCCTGTCGGCCGTGCGATAGGCGCCGCCCTTTCGGCGGGTCTCGCCACGACCAACAAGGGAGACATCGCGTGGACAGCGCCGCCACTGCGCTCGGCCTCGATTTCGGCACCACCAACACCGTCGCCGCGCTGGCCGACGGCACGGGCGAATCGCACCTCGTCTCCTTCGCCGGTGATCGCGCCACCGGCCCGGTATTCCGCTCGGCGCTGTGCTTCTGGGAGGATGAGGACGCGTGGAACGGCATCGCACATGAGGCGGGGCCCTGGGCGATCGGCGAATATCTCGATTCCCCGCTCGACAGCCGCTTCGTGCAATCGTTCAAGACCGTCGCGGCCAGCGCCTCGTTCGAACGCGCGCTGATCTTCGGCAAGCCGTTCCGCTTCGAGGATCTGGGACAGCGTTTCCTGCAGCGGCTCGTCGCGCACAGCGGCGGCCGGCTCGATCGCCGCCCGCGCCGCGTCATCGTCGGCCGTCCAGTCGAATATGCCGGCGCGCGGCCCGATCCGGCACTCGCGCGGCAACGCTATGACGCGATGCTGGCCGATTTCGGGGTAGAGCTTCACTATGTCTATGAACCGCTCGGCGCCGCGTTCAGCTATGCCGCGCGGCTGACGGAACCAGCGACGATCCTGGTCGCCGATTTCGGCGGCGGCACGACCGATTTTTCGATCGTCCGGGTCGAGGCGCCCGGCGCCGCGCGCCGCTGTGTCCCGCTCGCCTCCGCCGGCATCGGTATTGCCGGCGATCGCTTCGACCAGCGCATCGTCAGCCAGCTGCTGCTGCCGCTGCTGGGCAAGGGCGGCCACTATCGCTCGTTCGGCAAGGTGCTCGACATTCCCGGCGGCTATTTCGCCGATTTCGCCGATTGGTCGCGCCTCGCCATGATGCGCAACCGTCGCACGCTGGAGGAGCTTCGCCGGCTTCAGCGTGATTGCATCGATCCCGTGCCCATCGGCCGAATGATCGCGCTGATCGAGCATGAACAGGGTTTCCCGCTCTACGATGCCGTGGGGCAGGTGAAGCGCGCGCTGTCGCAGGGGGAGGAGGCGGTGTTCCATTTCGAGGGCGGCGGCGTCGACCTGCGCGCGACCGTCACGCGCGAAGCGTTCGAACAATGGATCGCCGACGACCTCATCCGGATCGAGGCGGCGATGGACGTGGCATTGGCGCGCGCCGCAACCGACGCGGCCGCGATCGACCGCGTGTTCCTCACCGGCGGTTCCTCGCTCATCCCCGCGATCCGCGCGATCTTCGACCGCCGCTTCGGCAGTGAGCGGATCGCCACCGGCGGTGAACTCACCTCGATCGCGCATGGCCTGGCGCTGATCGGCGAACAGCCCGATCTCGCCGGCTGGACCGCCTGACACCAAAGGGCCCGGCCGCAGCGAACCTGCGACCGGGCCGTGACTTTTCGAGAAAAGGGCAGGGGCGCTCACCCCCGCCCAATGCTCAGAAGCGGATGCGCCCGCCGACCGTGATGTACCGCCCGATCGTGTCGTACAGCAGCGGGTCCACCACGCGCGACGTGCCGAGCGAGATGTTGTTGGTGTCCGACGGCGGTGGATCCTTGTCGAACAGATTGTTGATCGACAGGAACAGCTCCGGCTTGGCGTTGCCCGCCTCGATCTGCTGGCGGATCGTGAGGTTGGTGTAGAACACCGCCGGCACGTGATCCTGGTCGATCGTGACCGGCGGGATCACGCGGCGGTGCGCGCCGATGAACCGCTCCTGGATCGCGATGGTGGTGCCGCCCGACGTATAGGTCGCCTGCAGGTTCGCGCGCCAGCTGGGGAAGGATCCCGTGCCGGCATATTGCACCGCCGCCACGCCGCGCGCTTCCTGCGTGTAATTGTCGAGATACGTCGCAATCCCGCGCAGGCTCAGCTGCCCGCCGGCAAAGCGCGTCTGGTAGCTCGCGTCGAAGTCGATGCCGGAAATGTCGACCGTCGCGATGTTCAGCGCGACGCCGTTGACGTCGGTCAGCCGCCCGTCGGCGCCGCGCACCGTCAGCGCGCACAGCCCCTGGTCACCGGCAAAGCACTGGTTGACCAGCTGCTGCGCCGACAGCGTCTGGATCGCATCGTCGATCTTGATCTTGTAATAGTCGACCGAGAAGCCGAGCCCCGGCAGGAATTCGGGGCGATAGGACAGGCCGGCCGCAATCGTCTTGGCGCGCTCGGGCAGCAGGTCGGGGTTGCTGCCGGTGAAGGTGAACACGTTCTGCGTCACCAGGTTATTGTTGAACGGGTCGACGATCGCCACGACGTTGCGCGAACGCGGCCCGAACAGGTCGCCGATATTGGGTGCGCGGATGTCCTGCGAATAGGTGCCGCGCAGCCGCAGGCCGGATACCACCTCGCTGGTCAGGCCCAGCTTCCACGTCGTCACGCCGCCGCTGGTGCTGTAATCCGTGCGGCGGATCGCACCGTTGAAGTCGATCGACTGCAGGAAATTGTCGCCACGATACAGCGGCACCAGCACTTCGCCGAACGCTTCCTTCACATTGTATCCGCCGCCCGACGGTTGCGGATTGGTCGCGACGAACCCGATCCCCTGCGAAATCGGATCGACCGTGATCGTGCCCGACATGTCACGATATTCGGCGCCCACCGCGGCCGCCACGTCGCCCGCCCAGGTGGAGAACAGATTGCCACGCACCGTCAGCGCGACGACGTCCTGCTTGGCGATCGACCGTGCGAAACCGGCACCCTGCTGATAGGCGCGCTGCTCCGCCGTCATCGGCGTCTGGCCGAACGGGTTCCACGCCACGCAGCCATTGTCGGGGTTGGTCAGCGACGAACGGCAGACGATCTGGCCGGTCGCTGGATTGACCACCGCATCCGCCGCCAGGCGCGTGTTGGCGTTGATCCGCTGGTTGCTGGTTTCCAGCAGGTAACGCGACTCGCCATGTTCGTAATAGCCGTCGATGGTGAACTGGCCGACCGTCGCCTTGAACCCGGCGGTCAGGTTCAGCGTCTTGGTCGTGTTGGTCACCCGGTTCTGGCCAAAGGTCATGTCGACCTTGCCCAGCTCGATCGCGCTGTATCCGTTGGCGGCCATCGCATTGCGCAGATTGTCGGGCAGGAAGGCATTGTCCGCCTGCACGACCAGCGCGGCGGTGCCGATGAAGAACGGCGCCAGCAGCGGATATTCGCTGCGCGAATAGCCATAGGCACCTTCGGCAAAGACCGAGAAATTGTTGCTGAACTCATATTCGGCATGGCCGAAGATGTTCTTGGCGTTCAGCTCCGACACGATCGCCGCCGGGTAGCGCGGGCCGTCGCCGCCGACCTCGACCGTCCCGGTGAACAGCTCGCCGTGGCGATAGGCGGATTGCGAACCATCCGCGCCGAACTGGATGTCGCGCAGCGGCCCGGTGGTGATCCGCGTCCCGCCGCGGCGCATCCCGGTGATCAGCCCGCCATAGGTCGCGGCGGCAAGATTGACGTTCTCGCGCAGCAGCAGCTGCGGCTGCCCCGCCTGGCCCGACAGCGGGTTGGGCACCATCGCCCAGCCACGATTGGCCCATTCGCGCGCGCGCCCGTCGACCGGCGCCTGTTCGTTGATCGATCCGCTGATGACGATGCTGCCGCGATCGTCGTCGAAGCCAAAGCCGGCCGATGCCTCGGCGGCCCAGCTATGCCCGTCGCCATGCGTCGAGATGCCGTTGCGCAGCTCGCCCATCACACCGCGGAATTTGGTGTCGAGCACGAAATTGACGACGCCGGCCACCGCGTCCGATCCATAGGCCGCCGATGCGCCGCCGGTCACGATGTCGACGCGCTTGATCAGCTGCTGCGGGAACATCGAGATGTCCGCGGTGCCGGTCACGCCCGATGCCGGCGGACGGCGCCCGTCCAGCAGCACCAGCGTGCGGGTGATGCCCAGGTTGCGCAGATTGGCGGTGCTCGACGTGCTCGATACCGATCCGCCCGGCGTGAAGCTCGGGGTCGACGGCCCGGTCGATCCGGTCAGCTGCGGCAATTGGCGCAGCGCCTCGGTCAGGTTCGGCGCGGCGTTGCGCAGGTCCTGGCTCCCGACGACGGTGATCGGCGTCGGCGCCTGGTATCCGTTGCTGACGACGCGCGAACCCGTGACGATGATGTCACCATCGGTGGAGGAGGCGGATTCGCGCTCGGCCGATGCTGCCGGCTCCAGCGACTCGGTCTGCGACTGGCCGGGGGTGCCGGTCGGCGCGGTGCCGGCGACCGCATCGTCGGGCACGGTGCCAAGGCCGGCCGGCGCGGTCTGCGCCGCCGCACTGGTCGCACTGATGGCGATGATGGAGCAGCACGCCAGCATGTTGATGAGCTTCAAGACTTCCCTCTCCCTTGCACGCACCTTCGATCCACCCGGTCCCCGCGCGCTCCGTATCCTCGGATATCGCTGGCAGGGCATGGCCGCAGGTCGACTGATCATCTTTTTAACGGATGAACAAGAAGGCCTTTAATGCCCTTTCACACTTTGCTTTACAAGTGTGAAAAATCGGGTCTATTCAGCGGCGAACGAAAAATGGGCAGGTGATGGCGAACGGCGACGGAATGGATGATCGGGGATGTGGCCGGCACCGGGCGTTCCGTGGCCGATTGTCTCCGCTGGCAGGCCGGCGGCAGGCCGCATGACGGCCGCCACTGATCGCGGCGCGGCCGCCGGTGCGGCCCGTCTTGGGGCCTCCGCACGCGATATCCTGCTCGACGCCGCGCGCGACCTGATGATCGAAACCGGCAGCAGCGATGTCTCGCTTCACGCCATCGCCCGCCGCGCCGGCGTCACCGCCCCGCTCGTGAAATATTATTTCGGTGGCAAGGAAGGGCTGCTCACCGCGCTGGTGGAGGCCGATACCAGCCGCTCGCTTACCCAGCTTGAGGGGCTGCTCGCAATGGACGTGTCGGCCACCCAAAAACTGACCCTGCATGTCACCGGAATCATTCGCAATTACGCCCGTCACCCGTATCTGAACGGGCTGCTCAACCGCCTGGTGCGCGACTCTGGCAACGAGGCGTCGGAGCGGATCAAGGCCAATTTCGTCGAGCCGCTGATCAACGCCCAGCGCCGGATTATCGAGCAGGGGGTCGCCGCGGGCGAATTCCGCGCGATCGATCCCGACCACGCCTATTTCCTCATCGTCGGCGCCTGCCAGTACCTGTTCGCCACCCGCGTCCCCTTCGGCGACCTGATGAACGGCGCGCCCTCGCAGGACACGTTCGTGCGTACCTTCACCGCAGAGGCGGTGGACTTCATCCTCCGCGGGCTGCGACCCTAGCCATGCACCCCCGCCGATTTGCCACGCAAACCCCTGACAAACCGGCCTATATCATGGCCGGCACCGGTGAGGGCGTCACCTATGCCGAGCTTGAGGCACGCGCCAATCAGGTGGCGCACTGGCTGCGCGATCAGGGCGTTCGCGCCGGCGAGGTCGTCGCGATCATGGCGGAAAATCACCCGCGTTTGTACGAGTTCATCTGGGGCGCGCAGCGGATCGGCGTCCATTATCTGCTGATCGCGACCGCGCTGACCGCCGGAGAGGTCGACTATATCCTGCGCGACGCCGATGCGCGGATCGCCATCCTCTCGGCTCGGGTGTTGGAACGCCTCGGCGAGCCGCCCTTGCCGGGGCGCACTTCATGCCTCGACGATGATCTGGTCGCGACGGTGCGCCGCTACCCCGATCATCCCGTGCGCGACGAGGCGCCCGGCACCGACATGCTCTATTCGTCGGGCACCACGGGCTTCCCGAAGGGCATCAAGTCGCCGCTTCCCGCCAGCTTCGACCAGCCGCCCCGCGCGGTCGAAATCGGCACCCGCTTCTTCGGCTATGCGCAGGACAGCATCTATCTCTGCCCCGCGCCGCTATACCATGCCGCCCCGCTGCGCTGGAGCCTTGCGATCCATCGCCTCGGCGGCACCGTCATCCTCATGGAACGGTTCGACGCCGCCGCGGCGCTGTCGGCGATCGCCCGCCACCGCGTGACCATCGCGCAGGTGGTGCCAACGCATCTTGCCCGCATGCTCGCGCTGCCCGCCGAGGAGCGCGGAGGCCACGACATCTCCTCGCTCCGCTCCGTGTTCCACGCCGGCGCACCCTGTCCCGTGCCGCTGAAGTACCGCGCGATCGAGTGGTTGGGGCCAATCGTCGGCGAATTCTACAGCGGGACCGAAGGGGTCGGCCTCACCGTCGCCACCTGCAGCGACTGGCTCGCGCATCCCGGCACCGTCGGCCGCGCGGTCCAGGGCGAGATCCGCATCTGTGGCGAGGATGGGGAGCCGCTTTCGACGGGCGACGAAGGACTTGTGCGCTTCGCCAACGCCAATCCCTTCGCCTATCACAAGGATCCCGAACGCACTGCCGCGGCGTACAACCAGCATGGCTGGCCCACCCTCGGCGACATCGGGCGCATCGATGCCGACGGCTTCCTGTACCTCACCGATCGCGCCAGCTTCATGATCATCTCGGGCGGCGTGAACATCTACCCGCAGGAGGTGGAGAACCGCCTGTTGCAGCACGCACAGGTCGCCGATGTGGCGGTCGTCGGATTGCCCGATCCCGAGATGGGCGAGCGGGTGGTGGCACTGGTCGAGCCGCGCATATGGCCGCTCCTGGACGAAGCAGCGCTGGCCGCCGACCTCGACGCCTTCGCCCGCCAGGGCCTCAGTCCGGTGAAGGTGCCGCGCCGCTACGTTTTCCGACCCACGCTGGAGCGTACCGATGCGGGCAAGCTGGTGAAGCGGCGACTGCGCGACACCTTGCTGGCCGAGGATACAGAAATGGTGATCCAATGAGCGACGCGGCAACGATGGGTCGATCGGACACGGTGCCGGGGGGTCTGCAACCCGCTGCACCGGCGGCGGAACCGCAGGGTGCGGCGTCCTTCCCGCTGCCAAGCGCTGCGGCCGCACGCTATTCGGTGTGGCTGCTGACCGTCATCTACATGCTGAACTTCGTCGATCGGCAGATCGTCAACATCCTGGCCGAACCGATCAAGCGCGATCTGGGGCTCGCCGACTGGCAGCTGGGCGCGATGACGGGCCTCGGCTTCGCCATGCTGTACACGACGCTGGGCATCCCCATGGCACGCCTCGCGGAACGCTATCACCGCGGCCGGATCATCTCCGGGTGTCTTGTCGTGTGGAGTGGCTTCACCATCCTGTGCGGCCTGACGACGACCTTTGCGCAAATCCTGTTCGCCCGCATCGGTGTCGGTGTGGGGGAAGCGGGGTGCACGCCCTCGGCGCAGTCGCTGATTGCCGACAGCGTGCCGGCGAACCGGCGCGCGTCGGCGCTCGGCACTTTCTCGATGGGCGTGCCGATCGGCTCGCTCGCGGGCCTGATGATCGGTGGGCTGATCGCGCAAAGCTATGGCTGGCGGGCGGCCTTCATGGTCGCTGGCGCGCCCGGCATCCTGCTGGGCGTGATCGCCTTTGCCACGCTGCGCGACCCGCGCCCCGCAGGAACGCCGAAGGATCGTGCGAACCTGCTGCCGCTCAGCGCGGTGCTGAAGCAATTGCGCGGTCAGCCTGCCTTCTGGTGGCTCGCCGCGGGCTCGGCGATCACCTCCTTCGTCGGCTATGGGCAGCAAGCGTTCTACGTCTCCTTCTTTCTGCGCAACTACACACCGGAACTCACCGCCGCGGCGCAGGCGGTCGGCTTCGCCGGGCCGCTCGCCTTCATCGGCGTCACCCTGGGCATCGTGCTGGGCGTGTCCGGCGGCCTTGGCACCTTGATCGGCGGGCGCCTCGGCGATCGCTATGTCGCGCGTGGACCCGGCGGCTATGGCATGGTCGCTGCGATTTCGATGCTGATCTCCGGCCCGCTTCTCGCCGCGGTATTCTTTCTCGGCAGCGGCCTGACGATCCTCGTGCTGCTGACCGTGCCCCTGTTCTTCAAGAACATGTGGTTCGGCCCGGTGTTCGCCGCCATCCAGGGCATGATCGCCCAGCGCTCACGCGCCACTGCCACCGCGATCTTCCTGTTTGTCCTCAATGCAGGCGGGCTGGGCTTGGGCGCGCTGCTCACCGGGCTGATCAGCGACCTGTTCGCCACCAGCTACGGCGAGGCGGAGGGGGTACGCTACGCGCTGGCGGCGACGTCGCTGGTCTCCTTCCTGTCGGCGGCCTGTTTCTGGCGGGCCGCCGTCGTGATGCGCCGCGAAGCTGCTGGCGCGTGAGCAACGCTTTCTTTTCTGAAGGGAATCACTGAATGCAGATCACCGCTGACACCGCCGCCGTCGTGACCGGCGGCGCCTCCGGCCTCGGCCGCGCCAGTGCGGAGGCGCTCGCCGCCGCCGGCGTGAAGGTTGCCATCTTCGATCTGAACGAGGAAGCGGGACAGGAAGTCGCCGACGCGATCGGCGGCATCTTCTGCCACGTGAACATCATGAGCGAGGAGTCGGTCCTCGCCGGTTTCGAGAAGGCGCGTGCCGCCCACGGGCAGGAGCGTATTCTGGTTCACTGCGCGATGGCCAACCGCAAGGGCAAGACTGTCGGCCGCAACAAGCAGACCGGCGAGTTCACCCGCTTCTCCACCGAGGATTTCGCCTTTGCCACCGACGGCATCCTGATCTCCAGCTACCGCATGGCCTCGCTGTCGGCGTTCGGGATGGCCGGGCTGGAGCCGCTGGAGGACGGCGAGCGTGGCGCGATCATCCTGACCTCATCGGTCGCGGCGCAGGACGCGCAGATCGGGCAGGTGGCTTACGGCGCCGGCAAGTCGGGCGTAAACGGCATGGTGCTGCCGATGGCGCGTGACCTCATGGACCTGGGCATTCGCGTGAACGCGATCATGCCGGGCATCTTCGGCACGCCGCTGCTGGGCAAGCTGCCACAGCAGGTGTTCGACAATCTCAACGCGTCGGTGCCCTTCCCCAAGCGCCTGGGCAAGCCGGAGGAATATGCCTCGCTGGTTCTCGAACTGGTGCGCAACGCCTATTTCAACGGCCAGTCGATCCGCCTCGACGGCGCCATCCGCATGGCGCCGCGCTGATCCGTCCGATCCCTGCGGCAACGCTGCAGGGTCGATTTGATGCCTCATGGAAGGAAGAGCTGCCATGTCCGCTGCCTATATCGTCGATGCCGTCCGCACCCCGCGCGGGGGGGGCAAGCTGGGCAAGGGTGCCCTGACGCATCTGCATCCCCAGCACCTTGGCGCCACCGTGCTGAAGGCGCTGCGCGACCGCAACGCGCTGGATACGTCGCGGGTGGACGACATCATCTGGTCGACCAGCCAGCAGCGCGGCAAGCAGGGCGGTGATCTGGGCCGGCTGTCCGCGCTGTTCGCGGGCTATGACGTCAAGGCGTCGGGCGTGACGCTTGACCGTTACTGCGGCGGTGGGATCAGCAGCGTCGGCTTTGCCGCGTCACAGATCATCGCCGGGTTCGAGGATGTCGTTATCGCCGGCGGGACCGAGATGATGAGCCACCATGCCGAGGCGGACGGCTGGGAGCAGGGAACGCCCTTCGCGGAGCTTGGGCGCGCCAAGGGCAATTACGCGCTGTACGAGGAGCATCCGATCTCGCACGTCGGCGTCGCCGCGGACGCGATCGCCGCGATGGAGGGCATCGGACGCGCCGAACTCGATGCATTTGGCGCCGAGAGCCAGCGCCGCGCCGCGCTTGCCATGGCGGAGGGCCGCTTCGACCGCAGCATCGTCCCGGTCCATAACGACGACGGCACGGTTGCGCTGGACCACGACGAATATCCCCGGCCGGAAACCACCGCGGAAAGCCTCGCGGCGCTGAAGCCCAGCTTCGCCGCGATCGCCAACGTGCCGGCATCCCCTGATGGCACCACGATGAAGCAGATGATCCAGCGCAAATATCCCGAGCTGGAATGGGAGCCGGCGCATCATGCCGGGACGTCATCGGGCGTGGTGGATGGCTCGGCAGCGCTGCTGCTCGCCTCCGAGGAGGGCTTGCGGGCCAATGGCTGGAAGGCGCGCGCGCGCATCGTCACCGCCGTCAACCAGGGTGATTGCCCGACGTTGATCCTCAACGCGCCGGTGCCCGCCGCGCGCAAGGCGCTCGAGCGTGCCGGTCTGACCGTGGACGACATCGACGTGTGGGAGATCAACGAGGCATTCGCCGTCGTCACCGAAAAGGCGATCCGCGATCTCGGGCTCGACCGTGGCAAGGTCAACATCAATGGTGGCGCCATTGCGCTCGGCCATCCGATCGGGGCGACAGGATCGATGTTGATCGGGACCGCCCTGGACGAGCTTGAGCGTTCCGGCGGACGCTATGCGCTGATCACGCAATGCGCCTTTGGCGGCATGGCGCCGGCGATCATCATCGAGCGGCTGGACGGCTGACGCTTTCCGCGTCGGCGGCGTTGGGCCGCGCCGGGAACGGGCGGTCCGGCGCTTCGTTGCCTCTGGAGAACCCAAGCCGATCAGGGTCTTGTGACCGCGTGATCGGCATCCGGAGGTGATGATGAGCAGCAAGCAGCCGATGCAGGCAGACGGCGCCGCGAGCAAGACGGCGCGCAGCGGTGAAACGCCCGGGCAGGAGAAGAGCGGCGGCGAGAGCCAGGGCGGCGCCTATCCCAACCCACACAGCGACAAGAATGGGAGCAAGAAGGGCGGCAAGTTCGACGGCGGCCAGTCCGAACGCGCCTATCATGGCACCGGCCAGCTCGGCGAGCAGAAGACCGGCGAGCAGCCCAATGCAGGTTCGACCGAATAGGCGCGCCCGCGCCCGATCAATGCGTCTCCCGTTCGACCTTTAAAAGCGAAAGGCCGCCCTCTTGCGAGGACGGCCTTTCCATTGTCAGCCGTTCAGGGCCTTCGTCAGGCGACGACCACCTTGGTGGAGGCCGCGTTCATCGAGTGAGCCTTGAGCGGCGTGAGACAATGAGACATTCGACCACCTCCTTTCAGTTGTTGCAGGGTAGCGGCGATATGGAAATCATCGCCGCTCTTTCAAGAGCTTAGCGGGGGCTATAGAGCGGCGCCCGCGCTGGCGCTCACACCTTGGCCTTCGCTTACACCTTGGCCTTCAGGGAGCCGCCCTCAGCATAGAGCGTCGCATAACGGCGCGTGACCATTGGTAGCGATTCATCGATCCACGCGGCCATCGCCTCTTCTTCGCGCAGCGACTGCTTCAGCGCGGCCGTGGCAGTGGAGAAGCCGCCGTCATCGGCCATGACCAGCAGCGACTTGTACGCGGCGATCTCGAAATGCTCGAAGGCGTAGTTCGCGAAGCTGTTCTTGACGATCTCGTCACCCGCCATGCTGTGCGTGATCGCGGCCATGCTGCCGGACATGCTGAGGCCAAGGTCCTTGATCGTGGAACTGCTGGTCTCGAAACTCGCCAGGATCTCCTCCAGCCGCGCAATCTGGCCGTTGGTCTCCTCGATATGAGCGCGCAGCCGATCGGCGACTTCGGGGTAGTGTTCGATGCGCGCCACTTGCGGGGTCATGATCGAAAGGGCCTGCTTTTCCACCGCATGCGCGTTGACCAGGCCGGTGATGAACAATTCGCGAAGCACATCGTGACTGGGCATCAGGCTTGACTCCTTTGCGTGACAGACAGCGAAGATCGGGGGCAGGACCCCGATATGATGGGATAATGCCCGCCATCGATCTTCTGCGGTCCTCAACCCATGAGCCGGCGGATCGTCTCCGCGCAAAGGCCGGCGACGACGGGAAAACCCGCTAACTTCGATCAGCCTGCGCAGATTGCTTGGCGGCTTCCGCTTGTCATCGCGGAATGAAGTAGGGGAAAACGGCTTCTCTACATGCCTGGCAAGGTGATGAGATGCCCACGGTCGCCGTCTGCATGACTGGCGCGCAACGCGGCCTCATCATTGCGTTTCGTCGCAAGGAAGCGCAAACATGGCTTGAACTTTTAGACTGCTGGCTCGTACCGCATTACTGATGCCTGCCCCGCACGAACCGTCCGACCCCGCCAAGCACACCGACTCCGAAGGAGGGGGGCAGGCATCCGGCCGCCCCGCGGCAGGGAAGCTGGATCAGGGCAGCACCGAGACGATGCCGCAGCCGGGGCTGCATCATTGGCGCGAAAGCACGATCACCGATCCCGATCTGCAGAATCGCGGCGGCGTGTTCTTTGCCGCGATCGAGATGACGCGGATGCCGATGATCCTCACCGATCCCAATCGGGAGGACAATCCGATCGTCTTCGCCAACAAGGCCTTCCTTGACCTCACCGGCTATGAGGAATCGGAAGTGCTCGGACGCAACTGCCGCTTTCTCCAGGGAGCGCAGACCGACCGCAACTCGGTCGCTGAGCTCCGCGAGACCGTGGCGGAGAAGGGTTCGATCGCGCTCGAGATCCTGAATTATCGCCGCGATGGTACGCCGTTCTGGAATGCGGTGTTCATCGGCCCGGTCTATGACACCGATGGCAAGCTGCAATTCTTCTTTGCCAGTCAGCTGGATGTCACGCGGCGGCGCAACACCGAGCAATCCTACCGCCAGGCCCAGAAGATGGAATCAATCGGCCAGCTCACGGCTGGGCTGGCGCACGATTTCAACAATCTGCTGCAGGTGGTGAACGGCAATCTGGAACTGGTCACCGCGACTGACGATCCCGCCCGGATCAGGCGCTACGTCGCGGCGGCGCAATCGGCGGCCGAGCGCGGTGCCAAGCTGACACGGCAATTGCTGGCCTTCGCACGCAAGACCCGGCTTGAGCCGCGCGCTGTCAACCTGACGCAGCTGGTGTCGGAATTCAGCGAGCTGATCGAAAGCTCGGTCAACAAGCAGGTCGACATTCATCTCAGCCTGCGGCGCGGCCTGCCCTATGTCGTGCTCGACCCTGACCAGCTCGAAATGGCGCTGCTGAATATCGTCAACAATGCACGCGACGCGATGAGCGACGGTGGGCTGGTGACGATTGCCACGCGCCCGCTGCGCCTGACCGAGGAAATCGCCGCCACCGACCTGGAACCCGGCGACTATGTCGTCCTTGAGGTGCAGGATGAGGGACCGGGGATGAACCCCGACGTGGCCGAGCGCGCAACTGAGCCGTTCTTCACCACCAAGGGCGTGGGCAAGGGCACGGGTCTTGGCTTGGCGATGGCCAGCGGCTTCGTGCGCCAGTCGGGCGGGCGGCTGGAGATCGAGACGGCGCCGGGTACCGGCACCACCGTCCGCATGATCTTTCCGGTCCGCCGCGACGCCGAGGTGGAGCCGGCGCGCGAGCAGCAGCAGGAGGAGCAACGCCTCGACGATACCTTGGGTCCGGCACATATCCTCGTCGTCGAGGACAATGACGAGGTGTTGGCACTGGCGCGCGAGATCCTTGAAACCCAGGGCTACAAGGTGTCGACCGCCGTTACCGGCGAAGATGGACTGCGCCTGTTCGATGAACTGCACCCCAAGACGCGTATCGACCTGCTGTTCACCGATCTGGTGATGCCGGGCGGCATGAACGGCCTGATGCTCGGCGACGCGATCATTGCGCGCGATCCATCGGTGTCGATCCTGATGACGACCGGCT
Organism: Sphingomonas panaciterrae; assembly: GCF_036890205.1. NCBI lineage: Bacteria > Pseudomonadati > Pseudomonadota > Alphaproteobacteria > Sphingomonadales > Sphingomonadaceae > Sphingomonas > Sphingomonas panaciterrae. The sequence continues at coordinate 15,946 of NZ_JAKNQR010000008.1, forward strand.
ATAATGAGGAACTGGTCGTTAACGGCCCGCGCGCCCGAGCATCGGACGTGCTGAGCAAACCGTACCGCCGTGCCGAACTGCTGGACCGGGTGCGTCAGGCGCTCAATCGGCGTGGTGAGAACGGCGACCGACGTCGTCGGTCGGATTTCGGCGCGGCGCAGGCCTGAACCTCTACCGCTTCCTCGCCCGATCCGGGGCACCTATCAGCCAGTAGATTGAAAAGCCCCAATCTTTCCGTGGGGCGATTGCGCAGGAGCGGGACAGGCGGCTAGCGCCCGTTGAACGCGGGGCGCGTGTCTGCGCCCCATCTGCGTCGGGCGGTTGCCCGACGGTTCCGCCGCTGCCGCCATGTGACCGGGCAACCCCCGGTAGTCGCAGCGACGATCGAATGGACGTCCGAACGATGCACGATCGCTGGTCCGATGCTGCCGAGCTGATTGCGGCCCATCGCGAGATCGCGGGCCTGCTGATCGGCGCGCTCACCTTTCTGGAATGTACCGCGGTGGTGGGCGTGCTGTTTCCCGCGACGGCGACGATGCTGGCGATCGGGGGGATGGTTGGCGCGCGGCTGCTCGACCCGATCGTCATCGGTCCGCCTGCGATCATCGGCGCGATCCTGGGCGGCTGGCTGTCGTTCCGGATGGGCCGCTGGCTTGGCCCGCGGGTGCTGTACCGCCGGCCGTTCCGGCGCCACCGCCCCGCTGCGGCGCGGGCGCGGCTGCTGTTCAGCCGCCACGGTGTCGCCCTGCTGCTGGCAGCGCGCTATTATGCGCCGGCGCGCGCGACCGTGCCGATGGTGGCCGGCATCCTCAACATGCGCCGGTCGCGCTTCCACATCGCAGATGCGGCGGCCGCAGTGCTGTGGGTCGTGTCGCTGCTGACGATCGGCAGCCTCGCCGCCGCTGCACTTGATGAGATGGCGATCGGCGCGACGGGCAAGCTGATCCTGTTCGCCGCGATGGTGATCCTGACGAGCGCGATCAGCACCGCCGCGATGAAGCGGCTGTTTGGCGGAGAGCGCGGCCGGGTGCGCGGTGGGATGGACGCGCGGGAGGCGGCGCGTCCGTGACCCTCGCCCTTGCCGCGGCCATCCCGGCCGCAACTCATCGCGTGGCGATCGTCCGCAACATCTACAGCCGGCACAATCGGGGTCGGGCCGACGCGCACCAGCCAGCCACGGTCGCAGGCATCCCGGTGCACGAGCCTGCCAGCAAGGCGGCGCTGGAACGCCATCTGGCGCAGCTTGCGGCCGAGGGGGTGGAGACGCTGGTCGTTGACGGCGGTGACGGAACGATCCGTGATATCCTGACGATCGGCCTGCCCCTCTTCGGTGCCCGAATGCCGGCGATCGCGCCGGCCCCATCCGGCAAGACCAATGCGCTGGCGCATGACCTCGGCATCGGCACGCGCTCGCTTGAGGATGCCGTGCGGGCAATCGCAGACGGCCGGCGGGTCACGCGCCGCGCGCTGGCAGTGACGCGGGCAGGGGAGGCGACGGTGCTGCACGGCTTCTTGTTGGGCAGCGGCGCCTTCGTGCGCGCCACTGCGCTGGCGCAGCGGGCACATCGCTTCGGCGCGTTCAACGGGGTCGCCGTGGGACTGTCGCTCGCCTCGGTGATCGGCCGGACGCTATTTGGCGGTGACAATGGCGTCTGGCGCCGTGGGGAGCCGATGGCGCTGGCACGCGACGGCAGGGTCGCGATCGACCACCAGACCTATATGTTTCTGGCCGCCGCGCTGAGCCGCTTCCCGCTGGGATTAGCGCCGCTCGGGAATGGGCCGTTTGCAGACGACCGTGTCGCCAGCCTCACCATCGACGCACCGCCGCGGCACTTGCCACGCCACTTGCCGGCGCTGCTGCGCGGCGGTGCCGACGATGCGCTCGCACGGGCCGGTTATCACCGCTGCCGCGACCGTCAGGTGGAGCTGGACACCACGAGCGGCTTCGTGATCGACGGCGAACGTTTCGATGGCGGACGGATCATGATCCGGCGCGGCCCGGTCGTGACCTTCATCGCTGGCCGCTGATCCATCGACAATCATTGAAAGCTGCCAATGTTGTGCCCGGGGGCCGGCGCGAACGGCACCCGCCCGCCTTGTGACGCGTTATTGATCCGAAGCGACCCCGTTGCGGGGCCGTGACAAGGAGAACAACCATGGGTGAAGCCACCGACAAGCTCGCCGCCGCCGGCAACAAGCTGGCTGGCAACATCAAGGAAGCGGTCGGCAAGTCGACCAACAATCCCGATCTCGCCGCCGAAGGCCAGGCGCAGCAACTCAAGGGCACCGGCCAGGATGTGAAGGGCAGCGTCAAGGGTGCGCTGGGCGACAAGATCTGAACCGATGGCCTGCCGCGCCGGGAAGATGTCCGGCGCGGCGGGCGATCAATGTGCGGCCTTTTGCATCCGCGGCAGGATGATCCGCACGCTGAGCCCCGGCGCATTGTCGGCCAGCTCGATCGTGCCACCGTGCGAGGCGACGATCGCCGCCACCAGGCTCAGGCCCAGCCCGTGGCCGCTGCCGCCACTCGCCATTCGCTCAAACGGTTGCAGCGCGCGCGCCCGATCCGCCTCGGCAATGCCAGGGCCATCGTCGGCGATGGTCAGCTCGACCGTCGGATGGGCGCTGTCCTTGCCCGATATCAGTGACAGCGTGATGCGCGCCCCCGGCGGCGTGTAGCGCAAGGCGTTTTCCAGCAGGTTGACGACGATCTGCGCCAGGAGGTCGCGGTCGCCGTTGACGGTGATGCCCGGCTCCAGCCGGGTGACAAGCGCGCGTCGCCCGTCCTCCGCCGCCAGCGCATAGCTTTCCGCGAGCGCCTCGACCGTGGCGGTGAGCGCGACAGGACGGAAATAGGCCCGAAGCCCGCCTGCTTCGACCTCGGCGATGCGCAGCAGCGCCGCGAACAGCGACAGGATTGAATCGATATCGGCGATCGACCGCTCGATCGCCGCAGCTTCCGGCGTACCCTCTCCGGCATCGGCCAGCGATTGCTCCATCCGCAGCCGCAGCCGCATGATCGGCGTGCGCAGCTCATGCGCGACGTCGCTCGATACACGGCGAAGGTTGACGATGTGCGCCGCGTTGCGATCCAGCATATCGTTCAGCGTCGCGGCGAGCTGGTCGAACTCGTCATTCTGCTGGCTGACCGGTATCCGGGCGTCGAGCTGCCCGCGGCTGACCGCGCTGGCGATGCGATTGATGGTGTTGAGGCGGCCGATGATGGTGCGGCCGAACAGCGCGCTGCCGACGATGGCGATGGCGACCAGCAATACGAGTCCCAGCGCAAACAGGAACAGCAGGCGATTGCGCAGCTGGACGGGCAGGTCCGATTCCATCGCCACCGTCAACTGAAGCCCGCCGGGCAGCCGGGTGACGAGCGATCGCGCGGGGTGTCCTTCGCCGTCGGGATCGCGGAAACGGATGTCGTGCCAGCCCTCGCCCAGCGCCTCGGTAACGAGTTCGCCGCCCAGCCGTCGCCCGTCGGGCGCGGTCAGGAGATAGCCGAAGCTGTTGACGCCGCGATCGTCGCGCCGGCGCAGCGCCTCCATCAGCGCGGCAAGATCGCCTTCCTCGGCAACGGCCCGCAGCGCGCGGGTTTCGGCGATGATCTGTGCGTCGAGCTGCTCATGCACCACGTCCTCGCCGAGCAGATAGGCGCCGGCACCGAGCAGCAGGGTGACCAGCGCGAAGCCGGCGGTGAAGAACAGCGTGATCTGCCGGACCGTATGCGCGCGGTCAGGCATCGGGATTCAATCGGTAGCCGACACCGCGCACCGTGGTGATGGCGTCGACGGCAAAGCCCGCGTTCAGTTTCTGCCGCAGCCGGCTCATGTGCGTTTCGACGATGTTGGTCTGCGGATCGAAATGGAGGTGCCAGACCTGCTCCAGCAGCATGGTGCGCGACACGGTCTTTCCATTCTGGCTGACCAGCCGTTCGAGCAACGCGAACTCGCGCGGCTGGAGAACGATGCGCTGGTCGCCACGCCACGCCTCGCGGCGCAGCCGATCGATCCGGATCCTGCCGAAGGTGGCGACTGCCTGCAGGTTCATGCCCCGCCGCAACAGCGCCTCGACGCGCGCGACCAGTTCCGCCACCGCAAAGGGCTTCACCAGATAATCATCCGCCCCAGCGCGCAGCCCGGTTACCCGGTCCTCGATCGACCCTAGCGCCGTGAGCATCAGCACCGGGCCGAGATAGCCGCGGCCACGCGCCTCGATCACCATTGAAACCCCGTCCGTGTCGGGCAGCATGCGGTCCACGACGAGGAGGTCGGGGGCATGCGCCTGCAAGCTGCGCAATCCGGCCTCGGCGCTGGGTTCAACGACCGCCGTATGTCCTTCCGCGGTCAAGGCATCGAGGATCCGCGCGCCCGCCTCCGCCTCGTCCTCGACAATCAGCAACCGCACGCACCACCTCCCGCCGTGATCCCCTCACTCATAAACGCTGTTGGGCAGCATCGCGCGGCAGAAAGGTTGCAAATTCCCAATCTTCGGGGCGGGCGATTGAGCGTCCGCGTCGGTCCGCCTAGTGCCGCAACCCCGTGACCCGTGCCCTGTCCCCCGCCACCCGCCGTTCCACTCGCCCCATCGGGAGCCGCTGACGTGGATGAAGCAATCGGCCGCGTCGCCACCTTCATCGCCGATCATGCCATCTGGGCAGGACCGATCGTCATGCTGCTGACCTTTGGCGAATCCTTGGTCGTCATTGGCATGCTGATCCCCGCCACCGCGCTGATGATCGCGATCGGTGGGATGATCGGCACCGGTCTGCTGGATCCGGCGAGCGTACTGATCTGGGCCATCGTTGGCGCGGTCCTCGGCGACTGGGTATCCTATGTGCTCGGCCGCAAGTTCGGACCGGCGGCGTTCCGGCGCTGGCCGCTCAACCGCTATCGGCTGGCAGCCGCAAAGGCGCGGCTGGTGTTTCGTCGTTATGGCGCGGCGTCGATCCTGCTGGGCCGGTTCCTCGGCCCGATGCGGTCGACCGTACCGCTGGTCGCCGGGGTGCTCGGCATGCGCCAGCGCACCTTCCAGATCGCCAATGTCGTCTCGGCGATCCTGTGGGTGCCCGCGCTGCTGCTGCCCGGCTATCTCGCGGCGCGGTCGGTCGGCGGCGTGCAGATCACGGAGATGCACCTTCTCGCCGTGGCGGGCATCGTCGCGGTCATCACGCTGGGCGGCAGCGCGCTGAGCGTGCGGTTCCTGCGCCGCGGCATGGCCCCGCGTGAGCGCCGCGCCCTGACCCCGCGCACGCCGCAGCGCGACCCCTCCTGACGATGGCGAACAGCTGGGTCGAGGCGGCGATCCTGGGGCTGGTACAGGGGCTGACCGAGTTTCTGCCCGTTTCGTCCAGCGCGCATCTGCGCATCGTGGGGGCGCTGATGAACCCCGGAACGGATCCGGGCGCCGCCTTCACCGCCATCACGCAGATCGGCACCGAACTAGCCGTGCTGCTGTACTTCCGCCGCGATCTGTGGCGCATCGCCGCCGCATGGCTGGGCGCGCTGGGCAAGCCGTGGCGCGCAATGGACGCCGACGCGCGCGCCGGCTGGCTGGTGCTGATCGGCACGCTGCCGATCGTGGTGCTCGGCCTGTTGTTCAAGGATGCGATCGAAACGGTGCTGCGCGACCTGCGCATCACCGCGACCATGCTGATCGTGTTCGCGATTGTCCTCGGCTTCGCCGACCGTGTCGGGGCGAAGCGCCGGCCGCTGGAATCGATGAGCGTGCGCGACGGCGTCCTGCTTGGCTTTGCGCAGGCGATGGCGCTGATTCCCGGCGTGTCGCGGTCGGGGGGCACGATCAGCGCCGGGCTGCTGCTGGGTTACACGCGTGAGGCAGCGGCGCGCTATTCGTTCCTCCTCGCTGTGCCCGCCGTGCTGGGATCCGGATTGTATCAGTTGGCGAAAAGCTGGGGTGACTGGGGCCCGATCGGGCCGGGTGAAACCGCGCTGGCGACGCTGATCGCCTTCATCGTCGGCTATGGCGTCATCGTCGTGTTCCTGCGGCTGGTGAGCACACGCGGCTATTGGCCTTTCGTGATCTACCGCATTGCCATCGGGCTCGCCGTATTCGCACTGGTCGGCGCGGGGATCATTCCCGCGACCGCCTGATCCCACCCTGCTATTCCGCTGGACTTGAGCCGCGCGGAAAGTAGCCTGGAAAGCGGGCATCGGAGGGGTGGGGCATGAAGCCGACGATTGGGTTTGCGCTGCTAGCCATGCTCCTCGTGCCCGCCAGCGTGTCGGGTGACAACAGCCCGCGCGTCGTCATGGCCACCCCCGGCGGCAGCGGCGGCGCGATCGATCGCTTCACGATCCGCTTCAGCCAGCCGATGGTGCCGCTGGGCGATCCGCGCGCGGGGTCACCCGTCACCGTCACCTGTTCGATCAACGGCGAGGGTCGCTGGGTCGATCAGCAGACCTATGTGTGGGAATTCGTCGGTCCGCTCCCCGGCGGCACGAACTGCGAACTCAAGACGCGCGACGGGCTGAAGAGCGTCAGCGGCTATGCGCTGCCTGGGCAGCAGCGCTTCACCGTCGACGCCGGCGGTCCGCGTGCGCGTGCCGTGCTTCCCGCCAGCCGTGACGAGATCGAGGAGGATCAGGTGTTCCTGGTCGCCGCCAATATGCGCGCCTTGCCTGCCTCGGTGGCCGCTAATGCGTACTGCGCGGTGGATGGGATCGGCGAAAAGATTGCGGTCGACGTTCTGCCCGCCGATGTGCCGGCCAAGGTGCTGTCGGGCATGGGCAGCGATCGCTGGGAAGTGCGCAGCTTCCTCGAAAATGCCGGCCTTCCCGACACGCTCCCCGACAATGCCGCAGACCGGCAGAAGATGCTGGGCGCGGTAACGGCGCTGCAATGCCGCCGCCCGCTGCCGCCGGGACGCGACATGGCGCTGGTGTGGGGCGGAAAGATCGCAGGCAGTGGCGGCAGGCTGGCCGGCGCCGACCAGCGTTTCGACTATAGCGTGCGCGCGCCTTTCACGGCGCGGTTCGAATGCAGCCGCACCAATCTGCAAGCGGGGTGCAGCCCGGTACAGCCGGCGCGGGTCCGCTTCACCGCGCCCGTGCCGCTGAGCCAGGCCGCTGCGATCCGCCTGACCACCGCCGATGGCAAGCAGATCGCGCCCAAGCTGTCGGATGAGGCGCGCCGTAATGCGACGGTGACCGACGTGACCTTTGCCGCGCCGCTGCCGGCGGGCACCACCGGCACGATCACGCTCCCCGCAGGGATCAAGGATGAGAGCGGGCGCCCGCTCGCCAATGCCGAACGCTTCCCCCTCGACGTCCGCTTCGATGTGGCACCCCCGCTGGTGAAGTTCGCCGCGAGCTTCGGCATCCTTGAGGCTGGCGAGGGCGGCGTGCTGCCGGTGACGGTGCGCAACGTCGAGCCTGAGTTGCAGGGCCGCGGCGTGGCGGTCAGCGGCGACAGCCTGCGCGTGACCGGCAGCGATGGCGAGATCGCACGCTGGTTGCGCGCGGTCGCCACCGCGGACGAGACCGATATCGAGACGGTCGAACGGGGATCGGAAACGATCCGCATCAACCACACGGGCGAGAAATCCATCCTCCCCGCCGGTGCCGGATCGCCGATCACGGTGACGCTGCCGGGCAAGGGCAAGGAGTTCGAAGTGGTCGGCATTCCGCTGACCAAGCCGGGCTTCTACGTGGTCGAGCTCGCCAGTCCGGTGCTTGGCCGCGCGTTGTTGGGTCGCGATCAGACGCGCTATGTCGCCAGCGCTGCGCTGGTCACCAACATGGCGGTGCATTTCAAGTGGGGCGAGGAACGCAGCCTTGCCTGGGTGACGCAATTGTCGGACGGCAGGCCTGCCGCGAACGCGCTGGTGCAGGTGACCGACAGTTGCACGGGCAAGCTGCTGGCGCGCGGCATGACCGACCGCACCGGCGGCCTCTTCATCCCCGCCGGCCTGCCGCGGCCCGAAACCTATTCCAATTGCGAATCCGCCGGTTCTCCCCATGCGCTGATGGTCTCCGCGCGGCGTGGTGACGATTTCAGCTTCACGCTCTCTGATTGGGGCGAGGGCATCCGGCCGTATGATTTCGACTTGCCCTATGGCTACACCGCGCGGGGCGAGATGGTTCACACCGTGTTCGATCGCGCGCTCGTGCGGCAGGGCGACACGATCCACATGAAGCATATCCTGCGCCGTCCGATCGGCGCCGGATTCGCCCTGGCGCCTGCCGTCCGTGGCACGCTGCGCTTGTCGCACCGCGGATCGGACACGCAGTTCGAGCTGCCACTGGCGATCAATGCCAGCGGCGTGGGCGAAAACAGCTGGACCGCCCCCAAGGGCACGCCAATGGGTGATTACGACCTCTCGATCATCGCGGGCGATCGATCGATCGAGACGAACCAGTCCTTCCGCGTGGACGAATATCGCCTGCCCACCATGCGCGCGACCGTGACGGGTCCGAAGGCGGCGCTGGTGCGGCCGGCCCGCGTGCCACTTGACCTTTACGCCGGCTATCTGTCGGGCGGCGGCGCGTCGAACCTGCCGGTGGACCTGCGCGTCGGCTGGTTTGCGCGCAGTGCAACGCCCGCGGGCTATGACAATTTCACCTTTGGCGGCCGCGCGGTCATCGAAGGCGTACGGCCGCTGAACGGTGAAGGCGAGGAGGATCGCACCGAATTGCCACCGACGCAGACGGTGCCGGTGCGCCTGGGCGCCGATGGCACCGCACGCCAGACGATCGAAGTACCGCAATCACTCGACGGCAGCGCCGACATGCGCGTGGAGATGGATTATCAGGATGCCAATGGCGAAACGCTGACCGCGTCGCGCACCATCCCGATCTATGCCTCCGGTGTGCAACTGGGCATCCGCACCGACGGCTGGCTGATGAAGCAGGATGACCTCAGGCTTCGCTTCGTCGCGCTGAATACCGAGGGAAAGCCGATCAAGGGGCAGAAGATCGCGGTGGCGCTGTACCGCCGCGAGGTGCTGACCGCGCGGCGGCGGCTGATCGGCGGCTTCTACGCCTATGACAATCAGATGCGCACGACGAAGCTGGACGCTGGGTGCACCGCGACCACCGACGCGCAGGGGCTGGCGCAATGCACCGTTGATCCGGGGGTGTCGGGCGAAGTCTATGCCGCGGCGACCACCACGGATGCCGACGGCCATGTCGCACGCGCGGTGCGCAGCGTGTGGCTGGCGGGCGAGGACGATTGGTGGTTCGGCGGCGACAATGGCGACCGGATGGACCTGATCCCCGAGCAGCAGACTTACAAGGCCGGCGATACCGCGCGCTTCCAGGTGCGCATGCCATTCCGCGAGGCAACCGCGCTGGTAACGGTCGAGCGCGAGGGCGTGCTGTCCAGCTTCGTCACCCATCTATCGGGCAACAATCCGGTCGTGTCTGTGCCGATGGCCGGCAGCTTTGCCCCCGACGTCTATGTATCGGTGATGGCGGTGCGCGGCCGGGTGGAAAGCGGGTTCTGGACGTGGATCAACCGGATCGCGCGCACACTGGGGTTGTCGAGCAAGCCGGACGAGGCGCAGGCTCCCACCGCGCTCGTTGATCTCGCCAAGCCGGCCTATCGCATGGGCATGGCCAGGGTGAAGGTCGGCTGGGAAGCGCACGAACTGCGCATCGCGGTGAAGGCGGACCGGGACCGTTATGCCCCGCGTGATACCGCGCAAGTGGCGGTTGAGGTCCGCCGCCCCGACGGGAAGCCGGCACGGTCGGCCGACCTTGCCTTTGTCGCCGTCGATCAGGCGCTGTTGCAACTGGCGCCGAACGAAAGCTGGAACCTGCTCCCCGCCATGATGGGGGAACGGCCGCTGTCGGTGCTGACCTCCACCGCGCAGATGCAGGTGGTGGGCAAGCGCCATTACGGGCGCAAGGCGGTGGAGGCTGGCGGTGGCGGCGGTGATGCCTCCGCGCTCAACCGTGAGAATTTCGAGCCCGTGCTGCTGTGGCGCGATCGGGTGGCGCTCGACGAACAGGGCCGCGCCCGCATCGCCGTGCCGTTGTCGGATGCGCTGTCGTCGTTCAAGCTGGTGGGGATCGCCACCGACGGCGCGCAATTGTTCGGCACCGGCAGCACCGATATTCGCACGGCGCAGGATCTGTCGATCTTCGCCGGGCTGCCGCCGCTGGTGCGCACAGGCGACTATTTTTCGGCCGCCTTCACGCTGCGCAATGGCTCCGCCCGACCGATGACGGTGACCGCCAATGTCGACGTCTTCCCGCGTATTGCCGCTGGGCGCCCGCTGACGGTGACGATCCCGGCGGGTGGCGCCAAGGCGGTGGCGTGGAACCTGACCGCACCCCAGGGACATGACAGGCTGCGCTGGCAGGTCAGCGCACGTGCCACCGATGGCCGCGCAAGCGACAGGATCACCGTCACGCAGGATGTGATTCCCGCGGTCCCGGTCGAGGTTTGGGCGGCGACGCTCGCCCGCGTCGGCGCCGACACGCAGATCCCGATCGCACCGCCGGCCGGCGCGCTTCCCGGCCGCGGCACGCTCGACATCCGGCTCGACGACAGCCTCGCGCCGCCGCTGCAGGGCGTGCGCGCCTATATGGCCGCCTATCCCTATCAGTGTTTCGAGCAAAGATTGTCGCGCATCGTGGTGCTGGGCGATGGTGCGGGGTGGAGCCAACTCGCCGGTGAACTGCCCACCTATCAGGCGCCTGACGGCCTGTTGCGTTACTTCCCGGGCGATCAGCTCAACGGATCGGAAGTGCTGACCGCTTATGTCCTGTCCATGGCGGGGGAGGCGGGGCTCGCCCTTCCGGAGACTGTCGAGGCCAGGATGATCGAGGCGCTGAAGGCCGTGCTCGACGGCCGCTTGCGGCGCGACGACTTTGGCGACGTCAGGCTGCAGCGGGTCGCGGCGCTGGCGGCGCTGGCACGCGCGGGGGCGGCGACGCCGGCGATGCTGGGCCAGATCGGCATGCCGATGGGCGACATGCCGACCGGCACGCTCGCCGATTATCTCGCCGCGATCGAGCGGATCCCGGGGCTGGCCAATGCCCCGGCGCTCCGCGCAGAGGGGGAGCGCGTGCTGCGCACCCGGCTGGTCTATGAAGGAACGCGGCTCGACCTCACCGATCAGGCAGCCGCGCCGTGGTGGCTGATGTCCTCGGGTGACGAGACCGCGATAAAGGCGACGCTCGTCACGTTGGGGCGGCCCGGGTGGCAGGACGATGCGCCGCGGATGATGGTCGGCACCGCGCTGCGACAGAATCGCGGGCATTGGGACACAACCACCGCTAATGCCTGGGGCGTAGTTGCCGCGCGCAAGTTCGCGTCGCTTTATCCTCCCGAGGCGATCGGCGGCACGACGATGCTGCGCTATGCCGGGCGGCAGATCGCGAAGGGTTGGCCGCTCGCAGCGTCAGCACGCGACGCGGCGTTCCCGCTCGCCGCTGCGCCCGCCCCATTGCGGCTCGCGCAAACGGGCGGGGGGGGGGCCATGGGCCAGTGTCTCCGTCTCGGCTGCGGTGCCGCTGACCAAGCCGCTCGCCGCCGGCTATCGCATGACGCGCGAGGTCAGCGTGGTGCAGGCGCGCAACGCCGGGCGGCTGACCCGCGGCGATGTGGTGAAGGTGACGATCACCGTCGACGCCTCGGCCGAGCGCAATTGGGTGGTGGTGAGCGATCCCGTCCCCGCTGGCGCGACGATCGTCGGCGACCTCGGCGGGCAATCGGCGATGCTGCAGGCTGGGAATGACGGCGAAGGCGTCTCGCCTGCCTATGTCGAGCGCGGGCGGGAGGCGTGGCGCGCCTATTTCGCCTGGGTGCCGCGCGGCCGGTTCCAGGTGTCGTACAGCCTCAGGCTGAACGGCGCCGGCCGGTTCAACCTGCCGCCCAGCTGGGTGGAGGCGCTGTATTCGCCCGCGATCCGCGCTGCCGTCCCCAATGCGCCCGTCGTCGTTGCCGCCCAATAACGTGCCGGGGCACGAGTGTCGCGACGGCGCGGGTGAGACGCGGCCGCGGGTCGGCGCGCGGGGTGTCGCGGTCGTCACGATTGCGGTCGCGGCGCTTGGCCTTGGCGTCGCGGATTATGCGACCTATCCCGCACCCCTGCCGGACTATGCCGCCGCCCGCGCCGCCTATCGCCCCTCCGAAGCGTGGCTATACGACCGCAACGGCGTGCTGGTGGACAGTTCGCGGGTCGATTTCGCTGCCCGTCGACTGGCATGGACGCCGCTGGACCAGATTGCTCCGGCAGTGCCGCAGACGATCGTCGCGGCCGAGGATCGCCGCTTCGCGCAGCATGGCGGTGTCGACTGGCTGGCGCTCGGGGGATCGGCGTGGGGGCGGGTGAAGGGGCAGCGCGCGCGCGGCGCCAGCACATTGTCGATGCAAGTGGCGGCGTTCCTCTCGCCCGACCTCGCCGCGCCGGGCGCGCGCGGCTGGCGCGACAAATGGCGGCAGCTGCGCGCCGCCCGGGCGCTGGAGGCGCGCTGGACCAAGCCGCAGATCCTGGAGGCTTATCTCAACCTCGCGCCGTTCCGCGGCGAGGCGCAGGGCATCGGGGCGGCCGCGTTGGGGCTGTTCGGCAAGACGCCGGCCGCCTTGTCACGCGAGGATGCGGTGCTGCTCGCCGCGCTGCTGCCCGATCCGCAGGGCAGCGCCGAACGGCTGGCGGCCCGCGCCTGCCGGCTGGCACAGGCCAGCGATTGCAGCGGCTATCAGGCGGCGGCGGCATCGATGCTGGGGCCGGCACGCAGCCTCGCGCTCGATCCCGGGCTGGCGCCGCACCTGTCCGACCGGCTGCTGATCAGCCCGGGCGCGCGGGTCGACACGACGCTGGACATCCGCGTCCAGCGCATGGCGGCGGCGGCGCTTCGGCGGCAGTTGCAGGGGCTGGGCGGCAGCCGCGCGCGCGACGGGGCGGTGCTGGTGGTCGACAATGAAAGCGGCGACGTGCTGGCCTATGTCGGCGGGATTGGCGGCGCATCGACCGCGCCGGCGGTGGACGGGGCGAACAGCTATCGCCAGGCGGGATCGACGCTGAAGCCGTTCCTGTACGCGCAGGCGATCGAGCGCGGCTATCTGACCGCGGCGTCGATCCTGGACGATTCCCCGGTTCAGCTCGACACCGCATCGGGGCTGTATGTGCCGCAGAATTACGATCGCGGGTTCAAGGGGCCGGTGTCGGCGCGGGCGGCGCTGGCGGGGTCGCTCAACGTGCCGGCGGTGCGCACCCTGCTGCTGGTGGGGGTGGATCCGTTTCGCGACCGGCTATGGGACATGGGATATCGCGGGCTGACCGAGGACGGGCAATATTACGGCTTCTCGCTGGCGCTGGGATCGGCGGAGGTGACGCTGCTGGAACAGGCGGCAGCCTACCGCAGCCTGGCGCTCGGCGGCGCATGGTCGCCGTTGCGGGTGATCAGGGACCAGCCGCGCACAGCGCCGCGACAGGTGACGACCGGCCCGGCGGCGTGGATCGTCGGGGACATGATGGCCGATCCCAATGCCCGGGCGGCGACCTTCGGCCTCGATTCCGCGCTTCGTCTGCCGTTCTGGGCGGCGGTGAAGACCGGCACGTCAAAGGCGATGCGCGACAATTGGTGCATCGGCTATTCGGATCGCTTCACCGTCGCTGTGTGGGTCGGCAATGTGGAGGGCGATCCGATGCGTGCCGTCTCAGGCACCAGCGGCGCGGCGCCGGTGTGGCGCGACGTCATGATGGCGCTTCACGCGCGGGCGCCCAGTGGGGCGCCGCCGAAGCCGGCCGGCGTCGAGACGCGCCAGATCGTGTTCGATGGTCAGCTGGAACAGCCGCGGCGCGAGTATTTCCTTGCCGGCACCGGGCAGTCCCGCATCACCGTCGCCCCGCGCGAGGCACGCCGGCCGCGGATCGCCAGCCCGGTGACCGGCACCGTCTATGCGATCGATCCCGATATCCCGCCCGATCGCCAGCGGTTCGCCGTCGCGGTAACCGGGGACGTGGTGGCGCAGCGGCTGGTGCTCGACGGGCGCGATATGGGCCCGGCAAGCGCGGCGCCGCCCATCGCCGCAGCGCCAGGCCAGCACCGCCTGCGGCTGATCGACGCCGGCGGCGCCACCGTCGACGAGGTGCGCTTCACGATCCGCTGAGCGGCCGCCGCCCGGATCGATGACCCGGGCGCCAGGCTGCGATCAGAGCAGATCGCCGCCGCAGGCCGATGCGGTGGTGCCGGTACGCTCATACGCCTTGATGACGTTGCGGCCGACCGTCCAGCGGTGGACCTCGTCCGGGCCGTCGACCAGCCGCTGCGAGCGGATATGGGTGTACCAGGCGGCGAGCGGGGTATCGAGGCTGAAGCCAAGCGCGCCGTGCAGCTGGATCGCGGTGTCGACCACCTGATGCACCATGTTGGCGAGGAAGATCTTGGCGATCGAATTTTCCTGCCGGATGTCGTCGCCACGCTCCGCCTTGTAGGCGATGTGGAGCAGCATCAGCCGCGCCTTGTAGATCTCCGCCGCGCAATCGGCGAGCATCCACTGCACGCCCTGCCGCTCCTTCAAAAGCTTGCCGAACGTCTCGCGCTGGATGACGTGCGCGGTGGCGAGGTCGAGCGCGCGCTGCGCCATCGACACATTGTGCATGCCATGGCGCAGGCGGCCGTAGGCGAGGCGATGCTGGCCCATGTTGAAGCCATTGCCCTCGCCGCCGAGCAGATCCTCCGCCGGCACGACGAGATCCTTGATCTCGACCTCCGAATGGCCGCCGCCGAGGATTTCGGTCAGCGGGCCGTGCACTGCCATGGTCTCGATATCGCGGACGATCTTATAGCCGGGGTTGGGCAGTTCGACGATGAAGGTCGAATAGCGCTGATGGCGCGGCGCGTCGGGATCGGTCATCGCCATGACGAGCGCGATGTCGGCGACGCTGGCGGCGGAGGAGAACCACTTCTCGCCGTTCAGCACGTAATTCTCGTTGCCGTCCTTCACCGCGCGGGTCTGCATGCCGGTGGCGTCGGCGCCCGCCGCTTTCTCGGTCATCGAATAGCAGATGCGCTTCTCGCCGTTGAGCAGCGGCTTGAGATACTTCTCCTTCTGATGCTCGGTGCCGTGCGCCAGCAGCGTCATCATCGTCGCGTCATCGGGGCCTTGCGTGTTCATCGACAGCGCGCCGAGATGGCTTTCGCCAAGCTCCATCTGGACGAGAGCGTTGGCGAGCGGCCCAAGCCCCATGCCGCCATATTCCTTGGGGATGAACGGACACCACAGGCCCTGCGCACGCGCCTTGGCGCGCAGTTCATTGAGGACCGTCTTGTAATCCTCGCCCGCGACCAGCCGCTTTTCAGCGGGCTTGCATTCGTCATGCACCCATTGGCGCACCCGCTCGCGGATCGCCTTGGCCTCGGCCGGGATTTCGAAATCGATCGACATGTGATCACTCTCCTGATGGGGTGCCCGGGCTTGTCGCCGGTGCTTATTCCTTCATCGCCGCAGCGGCCTTGTTGAGGTCGGGCGCGTTGGGCGATCGCATCGCCACCCCGCCCTGCTGCCCCGCCTTGAGCGCGGCGGCGGCGCCTTCGTGCGACATGATCTTGGACAGGACGGCCTGACCGGCGCGCTCGAACGCGTCGCGGTGGTCGACGACATATTGGCGCGAGGTGCGATAGCCTTCGAGCAGGCCGTGAATCTCGGGGATGACGTAGCGTGCGACGAGATCCCAGCTTTTCGCGGTATTCTCGCGGTTCGCCCAGTCGTGGACGAAGCCGAGCACGGTGCCGAAGCCTCCGGCTGAGGCGTGAAGCTTGCGGATCGCGGCGACGAGATCGTCTGGCGTGCCGATCACCGCGGCAGCGCCGTCGACGAAGGCCGTCAGGTCGACCGCTTCGTCGGGCGAGGCGAAGGGCTTGGCGCCCGGGCGCATCAGCGTGCCGACGGTATATTCATTGTGCCATTTCATCAGGCCGGCGCCGGCCTGGGCGCGGGCCTCCTCGCGCGTTTCGGCGATGTGCCAGCTCATCAGCACGCGCCAATTGTCGCGGCTGACCGTCTTGCCGGACTTGGCGGCGGCCTGTTCGGCAAAGCCCCATTGCGTCGGCAGCGCGGCGAGCCCGGCGTCGGAATTGGACCCGATCGAGAGCGCGCCGATGCCGTACTTCCCCGCCAGCGTCATGCCCGACGGGCTGATCGAGGAAGCGACGACGAACGGCATGTCCTCCTGCAGCGGGAACAGCTGAAGCCGCGCATCCTTCAGCGTGAACCAGTCGCTTTCATGGGTGACGCGCTCGCCCGCGAACAGCCGGCGGATGACGCCGATCGCCTCATCTTGCCGATCGCGCTGGGTCATCGGATCGATGCCGAGCATGTATGCGTCGGACGGCAGCGCGCCGGGGCCGGTGCCGAAGATCACACGCCCGCGCGTCATGTGATCGAGCTGGACGATGCGCTGCGCGACGTTGAACGGGTGGTGATAGGGCAGCGAGACGACGCCCGTGCCGAGGCGAATGCGCTGGGTATGTTCGCCGACCGCGGCCAGGAACAGCTCGGGCGAGGCGATCACTTCCCAGCCGGTCGAGTGATGCTCGCCGACCCAGAATTCATCATAGCCGAGTTCATCGAGATGCTTGGCGAGGCGAATGTCCTCGCGCATCTGCAGCATCGGATGCTCGCCGATAGGATGATGAGGTGCGAGAAATGCGCCGAACTTCAACCGAGCCATGACCAGCCTTTCGAACCGAACGGCGACCCGACGGTCCGGCATGGGCACTAAAATCCCAGGCGAACGATCCTGCCACCCTCTCCCGGACGCGCCGCATCGGCCCGCCCGCCAATTAAGTCTTATCGCTTAATTGCGGACGTGATCCGTGTTGCGCGGCCCCGTGTCAAGAACGGGGGCGTCGTTTTCGGGGAATGGGTGAGGCCAGCTTTGCGCGTCAGGCGCGCGGCGCGCACCGGTCTCCAGCAGGTGCGCCAGCACGCAGCAGCGCCTCCGCCGCCTCCGCCGGCACCGCCTCGCTGTACAAATAGCCTTGCGCATAATTGCAGCCGCGCCGGGCGAGATATTCCGCCTGCTCGTCCTGCTCGACGCCCTCAGCAACGACCGCCATGTCGAGCCGCTTGGCGAGCGTGATGATCGCATCCACGATCGCGGCATCGTGCGACTCCGCGCGCAGGTTCGACACGAACGTCTTGTCGATCTTGATCACGTCGACCGGGAAGGTCTTGAGATGGGTCAGCGACGCATAGCCGGTACCGAAATCGTCGAGCGCGATGCGAAAGCCATGATCGTGGAAGGTGGCGAGCGTTGCCGCGAGCCGGTCGGTGTCGCGGCCCAGCAGCACGGTCTCGGTAATCTCAAGCTCGATCCGCTCGAACGGCACACCGCGCTGGCGGAAGGGGCGGGTGATGCGATCGACCAGCCCGTCGTGGCGGAACTCGGCGGGTGACAGATTGACGGCGACGGGCACAGGCGGCACCCCGCGGTCGATCCAGCGGCGCATGTCGTCCGCGATGCATCCCAGCATCCGGTCGCTCATCGCGATCGCCAGCCCCAGATCCTCGAATGCGGCGGCGATGGTGTCGGGCCCCTGCACGCCCAGCAGGTCGTCGCGCCAGCGCAGCAGCGCCTCCAGACCCACGATCCGACCGGTCGAGAGGCAGATCTTGGGCTGGTAATAAGGGACGACCAGCGCATCGCGCACCGCGACGCGCGCCACGTTCAGCATTGAGGTGCGGCGCTGTGCATCGGCGCGCATGGCCGGCTCGAACAAGGATATCTCACCACGGCGCTGCGCCTTGCCGACGTAGAGCGCGATATCGGCCGCTTTCAGCAATTCGTCGGCGGTGGTGCCGTGCGCGGGGAACAGCGCAGCGCCCGCGGTCGCCTGCGTGTCGCAGGTGTAGCCGTCGAACTCGAACGGCTGGCGCAGCCTCAGCAATGCGCGCGAGACATGCGCCTGGACGCGCTCGCCCGGCACGCCGCTCAGCAGCACGGCAAATTCATCGCCACCCAGCCGGCCGATCGCCGCGCGCGGCCCGAACGCCTGCTGCAGCCGCCGCGCGAAGGTCCGCAGCAGCATGTCGCCCGCGTCATGGCCGATCGTGTCGTTCATCTCCTTCAGATGATCGAGGTCGAGCAGGACCAGCGCCAATTGGCTGCCGGGCGGCGTTCCCGCCAGTGCCGCCTCAAGTTCTCCGGTGAAATGGCTGCGGTTGGGAATACCGGTCAGTGCGTCGTGCGTGGCGGTCCAGCGGATCCGTTCCTTGGCGGTACGCTCCTCGGTCACGTCGCGGATGGTGACGAGGATACGCTCCAGCCGCCCGGTCGACGCGCGGATGCGCCAGCCGCTGGTCTGCATCCACCGTTCCTCGAGGTCGCTGGGGCGGCGGATGCGCAAGGTCACGTCGAACTGCGCGCTGCTGTCCCCCGACCAGGCCGCCGTCGCCAGCGCCTGCAACAGATGACGGTCCTCGGGCACCACCACCGACATGGCGGTATCGAGCGAGGGCACGGTATGCGGCGACAGGCCCAGCATCTCCTTGAACTCGGCGGACCATTCGCGGCGCTGGTTCACCGCGTCATAATCCCAGATACCCAGCCCGGCCGCTTGCGCGGCGAGGCGGAACCGCTCCTCGCTGTCACGCAGGGCCTGTTCGGTGATCCGCTGTTCGTGAATGTCCTCCAGCGTACCGTACCAGCGCATCACCTCCCCGGCGGCATCGGTGCGCGGCGCGGCGCGGGCCCGGAACCAGCGCGGCGATCCCTGGCACAACAGGCGATAGGTCAGGTCGATCGGCTCGCCTGTGTCGACCGCCCGCCGCCACGCGCGCTGCGTGCGCTCGACATCATCGGGATGGATCGCGTCGAGCCAGGAATCGCGTGTTGCATCATAGGGATCGACGCCGGTGATCTCCGACCAGCGCGGGCTGATCTCGACCACCGCTCCGTGGGCATCGGCCGACCAGGCGATCTGCGGGGCGAGTTCCACCGTGTGGCGATAATGTTCCTCGCTCTCGCGCAGGCCCTGCTGCGCCTCGTAACGGGCGCCGATGTCGGATGCGACAGTGATGGTCGATTGCGGGCGACCCGCGGCATCCAGCACGAACGACACGTGGACGGCACACCAGGTCGCCGACCCGTCGGGGCGGATGTAGCGCTTCTCAATCTCGAACGGCTCTGCCCTGGCGAGCTGCTCCAAATACAGACGGCTCGACCTTTCCCGGTCGTCGGGGTGGGTGAACGCCTCGAACGGAAGCCCGGCCAGCTCGTCCGAAGAGCGGCCCACGATCGCGCAGAAGGCATCATTGACCAGCAGCACGCGCCGTTCGAGATCGCGATGGAGGATGCCGACGCGCGCCCGGCTGAGAACGATTTCCAGCCCGGCGCGGCTCGCCCCCGGCACGCTGCCCGGCCGGGCGCTCTCCGTCGCGGTCTCGGCAGGCGGATGCGCGCCCGGCCCGGTCAGCGGCGCTGAACCAGCACGCATCACCTGAGCCGACACATGTTGCACCCTCGAATGCTCCCCCCGATCGATTCGCCCAGCAACGGAATCGACGAGCCTGATCTGCGACAAAGGAATTAAGCTACGGTAAAACCGCCAAATAACCTATGATGTGTTGAACAAACGGTCAGCAACCTTATCGATCATTCAACTGCTGCGTTTGTCCGTCGCTGCCGGAATAGCCTGTCGCAGCAAATGTTCATGTGCACGCCTTCTTCTCGCTATCGGACGTGCGGTGGCCATCATGCAGCGATAAAGCACGGCGACAAAGGAGAGACGCGATGGAATATGTAAGGCTTGGCATGACGGGTCTTGAAATATCCCGGCTGTGCCTGGGATGCATGACCTATGGCGATCCGGCGCGCGGCAACCATGAATGGACGATCGACGAGCATCGCAGCCGGCCTTTGCTGCGCCAGGCATTCGAGGCGGGGATTACCTTCTTTGACACCGCCAACGTCTATTCCGAGGGCAGTTCGGAGGAGATCGTTGGCCGCGCCGTGCGCGAGTTCAGCCGGCGCGAGGATGTGGTGATCGCTACCAAGGTCCACGGTCGGATGCGGCCAGGCCCAAACGGCGCCGGCCTCAGCCGCAAGGCGATCATGCATGAAATCGACGCCAGCCTGACGCGGCTCGGTACCGATTATGTCGACCTCTACCAGATTCACCGGTTCGACCATGACACGCCGATTGAGGAAACGCTGGAGGCGCTGCACGACGTGGTGAAGGCCGGAAAGGCGCGCTACATCGGTGCCTCGTCCATGTATGCGTGGCAGTTCGCCACGATGCTCCACGTCGCCGAGGCGAACGGCTGGACCCGTTTCGTCAGCATGCAGAATTACTTGAACCTGCTGTACCGCGAGGAAGAGCGCGAGATGCTGCCGCTCTGCGCGGCGGAAGGCATCGGCGTCATCCCGTGGAGCCCGCTGGCGCGCGGGCGCCTGACCCGCGACTGGGATGAAAGCACGCCGCGGTCGGAGACCGACAAGTTCGGACAGACATTGTACCGGCGCACCGCCGAGGCGGATCGCAAAGTGGTGGAGGCGGTGGCCAGGGTCGCCGCCGGGCGCGGCGTGCCGCGCGCGCAGATCGCGCTTGCCTGGGTGCTCGCGAAGCCTGAGGTGTCGGCGCCGATCGTCGGCGCGTCAAAGGTGGCACATCTGGAGGATGCGATCGCTGCGCTCGATATCGTGCTGAGCGATGCGGAGATCGCCGAACTCGAGGCGGCCTATGTGCCGCATGCTGTGGTCGGTTTCGCCTGAGGGACCGTTGCGGGCAAGGGCGGTGAACGCACCCCCGCCCGCGACACGTTCAGACGGCGGCGGTGCGCGGCCGTGTCGCGCTGTGCCCGCCGGCGCGGAACAGGATGTCCGCGGCGGTTGCCGGATCGATCCGCGCCGCATTGGTGTCGACCGAGACGAACACGCCGCCCTGGTGGATGCGGTCGCCATAATAAGCGGCATCCTCACGGCTGACGCCATGGTCGGTCATCACCTTTTCCAGGCCGCCCGCCGCACCGCCCAGCGCGGCGCCGGTGATCGCTGCACCGGGCACGGCCGATGCCGCAATCGCCCCGGCGCCGACCAGCGGGCCAACGCCCGGGATGGCGAGCGCCGCAATACCCAGCAGCGTGCCGATGCCGGCGCCAGCGGCCACCTTGCCGACGAATTCCTGCGTGCTGCCATCGGGGCCGGTCTCGTGGCCGTCCTCGTCATGCCGCGCGAGGAGCGAGATCGCGTCGTCGCTGACACCGCTGTGGCGCAGGTCGGACACGGCGCGCTCCGCCTCGTGGCGGCTGTCGAAGATCGCGGATACAATGGTCGTGCTCATCATCCCTCCATGTGCGTCAGCTGATGCAATGATGGGAAAGCCCGCCGGATCGCTGATCGTTCCGCGCGAATGAGGGTAAACAGGGACTTAACCAGATCTCACGGTCCATCCATGAAGCGAAGGATCGCCGACTGGCTGCCGCTGGCGATCATCGTTCCGTCCTGGGCGAACATGTGGATCGCGCCATGGCCGAAGCCGCGCGCCGCCGCGCTGATCCGCACGTCGCAAAGCACCCAGTCGGTCGGGACCAGCGTGGCCACGCGCATCGTGTTGTCGAGGCTGTTGCCACCGCCGCGCCGGCCGAACGCAACGGCGAGGCCGGAGGGAACGAAATCGGCAAAGATGGCGAGCAGGCTGGCGTCGATCGATGATCCGTCGCGCGGGCGCATCCACAGCACCATGCGCCCGTCGGGTGAGGGCGTGCCATCGCGCGGCACCGCGCCATAGCGGCCGGGCGCGACCCGCACGTCGAGCCGGCTCATCAATGCCGCGTCCTGCGCCGGCCACATCTGTTGCGGCGAACATTCCTCGGGCGGAGGCATGTCGGGGGCCCCGATCCATTGATGCGCGGGCATGTTCTCGCGGTCGCCCAGCGCCGCATTGACGCTGATGATCGGCTTTCCCGCATCGGTGCCGGTCACGCGCACCTGGCTGATGTTGCGCCCGGCGGACAGCATCTCGACCCGGAGATCCAGCGTATCTCCGATCCGCGCGTAGGAAATGAATTGCGCGCTGGACCAGATCACCCGCCGCCCGGTCGCGCGCTCCGCCGCGATCGTCGCCGCGCCTAGCCCGACGCCGCCGAACATGAAGACGTTGCCCGGCGGGCCGACGCAGATCTGGTCGGTGATCGCGAGGCGGTAGCTGAGCGGATCGGGGGTATTCTCCACCTGAAGGAAGGAGGCTGGCGTGGCGCTGGACGGATGCGCGCGGGCGGCGTCCTTCTGATGACCTTCGGAATGCAACGTCACGATCCTCCCCCGCACAGATGATGGTGCGACACCCGTAACTTCTGTTATGGGAGGCGCAAACAGAATCAGGAGAGAGACGCGATGAACTTCGACAGTGACTATCGCATGCTGATCGGCGGCGAGCTGGTGACCGGCTCCGCAACGCTCGACGTGGTCAATCCCGCCAATGAGGAGGTGATCGCCAGCGTGCCGGACGCGACGCGCGAGGATCTCGACAAGGCGATCGCGGCGGCGCGCAAGGCATACCCCGGCTGGGCCGCGACGCCGATTGCCGAGCGCAAGGCGAAGCTCGCGGCGCTGGGACAGGCGATCATGGCCAATGCCGATCCGCTGATGCGCCTCCTCACCAAGGAGCAGGGCAAGCCGCACGCGGAATCGCAGGGCGAGGTGATGGGCGCGGGATACTGGCTGATGGCCGCCTCGCAGCTCGACCTGCCCGTCACCGTCAACGAGGATTCGGACGACCGCTACAGCGAGACGCGCCATGTGCCGCTGGGCGTGGTGGGTGCGATCGCGCCGTGGAATTTCCCGATGATCCTGGCGATGTTCAAGGTCGGCCCGGCGCTGCTCGCCGGCAATACGATGGTGCTGAAGCCATCGCCCTTCACCCCGCTGTCGACGCTGAAATTCGGTGAGCTGGCGGCGCAGCTGCTGCCGCCGGGCGTGCTCAACATCGTGACCGGCGGCGACGATCTGGGTCCGTGGATGACGAGCCATCCGGGCTTCGACAAGATCAGCTTCACCGGATCGACCGCCACCGGCAAGCGCGTGATGCAGTCCGCTGCGCCGACGCTGAAGCGCGTGACGCTGGAGCTGGGGGGTAATGACGCGGCGATCGTGATGCCGGATGTGGACGTGGAAAAGGTGGCGGAGGAGCTGTTCTGGGCGGCGTTCCGCAACAACGGCCAGATCTGCATCGCGACCAAGCGGATGTACGTCCACAAGGACATCTACGATCAGCTGCGCGACGCATTGGTTGCTTATGCCAGGACGGTGAAGGTCGGCGATGGGTCCGAACAGGGCACGCAGATCGGCCCGATCAACAACAAGCAGCAATATGCCCGCGTGCTGGAGCTGATCCAGGATGCCAAGGACAAGGGTTACAAGTTCCTGGTCGGCGGCGAAAAGGCCGATGTGCCGGGTTACTTCGTGCCGGTGACGATCCTCGACAATCCGCCCGAGGACGCGCGGATCGTGCAGGAGGAGCAGTTCGGCCCGGTGCTGCCGCTGCTCAAGTTCGACGACGTGGATGATGTCGTCGCGCGTGCCAATGCGACCGATTATGGCCTCGGCGGCTCCGTCTGGGGCAATGACGAGGACAAGGCGTTCGAGATCGCGCAGCGCATCGCCAGCGGCACCGTCTGGGTCAACGAGACGCAGCACCTGTCGCCGATGGCGGCGTTCGGCGGCATGAAGCAGTCTGGCGTCGGCGTCGAAGGCGGGATCGAGGGCCTGCTGGAATATACCAACACGCAGACGATCGTGCGCAAGAAGCGCAAGGAAGCCGTCGCGGCCTGACACTGTCGCTATCGTGCGGGCGGCAGCCGATCACTGGCGGCTGCCCGCGCCTGCTCTCGAATGCACAAGGACCTCATGATCGATCTTCTCGGCACCTGGACGTTGCTGTCCTGCGTCAGCCAGCGCGGCAGCGAGGAGCGCCGGACGTTCGGCGATCCGCCGGCTGGCCAATTGCAATACACCGCCGACGGCCGCATGTCGGCATTCCTGATGGACCCCGCCTGGGCAGCGGCGGGCGACCCGAAGGCCGACAGCTTCACCCAGTTCTTCTCCTATGCCGGCACCTGGCGGCGCGATGGCGACCGGGTCACGCACGACATATTGTTCGCCTCTCAGCCGACGCGGGTTGGTACCAGCTTCGTGCGGCTGATCGTGCCGCTGGGCGAGGACCGGATCGAGCTGGTGACCGAGCCGGAAGTCTCGAAATCCGGCCAGACCTATGTCACCCGGCTGACCTGGCAGCGGGTGGGGGCGGCAGGCTGATCAGGCGGCGGCGAGCGCGTTCAGCGTGTCGGTGACTCGCTGGCGCAATTCGGCGTCGCGGGTGATTTCCAGGATCGTGCCAAGGCTCGCGCGCGCTTTGGCGATGTCGCCATCGACCAGCTCCAGCCGCGCGCGCTGCCACCAGGCATGGGCATATTCGGGCGCGACCAGCGTCATCCGTTCATAGAGGGTCAGTGCGCGGCGGCCCTGGCCGGCCTGTTCGGCGCGGCTCGCCTGGTTCTGCAGCAGGCGGATCAGGATCGCGCGATTGGGCATGGCGCTGACATGTGTCACCGGGCCATTGTCGCTGGCGAAGGCGGTGGCCAATGCCGCCAGCCGCTCCGCATCGACGCGCGCCCCGCCGATGAACGGATCGATGATGACCGGCGCCACATCGGCCCCGACCAGCACCAGTACGTGGCCCGGAAAATCGAGGATCTCCGCACGCCAGCCCAGTCGGCGCGCTGCCGCGACATAGAGGATAGACAGGCTGATCGGCAGGCCGCGGCGGCGATCGATCACCCGGATCAGATCGGCATTGGCCGGATCGTCATAGGTCTGGTCGTCTCCGATGAAGCCAAACTCGTCGCCCAGCACCGTCTGCAACGCCGCGGCCTGTTCGGCGGCGTCCTCGCGATCCTCGCCGATCCGCTCCAGCCCCGCGGTGATCGCGTCGAGGACGCGATCATAGGGGTCGAGATCAACCTCCGGCTGGTCCAGCCGGGCGAGCGCGAGCGCGGCTTCGTCCAGCACGATGTCCTCATCATCGATCAGGCCCAGGCGGTTCACGTCGTCGTCCATGATGGCAACATGGGGATGCAAGGCCCCCGCTGCAAAGCCGACGGGGCGGCGGCGGGTGAACGCTCGGCCGCGCGCACAACGATGTGCGGGTCCACGCGCACGGCTTGTCCCATCTTCATGCATCGTATCGCAGGATTGGGCGATCGGCGGATTCCCGTGCGGAGCAATTTAGGTTAGGTCGCGTTAAATCTTTCGAACGCCGACCGTATTTATCCCCGGCATGCAGGATCTTGCTCTGACGATGTTGGATTTTTCGCCGCAGGGTCTCCGCCACGGCAATGGACATGCCAGGGTTGTGGAGAGGTCGTGCGCCGATCTGGTTGCCGCAAAGGACTGGTCGCAAACCCCGCTCGGCCCACTCGACGGCTGGCCGCACAGCCTGCGCAGCGCCACCGCCCTCCTGCTGCGCTCCCCCGTGCCGATCGTGATGCTGTGGGGCGAAGAGGGCGTCATGCTCTACAATGACGCTTATTCGGTGTTCGCCGGTGGCAGGCACCCCGACCTGCTCGGCTCCAACGTGCGCGAGGGCTGGCCCGAGGTCGCCGATTTCAACGACAATGTCATGCGGGTGTGCTTGGCCGGGCGCACCCTCCATTATCGCGACCAGGAACTGACGCTCAATCGCAACGGCCGGCCCGAAAAGGTCTGGATGGACCTCGATTACTCGCCGGTGCCCGATGAAAGCGGCCGGCCCGCCGGGGTGATCTGCATCCTCGCCGAGACGACCGAGCGGGTGGCGGCGGAGCGCCGCAGCCAGTTCCTCCTGTCCATGTCGGACGAATTGCGCACGCTTCGCACGCCGGCGGAGATCACCCGCGCAGCCTCGGTGCGACTGGGTGAATGGCTGGGCGCGAGCCGCGTATTCTATGCCGAGATAGACCACGGCATGATGACCGTGACCGATGATTATCATCATGGCGTAGCGACGATCGTCGGGCGTCATTCGCTCGTGTCGTTTGGCGACGACCTCCTCAACGCCTATCAGATCGGCACCCCCGTGGTGGTGCGTGACGTGCCCGACGACGATCGGCTCAGCGATGGCGCTCGCGCCGGGCTGACCGATCGGCAGGTGGGTGCCTTCATTGACGTGGTGCTGTTCGAGGGCGAGCAATGGGTCGGCCTGCTGGCGGTGCAGAGCGCGACGCCGCGCGCCTGGACCCCGGCGGAGGAAAGCCTGGTGCAGGAGGTGGGCGAGCGCGTCAAAAGCGCCATTGAGCGGGCCCGCGCCGAACTCGCCCTGCGCGAGCTGAACGAGACGCTGGAGGCGCAGGTCGCGCTGCGCTCCGCCGAGAGCAACCGGCTGTGGAACCTGTCGCAGGACATGCTGGCGCGGGCTGACTATCAGGGGATGATGTCCGCGGTCAGCCCGGCCTGGACTCAGGTGCTGGGCTGGAGCGAGGATGAGCTGCTGTCGCGCGGCTATGCGACCTTCATGCATGACGAGGATACCGGCCCGACCCTCGCGGCGATCGCCCACATGGCCAGGACGCGCAGTGCGGCGCGGTTCCAGAACAGGATCGCGACGCGCGACGGCGGTTGGAGGCACATCGAGTGGACCGTCGCGCCCGAACCCGACGGGGTCAATTTCATCGCCGTCGGCCGCGACCTCAGCGAGACCAAGGCACGCGAGGCGGAGCTGGAGATTGCGCAGGAGGCATTGCGCCAGAGCCAGAAGATGGAGGCGATGGGCAGCCTGACCGGCGGTGTCGCGCATGATTTTAACAACCTGCTCACCCCAATCATCGGCTCGCTCGACATGCTCGTCCGCCACGGCGTCGGTAGCGATCGCGAGCGGCGGCTGATCAACGGCGCGCTGCAATCGGCCGAGCGCGCCAAGACCCTGGTGCAGCGCCTGCTCGCCTTCGCCCGGCGCCAGCCCTTGAAGGTGACCGCGGTCGATGTCGGCCGGGTGGTCGAGGGAATGATGGGGCTGATGCGCTCCACCTTGGGGCCGACGGTGGAGCTGCGCACCGATCTCGCCGCCGAGCTTCCCCCCGCGATGGCGGACGCAAACCAGCTCGAGATGGCGCTCCTCAACCTGGCGGTGAATGCCCGCGACGCCATGCCGGACGGCGGCCAGCTGACGATCGCGGCGCATCCCGACAAGGTTCGCGCTGATCGCCCGGGCGGACTGCCGACAGGGCGCTATGTCCGGCTGAGCGTGATCGACACCGGCACCGGCATGGATGCGGAGACGGTGAAGCGCGCGATCGAGCCCTTCTTCTCGACCAAGGGGGTGGGCAAGGGGACCGGGCTGGGCCTCTCGATGGTGCACGGCCTTGCCGCGCAGCTGGGCGGCGAACTGACGATCGACAGCACGCCGGGCCAGGGCACTACGATCACCCTGTGGTTGCCCATGAGCGCCAGCGAGGCGGATCTCAGCGCCCCAACGCTTCACCTACCGACCCAGGGCACCGCGCTCGGCACCGTGCTGGTCGTGGACGATGAGGATCTGGTGCGGATGAGCACCGCCGACATGCTGGTCGACCTTGGCTACAAGGTGGTGGAGGCGCGCTCCGCCGAAGGGGCGCTGACCTTGGTCAACGGCGGGCTCGAACCCGATGTGGTCGTCACCGATCACTTGATGCCGGGGATGAGCGGCGCGCAGCTGGCCCATGCCTTGACGACGCTTCGTCCCGGGCTGCCGGTGCTGATCGTGTCGGGCTATGCCGAGGAGGAGGGGATCGACGCCAGCCTGCCGCGCCTGACCAAGCCGTTCCGTGCGGCGGAGCTTGCCGCCAGCCTGATGGCGCTGTCGCCGACCGGGCTGAGCCACGCGGTGCATTGAGCGCCGCGCAACCGGCCGCGCCTCTGCCGTTCAATCGCGGCGCGCTACCCGGGTGCGTGTCGCCAGCGCCATCAGCCGCAGCAGCGCGGGCGCGCGTGACACCGCCGCCACCATCGGCGTCGCCAGCGCAGGGCGCTCTGCCACGCCCCTGATGATCGCGGCGAGGCCGATCGGCCGGCGCAACGCCGTGCGGAAGCTCGCCTGCCAGTTCGGCGCCGCCGCCGCACCCCCGCGCACATAGGCCCGTGCGGCGTCGCTGCCGCTGGTGATCGCGATCGCCAGCCCTTCGCCGGCAAGTGACGGGATCACGCCGGCCTGATCGCCCAGTCGAAACAGCCCCGCCGGCCCCGCTGTCGTCCGCCATCCATAAGGGACGTTGGCCACCGCATCGATGATAGGGCTGTCGAGGTGCCCCAGCCGGTCGCCGAGCGCAGGCAGCTCGTCGCCGATCGCGCGAAGCAGCGCGGCCGAATCGCCTGCCATGCGCAGCCGCGACCGCCGGACTGCGAGGCACAGGTTCACGCTGCCGTCCTCCTGCCGCACCGCGCCGGCATAGCCGCGATCGAACAGGTGCAGCTCGACCGCGTCGCCGACCAGCCGGTCGAGCGTGGGTGAGGCGGCAAGGCGCAGGCGCAGCCCCAGCGCGGGATCGTCGCCGCGTGCAGCCGCCGGGCGGGCCAGGCCGCGCACATCATGCTTGCCGCTGGCCAGGAACAGCGCGTCATGCTCAATGGTCGCGCCATCGTCGGTGCGGACGCCGCCTGCGATGCTGCGTACCGCCACGCCGCGCTCCACCGCTGCGCCCAGCGCGCGCGCGCGGTCCAGCATCACCGTGTCGAGCCGATAACGCGAGACGCCAAGGGCGGGACGCGGCAGGCGCGCCTCCGCCACGCGGGTCGCGGTCAGCACCCGCACGCGGGTCACTCGCGCCGGGCCCAGCGCCGCCTCATCCACACCCAGTCGTTGCAGCTCGGCCAGCGTTCGCCAGCTGAGAAACCCGCCGCACAAGGCGTCGCCCGTCTCGCGGCTGCGCTCCACCAGGAGGTGCGGCGCACCGGCCCGCGCCAGCACGATCGCGGCGGCGGCGCCTGCGGGCCCACCGCCGACGATCAGCGCTGGCGTTCGACGCACAGCCGGAACGGGAAATGGCGCGCGACCCGCGCCTGGGTGACGCCCGCCTCGGCCAGGATCGGCGCCCATTCCCCCGGACGATAGCTGCGCGCGATCGACAGGCGGCCGTCGTGCCGGACGATCGGATGCCAGCCGAACGCACGCGCCAGCAATGGATAGCCGAGGTGCGACAGCCGGTGGC
Organism: Sphingomonas panaciterrae; assembly: GCF_036890205.1. Lineage (NCBI taxonomy): Bacteria > Pseudomonadati > Pseudomonadota > Alphaproteobacteria > Sphingomonadales > Sphingomonadaceae > Sphingomonas > Sphingomonas panaciterrae. Next base: position 45,082 of record NZ_JAKNQR010000008.1, read on the forward strand.
GATGCAGGTCGTTGACGATCCAGCCGACGCGCGCCTCGCTTTCCATGAAGCCAAGGAAGGCGACGAGCTGATCGTGTGTCATGTGATGCGCGACGAGGCTGGAAATGACGAAATCCCACTTTTGCCCCGCCAGATCGGCATAGTCGCCCGTGATCCAGGTGATCGGCAGCTCGGCCGGCGTATGGGCCCGCGCCGCCGCCTCGCTGCGCGGGTTGAGATCGACGCCGGTGAGATCAAGGGCAATGCCGCGTCGTGCGCCCCAGCGGGCGATGTGCCGCAGCATGTCGCCATCGCCGAACCCCACGTCGAGAACGCGATAGCGTCGTCCCGGCCGGGCCGTGCGCGCGAGGAAGCGCAGCGTCGGCCGCGCGGCGAGCGTCACGACGTTCACCCTCGCCAGGTCGCGCACCACGGCGGCGTAGATGGCGGGATCGAGATCCTCGGCATCCATCAGCTCCTCCGCCTCGGCGCGCTGCGCCAGCGATCCGCCAAGCCAGGCACGACCCGGCGCGGGCGGGCTCCCCAGGAGCGTGCGAGCGTCGGTCATGCCGCGCTTCGGAAGTGGAAGCCCTCGGCGGCAAGGCCAGGCCCGAACGCCATGGCGACGCCGTGATCGACCGGCTCACCCTGAAGCAGCCGCGCGAGCACGAACATCAGTGTCGCCGATGACATGTTGCCTGCCTCCGCAAGCACGTTGCGCGATGGCGCCAGCGCGTCCTCGGCCAGCCCCAGCGAATGTTCCACCGCGTCGAGGATCGAGCGGCCGCCGGCGTGAACCGCCCAGCGATCGACCGGCCGCGCGCCAGTGATCGTCGCGCGCAGCGCCGGCTCCGCCAATGCCGTGGCAATGCGGCCGGGCACCTCGCCCGAGAGATGCATGGCAAAGCCCTGGTCGGTGATGTTCCAGCGGATCAGCTCCGCCGCGCCGGGCAGCGTGGTGGCGAAGGGTGCCTCGATCGTGAACCCGCCGGGCTCGGCCGAGACGAGCGCCGCGGCAGCGCCGTCGCCGAACTGGAGCATCGCCAGCAGCGGCTCCAGCGCCTGCGACGCCTGGAGGTGGAGAGTCGACAATTCCACCGTCACGACCAGCACGCGCGCGTCAGGATCGGATCGCACGATGTGCCGCGCGGATCGCAGCGCCACCACCGCGGCATAACAACCCATGAAGCCGACCAGCAGCCGCTCGACCGATGGCGACAGCCCCAGCCGCGCGGCGATGATCTGGTCGATCCCCGGCGCAACGAAGCCGGTGCAGCTGGCGACCACCAGATGGGTGATTCCGTCCAGCGGCTGCTGCTGCGCGAGCTGCTCGATCGCCCGCAAGGCCAGCGCAGGCGCCGCCTCGGCATATAGCGTCATGCGCGCGGCAGTGCCGGGGTGCGGCTCGGCCGCGTAGAAGCCGCCTTCGGCCACCGGGGAGCCGGGGGCGAGCGGCAGCACCGACCAGCGATGCGCAATGCCTGAGCGCGCCGACATGCGATCGAACAGTCGCGCCTCCCGCTCGGGCAGCCGCTGGCGCGCCCAGTCGACAAAGGCGGCGTGAATATCCTGATCGGGCACGGCGGTCCCGATCGCCTGGATGGTCGCATGCACGAAAACCGGGTCCTCTTCGCGCCGTCAACGCGCGGCATGGGCAATCGGCACCAACACTGATCGCCCGTCAATCGATCATTGGCCAACGGGTTGTTCGCTCCGCCCGCGCTATTACCTTGTGCGCAACCGGTCGCGCGGCGCGGGCGCTCTCTGCTCGCGCCGCCCGCCCGCCACGATCACCTTTCAAGGAGACCTTTGTGCCTGTCGAAACGCTGCTTCAACCAATGACCCTGACGCGCGGACCGGCGTGGAAGAACCGCTTCATGCTCGCACCGCTGACCAACCAGCAGAGCCACGCCGACGGCCGGCTGTCCGAGGAGGAAGCGCGCTGGTTGACGATGCGCGCGACCGGCGGCTTCGCGCTGACCATGACCGCCGCCGCGCATGTGGCAAAAGGCGGGCAGGGCTTCGAAGGGCAGCTCGGCGTCTTCAGCGACGATCATTTGGAGGGGCTGACCCGGTTGGCGGACGCGATCCGGGCCGAAGGATCAGTATCGTCGGTCCAGCTTCACCATGCCGGCAATCGCTCGCCCAAGGAACTGGTCGGCACGCCGGTCTGCCCCTCGGACGATCCCGAGACCGGGGCGCGCGGGCTGTCCACCGCCGAGACCGAGCAGGTGCGCGATGACTTCATCGCCGCCGCAAAGCGTGCCGAGCGCGCCGGCTTCGACGGGGTCGAGGTGCATGGCGCGCACGGTTATATCCTCGCGCAATATCTCTCGCCGGAGATCAACCGCCGCGACGATCGCTACGGCGGCAGCCTGGAAAACCGGGCGCGGCTGATCTTCGAGATCATCGACGGCATCCGCGCGGCCTGCCGGCCGGATTTCCAGCTGGGCCTGCGCCTCTCGCCGGAGCGGTTTGGCCTGAAGATGGCCGAGGTGCGCGACGTCGCTGCCGAGGTGCTGAAGCGCGGCGACGTGGATTATCTCGACATGTCGCTGTGGGACGTGAGCAAGGAGCCGGTCGAGGCCGAGCATCAGGGCCGGTCGCTGCTGAGCTATTTCACCGATCTGCCGCGCGGTGACGTGCGGCTCGGTGCGGCGGGCAAGGTGATGACCGCGCGCGATGCCGCCGGGGTGATCGATGCCGGTTGCGATTTCGCGGTGATCGGCCGTGGCGCGATCCTGCGGCACGATTTCCCCAATCGCGTGGCGCAGGACGCCGATTATCGCTCGCCGCCGATCCCGGTCAGCACCCAGCATCTGCTGGACGAGGGGCTGAGCCCGCAGTTCGTCAGCTACATGCGCAACTGGCCCGGCTTCGTGGAGACCGAAGCCGCGGAATGACGTGGCGGGGAGGCGACGCCGACTCGCCTCCCCGTTCCTTTCTCAGCGGTGGAAAGGCGTATGGGCGCCTTAAGTGCCCCGACTCCGCCAATCGGAAGCCCTCCGTCTCGTTTGCCGTACCGCGCGCCGCGATGTTCGCAGTGCGACCATCTGAACGTAGAAGAGGCTCGATGCCGTGGCATCCGTGGTCGCGGCTATCGCAAATGGCGGGGCAGCAGCACTGGATCTGTCCCGATCTACTGGTCTACGAAGAGTGCTGACCGGCTGTTCGGCGGGGCTGGCAAAAGTCCACGGCCATCATCTAAGGCCATGTAAACAATAGAGTTGGCGCATCTTACTATGCTGCACTGGGCAGCGTTTCCTTCGGCCCGCCGCGGCAAGCCGCTCCGCACAACAAGTTGCAGCTGAGACCACCCCGACGTGACAGCCGCACGCCGGATCATCCATGCCAGCAAAGTATAACCTGTAGTTCTGCTAGGTAAACTTTAGTTCGCTATGCGAATAAAAGTTGACAAGGCGGATGGCTATGGCAATCCCCGTGTTGCGACGCAGCGGGAGTGGGTCGCGGCATTTTGGGGGGTTGGACATGCGAGGGAAATTCGCGGTCGGCGCTGCGATGGCAGCGCTGGCAACGGCACCGTGTGCGCTTCAGGCAGAGGATTTTCGCGTCGAGCTTTCCGCGCCGGCCGCCAAGGAGGCGCCCTACGAGGGCCGCGTCATCCTGGTGCTCGCCGCCGACGACAAGAGCGAGCCGCGCTTCCAGGTCGATGCCAGCCACGACGCCGCACAGGTGTTCGGCATCCCGGTCGAGGGGTTCCGCAACGGCCAGGCCCGCGTCGTCGGCAAGGACGTGCTCGGCTATCCGGGTCGCAGCCTCGCCGATGTGCCGGCCGGCACCTACACGGTGCAGGCGGTCCTCCATAAATACGACACGTTCAAGCTGGGCAACGGCAAGGTGGTGAAGCTGCCAGCCGCACGCGGTGCGGGGCAGAACTGGCGCAAGGAGCCGGGCAACATCATCAGCAAGCCGATGAAGGTGAACTTCGATCCCAAGCGCCCCGGTGAGATCAAGGTCGCGCTGACCGAGGTGATCGGCCCGGTAGAAGAGCCCAAGGACACCGAATTCGTCCGGCACTTCAAGTTCAAGTCCGAGCGCCTGTCAAAATTCTGGGGTCGCGACGTCTATATGCGCGGCCACGTGCTGGTCCCGAAGGATTTCGACAAGCACCTCGAGGCGAAATATCCGCTCGCGATCTTCCACGGGCATTTCCCCGAGGATTTCGGCGGTTTCCGCACCACGCCGCCTGATGCGGACATCAAGTGCGAGCCCAGCAAGCGCTTCAAGAACGAAACCTGCTACGCCCGGACGGAGCAGCAGGAAGCGTATGACTTCTACCAGAAGTGGATCTCGCCCGATTTCCCGCGAATGCTGATCGTCGAGATCGACCATTCGAACCCCTATTACGATGACAGCTATGCGGTGAACTCCGCCAACATCGGCCCCTATGGCGATGCCATCACCTATGACTTCATCCCCGCGCTGGAGAAGAAGTTCCGCGGGATCGGCCAGGGCTGGGCGCGCTTCCTGTACGGCGGATCGACCGGCGGCTGGGAAGCGCTGGCGGCGCAGGTCTTCTATCCGGACGAATATAACGGCGCCTTTGCCGCCTGCCCGGATCCGATCGATTTCCGTCAGACGATGGTGACGGACATCTACAAGGACAAGAACGCCTATTTCTGGACCGGCCCGTTCGGGAAGGTCGCGAAGCCGGGCAAGCGCGATTACCTCGGCCATCTGTCGCACACGATCGAGGACGAGAACCGGCTGGAGCTGGTGCTGGGCGACAAGACGCGTTCGGGCGGTCAGTGGGACGTGTGGGAAGCAGTGTATTCGCCGATCGGCGAGGATGGCTATCCCAAGCGGATCTGGAACAAGGCGACCGGCGAGATCGATCCTAGCGTCGCCGCCTATTGGCGCGAAAATTACGATATGCGCCACATCCTGGAGCGTGACTGGCAGAAGCTGGCGCCAAAGCTGCAGGGCAAGATCCACATCTATGTCGGCGACATGGACAATTTCTACCTGAACAACGCCGTTTATCTGATGGAGGATTTCCTGAAGAAAGCGCAGCCCGCTTATGGTGGCGAGATCCTTTATGGTGATCGCGACGAGCATTGCTGGAACGGCGATCCGACGCAGCCCAATTCCATCGGACGGCTGCGCTATAACTGGATGTACGTGCCCAAGATCCTGAAGCGGATCGAGGCGGCGGCACCCAAGGGCGCTGACCTGACGAGCTGGCGCTACAAGTAAGGCACTGGCCGCGTCGCTGGCGGGGGCTGGCGACGCGCGCCCATCTTCAACGAAAATCGATAAAATTCAGGGAGTCAGATGATGACGAATAGGTCACACTTGCGTCAATTTCTGCTGTGCTCGGCGGTCATGCTGGGCGGCGTCGCCACGCCCGCGATGGCGCAGGACAGCATTGCCGAGGCCGCCGGCCCGATGGACGATGGCGAAATCGTCATCACCGGCTCGCGCATCCGCTCGCCCAATCTGGAAAGCGTCAGCCCGGTGACCACCGTGTCGTCGGAGGAATTCGCGGTGCGCGGCACCGTGCGCACCGAGGATCTCGTCAACCAGCTGCCGCAGGTGTTCGCGGCGCAGGGCGCGGCCAATTCGAACGAGGCGACCGGCACCGCGCAGGTCGATCTTCGCGGCCTCAGCCCGTCGCGCACGCTGGTGCTGATCAACGGCCGCCGCCTGCCTTATGGCTCGCCCAAGAACATCCCGTCCGACTTGAACCAGGTGCCCACCCCGCTGATCCAGTCGGTCGAGGTGCTGACCGGCGGCGCATCGGCGGTCTATGGCTCGGACGCGATCGCGGGCGTCGTCAATTTCAAGCTGCTGGAGAATTTCAGCGGCATCCGCGTCTCCGGCAGCATCGCCGGTTTCCAGCACAACAATAATGACGAGGGGCTGCGCGACCTGCTCGACCGCAACAACCAGGCGGTGCCGGGCGCGTATCTGAAGCCGGACAAGAGCGTCTGGAACGGCTTCACCACCGAATTGTCGGCCGTCGTCGGCGGCAACATCGACGATGATCGCGGCAACGTCACCGCCTATGCGACCTACCGCAAGGTCAATCCGATCCTGCAGAAGGATTATGATTACAGCGCCTGCGCCCTGGGCGCGACGGGCCCGGGCGGCAATGCCTTCTCGTGCAGCGGCTCGGCGACCAACGATCCGGCGAACTTCACCAACGCCGGCCGTATCCCCGGCCTGCCGACCTCGTTCCGCGCCACCCGCGATGGTCAGTTCGTGCCGGGCACGCAGACCTACAATTTCGCGCCGTACAATTACTACCAGCGCCCGGACGAGCGTTACTCCTTCGGCGCCAACGCGCATTATGAAGTGAACGACAATTTCGTCCCCTATCTCGAACTGTCGTTCATGGAGGATCGCTCGGTCGCGCAGATCGCGCCGGGCACCAACAGTGCGGGCATCACCGTGGGCGCGGGCAGCATCAGCGGCATCAACTGCGACAACCCGTTCCTCAGCGCGCAGCAGGCGAACTTCCTGTGCACCAGCCGCGGCCTGTCGACCGGCAGCATCTATGACGCGGCGGGCAATTATGTCGGGCCGCAGTCGGTGGCGAACGGCGTGCTGGTCGCGCGCCGCAACGTCGAGGGCGGCAACCGCCAGGACGACATCACGCACCAGAGCTACCGCATCGTGCTGGGCGCGCGCGGCGACATCGCCGGGCCGTTCAAATATGATGTCTACGGCATCTATTCGAAGGTGAATTACCGCAGCCGCTTCTCGGGCGACGCTAACCGCCAGCGGACCGCCAATGCGTTCAACGCGGTGCGCAATTCGGCCGGGCAGATCGTCTGCGCGATCAACGCCGATGCCAACCCGAACAACAATGACGCGCGCTGCTCGCCGCTCAACTATTTCAGTGGTGCGGCCAGCCAGGATGCGGTGGATTATGTCGCCGAGGTGAAGTCGATCACCGGCGACACCAACCTCGTCAACATCGTCGCAGCGGTGGACGGCGACCTTGGCGAATGGGGCTTCACCTCGCCCTTCGCCAACAGTGGCGTCGCGGTCGCGTTCGGCTATGAATATCGCAAGAACTCGGTCGATTACCAGCCGGACGAAATCTACCAGGCGGCCGCCAGCCCCGAACTGCCGATCAACGGCTCGGTCGCGGTGAAGGAATTCTTCGGCGAATTGATCGTGCCGCTGGTCGAACAGAAGCCGTTCTTCCACAGCCTGTCGTTCGAAGGCGCCTATCGCTATTCGGATTATGACAGCGGCTTCAAGACCGACACGTACAAGCTGGGGCTGAACTGGTCGCCGGTGCGCGATTTCCGCTTCCGCGGGTCGTACCAGCGTGCGGTGCGTGCGCCCAACGTGATCGAGCTGTTCTCCAGCCAGCAATTGTTCGAGGTCGAACTGACCGAGAATGCCAATGGCTCGTTCGATCCGTGCTCGGGCGCGGTGCCGATCGCGACCTTCGCGCAATGCGCCCGTACCGGCGTGACGGCGGGCCAATATGGCAACATCGTGGACAATCCGGCCGGCCAGTTCAACTCGCTGATCGGTGGCAATCCGGCGCTCGATCCGGAAACCGCCAAGACGCTGTCGCTGGGCGCGGTGTTCGAACCGCGCTTCGTGCCCGGCCTCGTCATCTCGGTCGATTATTTCGACATCAAGGTCGAGAACCTCGTCGGCAGCGTCAATCCGAACCTGTCGATCGCCAACTGCCTGGCGAATGGCGACCCGTATTTCTGCAGCCTGATCCAGCGCAGCCCCGACAGCGGATCGCTGTGGCAGGGCGAGAACGGCTACTTCCGCCGCTTCAACGTCAACACCGGATCGCTGCAGACGAAGGGCGTCGACGTGGTCGTCGATTACCGCCTGAACCTGAACGATCTGGGCATCAACGCCGGTCGCCTCAGCTTCAACCTGGTCGGCACCTATCTCGACTCCTACAAGACGGTGCCGCTGCCCAATTCGCCGCAGGCCGACGTGTATGAATGCGCCGGTCTCTATGCCGGCCTGTGCGGTCGTCCGCGGCCGGAATGGCGCCACAAGTTCATGACCACCTGGGCACCGGCCGACCGGTTCAGCCTGACGGGGACGTGGCGTTATGTGTCGTCGGTGAAGATCGCGCAGACCAGCAGCCAGCCGGCGCTGACCGGCAGCTTCTCCGAAGTGAACCGCGAACTGGGTTCGCGCAGCTACTTCGATCTCGCCGCCGCATTCCAGGTGCGCAAGGACCTGACCTTCCGCGCCGGTGTGAACAATCTGTTCGACAAGGATCCGCCGCTCACCACCACCGCGGCGATCGAGGACGGCGGCAACGGCAATACCTACCCGCAGTTCTACGATGCGACCGGGCGTTATTTCTTCCTCAGCGCGTCGGTTGGCTTCTAAGGAACATTGCCAATGGCCGGAGGCGCGCTGTAGCGCCTCCGGCATCTTTCGTGGGTGGGGAATTGTTATGAAATTGCGTTGGTGTGCCGGTGCCGCGATGGCGCTTGTCCTCTCGTCTGCCGCCGTGACGGCGTCGGCCGCGCCCGTGACGGACGCCGACCGGGCGATGGCACGCCAGATGCTGGAGGAGGCGATCGCCATCCCGACCGCCAAGGGTCGCGGGCAGGTGCCGACGCTGATCGAGAATTATTCCAGGCGGCTGCGTGAGGCTGGCTTCACCGCTGACGAGATCATGACCGTGCCGGTCGAGATCGACGGCGAAAAGACCGCCGGGCTGGTCGTCCGCTATGCCGGGCGCAACGCCAAGGCGAAGCCGATCGCCTTCCTCGGCCACATGGACGTGGTCGACGCGCTGAAGGAAAACTGGTCGACCGACCCCTATGTGCCGACCGAGAAGGACGGCTACATCTACGGTCGCGGATCGACCGACAACAAGGCCGGCGTGACCGCGCTGGTCGCCAGCTTCATCCGCCTGAAGAAGTCCGGCTTCGTGCCGGAGCGTGACTTGCTGCTCGCCTTCTCGGGCGACGAGGAAAGCGGCATGATGACGACGCGCGCGCTGACCAAGCACCCGCTCGTCTCGCGTGCCGAGTTCGCGCTCAATTCCGACGCCGGTTCGGGCGCGATGGGGGAGGACGGCAAGTACCGCTTCAACATCCAGGCGGCGGAAAAGACCTACGCCAATTTCGCGATCGCGGCGAAGAATCCGGGCGGGCACAGCTCCGCGCCGCGCGCCGACAATGCGATCTATGATCTCGCGCGCGCGCTGACCAAGCTGGAGGCGCTTCGCTTCCCGGTCGAGTTCAACGAGATCACCCGCATCATGGTCGCCGACATGGCGAAGGAGAAGGGCGGCGAGCTCGGCACCGCGTTGACCACGATGCTGGCGAACCCGAACGATGCCGCGGCGCGCGCCGTGGCGGAGAAATATCCGCACCAGTCGAACCTGCTGTGGACGACCTGCGTCTCCACCATGTTGCAGGCAGGCAATGCGCCCAATGCGCTGCCGCAGAATGCCACCGCCACGGTGAACTGCCGTATCTTCCCGGGCACGTCGGTGGAGGATGTGCAGAAGACGATTGCGCAGGCGGTCGGCAATGACAAGCTGACCGTCTCGCTGGTCGGCGAAGGCGTCGCGAGCCCGGTGTCGCCGGTCAATCCGGCGCTGTTCGCGCGGCTGCAGAAGGCGATGGAGGCGACCTATCCCGGCGTGACGCTGAAGCCGAGCATGTCGTCGGGCGGCACTGACGGGCGCGAGTTCCGCAGCGCCGGGATTCCTACCTATGGCGCCGGCGCGCTGGCGCTGGGCGCGGACGACAGCCGCGCGCACGGCACCGACGAACGCGTGCCGATCGCGGCCTATCTGAAGCAGCTTGATTATTGGGACTTCCTCTTGCGCGACCTCGGGGGGCGCAAGTGATCGGCCGGCTCGCGCGCCGCGACGTGCTGCGCGGGGCGGCGGCGGGCGGTGCGCTCGCCGCGCTGCCCGGCGCGGTGCTCGCCGGGCAGGGCGCTGCCCCCACGCCATCCTTCCCGCCGATCGCACCGATCAGCCGTGCCGAGCGTGAGGCCAGGCTTGCCCGGATGCAGGCCGAATTGCGCCGCCGGAATATCGGCGCGCTGCTGGTCGAGGCCGGATCGAGCCTGGTGTATTTCACCGGAATCGACTGGTGGCGCAGCGAGCGTACCACCGCGGCGGTAATCCCGGCCGACGGCCCGGTCCTGATCGTCACGCCCTTCTTCGAGGAACCCTCGATCCGCGAAATGCTCGACGTGCCGGGCGACGTGCGCGTGTGGCAGGAGGACGAAAGCCCCTTTGCGCTGATCGCCGGCTGGCTGAAGGAGAAGAAGCTCGGCGCCGGCACGCTCGCGGTAGAGGAGACGGTGCGCTTCTTCATCGTCGATGGCGTGCGCCGCCTGCTGCCGGGGCTGAAGACCGTGTCCGGTGCCGATCCTGTCAATGCGTTGCGCATGATCAAGAGCCCGACCGAGATCGCGCTGCTGCAACGCGCCAACGACATCATGATTGCGGCCTATCGCGCCACGCACGGCCAGGTGCAGGCGGGAATGACCGGCAATGATATCAACGCGATCATGGAACGCGAGCTGAAGCGGTTCGGCGGCCAGCGCGCGTCGAGCAGCGCGCAGATCGGCCCGGGCAGCGCGCTGCCACACGGTTCGAAGGAGCGGCTGAAGCTGACCGAGGGCACCGTGGTGCTGATGGACTGCACCTGCAGCACGCACGGCTACGTCTCCGACATCTCGCGCACCTTCGTCTTCGGTGAGCCGACGGCGGAGCAGCGCCGCGTGTTCGGCCATATGCGCCAGGGCATGAATGTCGCGATGGACGCCGCCAAGGTCGGCGCGCCGGCGGGCAGCGTCGATGATGCGGTGCGCAGCTATTACGAGAAGCTCGGCTACGGTCCGCGTTACGCGCTGCCGGGCCTGTCGCATCGCACCGGGCACGGCATCGGGCTGGACGTGCACGAGCCGGTGAACCTGGTGCATGGCGAAACCACGCCGCTGGCGCCGGGCATGTGCTTCTCGAACGAGCCGGGGATCTATCTGCCGGGCAAGTTCGGCATCCGCATCGAGGATTGCTTCTACATGACCGATCAGGGGCCGCGTTTCTTCACGCAGCCGCCCTCGTCGCTCGACAAGCCGTTCGGATAAAAAGGGGAGGGGGCTGAAATGCCACGTTTGAAGAGCCTGTTGGGCGGCGCTGCGGCGTTCGCCCTGGTGGCGCTCGCGCCCGCGGCGATGGCGCAGGAAGAACAGTCCATGTCGCCGGCGCTGCCAAAGATCATGAGCCAGCGCGATCAGGCGCAGCTGCGCGACGCCTGGCTGGAGCGTCGCTTCGAAACCGTGCTGCCGCAGCTGATGCGCGAAAACGGCATCGACATGTGGGTGCTGATCGCGCGCGAATATCTCGAAGACCCGGTGGTCTCGACGATGCTGAACGCCACCAACTTGCGCGCGCGCCGGCGGACGATCATCATTTTCTTCGATCCGGGCGCGGGCAAGCCGATCGAGCGGCTGGTCGTCAGCAAGCACGGCATGGGCGATCTCTACACGCCCGTCTGGGACATGGAGAAGCAGCCCGACCAGTTCGCCCGCGTGCGCGAGCTGATCGCCGAGCGTAACCCGAAGAAGATCGCGCTCAACATCTCCTCGCTGACCGCGTTCGGCGATGGCCTGACCCACAGCCAGTACACCGATCTGATGAAGGCGCTGACGCCGGAGCAGCAGGGCCGCATCGTCTCGGGCTATCCGCTCGCGATCGGCTGGCTGGAAACGCGCACGCCGGAGGAAATGAAGGTCTATCCGGAGATCGTGCGCGTCGCGCATGCGATCATCGGTGAGGGCTTCTCGCCGGCGGTGGTGAAGCCGGGGGTGACGACCAACGAGGATCTCGTTTGGTGGTATCGCCAGCGCGTCGCCGACCTTGGCCTTGCATCCTGGTTCCACCCCTCGGTGGAGGTCACCCGCAAGGGCGTGCCGGGCGTGCTGCGCGAAAAGGCGAGCGTCATCCAGAAGGGCGACATGCTGCGCGTCGACTTCGGCATCCATTACCTCAATTTCAGCACCGATACGCAGCACGTCGCCTATGTGCTGCGCGACGGCGAGACGGATGCGCCCGCCGGGCTGCAGGCGGGGCTGCGCGACAACAATCTGGTGCAGGACGCGGTGACCAGTGAGTTCCGCGTCGGGGCGACCGGCAACGAGGTGCTCAACCGCGCGCGCGCCAAGGCGATCGCGGCGGGGCTGAAGCCGACGATCTATTCGCACCCGATCGGCTATCACGGCCATGGCGCGGGCAGCTCGATCGGCCTGTCGGAAGAACAGAAGTTCGTCCCGACCGGCGAATATAAGCTGCGGCCGAACATCGCCTGGTCGATCGAATTGATGGCGACCAAGGCCGTGCCCGAGTGGGATAACCAGATGGTCGATTTCAAGAGCGAGGAAGACGCCTTCTTCGACGGCAAGACCGTTCGCTACATCGACGGCCGCCAGACCAAGTTTCACCTGATCGGGGCACGCTAGATTCCCTTTGCGGCCGGCGTGTGTCGCGCCGGCCGGTCTGCGTTGTCCCATGACTGGGCTCATCCCGATTTTACGGGATGAGCCCGATTTTCTACTGGCGCGGGATCAGCAGGAATTCCTCCTGCCCGCCATCGAGGAAGCGGAAGGTACCATCCGCGGCGAGGAAGCCGTTCTCCTCGTGCATGAAACGCACCTTCTGCCCGCCGCCCCATTCGGGCACATTGGCCTGTGCGTTCAGTTCGATCGACCAGGCGGTGTTCGGGTCGATGCGATAATCACCGCGGCCGGGCGCCGGCTTCTGGCTTTCCCACGCGCCGATCCACGTCCCTGCGCCATGGCCGTGATGGCCGATCGGGTGTGAGTAGATCGTGCCGTCGATCTTCTCCGCCTCCACCTGCCGGCGCGCGGCGGCGAGCACTTCGTTGCCGGTGCGGCCCGGCTTCAGCGCCGCGATCGTTGCGGCGCGCACGCGGTTCATCGCCGCCATGCCGTCGCGCAGCCCCTTGGGCGCCTGCGTTTCGCCCGGCTTCAGCACATAGGCGAGCCGCTGGATGTCGGTATTAAGGCCAAGGTAGGTGATGCCGAAATCGACGTGCAGCATGTCGCCCGGCATGATGATCGTGTCGCCGCGATGGCCCATTTCCTGCACGCTGAACTTGCCACCATCGGCGCGCTGGATGGCGACGCTCGGCTGGAACCACGTGTCGAGGCCAAGCGCGTTGATGCGGTTGCGGAAAAACCACACGACATCGTCGGAGGTGGTAACCCCCGGCGTGATGACGCGATCGGAAAAGCCCTCCTCGATGATCGCATGCGAGATGCGCGAGATCGTCGGATAGGCGGCCATTTCCTCCGGGATGCGCGTCTCGAGCCAGCCTAGCGCGAGCCGTTCGTGCGAAACGAGGCGCTTCGACATGTCCGGCCCCAGCGCACGGACGATCGCCTCATAATGGGTGGAGCTGAGCCCATCGGCGAGCGGGAAGCCCTCCGAACGATTGAGCGCGATCGTCGCGGGATTGCGCTGGCCGATGATCTTCGCGAGCTCGGCCCATTGGTCGGGCTGTTCGTCGGGGTTCCAGGAGGGCTGGAAATCGCCGACCGGGTAGCGCGCAAGCGCCAGCTTTTCGATCGGCTTGCCCTCGCCCGGATCGAAGAAGACGAGGATCGTACGACGGCGGGCATGAAGCCAGGTGGCGGGCAGCATCGTCGCCATCACCGGATCTTCGTTATATTCGCCCGCGACCAGCACCCACATCTGCACCTTGTCGCGGCGCATCAGCGTCGGCAGCAGCGTGTCGAGCCGCTGCTTCAACCAGCGATCCTCCGTTTCCGCACGCCGCTCCAGCGGCAGGATCGCGGGCATCGCCCGGTCCGCGGGGCTTTGCGCGATGGCAGGTGACGTGGCGCCGATCGCCAGCGCCATGGCCAAGGTAATCATGATACTCCCCCTTTTGTTGTTCACATAGCGAACGGTTGTTTGGGAGAGTGGCTAGCGTGCCGGTTGACGGTTGGAAAGGGGCAGTCACTACCCGGAAAAACGCGCCAGGATTTTGACCGGGGCACGTTGCCGCCACCGGGGCGACGCGGCATAAGCCCGCTGACCTCTGCCACTTGCCGGAAACCCGATGCTTCAACCCTTTCGCACGCCGCAGCTGGCATGGACGCGGCGTCGCATCTTGGGGGTGGCCCTGCTGCTGATCATCACCGCGATCGCGCTCGTGATGATGAGCCTCAGAAGCTCGTCCGCGGTGGTCGTGCAGGCGACGCAGGAGATCAAGCCGGCGGTGCCCGATCTCCTCTCGACCAAGGGCGTGACCGAACCGGGCCGTGTCGATTATCGCCGGCTGGATTCGCGCATCGCGCTGCTGATGCAGGAAAAGGATTTTGTCGGCCTCGCCGTCGCTGCCGTCGAACGCGGCAAGGTGCGCTTCCTGCGCGGCTATGGTGAGACACTCGCCGGTTCGGGCGACCCGGTGACCCCCGATACGGTATTCCGCTGGGCCTCGGTATCGAAGGGCGTGGCCTCCGCCCTGGTGACCAAGCTCGCCAAGGAAGGCCGCGTGTCGCTGGAGGCGCCGGTCGAGGGGCTGAACACCAGCCTGAAGCTATCGCCCGCGGGCCGCAACGTGACCGTCGCCGACGTGCTTTCGCACCGCGTCGGCATTGTGCGCAACGCATGGGACGACCGGCTCGAACAGGGCGCCGATCCCCGCGCGCTGCGCGCACAATTGGGCACGCTGCCGCTGCTCTGCCCGCCGGCCAGCTGCTACGCCTATCAAAACATCGCCTATGATACCGCGGCGGAGATCGTCGAACATGCCGCCGGCCAGCCTTATGGTGATGTCGCCCACGCCCGGCTCTTCGCGCCGCTCGGCATGACCAGCGCCAGCGTCGGGCGGCTCGGCCTGCAATCCGCACCCAGCTGGGCCCGGCCGCATCGCGGACGCACGCCGGTAACGGTCAAGGACGCCTATTACCGCGTGCCCGCCGCGGGCGGCGTCAATTCCTCCGTCAGTGATCTTGCCCGCTGGATGCTGGCGCAAATGGGGAAGGCGCCGGACGTGCTGTCGGCCGAGATGCTGCAGACGATGCACATGCCGCGCGTCTCCACCCCGCCGGCCGGCCGCCGGTCGGGCATGGAACGCGCGCTTACCCAGGCGTCGTATGGCCTTGGCTGGCGCAGCTTCAATTATGCCGGCCATGCGCTGGTCGGCCATCGTGGCGCGGTGGAGGGCTATGGCGCGCTGGTGCTGTTCGATCCGGCCGAGCAGAGCGGGATCGTGATGCTGTGGAACAGCGGCTCGTACAACGCCGCGCGGCTGCAGCTGGAATTCTTCGACATGCTGTACGGCCTGCCGCCCACCGACTGGCTGGATCTGCCCGCGTCGAGGGGTCAGCAGAGGACGGCGCGCGCGGGGGCCGGCCGAGCCGGCTGAGCCCGGCAGCGGCAAAAGATCGATGATCCGCCCGTGGGGACGGATCATGCGGGCGGCTTCTGCATTCCACCAGGGATGCGTTTCGCCGCCGACTCCCCCTTCAGCCTTCCATTGTTTCGCGCGGTATGGATCGCCAGCCTGTCGTCAAACTTCGGCGGGCTGATCCAGGCGGTCGGCGCCTCGTGGATGATGACCAGCCTGGGCGCCTCGGCGCAGATGATCGCGCTGGTCCAGGCCTCGACGACGCTGCCGATCATGCTGCTGTCGCTATGGGCCGGCGCAGTGGCCGACAATCTCGACCGGCGCCGCATCCTGCTCACCGCGCAAAGCTTCATGCTGATCGTGTCGGCGCTGCTCGCGATCGGCACGTGGCTGGGCTGGATCACGCCCTGGCTGCTGCTGATCTTCACCTTCCTGATCGGCTGCGGCACCGCGATCAACGGGCCCGCCTGGCAGGCGTCGGTTGGCGACATGGTACCGCGTCCGATGCTGTCGAGCGCGGTCGCGTACAATAGCATGGGGTTCAACATCGCGCGCAGCGCCGGCCCCGCGATCGGTGGCGCGATCATCGCGGCGGCGGGCACCGCGACCGCCTTTCTCATCAACGCCCTGAGCTACGTTGGGTTGATCGTCGTCATTGCACGCTGGCGCCCGAACCTGCCGCCGCGCAAGCTGCCGCGCGAGCGGCTCGGCCTCGCGATGGCGGCGGGGTTGCGCTACGTGCGCATGTCACCGTCGATCCGCATGGTGCTGGGCCGCGCGGCGCTGTTCGGCGTCGCGGCCAGCGCGATCCCCGCGCTGATGCCGATCGTCGCGCGCGACCTGATCGGCGGTGGGCCGCTGGTCTATGGCCTGTTGTACGGCGCGTTCGGCGTCGGCGCCGTCGGCGGCGCCTTGGCGTCGCGGCGCTTGCGGATGCGCATGGCGACCGAGGGGATCGTGCAGATCGCCGCGCTGGCGCTCGCCGTCGGTGCCGCAGTGACCGCTGCGGGCATCTTCCTGCTCGCCTTGCCTGCCCTCGCGCTGGCGGGCGCTGGCTGGGTGCTGGCGCTGTCGACCTTCAACGTCAGCGTTCAGCTCGCCTCGCCGCGCTGGGTCGTCGCCCGCGCGGTCGCCCTGTACCAGATGGCGGCGTTCGGCGGCATGGCGGCGGGCAGCTGGCTGTTCGGATCGGTCGCCGGCACGCACGGCGTCGCGATTGCGCTGCTGAGTGCCGCGTCGGTCCAGTTGCTCAGCATCCTCGCCGGCGCGATCCGCCGCCTGCCGGAGATCAGCCAGCTCAACCTGGATCCGGCGAACACCTGGCGCGAACCCGACACCGCCGTACCGGTGGAACCGCGCACCGGCCCCGTCGTCATCACGGTGGAACATCGCATCGCAGAGGCCGACATTCCCGCCTTCCTCAGCGTGATGAGTGAACGTCGCCGCATCCGGCGGCGCGACGGCGCGCGCGACTGGACGTTGATGCGCGACCTTGCCGATCCGCAATTGTGGATGGAGCGATTCCATTTTCCGACCTGGCTTGAATATGTGCGGCACAATGAACGGCGTACCCGCGCCGATATCGCCAACAGCGATGCGCTGCACGATCTGTGGCTGGATGCGCAGCCCTCGGTCATCCACCGCTGGATCGAACGGCAGACGGGATCGATGCCGGGCGCCGGTGCGGACGATGCGCGCGCGTTTGACGCCGTGACCGATCCGTCGCGGTCAAGCTGACGGGCGGCGACGTTCCTTGTCGATGCGCTTGCGCCGCCGCACCAGCATCGGCAGCGCGAACAGATAGACCCCCGTCGCGCCCATGAAGATCAGCGCGATCCCCGATCCGAACGACAGCACATACTTCGCCCAGTCACCCATGAAGCTGAAATCGTGGATCGTCTCCAACAGGTCGGAGGTGCGATAGCCGGTGTCGACCGCCGCCCCGCTCGTCAGGTCGACCTGCACTTCATGCCGCGACTTCAGGATCACTTTTGCGATGCCATCCTTGGGACGCACGTCGATGCGGTCGATGTCCTTCCACGTCACCCCGGCATGCGCGGGCAGCGCGTTCACCGATGTGACAAGCGACGCCAGCGATCGGTCGGGCAGCCCCGGCGCAATGCCGTCCCGCGTTGGCGGCTGCAGGAAATCCACATCCTTCTTCAGCGCCAGCAGCGACCCGGTGATTGCGATCACGAACAGGCTGATCAACAGGGCCGGCGACAGCCAGTAATGGATCTTGCGCAAGAGACGCTGGGCGGACATCGGGCTCTCATACCGGCTGCGTCGACGCGGCCAAGTATGTTGAACGTTGGCAATGTAACTTTTCGTGTCTCGCAGCGCATAAGCACCAAAAGACAAACAAGTCTTGGTTCGACTTAACCAAAGCCTATGGATGACGCATTGAATTTTGGCGAGACAGGCTCAACGCTTCTCGCCTAGCTTGCCGGCTTCGGAAGCGGGGGCGGATGAAGCAGGGGGGATTGCCAGGTTGCGCCAGCGCGCGCGCGGTGTCGCGCGACGCTGGCCCGTGTCCCAGGCGCCCTCGCCATGCCCCCGTTCATCGATTACGACACCTTCACCGGGCGCCGAAGCACCGTTTTCAGCACGAAACTGGAATTGATTCGCGACAGCATCGGGATGCGCGACAGCGTGCCGAGCATCGCCTGATAATGTTCAAGGTCGTCCACGACGACACGTACCAGATAATCATAATCCCCCGTCATCTGGTAGCAGTCGGTGACTTCCTCCACGTCCTGGATGTTGCGTTCGAATATGGTCAACGCCTCGTCCGACTGACGATCAAGCGTGATCGAGATCATCGCTTCGATCGCACCACTCAGCCGCCGCTCGTTAAGGCGGGTGGTATAGCCAAGCACATAGCCTTCGCTTTCGAGGCGGCGCACGCGGCGCAAGGTGGGTGTCAGCGAAAGCCCGATTTCGTCCGCCAGATCGCGCCAGGAAATCCGCCCGTTATTGGTCAGTATCTGCAGGATGCGCGTGTCGAATGCATCCAGCTTTGCCTTTGTTGCCATTCTGCTGTCCCCGTTGGCCCGCTTTTTCACGGATCTTCGTCAGGGACGCTTACACACACAGGCTCATACCGCAATTCGATCGCGTGCCTTTGTCGCGGCGATCTTGTTCTTTTTCTTTCGGAGGATCGCTCATGAAAAGACGCCTGATTTTCGCCTTGTTGCTTGCCGGCACGCCGTTGACGATACTGCCGCAGGTTGCGGTCGCGCAGGAGGCGAAGGCCGCCGCGCAGACGCCGTTCGCCGGGATGCAATATCGCCTGATCGGCCCGTTCCGCGGCGGGCGAGTCAGTGCGGTCGCCGGCGTGATTCAGGAACCCGATACCTTCTACCAGGGCGCGTCGGGCGGCGGCGTGTGGCGTACCGAGGACGGGGGCAACAGCTGGCAGCCCTTGTGGGACAAGTTGCACGAGGCATCGCCCTCGATCGGTGCGATCGTGGTCGCGCCGTCGGACCAGAACGTCATCTACGTCGGTACGGGCGAAGCGAACATCCGCGGCAACGTCATCACCGGCAACGGCGTCTACAAGTCCACCGATCGCGGCAAGACGTGGCAGTTCGCCGGCCTGCGCGACAGCCAGGCGATCGGCCGCATGGTCGTCCACCCGACCGATCCGAACACGGTATTCGTCGCGGCGCTCGGCCATCCGTTCGGCGATAATCCGGAACGCGGCGTCTATCGCACGCGTGACGGCGGCAAGACGTGGCAGCGCGTGCTGTTCGTCGACCAGAAGACTGGCGCGATCGACGTGCAGATGGATCCCAACGATCCCAACACGCTCTGGGCCGGGATGTGGCAGGTCCACCGCAAGCCATGGACGATGGAAAGCGGCGGGCCCGGCAGCGGCCTCTATCGCTCACGCGACGGCGGCACGACGTGGGAGAAAGTGACCGGCAACGGCCTTCCCGCGGGCATTCTCGGCCGCATCGGTGTCGCGCCATCGGCGGATCCGAAGCGCGTCTATGCGCTGATCGAGGCGGCGGAGGGCGGGCTGTTCCGCACCGACGATGGCGGCGCAAGCTGGCAGCGGATCAGCGACCGCGGCGATTTCCGCCAGCGCGCCTGGTATTACACCCATGTCATCGCCGACCCGAAGAACAAGGACAAGGTCTATGTCCTGAACGTCAACGCCTACAAGTCGGAGGACGCGGGCAAGACGTTCAAGACCATGCCGACCTTCCACGGCGACAACCATTCGCTGTGGATCAATCCCAACGACACCGATCGCATGGTGGAGGGGAATGACGGCGGCGCGAACGTGTCGGTCAACGGCGGCGCCAGCTGGACCACCGGCATGAACCAGGCGACCGCGCAATTCTATCACATCTCCGTCGACAAGCAGGTGCCCTACCGCATCTATGGCGCGCAGCAGGACAACAGCACCGTGTCGATCGCCAGCGGCAACGTGCGCGGGCCGATCGGGCAGGAAAGCTTCTACGCGGTCGGTGGCGGCGAAAGCGGCTATGTCATCGCCGATCCCAAGAACCCCGACGTCACCATCGCCAACAGCTATGGCAATTACGTCACCCGCTACGACCACAAGACCGGGCAGCTGACGCCGATCGGCCCCTTCCCGCGCGAGGCGATGGGCTGGGCCGCGAAGGACCTGGAGCATCGCCCGCAATGGACGGAGCCCCTTCTCTATTCGCCGCACAACCCCAACGTCCTCTACAATGCGACGGAGGTGCTGTGGCGCACCGACAATGAGGGGAAGAGCTGGACCAAGATCTCCCCCGACCTCACGCGCAACGACAAGTCGAAGCAGCAATCCTCGGGCGGCCCGCTGACCAAGGACAATACCGGCGTCGAATATTACAACACGATCTTCAGCGTGAATGAATCGCCGGTGCAGAAGGGGCTGATCTGGGTCGGCACCGACGACGGGCTGATCCACGTCACCCGCGACGAAGGCGGCAGCTGGGAGAATGTGACGCCCAGGGCGATGCCGGAATGGGCGACGGTCAACATGGTGGAGCCCGATCCGCGCCGCCCGGGCACGATGTACGTGTCCGCCGACCGCCATCGCCTCGACGATTTCAAGCCCTATGCCTTCCGCACCGACGATTATGGCAAGACGTGGACGTCGATCACCAACGGGCTGCCGGCGGACGCCTATATGCACGTCATCCGCGCCGATCCGGCGCGGCCGGAGCTGCTGTATGCCGGCACCGAGAACGGCGTGTTCATCTCCTTCAACGGCGGCAAGCAATGGCAGCCGTTCCAGATGGGCCTGCCGCGCAGCCCGGTACATGACCTTGCCATTGCCGGCGCCGGAGACCTCGCGGTGGCGACGCACGGCCGCTCCTTCTGGGTGCTCGATGATCTCAGCGCGGTGCGGCAATGGTCGCCCGACATTGCGAAGAAGGACGTCCACCTCTTCCAGCCGCGCGACACGATGCGCATCCTCTACACCGGCTATGGCAATGGCACGGGCGGCCCGACCGGCACCAATCCGCCGCAGGGAGTGATCATCTATTACCACCTGAAGGAAGGGCAGGCAGAGCCCAAGGCCGCCGGGAAGGTCGACGCCAGCTACACGCCCAAGACCACCGATGCGCCGTCGACCGCTGGCGCCACGGCGACCGGCGCGGTCAAGCCGCCGGTCGACAATGGCATCAAGCTCGAGATTCTCGATGCGACGGATCGCGTGATCCGCACCTATCCCGCCGTCGAGGCGCCGGGGGCTGATGACGGCGAGGAAGAGGAAGGCCGCGGCCGCAAGCCGGCGAAGCTCACCCGCAATGCCGGGATCAACCGCTTCGTCTGGGATTTCCGCGAAGAAGGGCCCGTGAAGGTGCCCAAGGCATCCTTGTGGCGCAACGCGCGCGGCGGGCCAGTGGTGCTGCCCGGGCAGTATAAGATCCGCCTCACCGTCGACGGCAAGAGCCAGGTCCAGCCGGTGACGATCACGCCCAACCCGAACCTGACGGTGACCCAGGCCGAGCTGAAGCAGCAATATGATCTGGTCTCCGCGATCAACCGCGACTTCAATCGCGTGCAGACCGCGGTACTCGAACTGCGCGCGCTGCATCAGCAGCTGGGTGACGTGCGCAAGGCGGCGGCCGGCAAGCCGGCGCTGGTCAGCGCCGCCGATGCGGTGGAGGCAAAGGCGACCGCGGTCGAGGATGTGCTTATCCAGGTGAAGAACGTCGCCCCGCAGGATCCGCTCAACTATCCGATCCGCCTCAACAACATGCTGATCTCGCTCGCCAGCACCGTGTCGCAGGGTGACACCGCGCCGGCGCAGCAGCACCATGAGGAATATGCCAAGCTGAAGGCAGTCGCTGATCAGCAGCTTGCCGCATGGGAACAGATCAAGGCAGGCGACCTCGCCCAGCTCAACGGCCAGCTGTCACAGCAGGGCGTCGCGCCGGTGAAGCTGGTCGCGAGCGTCCAGCTGGAACGCGACCGGGCGGAGGCCCTCGCCAGCTGGATGCCCGAGGACGAGCAGGTCGGGATGGAGCACTAGGCGCGCAACAAGGCGGCCGGGGTGTGGTGCTGCCCCGGCCGTTCGCCGTTGAGATTGGGGGACGGAGATAATGTCGGTGAGCGTAAGAATGGGGGGCGGCGCGTTGCTGGCGATGATGCTGGCAACGACCGCCATGGCGCAGGACGGGCCCGACCCGACCGGCGACATCGTCGTTTCCCTGCCGCAGGGCCGGGCGCCGCAACCGCTCGAAACCCGCCATGTCCTCGATGCGCGCGACATCGCGCTGGTCGATGCGGTGGCGGCCGACGAGATTCTGCGTCGCCTGCCGTCGGTCTATGTGCCGGTGAACTCGCGCGGCGAGGCAGTGGCCTTTGTCCGCAATGCCGCCGAACGGCAGGTGGCGCTATTCTACGATGGCGCGGCGATCAACGTGCCGTGGGACAACCGGCTGGACCTCAGCCTGTTTCCCGCCGCGCTCGCCGGCCGGGCGCAGGTGGCCGCCGCGCCGCTCGCCCCGCTCTACGGCGTCAGCGCCTTGGGGGCGGTCAGCTTCACCCCGCCGCGCCCTGCCCACGGCCATGTCCGCGGCATGATCGGCAGCGGCGGACTGCGTGAGGTGGAGGCGGTCGCGCCCTTCACCCGCGGCAGCACCGATGTGATGATCGGCGGCAGTTACGCCACGCGCGACGGCGATACGATCGCCGATCATGCCGATCTGCCCTTCTCGCAGCGCGGGGCCCTGCGCACCAACACCGATCGCGAGATCGCCAGCGTGTTCGGCCGTGTCGGCACATCGATCGGCGATCATCTGCTGTCGGTCACCGCCTTTCACGTCGATGCGAACAAGGGGATCGCGCCCGAGAGCGATCGGCCCGATGGTGCGCGCTTCTGGCGCTACCCGACGCTTCAGCACTCGCTCGTGTCGGCCAACGCCGGGCTGGTGCTCGGGCCGACCACCGCGCTCGATCTGGTCGGCTGGTACCAACGGTTCCGCCAGACGATCGACAGCTACACCGACGATACCTACACCGTGCGCAATTCGCAGGAGGCCAATCGCGACGATACCGTCGGCGCGCGCCTGCTGCTGACACAGCAGCTCGGCCGCACGCGGATCATCGCCTCGGCCAATGTGCTGGATTCGCAGCATGACCAGCGTGACACGACATTCACGCGCGGCCAGCCGCCCGCGCTGCTCCCCGCCTTCCTCCACTATCGCCAGCGCAACTGGAGCTTCGGCCTCGATGCCACCACCGCGCTGACCGATGCGATCACTGGCGAGATCGGCCTCGGCTACGACCGGGTCTATTATCTGGAAACCGGGGACAAGCCCGACACGCCCGATGCCAAGGGATGGACCGGCCGGGTGGGGCTTTCCTGGGCCCCGGCCGAGGAATGGCGCATCCGCGCGGCGGTCGGCCGGAAGATCCGCCCCGCCACCATGCGCGAATTGTTCGGCCAGGCGCTCAACCGCTTCCTGCTCAATCCCGATCTGCAGCCCGAACGCATCGTCAGCGCCGATCTTGGCGCGGAATGGCGCAGCGACGCGGCCGGCGCATCCGTCGCGGGCTTCGTGCAGGATCTCGACGGGACGATCGACCAGCGCAACGTCGGCCGCCTGCGCCAGCGGATCAACCTCATTGGCTCGCAGGTGATCGGCGTGGAGGCGACCGCCTATTGGCATCCCGCCCCTGAATGGACGCTCGGCGGCAATGGCACCTTCGCCCGCTCGCGGCGCAAGGGGACGACCGGCGACCAGACCGATCGGCTCGCCGAAAAGCCGGACGTGATCGGCCGGATCTATGGCGATTACGACGGCCAATCAGGGTTCGGCGCGCTGGCGGAGGTGCTCTACACCGGCCGCGCCTATTCGGCCGATGCGGACGGCGTGCTGGTGGCGCTGCCGCGATCAGCGTCGGTGAACGTCAGGATGAGCCAGCGCGTGCGCTTCGCCGGGGTCGCCGCCGATGTGTTCGCGCGTGGAGACAATCTGTTCGATGATCGGATCGTCCCGCAGATCGGGTTGCCCGCGCCGGGCAGAACGCTCCGAATCGGCCTTACCATCTCAGGTGGATGAAGAAGATCCAGGAACTTAGACGTTTCGCGCTAACAACAACTCGTATCGCAGGACACTAAGCCTCAAAAAAATGTTCGGCACTGCAACATTTAGGATTGCGTTTGGCGCTTCACGACAGTTTTATGTCTTTTAAAGAAAGCGGCGCCGTGGCTGGCTGGTGAACGGACTGGCGGACGCTTTCGATCGAAACAGGGACGCAGATCAAACCAACCATTGGGGTTCTAGGGGGCTCAAAGATGACGACGGGTTCAACGCGGTGTTTCCGCGGACGATGGCTGCTGCTTGGCGTTTCGCTGCTGGCCGCCTCCACCTCCGCGCTCGCGCAACAGGCCGACGTGCCCGCCGTACCGACGGCCGAGCCGGAGGCGGCGGACAATAGCAGCCCCGGCGACATCGTCGTCACCGCGCTGAAGCGCGCGACCAGCCTTCAGCAGACGCCGCTCGCCATCTCCGCCGTCACCTCGGAATCGCTGGTGGCGCAGGGCATCACGGATTCGCAGGAGCTGACCCGCACCACGCCGAACCTCATCATCAACGAGAATGCGAACGGCGGCAGCCGCGTCATCATCCGCAATCTTTATGCGCCGGGCGAGCCGCTCGTCGGGCTTTACTATGATGAGACGCCGATCACCGGCACCAGCGGCGTCAGCAACGACGCCGGCGGCACGCAGCCGGGAATCCGCCTGTTCGACGTTGAGCGCGCCGAGGTGCTGCGCGGCCCGCAGGGGACGCTCTACGGCGCCAGTTCGATGGGCGGCACGATCCGCCTGATCTTCAACAAGCCCGATCTCGACGATTTCGAGGGCGCGGTGAATGCGCAGGTCAGCACCGTCAGCCACGGCAGCGGAGCGGGTGCCAATATCGACGGCGTCGTCAACGTGCCGATCGTCGAGGATGTGCTCGCGGTTCGCGCGGTCGGCTATTGGGATCGCACCGCCGGCTTCCTCGACAACAGCGTGCTGGGGCTGAAGGATTATAACAAGAACCGCAGTTATGGCGGCCGCCTGCTGCTGCGTTTCCGCCCGATGGAGAATCTCACCATCGACGGCATGGCGGTCTATCAGGATCGCGACGGCTTCAACCCGAACTGGAACCTGACGCGTGAGCAGCTGTTCGGCCGCCGCTTCGACCAAGACCTGCGCACGCAGACGCCGCAATCGGACAAGTTCCAATTGTACAGCGGCACGCTCAACTGGGATTTCAGTTTCGCCACGCTGACCGCGATCGCCTCCTATTCGAAGCGCGATCTGGCGGTGAATTTCGATTACGCGCCGTTCTTCAGCCGCTATTTCACCGGCAACATCGCGGCCAATCGCGTGCCGGGCTATGCCAATTTCGCCAATGACTGCAATCGCGGCCTGATCGGCGGCGCCAACGGCTGCTCGCCGGAGGAATATCAGCGCTTCGTCACCGGCTGGGGCAGCCTGACCGCCTATCAGCCGCAATCGACCAAGACGTCGACGCAGGAAATCCGCCTCGCCGACGCGCAGCATGCGATCAAGTGGACGGTCGGTTTCTTCCACAGCAACCGCGACAATTTCACACGAAGCCTGCTCAATACGGTCGATCCCGGGACCGGGCGGCAGCTGTATCCCAGCGGCTATTCCAACGCGCCCTACGGCTTCGGTTCGACGACGCAGCTCGATCGCACCATCGCCGACACGCTGAAGCAGATCGCCGTGTTCGGCGAGGCGACGTGGGAGGTGAACGACAAGCTGGAACTGACCGCCGGCGCGCGCTGGTTCGAATATGAAAAGAGCACCGGCGCCGAGGTCATCATCCCCAATTATGTCGCGGGCAACGTGCGGCTGCCGTTCTCGGAGCTGTCGGGCAAGGAGAACGGTACGCTCCTAAAATTCAACGCCAGCTACAAGTTCAGCCGCGACGTGATGCTCTACGGCCTCGCTTCGCAGGGCTATCGTCCCGGCGGCGTCAACCAGACGCTGGGCCTGCCGAGCTACGCCACCACCTATGATTCCGATCAGCTGTGGAATTACGAGATCGGCCTCAAGACCTCGCTGTTCAACCGCAAGGTGACGTTCAACGTCGACGTGTTCCAGATGGACTGGAGCAACGTGCAGATTTCCGCTTCCTACCAGGGCGCGTTCGGCTTCATCACTAACACGCCAAGCGGAACGCGCATCCGCGGTGCAGAAATGGATGCGGCCTATTACCCGATCGACGGCCTCGCGCTGCGCGCCTCGGGCAGCTACACCTCGGCGAAATTGCAGGACAACATTTCGCTGCCGTCGGGGATCAACCTGTGCACCGGCGCGCCGCCGTACCTCGGCTGCGCGGTGCTGGCGGGGATCGGGCGCAAGGGCAATACCGTGCCTTATTCGCCCGAATGGACCGCGCAGGGATCGGCCGATTACACCCAGCCGATCGGCAACGACATGGAGATCTTCTACCACGGCAACATCAGCTACCGCAGCTCCTCGTGGACGGTGTACGATCGCACCGCGCCGAACATCACCGCGGCGGGAATGGAATTGCCCGGTTTTGCCACCGTCGGCCTTCGTTTCGGCGTGCAGAAGGGGGACCGCTGGGGCCTCTATGTCTTCGCCAACAATGTGTTCGACGTGATCGGCGCGGTGAACAAGACGACCAGCGCGACCAGTTCGGTGCTCGCCCCGGTGGTCAGCAACGGCGTGACCTATCCCAGCGTCTATGTCACCTCCAGCCCGCCGCGCGTGATCGGCCTCAGCCTGCGTACCCGCTTCTGACGGGTAACGCTTGAGGGATCGGGCCTGACGGATCGGCTGCCGGCGCCACAGGGCGCCGGCAGCCTTTCTTCTTAATTGTCGCTTTCGGTTTCATCCTCAGTGGTGTCGGCGATGTTGAGGATCGCGCCGTCTCCGCCGCTGCGATAGGCGGCCAGCTCGGTCTTGGTCACCGGCCCCAGCAGCGTATCAAGCTCCGCCGTGATCGCGTCGATCGCACCGCGCAATTCGGTGTAGCGCGCGGCGGCATCGGGCGGCACCTTCTGGTCGCTGCCGTTCAGCTGATTGTAGAGATATACGACATGCGTCTGCAGCCCCGGCTGGCTGTAGCGGATCCTGGGCGTGATCAGCCGCTGCGCGATGCCATTAAGCGCCTCTTCGCGCCTGGCATCGGGTTGCTTGGCCAGCGCGGCCTGCGCCTGGGTGACGCGCGACACCGCCAGGTTGGTGTCGTGCACCAGCTTCAGCGTGCGCTGATTGTGCTGATATTGCGCCACCAGATCGGCGTTGGTGATCCCGCTCGCCAGGATGCGGGGATCCTCGACGATCTCCAGCGGCTGGCGCGTGGTGATGCCGCCCGCGACCATCTCCACGGTATAGCTGCCCGGCGGCACCATCGGCCCGGTCGGCGCGCGGCGGCCGCCGCTGGCCGGCGCACCATCGGGCGTGCCGGCGGTGCGCAGATCCCAGATGAAGCGATGCATCCCCGGCGTCGCATCGAGGCGCGTCGGATAGGTCGGGCGATAGCGGCCCAGCCCATCGTCATCCGCGCCGCCGCCGCCCGGCGTCGCTGCCTCCCCGGTATCGCTGGTGAAGCGGCGAACCACTGCGCCGGCCGCGTCGCGGATGGTGAGGACCATCGGCGTGGCGGCGGTGCCGGGCGCGATGAAGTAATCGATCTGCGCCCCCGGCAGGATATGCTCCGGCCCGACATTCGGGTCCGATCCCTTGTCGCCCGATGCGTTGATCCGCACCGCACGTGCTGGCTTGTAGAGCCGCGTCGCATCCAGCGTGCCGTCGGTCGGCAGCTGCCGCAGCACGCTGAGGTTGTCGAGGATGTAGAAGCCGCGGCCCTGCGTCGACAACACCAGGTCGCCATGCGCCAGCCGCAGGTCGGTGACCGGCGTTGCCGGCAGGTTCAGCTGGAAGTTCTGCCAGCGCGCGCCATTGTCGAACGACACGTACAGGCCATATTCGGTACCGGCGTAGAGCAGGCCGGGGCGTTCCGGGTCCTCGCGCACCACGCGCGTCGGCTCGTCCGGGGCGATGCCGTTGCGCCCGTCGGTCAGCCGCGTCCACGTCTTTCCATAGTCGCGCGTCGCATAGATGTAGGGCGCGAAATCGCCCATCAGATAGCGGTAGATCGCGGCATAGGCGGTGCCGGGTTCGCGCACGCCCGGCTCGATATTCTGCACGCGCCCGCCCTGCGGCAGCCCCTTGGGCGTGACGTTCTGCCACGATTTTCCGCCGTCCTGCGTGACATGGATCAGCCCGTCGTTCGATCCGGCCCAGATCACGCCCGGCCGCACCTTGCTTTCGCGAATGGCGTAGAGCGTCGAATAGACTTCCTCGCCGGTCGCATCGATGGTGATCGGGCTGCCCGAGGCGAATTGCTTGTCCGCCGGGCGCCAGGTGAGGTCGGGGCTGATCGTCTCCCACGTCACGCCGCCGTCGCGCGAACGGTGGACGTATTGCGACCCGTAATAGACGGTGTTCGGTTCGACCGGCGATACTTCCATCGGCGCGGTCCGCTGGAAACGATAGCGCAGGCGATCGGGATCGTTGCCGTACAAGGATTCACTGCCGATCCAGAACCGCTCCTCGTTGAAGTTGGTGCGCATGTCCATGCGGCTGAACTGCCCCTTGCACGCACCCCACACGATGTTGGGATCGTCGGGCTTGGGCATGATCGGCCCCGTCTCGCACCCCGGGCCGACGCGATAATCCTGCCCGTCGCCCAGTGCGAGCGAGGGGACGATCACGGTCGTATTGTCCTGCTGCGCGCCATAGAGGCGATAGGGAAACTGGTTGTCGACCGCGACCTGGTAGAGCTCGGCCGTCGGCTGGTTGCTCTGCACGCTCCATGTCGCGCCGCCGTCCAGCGAAACATTGGCGCCGCCGTCATTGGCCTGCACCATCACCTTGGGATCGGCGGGGTTGATCCACACGTCATGGTTGTCGCCATGCGGGGTGGGGCGGGTGGCAAAGGTCTTGCCGCCGTCGAGCGATTCAAACCATCCCTCGTTGCCGACGAACACGCGCTCGGCATTGCTCGGATCGACGCCCAGCGTGGTGTAATAGAACGGCCGGGTGACGAGTTTCCCGTCGCCGTTCACCAGCGTCCATGTCGCGCCCGCATCGTTCGACCGGTACAGGCCCTGGCCCGGCTTCGCCTCGATCAAGGCGTAGAGCGTGTCGGGCGCCGCGGCGCTGACGCCGACATTGGCGCGCCCGAACAGGCCGGTGGGTAGGCCGCCGCCCAGCTTCGTCCAGCTGTCACCGCCATCGACCGATTTGTAGATGCCGCCTTCCTTGCCGCCGGAGATGATCGACCACGGCTGGCGAAGCCCGTGCCACATCGTGGCGTAGAGCACCGCCGGGTTGCTCGGGTGATATTCGACATCCGCCGCGCCCAGCCGTTCGCTGAGGAAGAACACCTTCTTCCACGTGCGCCCGCCGTCGCGCGTGCGATAGACGCCCCGATCCTTGCTGTACGCGAACGGATTGCCGCTCGCCGCGACGAACACTTCATCGGGGTTGATGGGATTGACGCGGATCGTCGCGATCTGGCCGACATCGGGCAGGCCCATGAAGGTCCAGGTCTTGGCGCCGTCGACCGATTTGTAGATGCCGCGCCCGATCGACACGTTGCTGCGGATCTTGGACGATCCGGTGCCGGCATATACGATGTCGGGGTTGCTGTCGGCCACCGCAACCGCACCGATCGGGCCGACCCTGATCTGGCCGTCGGTGGTGTTGACCCATTTGTGGCCAGCATCGGTGGTCTTCCACACGCCGCCGCCGACCGTGCCCATGTAGAAAGTGCGCGGCTGCGTCGGCACGCCCGTCACGGTGGTCACGCGCCCCCCGCGCCACGGCCCGACATGGCGATAGCGCAGGCCCGACCATTGTTTGGCGTCATAGGTCTGCGCGCTGGCGGCGGCCTGCGTCCGGGCCTTCCCCTGCGCGCTGGCCACCTCCGCGATGCCGCCCAGCATGGTGCCCGCAGCGAGCAGCGCCAACGTATATTTCATCTTGTTACCCCCGAGATTCAGAAAACAGTCATGACGGTGTGCGGCGACCCTGTCCAAACATGATGCCGCGCCGCTTGGCCGCCCCCGACCGGCAGCATCGCGCCGCCGGCCGGGGATCGGCGCTCAGCGGCTCATTTCAGGTCGAACCGGATGCCCAGCCGGAACGTGCGACCGAGATAGTCGAAGAACGTCTGGTTGATGCCAAGGTCGACGTTGGACGTGTCGGACGGCCCCTTGCCGACGGGTGCCGGATCGCGATTGAACAGGTTCGCGACCCGCAGATACAGCTGGCTCTTCGCGCCGCCGATCGGCAGGTCGTAGGCGAAATAGGTGTCGACGTAGAAGGCGCCGTCCACCCGGTTGTTCAGGATCGTCCGGTTGATCGTGTTGCTCGCCGGGCAGTTGATCGCGCACTCCACCCAGTCATTGTTGTACACGCCCGCGCTGATCCCGCGCCCGATCACCTGCATCGAGAAATTGTCCAGCGCGTAGCCAAGCGTCGCCCGGTATGTCCAGTTCGGTGGGCCGCCCCCGGCGGTCTGCCCGACGGTGTCGGTCGGCGCATTGACCCCGTTCGATTCCGACGCCTCCAGATAATGGGTGGCGATGCCGCGGAAGCTGACCGTGCCCGGCAGCGTGGCGGACACGTCGGCCAGATCGAACTGATAGCTCAGCTCGAAATCGATGCCGCGTGCGCGGTTGGACAGGAAGTTATACGGGCTGTTGGCGATCAGATATTCGCTGACGGCCGGCCCCGGTCCGGCGGTGTTGGTGAAACCGTTGCTGCCGAACGGGATGACCTGGTTGCCGATCACCGCCTGCAACCGGCGGCACAATTCGATGTTGCCGGTGAAGCAGCGGTCGACGATCTCCTGAGGCCCCAGCGTCCCGATCGCGCCGTTGATCTTGATGTCGTAATAATCGACCGACAGGCCAAGGCCGGGAATGAACGACGGGCGGAACACCGCGCCAAAGCCCCAGGTGTCGGCCTTTTCGGGTTCCAGCGCGAGGTTGCCGGTCACCGTCTGCGTATAGCGGATCGACAGGTTGTTCTGCCACGGATCGCCGATCGAATTGGTGTTGCGCGCGCCGCCCTGGAACAGCTCCGACAGATTGGGCGCGCGGATATCGCGGGATCGCGAGGCACGCAGGCGAAGGTCGCTGATCGGCTCCCAGCTCAGCCCCGCCTTCCACGTCACCACATCGCCGGATTCGCTGTAGCTGGTGTAGCGCGCCGCACCGTTGAACTCGATGTTCAGCGGCAGTGAAACGAGCGATTCCAGATACGCCTCGGTCACCGTGTACGATCCGATCGTCGGCGTGAAATTGCCCGAATACCAGCCGGCGGCATATTCGGCCGGCACATAGCCATCGATCTGTTCCTTGCGGCTTTCCACGCCGAACGCGAGGCCGATCGGCTTCAGCCACGGATTGGTGACATTGGTGCTGAAATTGAGCGAGGCGACGTCCTGCTGGATGCGCCGATCGGCATAGGGCGCACCCATGATGTAATCGACCGCCGCTGCCGAATTGACGCCGATCCCCATGCGGTTGAACGGCACGCACCCGGCCGCCAGCGGGTCGGTGCTGCCGTCGCGCGTCACGCGGCACACGATCGCGCCGATCGCATCGCGCACCGCATCCTGCGCAAAGCCCAGCTTCACGCGATTGGCGGAAATCAGCGCTTCCTTCGCATTGGTGATGCCGCGCTGGTAATAACCGTCCCATTTCCATTCCAGCGCGAGGAGATCGAACGATCCCTCGAACCCCGCCAAGTAACGCTGGACGTTGCGGTCATAATGGCTTTCGCGGGTCGGAATGTCCTGGTTCCACGTGCCCAATGTGAAGCCGGCGCCGTTCAGCTGCGACCGGACGGCGGCGGGGATGAAG
Organism: Sphingomonas panaciterrae; assembly: GCF_036890205.1. NCBI lineage: Bacteria > Pseudomonadati > Pseudomonadota > Alphaproteobacteria > Sphingomonadales > Sphingomonadaceae > Sphingomonas > Sphingomonas panaciterrae. The sequence continues at coordinate 76,836 of NZ_JAKNQR010000008.1, forward strand.
GCATTGTCGCCGCGGATCGACACATTCGCCTTGTCGGTGTGATAGCCGCCCCAGCTGTCCTGCTTGCTGCGGTTGTACGACAGCTCGGTGAACAGCTGGAAATTGTCGAGCACGTCGAAACTGAAGCGGCCGAACACGCTGGTCAGGTCCTCGCCCGGCTGAATCGACGTGCCGTAATAATGCTGGCTGATCTGCCAGTCGCCGCCGATCGTCCAGGGCAGGTTGTTCAGTCGGTTGTTGCCATAATCATAGCGGTTCACCGTGCCGCCCTGGCCGAAATAGGTGCCGCGCAACGGGCCGGAGGTGATGATGCCGCCCCCGGTGGTGGTGTTCAGCCCCGATTGGCCGGCGACCATATATTCCGGCTGGCCGTTGCCGGCGACATAGCGCGGGTTCTGGATCAGGTGGACGCCGCGGTTCTGCCACGCGCGCGGCCCGGCGCCACGCACGCCATCGCGCCGCACGATATTGCCGCTCAGCAACGCGCGGCCGCGCCCGTCGGCGAACTCGACCCCGCCGGTCAGCGTCGCGCGCCAGTTCTGGTCGTCGCCATAGGTGGTCTCGCCATAGCTAACCTCGCCCTTCAGCCCCTTATATTCGCGGTCGAGGATGAAGTTGACGACGCCTGCCACCGCGTCCGACCCATAGACCGACGATGCACCGCCGGTGACGACCTCGACGCTCTTCACCAGCCCTTGCGGGATGGTGTTCACGTCCACCGTCCCCTGCGCAATCGACCCCACCGATCGATGCCCGTCGAGCAGCACCAGCGTGCGCGTGGTGCCCAGCGACCGCAGGTTGATCGTGTTGATCCCGCCCGTGCCGCCGCTCAGCACGCGCTGCGTGTTGGACGGGGTGACGCTGCCTGCGACGGAAGGGATCTGGTTGACGAAATCGGCGACGTTCGCCGGGGCGGAGGCCTGAATGTCGGCAAGGCCGATCACCGTCACCGGCGTCGGCGCGTCATAGCCGTTGCGCACGATGCGCGATCCCGTGACCGTGATCGTCCCGCCATCACCCTCGGCGGCGGCTGCCTCGCCAAGCTGGTCGGCGGCGTCGGGCACCAGTTCGGGCGTCAGATTGGGCGAGGGGGAGGGGGCGGCCGGCACCGGCTGCGCATCCTGTGCATAGGCCGCCTGCGCCCCGGTCAGCAGCATGGCGCTCAGCAAGGCGCGGCGCATCGCCCGCTTCGGCGCGGTATCGGATGGAAGGGTGGGCGCCGACAGCCAGTTCTTTACGAGAAGTTGCGACGGCGGGGAATGTTGTTCGGCGCCAGCATGTTGATAACAGGCAGACTTGCCGTCGTCGGGAACACGCCCCGACTTCAAGACAGAACGCACGAACACACGCATATGGCCCCCTATGGCTAAGGTTATGTGTTTCCCCTGCGTGGATGGAACATGCGCCTTTTGGCAGCGCTTATGATTGACGATCAGACAGGCGCATTTGATCGCCTGTCGTCGCTGTTCCTAGTTCAGTGAGGCTAACAGTCGACTTTGCACCGTCAAGCAGAGTCTAATTTGTGGGCCATGCATGTTTGGACGGCAGCCATGCGACATTGCTATGGGCTGGCGCGCTGCCAAACCAGCCGACCATCAATGTTGCAAAGTGTTGCTGGGCCGCGGCGCCCGGCCAATACTGCCGCTATCGCGCGGCAATCATGTGTGAAATCGGTAAGCGATGACCGTGATGTTGGCAAGGCTGCCAGCCGCAGCTGCCCGTGCTTCCACCTTGTAACCCGACAGGTGAAGCGCGGCAGTGCACCGCCGCCGGGATCAGGCGCTGCCCACCCCGGTGCGCGCGATGCCGATGCTCTCCCACACGTCGCCCGCATCCTCCAGGTTCAGCGCGCGGCCGATCCGGCGCAGCAGCGCGTCGGGCGCGACGATCGTGACCACTTTCCCCTTCGACAGCACGCCATCCTGACGCAGCGCCGACAGCTCGCGCGATACCGTCTCGCGGGTGGTGGAGGCGCGTGCTGCCAGCTCGCCATGCGTGGGAAGCGCAAAGGCCCGCCCGCGCGCCAGCCGTGCGGCGCGGAGCAATTCCACATAGACGCGATACGTGGCCGGAAGGCAGGCGAGGCAGGTCAGTTGCCGCATGCTGGAAAACAGCATCGCCTCGCGTGCCCGGATCGCACGCTCGCGCACCCAGCCGGCGCGGTGATCGTCATCCAGCCAGGCGATCTGCGTCGGCTGCTCGGCGCGATAGGAAAGCGAGAAGGCGGGGGCGGACAATGTATCCAGCGCCGGCACCACATCGCCGGCCGAAAAACGCACCAGCGGCAGCGTCGCGCCATTGGTCATCGTCAGCTCGGCAATCAGCGCACCGCTTTCCACCATCGCCGCGGCACCCCGGTCGAAACAGTCGAAGCTGTCGCCCGCCCGCACCCGGCTCGAGCGCCGCACGGCGGCCTGGCTCGCGCTCGCCGACCGCTCGGGCGGCCCGGCTGGCCACGGCTCTGCGACTGGCCACGGCTCTGCGACCGGTTCGATCTGCGGGCGTGCTGCTGCCTGGGTGTTCATCGCCATTGCCCCCGCTGCGGCAACCCTCCCCCGAAGGTCGCGCTGTGCAAGTGTTGGGGAACGCTAGGGAAAGTGGTCGTGCGCGGGCCAGTCTCATTGCGTCGCAAAGCGTCGCAACATGGCGGATCATCCCTCGATGCGTTCCTGCGCGAGCGGGGGAAGCAGCGTGGTCACCTGCGGATCATCGCGCCACCGCCGGGCGATGCGGCGGGTGAAGCCGGCGGCACCCCATTGTTCGCCATTGGCACGCGCCCGCGCCAGCGTCGCGAGCAGCTGTGTGCGATCGCCAAAGACGCTGGCGACGAACGCCGCCCAGGAATGATCCGGATCGGCGCTCGCCTCCGCCTGCGATAGCGCGCGGGTCAGCATCACGTCGTACAGCGCGGCCGCGTTGCGCGGCGCCATCTGCTCCACGACCCGCGCATAGCTCGCGAGTTCGGGCGAGCGCCGGATCTCGGCGCGCAGCCGCAGGTGCCGGGCATAGCCTGTGCGATCCCCGCGGGAGAGAGCGATGACGCTCAGGCAGTCGTGAACGCTGGCGAGCGCGGGATAGGCACGCGCCAGTTCGCGCAGCAGCGTCTCCGCCTCTTCGTCATGTCCCGCGTTCCACAAGGCCCAGGCATAATCGGCCAGCAGATAGGGCGCGCCGGGATTCAGCGCGCGCGCGACGTCGAACTCGCGCAGCGCCGCTGCGTCCTCGCCATTGTCGGACAGGATGTTGGCATACCATTGACGCGCCAGTGCATCCTGCGGCGCAGCGGCGATCGCGCGGCGGAACAGCGCGCCGGCTCGCGCCGGATCACGGTCCCGCCAATAGGCGACGACGCCTAGCACGCGCAGCGCGGGCGCGGATTGCGGCGTCGTCGCCAGCAGCGCCTCCGCCTCGCTTTCGGCCCTTTCCAGCGCCAGCGCGTCAGGCAGCGCGCCGAATTCGCGCGCCAGCAGATACCCTTCGGCCAGCGCGGCGCGAATGGCGGGGTGGTCGGGCGCATGGTTGCTCAGCCGGGTCAGCGTCTGGATCGCGCGCTGCAGCCGCTCGGCCGACCGCGAGGCAATGTCATCGCGCGCCTCCAGCACCTGGCGGTGCATCGCCGGGGGCAGCGGCAGCGCGGCTGGGGAAGGGGCGCCGGGTGTCGGCAGAATGCCCGGCGCAAACCTGCCGAGCGCCAGCGCACCCAGGATCAGGACGAGGAAGGCCGCCACGGCGACGCTGATCCGACGCCGCTTCGACTGTTCGTGCCGGGACGTCGCTGCCCGCGGCGCCATCGCCGGTGCGGGCTCGGGCGGCCATCCGGCATCCGCGACGCGGTCAGCCGGTGGCAGGCCGGGCTCCGGCGCGCCGGCGGGGTCTGGTTGCGGCTCGGCCGGTTTCGACCCGGCTGGCGGCGGCTCGCCTGGCGGCGGGGCATCGCCGTCGCCCCGCACCCAGGCGTCGAGCTCGCTGCGCAGCGCATAAACGGTGCGGCTCTTGCCGCCGGGCAGCGAATGGACCGGCAGCTGGCGTTCGTTCGCCCAGCGGATCACGGTGGAACGATCGCGGCCGATATAGCGCGCAATCGCCTTCCAGCCGTCCAGCCGCTCCTCGCCCCTGTCCATCCTCGCCCGTTCGCTGCGGTTACCGGCGAAGCCGATGAACGGCGGCCTGCCGGCGTGTTCACCCGTTTCTAGCGGCACGCAGCGCCAGGGGAAAACAAGATAAACCATCAGGTGCAGGAGGACGAAGCATCTGTCCCCTGGTGGCACGAAAAGAAACGGGGACGGTGTTATCCGTCCCCGCAGTTCCCGCTGCCTTGGGGGTCAGAGGCGGCAGGCATCATGCCTGCCACGTCATGCAGCGGTCGATTCCGCCAGTGAATCGTCGACGACCTAGGGACTCGCGTCGATCAAAGCGCCGGGCCGCACGTCACACGAGGCGGCGGCGACGACACCATGTTCTTCGCGCCTTTGGCCCCCGCGTGCAGTGACGCCGCGCACGCTGCGCTGTGATCTTCGTCACACCATGCCTGTCCGGCCCGGCTTAGGGCCCGACATCGGCGCCGCCCCTGCGCACGCGCAGCGAGGAATGACCGTCGAGTTTCAGCGCCTCGGCCACCCGGTCGTTCCAGCCATAGGGGTCGTTGCGGATCACCGGCGCACCGGCCTCGTCGAACAGCACCGTCTGGTACAGCATGCGCACCGGGATCTGCGCCGGCAGCTTGACGAAGGTTTCCTTGCCGGTCGCCCGCGCCTTGTTCCATTCGTCCAGCACGCCGCCGTCGCGTGCCAGCATCTCGGCAAAGCCAAGCGCATCGTCCACCCGCACGCAGCCGTGGCTGCGCTGGCGCTGGATCATGCCGAACATGGGCTTGGCCGGCGTGTCGTGCAGATAGATGGCATGGTCGTTCTGCATGTCGAATTTGACCAGCCCCAGCGAGTTCTTCGGCCCCGGCTGCTGGACGATCCACCCGTCCTTCCACGCCATGTTGTTGGCCTTGAGATAGCCGGCGCCCTTCTTGGCGATCTCCTTTTCCTGGATCGACCGCGGCACCGTCCAGGTCGGGTTGGCGACCAGGCGGAAGATCGGGGAGCCAAGCTGCGGCGTCTCGGTATCGGGCTCGCCCACCACCACCTTGCGGCTGTCGACCAGTTTGCCGTCGCGCCAGTAGCTGAGCCGTGCGGCGGCGACATTGACGTCGATCCGCGTCGCCGGCGGCGTGCGCTCCAGCCACCGCAGCCGTTCCATGTTGACCGCAATCGCGCGCGCCCGATCGGCGTCCGACATGTTGAGGATCGACAGCGCGTCGTCGCCGATCACGCCATCGGGTTCCATCCCGTAATCGGCCTGCATCGCCTTCACCGCCGCCACCATCGCGGGAGAATAAGCATTGCCGTTCGCCGCCCCCTGATCGAGATAGTCGAGCACCACCAATTGGCGCGCGATGATCGGGATGCGCGGATCGCTGGCGCCCGGCTTGATCAGCTTGCCCGTTTCCGGAACCGCCGGGCTGGCGGTCGCATCCGGGCGGCGCAGCTCCAGATAGGATTGCGACAGGCGGCGATAATTGGCGTCCTGCGGCGCCAGGCTGTCAAGCCATTTGCCGACATCACCCGCCGCCAGCGCCCCGCGGAGACCCTGTTCCAGGTCCGCCTTGGGCCGGGCCACAGTATAGACCTCATATAGTTTCGACGGATCGGTCGCGCCGCTCGCCAGCGCCTTGGCATAGGTCAGCGCCGCCTTGGTCAGCGCGGCGTCATCCTCGCCCTCCACGGCGAATGGCATCTGGTCGAGGCCGTGCGCGGCGCGATTGTCGATCGCCTTGCGCAACTGGTCCTTTGTCTTGCTGGTCCATTTGGCCTCCTGCTGGGCCTCTGCCCCTGCGGCGCCATTTTGAGCCGGTTGATCCTGAACGCTGCACCCCGCCATCAGCGCCGCCATCGACGCTGCGATCACCCACTTTTTCTGCACCGGCTACTCCTTTGAACCACAAAGGAAACGCACCAATGCGCCGCACGCTCCGCCGCCGTGTCGGATCGGGGAAATCGCGCGCGGTCAGATCCCCGCACACCATTGGTAGCCGCGATCTTCCCAATAGCCGCCGTTGCCCATGCCCAGATGATCGAACCGCTCGATCGCCTCGATCCGCATGACATATTTGGCCATCTTGTAGCCCAGCTGCCGCTCGACCCGCAGGCGGACCGGCGCGCCATGCGCCACCGGCAGCGGCGCATCGTTCATCTCATAGGCAAGGATCGTCTGCGGGTGATAAGCGTCGAGCAGCGAGATCGTCTCGTAATAATCACCCGTGCCGTCCAGCGTCAGCTCCAGCGTGTCGGCGCAGTAAAAGACGAGATATTTCGCCGCCGGCTTCAGCCCCGCGCGGTCGAGCAGCGGCCCCAGCCGCGCCCCCTTCCACCCAGCGATGCACGACCATCCCTCGACGCAATCGTGCCGCGTGATCTGCCGCCGCGCGGGAGCCGCGCGCAGATCGGCCAGCGACAGTGACAGTGGCCGATCAACCAGCCCGCCGATCTCCAGTCGCCAGTCGGCAAAGCCGCTCGCCGCCAGCGCCTGATATTCCTCGCTGTCCGGCTGCGTGCTGCCATTGGCGCGGAAATCGCGCGAGATCGCGCTGGCGGGATATTCGCGCGCCAGCGTGCGATCAGCGGCCAGGTCATACAGCGCCTGGTTCAGCCCGTCGGCGCTCGACAGCAACCGGTTGACCCCCTGCGATTGCGTCAGCCGGTCGCACCCCGCGGTCGCCAGCCCGAGCAATGAGGCGCCGCCGCCGCGCAGCCACGCCCGCCGGCTGATCGCCCGATCGCTCATGCCGCGCGCTCCTCCACGCTCACCGCCGGCTCAGGCCGGATCGCGAACCATCCGGTGATCATCGAGCGCAGCTCGTTCAGCGGGCCGGCCAGCACCACCATCGCGATATGGACGAGCACGAACAGCACCAGCCCGCCCGCCGCCAGGAAATGCAGGAAGCGCGCGCTCTGCCGCCCGCCCAGCATCACCGTCAGCCATGGCAGCAGCGCATTGACCGCCGGCGACATCGCCAGCCCGGTCAGGATCATCAGCGGCAACAGGCCGAAGACGACCGGCAGATAGGACAGTTTCTGCAGCACATTGTAGCGCCGCGCCTCCTCGCCATGCGGCAGGCGCAGCCGTGCGTGATCGGCGATCGCCCGGCCCAGATGCGCCAGATCCGCACGGCCGGGGATCAAGGTGCGGCGTACCCGCCCGCTCGCCAGCCCCTGCGCCACATAAAGCATCCCGTTCAGCACGAAGATCCAGGCGAAGAAGAAATGCCAGCGTCGCCCCGCGCCGAGGTCAAGCTCCGCCGGCAACGTCGCCCAGGCGGGCACCGCGCGCGGCACCATCTGTCCGTCGGCGGTGCGCGACGCGCCCAGGACGCCGGTCGTATCAAACGTCCGGCCGAACATCCTGAGCGCGCCGCGCGTCTCGCCATCATCATTGGTGGTGGTGACGATCGCCGCCGCCGGATCGGCGAAGTGCGACGTGTCGCCCCAGTAGAAGGCCGGGTGGGCACACAGGATCTGCAGGCCGCTCAGCAGCAGCACCAGGATGCACGCTGCATTGATCCAGTGCGTCAGCCGCACGATCGGACCATGGCGATAGATCAGGATCCGGCCCCGTCCGGCCGGTCTGTCCGCCTTCATCGCTTCGCCCTCCCGGCCGAACCTGGTTCCTCAGCCGATCACATCGGCGGCGCGGAGCCGTTGGCGCCGACCGCAACCGAATTGGTCGCCAGCCCGCCCGGCGTCATCGCCGCCGGGATGAACACCCGCGCGCCTACCTTGACCAGGGATCGCGGGCCCGGCCCGATCTGAACGATCGGTGTCCTGGGCGGCACGACGATGCGGCGGTTGCCGGTCGGATAGCTGACGGTGAAGGATCGGCCCTGCGGGCTGGCGACGACCTTGCCCACCGTGCCATTGGTCATCATCGAGCCTTTCCTGAGGCCCCAGCCATAATGGCCCTCGCCGACCTTCACGCCCGGCGGAAACACATGCACTTCCAGCGACCGGCCAGTGCCGTCGGCCTGCGGCATTTCCGCGGTACCGATGAAACTGCCACTCTTGATCTGCTCCACCGACACCGGCTTCGTCACCTGGACGTTCCAGTCGGACGCCAGCTTCACCGTCTCGGTCTTGCCGGCGGCGGTCTTGACGCGAAGCGCGGCGGGCGAGACGCCCGTCACGGTACCGCGCAGGAACTGCATCTGTGGTGTGGCGGCCGGATCAGCCGCAACGGGCGTCGCGGCAAACAGCACCGCACAGGCGGCGCTCATGGTCGAATAGCGCATTCGAACCTCTCCCAATGGGTGACGCCCGTGGCGCCACGATGCGGCGACGCTTTTCTCACGTCGACTCGCTTATAGTAGCGCGCGGCTAGATTGCGCACAATACAATAAGCGATGCTCCGTGCTGCGTGCTACCACGACCTTGTTGTAACAGGCCGTATCCGCTGGATAGCCGGTTCAAGCGCAGCCGGAGTCACGGATGATGGGCGAGAGGCAGATGGATCAGGACATGCATTCTGGCGGCGCGGCAGCGCTGCCGGCCGATTTCGCGTCGGAGGCGCTGAAGCTCGAATGGCAATTGTGCTTCCCGCTCTACGCCGCCTCGAACCTGCTGACCCGGCTGTACCGTCCGGCGCTCGACGAACTGGGGCTCACCTACCCGCAATATCTCGTGATGCTGGTCCTGTGGGAAAATGACCGGCAGAGCGTCAGCCAGATCGGCCGCCGCCTGTATCTCGACAGTGGCACGCTGACTCCGCTGCTGAAGCGGATGGAGGCGAACGGCCTCATCGCGCGCCGCCGCGACGTGGAGGATGAGCGCCGCGTGCTCATTTCACTGACGGCAAAGGGCGACAATCTGCGCGACGTGGCGCGGCATGTCCCTGAAAAGATGGTGACCAACCCCGCGCTCACCCCGGAGGAGGGCGAAACCCTGCGCCGCATCGCGCGCAAGCTCGTCGAAAACCTCGCCGCCCGGCCGGAGCTGTCGGGGCGCGGCGGCGCCGGCTGAGCCGCGCCGCGCCTCTACAGGTCGGGATACCGTTCCAGCAGCGCGCTGGTCACGCCATTGGTCCAGCCGAAGCCGTCCTGCGTCGGATATTCGCCGCCGCCGCCGGGCTTGCGCTCCTCGACGTCATATTTCTCCAGCATCTTGCCGGTGTCGGCATAAGCGGCCGTGACCGTCCCCAGCCAGCGCCGCGCGATCTCCTTCGCCAGCGCGCGTTCGCCATTCTTCTCCAATCCGGCGATCGCGATCCATTGCAGCGGCGCCCAGCCGTTGGGCGCATCCCATTGCTGCCCGGTGCGCAGCGGCGTGGTGCGCAGGCCGCCGGGCGCCAGCAACGTGCTGCGCACCGTGGCAGCAACAGCGCGCGCCTGCTCGGGCGAGGCAGCGCCCGCGAACAGCGGATACAGCATCGCCGCGGTCACCGCCGATGTCGGGGCCTGCGTCACCCGGTCCCAATCGCCGTAGCGCCCTTGATCGGCGACCCAGAAATACCGGTTCAGCGCTGCGCGCCGCTGCTGCGCCAGTCTGGTGAACCGCGCCTGAGTCGCCCGATCCCCGGCCGCCCCGGCACGCCGCGCAATCGCCTCCTCCATGATCAGCATCAGGCTGTTGAGATCCACCGGCACGATCTCCGTGGTGCGGATCGAGGCGAGCCGCTTCGGATCGGCCAGCCAGCGGCTGCTGTAATCCCACCCGCTTTCCGCTCCCGCGCGCAGGTGGCGATAGATCACCTCTGCGCTGCGTGACCGGTCCTCGGCGGCGGTCGCGACATCCTCGGCATAGGATTCATCGCGCGGCAGCGGGCGATCGTCCCAATATCGGTTCAGCAATGTGCCATCGGGCATCCGCACCACCCGCGCGCACGCCCCGCTCGCGTCGAGGCAGGCGGCGCCCTTCATCCAATAGGCATGTTCCCGCTTCAGCGCCGCCAGCCGCCGCGCGGCGAGCGCCGGGTCCTCGTCCTTCGACAGGTCCAGCATCAGCGCAAAGAAGGGCGGCTGCGATCGTCCCAGATAGTAACTGCGCATCCCGTTGGGGATATGGCCATAGCGTTCGATCGTGTCGGTGAAATCCGCCAGCATCGTCTCGACCAGCGGCTGCTGATCGTCGACCGCCAGGCCCAGCATCGTGAAATAGCTGTCCCAATAATACATTTCGCGAAAGCGCCCGCCCGGCACCACATAGGGCTGCGGCATCGGCAGCGCGGAGGAACCCGCGACCACCGGATCGGCGGGCCGCACCAGCATCGGCCACAGGCTGCGGATATGCTGCCTCAGATCGCCGGGCTGGCGATCGTTGACCCCCGGCACGGTGAAATTGGCCAGCACGAACGCACGCAGCGCCGCCGCATCGCGCGGCCGCTGCCGGCGGTAATCCGCCATGATCGCCGACGGGTCACGCTTTGCCGTGGCATCGACGAAGGTCTTGCCGTCAGGGAAGATCCGAAGCGTCTGCACCGCGCGGAACAGGTCGCCATATAATGCGGCGGGGGAGGCGGGCGCGACCGACCGCGCCACGGCCGGCATCGCGCTCTGTCGCGCAAGGGCAGGGGAGGCGGGTTGGGCGAGGAGAGCGCCAAGGATCAGTATCGTTCCAGCCGTCGCCCGCCATTGCCGCATGCCTCATCTCGCTCCTGTCCACCTGGCTACACCGCCCCGCTCTGTAGCGGCAACGCAGCAGCACGCACCCAGTTCGCCCCACACGTCCCGCTTCGTCCAGCCGCCGCTTTGCGTTTGACATAAGTGAAACACGTTATAGGTTCTTCGCCAAAAGCGAGAGGATGCCATGGTCGTCGACTGGGCGGAAAAGCGTGCCGCGTACCAGCGGGACGGGGTGGTCCACATCCCGGGCCTGCTCGATCCCACGCAACTCGCCGCCACGCTCCGGGCGTGGGAATGGAGTCTCGCCAATCCGACGCCGCGCAACGCCCCCGCGCTGAAGCGGGACGGCACGCCGCTGTTCTACAACGATTCCTTTCACCCTGATGTGCTCGATGGCTATGCTGAGATGCTGGAAAGCTCGCCGATCCCGGCGGCGTGCGCGCAATTATGGGGCCGCGATCCCGTCTGGTTCATCTACGAACAGGTGTTCCTGAAGGAAGGCGGCGATACCCGCCGCACCCCTTGGCATCAGGACGGCTCCTACATCCCGATGGATGGCGAGGATAATGCCGTCGCCTGGATCACCTTCGAACCGCTCGCGCGCGAGGACAGCCTGGAATTCATCCCCGGCTCGCACCGGGGCCCGATGTACAACACCTCGGCCTTCGATCCGAACGACGACACCCGCCCGATCGACGATCGCCTGTCGCTCCCCCGCCTGCCCGATGTCGAGGCGGAGCGTGACCGGCATGACATCGTCTCCTGGGCGGTCGAGCCGGGCGACGTCATCTTCTTCCACTTCCGCACCCTGCACGGCGGCGCGCCGACGCGCCCCGGCCAGCGCCGCCGCACACTGACGCTGCGCTTCTTCGGGGAGCGCACGCATTATGATCCCAAGGCGGCGAAATCCCTGCCCAACTTCCCCGACATGGCGACCAAGCTGAAGCCGGGCGACCCGATGCGCGCGCCCGGTTTCCTGCGCCTCCACCCAAAGACGGCCGCAACCGCGTGACCCAGCGCCGTGCCACCACGACAAGGAGAGCATCGCGATGAAGGATTTCGGCGGAAAGCTGGCGGTGGTCACCGGCGGTGGCACCGGCATGGGCCGCGAACTGGTGCGCCAGCTCGTTGCCGAGGGCGCCAGCGTCGCGATGTGTGACCTGTTCGCCGACAGCATGGCCGAAACCGTGGCGCTGTGCGAGGCGGACGGCGTGCCGCAGGGCGTGCGCATCACCAGCCACATCGCCGACGTCGGCGACGAGGATCAGGTGACGCGCTTCGCCGCGGAGGTCGCGCGCGACCACCAGAGCGATCACATCCACCTCCTCTTCAACAATGCCGGCATCGGCGGCGGCGGCAGCTTCGTGCTCGACGACCGCGCCGAATGGGACCGCGTGTTCCAGATCTGCTGGTTCGGCGTCTATTATTCCTGCCGCGCCTTCTTCCCGATGCTGGAGCGCGCGAGCGAAGGACATATCGTCAATACGTCGAGCGCCAACGGCTTCTGGGCGGCGCTGATGCCCGGCGTGTCCCAGACCGCCTACAGCGCGGCGAAGTTCGCGGTGAAGGGCTTCACCGAGGCGCTGGTGACGGACCTGCGCAACTATGCCCCGCATATCAGGGCGTCGATCGTCATGCCCGGCGGCGTCGGCACGCCGATCGGCCTCAATTCGCGCCGCGTGCTGGCCGGCGCGATGACCGACGTCACCCGCCGCAAGCTGCGCCAGCATCTGAAGATGATCGGCATGGAAGGCGCCGACACGATGGACGATGCCGCGCTGGAGGCGGCGCAGTCGATGCTCGCCAAGCGGTTCGAGGAACTCGCGCCGACCAGCGCCGCGCGTGCCGCGACGATCATCCTCGATGGCGTGAAGGCCGAACGCTGGCGCATCCTGGTGGGCGAGGATGCCGAGCGGCTCGACCGCCGCGTCCGCGCCGAGCCGGAGCGCGCCTATGACCCCGATTTCCTCGCCTACGCCGCAGAATAGCGCCTGGGCGACTTACTCAAAAAAGAACGGAGAGGCACGATGAGCAACAGCGAGACCCAGGAGGCGGTGCTCGAGGCTGATTTCGACATCGAGGCGCTGCGCGCGCGCTACAAGGCGGAGCGTGACAAGCGCCTGCGCACCGACGCCGACCGTCAGTACAAGGAGCTGTCCGGCGATTACGCCCGCTACGCCGAGGAAGACCCCTATGTGGAACCCGGCTTTACCCGCGAGCCGCTGACCGATTTCGTCGAGGTGGCGGTGATCGGCGGCGGGTTCAGCGGGATGCTCGCCGCCGCGCGGCTGAAGGAGAAGGGCGTCACTGATCTTAGCATCATCGAGGCGGGCGGCGACTTCGGCGGCACCTGGTATTGGAATCGCTATCCCGGCGCGCAATGCGACATCGAAAGCTATTGCTATTTGCCGCTGCTCGAGGAGCTGAATTACCTCCCGAAGGAGAAATATTCCTACGTCAACGAAATCTACGAACACTGCCAGCGGATCGGGAAACATTATGATCTCTACCCGATCACGCTGTTCCAGACGCGCGTCTCCGAACTCGCCTGGGATGACGCGGAAAAGGTCTGGGTGATCCGCACCAATCACGGCGATGCGATCCGCGCGCGCTTCGTCGTCTCGGCGCTCGGCACCGCCAGCCGCGCCAAGCTGCCCGGCATTCCCGGCATCGAAAGCTTCGAAGGGCACAGCTTCCACACCAGCCGCTGGGACTATGGCTATACCGGCGGCGACACGACCGGAAACCTGTGGAAGCTGGAGGACAAGAGCGTCGCGATCATCGGCACGGGCGCCACCGCGATCCAGTGCATCCCCGCGCTCGGCCGCCATGCCAAGCAGCTCTACGTGTTCCAGCGCACGCCCTCATCGGTCGACACGCGCGGCAACAAGCCCACTGATCCCGAATGGGCGCAGTCGCTGCAACCCGGCTGGCAGCGCGCACGGCGGCACAATTTCGCCGACATTATCGAAGGCCGCCCGTTCGAACATGACCTCGTCAACGACAATTGGACCTCGATCTTCCGCGAGGTTCAGTCCTTCGTCATCCGCAACGCGAAGACGATGGGGCCGGAGGCGGCGATCCGCCACGCCGAGGTCGCCGACTTCCGCAAGATGAACCGCATCCGCCAGCGCGTGGACGAGGTGGTGAAGGATCCCGACACCGCCGAAAAGCTGAAGCCCTGGTATCGTCAGTTCTGCAAGCGGCCGACCTTCAACGACGAATTCCTCCCGACCTTCAATCGCCCCAACGTGACCCTGGTCGACGTCAGCGAAAGCAAGGGGGTGGAGCGGATCACGCCCAAGGGCCTCGTCGCCAACGGCCGCGAGTATGAGGTGGATTGCATCATCTACGCCTCGGGGTTCGAGATCACGACCTCGTTCAAGCGCCGCGTCGGCTTCGACATCAAGGGGCGCGACGGCGTGCTGCTGCACGATCATTGGGCCAATGGGTACAGGACGCTGCACGGCTTCGCGACCACCGGCTTTCCCAACTGGTTCTACATCGGCGTGTCGCAGAACGGCCTGTCGGTGAACATGACCGCGATGTTCGACGATCAGGCGCAGCACATCGCCTATATCATCGCCGAGGCGAAGAAGCGCGGCGCAACCGAGGTGGAGCCGACGCCCGAGGCGCAGGACGCCTGGGTGACGACGATCAAAAAGCTGTCGGTGGTGAACCGCGCCTATCTCGAAAGCTGCACGCCCGGCTATTACAACAATGAGGGGGATCTGGAGGGCGGCCAGGCGGGGCAGACCTATGCACCCGGCATCAACGCCTTCAACGCCTTGCTCGCCGACTGGCGCAACAATGGCGAGCTACAGGGGCTGGCGCTGCGCGCCTAGGGTCAGCCCAGCAAGGGCGCCGGCGCCTCGGCGCCCTCGCGCGCCATGATCCGGGGCGCCGGCGAACAGCCGCACCGCACCGGATCATGCGCGATCATGTCGCCGCTCGCGATGACGCCGAACGTGCGCTCGTCGACATAGCGGACCGGCTCGCCGTTCAGCATCGCCAGCCGGGCAGCGCCATAGCGGTGGTGCTGCCCGTTCGCATCGTGCGAGGTGAACACCGCGCGCTGCTCCACGACGAAGACCGTCAGGCCGGCAGCGTCGGTGCAGCGGTGGCGGGCGAGTTCCTCGATCACCCGCTTACGTCCGGCTGATCGGCGTGACGCTGACGATGCGCAGCAGTCGCTCGCGCCCGTCGCGGTCGGGCCAGCTGATCGAATGGCCCGCGCGCATGCCGATCAGCCCGGCCCCGATCGGGGTCAGGATCGACACGCGGCCCTGCGCGATATCGGCGTCGCCGGGATAGACCAGCTCCACCATGCGCCGTGCGCCGCTCTTCTCGTCGACGAATTCGATGCGCGAGTTCATCACCACGGTCTGGTCGGGCAGGTCGGGCGCATCGCATACGGTCGCGCGGTCCAGCTCGGCCAGCAGCATCGCCGCGGAGTGCGGGTGGCGGCGCTCGGCGCTCAGCGCCAGATCGAACAGCGCGTCGCATTCGGCCGCGACGAGATAGATCGGCGGCGATTCCACCGCGAGCGAGGGTTGATGGTTCATGACAGTTACAGCTTCTTCCGCTTTATCGACGGCAGGAATCCGGAACATTGCCGGGGCCTGCCCACAGGTCTGATCGACAAAGGCCCGAACTCAGGCGGCGCGCGGCCGTCCGGAGCCCGGGCTACGGGCGCGCGGCGAGTTGCCCGGCGTGGTGGCGAAAGCGCCTGAATGTCGCGGAAGCGTACATCTTCCGAATTTGATGATCGCGGGCCGCTGAGTCAACCTTGCCGGCCGCAACGGCGCGATGGCGCGTCGGCGGGGGGGGGCGTCAGCGCGCCGCGATCAGCGCTGCCGCGACAAGGTCATACATCCACGCCGTCCGCGTCGTGCCGCGATTGGACAGGACGATCATCATCGCGTCCTCGTCGGGAAAGCGCTGGAAATCGGTGATATAGCCGTTGGTGCCGCCGGTGTGGCCGATCATGGCCGTGCCGCGCGGCGCCTGGATCGCGACGCCCAGCCCGAACGCCGCGCCCGCCTTGCCGTCGGGCGGCGCCACGGGGTTGCGGATCATCTCCGCCTGCATCGCCGGGCCGATGATCTTGCCTTGGCGAAGCGCCGCATCGAGCGCGATGAAATCCGCCGCGCTCGCCCGCACCGCGCCCGCGCCCAGCTGAACGAACGCCCAGTTCACCGCCTCGCTCAGCGCCCCCCGCTCGCCATTATAGCCCTTGGCCAGCCCCGGCTCGCTGACGGGGACGAGGTGCCCGGCCTCGATCAACGGCGGTTCGATGCTGGCGCTGCGCATCCCCGCGGGACGGAACACCATCTGCTCGACCAGGTTGGCGAAGGGCGTGCCGGTCGCCCGCGCCGCCGCGTCGGCGAGCAGCTCGAACCCGAAATTGTTGTAACTCCGCGCGGTGCCGGGCGCGCTCTTCAGCGCCCGTTCGCCCGGCGTCAGCGCGGCGAAGAGGTCGCGCATCGCGGCTGGATGATCGCTGCGATAGTGATACAGCAGCCGCAGCGTCAGGTCGTCGATTCCTGACGTATGGTTCAGCAACATGCGCAGCGTCACGCCCGACCATTCCGCCGGCGCATCGGCGATATAGGCGGTGATCGGCTGGTCCAGCGACAGGGTGCCATTCTCGACCAGCGCCATGATGGTGAGCGCGGTGATATACTTGCTGACCGAATAGATCTTGAATCGCGTGTCGCGCGTCACCGCCACCTGATTGACGATATCCGCCATCCCGCAACTGCGCTGCAACGCCTCGCGGCCCCGGATGCTGATGATCACCACGCCGGAGAACCGCCCCTCGGCGCATTCCGCGTCGATCCGCGCGCCGATCGCCGCCAGCGCCTCGGGCGGGGCGGGAAGCGGCTTAGCGGCAACAGTCAGCATGGCGGTACAGGCGAGGGCGATCTTGCGGAACACGGGCACATCCTCATTGACTACATCTGTAGTCGTAACGTCCCCGCTCGCTACCTGCAAGGTGCCGCTTCGGAACAGATGTGTGCCGCCCCGGTTATCCTGATGCTGTCCGCCAAGGGAGAAGATAGATGAAGACCATGGTTCTCGCACTTGCCGCCGCTACCTTGGTCGCCGGCTGCGGCAATAACGGCCGCGATGCCGCCGCCGAGCGGATGGAGGACGCCGCCGAGGCCAATGCCGCCGCCGCTGGCCCGACGCCGGTCGCGCTGGGGCTGAGCGAGGCGCAGCTGCTCGACGCCGACCTCATCGGCCCGAACAATGTCGAGATCGGCGAGGTGCAGAGTCTGGTGCGCAACGCCTCGGGCGCCGTGGAGGGCCTGATCGTCGAGGTGGAGGACACCAATCCCGACCGCTACGTGCAGATTCCGCTGACCGGCCTCAACGTCGTGCAGCGCGGCGACGATCGCGACCTGTCGACCACCATGACGCGTGACCAGCTCGCCGCGCTGCCGGACGTGCCGCTCCCGGCGCGCTGACCCCGACCGGCGGGCTGGGCCGGCGGGCTGGGCCGGCGGGCTGAACCGGCGGGTCGACACCCGGCCCCGGCCCCCCCCCCCCCCCCCCCCCCCCCCCCCCCCCCCCCCCCCCCCCCCCCCCCCCCCCCCCCCCCCCCCCCCCCCCCCCCCCCCACCCCCCCCCCCCCCGACCCGCCACCCGTCGCCACATCCTTCACAATCCAGGGATTTTCGCTGCGTGGGCCTTACCGGCGCGGTGGTTGGCGGCAAATCTGTCCGTTCGTGGGGGTGGCACTCGCGCGTTTTTCGCGATAGTCCCCCAGAACCGTTGGCTTTGCCGAAATCATCGCATCCATTGGAGGTCGTGGGATACCGACGTCTGGCACAGGCCTGTTGTGGCTGATCCTTCTGCTCCCGTTCGCGGGGAGCCTCGCCGCCGCGCTGTTGCGGCCGGGCGCGCGTACCGCCGCCGCATCGATCGCCGGGGTAACGGCGCTCGCGGGCACCATCCTGGTGGGGCTGCTGTATCCTGCGCTGGCGGGCGGCGGCCTGCTCGAAAGCCGTGTCGAATGGCTGCCCTCGCTCGGCCTGAACCTCGTGCTTCGGCTCGACGGCCTGTCCTGGGTGTTCGCGATGATGGTGCTGGCGATCGGCTTCCTCGTCGTCCTCTACGCCCGCTATTACATGTCGCCGGAAGACCCGGTCCCGCGCTTCTTCTCCTTCCTGCTTGCCTTCATGGGCGCGATGCTCGGCCTCGTCCTGTCGGGCAACCTCGTCCAGCTGGCCTTCTTCTGGGAAATGACCAGCCTCGTCTCGTTCCTGCTGATCGGCTATTGGCACCAGAATGAAAGCGCGCGCACGGCGGCGCGCATGGCGTTGCTCGTCACCGCGACGGGCGGGCTGTGCCTGCTGATCGGCGTGGTGCTGATCGGCAAGATCGTCGGCAGCTACGATCTGCAGGTGGTCCTTTCGGCCGGCGAGACGATCAAGGCGCATCCGCTGTACAAGCCGGTGCTGATCCTCATCCTGATCGGCGCCTTCAGCAAGAGCGCGCAATTCCCGTTCCACTTCTGGCTGCCGCACGCCATGGCCGCACCGACGCCGGTGTCCGCCTATCTCCACTCGGCGACGATGGTGAAGGCCGGCATCTTCGTCATGATGCGGCTGTGGCCGGTGCTGGCCGGCACCGACACCTGGTATTTCGTCGTCACGCTCACCGGCATCACGACGCTGATGATCGGCGCCTGGGCGGCGATCTTCCAGCAGGATCTGAAGGGGCTGCTCGCCTATTCGACGATCAGCCACCTCGGCATCATCACGCTGCTGCTGGGGATCGGCAGCCCGCTCGCGCTGGTCGCCGCGATCTTCCACACGCTGAACCATGCGACCTTCAAGGCATCGCTGTTCATGGCCGCCGGCATCATCGATCATGAGGCGGGTACGCGTGACCTGAGGAAGCTGAGCGGCCTCTACCGCTTCATGCCGATCACCGCGACGCTTGCGATGGTCGCGGCCGCGGCGATGGCCGG
The DNA here is from genome assembly GCF_036890205.1 of Sphingomonas panaciterrae. Lineage (NCBI taxonomy): Bacteria > Pseudomonadati > Pseudomonadota > Alphaproteobacteria > Sphingomonadales > Sphingomonadaceae > Sphingomonas > Sphingomonas panaciterrae. The sequence continues at coordinate 95,474 of NZ_JAKNQR010000008.1, forward strand.
CGTGCCGCTGCTCAACGGGTTCCTGTCGAAGGAAATGCTGCTCGCCGAGGCGCTGGAGGATTACAACGACACCTGGCTCGATCAGGCGTTGCCCTATCTCGTCACGGTCGCGCTGATCTTCAGCGTGCTCTATTCGGTGCGCTTCATCCACAAGACGTTCTTCGGCCCGCCGCCGCAGCTCGATCGTGTCCCGCACGAGGCGCCGCGCTGGATGCGCGTGCCGATCGAGGTGCTGGTGCTCGCCTGCCTCCTCATCGGGATCGTCCCGGCGATCACCATCGGCCCGGTGCTCTCGCTCGCCGCCGCTTCGGTGCTCGGTGAACGCATGCCGGTGTACAGCCTGGCGATCTGGCACGGGTTCAACTTCCCGCTGTTCCTGAGCGTGGTGGCGATGGTGCTCGGCACCTTTGCTTATGTGATCTTCGCCCGCCGCCTGAACGCGATGAGCGCGCCGCCGCTCGTCGGCCTGCTCAAGGGCCGCCGCATGTTCGATGCCGCGCTCTACTGGCTCGTCACCGGCGCCCGCTGGGTCCTGCCGCGCGCGGGAACCAGCCGGCTGCAGCCGCAATTGCGCATCCTCGTCTCGGTCGCCTGCCTTGCGGGCGTGCTCCCCTTCCTCAGCCACGGCTATTCGCTGGGTACGCGGCTCGGCACCGTGCTGGATCCGGGCTTTGGCATGTTGTGGGTGATCGGCGCGGTGCTCGCCATCGCCGGCGCCTGGCAGGCGAAATACCATCGCCTCGCTGCGGTGGTGCTGGTGTCGGGCGTCGGCATGATCAGCTGCATCAGCTTCGTCTGGCTTTCCGCCCCCGATCTCGCGCTCACGCAGCTGCTGGTCGAGACGGTGACGACGGTGCTGCTGCTGCTGGGCCTGCGCTGGCTGCCGCAGCGCCTGCCCGACGTCTGGCCCGAACATCATACGCCGTCCCGCGTACGCTTCCGCCGCGGGCGCGATCTCCTGCTCGCGGTGCTGGCCGGCGCTGGCATGGCGCTCATCTCCTATGCCGTGATGACCCGCCCGCTGCCGGCGACCATCTCGCGCTTCTTTGTGGAGCAATCCTATGTCGCGGCGGGTGGCCGCAATGTCGTGAACGTCATCCTCGTCGATTTCCGCGCCTTTGATACCTTTGGCGAGATCACCGTGCTGGCGATCGTCGCGCTGACGGTCTTCTCGCTGCTGCGCCGCTTCCGCCCGGCTGGCGAAAGCGTCGGCCTGCCCAAGCAGCAGTTGCGGCAGGACGCGTATGACGACGCCGGCGAAGGCCGGGAACGCGGTGACACGCTCTCCGACTATCTGCTCGCGCCGCGCGTGATCATCGAATGGCTGTTCCCGGTCATCATCGTGTTCGCGCTCTACCTGCTGATCCGCGGGCATGACCTGCCGGGCGGCGGTTTTGCCGCCGGCGTCACCATGTCGATCGCGCTGGTGCTGCAATATATCGCGTCGGGCACCCGCCATGTGGAGGCGCGGCTCCGGGTCCGGCCGATCAACTGGATGGCGATCGGCCTGCTCGGCGCGGCCGGGACGGGGGCGGGTGCGATGCTGTTCGACCGGCCGTTCCTCACCTCCTGGTTCCGCTATCTGGACCTGCCGGTGATCGGCAAGGTGCCGGCGGCGACCGCGCTGCTGTTCGACCTTGGCGTCTATCTGCTGGTGGTCGGCGCCACCGGCGTCATCCTGATCGCGATCGCACACCAGTCGATCCGCACCCCCGTGCGGCGCAAGAGCCCGCCGGTCGATCCCGCGCCGGAGCACGTCTGATGGAGCTTGTTCTCGCCCTTGGCATCGGTGTCCTCACCTCGTCGGGTGTGTGGCTGATTCTTCGCCCGCGCACCTTCCAGGTGATCCTTGGCCTGTCGCTCCTGTCCTATGCGGTGAACCTGTTCATCTACGCGATGGGCCGGCTGAAGGTGGATGCCCCGCCGATCGTCGGCGCCATCGCCGGGGATGCCAGCGGCTATGATGATCCGCTGCCCCAGGCGCTGGTGCTGACCGCGATCGTCATCTCTTTCGCGATGACGGCGCTGCTGCTCGTCGTCCTGCTCGCCTCGCGCGGCATCACCGGGACCGACCATGTCGACGGGGACGACGGCGAATGACGGTGGACTGGGCACGTCATCTTATCATCGCTCCCGTGCTGCTGCCGATGGTGGCGGCGGCGATCATCCTGCTGCTGAAGGAGCAGCGCGTGGTGGCAAAGCGCGTGATCGCGCTCGGCACCGCCGCTGCCTTGCTGGGCGTCTCGATCGCGCTCCTCATGCAGGTCGCCTCCGCCGGCTTCGCCGGGCAGCGTGCGACCGTCGCCTATCTGGTCGGCAACTGGCCCGCGCCGGTCGGCATCGTGCTGGTGCTCGACTGGCTGTCCGCGCTGATGCTGGTGCTTACCAGCACCCTCGGCCTCACGTCGCTGATCTATGCCACCGCGCGCTGGGACCGCGCCGGGCCGCGCTTCCACGCCTTGTTCCTGTTCCAGCTGATGGGGCTGAACGGCGCCTTCCTGACCGGCGACCTGTTCAACCTGTTCGTGTTCTTCGAGGTCCTGCTGGCCGCGTCCTTCGGCCTGCTGCTGCACGGATCGGGCAAGGCGCGCATCAAGGCCGCGCTGCATTATGTCGCGATCAACGTGGCGACCTCGCTGCTGTTTCTGATCGGCGCGGCAATGGTCTATGGCGTCACCGGCACGCTCAACATGGCCGATCTGACGCTGCGCATCCGCGCCGTCGGCCCGGAAAACCTCGCGCTGCTGCAAAGCGGCATGGCGATCCTCGGCATCGCCTTCCTGGTGAAGGCGGGCATGTACCCGCTCGGCTTCTGGCTGCCGCGCACCTATGCCGCCGCCGCGCCGCCGGTCGCGGCGCTGTTCGCGATCCTCAGCAAGGTCGGCATCTACGCGCTGCTGCGCGTCTATCTCCTGCTGTTCGGCATTCAGGGCGGCAACTTCGGTGAGGAATGGCTGCTGTTCGGCGGCATGGCGACGATCGCCTTCGGCATGATCGGCGTGCTGGCGGTCCGCACGCTGACGCGCATCGCCGGCTATTCGCTGATCGTCTCGGCCGGCACGCTGCTCGCCGCGGTCGGCGCCGGGGAGGGCGACGTCCTTGCCGGCGCGCTGTTCTATCTGGTCAGCTCGACGCTCGGCATCAGCGCCTTCTACCTGCTGATCGAATTGATCGACCGGCGTGACATGGGGCCGCTCGCCGTGGGGGAGCCGGTGTTCGACGATGAATATGCCGGCCCGCCCGACGAACGCGAGACGGAGGTCGGCGTCGTGATCCCGGCGACGCTGGCGATCATCGGCGGCGGCTTCGCCTTCTGTGCGCTGCTGATCGCCGGGCTTCCGCCGCTGTCGGGCTTCATCGCCAAGTTCGCGATGATCGACGGCCTGCTGAACCTGGGTGAAAAGGTCGCGCCTGCCACCTGGGTGCTGATCGCGCTGATGATCAGCTCGGGCTTGGCCACGCTGATCTCCACCAGCCGTGCGGGCATCGACCTCATCTGGGGCCCGTCGGACATGCCGCAGCCCGCGCTGCGCGTCAGCGAGGCGGTGCCGGTCGGCCTGCTGCTCGTCGTCTGCCTCGGCCTCATGGTCTTCGCGGGGCCGGTGATGCGCTACATGGAGCGCGCGGGCCAGTCGCTCGGCGATCGACAGGGCTATGTTCAGGCCGTGCTCGGTGCCTCGCGCATCGCCGCGCAGGAGGGGCGGCCATGATCCGCCGCCTGCTCCCGCATCCGCTCCTCGCGCTGGCGCTGCTGGGCATCTGGCTGATGCTCACCCAGTCGGTGTCGCCCGGGCAGATCCTCCTCGGCGCGGCCGCCGCGCTGCTCGCTACGCACGCCTTTGCCGCGCTCTACGCCGGCCCGCCGATCCGGGTGAACCTTCGCCCGCTGCCGCGGCTCTTCGGCCATGTCGCGATCGACATCCTGCGCTCCAACCTGGCGGTGGCGGCGATCATCGTCTCGCGCCGGCGCGACCGGGTGGCCGATTTCATCACCATCCCCATCTCGCTCACCAACCGGCAGGCAATCGCCTGCCTCGCGCTGATCGTCACCGCGACGCCGGGTACCCTGTGGGTCGACTTCGATCGCCGCCGCGGCACCTTGCTGCTCCACGTGCTCGACCTGGTGGACGAGGAAAGCTGGATCCAGCTGATCAAGGGCCGGTATGAATCGCTGCTGATGGAGATCTTTGAACGGTGACGATGATCGTCCTCGCCCTCGCCATCACGGCTGCGCAGGTCATGCTGGGCGCGGCGATGATGTGCGCAGCCTATCGCATGGCCATCGGGCCGCGCGCGCAGGATCGCGTGCTGGGGCTCGACACCTTTTTCACCAATGCGATGCTGCTGCTGCTCACCTTCGGCATCCAGACGGGGCGCACCTTGTACTTCGAATCCGCGATCACGATTGCGCTCCTCGGCTTCGTGGGCACCGTTGCCTTGTCCAAATTCCTGATGCGCGGCGAGGTGATCGAATGATCCAGGCACCGGACCTTCCCGGCTGGGCAGCGCTGCTCGTCGGCCTGCTCGTGCTCGCCGGCGCGGGCGTCACGCTGATCGGGTCGATCGGCCTGCTGCGGCTCAATTCCTTCTTTGACCGCGTCCACGCGCCGACGCTCGGCGCCAGCCTCGGGATGCTGCTGATCGTCAGCGCCTCGATCGTCTGCTTCTCGGTCCTGCGCACCCGCCCGTCGATTCACGAGCTGCTCGTCGTCTTGTTCCTGACCTGCACCGCGCCGGCCGCCTTCATGCTCCTCGCCCGCTCCGCGCTCTATCGCACGCGCGCGGAAAAACAGGGGAGCGCGGTCGATCTGGCGCACGATCGCGACGCCCCCGACCGGCGCGATTAAACGCTGGCCAGGGCTTGTCCGGTCCTGCGTCATCCGAGGCCGATTATCGCCGCAGACAGGCCGCCGCCGCGCGTTACGGGGCCGTTCGCGACCCCAGCACATGGCGCACCTTCCGCGCCAGCGCCTCGCGCGTATAGGGCTTCGACAACAGCTCGACCCCCGGGTCCAGCCGGCCATGATGGACGATCGCATTCTCGGTATAGCCGGACGTGAACAGTACCGCGATTTCCGGCAGCCGCTCCTTCGCCTTGCGCGCCAGCTCCGGGCTGCGCAGCGGCCCCGGCATCACCACGTCGGTGAACAGCAGGTCGATCGGGATGCCGCTGTCAACGACGCTGAGCGCGCTCAGCGCGTCGCGTGACTTCAGCACGCGATAGCCAAGTTCGGTCAGCAGCGCGACGGTGGTCTCGCGCACCTCGTCGTCGTCCTCAACCACCAGCACGGTTTCCGACCCCCCGCGTGCCGGCCCCGCGCTGATCTCGGTGACGATATCCTCGTCCTCGGCCGATCGCGGCAGGTACAGGCGGATCGTCGTTCCTTCTTCCACCTCGCTGTAGATCTTCACATGGCCGCCGCTCTGCTTGACGAGGCCATGGACCATCGACAGCCCCAGCCCGGTGCCCTTGCCCTCCGGCTTGGTGCTGAAGAACGGCTCGAACACCTGGTCGATCAGCTCGCGCGGGATACCGCTGCCGGTGTCGGTCACCGCGATCATCACATATTGGCCGGGGTTCACATCCTCATGCTGGCGGCAATATTCGTCATCGAGGAAGGCGTTGCTCGCCTCGATCGTCAGCCGCCCGCCGTTCGCCATCGCATCGCGTGCGTTGATCGCGAGGTTCAGGATCGCATTCTCGATCTGGCTCGGGTCGATCAGCGTGTTCCACAGCCCCCCGGCGACGATCGTCTCGATCTCCACGTCCTCGCCGATCGACCGCCGCAGCAGATCGTCCATGCTGCGCACCAGTCGCCCGAGGTTGATGACCTTGGGCTCCAGTGGCTGACGCCGGCCGAAGGCGAGCAATTGCGAGGCAAGCTTGGCGCCGCGGGTGACCCCCGCCATGGCATTCTCGACGCGCTTTTCCGCGCGCGGGTTCCCCACCACATCGCGGGTGAGCAATTGCAGATTGCCGCTGATCACCTGCAGCAGGTTGTTGAAATCGTGGGCCACCCCGCCGGTCAGCTTGCCCAGCGCCTCCAGCTTCTGCGCCTGTTGCAGCGCGCGCTCCATCGTCGCGCGTTCGGCCGCCTCATGGTGCAGCTTCTCCAGCGCGGCGCGCAGTTCCTCGGTGCGCTCGGCGACGCGATGCTCCAGCGTCTCGTTCAGCTGGTGCAGCTGGTCCTCGGCGCGCTTCTGGTGAGTCACGTCATAGCCGTCGACGAAGATGCCGGTGACGCGTCCATCCTCGCCGCGGATCGGCTGGTAGACGACGTGGACGAACCGCTCCTCGGGCGCAGCCCCCGGCTGCCGTTCGACGATCACCGGCACGTTGCGGCCGATATAGGGCTCACCGGTGGAATAGACGTGGTCAAGCCGCTCGAAATAGCCCTGGCCGGCGATCTCCGGCAGCGCCTCGCGCGCCGACAGGCCGATCAGGTCACGATGGCCGACCAGCTGCAGATAGGCGTTGTTCACCAGCTCGAACCGGTGATCGGGCCCGGTCACGATGCACATGAAGCTGGGCGCCTGACGGAACAGGTCGCGCACCCGGTCGCGCTCGCGCGTGCGCGCCTCGAGCGCGTCGGCGCTCGCCAGGCCGGAGGCGATCTGGCCGCCCAGCAGGTCAAGGAAGCTCAGATATTGGTCGCTCGCCGGGCGATAGGGGTTGAGCCCGACCACCAGCGCGCCGCGCGGCCGGTGGCCGACCTGCGCACCCAGCGGAACGATCGCGATGCGCGACGGGGAACGGTCCCAATTGCCGGTCGGCAGGTCTCCGGGCGGCGCATCCTCGACCAGGATCGCGTTGTTGTCGGTTAAGCGGTCAAGCGACCAGCACTCTGCCGATGTCAGCGGATGATCGGCCGCGATCCCGGCATGGGCCGCCATCTGCGGCGCACCGTCTTCGCCAAACAGATAGACGATGCTGAACGGCAGGTCCGAACGGTTATGCGCAAGGCCGGTCTGCACCGCCTCCACCACTTGCGTGCGGCCCTGCGCCGCGGCGAGCCCGGAGGCGAGCTCACGCAGCGATTCGAGCCGGCGCTCGCTGATGACGCGATCGGTCTCCTCCGATACCGCGCAGAACACGCCCTCCACCGCACCGGTGTCGCCGATCAGCGGGCTGTAGGAAAAGGTGTGGTAGGTCTCCTCGCGATAGCCGTTGCGTTCCAGCACCAGCAGCAGCGCGCGGTCCCAGGTCGACTGGCCCTGCTCGTAGACGGTCGCCAGACGATCCTTGATGTCGTCCCAGATCTCCGCCCACAGGATCCGCGTCGGGGCGCCCAGCGACTGCGGATGCTTGTTGCCCAGCGTCGGGCGATAGGCGTCGTTGTAGAAGAAATGGATGTCGGAGCCCCAGCCGAGCCACATCTCGAACCGCGACGTCAGCAGCAGGCGAAGCGCCACCTTCAGCGCGTTTGGCCAACAGTCGGGATCGCCAAGCGTCGTGGCGGACCAGTCATGGGCGCGCATCAGCCGCGCCATTTCACTGTCGCCTACGAAGATGTCACTGTAGAGCTCATGCTCGATACTGCGGATCGTCAATGTCATGGGCCCCGGTTGCGGATCGCGTGCGAGTAACGCCAACGATCCGCGCAGGCTATAGTCCAATCCGTTAAATGGTTACCGGTTGTCAGGCGCTTGGCCACGATTTCAACCGGCGTTCCAGCACCGTCAGTGGCATCGCCCCGCCTTGCAGCACGAAGTCATGGAAGGCGCGAAGGTCAAAGCCCGGCCGCTTGCTGGCCTCGTCGCGCAGCCGGGTGAAGGTCGTATGACCGATCATGTAGCTGCAGGCCTGCGCTGGCATCACGATATACCGGTCCACTTCCTTGGCAGCGCCATCGCGTGTCATCGAGCTATGCTCGGTCAGATAGTCGATCGCCCGCTCGCGATCCCACCCACGGCTGTGGATGCCGGTATCGACGACGAGCCGCGCAGCGCGGAACAGATGGCTTTGCAGATAGCCGATCTTCCCGGTGGGATCATCGTCATACATGCCCAGTTCGTCCGCGACCTGCTCCGCATACAGGCCCCAGCCTTCACGAAAGCCGTTGAAGAACCAGGTGCGGCGATACAGCGGCAGCTCGCCGGCCTCGAGCTGAAGCGCGATGTCGAACAAATGCCCAGGCGCCGCTTCATGAAAGGCGAGCGTCGGCAGCGTATAGCGCGGCCAGTCGCTGATCGATTGCAGGTTGATGAAGAAGACGCCCGGCCGGCTGCCATCGGCGGCGCCGGGGTAGGCGACACCGAACGGATTGCCGTCTTCCATCTCCCGCGCCATCCGGCGGATTTCATACCCGTTCTTGGGTAGCTGCCCGAATGCCTCGGGCAGCTTCTTCTTCACGCGGTCCAGCCGGTCATTCAGGTACGCGATGATCGCCGCGCGCCCCTCCTCCGTATCCGGAAATGCCTGGTCGGATGTGACGGCCAGCGCGCTGGTGCGTTGCTTGATGCTGCCACTCGCCATTCCCTGGCTTTTCAGCAGAGCGTCAATCTGCGTCGAGAGCGTGGCGACCTGCGCCACGCCGAATGCGTGGATCGCGTCGGCCGTCATGTCCGTCGTCGTATGCATGCGCAGGCAGGCTTCGTAATAGGCAGCGCCGTTGGGCAATCGGCCCACGCCCACGCCCGCCTTGGCGCCGTCCGCTCCCCGCGGCAGCACGGCCTGCAACGCCGCGATCTGGCGCGTCAGCGCGGGCCGTATGCTATCCGCCACGATTGTCTGTGCTCGCGCGCCATAGCCGGCCAGCTTTAGTGCGGAGGCCTTGGTCTCGATCGCGGTGACCAGCCCGTCCTTGGCAGGATCAGCGTCCCGAGCCGCCGTCAGGATGGCAATCAACTGCGCCACGATCACGCGCGGCGCGATCGCGCCGGCCGCCGCATTGCGCGTGATCTGCGCGCTCTCGCCGTCGATCAGCCCCGGTATCAGCGCCAGCCGGGTAAGATAGGCCTCTGCATCGTCACGGCTGGTGACCGGATGGAAGTCGCGGAGCAACAGCGTGCTGTTCTGATAGGCGGATTCCAGCGGCGTCGGCCCATAGGGGCCGCTGCCGGCGTGATAGGCAAAGCTGTTCAGCGCGTGCTGCGCCTCCAGGTCGAAAAGCGATACCTCGCGTTCCAGCCGGTGCTCATCGGAAAGATCAGTGTCCGGCATGGCCTGAAGCTCGCGAAGATGTTTCGCCGTCGTCCGCCTCGCCCGGTCAAGTCCACTCAACGAACTTTCACTGAACCGGCTGCGCAATGATGCCCGTTCTCCAGTATCAATCCCGAAGAAGGTCGCCATTTCGGGATTTAGCGTCAGCCGTTCTTCAAACTGGCGGGTCAGCAGGTTTGGAATGGCCGTGCTGGTCGTCCTGGTGCGCGCGGCGGCAGGAAATGCGATGAGCATCGTTCCCACCGCGGCCGATGTGATAAGTGACCGGCGTGTATATCCCTGCGTCAATGCATTCCCCCGTTACCATCTTTTGCTTGCCTACATCCTTGTCAGCAATGGGGCCGGGGGTCCAGCAACACAAAGCGCGATTGTCGTAGGCGGGGGCGCTGTTACGCTGCTTTGTCACTGATCTGGATCATCCCGGTTGTGCGGGGGGATCGAAAGCGGCGGCGCGTGGCTGCACGCGACAAGTCTCTTTCACCCGCCGCCCGATGATGACATCGCTGGCGGCATGCAGTTCGTCATGTCCGATCTCGCGCCGCGCGACCGCTACAAGATCCTGGTGTCCACCGTCACGCCGCGGCCGATCGCCTGGGTCACCACGCGCGGGCGCAACGGCGTGGTGAACGCCGCGCCCTACAGCTTCTTCAACGCGATGGGCGATGATCCGCCGCTCGTCGTGCTGGGGCTGCTGAAGGACGCGTCGGGCGCGAACAAGGACACCGCGACCAACATCTTCGACACCGGTGAATTCGTCATCAATCTGGTGAGCGAGGCGGATGCCGAGGCGATGAACCTCTCCTGCGTCGATGCGCCGCGCAATGTCAGCGAGATCGATTATGCCGGCATCGCGACGCGTCCCGCCAGCCGGGTGACACCGCCGCTGATCGCCAGCGCGCCGGTCAGCTTCGAATGCGTCCGGCGCGAGATGCTGGAGATCGGCCCGCGCCAGGTGATCGCCGTGGGCGAGGTGGTGGTCGCGCATGTCCAGGACGCCTTCGTCACTGATCGCGAACGCCTCCATCTCGATACGGCCGCCATGGGGCTGATCGGCCGCGTCCATGGCACCGGCACCTATCTGCGCAACAGCGACACCTTCACCATGAAGCGCCCCGCCTTTGACCCGGATCGCGCGGCAGCCGCCGCGGCGCGACGGGGCGAATGACCCGGCCGATCAGTCGGATCGACCTCAACCTCCTCGGCGTGTTCGAGGCGATCTATTCGCGCGGGGGCGTGACCGCGGCGGCGCGGCACCTGCACCTGACGCAATCCGCGATCAGCCACTCGCTGGCCAAGCTGCGGGTCGCCTTTGATGACGAGCTTTTCGTGCGCTTCGGCAATGCCATGGTGCCGACCGCGCTCGCGCGCGCAATCATCGGTCCCGTGCGCGACGCGCTGGGCATGGTGGAACAGGCGCTGGTCGCCGCCGCGCGTTTCGATCCCGCCACCACGCAGCGCAGCTTTCGCATCGGGCTGCGCCAGGCGAACGAGGCGCGCTTCTTTGCCGATCTCGTTTCGCGCGCACTGGCACAGGCGCCCGGCGCGACGCTGGTCAGCGTCAATTTCCGGCGCAGCGAGATCGCCGCCGCGCTGGCGCATGGCGAGCTGGACATGGCGATCGACGTGCCAAGCGCGGCGATCGACGGCCTGCTTGCCGAGCCGCTGCGCACCGATACGATGGTCGTCGCGGCACGGCGCGGTCACCCGGCGATCGACGGCGCGATCGATCTCGCGACCTATCTTGCCTGCGACCACGTCCACGCCTCGCCCCGCTCAACCGGGCTGGGGCTCGAGGATCAGGCGCTGGCCACGAAAGGCCTGTCGCGCACCGTGCGCGTCCGCTGCCAGAACATCTGGTCGGCATGGCAGACGGTGGCGCGCAGCGACATGATCCTGACCCTGCTCGATGCCCATGCCCGTGCGCTGAGGCCGGTCGCTGACCACCAGGTACTGCCGCTGCCGTTCCGGATCGCGGCATGGCCGCTCCAGCTGCTCTGGCACGAAAGTGCCGCGCGGGACCCGGGCAATGCCTGGCTGCGGGCGCTGGTGCAGGAAACCTTTGCCGGCAGCACGCCATGAATGGTGCTCATGTGCGTGATCGACAAACGTCATTTCGCGCATGATCCGCGCTGCGCTAGCCTTGGCGCCAATCATCAAGAGAGGCTTGCGTCCCCCGTGTCCAACATCTTCACCATTCCCGAGCTTGACGATCTGCGCATGTCCGAGGGCGCCCGGCCGCTCTTTGAGGCGGTCAAGCGCCACATTCGCGAAAACGTCGATCCGATCATGGAGGAATATGTCCGCCTTGGCGAAGGCCGCGAGGACCGCTGGAGCTTCGCGCCGGGCCAGCTCGAATTGCTCGAAGGCGCCAAGGAGAAGGCAAAGGCCGCCGGCCTGTGGAACTTCTTCCTTCCCAATGCCGAAACGGGCGAGGGGCTGTCGAACCTCGACTATGCCTATATCGCCGCCGAACTCGGCAAGTCGCCGCTCGCCTCGGAATCGCTCAACTGCTCGGCCCCCGACACCGGCAATATGGAAGTGCTTGAGCGTGTCGGCACCCCCGAACAGAAGAAGCAGTGGCTGGAGCCGCTGCTCGCCGGTGAGATCCGCTCCGCCTATGCGATGACCGAGCCCGATGTCGCCTCGTCGGATGCCAAGAACGTCCGCTGCCAGGCGGTGCTCGAAAATGGCGAATGGGTCATCAATGGCGAGAAATATTACATCTCGGGCGCCGGCGATCCGCGCTGCAAGGTGATGATCACCATGGTCCGCACCAGCGAGGATGGGCCAAGCTCGCAGCAGCAGTCGCAAATCCTCGTGCCGATCGACACCCCCGGCGTCGAAATCCTCGGGCCGATGCACGTCTTTGGCGCGGATCACGCGCCGCGCGGCCACATGCACATCCGCTTCAACAACGTGCGCGTGCCGGAGGAGAACATCCTGCTCGGCGTCGGCCGCGGGTTCGAGATCTCGCAGGTCCGCCTCGGGCCGGGCCGCATCCATCACTGCATGCGTACCATCGGCAAGGCGGAAATCGCGCTCGACCTGATGGTGAAGCGTGGCAATTCGCGCGAGGCATTCGGTCGCTCGCTCATCATGCTGGGCAAGAACCTCGAACTCGTCAGCCGCGCGCGGATCGAGATTGAGGCGATGCGCCTGATGGTGCTGAAGGCGGCCAAGGCAATGGACGTGCTTGGCAACCGCGAGGCGCGCGTCTGGGTCAGCATGGTGAAGGCGATGGTGCCGGAAAAGACCTGCCAGATCATCGACCAGGCGATCCAGATCCATGGCGCGACCGGCGTGTCGAAATGGACCCCGCTCGCCGAGCTTTACGCCGACGTGCGCCACCTGCGCTTCGCCGACGGCCCGGATGAGGTTCACCACATGGTCGTCGGTCGCAACGAACTGGCGCTGCACTGATCCGATCAGGAAACCGGGGCAGGGGCGCTGGCGGTCAGAACCGCCGGCGCAGCTGCACGGTCACTTCGCGCGGGGCGATCGGATAACCGATCGTCCCCACGCTGCCGCTATTGTAGCGGCGATCGGTCAGGTTCGTCGCGGCGATCATCACGCCCCAGTCCCGCCAGTCGATCCCGGCCTGCACATTGACCGTTTCGGCGTTGGTCACGCGGTGCTGCGGCTCGTTGCACAAGGCGATGTTATAGTCGGACGCGCCGCTCACATCGCCGCCCACACGCCATTGCGCGTCGCCGATCGGTCGGGTCAGCGCGGCGCGCAGCTGATAGCGGAACGACGGGGTGAACCGCAGGTCGAGCTGGCGCTCATCGGCAACGAACGCGCCGCACCCTGGGCTTGAGGCCAGCCGCGTGAAGCGGTCCGCCAGCGTCGCGATCCACCCGCCGATCTCCAGCCCCGGCAACGGGTTCGCCGCCCATTCGACCTCCAGCCCCTGAATCCGCGCATCGCCGACATTCTGGCGAAAGATCTCCGGCGGCCCCGCCGTCACGCGCGACGCGGAAAAGGCGATGTCGGTATAATCGTTGATGAAATAGCCGGCGTTCACCCGCAGCCGCCGGTTGAACCAGTCGGATTTCACCCCGGCTTCATAGGTCCACACCGTCTCCGGCGCGATCGCGCCCTGCCGGTCCAGCGCGAAGCTGATGTTGCGCGCCCGCCCATCGAAACTGCCGCTGCGGAACCCCTTCGCCACGGAGGCATAGAGCAGCGCGCTGTCGCCTCCCTCGCTCCCCAGCCGATAATCGACCGCAATGCGCGGCGACACGTCGGTCCACCGCTGCGCAATCCGCCGCTGCGCCGCGCGCCCATCGGGCAGCACCAGCACGGTGTCGGGTGCGGTCAGGAAGCGCACCGCGTAGCGCTTGCGCTCATCGGTATAGCGCAAGCCAGCGGTCACATGCGCGCGCGGATCGAGCGCGACCGTCATTGATCCGAACGCCGAATAGCTGTCAGTATCGAGCCGCGGCTCATAGGGCGACCAATTGCCGCTCGTCCCCGCCCCGCGCGATGGCGCGTTGAAGAAATCACCGTTGCGGAACCGCGCATCCGACCCCGCGGGCGTCGCCAGGCTGACGGCGGTCAGCTGGTCATTATGCTCGTGGAAATAATAGGCGCCGGCGACCCATTCAGCACGCTCACCGAGCGCCGATCCGGTCAGCTGCACTTCCTGGCTGACGCTGTGCTGCCGCTGATCCTGCAACAGGATCACATTGCTGCCGACCCCCGGCGGATTGGCGGTTTGGTCGAACCCGATGCGCGATCGCAGCGCGCGATAGCCGGTGATCGACGACAGCTTCATCCCGCCGCCCAACTGATAATCAGCACGCAGCGACAGCCCGCCGCTGTCGGTGCTGTTCAGCGGATCGGTGTCGGCGGACAGGAAATTGTCGATATCTCCATTCGGCGCAACGAAGCGGTTGGTGATGCGGCCGGGGGCGGCGGGATCGGGTTGGAACCGCTGCGGAAAACGCGGCCCCGATCGATCGCGGGTGAGGTCACCCGTCGCCAGGATCGTCAGCGCGGCATCCGGCTCCCACAGCAAGGATACCCGGCCCCCCAGCAGGTCCTGCCCGTTGACCCGCGCGCCATTGATCAGGTTGCGCCCCCAACCGCGCTGGTTGCGCGACAGGCCGGAGACACGAACCGCGACATCGCTGGCCAGCGGCACGTTGATCGCACCGCGCGCGTCCAGCCGGTGGTAACTCCCCAGCGTCACGTCCATCGCGCCGCTCACCGCGTCCAGCGTCGGCCGCTTCATCACCAATTTGATCGCGCCGCCGCTCGTATTGCGGCCGTAGAGCGTCCCCTGCGGGCCGCGCAGCACCTCGATCCGCTCGACATCGATCAGGTCGAGCAGCGATCCCGTCGACCGCGGCAGGATCACGTCGTCGACATAGATGCCGACCGGCGGATCGTTGGTGAAGATCGAATCGCCTTCGCCCACGCCGCGCAGGAACACGAGCGCGCCCGAACTCGTCCCGAAGTTTCGCGCGAGGTACAGGTTGGGCACCGCCGCCCCGATGCGGTCGAGGTTGGCCGCGCCCTCTGCCTCCAGCCGCGCGCCGCTCAGCGCGGTGATCGCGATCGGCACACGCTGCGCCGATTGCTCGCGATGCTGCGCGGTGACGACGATGTCGCCCAGCGGCTCGCCCAGCACCTCGCCACGCGCAACATCCCGCGGGCTTGCTGGTGCAACGGAGTCCGGTGCCACCTGCGCACTGGCCGGCACGGCGGCGAGGCCAGCCGCTATCATCATGACGTTGCGCACATATCCCCCCGACAGCCGGCGCAGCGCGCCAAGCCGGCGCCCGCTATGGAGCGGACGCCACTTGGTCAAGGGGCGGGGGCGATGTGCGTCACCCCCGCGTTGCGATCAGCCTTGAACGTCGGCCTGCGGCTTCATCATCATCGTCACCAGCAGGTAGATGCCGATGCCAAGGCCGTTCCACAGCAGGAAGTACAATTGCGTCTGCGCCGGCAGGCTAAGGAACAGATAGGCGCAGCCGGCAATCGCGATTCCGCCGACCAGCCACGGCAGCGGCGTGGCAAAGGCGCGCGGCTGATCGGGCGCACGGCGGCGCATCAGGATCATGCACAGCGCGACCGCGGCAAAGGCTGCCAGCGTCCCCGCATTGGCGAGTGCGGCGATCTCGTCGAGCGGGAAGACGCCCGCGATCACCCCGACGATCACCGCCGTGAAGATGGTGATACGCACCGGGCTGCCCCGGCTCGACAGCCGGGCGAGCGATGCTGGCAGCAGCCCGTCGCGCGCCATCGCGAAGAAGATCCGCGACTGACCGTACAGGAACGCCAGGATCACCGTCGGCAGCGCGATCACCGCGGATCCGGCGAGGAAGGTCGCTGCGCCCGGCTGGTTCAACTCGCGCAGGATCAGCGCCAGCGGCTCGGGGCTGCTGGCAAAGCTGGTGTAGGGCAGGGCGCCGACGGCAGCGGCGGCCACGGCGACATAGATGACCACGCATGCCACCATCGATCCGATGATCGCGATCGGCAGGTCGCGCTGCGGCTTGCGGGTTTCCTCCGCTGCGGTCGCGATCGCGTCAAAGCCGTAGAAGGCGAAGAAGATGATCGCTGCGGCGGCCATCACCCCGCGCTCGACGCCATCCGGCCCGGTCGACTTCGCAAAGCCGTTCGGCGCGAACGGGTGGAAATTGTCGGCGTTGAAATATGGGAGCGCGACCACGACGAAGACGATCAGCGCGACGATCTTCACCAGCACCAGAAGCGCGTTCAGCGTCGCGCTCTCACGCGTGCCGAGCAGCAGCAGCGTCGCGACCACGCCGATGATGAAGATCGCCGGCAAATTGACCAGCCCGCCAAGCTCCGGGCCCTGCATCAACGACATGGGTATCCCCAACGTCCCCTGCAGCAACGGCGCGGCATAGCCTGACCAGCCGACAGCTACCGCGCTGACCACCAGGCTGTATTCCAGGATCAGGCTCCACCCGATCACCCAGGCGGCCAGTTCGCCGATCACGGCATAGGTATAGGTGTAGGCGCTGCCCGATCCGGGATACATGGTCGCCATTTCGGCATAGGCGAGCGCGGCGCAGGCACAGATCAGGCCGGCGATGACGAAGGACAGGATGACGGCCGGCCCGGCCTTGCCCGCGCCGACGCCGATCAGGGTCAGGATGCCGGTGCCGACGATCGCGCCGACACCCATCGCCAGCAGATGCGGCCACGACAGCGTGGCTTTCAGCTGCTGTTCCCCTCCGGCCTCCCGTGGCGCGATGATCTTGCGTTTATTCCAGCGTGCCACGCTCAATTCCCCTTCTTCATGCCGTCTTAGCAGATCCTTGTTGCGCAGCAGGTTCGCCAGGATAGTCTGTCGTTCCTGCTCCCTCCCGAAGGTCTGCCATGCTTGATGTGATCGATCGGAATATTCTTCGGGTTCTCCAACGCAATGGCCGCATCACCAATCAGGAGCTTGCGGCCCAGGCCGGAATTTCCCCATCAGCGTGTTTCGATCGTCTGCGCAAGCTTCGTGAACAGGGATATGTCAGCGACATCGTCGCTTTGCTCGACCCCCAAAAGCTTGATCGGGCGCTCTTGGTGTTCATCGAAGTGATGCTGGATCGGACCACCAGCAACGTGCTGGGCGATTTTGCGGCGGCGGTGCAGGACATGCCCGAGATCCTGGAATGCCACATGGTCGCCGGCGGCTTCGATTATCTGCTGAAGGCGCGGGTCGAGGACATGGCCGCCTATCGCGCATTCCTCGGCAATTCGCTGTTCCACATGACGGGCATCCGCGAAACGCGCACCTTCGCCGTGCTGGAAGAGGTAAAGTACACGACTGCCCTCCCGATCTGAGCCGATCGGCCGGGCGCCCCTTCAACAGGGGCGCCCGACCGGCATCAGGATGCGGGCGTCGCGGTGGCGAAGGGCGGTTCCTGCGGAATGACCGGCGGCGACACGGGCGTCGGCACCACCTGNGGTGGCGAAGGGCGGTTCCTGCGGAATGACCGGCGGCGACACGGGCGTCGGCACCACCTGCTTCTCGCGTTCGACCATCGCGGCGACATCGGCGAGCAGGCGGGGCGCGTCATAGACGATGCCGTCCTTGATCGTGTAGCGCACGCCGCCGATCCGCTCCTGCTTGTTCGTCTCGGGGTTCAGCCGGACGTAGCCGGTGCCGTACAGCGTCTTCAGATTGGCGAGCGGGTTCTCCGGCACGATGACGAGGTCGGCCAGCATCCCGCGCCGCACGGCGCCGAACTCCGGCTCCTGACCCTTGGGCTCCATCAGCGTCTTGGCGCCATTGACGGTCGCCGCGCGGAAGATCTCCAGCGGGGTCAGCCCCGCCTCCTGGTATAATTCCAGTTCCTCGACATAGGCGAAGCCATAAACCTTGTAGATGAAGCCGGAATCGGTCCCCACCGTCACCCGGCCGCCGATCTGGTTGTAATCATGGATCAGCTGGAAGAAGTTCTTGTAGAAACCCTTCCAGTTATTTTCGATCTGGCTGGTCCAGTCGAAGAAATAGGATCCGTGATTGTCGCGCGTCGACTGAAAATAATTCCACAGCTGCGGCGTCGTATATTTTCCCTGCCAGTCCGCATTGCGGGCGCGCATCAGGTCGCGCGAGGCCGCATAGATATTGAACGTCGGGTCGAACGTGACGCCGTTCGCCTTCTGCTCCTTCAGATAATCCCACCATTGCTCCGACCCGACATCATAGATCTCGTCCTTGATGTCGGCGACCTGTGCGAAACGATGCAGTTCGTTGTAGAAATTATAATCGGGCGTGAACTTCTGGATCGTGTGGTTCTTCAGCAGCGATTCCATATGCCCGTAGAAGTGGGTGATCGTGTCCAGCCCCGCGCGGCCGGCGATCGCACCGTTGAAATCGGACACGCCGGTCTGGCTGAGATGGGCAACGGTGCCCATCTTGTTCTTGTGCGCCTCGTCGATCGCCGCGCTCATCACCGCGGGGGTTTCATCCTCGCGCCCGAAGAACTTGATCCCGTCGATGTCGTTCTTGGCGGCCCAGCGCACCCATTCGCGCGCCTTCTCGGGGCTGGAGATCCGCCCGCCAGACCAGCCGGCGCCCAGCGTCTGATAGTTGAAGATGCGCGGCGCCGCGATCTCGTTGCGCGCCGACCGTGCCTTTTCATTGCTGGTGAAGGACGGGGAGGCGAGCGACACGCCGCGCACCGTCGTCACGCCATGCGCCAGCCACAGCTTGTAGGCGTAGGAAGCGTCGGGCGCCTTGTCCTTGGCCGGCAAATGCGTGTGCAGGTCGACGAAGCCGGGCAGCACGTACATGCCGGTTGCGTCGATCTCCTGGTCGAAATCCTGCGGCGCGCGGTTCTGCGCCAACGCCATGCCCGGCCAGCCGGCCTGGCGGATGTCGGCGATGCGATTGCCCTCGACGACGATGTCGACCGGGCCGCGCGGCACCGATCCGGTACCGTCGATCAGCGTCGCGCCGCGGATGACGAGGCGGCGGAACGGGCCGGCGCCTTCCCCGGCCGCGCGGGCCGGGGCGGCGCCCGGCTGGTTGCCGGCGGGCGCGGCTGCCGCGGCGGCGGCGCGCGGCGCCTTTTCCTCATGCGCCAGCGCGGGGCCGGCCAATGCCATGCCGGCGGCCGAGGACAGCATCAGCAGGCGAGTGTTCAACAGGCGAAACAGGGCCATGGTCGATCCTTGAATAGATGGGCAGGGGCGTGACGCGGCGGATCAGAAGCGCCGCATCAGGTTCAGCCCATAGGTGCGCGGTGCGATGCTGACGGCGTTGGTGATCCCGCCCGTATTGGCGTTCGCGCTCATCTGGTTGATGGCAGTGTCGTTCAGCAGGTTGTTGGCGAACAGATATACCCCCCAGTCACTGTCCACGCCCTCGATGCCGAAGCGCAGGTTGACCAGTTCATAAGCCGGGATCTTGCGGCGGTATATGTCTGTCGGGCTGAGCGTGCTGTAGAAGGAGCCGACATGGCTCGCATCGACCCGCGCGGTGGCGGTCAGCGTGTCCGACACGGGCCGCTTATAGTCGAGCGAGGCGGAGGCGCTGATGCGCGGCACGTTGGGGATGCGGTCCCCGCGGCGGCCGGTGGCCACCACGAAATCGCTGACCTGATCTTCCGACAGCTTGGCATCGGTGTAGCCGACCGCGCCATTGAACGACAGGCCCGGCAGCAGATTGGCCGACAGCTCGGCCTCCGCGCCCCATACCCGCGCGGCGCCCGCGTTGGAGATCAGCCCGAACACCGAACCGGTCCCCGCGGTCCGCGCGGACACCTGCAGATTGTCCCAGTCGATGCGATAACCCGCCAGGTTCAGGTACACGCCGCGCGCCAGCGTGGTCTTGGCGCCGATCTCGTAATTCCACAGGCTGTCGGAGGTATAGGCCGCGCGCTCGGCGGGCAGGCCGATCACCTGGTTTACGCCGCCGGGCCGGAAGCCCTGCGCGGCCTGCGCATAGAACAGCAGCCGGGTGGTCGGCTGCCACGACACGTTGAACTTGTAGATCAGGCCGTCTTCTTCGTAATTCGCCTCGGTATAGGGCGTCACGCGCGAGCTGTAGTGGATCTGGCCGACGTCGATCCGTCCGCCCACCTTGCGCTCGAAGTTGAAGTATCGCGCGCCGGCGGTCAGCGTCAGCTGGTCGGCCAGCTTGTAGCTCAATTCCGCATACGCCGCCTTCTGCCGCAGCTCGTCGTTGATCGTCCGGTCATAGGCGATCGCGCCTGGCGTCGACGGGCTGTACACCGCGCCCGTCTCCGGGCTCGCCACCAGCAGCAGCGATCGCACCTCGGTATCGCGGCTTTCCAGGAAGCCGCCGACCGTCCACTGGAACGGGCTGTCGCTGGTCGAGCTCAGGCGAAGCTCGTGCACCCAATTGTTCAGCTTCTGCGGCTGGTACAGCGCCGACGATTGCAGCGGCACCGTTGCGTTGAAATAGCCGGTCAGCTGGTCCGCGGTGCATTGCGTGGGGTTCGCGGCCGACGTGATGCCCAGCTGATACCGGCGGCACCCCTCGCGCGTACCGGCGGAGTTCAGCGTGTTGACGAAGCGGCCTTCGGCATTCTGCACCGTGCCGACGCGGCCGTTGAACGTGTCGCTGACGTCATAGGTGCGGGTGAAATCGCGATCGAAATAGCTGGTCGTGCCGATCACGCTGAACGCGTCGAAATCGTAGCGGATGGTGCCGCTGAAGATCCGGTTGTTATCCTCGTTGATATTGTCCGCGTGCATGTTGCTGGCAAAATCGAAGCCGTTGGCGCGCGAGAAATCGGGCCGCCACAGCGGGATCGGCGCGTCGACATGCTCATAGGTCGCCGACAGGTCGATCGTCAGGTCTTCGGTCGGCGTGATGCGCAGCAGCGCGCGCCCGCCATAGCTTTCGCCGTCGTTGATGTTCTTGACGTTGCGCAGGTAGCGCGGATCAGGGCTGGTATCGGCCACGTTGCCGGCGTTGGGATCGTCGGTCAGGATGATATTGTCGACGTAGCCGGCGAACTTGTTGTAATTGCCCACGATCCGAAGCGCGATCTTGTCCTCGACGATCGGCAGGTTGATCATCCCGTCGAGCGAGAAGCCGGGCCCGCCGCCCTCGACGGCGGTCATGTTGCCGCTGAACGCCGCTTCCAGCCGGTCGGCCTTGGGCTTTTCGAAGATGATGCGCAGCGTGCCGCCCATCGATCCCGATCCGAAGAGCGTGCCCTGCGGCCCGCGCAGCACCTCGGCGCGCTCCACGTCGAACAGGCGGAAGTCCGGCGTGCTGCCACCTGAGTCAGAGGTGGTCCCGACCGATCCCGACACCGGCGTCTCGTCATAATAGACGCCCACCGTCGGCTCGCCGGCGGAGGTGATGCCGCGGATCAGCACGCGCCGGCTGCCCGGCCCGCTGTCGACGATGCGCAGCGACGGCGCGGTGCGGGTCAGTTCGGTGAAGCTGGTGGTGCCCGATGCGGCGAGTGTCTCGCCCGAGGTTGCCGAGATCGCGATCGGCGTGTCCTGGATGCGGGTATTTCGACGAAGCGCGGTGACGACGATCTCGCCGTCGGCGCCGGAGGAGGGGGCGCTCGCCTCCGTGCTGGGGGACTCCGCCGGTGGCGGCGGCGCGTCCTGCGCTGCGGCGAGGCTTGGCGTCACCGCCATGACACTGCCGAGGAGAAGCGCACGCAAACCAGCCTGACGCCGGGCGGCGCCATTACGTCCCATCATCGATATTTCCCCCATCTTGCTGCGGTGGCTGCGCCTGCTGGCGCTTCACCCCGTAACCTTCATGCGGAGATTAGCTTTGCGGCGACCGAAAGTGTTCCGTTTCTGGGGCGCGATAACAGAATTGTTGCATCTTTAATGATCGATAAAACGCAGATCCTTCGGCAATGAAGCGAGTGAGGGGACATTGTTTCGTCACTCCGGCCCACAGGAAGGCAATGTCGCGCCACCTTGTCGCTCGCGCCGAAGCTCAGGCGATCGGCACACTGTTTCCCGATTTGACGCGATCGAGCGCGATCAGGCTGCGGAACGTCGCCACCGCCGGATTGTGCGCGAACAGCCGCCGGGTCGTCTCCTCATAGGCGACCATGTCACTGCTCAGGATGACGAGGACGAAGCTGATCCCGCCGGTGACGTAATAGCATTGCTGGACGTCGGCATCGGCGCGGAACAGCGCCTTGGCCGCGTCGACGGTCGCTGCGCGCTCATCGACCAGATGCACCTCGACGATGGCCGTAATCGCCAGCCCCAGCGCGGCAGTATCCACGACGGCGGTATTGGCGGTGATGATCCCCGCCGCTTCCATCGCCGCGATCCGCCGCTGCACCGCCGCCGCAGACAAGTTGACCGCCTCGGCAATCGCGCGCTGCGGCGTCTTGTTGTCGCGCTGGATCACGCGAAGGATCGCGCGGTCGAACGGGTCGAGCTTGGCCCGGCGCTGGCCGGGGCGGTGAGAGGGGGATCGCGCCATTCGCGAGTGATTGTTGCTTTTACCCGCCACATCAAGCGCACACCACTCGCGCCGCGCGCATTATCGTTGCACCGGTCAGCAGGGGACTCGTGTGTCAGCATCGATCATCGGCGCGCGTCATGGCAGTGCGATCGCACGCGGCACCGCTTGCGGTGCCGCGGCGGGCGCCTTGTGGGGACTGGTGTTCCTTGCCCCCGCGCTGGTGCGTGATTTCACCCCGCTCCAGCTCACCGTCGGCCGCTATCTCGCTTATGGCGCGATCGCCGCTGCGCTGATCGGCCCGCAGTGGCGGCGGCTGTCCCGATTGCTGACGCGACGAGATTGGCTGACGCTGGCGTGGCTCGCGCTCACCGGCAACACACTTTACTATGTGCTGCTGTCCACCGGGGTGCAGACGGCGGGTATCCCGCTCACATCGCTGGTGATCGGCTTCTTGCCGGTTGCGGTGACGATCGTCGGCAGTCGGGATCGCGATGCCGTCCCGCTACGCCAGCTTGCGCCGCCGCTGCTACTCGGCGCGGGCGCGGCCTTGTGCATCGGCTGGCAGGCGCTCGATCCCTCCGCAGCGACCCCGGGCACGCGCAGCATCGTCGGGCTGGCGTGCGCCATCGGGGCGCTCATCTGCTGGACGGTCTATGCCGTCGGCAATGCCCGTGGGCTGGCCAGCCGGCCGGGCGTGTCGGTGCATGACTGGAACCTGCTGATCGGCCTCGCCACCGGCGCCCAGGCGATCGTGCTTCTGCCGTTCGCCTTGTCGGGCGCGGCGGCTGCGCACGGCATGACCGCCTGGGGGCAATTCGCCGCCGTGTCGGTTGGCGTCGCGGTGGCCGCGTCGATCATCGGCAACGCCTTGTGGAACAAGATGAGCCGCCTGCTCCCGCTGACGATGGTGGGGCAGATGATCCTGTTCGAAACGCTCTTTGCGCTGCTCTACGGCTTCCTCTGGGAACAGCGCTGGCCCACCCCGGCGGAGATCGCCGCCGCGACGCTGGTCATCGCCAGCGTGCTGTCCTGCATCCACGCGCACCGCCCCCGGCATCGGCCCCGCCCACTGGCGAGCGATGCCGGGGAGCCGGCGCGTTAGAAGTCGACGTTGGCCGAAATCAGCAGGCGGCGTCCTTCCTGGTTGATTGAATAGGCCGGCGTGAACGCCGTCACGGGCGCGGCAGCGGTGCCGCTCAGATAGGGCTCGTACACCGCGTAATCGGTGTCGAGGATGTTCCACAGCGTTGCCGACAGGCGCAGCGCCGGCGTCACCTGATACGATCCGCCCAGGTGGAACAGCTCATAGCCGCGGAAGTCGCCCACCGCACGCTGCTGGTCATTGTTGCCGCGGTACCGGCTCGACCGGATCTCGGCGCGCGTCCACACCGTCGCCTTCTCGGTCAGTCGCCACCGCAAATTGGCGTTCACCATATGCTTGGGAATGCCGATCAGCGGCAGGCCAGCCTCGGGACCGCTCAGCTGTTCGCTTTCGGTGTAGGTGTAATTGGCGGCCAGCGAGAGAGTGGGGGTGAATTCCACCCGTCCGGCCGCCTCGATCCCGCGCGTGCGCGCCTTGTCGATGTTGATTGACTGGCTGAACAGGTCGACGGCGGGGAAATTGCCGACATCGAGGCAGCCCGGTCGGTTCGGATTGCCGGCGAAGCGGCAGTTGGGAATACCCGGGCCCGTCGCGATCTTGTCGTCGAAATCATTGTTGAACAGCGTCACATTGCCGCTGAACAGGCCGCCATTGTCGTAATAGACGCCCGCCTCATAGGTCGTCGTCGTCTCCGGCGTCAGGCTGGGCGTGCCGAGCAGCGGGATACGACCCTGTCCGCCAAAGCCGATGATGCCTTCCGCGATCTGCTCGACCCGCGGCGTCTTGAAACCACGGCTCACCCCGCCCTTCAGCGTCAGCGCGTCGGAGACGTTCCAGACCGCATAGGCGCGCGGCGACCATTTGTCGCCAAAGGTGGAATGATTGTCATAGCGCACGCCGCCCGTCAGCTTCACGTCCTCGACGACGGTCAGCGTCGCTTCCGCAAAGCCTGCCCATTGGGTGAAGGTGAAGGGTTCGGGCGCTACGCCCTCGACCATCCGGGCGTGCCAATATTGACCGCCGACGGTGAAGGCGACCGGGCCTTGCTTGCCGGCCAGGCGTGAATCGATGATGTCGTTGCGCGCTTGCAGTTCGCGCGGGCTGCCGGGCACCTGGCCGGGCGTGCCGTTGGGGATCAGGCGACCGATCGTCTCGGTCTCGTTGCGCGTCAGCGTCGTGTCCAGCGTGCCGATCGGGCTGCGCCAGCTGTGCGCCAGCACATAGTTCGACCGGCTGAACCGCTGCTCGGGCGCATAGCCGCCGGAACCCAGCGTGCCGAGCCGCCCTTCGCTATTGTCATAGCGCTGCTCGTTGCGATCATATTCCAGCCACAGGTCATGGTCCGCATGCGGCGTCAGCGTCAGCCGCCCGCCATAGGTATAGACGTCCGACCGGACGGGATTGCGCCCCAGCGTCAGCGCCGGGTCACCGGGGATGGGGATGTTCGAACCCTCGCGATGGAACACGCTGCCGCGCAGCGTCAGGCCCAGCAGGTCGCGCACCACCGGGCCCTGCGCAAAGCCGTTGACCGACTGGATGTTGCCGAACCGCTCGTCGAACTGAACGGTGCTTTCCGCCGTCGCCGATCCGACCCAGCGATCGCCGACCTTGCGGGTGATGATGTTCACCACCCCGCCCATCGCGTCCGACCCGTACAGCGTCGACATCGGCCCGCGCACCACCTCGATCCGCTCGATCGCCGAATAGGGCGGGATGAAGCTGGTGGAGGTTTCGCCGAACCCGTTCGGCGTGACTCCGCCCGGCGGATTCTGCCGCCGCCCGTCGATCAGCACCAATGTATAATCGCTCGGCATGCCGCGGATGGAGATGTTGAGGCCCCCGGTCTTGCCCGCCTCGCCGCCGACATCGATCCCCTGCACGTCGACCAGCGCTTCGGCGAGGCTGCCGAACCTCTTGTCCTGCAGATCGGCGCGGTCGATGACGCTGATGCTCGCGGGGGCGTCGACGATGCGCTGGGCGTAGCCCGCGGCGGTCACCACGATGTCGCCGGTCGGCGCGTCCTGGCGCGTCCCGCTCCTGGCGGGTTCCTTGGCGTTCGCCACCGTGACCGACGGGGCGCTTGACCCTGCCTCTGTCTGCGACTGGGCGCCAGTTTGCGCCTGAACCTCAGTTTGCGCCTGGGCGGGTGACAGCGCTGCGAGAGACAGCGTGCAAAAAGCCGCTGAGCACAGCATGGACGTCCGGAACATGAAACCCCTTTGTGAGACTGACTCGCAATTGCATCGTGCCCTGCGGCACGGGGCTATATAGGTCAATGCAAATCATTCGCAGCAACATTTTGACACGTTCGTCCGGATAAACCGCCGGGCCATCCAACGCGGTTGAACCCGTCCCGCCTTCGGCTAAGCTCGCGTCCTGCCTGCGACAGACAGGAGAGGATGAATGCTGCTCAGCGAGGTTCCGGTGCATGCGGCGCACCGGGCGCCCGATCGTGTCGCGGTGCGCCTGGACGAGCGCGCGATCACGTACAGCCAGATGCGCGACGATTGCTGGCGGCTCGGGCAGGCGCTGCTCGGCATCGCGCAGCCGGGCGACCGGGTGGCGATCCTCGCCGAAAACTGCCTCGAATATGCGCTCTGCTATTATGCCGTGCCCGGCGCCGGCATGACGCTAACCTTCCTCAACTACCGCCTCGCCCCGGCCGAGCTCGCCTGGATCATCAACGATGCCGCGCCCAGCGTGCTGATCGTCCAGGACAAATATCTCGGCGCAATCCGCGCCATCCGCGATCAGATTCCCTCGGTCCGGCACTTGCTGGTGATCGGTGCCGCGGCGGAGGGGGCGGCCAGCTTCGATGCGTTGCTGGCCAGCGGCACGCCGCAACCGCTGCCCCCGCCATCAGAGGATTCGATCGCCTGGCTGCTTTACACCTCGGGCACTACCGGCTTGCCCAAGGGCGCGATGCTCACCCATCGCAACGTCATGGCCGCCGTGTTCAACAGCCTGGTGAGCTGGGACAAGGAGCCCGATTCCCACTATCTGCTCACCTTCCCGATGTATCACGTCGCCGGCTACGGCATGGTGGTGAACCATCTGCGCGGCGCTGAACTGACCATCCTGCCCAACTTCGTGCCCGAGGCGCTGTTCGCCATCATCGAACGTCACCGTATCACCTCCACCGCCGCCGCCCCGACGATGATCGCGCTGCTGCTCGATCACCCCGCCATGCCCGGTTACGACCTCTCCTCGTTGCGCAACGTCGGCTATGGCGCCTCCGCGATGCCCGCCGCCGTGCTGCTGCGTGCGCGGGAAAAATGGCCGCAGGTGCGCTTCGGCACTGGCTTCGGCATGACCGAGCTTGCCGGCAACGTCATGGTCCTGACCGCCGACGAGCATGATCGCGCGATCGATGAGGGCCTGCCGATCCTGAACTCGGTCGGCCGCCAGATGCTGCTCGCCCGAGTCCGCGTCGTCGATGAGGCGATGGCCGACGTTGCGCCTGGCGTGGAGGGGGAGATCGTGGTGAAGGGCGATCAGGTCCTCACCGGCTATTGGCGCAACCCGGAGGCGACGGCCCGGGCCTTCACCGACGGCTGGTTCCACACCGGCGACGTCGGCCGCTGGGATGCGGACGGCTATCTCACCATCGTCGATCGCAAGAAGGACATGATCGTCACCGGCGGGGAGAACGTCTACCCGCGCGAGGTGGAGGAAGTGCTCTACCGTCACCCCGCCGTGCTGGAGGCAGCGGTGGTCGGCATGGCGGATCCCGTGTGGGGTGAAAGCGTCGTCGCGATCATCGCCACCCGCGACGGCGAAGCCACGGACGCCGCCGCGCTGATCCGGCACTGCCGCGACCATATCGCCAGCTACAAGAAGCCAAAGGCTGTCGCCTTCATCGCCGAACTGCCCAAGAACGCCTCCGGCAAGGTCCTGAAACGCACCTTGCGCGACATGCTCGCCGACGGCGGCCTGATGCTGGAGCGCTAGCGCCCGGGAGGCGTCAGCGTGGAGGGATATACGAGAAAGAAGAGTGGCGGTGCTGTCAGTCTAACGCGAACCGCTCTCTGCACGATGCACGACGATCTTTGAGGGCAGGGGCCTAGCTCGCAAGGATCTGCCACTCTGCCAGTGCGGCAGAGCGACGTTCCTTGTAGGTCTGACGATCGACGAGATGGCGTTCGAGGCTGAAGTGGTTGTGGATGTTGGCATGTACCGAGGCGAACTTCTGTAGCGTCTTCATCCGTCGGAACCGGAGCATGGCGCGCTCCCTTCGTCGGAACGGCAGATGGCTGTTCTCGGCCCGGTTGTTAGCCCAGCGTCCGACCTCCTGCTTGTTGGCGTTGCCCAGCTCCCTCATCGCTGCGCGATATGAGCGCAGGCCGTCGGTCGTGATCGTCTCGGCGTTGCCATGCCGCTTCAGTGCCTTCTTCATGAAGGTGAGCGCCGCATCCTTGTCGCGGGTCTTTGTGATGTAGCTCTCGAGGATCTCACCCTCGTGATCGACGGCTCGCCACAAGTACACCATCTCGCCGTTGAGCTTCACGTACATCTCATCGAGGTGCCACCGCCACTGCCGGAAGCCGCGCATCCCCGACACCCTTTGGCGTCGAATGTCGCCTGCGAACAGCGGACCGAACCTGTTCCACCACATCCGCACGGTCTCATGACATATGTCGATACCTCGCTCGAACAGCAGGTCCTCGACGTTGCGTAGCGAAAGCGGAAATCGCACATACATCATCACGACAAGCCGGATCACCTCGGGCGAGGAGTTGAACCGGCGGAACGGGCTGGGCGGCTTGGCTCTCGATCGGCGGCTCATCCAGGGCCGCTAGCAGCGCCCGCGAGGCCCTGCCACGTTAGTCTGACAGAGCCCCCGAAGCGAATGAGGCGCCGCATCTGGGGGGACGCGACGCCTCGGGAGTGCGAGTCGTGCCTGAAAGGCGGGGGAGGCTCGCTCGTGCAAGCTCACCGATAATCCCACGCAGTACAAGAGCGATGCGTGCGGCTGGTGCTGTCAAAGCAACGGGGCTGGAGCGAATGAGACCGCGCCTTCACGCCGGTCGCCTGCCGATCAGCAGCTAACCGTCGTCGGTGCCGGAACAAGCCGAGCGGATCCGTGGTACTGACAGCTCCTTGAGCATGGCCAGTGAGATAGAAAATCCACAGTTCGCTGCTCGCGTAACGACGGGGCACGTTAGTTTGGCAGCACCGGTTCGCTGCTTCCGGCGACAATCCATTCGACTTCGCGCCGGTAACGAGCATTGCTGCACCGGTGAGCTGCGGGGGTGACCGCTGGTTCGCACGCCCGGCTGATTCAATCGACCGGGCTGTGGGTGGTGGGGCCGGCGCCGATGCTGGTCCGTAAAGGAGACCGCCCATGACCCTCACCGACACGCAGAGCATCCTGCTGAGCCAGGCTGCACAGCGCGACAGCGGCAGCCTCTATCCGCTGCCCGCCACCATCACCGCACCGGCAGGCGGCATCGCCCGCTCACTGGCTTCGCTGGTGAAGCGCGGACTGGTCGAAGAACGCGAGACGACCACGCCCGAGTGCGTGTGGCGCATCGACGGGATCACGCGCTTTGGCATGTTCATCACCGTGGCCGGCAAGGTCGCGATAGGAGCGGAGGAGGCGCCAGTGTCAGGCGCTGCCAGCGTGCCGGCTGCTGCACCTGCACCCAAACAGACCAAGGCGGCGCTGGTGCTGGCGCTGCTCGGGCGAGGGGAGGGCGCTACGCTCACCGAGCTGGTCGAGGCGACCGGCTGGCTGCCGCACACGACCCGCGCTGCACTGACCGGCCTGCGCAGGAAAGGGCGCTCTCTGGCCAAGAGCAAGCGCGACGGCGTCACCTGCTACCGCATCGTGGAGGCGGCATGATGGACATCGAGGCCGAAATCGCATCGCTTGATGCGCTGTCGTCGGACCAGCTGCGCCGACGCTGGGTTGCCGAAACCGGCAGCACGGTTCCGAAGATCAGTCCGAAACTGCTGCGGCTGGCGCTCGCCTGGGAGATCCAGGCGCGGCGCCTGGGTGGGTTGCAACGGGAGACCACCCGGCTCCTCGACCAGCTCTCCCGCGCCGAGACCAGAACGACACGCCCGAATGCCGGTATGCGGCTGGTGCGCGAATGGGGCGGCCGGGTGCATGTCGTCACGGTTGAGGTGAGCAGCGACGGAAGCGATCAGGTGATCCGCTGGGACAATCGCGAGTGGCGCTCGCTAAGCGAAGTCGCTCGCGCAATCACCGGCACGCGCTGGTCCGGTCCGGCCTTCTTTGGCCTTAAGAAGAAGGTGGCAGCATGAGCAAGGGGGCCAGCAAAACCACCGGTCCGATCCGCTGCGCCATTTACACGCGCAAGTCCTCGGACGAGGGTCTGGAGCAGGACTTCAACAGCCTCGACGCACAGCGTGAGGCATGTGCCGCCTATATTCGTAGCCAGGCGTCGCAAGGCTGGACCGAGCTGGCTGAACGCTACGACGATGGCGGCATCTCGGGCGGTACGCTTGAGCGCCCTGCGCTCAAGCGCCTGATGGACGATGTCGCGGCCGGCAGGATCGACATCGTCGTGGTTTACAAGGTCGACCGGCTGAGCCGCTCGCTGTTCGACTTTGCCAAGTTGGTCGAAGCGTTCGAGGAGGCGGATGCGAGCTTCGTCAGCATCACCCAGGCGTTCAACACCACCAGCAGCATGGGGCGGCTGACCCTCAACATGCTGCTGTCGTTTGCGCAGTTCGAGCGCGAGGTCACTGCCGAGCGCATCCGCGACAAGATTGCCGCATCGAAGGCCAAGGGCATGTGGATGGGCGGCACTCCGCCGCTCGGCTACAAGCCTGATGGTCGCAGCCTTGCCGTGATCGATGAGCATGCCGCCCTCATCCGGCACATCTTCACCCGCTATCTCGCGCTGGGCAACGTGCGCCAGCTCGAGACCGAGCTGAAGGGGCAGGGGATCATCGCGCCGCAGCGCACCAGCAACGGCGGCAAGCCGCTCGGCGGTGTCCCGTTTTCGCGCGGTACGCTCTACCTGATCCTCAAGCGGGTCACCTACACTGGTCGGATTGCGCATGGTGAGAAGATCTACCCCGGCAACCATCCAGCGATAGTCGACGTCGTAACCTTCGACCGCGTGCAGGCGATGCTGGCCGACAACACGCAAGGTCAGCAGCGCACCCGCAGCGCCAGCCCAAGCCTGCTTGCCGGCAGGATCGTCGATGGCAAGGGCGAGCCGCTCATCGTCACGCACACCGCCAAGCCGGCCGGCAAAGGGGAGGGCGGCACCAGCCGCTACCGCTACTACGTCAGCCGGGCGCTCGCTCAAGGCGATAGCGCCGCCGGCATCCGCGTGCCCGCACGCGAGATCGAGACGCTGGTCACCAATCGCATCGCCACGCTGTTCGACGATCCCATCGAGCTGATGGCGACGGCCTGGCTCGACCTGCCTGCTGATCGCTACGCCGAGATCACTGAACGCTGCAGGGAACTTGCTGCCAGGCAGCGTCAGCGACAGCCCGACGCACTTGCCCTCATCGAGCAGGTGCAGGTGCACGACACGCGCATCGACCTGGTCTGCCAAACCCGCGACATTGCCGCGGCGCTTGATGCCTCCACCCACCCCGACGCACCAGCGACGATCACGCTGAGCGAAACGGTACGGCTGACGCGCTCGGGCAGGGCGATGCGGCTGATCCAGGGCGATGGTCAGGCCAGCACCAGCGTGCCTGACCGCTCGCTCACCCGGCTGCTGGTGCAGGCACGTGGCTGGTGGACCGAGCTGCGTCAGGGTGAGATCGACATCACGCGGCTTGCCGAGCACGAGCAGGTCAGCGCCGCGTATATCACGCGCGTCGTCCGGCTTGCCTTCCTCTCGCCGGCCGTCACCTCAGCGATCCTCGGCGGCAGGCAGCGCACCGGCGTCACCGCCAGAACGCTGACGCTCAATGCGCCAATACCTGCAAGCTGGCAGAAGCAGGCAGCGACAATGTTGCCGATCTCCGGGCCTGCCTGACGAACTTGCTATGGGCGGCATGTGGCGACGCGTGCAAAGCTGCTACCAGCCGCGAAAACGCAGCCGCATGGAGGGGGTATGAAAAAGATTGGAACGCCAATTGACGAGGTAGGAACGCTGATCAGGGATGGTGGTGCCTTTTACCTGCGCCGCGACATCGGCGGCCGCTACCTGCTTGAGCTTCACCGCACGCCTGTGGA
The DNA here is from genome assembly GCF_036890205.1 of Sphingomonas panaciterrae. Lineage (NCBI taxonomy): Bacteria > Pseudomonadati > Pseudomonadota > Alphaproteobacteria > Sphingomonadales > Sphingomonadaceae > Sphingomonas > Sphingomonas panaciterrae. The sequence goes on from NZ_JAKNQR010000008.1 coordinate 126,813, forward strand.
CATGGTGGAAAAGCGTGTTCGGCTACGCGGTACCCTGGTGGGCGCTGACCTGGTCAACGCTGACGGCGTTGCGCCAGCAGAGTAGCGTCGAGCATGCGGGTATGGCGAAGAGGCGCTGGTGAGCATCGGCGCCGCCGCGACCGTGACGGTGTACCCGGCGGCTTGAAGGTCAGCTGATCGTTCGGGCAAGTTCGAGGAAAGCAGCTACGCTGTTCAGGTCATTCAGATGGGACGGGCGGAAGGACTCGTGGAGCGGGGCAGGGAGCACCAGCCGGAGCTGTTCCTTGCGCATCTCGTCGGTCTGCGCCTGCGAGATGCCGGGCTCGAGCGTCAGCAGGTGCTTGGAAGAGATGCGATCGGCTTCGGCGAGCACCTGCCGCCAGCGGTCCTTGCAGCTCGTCTTGACCGCCAGCATCAACAGCCTTTCGGCGGGCCACGCGGGATCGTGGTAGCGTGTTTCGTCAGGGAGCAGGAAGTCCGGCCCGTTGCGCTTCTCGGTGGTGGCTTCGCGTTTATGCACGACGCCATGCAGCTCGAGCAGTGCCTCGACATGGTGGCCCAGTGCGAACCCCGCCCGTGACTTGCGGCGGTTCTGCACGCCCAGCGAGTAGCGGACGAACCCGTCGACGTCCGCAGCACCGTCGATGATGAATCCCTGCTGCAGTCGCTCGCCAACAATGTGCCGCTCATAGGTCATGAACAGCCGTTCCTCAGTGTCCATCCATGCCAGCAGCGCGGCGTCGGGATCGGCAAGTGGATCTACGCCGTCGGCCATCTTCCGAGCAAAGATCGAGAACTTCCGCGTCTGCGGAAGACCGTCGGGGAAGGCGCGGAGCAGTTTCTCCAGCCACTGGTCGCCGGTGACGGTAACCTCGACCTCGATGAGGTCGAGC
>NZ_JAKNQR010000009.1:0-117407 GCF_036890205.1 Sphingomonas panaciterrae
TCTACGCCGCGAGTTGTGCCGAATGTTCTGACGACGGACAGTTCACCGACAAGGTGAGCGGCGCGAAGCTGAACCGTCCCGGCCTGACCGAAGCTCTCAATTTCGTGCGGGCGGGCGATACGCTGGTGATATGGAAGCTCGATCGCCTTGGCCGATCTATCGGGGGCCTGATCGAACTGGCGGCCGACCTGTCCGCTCGCAAGATTGATTTCCGATCGCTGACGGACGGGTTCGACACGGCCACCCCATCGGGCCGGCTGCTGTTCCATATCCTCGCTTCCGTCGCAGAGATGGAGCGCGAACTGATAAAGGAACGGACGATCGCCGGTTTGGCAGCGGCACGGGCAAAGGGCGGCACGGGTGGAGGCCGCAAGTCCGTAATGACGCCCGACATGCTCGATACCGCCCGCAAGCTGCTCAAGGCCGGCGACAAACCGGCGAAGGTCGCGAAGCTGTTACAGGTCGGCCGTTCTACCTTCTATCGCCACTTCCCTGCGGCCGAGCGCGAACCTGGCTAACTGGCGTCAGAAGATCGTAGCGTAGTAGGATTGCTCGAACCGGCCCCGGCTGATCCGGGCCATGTGGTCGATCCGTTCCGGCACCGGGGGCGGGCGGCGGGTCCGTGCCGGTCGTGCGTCAGGGCGGGCCAATAGCACGAGATTGGCAATGGCCGCGCCCAACAGAAACTCTTCCTCGGCACCGCGCAGGCCGCGAAGGTGCAAACGGGTTAGCCCCCGCTTACCCTTGGCATCGGCAAACACCCGCTCGACGCCCCGACGCAGCCGCATCGACCGCTTGAATAGCGGCGTCTGCATCTCGCCGCGCACCAGCTCACGCACGTCCTCATGTTCGCTGTGCGTAACCGACCTGTTGCTGCCTGCGGTGCATTTCCGTTTGAGGTAACAGGCGCGGCAATCGGCAGGACTGGCGCTGTATCGGAGGAAGCCGGCCCGACGATCGGCACCGCGAAAGGGCAGTATCTTCCCAGCGGGGCAGACATAGCGGCCCTGCTCCCGCTCATAGCGGAAGGCTTCGCGGGGGAATTTGCCCTTGGTCTGCTCGGAGCGTTCCAGCACTGGGATATGCGGGATGGTGCCGCGATCGGTGACAAACGCCAGGAACGCGGCGCTACCATAGGCGGTGTCGGCCGCGACACGCTTTGGCCGGTAGCCGAACCGATCGTCGGCCCGTGCCAGCATGGTCCGCCCCGCATCGACTTCTGCCGCGAAGCGGGCGGGACTGGCCTCCACGTCGATCGCCACCCCTCCCGGCGTGTCGATCAGGACATTCAGGGCATAGCCGAACCGGCCCCGAGCCGTGCGCGCAGACCACGCCGACGCCGGATCGGTGCGTGACACCTCGGCCGGCTTGCCACGCGGCACCCCATGTTCCTGCGGTGGAGCATTGGCCTGATCCGCCAGCCATTCACAAACCGGGCGGGGAAGCCGAGGCGCGGCCATGTCGGCGTCCCGCATCTTGCGCTGCCAGCTTGCATCGGCTGCGACGAACGATGCGTCGATTGCGGCATCCTTGTGGGCAATCAGCCCCACGTCGGCGCAGCGCCGCACAGTCTGCTCGAACAGGATGCGGAAGATGCCGGCATCGCGGAAGCGGCCATGCCGGTTCTTGCTGAACGTAGAGTGGTGCGGCACGGGCGCGTCGAGTGGTAAACGACAGAACCAGCGATAGGCCAAATTGAAGCGGACTTCCTCGCACAGCCGACGTTCCGACGTGAGGCCGTAGAGGCGAGCGATCAGTGACATGCGGATCAGCAGTTCGGGCGCGATCGAGGGACGCCCTCGGCGACTGTAGTGCGGGGCGAGCGCATGGCGCAGTTCACCCAGGTCGATCAGCCCGTCTATCCTGCGTAGGATATGATCGGCGGGGATCATCGCTCCCAGCGCCCGCCAACTTGCGCCCTTGCCGCCTCGCTGTTGCTCGCCCATCATGGCCGCTGCTCCCGATGTGTCGAGGCGGGGAACCCGCCAGGCACGCGATCGGATCACCCGGCCTTTTTCAACAGCCCCGGTTGTTTTCTGGACAGCGACGGCCGTGCGCAAAGGCCCTCTATAAGCGCAAACTTTCAGGAGCTTGGCGCAAGCAAGTGTTCATCAAACGCCAGTTTGTGAACGGACGACCGCTTCTGGGGAGCGGAGCGCAGGCAACGTATGGCCGGGAATTGGGTCGAAAGCCGATTGGCAGCTTCGCGGGCACAAGGACCCACGTTTTGGCTATTCAGCGCCGCTCCAATGAAACCGGAAGCGGTCACTCGTTCAGCTTGGCGGTAGCCTGAACTGCCGGATAACGGCTCGCGAGTCAGGGGCTCGTCGGACGCTTCTAACCTCAGGTTATAGCGGCTGAACTCTTCTTGGCTGGTGCTGCACTGCAGTGAAATGAAATCGTCACGATCGTCAGGGTGCTTTTCCGGGGGAATGATGATGCCGCGAATGTTAATCGAACTACGAGCGAGTTGCGCGATTGCTATGGCGCTCGCAACTATCGCCCCTGCCTGGGCGCAGAACGCCGCGACGAACATATTAGTCGACGACTTGGAGCCGACGGGCGGCGAGGATGTCGTGGTCACCGGATCGCGCATCGACGTTGGTGGGTTTGATGCGCCCACCCCTACCACGGTTGTCGGAGCGGCCGAGCTGCGGCTGGGGAATCGTCCGAGCATCGGCCAAGTTCTGAACGATCTGCCGCAGTTCCGAGCAAGCACGACGCCTCAGTCCACGGTCGCAAACACCAATTCGGGCACCACCACCGCGGACCTGCGCGGCTTGGGAGCGAACCGCACGCTGACACTGCTAAATGGCCGGCGGTCGATCGGTACCGCCGATCTCAACGTAGTGCCGCTGCCGCTGGTCGAGCGGGTAGAGGTCGTCACAGGTGGCGCTTCGGCCGCCTATGGCTCAGGAGCCGTGGCAGGTGTAGTCAACATCCTGCTCGATCGCGATGCCAAGGGATTGACGCTTGACGTCCAGGCGGGGATCTCGAGTCGGGGCGATGCCGCTCGTTATGGCGCCGACGCGAGCTGGGGCACCGACTTCGCCGATGGCCGCGGCCATTTTGTAATCGGGGGCAGCTTCGTCAAGGAACGCGGCGCCATGAACCGGGATAGCCGTCCCAACGTCGGCAGCACGGCCGTCTATGCGAACCCGACCTACACGCCGACCAACGGACAAAGCGCCTTCTTTCTAGCGCGCGACGTTAATTTCTCCAACGCCAGCGCAGGTGGCCTGATCGTCAACGGGGCGCTCGCCGGACAGACATTCAACTCGGACGGTACGTTGCGCCCGTTCGTCTACGGCAGCCCGCGCGGATCGGCGGTGATGGTCGGCGGCGAAGGCATCAGCAGCACCGACGAATATCCCTTGTCTTCACCGTACGAGCGCTACAACGGATATGGTCGCTTGTCATTCGACGTCACCGACAATGCGACGCTGTGGATCGACGGCCTCTACAACAATATTTCGTCTGAATATCTGTTCTACTCGGAAGTGGCTCGCGGCAACCTAACCTTCTCGCGCGATAACGCCTTTCTGCGGCCCGAAATACGTGACAGGCTAGTCGCTGCCAACCAGGCGACCTTTTCGCTCGGGCGCATCTTTCAGGATTATGGCCAGCGCATCTTCGGCTACCGTCGGTCAACTTGGGAAGGCGCGATCGGCATAGACGGATCGTTCGCAGACGGGCGTTGGAAGTACAGCGCCTTCTACAGCCATGGCGAGGCGCGTGATCACCGCAGCTACCAGAATCAGCGCATCACGACGAACCTGGCGCAAGCGCTTGACGCTGTTCGTGACCCCGCTGGCAACATCGTCTGCCGGGTAGCGCTGACCAATCCGGGCACCGCGTGCCGGCCGCTCGACATCTTCGGCGCAGGTCGCGCGTCGCAGGAGGCTGTCGATTTCGCATTTGCAGACGCATTTGGCATCACCAACGAAACGCTCGACAGCGGCGGTTTCAACATTCGGGGCACGTTATTCGACTTATGGGCCGGGCCGGTCACGGTGGCGGTCGGTGGAGAGGCACGACGGGAGGCAATTGAATCGGTCGATATCGACCCGGTTTCCCGTGCCCGCGGCTTTACCCAACTTAACTTCGCACCGCTCGATGGTGGTTTCGATGTGAAAGAAGCTTTCGCCGAGCTGAACGTGCCGCTGATCGATATCGACGGAACGGCCGAGTTCGGTGTGAACGGCGCTGCCCGCTATTCGGACTACAGCAACACTGGCGGTATTTGGTCGTGGAAGCTGGGGGGCACCGCGCTGCTGTTCGACCAGTTCCTGATCCGTGCCACACGATCGCGCGATATTCGGTCCGGGAGTCTGGCGGAGTTCTTCACCACCCTGACGACGACCTTCAGCACGGTCGCGGATCCGGTGCGCGGTACGACCGACTCAGTGGTTCGATATGGCGGCGGCAATCCCAATCTGCGTCCGGAGATCGGGCAGACCTTCACCGCCGGTGTTAGCTGGTCACCAGGCTTTATCCCGCGTTTGAAGCTGTCTGCCGACTATTACAGCATCGACATCGACGACGTCATCGTCGCCCCGACCGCACAGGACGTCGTCACGCGCTGTTATCAGGGGCAGACCAGCCTCTGCAGCCAGATCGAACGTACCGGCGGTTCGCCGACCGGCGCGATCACGGCGATCTACAGCACGTTCCTGAATTTCGCACGGCTTGAAACTCAGGGTATCGATCTCGAGGCGACCTATACGCTGCCGCTCGCGGATCTTGCGGCGAATGCCGACGGCAACCTGCGCTTCCGCGCGCTTGCGACCTACACTGATTCACGCATCACTGATGATGGTATCGCACGCATCGAGACCGTTGGAACTGTGGGTGATGGCACCTCTGGCATTCCACGGTGGCGTGCCAACGGCAGTATCTCGTGGGAATCGCAGCTCGGCACCTTCGACCTGCGCGCCCGTTATGTCGCAGGTGGCGTGTATAATGCCGAAGTCGACATCGCGAACAACGACATCTCGTCCAAGACCTACATCGACCTTGGTGCACGGGTGAATGCGGGGCCGTTCACGCTGTACGGAACGATCAACAATCTGTTCGACCTTGATCCGCCGCTGACCACTTATGGTCAGATCCACTATGATCAGATCGGCCGGTATTTCTCGATGGGTGCGTCGCTGCGGTTCTGAACACGGCGCAAACACTGGTGATATGGAAAGGCGGGAGCGTCGCTCCCGCCTTTTGTTGTTGCTCAGATTGATCGCGCTTAGTTGATACGGTTGAACGCGACGCCGTAAGCGCGTCCGGTGAGATAGCGTAAGCCGGTTACCCTTCCGTCCTTGCGCGTAAAGCGCAGAACGTCACCATAGGCGCTCTCGAACGCATCGGCGAAGGCCGGCTTGAACGACAGCGTATGGCCTTCCCGTGTCGATGGAGCGACCGTCAGTGCGCGGCCTGCGCCGATACCAACCGCCAGGCAAAAGTCGTTGTCGACGCCACAGTACCGACCAGCATAGTCGCGTGGTTCGCCCGCAACCGCCGGATCGGCGCGGCGGTAACGCAGCCGCTCGCCGATCGCCTCCACGGTCAACTCGTTCTCCGCATCCCAGACATAGGTAAAGTCGCCAGCTCGCCAACGACCTGGCCCGACCGGCTTTATCGTCACCTCGTCGGCCAGCAGCTTCCCATCCTTCACCGTGATGTGCAGCGGCAATCCAGTAACGTCGCTGAGGTAAATGCCAGTGGCGGGCAGCTTCTTTGCAACATACGCCCGTGCTGCGGGCGTCGCCGGCAGGAAGGCATCCGCAACGCGGCGGCCGGTTTCCACCGGATTGGCGTCCGACGCGTTGCACAGTAGCGCCACCGACAGCTTTTGATCGGGATAGCGCGCCAACCACGCGCGATAACCGCCGGTCGATCCCGAATGCGCGACTTCCCGTCGACCGTCGCGCTGCGTAACTCGCAGACCGGCGGCATATTCGATGGCAACGCCGGACTTTAGAACGCCCACCTTCTCCATCGCGGCGGTAAAGCCTTGCCCCAAAGTATCCGCCGACAGTGCCGCATTCCAGCGCAGCAGGTCAGCGGTGGTGGTCAGCAATCCGCCGTTGCCATGCGCGTCCTCGATCGGCTGGTCGATGACATAGCCTGTACCTTCGCGGGCATAAGCGATCGCGCGGCCGGGCACGATGCGGGCATAGCGTTCACGCCAGCTACTGTTCGTCATACCGAGCGGACTAAGGATGCGGGTTTCGCTGAATGCCGCGAATGACATGCCTGAAACGCGCGCCACAATCACAGCGGCCAGATTGAAGTTGGTGTTACTGTAGGTGTAGTGCGTGCCCGGCGCGTAGTTTAGCCCTTTCTGCTTCGCCGCCAGCGCCAGTACGTCGTCATTGTCGGCCACCCGGCTGTTGCGGGGCCAGCCGCCCATACCTGCCACCGAGCCCCAGTCGCGCAAGCCGCTGGTGTGATGGATCAACTGGCCAACGGTAACGGGCGTGCCGTAGTCCGGCATCTCAGGTAGATACTTGCGAATATCGTCGCCGAGACTAAGTTTACCGTCGCGCGCTAGCAGGATGACCGCAGCGGCGGTGAACTGCTTGGACACCGATCCCGCCTCGTAGATGGTGCTGGGCTTCGCAGAAATTGCGTTCTCGAGATCCGCCATGCCGTAGGCACGGTCGATCAGCTTGCGGCCTTTCATTTCGACTGCCACGGCACAGCCTGGGACGTCCTTGCCCGCATAGCGCGCGAACACGGCGTCGACTGCCTGCTGCTGCGTTCCATTGGGCTGCGCGACGGCCGGCGCTGCGATCGCCAATGCGATCAGACTGACACCGAGACCCTTCATTTCGCGCTCCCGCCGCGCACCGGACGGCCGAAGCGTGTTTCGGACAGCAGCTTGCCGTCACGAACCACATAATTGCCTCCGACGAGCACATAGCGCATCCCGCGCGAGGGCGCGGTCGGTTTGGCATAGGTAGCCACCGCCCCGACGGTGGCAGGATCGAACACCACGATATCGGCGTCGGCGCCGGGCTTAATGCGGCCCTTGCGCTTCATCTCGGGCGCAACCGGCTCCATCAACTGCGCTGGCAGGATGGTCGAGCGGCGGATCGCGTCGGGCAGACTCAGAAGCTGACGGTCGCGCACATACTCACCCAGCACCTTGGTGAAGGTCGATGCGGTGCGCGGATGACCGTAGACGTTACCGGGGAACGGCCATTTCGGCGTGGTGAAATCCTCGGCACCGACCGAATAGTTCACCGCGTCGCTGGCGATGAAACCGTCGGGTACGAGCACCGCCTGCTCAATCAAGCGGCGATCGGCATCGACCGCCTCATTCAGATAATGGACGAAGACGCGTGCACTCGGATCCTGGCGCTGCAACTCGGCGAGACGGGCATCAGACGCCGGGTGCTCGCCGGTCGCCACGACTTCGATGTTGCTCGACTTGATGTCGACCAAGGGCAGGTTTTTGACCTGGAGGAAGGGCACGTTGATGCCGGTAGAGCCGGCACCCCAAGGATAGGCTTCGCTGGTAACCGGGATGCCATAGGAGCGCGCCTTGACGATCATCGCCGCGAGCCGCGGGATATCGCGCAGGCCCGAACTGTTTATGTGGCACAGGTGCATGTGCGCGCCCGTGGTCGCCGCGGCTGCGATCACCTCCCCGAATGCTTCCACCGCGCTGTGCGGATCGCGCGAATTTTTGCTGCGTACGTGCGTGAACATCGGCACATCGCGACTAGCGGCGAGCTTCGCCACATCCCAATATTCAGTGCGGTTGGTTTCGGTCCAGTAACCGACTGGAGTGCCTACACCCAGGCCGCCGTCATCAAGCCCCTCCCCTACCTTGCGTAGGATCATCTTGATCTCTTCTGCCGTGGCTAAGCCCTTGGCGCGAGCGCCGAGCAGCTCGGTACGGACGCCACCCCATGAAACTGAGAAGCCGTAATTGATGGGGCGGCCTTCCGCCGCGGCGTTGCGATAGCTGTCGCTTACTGGCCAACGGCCGGTTTCCAGCTCGAGCGCGGTGGTGACACCGTCAAGTGCCTGCATCCAACCACCTGGTATGGTCTGGGCGTGAGAGTGCACGTCGATGAAGCCTGGCGCGACAACTAGGCCCTTGGCATCGATCCGAGACTTGCCTGCGAGCAACTCATCGGAAATCATGACGACGCGACCATCTTTGATCCCGATTGATCGCACCGCATCAAGGCCGCTCTCTGGATCGATGACCCGTCCGCCGGCGATCACCAGATCAAACTCGGGCGTCGTTCGTGCGCTGAGTGCCGTCCAGCCTGCCGTACCAGCCAGCGCCGCCGCCGTGATGATCGCCAGCCGCTTGTTCCGTCTCTTCACGCGCTTTCCCCCGAATGTCAGACCGGAGGGCGATGCTAGGGAAAGGATTGGGTGACCGGCACAGCAAATCGCGCGTCGAGCATAGCCCGATGTTATGCCTTGGCTGGCCCGATCGCCGTGCGCACGCTTTCGAGAAACTGTCGTGCGACGGTCGATAGCGGCACGTCCTCAAGGTGCGCGGCGACGATGTTAAATTGCATGCCTTGTTCGAGCGGACGCATGTCTAGCTCTGGCGTCATGCATCCGCGTGCGGTGAACTCGTCGATCACCGCGACGCCCATCCCCTGCTCCACCAGTGCGGCAGCGACGAAATAGCTCTTCACGGCGATCGTTGCGGCATCGGATCGCTGGTCTGCCGTCCGCCGTGCGAGCAAGCCGCCGATCGCACCATCGTTGATCAACTGAATGATCCGAAACGAGCGCAGTGTCTCGATCGCAATCCGCGGCGGCGGGCTCGGGATATCTTGCCGCCGGAACAACACGACCAGCTCGCCAGAGCCAAGCGTCACATTACCCAGCCTCGGATGCCGCGCCACGTCATAACCGATGGTCAGATCGCTGCTTCGACTATGCAGCGTATCTGCCAGTTCTTCGGTGTGAAAGGTGCGGATTTCGAACGAGACCTGTGGATGGCGAACTGCAAAGCGAGCCATCGCCTGCGGCAGAAGGCGCAAACCCAACGAGTGGATCGTCGCAATGCGCAGGCGACCCTGATCGGCGAGGCGCAGATTGCGCGCTGCTTCGAACAAGGTTGCCACCCGGTCTTGAACAGCGGCAGCCTCCTCGAACAATCGATGCGCCTCGTCGGTCGCGATTAGCCGCCCCTTGACCACCCGGAACAGTGCCAGGCCGAGCTGCGACTCCGCATGGCGCAACACCTTGCTGACCGACGGCTGTGATACGCCAAGCACGCGCGCTGCGCCACTGAGTGACCCAGTCTGGTAGACAGCGTGGAAGATCTCAATGTGGCGTAGCGTCAGCACGGTCGCAGCAGTGTCGGCAAAGCGCGCCGTCCGCAAGCGCACAGCAGATCATACCGGAGTGCCGAGCGGAACCTCAGGCGGCAGGGTATGCCCAAAGCGCGTCGTCGGGCGGACCGACGCTGCCGTCCGCCGCAAAGGTCAATCCACCGGAGCGATCTTCGCGAAGCCACCAGGGGCCATCGAGATCCGCATAGTCGGCCATCGCCGCGACGCGCATGGCAGGCGCCATGCCAAGCGAAGTACCAAGCATGCAGCCAACCATCACGCCCATTCCCGAATTCCGGGCCGCGGCGAGCAGTTCGAGCGCCTCAGTGAGTCCGCCGGTCTTGTCCAGCTTGATGTTCACGAAGTCATAGATTTCGCGTAGCCGCGACACATCGGCAGCGACATGACAGCTTTCGTCGGCGCACAGCGGCACGCGCAACGCAATATCGGCGAGCGCCGCGTCCTGCCCTGCAGGCAGTGGCTGTTCGACCAGCCTTACCGCACAATCGACCAGCACCTCCTCCATGTCCCGGAGGAGATCGAGTGACCAGCCTTCGTTGGCGTCAACGATCAGGATCGCGGCGGGCGCACTATCACGCACCGCTCGCAGGCGCGCGGCAGGGTCGTTGCCGTCCAGCTTGACCTTGATGAGCCGGGCATCGGCAAGCGCAAGGGCCGCTTTGGCCATGGCGGCGGGCGTGTCGATCGAGATGGTGCGGGCGCTTACCAAACCCTCGACTGGTGGCGCATAGAGCGTGCCAGCCAGCCGCGCCTCGAGGTCCCAAAGCGCATTGTCGAGCGCGTTGCGCGCCGCGCCCGCAGGCAACAATGCGCGGAGCGCGGCACGGTCAGCACCCTCCGCGATCGCGTCAGCGGTCTTCTCGATCTGCTCGATGACCATTTCGGGCGTCTCGCCATAGCGGGGCGTTGGCGTGCCTTCGCCCCGCGCCACGACTGCTCCGTGCTGCAGTTCGACCACCGCGACATCGATGCTGTCCCGCACGCCGCGCGCAATGCGGAAAGGCGTGCGTAGCGCGTGACGCTCTATGCGAGGACGGACGGCGCGAAGCATGCGAGCAGCTTGTCCACGATACGGTCGGTCCCCATTGTCACCGGATCCTGGCATGGAAGGCCAAGGCGATCCTCGATGGCGAGACAATGAGCATGCGCCTCGTCGCTCTGTAGCCCCGACGTGTTAATGGCGACGCCAACCGCCTTGACGTCGGGACTGGTCAGGCGACCGGCTTCCAGATTGCGTTCAAGGCACAAGGCGAGATCGGGAACCTTGTAGTCACGCGTATGGCGGATCGTCTCGCGCCCGGCCTCGTGGCACAGCACAAGCGCGTCAGGCTGTGAACCATGCAGAAGCCCGAGCGACACGCCAGCGAACGACGGGTGAAATAGCGATCCCTGTCCTTCGATGAGATCCCATCCGTCGTCACTTCGGTCCGGCGACACCCATTCGGCCGCGCCGGACAGGAAGTCCGAGACAACGGCGTCGATCGGCACGCCCGAACCCGCGATCATGATCCCGGTCTGTCCAGTCGCACGGAAATCGGCCGCCACGCCACGCGCGCGCAGTTCCCGCTCCAGCGCCAACGTGGTGTACATTTTGCCGACGGAGCAGTCGGTCCCGACGGTCAGCAAACGACGGCCAGTGCGGCGCTTACCAGTGCCAACCGGCAGCTTAGGCGGGGTGCGTACGTCGACCAGCGCGACACCGGCCCGCTCCGCAGCAGCGGCAACGCCAGGCGCGTCGGAGAGGCGCATGTGAAGCCCCGAGGCTACATTCAGGCCGGCAGCGATTGCTTCGAGCACCACGCCGCCGGTGGTCTCATCGATCGTGCCGCCCGCGTTGGCGAACCCCACCACCAATGTCTTTGCGCCAGCTGCAACGCCCTGCGCGATCGTCATACGTGGCAAACCGACGCTCACTGTACACTCAGGCTGGGCCATTTCGCCGATGGCAGCGCCCGGACGCCAAACGGCAATGCCGCGTGCGGTTTTCACCGCCAGAACGTCGGTCGCTGCGCCGAGATACAACAGGTACGGCCCCGAAATCATAACCCCTCCGCTCGCTAGACTCACGCAGCTGGTCATTTCGGATTGGCGGCGCTGCGCCAACGCCAAAGCATGCCACCGGCTATAACCATTGGTAGGAGCGTGCGCGCAGGCCTGAGCGCCTGAATAGCACTAGATATTGAGACAGGCACTCGTCTGCGAATGACACTCGGCCGTTAGCTGCCTCATACATTTCGCGGAGCGACGGCAGCTATCGCGCTTGGCGTGGCCGAAAGGTGACGAGCAGCGGATATCCACTTCACCACGCGGCGGGCTTTAGAAAAGAACAGCTTGAACCGGCTGATTTCAGCTCTGTCACGGCGCCCGCCAAGGATCGGCGGTACTCATGGGAAAATGGTACTATTCCACCGAGTGCGAGTAGCAAGCAGACCGTTTACAGTTCACGGTCAAGCGGCAACTGCCAACGACGATACACAAAGCCAAACGCACCATCAGCCAGCTCTTCATACGCCAACGGCTTACCCGACACATAAACTGTGTGGAGCGTAGGCGAGGGATACTGGATGCGCCCGTTCAGCCCGCACGCTTCCCAGTTGGAGCAGGAGATGTACGCGCGCGGTCGCCCGTCTGCGTGTGGCTGGGACAATAGCTTGCGCTTGGCGGCTAACGTGCCGGCGTTGCTCATGCGGTCGTGAGTTGGATTGACGATGATGTCAGCCGCCAAAATCGCGTCGCGTGCGGTTTGGTCAACGAAGCGCGGTGCGGTGCGCCCCCGAATGATGTTGAGCTCGCCGCAGATGAGCGCAAAGACGCTGCATCGCTCGAACTCCAGGCTGCGCTGATCCAACTGGCGCACGAAGCGCTCGAGGCGCGGGTTGTCGGCAGCCGCGATCTGGCGACTGCGCGCAAATGCTTGGCGGCCAAAGCGATGAAGGTCGCCATCGCCCGTGATCGCCCACATGGCGTGCCAACGTCCAGCCTCGCGCTGAGCACGACCGTCATAATGAACTTCAGTGACGATGGTGCCCGCGCGCGGCTCGTTGGAGATCTCACGGGCCAACCGGTGCAACTGCTTTCGCGAATGCACCGCATAGCCCGCGGTCACCAGCAGATCGGGCTCATAAGCATGGCTTGCGGCAAGGATAAGCCGCGTGCGCTCGGCAGGACGCAGCATCATGTTTTGTCCGCATCGCGCAAAGGAGATGGTGCCAACCTCCAGCATCGCTGGCTTTGCCATGGTCGTGCGCCCCATCAGTATTCGTCAGCCAGCATCACCGTAAGCACGCGGGTGGTGACGCTGGGGTCGGCAGGATCAGGCGAGCCGAACCGCATGGCGCGGTCATAACAGTCAATTTTCCAGAAGATTCGGGTGCCGTTCCACTCAACGGTGCCAAAGTCATGCTCGCCATACGGGTCGTTGTCGGGTGTGAATGCGTCAAAGCTGGCGACTGCCAGCAGGATGTCGGACACAGCGCCGTTGCCGAGCGCGATCACGCCGGCGGTGACCGCCAATCGTCCATCGACGGGCATTTGGCGCAAGGCATCGTTGAGGCGGGCGATGGGGCTACGCGCGTCTGATGCGTTGTGGGCGTGAGTCGTCGGCTTCGCGTTCATGCGAATTCTCCTGAAGCTAGCGATATGAAGGGAAGAAGGGGAACTCGTCGTCAGACGAGGCGGACAAGCCTGCGCTGGCTGTCGCGGTCACCCTGGATATAGCGTTCGGTCGTGGTGAGCTGGCGGTGACCGGCAAGTTCCTGAACGTCGCGCAGCGAACCGCCCGTGCGCGCGATCAGCCGCGCGGAGCGCGTGATGAAGGTGCGCCGGCCTGAGTGGGACGAACAACCGTGCAGCCCCAGCGCGGCATAGGCAGCGGCAAACCAGTTGACGATGCTGCCGGCCCGCATGTGCGCCCCGCGCTCGGAACGGATCACCGGACCTGCCGTAGGCTTGCCTTGATGGTTGTGCAGCCGCCGCATTGCGGTGGCGAGTTCCGGATGGATGGGCAGCTGTCGCGCTGCGCCATTCTTTGCGATGCTGGCGGCGACCAGCAGCTGATCGCCGATATGCCCGTTTGCTCGCAATACCATCGCCCAGTCGAGACCAGCGATCTCGCAGGCACGCAAACCTGCCTTGAAGCTCAGCAGGACAATGACACGATCACGTAAGGGGTGCCGGTTGGTCGCGACGTACTGCACCAGCCGGCGCACGTCGTCACGCTCCAGCACCCGGGCAGGGTGGGACATGGTAAATCTCCGATGTTGAGAGAAACAGCATCGGCAGTGCCGTAACTGTGCTGCTATACTAACACAGCCGGCGCCAAACGTCTAATTCGTTCCAAATGCGTAATGATTGAACGCGCTTGCTGCCACGGCTCAGCCGTCGAGCGGCACTTCGCGTAACAGGCGGATGCGCAACTCGGCTGAAGCGCCGATCGGTTCTATGCGAACGTAAGCGGCGTCGAGCTCGCGCGAGATGTCCGACGCTAAAAGGCATACACGCCGCAGTTGCACGCGGGAATCTGGGTAGAAGGCGAGCACGTGTTCGGAGCCATTGTCGGGCAGCATGGTCAAAGTACCTGGTGCGTGCAGGTCAATCAGGATTTCCGCCACATCGTCAGCCAAATCGTTCGGCGTGTCGTTGGTCATGAGGCAATCATGGCGAGGCATGGACGCACTGGTAACATCCCTCGTTCGATTCAGCTCGCTACCGGTGCGAATTGGCAGAATGTCGCAACTAAGTGGGTCCGCTATCCGGCAACGCCCCTGACCGGCCTACGTCGTCGAGGGGTGAATGAAGAGAACTTCGCAACCTGGGTTACTTCGTTGATGGCCTATACTCATGAATGAGATCTGAAAAACGCGGCGGCTCAAGATGCCGGGCACGTCTCGCAAACGATCGATTTTGATACGCGACCATGTGAGAACGTCTAGCAAGTTCGGACGCGTTATCAAAACACTTTCTCGATTGGGGTAGGCCGTGATAGGCGCAGGAGATGAGTTTTGAGAATGTCTCATGCTGATCGGCTACGCACGGGTATCGACGCCCGAACAGGATCTGACGCCTCAGCTCGACGCGCTGCGCACAGCCGGCTGCGACCGGACCTTCTCCGACAAGGCGAGCGGCGCGAAAGCTAACCGAGCCGGCCTGGCCGAGGCATTGTCGCATGCGCGCAATGGCGACGTGCTTGTGGTCTGGAAACTCGACCGCCTCGGCCGAACAATGAAGGGGCTTGTCGATCTCGCTGCCGAGCTAGCCGATCGCGGTGTCGGTCTCCGCTCCATCACTGACGGGATCGACACCGCTGGGACGGCCGGCAAGCTCGTCTTCCACATCCTGGCGGCGATGGCGGAGATGGAGCGCGACCTGAACCGGGAACGCACCACCGCCGCGCTGATCGTAGCGCGGCGCGAGGGAAGGGTAGGAGGGCGAAAAACGGTTATGACGCCCAGACGGCTCGCAGCCGCCCGTAAACTCCTCGCCTCTGGAATGACGATCCGCGAGATTGCGCCGACGATCGGCGTGTCGGTCCCAACGCTCTACCGCCATCTTCCGGCATCGGAGCAGGAAGCGATTACCGCGGAAGGGGCTAGTGCCTGACAATGCACAGTTTATTTGCCGGGCCAACTGAAGCCTGCACCCATCGGCTGTGGAAGGAGTGGGCGTATAATGCCAAGGCGGCCAACTATTAGGGGATACGCTGCGCTGGCTGCCTTCGCCGATTATCTCGGTCCAGCGAACGGCGATTGGGGCCGACCTGATGACCTGCGCGGTGTCACGGTTCGGAATGGGTATGCCAATCATCAAGCGGTGATCCGCTTTATCGAAGAACTCCGCACTCAGAGCCGTCGCAGCGTATTCCTCGAAGATGGAAAAGCCGTACCGCTTAGTCGTGCCCGCTTTCGTGAACCTGGAGACAATCCTGATCTAACTACGCAGGAAGGTGTGTTCGGCTTCGGCAAGGCTGCCATCGGTTTATACGGCACCCGAGCGCGAATGACTGCGCCTGGCGTCATAGAGATTGCAGACGGGTGGGGCGACTCGGTGCGCTTCGGCACGTCCTCTACCGCCGCATTTGCTGACGCGGTATGGGAAAGCGACGAATGGGATCTTCCGGCACCCGTCCCTTCGCTTACGATACCTTTTGGAGCGGTTGAGGCCTTTGAACGATCAGCCTCAGTCATCACCACGGCGGTGCTTGCTACCGGCAGCGAGGATCGTGAGGCAGCCTGCGCCGCGATCACTGCACACTGGGAAGCCTGTCACTATTCGTCACGAGCCCCAGAGGTACAATGGTATGCAGGCCCGGACTCTGCTCTTAGCGCCTTAGCATCCTCGCGGGTTTTTGGCACGGGATTGAAAAAGACGCTCCGTGATCGCGCCTTGATGCACTTTGATCTTGAGATTTCTGCCAGACTCGGTGGTAAGGGTTCAGGTGTTAAGGACGCCATATGGCGGCTTACAAGTGCTTCTCTCGGCTACGACGCGCAAATGGCGGTTATGGATCGGATCGTTGCTCGCCGTGTTCAACCAGCCTTTGACTATATGGGCCTATTTGCCGACTATCGACGCCTCGCTTGGTATCGGTTTCTTCGTGAGCAAGGCGTCGATCTTCCGGGGGTTGTATCTACATTCTGTACCATGACAGCGAACGCATGGTTGATTTTTCCTACGCGTGATGTGGTCTTCGCGGTTGAGCGACCCAGCGCCGTGGAGCAGAATGACGCAGCCTATACCCTGATCTTCGGCGATGGAGATCGCCTGGCCCTCGCACGAACCGGCGAGGCCGACCCACGGCACTCCTGAAAGGGAGAGGTGAAAAGTAGATTCAGCCAGATGGTCCCCAGGCATCTTGCCTGGCACACGACATATTGGTCATTTAATGCGGCCACGACAGGGCGGTCCGGTTGCATTTAATGTGGAAGTCCGGCCGTTCCCTCTCTATAGATAAATGTCCCGGTGGATGCGAGCGAGAGGCGGCATAAGTGACTCTTGTGATTACCAGTTGTACCACTCGAAAGCGTAAACCGATCGCCGCCGGCCTCAATATGGCGTCGATTGCCGACGGCGCCTTGCCCGCCGTAGCACTGGCCTGGAGTGCGCGGCTCGGACAGTCTAAAGAGCGCCACCCGGCCAGCGATATTTATGGCGGCCGCGGCTTTCAGGAAGCTGCGGGTGTCGCCAAGGCGCTCGATGCACGTCTCTTGATCGTATCGGCAGGGCTGGGACTGATAGCTGCCGACACCGCGATCCCTGCCTATGGCTGTACCGTCCGCGTTGATGCCGCGGACAGCGTTCGCGCGCGGGTACAGAGTGGCTTCAGTCACGCGGCCTGGTGGGGCGAGCTGCGCGAAAGGTCGCCATTCGCGCAACCGCTTGCCAAGCCTGTAGAGGGATCGAATGGGCTCATTCTCTTGGCCCTGTCGGACGCCTATCTGGAGATGCTCTCCCCAGAGATCGCGGCATTGCCCGCAGATGCGCTTGCCCGAGTGCGGATCTTCACACGAGCGCCGAAAAGCCGCATCGCGCCGGATCTTTTGCCGCTGGTGATGCCCTATGATGACCGTCTCGACGGACCTGATAGCAGCATCCGAGGCACGCGCAGCGATTTCGCCTCGCGCGCGCTTGCCCATTTCACTGGATTGCAGCTGGCTGGTTCGGCGACTGACGACGCGGCTTTGGTAGCCGCTGCGATCCACAAATGGCGGATGCCGATTAAGGTCAAGCGCGTCCGCCATGATGACGCGGCGCTTCTGGCTCTAATGCATGATCACTGGGACGCGGCCAAGGGCAGCTCGTCGCGGCTACTGCGGGTCTTCCGCGACGATATCGGCGTAGCCTGCGAGCAATCGCGCTTTGCCGCACTAGCGCGGCAGGTGCGGGAGGAACGGTCATGACATCCCGCGGGATTCTCAAGATTCGGGCAGTAAGGGCCGAGCAGGGTGAAGGGACGGGGGTCTTCGCGTTCTTTCTCCGAGGCGCCGACATCAATAGGATTGCGGACATCAGCCGCATCCGCCGCGACGACACTGAGCTAAAGGGCTTTCAGCGCCGCGAGATCCGCGACCATGTGAAGGACATCACTGCTTTTCTCGACAGCGGCCCGGTGCTCTTTCCCAATGCCATAATCCTCGCACTCTCCCCTGAGATCGAGTTCTCGCGGTCGCGCGGGCGCTCACCCGACAGCGCGTCGGAAATCGGCGAGACGGGGACTCTGTCGATACCGGTTTATCCCGAAGGTCGCCGTGCCGCCTGGATCGTCGACGGACAGCAGCGCTCGATGGCGCTAAGCGCCGCCAAGAACTCGACCATCGCGGTGCCCGTGATCGGCTTCGTCTCGGACGCCCTCGCTATCCAGCGCGAGCAGTTCATCCTCGTGAACAAGGTGAAGCCGCTCCCGACCGCGCTCATCAACGAACTCCTGCCCGAGGTCAGCGTTCTTCTGCCTCGCGATCTTGCGGCTAAGCAGGTGCCGAGCGCTCTCGTTGAAGCGCTCAATACCGACCCCAAATCGCCTTTTCATGGAATGATCAAGCGTGAGTCTGACCGGTCGGGGATCGTCACCGATACAGCGCTCATTGAAACGATGAAGGCGAGCCTCAAGACCGCTGCTGGGGCGCTTGGACAGTTCCGCCAGAACGGGGCGGGCAGCGATACTGCAGCGATGTACGACGCGCTGCTGCTCTATTGGTCGGCGGTGCGCGACACGTTTCCCGAAGCCTGGGGACGTCCTTCAACCGAGAGCCGCCTGATGCACTCCGCCGGAATTCGCGCGATGGGCGCGTTGATGGACACGCTGATGCTACGCGCCGATGCCGCCACTGACAAGCCGGCGGCGATCCGCGAGATGCTTGGCAGACTCGCGCCGCATTGCTGCTGGACCGACGGTAAATGGGAGGGGCTGGGGTTCGAGTGGAACGCCATCCAGTCGACCGCGCAGCATATTGCCAAGCTGACCGATCATCTCTTCCATCTCGAGCGCGACTTGGCGCGCACCGCGCCATGAAGTTCATCTTCGCCGACAGCCTCGATTATGTGGATCCCGCCTTTGACTTCATCGCTGATCGGAGTCCTGCCGAGCGCCAGCCCTATTGGGACGACGCGTATCCGCACGAAATCCTTGGCTACGCACCCTATGACGGGGTGCTGGTCTCGCGCGGCATCGTTGGCGATCACCGCGTCAAGGGCAAATACACCGCCAGCCAGGCGCGGCGCTTCGGCCTGGTCGGCGTGCGCAAGTTCCTGCGTCTCGACACACCCGAGTTCGCGCATCTCGACATATTCGGCGATTGCGGGGCCTTCACCTACGTCCAAGAGGAGCGACCGCCCTATACGCCGGTGGAGATGGCCGAGTTTTACGACGAATGCGGTTTTACCCATGGCTGCTCGGTCGATCATATCATCTTCGATTTTGATCCGGCGCTGACGGGTCTTGCGGGCGGCACGCAGGACGCGCGGCACCGCTTCGACATCACACTCGAAAATGCCGATGGCTTCCGCCGCGAGGCTCTAGCGATGGGCTCGGATTTCAGGCCCTTGGGCGTGGTCCAGGGCTGGTCGCCGGGTAGTATGGCTGAGGCCGCGCGGCGCCTCGTCTCGATGGGCTACGACTATCTCGCGCTGGGCGGAATGGTGCCGCTCAAATCGCCAGAGATAAAATTGTGCCTCGAGGCTATCCGGGACGCCGTGCCGTCCGCCACGCAGCTCCATATTCTCGGCTTCGCCAAGGCTGACGATATCGACAGCTTTCATGGTTACGACATCGCCAGCTTCGATACGACCTCGCCGCTGCTCCGCGCTTTCAAGGACGCGAAGCAGAATTACTACTTGCCAGGGGAGGGTCTCGGCCTCCGGTACTACACGTCCATCCGCGTGCCACAGGCGATCGAGAACCCTAAGCTTCAGCGTAGCGTGAAAAAGGGCATATTTCGCGCCGAAGATCTCCTGAACATGGAGGCGCTCGCTTTGGGAAGCTTGCGCGCGTTTGACCGGGGGGAAGCCGATCTGGAAGAGACGATTCGGCACGTGCTTGTCTACAGCGCAGCACTGGTCGAAGAGCGCCCGCATCAAGAATGCGTAGGCTCGATCGCGCTCGCAAAGCTCGAGGCCCGCTATCGAACAACGCTCACTGACCGGCCGTGGAAGAAATGTCCCTGTGCGATCTGCCGGGACGCTGGCGTCGACGTCATCATCTTTCGCGGAAGCAACCGCAACAAGCGCCGCGGGATCCACAATCTCGCAATCTACAAAGACCATATAGAACGACTGGATCTGAAGCGTGCCGTTATCCGACCCGATGATTTTCAACGCCGTCTGCGCGCGGCAGAGCGATGAACATGTCGTGCTCAGCTTCGTGGCGCGTGCCGCCGACGTGTTGCGATTTGCAACTATCGAGCGCATCGGGCGGGACGCTCAGGGCGAACTCAGCGGTTTCCAGCGGCCGCAGGTCGCAGCGCACATCCGCGAAATCCGCGACTATCTTGAAAAGCCGAATGCGGTCCTGCCCAATCCGATCGTGGTCGCGTTCACCGAACGGGCAACGATTGTCGACCAAGGAGGCGGGATCATGCAGCTGTCAATCGACGTGAGCGGGGGTGCCCCCGGCCTCGTCGTCGACGGCCAGCAGCGCCTGACCGCGCTGGGCGAGGTGAATCGCGATTTCGATATCTTCGTCTCCGCGCTAATCTGCCGTGACGAGGCGGAACTGCGCCGGCAGTTCGTGCTGATCAACAACACCAAGCCGCTGCCTAAGTCGCTGATCTACGAGCTGCTACCCACCGTTGACGACCTGCCCCCGCGGCTCGATCGGCGATCGACGGCGGCCGATATCACTGCGCGCCTCAACTTCGAGAACACCTCCCTCAAAGGTTATATCAAGCAGCATACCGCGCCCGAGGGTATGATCGCGGATACCGTGATGCAGAAGGTTATCATGGAGTCGCTCAACAATGGAGTGCTGCGTGAAATCATCCGCACTCACAAAGGTGTTGAGCGCAGCGTCCGACTGATTTCAAACTTCTTCGAGGCGGTGAAGAAGACGTTTCCCGATGCGTGGCATGGCCAGAAACCCGCCACCTCGCGCTTGCTCCACGGCGCTGGTATCCAGGCGATGGGCGACGTCATGGAAGTGCTCGCTCAGCGCAGCGAGGCTCGGAGCGTCGAGGACTTTCGCGAAGGTCTCGAATGCCTAAAGGGCCAGGCTGCCTGGACCAGCGGTGAATGGAACTTCGATGGCGAAGTCCGGCGCTGGAACTCGCTCCAGAATGTCAATCGAGACGTCGCGCTCCTCAAACACTACCTCGTCGGACTGGTAAAAGTCGACCAGAGAAACCGCCGTAAGGCAGTGCCCGTGCCTCTGCTCGAGCGAGAGACTGGGCGCTCATGACCTATGCCGTAAAAGAGATCTTCAAGACACTACAAGGCGAGGGCGCACAGATGGGCCGCGCTGCGGTATTCTGTCGATTTAGTGGATGCAATCTCTGGTCGGGCCGCGAACAGGAC
The DNA here is from genome assembly GCF_036890205.1 of Sphingomonas panaciterrae. Lineage (NCBI taxonomy): Bacteria > Pseudomonadati > Pseudomonadota > Alphaproteobacteria > Sphingomonadales > Sphingomonadaceae > Sphingomonas > Sphingomonas panaciterrae. The sequence continues at coordinate 20,832 of NZ_JAKNQR010000009.1, forward strand.
CGGAGTGCTTCGGCGTGCACCTTCTGCGATACCGACTTCGTTGGTATGGACGGAACCGGTGGCGGGCGCTTCCCCGATGCCGACGCGCTAGCCGCAGCGATCGAAGCGGCGTGGGCTGGGTCGCGGGATCGGCGCTATGTCGTGCTGACCGGGGGCGAGCCGTTGTTGCAGGTCGACGATGCCTTGGTGGCAGCGCTCCACACGCATGGGTTCGAAATTGGCGTCGAAACCAATGGCACGCAACTTCCTCCCGCCGGGCTGGACTGGGTCTGCGTCTCGCCCAAAGCCGATGCCGAGTTGCTCGTGACCACCGGCGACGAGTTGAAGCTTGTCTATCCGCAGGAAAAAGCCCTGCCCGAGAGGTTTGCCGATCTCGCCTTCAACCACTTCTTCCTGCAGCCGATGGACAGCTCAGAAGCCATCGCCAATCTGGTTGCGGCCATCCAATATTGTACCGACAACCCGCGCTGGCGCCTCTCGCTCCAGGCTCACAAAATGATCGGAATCCGCTGATGTTTGAACTCAGCAAACAGTTTCGCTTCGACGCCGCGCACACCCTCGATCGCTCGATCCAGACAGATTCGAGCCGTCGCATCCACGGTCACAGCTACCGTGCTGAAGTGACAGTGCGTGGCCGGCCCGATCCGGCGACCGGCATGATTGTCGATCTCGGACTGCTCGAAGCCTCGATGGCGGAGGCCCGCGATGCCTTGGACCATCGTTTCCTAGACGAGGTCGACGATCTCGGCCCCGCGACGATGGAGAATCTCAGCCGCTGGATCTGGGAGCGTCTTAAGCCAGTCGTCGCCAACCTGGCTAAGGTCGGCGTGTACCGCGACTCAAGCGGTGAGGCCTGTCACTATTGGGGAGAGGATATGGCCGCATGAACGATCATGGGGCGCTCATCCTCTTCTCGGGCGGGCAGGACAGCGCGACGTGCCTGGCGTGGGCGCTAGACCGCTTCGAGCAAGTTGAGACAATCGGATTCGACTATGGCCAGCGCCATAGCGTCGAACTCGAGTGCCGCGCCAGCTTCCGTGACAAGGTCGTCGGCCTGAAGCAGGACTGGGCCAGTAAGCTGGGTCCCGACCACATGCTCGACCTGTCGGTCATCGGTCAGGTCAGCGATGCCGCGCTCACCAGTGATGCCGCGATAGCATTGCGCGACGACGGGTTGCCCAACACGTTCGTGCCCGGCCGCAACCTCTTGTTCTTCACGCTTGCCGCAGCACTCGCCTCGCGCCGTCATCTGCGCCATCTCGTGGGGGGCATGTGCGAGACCGACTACTCGGGCTACCCTGACTGCCGCCACGATACGCTTAAGTCGCTCCAGGTCACGCTCAATCTCGGTATGGGTAGCAATCATGTGCTCCACACGCCGTTGATGTGGATCGACAAGGCCCAGACCTGGAAGATGGCGCAGAACCTTGGCGGCAGCGCGCTCGTCGACCTGATCCGGACCGAAACCCATACATGCTATCTGGGCGAGCGTGACCGGTTGCATGAATGGGGCTATGGCTGTGCCGCCTGTCCCGCCTGCGATCTTCGCCAGCGAGGCTGGGCGGAGTTTAAGCACGCTGCAGACTAATTTGCAGCTTTCTTACTTGGCGGTGAGAAAGTTCACGATAAGGTCCGGTTGCGGCTGACAAAAGGCCGCCAGTCGGGGGACGTGTGCTTTATCGGGGCATGTTGGTCGCGCTGCCGCAAGGCAGGGGGGTAGGGAAGCTTGAAGGAGTCGAGGATGGAACCTGTAAGGCGACCGTCTTCCGGTCAATCACGCTATCGGAGACTATCTGCTTCCCGCTGGCCGAACTCGAGCGCGCTTATCTGAGTCCACAGACCCGCGTCTATGTGCGTGAGGAGGATCGTTTCCGCGTCGGTCGTGTGGCCGACTTCCTGGCGGGCGACAATGGCCTGATCGAGTATGAGGTCCGCTTTCCGAACGGCAAACGGGCGGACTTCAGCGAGCTTGCACTCTATGTCAGGCCTTGGAGCGCGCCCGAGAATCCGGCCGAGGTGCTCGCAAACGGCGGCGCGGAGAGCCAATTCCTTCATGATCGCCGGCAAGCGGCGATGCTGCCGCTCCTGAAACTGCGGGGCGCAGCCCAGGGTATGACCGCCTTGGTATCGGCCGGTATCGACCTTGCTCCCCATCAAGTCGCCGCAGTGCGTCGGGTCTTGACCGACCCCGTCCAGCGCTATCTGCTTGCCGACGAAGTCGGCCTCGGCAAGACTATCGAAGCCGGCCTCATCATCCGCCAGCATCTAATCGATCGGCCCGACACCAGCGTTCTGGTGGTGGTGCCGGCCCATCTGTGCGACCAGTGGCGCGGTGAACTCAGGACGAAGCTCAGGATCGACCAGTTCGACGGCCATGTCGAGGTGATCGCGCACCCTGACCTGGCACGGGTAAAGCGAGCGCCCGATATTCTGGTGATCGACGAGGCGCACCACCTCGTGGGGGTCGAGACAGGACGTCTCGCGCCATCCGCTGCGCGGCTCGGCTTGCTAGCGCAGCAGACACCTGTTCTTCTCCTGCTTTCCGCAACTCCACCTCTGGGCGATGAGGGTCGATTCCTCGCCCTGCTTAACCTCCTCGACCCCGCATCACACCCTTTGGACGATCTCGATGGGTTCAGGCGCAAGCTGGAGGGACGGCGCGAAATTGGGCGCTTGCTGCTCGCGCTCGACCCGGACGGATCAAAGTTGGTGCTTCGTCATCGCGCCTCTGAGCTGGAGCGGCTCTTCCCCAACGATGCGGTGATCGCCAACCTCGTGCCGCAACTCGTCGCGGCAACCCGCGACGCGCCAGACGACCTGCCGAAGCTGTGCTCGGCGCTCAAGACGCATGTCGCCGACAGTTATCGAATTCACCAGCGACTGATCCGATCGCGACGGGCCGACGCTCAAGGTTGGGAGTTTGCTGCACGCGGGCCTACGGATGACGGCGCCTTGAGCTTCCCTCACGTCCGCACCGAAGCCGACGAAGGTGGCTGGACCGAGCGGCTGCTCGCGACTCTAGAAGAGTGGCGGTTCAGCGTTCTGGAGGCTGCACAGGGCGAAGAGGTGAAGCTGGATGCGGCCGCCCGGCGCTATGCGGGCCTGCTTGGCGCGGTTGCGGCCGGCCGGGCGGCAATCCTCACGTGGGCCGTAGCATCGACGGCCGTTGCGCTTTCCAGCGACGAGAAGACGATTGTCGATCGGTTGCGTAAACTTGCCGAAGAGGCCGAGGACGACCCTGATGTCGAGGTTGCCTGCGAAAGCACGCGCCGGCTCGTTCGCAGCCTGAGAACGGAAGGGGTGGCCCACCCCAAGATCGTTGCCTTCGCTTCGGAAGCCGAGCTTGCGGCAGAATTCCGACACGCGTTGGGTGATACGCTCGATCGTTGTGAGGTGCTGGCTCTTGATGGCCGCGACGATGAGCCTAATCAGGCTTCGGTCGCGCGGTTCACCTTGCCACGCACGACAGCCCTGTTGATCTGCGATCGGAACGGCGAAGAAGGACTCAACCTCGCTTGCGCGGACGCGATCGTCCACCTCGACCTACCATTGTCGGCCGCCCGGATAGAACAGCGCATCGGCCGCCTCGATCGCTTCGGGCGCCGGCAGGCGATGGTGCGCCATCGCGTGGTGCTGCCCTCTGATGAGGAAGACAGCCCATGGGCGGGCTGGTTCGACTTCCTGGCCAGCGGGTTGGGAATTTTCCATCGCTCGCTCAGCGACGTGCAGTTCCTGCTAGACGGGTTTGAACTGCGGCTATTTAGAGAACTGCTCGAGCGGGGATCGCAGGGCGTCGCCGACCTTTCCGCGGCCGTACGCGCCGAAATCCAGGACGAGCGCTTGTCCCAGGACGAACAATATGCGCTCGACAGGATCGCACTCGCGGAGGAGCCAGTGGAGGCCTTGCTCGACGCGTTAGAGTCTGCCGAGGAGGACGAGGCGGCGCTCGAGGAGGGCATCGACCGGTGGCTCGTTGGAGCGTTGCAGCTCAAGAAACGCCCGTACGCATGGCCCGAACAGGATCCGTTCAAGCTGGGCGCCGCGAAAGACACGCTGATTCCGAAATTGCCCTGGCTCGAAGCATTTGACCTGCAGGATTCAGTGGCGCTCACCTGGCGACGGCGGATCGCGACGAACCACCCTGAAGCGACACTGCTTCGACCCGGCACCCCGCTCATCGATACTGCCGAGCGGTTCACTCGTTGGGACGACCGCGGGACGGCGTTCATCACCTGGCGTACCGCGCCGGAGTGGACGGGCGATCTGTGGCTCGGCTTCCGGCTCTGCCTGGTCGTCGAACCTGACATTCCGATCGCCGATCTTTTCGCGCCGAGCCGCGCGGAACTGGCGAAGGTGAGGCGGGCGCAGCGCTTCCTAGCTCCGCGCGCTTATACCGTACATGTCGACGCCGACGGCGATATCGTCACCGACCCCCAGCTGACCGCTATTCTCGATCGACCTTATACTGGCGCCGATGCCGGGAGGGCAGCGCCAGACCTCAACCTCTCTAGTCGCCCCCATCTCCTTGCTGGCGTCGTCGAACCGGGCCAGTTCGCGACTTTGTGTCGATCAGTGCGTGACCGCGCGCGCGATTGGCTTCTCGCCGAACCGGCATTGAACGAGGCAATCACGGCAGGAACGCGGAGCGCTACGGCGGAAGTCGCTCGCCGTCGGGAACGCCTGCAACGTCGGCAATCGGCGGGCGACGGCGATGCTAGAGCCGATCTCGCGGCGTTCGAAGCCATCCTGCCGGCGATTGCCAACCCGACGGTCAGGCTCGACGCCATGGGCTGCTTCTTGGTTTCCCGTGATCGCAATCAGGCAAGCACGCATGGCTGACCTGTCCGACCACGACGCATTCAAGGCGCTGACGCTCCTGCTCAGCGGAGAGGGGGATGGAGCCGAGTGGACGGCTTCGGCCGAACCCTCGATTGAGCGCCTACGGGTTGCGTTGACGGCGCCCCCGATCGATCCGAGCCCGCTCGATCTCGCTGTACTGCTGCGGCAGGCGCTTCGCCGCGAATATGCGAGACGCTCTTTCGCGGTCAGTCCCTCGGTCATCGTACGGCATCCGAAGCTTCGAACCTTCGAGGACTGGGGCGCCGTTTCGCTGATCGGGAGTAATTTTGGCGGCGAGGTTCGCATCAAGGCCGAAGCATGGGCGCCAGACTGGCTCGCGCCAGCTCCTCACGGCGGTCCCGACGACGCCGCGGCGGGCGAGGCGATCCGTCGCACCTTCGGTGCAGAAGGATCCGAGGGCGACCCCTTTCTCGGCGTGATCGGCCGTACTAGCTACCGGAGCCCCGGCCAGCGCGCTGCAGTACGCGCCGCGCTATCGACTCCGCCGGGTGGCACTCTGGTCGTGGCGTTGCCCACGGGCGAGGGGAAAAGCATGATTTTCCAGCTCGCCCATGCTCTCGGTTTTGTTGGTGACGAGTCGAGCAGCGGACAGGGAGTGACGCTCGTCATCGTTCCAACGGTGGCGCTGGGCGTCAACCACGAGGAAGAGGCAGTCGGCGTATGCGGCCTAGCGCCCCCCTTGGCCTATCAGGGGGGCGCCGACGCGGCAAACGCAACGATCGCCCAACGCATTGCCGAAGGGACCCAGGGACTCTGCTTCGTGTCGCCGGAGGCGGCATGCAAGCCGCTGCGGAGCGCCCTTCGCAAGGCCGCAGAGGCGGGCAAGTTGCGCGCGATCGTGGTCGACGAAGCTCATCTGGTTGATCAGTGGGGGACGGGGTTCAGAACTGAGTTCCAAGAACTGAGCGGGTTGCAGCGCGAATTGCATGCGCTCGCGCCTGGCGGCCGGCAACCGCGTACGCTTCTTCTGTCCGCAACACTCACGGATTCCTCGCTTGAGACCCTGCGTGCGCTGTTCGGGACCGGTGGCGAGTTCGCCAGCATCGCGGCGGTCAAGCTTCGGCCCGAGCCGGATTATTGGATTGCTCAAGCCGACGAACGCGCACGAACTGCCCGCGTTCTCGAGGCCCTTCACCATGCGCCGCGACCGGTCGTCCTCTATGTCACGCAGGTCGAGCATGCCGAGAACTGGCGCCGCGAGCTTCAGGACGCGGGCTTTCGACGCTTGCGCATGCTCCACGGCAAGACGACGCGGGAGGCGCGCGAGCGTATTGTCGCGGAGTGGCGTCGCGGCGACATCGACATTGTGATCGGCACATCAGCGTTCGGGCTCGGTATCGACTATCCGCATGCACGGAGCGTGATCCATGCCTGCGTGCCTGAAACGCTCGACCGGTTCTACCAGGAGGTCGGGCGGGGAGGACGGGACGGCCGCGCGTCTCTCTCGTTGATTGTCCCGGCTCCTTCGGACTTCGCCACCGCCGAGGGGATCAACCGGCAGATGGTGATCAGCATCGATCGCGGCCTCGAGCGCTGGGGCGGCCTCTTCGGCGGCAAGCAGATGCTGGGCGATCGCGTGATCGCTGTGCGGATCGATGGCAGTCCGGGCGCGAGTGAAGCGGATATTGACATGACCGGCGACCGGAACGCCGATTGGAACCTCCGGACCGTCGCTCTGATGGCGCGCGCAGGCCTGCTGCGCCTGCGTGGCGCACCGCAGGCCGCGCTCGAACAACCCGGCGATTGGCTGGAAGTCGAACTGCTCGACGACGGTCATCTGCAACGCTCGGTCTGGGAGGAACGCGTCGAACCTGTCCGCAAGTCCGCCCAGGCGTCCAGCGAACGCAATCTCGATCTGATGAGGCGGTTCCTCCGAAATTGTGGTTGCCCGGCCGAGATCTTCACCGAGCTTTACGGCGCCGATCGGGTGGCCTCTTCATGCAGCCGGTGCGCCATCTGCCGATCCGATCCATCTCAGCGCCATCGCCCCACGAGCCCCGGTGAGCCGCTCGCGCCTTGGCGGCTGCCGCAGCCGCCGCTGATTGCGCGCTTGCTGGGCGCGGATGGGCGACTGCTCGTCGTCTATGATCCAGACGACATCGGACGCGGCGTCTCTCGCCGGCTGGGCGACACGGTCGAGCGTCTACAGCGTCAGGGGCTCGCAAAGGTGGTGGTAATTGGCGAGCCGCCCTTCGACATGGATCGGGTCTTGCGCGTGTCGCAAACCAAGGTGCTCTTCGTCGCCAAGGCTCCGTCGCTGGCGCATGCCCGTCTGCCCGCGGGGCCGGAGTTGGTGCTCGTCGGCACGGGCGAGCGGATCGGCGAGTCGGCATGGGCGGCGGCCGAGCAGCGTGCCCGCATCCTGATCATGCCCGAAGGCTATCGTGTGACCAGCGGCCATCTCTTACGCGACGTCTTCGGCGGCAGAGTGCTTACCCTCGACGAACTCCAAGCAAAGGTCGCCGCATGAGCATCATTACCACCTGGCCGGCCGTCCCGAGCCGCTTATTCGCTGTGTACGCCTCCCTCGCCGATAGCGAGAATGGCGAGACGCGCGATCGATTTGCCTCCTGGGCCACCCCATCATCGCTTGCGAGCCGGGGTGGCGGAGAAACCGGTGAGGCCTCGAGCGCCATTCTCAACCAGACCCTTCAAGAGGCGAGGCGGCTCGGCCTGGTGAATGAGGCGGACGGTCGTCTGATGGTCGGAGACGTGCCGCGCCGAAAGACCGCGGGGGGCGACCGAGAACCCGAGTTTCGCAGCTTCATGCGCCATGTTCTGCTCTCTCCCGAACGCGCCGAGGCAGCAGGACATGCTGCATTCGCCATCGCTTTGGCGTGGTTCTTAGGGCGTGATCCGCGCCATCCACTCGAATTTAGTCAGGCGCCCCAGAGACTGTTGTCCGAGGAAATTGGCGAGCTTGCCTCCACTACCGAACTCACAAACGCGGACAACTATCGAAATTTTCTTTGGTGGGTGCGCTACCTTGGCTACGCCACCTTCGTAGGGCACGGTTCGTCCAGGCGGGTCGTGCCCGACCCGACTAGGGCCATAGACGAAGCGTTGCCCGAGGTATTCGACGGTGCCGACGCGCTCGAAATCGAGCAGTTCATAGCCGCGCTGGCCACCACACTGCCGGTGCTCGAAGACGGCGCGGCTCGAACCGCGGTCGAGAACGCCCGCGCCGCTCCCTCGGCGGACCGGGACAATCTTTCAATCGCGACCAGCCTAGCGTTGCTAAGATTGAGCGAGCGCGGGACGATCAGGTTAGAAAGCGTGGCGGACGCTCGCGCGCGCATCCTGAACTATGGCAGCGAAACGGTGCGGGTCAGCAGAGTACGGCGGGGCAAGAAGTGATGCGCAATTTCCTGTGCTGGACACCCTCAGCGGTGCGCCAGATCATCAACCCGTTTGCCGAACATATGCCCGACAGCCTGTTTCAGGCCGTTCACACGGACTGGCCGCTCCAGGTCGCGACGCCGGCCGGCAAGTCGTTTCAAGATGTCGGCGAGGCCGCTTGGGCAGAACTAACCCCGCCGGCCTTTCTCGATGACTTTCTGCGCGAGGACAGGCCGCACGCGCTGGCCGCGATCCTGGGTGAGACAGGCTCGGGCAAGTCCCACCTAGTCCACTGGATGCGGCTCCATGTCCGCGAAGACGCGCGGCGCATGGTTCTGGTCGTGCGCAAATCGGGCACCAGCCTGCGGGCTATCGTTCGCGAAATCATCGGCAAGCTTCCAGCCGATCAGCAACAGACGTTCCTCGATACGTTCAACGCCGCCGGCGACGGAGCGATGGGTCGGGAGGGCCGCAAGCACGAGCTTCTCAACCACCTCGCGCAGGCGGTTCGTGAAGATGTCCTTGGCCGGGACGGCGACGAGTTGGAAGAAGAACTGCTTCGCTGCATCCCCGACCTTCTGCAAGATCCCTATATGCGCAAGGAGCATTTCCTGCGCGAGGGAGGTGTCGTCGGCGAGATCGTCGACCACATCTTTGCCGAGTCTAACGCCAAGGACAGGCCGGACCGGCGGCGGCTCTTCGGTCCCGACGATCTCGCGCTTGGCGGCATGGACTTCGTTCATGCGACCAAGCTCGCCAAGGACGCCATCCAACTCATCGAACTTGACCAGGCCGTAAACCTTCCCGTCGCCATCGCGATCATCAACCGCAATCTCGACAAGGCGATCGCTCGGACCCTGAGCTTCGCAGGCGATCGGATCGAAGAACTCATGGCGCGGCTGCGCGCCTATCTCAAGGAACAGGGACGCGAACTCGTTCTGCTCGTCGAGGAGTTCGCGCGTCTCCAGGGAATTGATCGCGCGCTGCTGCAGGCAATCACGTCGCATGGAGACGAGCGGCAATGCCGCATGCGCACCGCCATTGCGGTCACGACCGGCTTCTTCGCGAGCGTCGCGGAGACCGCCTATATGCGCACCACGCACATCGTCGACATGGATCGATCGGCTGGTCGAGCGGCGGGCCAGGCAGTCACGCCGTCCTCTCTAGCGGAATTTGCAGCGCGTTACCTGAATGCAGCTCGGCTCGGCAGAGAGCGCATCGAGCAATGGAGTCTCAGCGCTGGACCGGGCGACGCAGCACCGTCGCGGTGTGACGAATGCCCGTATAGGCCAGAATGTCATCCGACCTTCGGTCAGATTGACGGCTACGGCCTCTACCCGTTCACCGAGCGATCCCTTTGGATCGGCGCCGGCCGGGCCGACCAGTCGCTGCCGGCAAGCCTCAACCCCCGCGTGCTGCAGAACAATTTGCTCGTCGAGGTGCTGGACACCTTCGCGCCGACCATCGAAGCGGGCGAATACCCGCCGCAGCGGTTGCTCGAGAAGCTCGGCGGTGTGAAGAACCTCACGCTCGCGTCCGAGAACCTGCTCAAAGGCCGGGACGCGCGCGAAGCGGGCCGGTGGACGGCTTTGCTCGAACTCTACGACGGCACGGGCACAATCGTGAACCCGCCGGCCTCATTGCGCGAGGCCTTCTCGGTTCCAGAAATACCGGATGTCAGCATTGGGGCGCAAAATTCTATACCGAAATCCGTCACGGCGCCAGCACCGGCTCCGGCCCCGTCGGCCAGTCCCGACGACACCGCGATCGAAAGTTGGATTCGAGGCGGTGGGCTCGACCAGGCCGTTGCCGGCCGGTTGCGCGAAGCGCTCTTCCCCGCAATTGTCGAGGCGCTCGATTGGGACATGCTCGGGCTCGCCCGAACCAGTTTCGCAGGCCAGTCAGGCCGGCCGTTCCAGCGGACAAGCATCAGCTTCGTCAGGCAGACGACGAAGGCGGCGGGCTATCTTCAGGTCAAACTTGAGATCGACGCCGATCCGAAGACGGGTCAGGCGCTCCAAGGGTTGCTACGTGCGGCGAAAAGCGACTTCCGGTGGGACTTTCCCGGCGGCGACCGGGCGCTCGGTGCTTTCCTTGATCAACTGGAGCAATGGTGTGCGGAGGTCGCTTCTCAGTTGCGGCGGCTCACTGCGCCGCAGCCAGACTGGAGCTCAGCGACCGCCGCGCTTCATCTCCTCGCCGTTGGCGCTGCGATCGGAGGGAAGATCCGGGCTAACGCGACCGCTGGCGACGTCATTGACGCGGCGTTCGCTGGTTGGGCTGAGGATCCCGCGGCCAGTGCGCCGGACCTGCGCGGCCTCTATGCCAAGATCGTGAAGCAGCGAGAGGACATGGTCACGATCGCACGCTCACAGATATCGAGCATGAAGGGGGGACAGGCCGGGTCGATGCTCGACCCACGCCGGGCGCTCGGTCCCGTTCGAAGCCTACGCGCGGCCAAGTGGCGCCTCAATCAGCAGCCTCCTGCCGACGATCAGAGCAGCTTGGCCAAGCTGTATCGGGACGTGAAAGCCGGCTTGGAAGCGGCGACCCGAGCCGAGCAGTCGGTCCGATCGGCTTGGCGGGAAGAAATGGAGGGAGCGTTCGGAGCGGGCTCCACCCGCGGGACGATCGTTGCAACGGTAACCGCGGCCAGACGTGCTGCCTTAGACGCCGGTATCGGCGCGCAGAATGCCTCGCGCGCTCTCGACGAGGCTTTGGAACGGTTCGGGTCGGCCTATTTCGATGACGCCCTCGCCGTATCGCGCACGATCGCGCAGGCCGAAGATGCGCTGGCGATACTACCAAGCTACGGACGCGGGCGGGCCAATGCCGTTGCTGCCGGGAGTGCGCTCCGTCGTGCCACACAGACGTTCCTCGATGCAGTTGAGCAGAACCTCGAGAGCTTTGGTGGCGATCAGGCGGCAGCCGCGCAGGACGTGGCGACTAACGTCGCGGCTGTCGAGCAGTCGCTCAAGGGGATTGTCGAGAGTCTGAAGGGGATGAGGACAGCAGAGGAGACCGCGCATGCTGCTTGAGCGTGCCGCTGGCCTTGCCGACAAGATCACTCGGTACCAGCAACTTAAGGCGGCCGCCAACGAGGCGGAGAAATTCCGGACAAGGGCGGTGCAGGCGGGGCAGGCGGCGACGCTGATCGTCCAGGCGAAAGCGGCCATTCATCGCTTCACGGCCGCTGGCATTTCGGTCGATTTCGTTCCGGCGAACGTGGAAGCGCTTGTCGAGAAGGCGGAGATCCTGCTCACAATAGCGGCAGAGAACCCTGCCGGCTTGGCCGACCCACCGTTCAATTTCCGCTACGACTTTGCTGACCGGGTGAGCGGGGTCGCCGCCGCGGCGAACAAAGCACTCATCGAGGCGTGGCGGCGTCATGTAGCGGAGAACGGACCTGGCGGCTCCGACGAGGTACTCGAGGCTCTAGCGCGGCTACCGCAGCTTCGGTCGGGCGTGGTACGCATCCGCCGCCTCCGTGACGAGGTCGCGAGGCTTGCAGCGGATGCCCCGAGCGACCCGGAAGCTGCTGTTTTACGCCTTGCAACACTCGTCTCCGAGCATCGTGCAGCCTGGGCGGATTTGACGGCTGATGGCATTCCGCGCGCGGTCATCGCCTTCATCAGGAATTCCGGTTCGGAAATGGGTGCTTCCTTGTCCCTGCTAACCGAGGAGGTGCGTGACTGGCTGGCATCCCGTGATCTTCTCGGTGCCTTTCGTATCAGAATCGGGTGACCTGCGGCGTGGATCTTTCAAACGATGCATTGGCGCTGCTCGACCGTGTCGAAGCTTTGGAGATGCGTTCCCTAGCATGGGGCTTCACTGGCGGTGGCGCCACCGAGCAAGAGGTTCTCGCGCTGCTCGACGCCGAGGATCGGGCGGAGGACGCGCTTGAGGAGTTGATTGACGCGCGTTTGCTTAGTGAGCACGTTGCGATGGCGGGCGGGCGTTACTATAGATCGCGCTTCGCTGAAGCCGTTCGCCTGCTTGCGGCTAATCGCCAACTCTTCGCCAATAAGCCGTGGCAAGGCGCTCCGCGCCTGGTTGCCGACTTTCGGATCGACCGGCGCCCGCGTCGATTTCCGCGACGCGACGTTGATCCGAAGGCTCTGTTTAGCGATCATGGATCTACGCTAGCCGCGACAGAAGTGCGACGAGCGATCTGGGATGCTCTGACCAATAGAGCCGGCCTACGCCTCGCCAAGTTCCAGGAACGGGCCACGCTGCGTCTATCCGAGTTGGTCGACGACGGTGGGACGATCGTCACCGCTGGGACAGGAAGCGGGAAGACGATCGCCTTCTATCTTCCTGCGATGCTCTCGATCGGTGAGGCAATCGGCCCAGAGCATTGGGTCAAGGCGCTCGCCATCTACCCACGCGTCGAACTGCTCAAGGACCAGTTTGCCGAGGCGTTCCGCATGGCGCGGTCAATCGACGGCGCGCTCGCGAGCAAGGGTCGGCGGCCATTGCGGATCGGGGCACTGTTCAGGGCGACGCCACGCCGCGCGAGCGTGCAGGAGGTACAGGCGCATGACTGGATCCGGCGCGGGCGCGACTGGGCATGTCCTTGGATGCGCTGTCCGACCTGCGAGGCCGAAATGCTCTGGCGACAGGTCGACCTGGACGCCGGCAAGGAGCGCCTTGAGTGCGCGCGACCAGGCTGCGGAACCGCGGCCGACGAGCGACACCTCGCGCTCACCCGTCAGCGCATCCAGCAGCAACCACCGGACCTGCTCTTCACGACAACGGAGATCCTCAACCAGCGGTTGTCGGACCATTGGACGCGGAGCGTCTTCGGCGTTGGCTCTTCTCGCAAACCCTTCCTGACGCTCCTCGACGAGGTTCATACCTATGAGGGAACCAGCGGGGCCCAGGCGGCGCTGACACTCAGGCGGTGGCGCCATCTCTTGGGCGCACCGGTGCACTGGGTGGGTCTCTCAGCAACCCTCGGCGACGCTGCGCGGTTCTTCGCCGATTTGACTGGCGCGTCTCCGGATCGCGTAGTTGAGGTGAGCCCGCTCGCAGAAGAGATGCTCGAGGCTGGCGCGGAGTACCAGATACTTTTGCGCGGCGATCCCGCGTCACGGGCGTCGTTGCTGTCGACCACGATCCAGACATCAATGCTGGTGTCGCGCGTGCTCGACCCGCCGCAAAAGGCGGATGCATCGCACGCGTTCGGCAGGCGTGCCTTCCTGTTCACCGACGATCTCGACGTCACCAATCGCCTGTTTGATGATCTCAGGGATGCCGAAGCTTATACGATCTTCGGCAAGCCTGACGCGGGGCGACAGCCCCTCGCTGCTCTCAGGGCGGCGGGGCAAGATGATCGTGCCCGTGATCTCGAGGGTCAGCGCTGGCGAGTCTGCGAGGATATCGGGCACGCGCTTGACCAGCGGCTGATCGTGGGTCGGACAACGTCACAGGACGCGGGTGTCGTCGCCGGCGCGAACATCGTTGTCGCCACTGCGGCGCTTGAGGTTGGCTTCAATGATCCCCAGGTCGGGGCAGTGATCCAGCACAAGGCGCCGCGAGGCATGGCATCGTTCCTTCAGCGCAAGGGACGTGCCGGGCGTGATAGACGAATGCGGCCGCTCACGCTTACTGTCCTTTCCGACTATGGTCGTGATCGAGTGCTGTACCAATCCTACGAGCGGCTCTTCGACCCGGCTCTCGACCCACAGTATCTGCCGATCGCTAACCCTTATGTCCTAAAAATGCAGGCGACATTCGCCTTCTTTGATTGGCTGGCGGACGAGGTTGCAGGATACGATAAGGCTTGGGCCTGGGACTATCTGAGCCGCCCCATAGAGGAGCCAACGCCCGCTGTTACCGCCGTCGTGCAGCGGGTTAAGGCACGGCTCGGCGCTCTAGTACAAGGCGACGAAGCCACCATCGCCAGTCTTCGCCGGCACCTCGCCGGTGCGCTCCCGGTTGATGCCGAAACCGTGGAATCTCTGCTGTGGGAAGCGCCGCGATCTCTCTTGCTAGAGGTGGCGCCGACACTGGTCCGGCGGCTGTTCCGGCAGTGGCGCTTGGCCTTTCCTGAAAACGGCGTTGGTTCCGATTTGTTCGAACCATATCATCCGCTGCCGGACTTCGTCCCGCGCAACCTCTTCAGCGATCTCAGCCTTCCGGAGGTTCGCATTCTCGTACCGCCGGCCACGGTCAATCACGATTGGCGCACCGATGCGATGCCGGTGCTCCAGGCGGTCCAGCAGCTTGCGCCAGGGCGGGTGACGCGGCGCTTCGCATTCGAGCGCGGCGGCCTTTCTCACTGGGTGCCGGTGGATCCGGCCCTGCCGATTCAGGAGCGTCGAATCAGCGACTATGCCGAGGATCATCAGTTCGTCGGCGAGTTCACTGGAAGGTTCAACGACTGCGCCGCCCCCGAGCCGCTACTGGTTTTCCGACCATGGACTGTGCGGCTGGCCAAGGTTGCGCGGACGGAGGCGCTGCCGAGCAGCAATGCACGCCTGTCTTGGCAAACTGACATCGTGGCTAACGGCGATCCGCTAAGCGTGCCGGTCACACCCCGTTCGCCATGGCGGCCTTTCGTCGCGGGCGTCGACTTCTACCTACACCGGTTCCGCGCGAGTGCTGGTGTGCGCCGCTTCGCCCCGAGTTCATCGGCAACCGTCAGGACACTGCAGGACGAGTTTCCGGTAGAACTCCGCTTCCGGAGCGACGACGACCGGCCGGCAGCCATCGGCTTTGAGCTGGAAGTTGATGGCTTCAGCCTCGACCTCACGTTGCCACCGGACGACCGGCTTGGCGCGGAACTGCTCACCCCTAAGCTGCTCGCGGAATGCAAGCTGGCCTATTTGCGCGAGCGCTTCCGCTCCGACGAAGCATTGCCTGCAGACATAAATCGCTTCCAGCGTGACTGGCTCTTTCAATCCCTCTGCGCCGTATTGGCCGCAAACGCGCCGGCCGAGGCGGAAAGCATTCTCGATGATGCACACATTGATGCCACTCTGCAGAGCGTCATGGATCAGTTTTTCGGCACCGGTCTGCCGGGAGGATCAACTCCGCAAGAAGGTAATGAGGACGGCGAAGACGAGGACGACGGAGACGAGACCGACGAAGGGGATGATGGCGCGGCGTTGCCAGCCACTCAGCGTGCCGCCGGCCGGCTGCAGCAGGCGCTAGCCTGTCATGTTGCCAGGCCCGAGGTGCGTACGCGACTACGATCGATCGCGTCCGAGTTCGCCAACCCCAAGATATCAGCTTTCAATCGATGGTTGCGCCGACTGATTTTAGAAACGCTCGGCCAAGCGATGCTCCAGGCCTGCATTGCCGCTGCGCCAAGACAGGCGACGTTGGAGAACCTACTGCTCGATCTCCGCGACGATCCCGAAACCGGCACGGCGACCATCTGGATCACCGAGACCACTCTTGGCGGTGCAGGGGCCCTGCAGTCCTTTGCTGAGACGTTTGCGAGCGAACCAAACATCTTCTTTGATGCGGTCGAAGCATCGCTGGCACCTACAGACCTAGAGCTTGTCGACGCCGGCCTGCGACGCATTGTCGAACTCGCGATCGTAGATTCGGAGGTTCGCGCGTCACTGTCCCGTCTTCGCGGCACCTCGTCCCACCTGGAGAGTTCGACCATCTGGCGGGAGCTGTCGCATTTGCTCGTCCAGCGCGGCGGGGTCGACCCGAGTCACGCCCTGGCAGTTGCGTTCAGCAGTCGCTTGCTTCGGCCGGGCGGGAGTACGCAACTCGACGAACTGATCGCAGGCCTGACCATGTTCTGGGACGAACTAGAGGGCCGGAATGCGATCGCGATTGGCGTTCGAGAATTCGCCTATGTCGTCAGCCGCGATGAGCAATGGTCAGCGCGGGTCCGTCAATTCTTAAACGTCTCTATGTCGGCGACAGCGGCGGCGCAGGTGGGCGTCTACTCCGCCGTCGTCGGCATGCTCTGGCCGCGTGAGCCCGAAGTGAGACGTACCAGCTTGCAATCATACCATCCGTATCGCGAAACGCGGGAGACGGACCCCGCGGTTGTTCGCCACCTTTTGTTGCGCCGACGGGTAAAGGAGGTCGAGCTCTCTTCGTCCCAGTGGCGAAAGCAACTGCTCGCCGCCTTGGAAGAGGAGGGTGGCTGCCGCCTCGTGGCTCTACCGGATCAGGCGCGCGCCCTTCGCGCGGCGCTCGTCCAACTCGGGGCGACGCCGGTCGACGTTGGCGTGCTGCAGTTCTTCCCGGCCGTCGAAAGGGTCGAGCGCGGCGCTCAGCGGATTCAGGTTGATCTCGTGCTGCGGGAGCATGGCTGATAATGACATCTTCCCGAGACCTTCATGGCCCCGCCCAGGTCCGTGCATTACGCGATCTACTGCAGACGCTGTTCGTAGCCGAATTGCTTAGCCCGAGTCCAAGACTCTGGCTCACGTTTGCGTGGATTTCTGACGTTGAACTGCTCGACAACTCGACACGCCGCTTTGCGGCAATCGAGCCCGACTGGCCCTCTGCACCTATACGCCTGTCGCGGGTTCTTGATGCCCTACTTGCCCGCGGGTCGCATGTTCGGCTGATTATCCGCGAGCACGCACACAACGACTATTTCATCGCGCGACTGCAAAGCCTGAAGGCTCACCACGGCGATCAGATCGATTGGCGAGTGGGCAAGGACTTTCACGCGAAGGGGCTTCTTGGCGAAGATTTCTTCCTGAGTGGATCTATGAACCTGACGCGAAGCGGCATCTCCGTGAATGGTGAGCACCTGACCTTGCGAACCGATCCAGCAGCCATTGCCGAACAAGCCGAGCAACTTGACCTACAGTGGAGCGAGTTGCTCTCATGATCGCTGCCGATCTTGACACATCGCGTGAAGTGGCAACCGCCGTTATCGCGCTCGCGAGTGGGAGCGCGTACTCCTCGGATGTCGACGGGCACTGCCGCAGTTTGTTGGAGACACTAAGCGACCCCGACTTTCCTGGCGCCATCATCCCCGACCAAGACGGTAAGGCACTTCGGCTGGTCGCGGCGGCATCACCGAGCGACTGGAGGCGGCTCAGCCCGGTTCTGCTCGCCTTTGCTGGCCCAACGCTGACTTCGTTCAACGGCATGCCTGCGGAAAATGCGCTGAGCGTCGAGATGGCCACCCTTCTCGCCCCCGCCGGGGTCCTAGTCGCCGCCTCGATTGATCTTCCCGAGCGCGTACCGGATCGTGAGGCAGCGCTGCGGGCCGTGCTGCGCGCGCGTGACACTTTCGCGCGCGCCCCCCGACGCAACCGAGCGGCACCGGAGCCGACCAGTTGGATGCTGGCGCGCTTTCAGGACCACCTCAATGTCGGAAGGCGCGAGGCCGCAGCCTCCACTCTCGCCAGACTGCGTAGCGAACTGCGGCTTGACGCCCTCAATCTGAAGGCGTTGCAGGTACAACTGCACGCCGCCTTCGACGAGTGGGAGGCTATACTCAACCTTCCGGGTTTCGAGAACCTCGTGCGCGCGCGACGTACGCCGCTCACCACGGCGCTCCTGCTCGAAGCTCTGTATCGGACGCTTCTAGAACAATCCTTCACAACCGGAGATGTCGACGCGGTCACGGAGGCGTATCGCGAGCGCGTCCGCGCGCTAGCCCTTCCCATGCTTACCAAACCGTTGCCTTCGTCCTTGCGCGACGGCGGTTGGCGGCTGATTGCGACCGAAGCGCTGCTGGGCGGGGATGAAGAACTCGTGCGAGCCGCGGCGGAGCATCCTGAGGCACTGGGATGGCTCGCTGGCCTGATGATTGTGGCGCCCATCAAGCCTGGGCACACCAAGACGTCGCTGGACGATGCGCGCGAGCGCGTCGTTGCTAACGACGGTGTCGACAGCGTCGACGCCATGGCTGCCGCCCTCGCGGCGCTCTCCCGATTGAGCGAGGCCGAAAGGCATGAGTTAATACAACTCGCCCCGTTTAGGTCTTCGATCCGGGCGCTGGAAGAGGAAAGTGGCGCTGCAACCCTGCCGGCCTCCTGGAAGGACTGGCTCGAGCGAGCCGTCGAGCCTGACTTCACCAATGCGCTCGATCTCGCCCGTCATGGATCGGAAGAATGGTCGATGGGAGAGGTCGCCCGCGATCCGGTCAACGTTGCGGGACTGATTGAGAGCCTGAATGCCGCGCAGAGCCATCCCTTAGCCGCGGAGCGAACAGCTCAGGCGCTGCCCTATATTGTAGCAGCGCTGCAGCGCGATCCTGACTTTCCTAACGTCGCCTTTAGGCCTGTCTACGCCAGCCTGTTGACACTGCTGGCGATGGGGGTCGGGCGCGCATCGACCGTATACGACTCCAGCCTTGTCTTGCTTGATGCCATGTTGGCGATCGGCACGGGCGCCGCTGGTTACCGCGATCTCGTCGCGGATGCCGAAGAACTCGCAGGTGAAGGGTTCGGAGCGGCCATGGTCTATTGGGTGTTTGAAGTCGTCGAAGCGTTCATGCGCGCGGCCACCCCGGATCCAAAGGCACGGGACCAACTGGTTCACCGTGTGCTCGCCCGCCTCGCGCCAATTCAGGGCCGGTTGTCGAAGCTGCAACGCGAGGCATTGCGGCGCCTTTCCCAGGAGTTTGGCTGGGATCTGGCCGGCTTCACGCTCGAGAAGCCGAGTGAGGCCGTTGACGATCTGCGCTCGCGGCTCGGCGGCAAGCGCATCGCGCTTTACAGTCTCGTTGAGGCGGCTAGCCGACAGGCCAAGGTCGCTCTGGAGGGTATAGCCGACTGCGTAGTTGATTGCAGTGCGGATCATGGCGGAACCGCAAAGCTACGGGCGCTTGCAGAGAATAGTGATCTGTTCGTGATCGCATGGTCGGCGTCCAAACACGCCGCAACGGACTTTATCCGAGAGCACCGTGGCGCGCGACCGCTAGTTTATGCGCAGGGCAAGGGTGTCTCGAGTCTCCTTCGTGCCGTCGAGGACGGCCTGATATGACCGATGGAAGACAAATTAACGGAGGGAGATTTCCGTCCTTCTCCCGTGGGCGGCAGGGCACGTTGCCAGGTGCGGATCGACGCGGCGCGACGCAGCAGCGGAACAGGGAGCTGTCGCTGGCCGACGAGCAGGCGATCGCCGCGGCATTGGCCCGGAAGCCCGAAGAGTTGCTCGACGAGTTGCGGGCGGCCTGGGACATGCCCGCCAGACGTCCCGTCCGCGTCGTCGGCCGCCTGACGCTGACACGGCGCGGAAGCGACGGCGCAGACATGGTGTTCCTCAACGAGCTGGAGCACCCCGAAACGGGTGTCGGGCTCGTCTATCCGACCCTCGGCGGATTGGTCATCAACGCGGATCCGGTGAACGCCTCCGTGCCGCCAGGACCATCTCGGGAGATCACGGACGCCAAAACGCTGGCCTCCGGTGAGCAGTGGGCGATCGCCGAACTCGAACTCTCGTCGCTCGAACAGCGCCGAAAGCTTCGAAACCCCTGGGTGGTCACGGTCCGATCCGGCTCGCTCAGGCTGCTGAGCGACCTGCCCAACGAGTGGCAGATCCAGGTCCATGGCGCGCAGTCGGTGAAGCGCATCTCCGCATCGGCACGAGAGGAGATCGAGGACCACGTCCGGAACTCGGTTCTCGAAGAGGACCAGGAACTCGCACGCCGCCATGCCGAGAACGAGCGGCGGCTGACCGAGCTGGCAACGACCCGCCGCCAGGCCGAGGAAGACGCACGCACCATGTTCGCCGGCCTGAACGAGGAACTGGCGGGGCATCGGCTGCGCGTCGACGCGGCACGCAAGGAAGCCGACGATCTCCAGCAGCGACTGGCAGCGGAACGCGATCATTTCGAACGGCAACAACGACAGATCGAGGAAGAGACGCAGCTCATGCAACTTCGACACCGTCAGCTGCAGGAACTGCTGAGCGAGAAGCGGGACAGGCTGATCGCCCTCGGACTGGTGGACGCCAGCGACATCGATGCGGTGATGCCGGAAAACGAAGGCGGTCGGGACGATCGCTCCGGCGTCGGTTTCTCCGAAGCGTTGGACGGCGACTTCTCGTGCCTCGCGCCGGTGCTGCAGGTACAGCTCCAGAAGAACGGCCTGCTCTACACTCAGGCGCTGCTCCGCGACTTTCTGGCGCTGCTGCGCACGCGCGACCTCGTCGTGCTCGCGGGGGATTCGGGCTCGGGCAAGACCAGCCTTGTCCGCGCGGCGGCCGATGCGATCGGCGGCGTCTGCACCGTCGTGCCCGTCAAGCCGAACTGGACCGGTCCCGAGGATTTGCTTGGATACTACAATCCGATGGAGCGCAGCTATCAGGCGACCCCGTTCCTGGTCGCACTCCAGGCGGCCGCGCGAGAGCCCGACGTTCCCCACTTCATCTGTCTGGACGAGATGAACCTCGCGCGGGTCGAGCACTATTTCGCCGACTTCCTCAGCCTGCTCGAGCAGCGCGCCGACCTGCCGACGATCCAGCTCTATACCGCGGACGAGGAGCGTCACGTCGTCGTCGAGCAAGGGCTATTCCTCCATGTCGAGGCGGAGGCGCGTCAGCGCGCCGGGCTCGGCGACACGGCGACGCTTGAGGACATCTTGAGCGACGACCGGGCCAACGCCGAGATCCACCGCCTGAGCGGTCTTGCCGACAAGGAGTCGGTGCTAATGCATCATGCCCGCCTGCGACGCTCGCTCGCGGCGCAGATGCGCATGCCCATGTCCCTGACCCTGCCGGCGAACGTCTGGATCTTCGGCGCGGTCAACATGGACGAGACAACGCATCAGCTGTCCCCCAAGGTGCTCGACCGCGTGCACGTGCTCCGGTTCAGCAATCCGATGCTTGCCGACTGGGACGCGATCGAGGCCGAGATCGACGCGGCTGCTGACGCCCTCCCCTCTGACCTGCCGTCGATCCTGATCCGGCCCGACGAGATCGGCCTGCGACAGGACTATCCCACCTTCGACCGGCGGGACGAGGACGTGCGCTTCCTGTCCGACATTTCGCGCCGGTACCTCGATCCGCTCGGCGTGGAGTTCGGTCTGCGCGCGATCCGCCAGGCGCAGGGATACATAGCGGCAGCCGACGCCGCAGGCCTCAGCCGTCACCAGGCGCTAGACGGCGTAATCCGGCACAAGATCCTGCCCAAGATGGCGTTCGACGCCGCCCGGCCCACCGGGAGCGGACGTGCGCGGCGCAATATCCTTGTCGAGCTGCGCGACGAACTGGCGAAACGCTTGGAGAGCACGGACGTCAACATGGACGCGGGCAGCGTCGCCGAACTCGATCGGATGATCCGCCTGGCCGAAGGCAATAACGGCGTCGTCAACTACTGGCTGCGCTGACCGGCCAATGGACGTGCTGGCGCACTATCTCGAAATCCAGTGGGAGTCGGAGAACACGCCGCGCAAGGTGACGGTATCGACGCATTCTATCGAGATCGAGAAGGCGCCCGACGGCGTCCTGCACGCCGAGGTGTCGATCTTCCGGGACTTCGCCCCGTGGCTCGGCCTCCATCTCTCGGGGCCGCTCGCCAATGTGGAGCCGGTCACAGTGGGAGCGCAGGACGAGCGCACGCCGTGGCTCAAGATCCAAGACGACCAAGGTCGCGAATGGTGGATCCCTGCGACGGGATGGAGCAGGAAGGCCGGGCGGCACGTCGCCGAGATGCACCGTTCGTTCGGGACCTTTGAGATCGAGATCGGCCCCGGGCGCGGGCTCGTCGTCGACGCGGTCGCGCTGGAGCTCGACCGGGCGCATGCCCAGGACTATCTCGACGACTTCCGCGACGATATGGTGTGGCTTGCCGTCGGACAGCCGACGGGTGCCGCGGCACAGGCGGGCTCCGACTACAGCCAAGCACTGGTCGAGGCTCTCGCCGACTTCGCGCAGGCAGCCAGACGGGTCCTCCAGCATCACGCGCGCGAGGTCCGGGAGGCGACCACCCTCGTGCCGACCACGAAGCTGAGGCCCAGCGCCGACACCTTCAGGGCCGCGATGCGGCGCCCGGGAGCAAGGGCGTATCCCGGGCGCGTCGCGGTCGAGAGCGCCGACGTGCCGGAGAACAGGTATGTCCGCGGCATGGTCGAGCACTGTCGCCGCCTCGCCCACTCGATCGCACGTGCATCTGATCGCCATCATGGTCATCTTGCTGCGAGGGCGGAGAGGGAAAAGGTCCGGACCGAAAGACTCAAAGCGATGGACGTGGTCGAGGTCGACCCGGAGATCTTCGATAACCAGATCGCCGAGATCGTTCAGACAATGGACGCCATCGAGAAATGGTCAGCCGATCCTTCGGTGCCGGATCGCAGCGGACGGGAGTTCTACTTCCAAATCGGGGACGAGTTCAGGGAAGGCGGTCGTGGTCCGCGAGAGATGTTCTACCTTAACCCGTCCCGCGACAGCGCTGTCGACGCCAAGAACGGCATCAACCACAGCGTAGCCCGACTGCCTGAACGGCTTCACGATCTCGTCATGGCGGGACGTCGGATCGATCAGCATCTTGCCCTGAGGGTGATTGGCGATGCTGCCGTCACGACTTTCAAATCAAAATATGGGATAGGTTTCCGTCGAGCCGTCTTCACTCACATCGCGCAGGTTCAGGTTCACTCACCCGTCCTGCAGCGAAGGATGGCAGCGCGCGCCAGCCTGGAGCAGAACGGCTGGCAACGGCGGCTCAGCGCCACGGAGCGCAAGGAGATCGAACTCGAGGCGCGGACGGCCCGATCCCGGGCGGCACACCTTGAGCAGCGCGCAAGACTGAGCGAGGCGGTCCACGACAGCCTCCACGTCTTCGAACGTGACATGGGCATGCAAGTTGCGGGATGGGAAAGGGCCGGAGTCGGCTCGACCGCCATGTTCCCGATGGGCATGCGCTTCGCACAGAACCCGATCTATGCCGCGGCTCTGGGGGCGTTTCAAAGGGTGTTGGAACTCGAGCGCCATACCGGCATCGGGGGCGATGCGCTGGATCGGCTGGGCAGCATCAACATGCTCCACGCCAGCGCCGTCTACGAGCGCTGGTGCCTGATTAAGATCATGGACGTTCTGATGGAGGACTTCGACTTCGCGCCACAGGGCGAATGGGTTGAGCAAGTGATCGCATCGGCCTGTCGCGCCGGAGGGCATGCTAACAAGGGCTTCTCCGTCGACTTCCGTCGTGCCGATCCGAACATGACGGCCCGCGTCGAAATCGAGCCGATGCTCGACAACGGCAGGCGTCCGGACTTCCGGCTCCGCTTCGAGATGGATCGACCGGACAGCTCGAGTAAGTCGATCTTTCGGGATTTGGAAAACGGTGCGTCGGGACTGGTCATGGACGCCAAGTTCCGGACCCGGTGGCAGCACGACGAGCTGGCCGAGATGCTGAAGCTGCTGGTGGAGACGAAGAGGTACGATCAGGACGGATGTCGCGTCTTCATCCTGCAGCCCGCGCGGGGCGCAATCCGGGACCGCTCATCGCCGCTCGGCTGGGGCCGCGACTGCGACTACGGGCATCGGTACCCGACGCGACATGCCCATGGCAGCATCCAGCTTGCCGCTGACATCGCCGGGGTCGGAGGGTCGGTGACGAACCTGCGCCGTCTCATCGCAATGGAACTGCAGGATGTGTTCCCCGAGCCGGAAGCGGAAACGATCCGTGGGCCGAAGGGGGACGTGGAGGTCTGCACCGCGACGTCAAGCTTCTGCATCAGCTGCGGCACGACGCACGACGTCGAGGACGTCGCTCCCGGCAGGACCGGCCGCGACAACCGGAAATGGTACTTCGGCTGCGCGAGATGCGGCGCGGGCACCATGCACACGCGCTGCTTTGGCTGCGGCACCACGATTCACAAGAACGGCCTGCAGATGACGTACCATCTGACGGTCGCCGATCAGATCTCGAACGTCGTTTGCCAGCAGTGCGGCAGGGGCTTTTAACGCGGGAGGTGAGCCCTGCCCGTCTTAGGGCCCGGGACGCTGAGCTTATATGCGCAACGGACAGTTGCCATTGTGGGCGGCTGCTGAGGATCGGATCATGTGCAATCGCGCCCGCATGTCGAATGAGCCCGAGACCTGTGGCGCTCGGCCGCCAAGCTCTTCAGCGAGCGGCCCCGCGACAATCGGTTCGATTCGCGCGAGCTGCGGCCCAAGAGCCGGAACTACGTTATTCGCGAGCAGGATGACGAGCGCGCGTGGGACGTGATGACCTGGGACGTTTTGGGCGGTAAGGCCGCATGGCCGATGACCAATGCCCGCCAGCTCGGACTGCCACAGTGGCGGAAGCTCGCGGAGAAGCCGGAAAACCGCTGCATCGTGCCGCCGGCCGAGTTCTGCGAGTTCACGCCCGACAAGCATGCCCTCGGCGACGGCGAGCCTCCACTGAAGGGCGAGATGTGGTTCAACGTGGTGGATCAACCGTCGCGGGCTTTTGGCAGCGGACCGAAGACGGCAATCCCTTCACCATGGTGACATGCGATCCCGAATGCGTTGGTCGTGCCGATCCACCCAAGGCGATGATTACGATTCTGGAGTTCGAGGACATCGCTTTGTGGTTGCGCGACTCTAATAACGAGATCGTCGCACTGCAAGAGCCTTGAGACCCTGCCAAGATGAGTGTGCGCGGGGCAGTGTTCCCGACCCGCCGAGACGAGCGCTAGGCTCCGCTTAGCGGCCGCGGTCTTGATGCGGTTGGCGACAAGCTGGCGGGTGGACTCCCCGACGGTGATGACCATGCGCGCGCTTTCGCCGCGCTCGCGCGCCTTCTACATGGCATCGTCCACCATCGCCTGGGCAAAGACACCTTTTAGTCAATCGTAGCATCAAATTTGGGAGATACGTAATGGCTAAGCCATATATAGGAAGGAGTTGGCTACATGTTAAATGGAGCGATGAGGAGCGCGAGGTAATTGTCAGATTGATGCATTATCTCTCTAAGAAACTAGAGTTGTACTGCGTTGTGTTAGGTATGGACCTTGGCTACAAGTACGGGATGCCAGAGTTTTTTGATGCAGCTGAGGAAGCTACTCGTGCTATTATAGAAATTGGTGAGGAAAAGCGTGAGTTCATATTTGAAGAGTTTGCCAAAAAACACTTCTATGTTAATGATTCAGCAATACTCCGCCTTTCGAGATGGCGAAGGTAATAATAGTTCGCCTGAGGTAATGCGTGCGCAGCTAGCTAAAGCATTACGGTGGCTGGAGCCGATGTTTGATCAAATTGCAGGGGCAGGCGAAGAAGGTTCAGGTGCATACTCCGCGGCCATGATCGACGCCATTAATGCCCTGAACGCCGGCGAGACGCCTGAAATTTTTGCCCCTTCAGCAAGACGGGGAAAGGAAACAAACGCATACACGTTGAACAAGTTGCGATTGGAGCTTGTCCTTCTTGGTCAATCTTTAGACCGTACGAAATTGCCTATGCACGAAGTCGACAAGATGTTCGTTAATGCTGTTGGGCATCAGTGGGACACGGTATCACGATGGGATAAGTCCGCCCGAAACGTTTTGGTTCCGGATACTATAGCCGAGATCGAGAGATCCGTTGCAGATCGGGTGTGGGGGTTAACTAACAGGCATGTAAGACGAGAAATAAAGAGTGCTGGTCACAGATATAACGCTGCACGGCGGAAGAATTAATATGCCTCGTGCGGAAGCTCGCTTTCGGACAATGGAAACCTTGCATTTTCCCGGAGAATGTCGGCCGAGACGTTTCCTTGGCAAATCGCGTGAGTGCGGCATAGTTCGTCTTCCTCCAACAACGGAGGAACGACTATGTCGATCAAACAAGCCGAACCCGCGCCCTGCGCTTCCATCCTCGTGGACGTGCGTGAGGCTGGGCGCCTCATCGGCGTAAAGCGTACGCTGGTTTTCTCACTCTTGCGGCAGGGGCTCCTGGTCCGCTGCAAGATTGGTCATCGTACGCTCATCACCCGTGCCAGCATCGAACAGCTGGTGGCGAACGGCGTGAGCCAAAGCGGAGGGCGTTGAGGTGCCCCGCCGTAACATCACTCAAATCGGCCGACCGCCCCGCAAGTATCGCGTGGACTTGGATCCGAACGCAAAGTTCGAGAAGGCGGCAGATAGCGCCAAAGAGGATCGTCGACGGGCGAAGCTGCTTCGATCGGCGAAGCTGCCTCCCAAGCTGAAGGCCGCAGCCAACGATCTTGCCGATCGCCTAGATGGCCGTTCAGTCCCTGAAACACCTGCATCGAGCCGCTACATGCGCGAGCAGCGTATCGACGTCGTCGGTGCGCTCTGGCAGCTGTGCGATGAGCGCGCAAAATGAGGGCGGGCGCCGTCACCATCGTCCACGAGGACTGGTCCAAGGACAGCGAGGAGCTGCTGCAAACCGACCCGCGCAAGCTGAACGCAGCCCTCCTTCAACACCTCCACCGCCACGGCGTCCGCGATGTCGACGGCTGGCTGTTCGCCTCGATCCACGGCGACTTCGATCCCATCACGAAGCGGTTCCAGCTGCACTACCACATCGTCGCGGCGGGCGGCATGTTGAACGTGCTGCGGCGCCTGGCGGCTGGTCCCATGTTCCGGAGTACGCGGCCTGAGGGTCGAAAGTCGGGCACCGTATATCAAAAGGTGCACTTCAGCCGGCGGCCGTTGCGCAATGTCCCCTACACGCTGAGCTACCGGCTGCAGAGCTACTGGTCGAAGACAGTCACCGTGAACCTAGGGGACGAAGAGAACCCCCGGATGGTACGCCGAAGCCGCCAAGGACGCATCCCGGAGCCGTACCATAGCTTGAGCCTATTGTGGCTCGATCGCTGGAGGCTGCAGGATCTCACGCTGTTGGTGAAGTTGGGTGTGACAACCAAAGGCCTTGTTCGCTCAAAACGAGCAAACCCGCGTAATCGAATTGAGGGGCGATGATGTGCGTTACTGCCATCAACACCCACCATAGCGGCCACAACCAGCATATTAGCAGCATATTACTGCACAACACTGGCTAGCGCACAATCACGCGCTCAATCTCCCAACATTCATCTCGGGGATTCGTTCTGCCTCGGCGCCTGAGGGGGCGTCGGGGACAGAGGGGACTCTGACTTTTCGGGAAAGACACACATCATGAGCAAACCACGGCAGAAGGTCGAACTAGCGACCACCGATGCAGGGCGCCAGTACGCCTGCCTCACCACCCCGCGCGAGCAATTTTGGGAGCCAGGATCCCTTGCTAGGGGATCGCGACACAAGCTGGGAGCAGAGCTAGCGCGCTGCGGCATCTATCTCAGGGATCAGAGCGACCGGGAGCAGATCGCCGCGATGATCGCGGCCGCAACGCCGTACGCTGGTGCCCCACCAATCGACCAGCCGGGCTTTAGTGGTCCTCATTTTGCCTTTGCGGATGGCTCGATCATGTCGCCGCCAGACGCTGTACCCGGACCGTATATTGGTGAAATCAACGCATCGAAGCGATTGATTGGCTCCTTCGAGGGTTGGTCAGATGGGGTGGGCGGCCGCCTGAAGGGGCAACACCTCCCAAAAACAGCGGTGCAGTTGGCGCTTGCTGCTCCCCTCGTCGCACTTGGCATGCTGTCGCAGCAGCCGTTGATCATTGAATTGGTGCTGCCAAACGCCGCAGCCGGAGCGCCGCTGATGGCTATCTGGCGCTCAATCCTGGGGCAACTCTCCCTTTCATGTTCGGGCGCCTTAACATTCCCGGATGTGCTGGAGCTCTCGAAGAACGGCAAAGATCTCTTCCGCGACCTGCTCCATGTGGTTCGCGATGCTGACCTCATCCTGGCGGCGGCATCTTCCGCGTCAAGAAGGGCTCAGGTTTCGAAGTTCCTCTGCGACGCTGGTCAGCGCTCACGCCCGCAGTCGTACATCTTACTTAACACGCGGCCAATGTCAGATCTGGTCGGTGCCGGCACCGAATTGGCGACGCTGATCGATGCTCGTACCATCAAGTTGGTGCTTGGGACGGATCGAAGTCTCGGCGTTTTCGATAGACACCCCGCCGGAGAGCCGGACATCGCGTCCTTCTCCCGAAGCCTTGAGGCAGCCGCAAGTCATCACCAGGGTCACCTGATGAACAGCTTCATCTCGCGCCTGGTACTGAAGCTTGCGCAGGATGAAGCCGGCCTTCGTGAAATGATCACAGAGCGCATTCAGGTTTTTAAGAGTAGGGCGGGGATCGATCAACATGATGGACAACCGTGTCATGCTGCGAATACGTTTGGTTTGATCTATGCTGCTGGTTGGTTGGCGGAAAGCTGGGGGCTTTTGCCGAACTACGGACATCCTGGAAACTCGCCGCGTATATGCCTGCAGACTCTATTATCCAGATTGCCAAAATCGAAGCCCTTCGACGAGGAGCTCGCATTACTGGCGCGAGATCCTGAAACTGTTCATCTCGGTTACGGGCAAGTCACTCCTGAGCCATCGATGACTAGGACGGCGGCCGTGTTGGTGCGGCACCACAAGAACCGCCGCGAACTCATGGTTCGCTCCCAAGCGATCAATCGAGTCTTTCCTAACTGGACTGCACGCTTGTCCACTCCTGAGGTGCAGGCTCGACTCATTCGCGAAGATACGAGGATTCAAGTGCGACGACGACTGGTGGCCGGAGAACCACAGGAGTTAACGTATAGCTTCCGCTTGCCTGACTTGGAGTGAGCGCGGCCAGGCCGATGCGGGTATCGCATCGGCCGTTTGCCGGCGCCATGCGTGCTCAAGATTGTACGAGGTCTACGTTGTGGGAGTGTTCCCGAGGTAGGCTGCCCACCGTTCCATGAGTTCTCGGCGTCGTTCGATAGCCGTACCGCGGCGGTAAGCACGCTCGGCCTTGTTCTGAATCGTATGCGCAAGCGCTGCTTCGATGAGCTCGCGCGGGTAATCTGTTGCGTCACCGGCCCAGTCGCGGAAGGTTGAACGGAAGCCGTGGGTAGTGATGTCCCCGTGTTTCATGCGTCGGAGCAGCATCGCCATCGCCATGTTCGAGCGCGCTGCTCCGCCAACTCCGAAGATCGCGGCTTCGGGCTGGACAATCGCCGGTTCGACCCGCTTCAGAAGATCAAGGGCGGCTTGCGAAAGCGGGACAACGTGCTCGGCACCTGCCTTCATTCGCGCAGCCGGTACGGTCCATGATTTCTTGGCCATGTCGACCTCACCCCAAGTGGCGCCAAGTGCCTCACCGCTGCGCGCTGCAGTGAGGATGACGAACTCAAGGCAGCGCGCGGCCACAGCTTCTCGCTGTCGCAGCTCAGCCATGAACGCCGGCGCATTTTGCCACGGGAGGGCGGCATGATGCCCACGATCAAGCTTGGAAGGTGCGGGGAGCAGGACCGAGAGATGGCCGCGCCAAGCGGCCGGGTTCATGGAATCTCGAGGCCGTTTTCCACGTGCCTTTGCGGCGTCCAAGATCTTCTCGATGCGGCCGCGAACGCGCTTCGCCGTTTCGGACTTCGTCAGCCAGATCGGCGTTAAGACGGCTAGGACCTCGTCAGTGCCAACCGCGTCGATCGGCGTGTCACGCATGGATTGGGCGTGGTCGCGAAGACTGCTCCGCCACTGTTGCCGATGCACCGGATTCTTCCAGCCGGCCTCAACACTGGAAATGTACTCTTCTGCGAACTCGCCAAAGGTCGGTACTCGCGGCATTTCCGCCGGAGCGACTGGCGTCAGCACCTGACGTGGGTTTCTGCCGATCGCGACCGCCTCCCGCATTTCACCAGCAATGCGCCGGGCAGAAGCGAGTGACACGCTTTGCGCCGACCCGAGCCCGATCTCCGTGCGCTTGCCACCCTCTACATGCATGAACACCCAAGATCGTGTTCCCGCCTTCGAGACACGGAGGTACAAGCCGCCTCCATCTGCGTGCCGGCCTTCCGTCTTTAGGCTCGCCACCTGCTTCACGTTCAGCTTGTTGATAGGGCGAGCCATGTGTCGATCGTCTCCGGAAAGCCGGCCTCAACGCCCACTTTCATGCCCACTCGTGTGCCCACTTGTGGCGCGGTCGTCAACGAAGCTGTGCGATCGCTCTTGAACGGTGGCCCAGGCGAAAACGCTGCCAAGGCCCTAGAGTGTAGAGGGAATTTGTCCATCAGCGACCATTCCCGAACCTTCGCGAACTAAGCAGTTCTACGGACTCCGTCTCCGCCACTTTGCCTCATCGCCATTGATCCCGGTCGTCGCCAGGCCCCTTGAATCACGCTGGCGCCCGCACCGGCGCGGCTTCTCCGTCCTCCTGAGCATAGCGCTGCGCCAGATGCGCGCAGACCAGCAGCTGGATCTGGTGAAAGATCATGACCGGCAGGATGATCGGCCCGACCTGCGCCGCCGGGAACAGCACGCCGGCGATCGGCACGCCGGATGCGAGGCTCTTCTTCGATCCGCAGAACAGGATGGCGATCCGGTCGGCGCGATCGAAGCCCAACCGCCGCGCGATCCAGGCGGTCGCCACCATGATGACCGCCAGCAGGATGGCGCAGATGATGCTGAGCACGACGAGCTGCCAGATCGGCATCCCCGACCACAGTCCCTCGACCACCGCCGCGCTGAACGCGGTATAGACCACCAGCAGGATCGATCCGCGGTCAACCGTGGACACCAGGCGCGAATGGCGCGCGACGAAGGCCTTGGTCAGCGGGCGGGAAAGATGCCCCGCGACGAACGGCACCAGCAACTGGAAGACGATCGTCCAGATTTCGTCCCCCGCGACCTTTGCCTCGCCCCCGATCAGCAGCGCAACCAGCAGCGGGGTGAGTGCGATGCCCAACAGGTTGGAGGCAGACGCGCTGCATACCGCCGCGGGGACGTTCCCACGTGCCATCGCGGTAAAGGCGATCGACGACTGGACCGTCGAGGGCAGCAGCGTGAGGAACAACAGCCCGGTCGCCAGGGACGGGGTCAGCATCGTGCCTGCGACCGCCGCGGTACCGATCCCGAGCAACGGGAACAGGCCGAAGGTGATCGCCAGCACGACAAGGTGCAGGCGCCAGTTCGTCAAACCCTGCACGATCGCCTCTCGCGACAACTTTGCGCCGTGTAGAAAGAACAGAAGCGCGATCGCAACGGTCGTCAGCGCGCCGAACAGGCGCGCGCCTTCGCCCCTGCACGGCAATAATGAGGCGACCAGCACGGTGAAAAGCAGCAGCAGGCTGTAGCGATCGATCTTGCGAATGGCGGAAAGCAGGGCAACTTCCTCTTTGTCATGGCCGGGTTCGAGGCCCGGCGGCCATGTAGCACGCGCGCGCCTGCCTTGGCACAGACCTTTCCCCCGACACCGGTGTCATGGATCAACCAAGTTCTTTGCCCGAAGCAGCGCTGCTGTTGGTCCAGGCACGCCGCGTGATGCATGTGGAACACAGCAATGGGGAAAATTACGTAGCGCTTGTTGATAATCGTGCTTCTGTTGACACTTTGTGAGCAGTCTGGCGTTGCTATGCCCGGCGGCTTCGGCTGCCCTTTAAAGGGAGATGTGGGATGATGAAGATACTGTCCGGCCTCGCGGCCAGCGCGCTTGTTCTTGCGCCAATCTCGGCCACCGCGGCTCCGGCCGCTTCGGCGTCGAAGCTTTCCGTCGCCTCGTCGGCCCGCGTCGGCGCCGCCACCGGCAAGTCCGATCGCGCTGTCGCTGGCGGCGGCATCATTGCGGCCGTTCTCGCAGCGGCAATCGTTGTCGGCGGCATCGTGCTGATCGCCGACAACGACGACGACTCCGACAGCAACTGATGTAACGCGGCGGTGGCGTCCCAAGGCGCCACCGCCGTTGTTCACCTACGCCGCCGGGCTTCCGGCGTCGCGATCGGCAAGCAGCGCCTCGATGTCGTCGGCCGGCAGGTTGAACGCCGCGGCGAGGCTGGCGATCGACGCCCCCCTGCCGGCGAGCGCGCGGACGCGCTGACGATCGACCACCATCGTATAGCCCGACGTATCGCGCTGCTCCCGGACAATATCCTTGCGTCCCGAACCGCGGCGGCGCTGCTCGGCCGCGCGATGCGGGTCGCTCGCGGTCAGCTCCGCATCGGCGCGACGTCGCTCCTGCCGCAGCGCCTCGCGTGCCTGCGCCGATGCGGCGCGCTCCGCCGCCCGCGCCTCAAGGCGGGGAAGCGTTGCATCTCCCCTCGCGGATCCCGCGCCGCGCGCGTGGCGTTGGTCGGCGCCAGCGCCTGCGCCCCAACTCTTGTGTACCATGGCGCGATCTACTCCTCGCTTGCGCACTCCATTGCGACGCGGTGACCATGCGGCCGCCACGCGCGGAGGGGCTCCTTAGCGATCACGCCTGCTTTTTGAACCCGCTCCTATCGGTCCTGCCCCCCGTCCACGGGCACGATCGCGCCGGTCACGAAACTGGCCATCGGGCTGAGCAGGAAGGCTGCCACCCGGCCGATCTCCTCCGGCGTGCCGAACCGCTGCAGCGGCACCTCGCGCCGGATCCAGCGCCACCATGTCTCGGCGCGCGGGCCGGTCGAGCGTTCTTCCCAGTCGCCGCCAGGAAAGATGATATTGCCCGGCGCGATGGTGTTGACCCGCACCCCGCTCGGCCCCGCGATCACCGCCAGCTCCTTGGCCAGATGCCCCAGTGCGGCCTTCGCCGTGCCATAGGTGAGGGGCGTGCCCAGCGCCGCCAGCCCGGCGATCGATCCGATCATCAGCACCGACCCTTCCCCACGCGGGGTCAGGCGGCGCAGGGCGGCGCGGGCTAGAAAGAAGGCCGAATCCAGGTTCTGCGTCATCCCGCCGCGCCACGCATCGTCGGGAACGTCGAAGCCTGGCGGGCAGGGATGCAGCCCGACATTGGCCACCGCGCCCCACAAGGGGCCGAGCGCCGCTTCGGCGGCGGCCATCGCCTCCTCCACCGCTCCTGGATCGGTCATGTCGCCGGCGGCGCTCCATAATCGGTCCGCGCCAAAGCGCGCGCTGAGCGCCTCATGAGTCTGCGCCAACGCCTGTGCGCCGCGCGCGGTGAAGGCGACCTTCGCACCCTCGGCGAGACAGGCTTCCACGATGCCAAGACCGATACCGCGGCTTCCTCCGGCAACGAAAATGGTCTTGCCCGAAAGTCCCAGGTCCATGCGATCCTCTCCCCTTTGCCGCCGCCTGCCGGACGGTTGTTACGTCGTGGCGGGCAGGTCCTCGGCCGCCGCCGCCCGCACCGGTGTCCGCTCGCGCCGCCAGCGCAGCCCGAGGAACAGCACGGTGGGCCAAAACAATGTGTTGATCGTGTCTGCGATCGTATCAGGCCAGCGCCACGATCCGTGATTGTAGCGGTCGATACATTCGTTGAGCAGCTGGAGCGCGGCGACACAGGCGAGCGGGATCGGCGTCGACAGCGATCGGCGGGTGATCAGCCGCGCCAGCAGCAACACGGCCATCCCCCCATGCACGTGCGCCAGCGCATCGGGATTGGCGGGCGTGATCAGGCCCGCCACGACACTCTTCAACGCGACATAATCCATGCGCTGCTTGTGCGGCGGCGCCGATGGGAGCGCAACTGTTCAGCGAGGGGCTGCGCGGGGATAGCGTATCTGGTTGGGCCGGTCTGCCGATGGCCCGGTGGTTTCCGGCGGCAGGTCGCTCAGCCACTCCACCCGGTTGCGGCCCTTGCGCTTGGCCCGGTACAGCGCCTCATCCAGCTTCCGGAACAGATCAACATGGTCGACCGCCGCCCGATCGAGACAGCAGGCAGCGACGCTGACGGTCGCATTGACCACTCGGGCGTTCCAGAAGATCCGCTGCGCGGCGAAGGTGTCCCGCAGCCGCAGCGCTAGCGCTTCGGCACTCGCCGGATCGGCGACCCGCGCGATGATCGCGAATTCCTCCCCGCCCAGCCGCGCGATCAGATCGCCCTCCCGACAGCAATCGCGCGCCGTCTTGGCGAACAGCTGGAGCATCGCATCGCCCGCCAGATGGCCATGCTGGTCGTTGATCCGCTTGAAATGATCGATGTCGAGCCACAGCACCGCCAGATGCCCGCTGTCGTCACGCCGCGCGGCCAGTCGCTTGCGCAGCTTTTCCTCGAACGCGCGGCGATTGAGCAGGCCGGTGAGCGGATCATGGTTCGCGGCATCGCGCAGCTTGTGGAGCAGGCCATCATGCACCGCGATCGCGCTGCTGATGGTCAGGGGGACCAGCACCAGGAATGCCACCGCGACCCGAACGGACACGACATTGTACGGATTGGCCATGTCCTGGCCGATGTCGATGAAGCCAAGGCCGATTGCCGTCAGGCACCCGACGCCCATCGCCATGGAGATGACGGCCGTTGCAGGAACGCTATAGGCCAGGGCACACAGCAGCAGCCCCGGCATGGGAAACATGATGCTGCCCGGCCCATCGAAGCGCACCGCGGCGATGCACGACGCCACCAGCAGTAGCAGCGGCCAGCGCGGCCTGGTCGAACCGCGGATGCAGGCCAGCAATTGCCGCGGTGTGACCCGGCGCACGGGCATGTTCAGGATCGCGGGCAGGACGACCAGATAATTGACCAATTCGCCCGCCGGCCAGGTAAGCAGCGCCTGCGCGGGGGAGCCGTTGAACGCGATCACCACCAGTGCCGCACCGCAAAGCCCTGCCGCGAGGCACGCGGGGAGCAACGACATCACGATGCGCAGGACGGAGTGTACCCGCTGAAGCGCCAGGTCGCGCGGGTCGAGCCGCAGCAGGAACATCGTCGCCACCATCGCGCCGACCACGTTGGTGATCGCGAACATCACCGCCAGCGACAGCGGTCGCCCGAACATCAGGTCCGTGGCGATGAAGCCGGCAAGCGCCCCCACCCAGCTCGGCCAGCAGCGAAGCCGCGGATTGCGCACCATCAATCCTGCCAGCAGTGCGTTGGCCGGCCACAAGGACACCGAAAACGCCTGATGCGTCGCCAGGCCGACGGCGCTCGCGGTCAGGATTGCCAGCCCGATCAGCACCATCGCGCGCGCGCCGACGATCAGCTGCTCGCGTGACGACGCCGCGCCGCCATGCGTCGCCCGACGTTCGCTGACGTCTGCTGATGAGGCGACGGGAAAGGACATGCGCAGCCCGATAGACTGGAACGGTAAATTTACGGTGAGGACGCTGCCTGCGCCAGCTGGTTAACCATTGCAAGTCGCTGTTTTCGTGTAAGCGTTTCCATGTACGCCACGCGATCGTTGCTGGTGATCATTTTGCGCGCATCGCCGACCATGCTGGCAATGTCGGACGCCGTCGCTAGAAAAGTCGGATGACCGATCATGGCGCGACCAGCTCCGCTTATCTTCGCCGCGTCGTCGGTGCCTCGATGGCTGGCACCATTGTCGAATGGTATGAATTCTTCCTCTACGGGACCGCTGCGACACTGGTGTTCGGGAAATTGTTCTTCCCGCCGACCGGCAACAGCCTTGATGGAATCATCGCGGCCTTCGCGACCTATGCCGTTGGCTTCATCGCCCGCCCGCTGGGCGGCGTGGTGTTCGGCCATGTGGGCGACCGGATCGGTCGCAAGTCGCTCCTTCAGGTCAGCCTGGTGCTGATCGGCGCCTCGACGTTCCTGATGGGGTGCCTGCCCGGTTTTGACAGCATCGGTTATTGGGCGCCCGCGCTGCTGGTGACGCTGCGCTTCATCCAGGGCTTTGCCCTTGGCGGCGAATGGGGCGGGGCAGTGCTGCTGGTGACCGAACACAGCCCGGACGATCGGCGCGGCTTCTGGGGCAGCTTCCCCCAGGCGGGGGTGCCGCTGGGCAATCTGCTGGCGACGCTGGTGCTGCTCATCCTGTCGGCCACGCTGACGGACGAGGCGTTCCTCGCCTGGGGCTGGCGGGTCGCCTTCTGGCTGTCGGTCGTCATCATCGTGATCGGATATTACATCCGCACACAGGTCAGCGATTCGCCGCTGTTCCAGGCCGCGCGCGAACAGGCTGACCATGCCGCCGACTATGGCCTCGTCGATGTCTTCCGCCGCTATCCCCGCGCGCTCCTCACCGCCATGGGCCTGCGTTTCGGGGAAAACATCCTCTATTACATGGTCGTCACCTTCTCGATCACCTACCTCAGTTATCGCGGGATCGAGACGGGCCGCATCCTGACGTTGCTGTTCCTCGGCCACGTCGTGCACGTTCTGGCGATCCCCGCGGCCGGCATGGCGGCCGACCGCATCGGTCGCCGACCGGTCTATCTCGCCGGCGCGGCGCTGGCGATCGGTTGGCCTTTCGCCGCTTTCCCCATGTTCGACACCGGCGACACGGCGATCATGCTGGCCGCCGTCATCGCGGGGCTCGGCGTACACGCGCTGATGTATGCGCCTCAGCCGGCGATCATGACCGAGATGTTCCCGACGCGGATGCGCTATTCGGGCGTCTCGCTCGGGTATCAGGTAACGGCGATCGTCGCTGGCTCATGGGCGCCGCTGATCGGCACCGCGATCCTGCGCAACCACGACGGCTGGCTGCTGCTCGCGCTCTATATCGCCGGCAGCGCTGCGGTCAGCTTCGTCGCGGCGCTCATGATGCGCGAAACGCGCGGCATTTCACTGACTGCGATCGACCGCGCCGACACGCAGCGTCTCGTCGTCGCGGGGCGCTGAGCGCGCGACATCCGATCTGGCCGGATTGCGCCGGCTCATGAAGCAAAAGCGGCCGAAAGCGGCTAAAGAAGGCCATGGACACCCAAAGCGATCCCGCCGTCGCCCCGGCAAAGGGCCCAAGCTACGCCAGCTACCTGCGCCTCGACGACCTTCTCGCCTGCCAGTCGCCCTTGTCGGGTACGCACGACGAAATGCTGTTCATCGTCATCCATCAGGCATCCGAGCTGTGGATGAAATTGTGCCTCCACGAACTGACCGCCGCGCGCGACGCCATCGCCACATCGCGCCTCGAACCGGCGTTCAAGATGATGGCCCGCGTTGCGCGCGTGCAGCAGCAGCTGATCGGCAGCTGGGAGATTCTCGCCACCATCACCCCGGCCGATTATTCCGCGATGCGCGGGAAGCTGGGCACCAGCTCGGGATTCCAGTCGCATCAATATCGCGCGATGGAATTCCTGATGGGAAACAAGAACGCGGCCATGATCGACGTCTTTGCCGACGCGCCGCCGACCCAGGCCACGCTCACCGACGCGCTGACGCAGCCGAGCATCTATGACGAGGCGCTGCGCGCCCTTGCGCGCGCCGGCCTGCCAGTGCCCGAGGATCGACTGACGCGCGACTTTTCAAAGCCTTATGTCGCCTCGCCCCAGGTCGAGATGTGCTGGCGCACCGTCTATGCCGAGCCGGAACGCCATTGGGATCTCTATGAACTCGCCGAAAAACTCGTTGATCTCGAATATCGCTTTCAGCTCTGGCGGTTCGGCCATCTCAAGACCGTCGAGCGCGTGATCGGGTTCAAGCGCGGGACCGGCGGCACCGCCGGCGTGCCGTACCTGGCGCGGGTCATCGACCAGGTATTCTTTCCCGAGCTGCTGACCGTGAGGGCTGTATTGTGAGCGCGCCCATGACCACCAACTGGCCTGATCTCGACGCGGTCCAATCGTGGGATGCCGCTGATCCGCTGGCGGCCTGCCGCGCGCGCTTCGCGCTTCCCGTGGGAACGATCTACCTCGACGGCAATTCGCTCGGCGCGCTGCCCCGTGCGACGGCCGCCCGCGTCGCCGATGCCGTTACGCGGCAATGGGGCACCGATCTGATCGCCAGCTGGAACAAGCACGGCTGGATCGAAGCGCCCGCCCGCCTCGGCGCGCGCATTGCGCCGCTGATCGGTGCTTCGCCCGACGAAGTGATCGTGGCGGATTCCACCTCGGTCAATCTGTTCAAGCTGCTGGCGGCCGCCTGTGCCGCGCGCCATGACCGGTCCACCATCCTGGCTGAACCCGGCAATTTTCCGACCGACCTGTACGTTGCCAATGGCGTCGCGAAGATGATGCCGGGCCGCACCGTCCGCACCGTGCCGGCGGCGCAGATCGCGACGGCGATCGATCAGGACACGGCCGTCGTGCTGCTGACCCACGTCCATTACAAAACGGGCGCTATGCTCGACATGGCAGGGATCACCGCCGCGGCACATCGTGCGGGCGCGTTGATCCTCTGGGATCTCAGCCACAGCGCGGGCGCTGTCGAACTGGATCTCAACGGCTGCAGCGTCGATCTCGCCATCGGGTGCGGCTACAAGTATCTGAATGGCGGGCCGGGCGCGCCAGCCTTCCTGTTCGTCGCCCGCGCCTTGCAGCAGACGCTGTCGTCACCGCTGTCGGGCTGGATGGGTCACGCCGCCCCGTTCGACTTCGGAGACGAATATGCGCCCGCGCCGGGTGTTCGTCGCTTCCTCTGCGGGACTCCGCCGATCCTGGCAATGAGCGCGCTTGAGTCCGGGCTGGACACCTTCGACGGCACGACGTTGGCGCAACTGGTGGCGAAAAGCCGAAGGCTCGGGGACCTGTTGATCGCGGGTATCGAGGCGCGCTGCGTCCGGCATGGCTTCACGCTCGTGACCCCGCGCGATCCGTTGGCACGCGGCAGCCACGTCAGCATCGCGCACCCCCATGCCTGGGAGATCTGCCAGGCGCTCATCGCCCGCGGCGTGGTGGGCGATTTCAGGGCGCCGGATGTCCTACGCCTCGGGCTGACCCCGCTTTACACCAGCTTCGAGGATGTCTGGCAGGCGGTCGACCGGCTCGCCGCGGTGATGGACGAGGGCGCGTGGCGCGATCCTGCCTTTGCCGAGCGCGCGGCGGTGACCTGATCGACCGGGCGGCTGCCGATCGCCTGACCGGCAATCAACAATCAGGGCGCGGGGCGTTCCGGCTGCGCCTCCGCCAGGGTCACCGCGAACAGCCCGTGAGGATCGGTCCACTCCGCAACTGGGGTCCAGCCGCCGGCGCGCAGCAGGATACGGGCGTCGCGCGGCCCGTATTTGTGGCTGTTCTCGGTATGGATCGTCTCGCCGGCCGCGATCGTGAAGGGGCGGCCCTCCACCGTGAAGGCGGCGTCCTCGGTCGCCTCCAGATGCATTTCCACCCGCGCCCGATCATCGTTCCAGATCGCCCGGTGCCGGAAGGCGTCGAGCGGGATGGTGCCGTCCAGCTCGCGATTGATCCGGCCCAGCAGGTTGCAGTTGAATGCCGCAGTCACGCCCGCTTCGTCGTCATAGGCACGCTCCAGCACCGCCTGATCCTTGATCCGGTCCATGCCGATCAACAGATGCGCGCCCTCACCCAGCGAGCCGCGCATTGCGCGCAACAGGTCCACCGCCGCCAGCGGGATCAGGTTTCCGATCGTGGATCCGGGGAAGAAACCGAGCTTGGGTGATGCCTCGATCGTGCGCGGCAGCGTCAACGTGCGGGTAAAGTCCGCCTCGAACGGCAACACGAACAGCTCGGGATAGCGCGCTGACAGGTCACGCGCCGAATCGCGCAGGAAGTCGCCCGATATGTCGATCGGCACGTAAGCAGAGGGGCGGACCGCATCGATCACCAGCGGGGTCTTGGTCGATGAACCCGAACCGAATTCCACCAGCGCGGACCCCTCCGGGACACGTGCGGCCAGGTCGGCGGCTATGTCGCGGAGGATACCGGTTTCGGTCCGGGTCGGGTAATATTCCGGCAGCCGCGTAATGTCCTCGAACAGCTCCGACCCGCGCCGGTCATAGAACCACCGTGCTGGGATCGCCCGGGGGCGGCGTTCCAGCCCGCTGAGCACATCCGCGCGAAACTGCGGGTCCGTCAGCGAGGCTTGTCCGTCCTCCATTTCCGGCTTCAGCATCAGCGTCCCTTTCCGATCGATGTCGATGTGGCGCCACCACGGTGGGACGGCGCCTTGTCCTCAGAGGTCCTTCGCCAACCGGACGCCGGTGAATTGCCAGCGCTGGTGGGGGTAGAAGAAGTTGCGGTAGCACGCGCGAGCATGGCCGCGCGGCGTGGCGCAGGATCCGCCGCGCAGGACAAACTGCCCGCTCATGAACTTGCCGTTATATTCTCCCACTGCCCCATCGACGGGGGCAAAGCCGGGGTAGGGGCGATAGGCGCTGCCGGTCCATTCCCAGACGTCGCCGAAGAATGCCGGCCCCTCGGCGGACGGGTGCGGCTCCACCGGCCCGGCTTCGTCCATCTGGTTGCCGCCGGCGGGATCATGGCCCGTTGCTGCCGCCTCCCATTCAAATTCGGTCGGAAGCCGCGCGCCGGCCCAGCTTGCATAGGCATTGGCCTCAAAGAAGCTGACGTGTGTGACCGGCGCGGCCGGATCCACCGCACGCCGCCCGTCGAGGCCGAAGCGTGTCCACACGCCGTCGCGCTCTTCCCAGTAGAGCGGTGCGGTGATGGCCTCTCGCTGGACCCAGGCCCAGCCATCGGACAGCCACCAGCGCGGCTCGCGATATCCACCATCGGCGATGAACTGCTGCCATTCGCCATTGGTGACGGTGCGGCTGGCAATCGCATGCGGCGCAACCAGCGCGCGATGGCGCGGCCCCTCACAATCGAAGGCGAAACCGGCGCCGCCATGGCCGATCTCTACGATCGCTTCCTCCCGTTCGAGCCACTCGATCGCCGCGGGCATCGCAACGGGGACTTTTGGGGCGGCGGCCCATAGCGCCGGCTCGAGCGGGTTCTCGGCAAAGAGATGCAGGGTATCCGTCACCAGCAGCTCCTGATGCTGCTGTTCGTGGTGACAGCCCAGCTCAACAAGCGTGCGCGCCGCCGGCGAAAGGGTGGGAAGTGCGGCGACCACCGCATCATCCACGGCCGCGCGGTAGGTGCGCACCTCATCCAGCGTCGGCCGCGTCACCATGCCGCGGCGGCTGCGCGCATGGCGCCGTCCCTCGGCCTCGTAATAGCTGTTGAACAGGAACGGGAAGCGGCGGTCGTGCAGTCGATAGCCCGGCACATGGTCGCGCAGGACGAATGTCTCGAAGAACCAGCTCGTATGCGCCAGATGCCATTTGGCGGGCGAGGCATCGTCCATCGACTGTACGGTGGCGTCGGCGTCGCTCAACGGCGCCGCCAGCGCGTCAGTAAGCGCGCGAGTCGCCTTGTAGAACCCGGCGGTCGGGTCTTCGTCGGCTGCGTGTCGCACGTGCATCCTGTGCTCTCCCCAGTTCACGGCACGCATTCACGGCAGGCGATCAGCGCATGGATCAGAGGCGACAGGAAAGGTTATCCCTGCCGCTAATCTGGATCAGGAGAAGGAACGAGCAACCGGCTTTTTTGTTCAACGCGCAGCGTTGAAGGCTCGCGTCAGTTGCGCCCAGCGGCGAACAACATGACCACGACGATCAGGATCGCGAGCGCCTGGAACAGGATGCGCTGTTGCATCATGCGGTTGGACTTCAGCTGGCTGGCGGTCGGCCCCGTCTGCCCGGTCCCCCGCGCCTCCGCGCTGGCGTTCTGCAGAAACGCGACAATGCCGCGGATCAGTGCCACGAGCGTCGCGATGAGCGCCGCGACCAGGAGGATGACCAGAAACGTCTGCATGCCACCCAATCTAGGTGGTGTGGAGGCCGTTGGGAACCCGCCCCGCGCGCAGATCGGCAGCAATGGCCCGTCCATTCACGCCGCTCTCGCGCATCGCGGCCAGCGTCGGGGCACCGTGCCGCTTGGCAAGCCGCTGCCCGTCCTCGCCAGCGAGCAGGCCGTGGTGATGGTAATGCGGCGTCGGCAGGTCGAGCAACGCCTGCAATAGCCGATGGACATGGGTGGCCGCGAACAGGTCGCGCCCGCGCACCACATCGGTCACACCCTGCCACGCATCGTCGACGGTGACCGCCAGATGATAGCTCGCCGGCGCATCCTTCCGCGCTAGGACAACATCGCCGGCCGACGGAGGATCAGCGGGGATCGTCCGTTCGCCGTCCTGCCACGCCAGCGCGCCAACCTGCGCGACCGCGCGCGCCATGTCGATACGCCAGCAGAACGGCCGATCACTGCCGTCCTGTCGTTCGCGGCAGGTGCCGGGATAGACCGGCTCGGCACCATGCGGCGCAGAAAGGCTGGCGGCGGCGATCTCGGCGCGCGTGCAGTAGCAACGGTAGAGCAGCCCCATCTCCCGCAGGCGATCGAGCGCCGCGGCATAAGCGGGCAGGCGATCGGACTGGTGCACGACCGGTCCGTCCCAACTCAGGCCCAGCCAGGTCAGATCGTCCATGATCGTCTGCACATGCTCGGGCCGGCTGCGCGTCCCGTCGATATCCTCGATTCGCAGCAGGAACCGGCCGCCGGCGTCGCGGGCAAGATCATGCGCCAGCATCGCCGACCATGCATGGCCAAGATGCAGGCGACCGGTGGGGGAGGGGGCGAAACGGCTGACGATCACGCCGCGCGATGTGCGTCGCTTCGCCCCGCTCGGCAACCCCGCCGTGTCCCTCGCGCGGTTCGGGTCTCAGCGTCCGCTGAACACCGGCTCGCGCTTCTCCATGAAGGCGGCGACCCCTTCCTTGTGATCCTCGGTCGCCATCAGCCGCCGGATCGTCTCGATCGCCCAGCCACCCAGGTCACGCGGATCGCCATAAGCGGCACGGCGCAGCCCTTCCTTCATGTAGCGCAGGGCAAGCGGCGGATTGGCGGCAATCCGGCCCGCCAGCGCGCGCGCCGCGGTCAGCAGTTCCTCATGCGGCACCACTTCGCGCACCAGGCCAATGCGATAGGCCTCGGCCGCGTCGATCACGTCGCCCGTGAACAGCAGCTCTGCGGCCTTGGCCGGGCCGACGATTGAGGGAAGGCGGTAAAATCCGCCCACGTCGCATACCAGGCCGCGCTTGATGAACAATTCGGCGAACTTCGCCTTTTCCGACGCTATGCGAATGTCGGCGTAGAGCGCCAATTCCATGCCCCAACCAACCGCGGCGCCGTTCACCGCGGCGATCACCGGCTTGTCGCATTCGAGCGCGGCGATAGCCGCGGGGGTGGGCTGGTACCGCACGATTGGCGGCGCCTTGCGCTTCGCAAACGCGTCCGGCCCGGCCATGATCTCGCCCACGTCATCGCCGGAGCAGAAGGCCGGGTCCGCCCCCGTGACGATCACGCAGCGCGCGTCCTCGTCGCTGACGGCGCGGCGGAAGGCCGCTTCGAGCTTGGCGTAAGCGTCCCAGTTCAGCGCGTTGCGCCGCGCCGGTCGGTTGAGCGTGATCGTGGCGATATGGTCGGCCACGTCATAGGTGACGCTCTCGCTCGTCTGGTCGTTCATTCGTCCTCTCCCCTTGACCCGGCTTTTCTCCGGCTGTCATCATGGCGTCATCGCGGGACGCGACACGGTCCGGCGACACGGTATCGAAGGGGAGCGCGCTTGTTCCATCCCGATCTGATCCGGCATCCGGACGCCTGCCCGGCGCTCGTGCTGAACGCCGATTACACGCCGTTGTCTTATTATCCGCTCAGCATCTGGCCGTGGCAGACTGCGGTCAAGGCCGTGTTTCTCGACCGCGTCGATATCGTCGCCCATTATGAGCGCGAGGTGCGCAGCCCCAACCAGACGATGCGCCTGCCGTCGGTGATCGCGCTGAAGCAATATGTGAGGCCGTCACAATTCCCCGCCTTCACCCGCTTCAACCTGTTCCTGCGCGATCGCTTCGCCTGCCAATATTGCGGCGGGCACCTGCGCGACCTGACCTTCGACCATGTCGTGCCGCGCGCGCAGGGCGGCCGCACGACCTGGGAGAACGTCGTCACCGCCTGCGCGCCGTGCAATCTGCGCAAGGGCGGGCGGACCCCCAAACAGGCCGGCATGCCGCTCCATATCGAACCGATCCGCCCGACCAGCTGGCACCTGCAGGAACATGGGCGAAGCTTCCCTCCCAACTATCTCCATGAGACATGGCACGATTGGCTCTATTGGGACGTTGAGCTCGAAGCCTGATCTTGAGGGAGGTTGATACGGCAATGCGATCATGGATCGTCGCCGCGGCGATTGTGCCGCTTTTTCTGGCTGCGTGCGGCGCGCGTGACGAGGATGAGGAAACGCCAGCGGCTGCGAATTACAGCCCTCCCACGGTCACCTCGCGGCTCGATTTCGGCAGCGAGATCGAACGGCGCTTCCATGACAATGACGTCAATCGCGATGACAAGATCACGCCTGACGAACTGCCGGAACGGTTGCGGCCGATGATCGCGCGCGGCGACAAGAACGGCGACGGCGCGCTTAGTGCAGAGGAATGGGGCAATTTGCTGCTCGACTGGTTCGATCGCAACGATCTGAACAAGGACCGCACCCTGACCAGCGAGGAGCGTGAAACCTATCGTGCGCAGCAGCGGGCGCGCCGTGCCGCTGCGGCACCTGACGGATCTGCGCGTTGACGATGGAAACCGGTGAGGCGCAGCAAGGCGAGATGAACGCATTACCCCCGGTCACGAACACTGACGATATCCGCTATCTCGGTCGCGTTCTCGGCGACGTCATTCGCGAAATGGGCGGCGAGCGGCTGTTCGAGGCGACCGAGGTAATTCGATCCGCGTCGGTCGACCGGCATCGCGGCGGTGGCCCGCCCGTGGATCACCATCTCGACGCGTTGTCGCTCGATGAGACGCTCGATTTCGTCCGCGGCTTCATGCTGTTCTCCATGCTGGCGAACCTCGCCGAGGACCGTCAGGGCGTCGCCGCGGAGGAGGGCGCCGACGTCGCCTCCGCGCTGCAGAAGCTCGCCGGGGAGGGCGTGGATCACGATCAGGTCTGCGCCCTGCTCGATCATGCGCTGATCGCCCCGGTCCTGACGGCGCACCCGACCGAGGTGCGGCGCAAGAGCATGATCGACCATC
Organism: Sphingomonas panaciterrae; assembly: GCF_036890205.1. Lineage (NCBI taxonomy): Bacteria > Pseudomonadati > Pseudomonadota > Alphaproteobacteria > Sphingomonadales > Sphingomonadaceae > Sphingomonas > Sphingomonas panaciterrae. The sequence continues at coordinate 65,591 of NZ_JAKNQR010000009.1, forward strand.
GCAACCGCATCGCCGCGCTGATGGCGCTGCGCGATGCCGGGGCGGAGGAAACCTCCGCCGGCGACCGGATCGACGAAGCGATTATGCGACAGGTCGCCTTGCTGTGGCAGACGCGCGTGCTGCGGCGCGAACGCCTGTACGTCACGGACGAGGTGGAAACCGCGCTCAGTTATTTGCGCGACGTGTTCCTGCCGGTCATCCCGGCGCTGTATCAGCGTTGGGACCGGGCGATGGGACGCCGCCTGCCGGCATTCCTCAAACCGGGAAGCTGGATCGGCGGCGATCGCGACGGCAATCCTTATGTGACCGCCGATTCGTTGCGCACGGCGCTGTCAAAGGCATCTGCCGCCGCGCTCGGCTATTATCTCGATGAACTGCACGCGCTGGGCACCGAACTGTCGATCTCGTCGGACCACGCGACGATTGATGAGGCGGTGATCGCGCTGGCGGAGGCAAGCGGCGATACCGGCGCCAGCCGCAGCGACGAACCGTATCGGCGCGCCCTGTCCGGAATCTACGCGCGGCTGGCTGCCACCTATCAGAAGCTGGTCGGAACGCCGCCGCCGCGCCCGGCTGCGCGTGTTGCCGAGCCTTATCCCGATCCGGCTGCCTTGCGCGCCGATCTCGTCACGCTCGCGCGCCCCTTGTCTGAAGGCGCTGGCGGCCTGCTCTCCAGCAGCGGCGCGATCGGGCGGCTGATCCGCGCGGTCGAGGTGTTCGGCTTCCACCTCGCGACGCTCGACCTGCGGCAGAACAGCGCAGTGCACGAGCGGGTCGTCGCCGAGCTGCTCAAGAACGCCGGTGTGTGCGACGACTATCTCGCCCTAGACGAGGCAGAGCGCGTTGCGATGCTCAATCGCGAACTCGCCAGCGCAAGGGGGCTCACCAGCCGCTTCATCACCTATTCCGAGGAAACTACCAAGGAACTGGAGATCGTTGCCGCGGTCGCCGAGGCGCATGCGACCTACGGGCCAGCGAGCATTCGCCAGTATATCGTGTCGATGTGCCAATCGGTCAGTGACCTGCTCGAGGTGCATCTGCTCTTGAAGGAAGCCGGGCTGTACGTGCCCGGCGATCCACCCCGCGCGGCGGTGATGGCGGTCCCGCTGTTCGAGACGATCGGCGATCTGGAAGCCGCGCCCACGATCATGCGTGCCTGGTTCGCCCTGCCGGAGGTGGCGGCGATCGCCCGGGGGCGCGGGCATCAGGAAGTGATGATCGGCTATTCCGATTCGAACAAGGATGGCGGCTATCTCACCTCTGGTTGGCAATTGTCCAAGGCTTCGACCGCGCTGAAGCCGGTGTTCGAGGCAGCTGGCGTGGGCATGCAATTGTTCCACGGGCGCGGCGGTGCGGTGGGACGCGGCGGCGGCTCGGCCTTTGCAGCGATTCGCGCGCAGCCGCCCGGCACGGTGCAGGGCCGCATCCGCATCACCGAACAGGGCGAGGTGATCGCCGGCAAATACGGCACGCGGGAAAGCGCGATCACCAATCTGGAGGCGATGACCTCGGCGACACTGCTCGCCAGCCTCTCGCCCGCGCCGCTGTCGAACACCGAGAATGAGACGTTCGCGGCGGCAATGGACACGCTTTCCGACACCGCGTTCCATGCGTATCGCGACCTTGTTTACGGCACTGAGGGCTTCAACGCCTTCTTCCGGCAGATGACGCCGATCGCGGAGATCTCCGGCCTCAAGATCGGCAGCCGTCCGGCCAGCCGCAAGAAATCGTCCCGGATCGAGGATCTGCGCGCCATTCCCTGGGTGTTCAGCTGGGCACAGGCGCGGGTCATGCTGCCGGGCTGGTACGGTGTCGGCCATGCGCTTGCGACGTTTCAGGACAAGGCGCTGCTGGCCGACATGGCAGAGGGCTGGCCGCTGTTTGGCGCGATGCTCGCCAACATGGAAATGGTCCTCGCCAAGTCCGACATGGGCATTGCCGAGCGCTACGCCGGGCTGGTCGAGGACGAGAAGCTCGGTGCGCGGATTTTCGGCCGGATTCGTGACGACTGGCAGCAAACCTGTGATGGCTTGCTGGAGGTGACCGGCCAGTCCCGCCTGCTGGAAAAGCACCCGGCGCTCGACGCATCGATTCGCCTGCGACTGCCCTATATCGAACCGCTCAACCTGCTGCAGATCGAACTGATGCGGCGGCACCGTGCCGGCGAGGACGATCCGCGCATCGCGGAGGGCATCCTGCTGTCGATCAACGCCATCGCAACAGCATTGCGGAACTCCGGCTGACCGATTTGCTGTTGCGAATTATTCGCGACTGCCTTAGCGACGGCTCATCAGGCAATGGTGCCTCCCGAGCGGTGGAATGCAGGCAAGCGAGACGGACAGGGTGAGGGAGCGGCAACCGGCGCCGGCATGTGGCGGCGTCACGCCCGCGCCGCGCGGTACAGCCGGCCGTACCCGACCCCCTCGCCCGCGCAAGAAGGTCCGCGCATTCTGGCTGAAGCAGCTGCATACCTGGCACTGGGTGAGCGCAGCGGTGTCGCTGGCCGGCATGTTCCTGTTCGCGATCACCGGGATCACGCTCAACCATGCCGCCTCGATCGGCGCAGAACCGCAGGTCACGCAGGTAGAGGCAACACTGCCACCGCAGCGCCTCGCCGAACTGCGCGGCGACCATGCCGCAGCCGCGCCGCTGCCGCGCGCCGTGGCAGAGGCCGTGGCGTCAGCCGTGGCGCTCGATCCCGCCGGCCGCGCCGCCGAATGGTCCGATGACGAAGTCTATGTCGCCATGCCGGGGCCGGGCCGCGACGCCTGGGTCAGCATCGACCGGACGAGCGGGACGATCACCGCAGAAACCACCTGGCGCGGCTGGATCTCCTACCTCAACGATCTGCACAAGGGCCGCAACACCGGCGACGCCTGGTTCTGGTTCATCGACGCCTTCGCCGTGGTGTGCATCATCTTCACGCTGACCGGGCTGCTGCTGCTCCAGCTTCACGCCCGTCATCGTCCCTCCACCTGGCCGCTGGTCGCGACGAGTGTGATCGTCCCGCTGTTGCTGGCCGTGTTCCTGATCCACTGAGAGGAAGCCGCGAACCTCATGCGTCCTGTCTATCTCCTCGTCGCCGGCGCGGTCAGTGCCCCTGCGGCCGCGCAGACCGTCAGCGTCACTATTCCGCAGCTGAAAGTGGCCGAATATCACCGGCCTTATGTCGCCGGGTGGCTGGAACCGGCCGCTGGCGGCCCGGCGCGCACGGTGTTCGTCTGGTACGACGTCAAGAAGGGCGGCGCGGAACCTGGCACCAAATGGCTGGCGGACCTACGCAGCTGGTGGCGCAAGGGTGGTCGCACGATGAAGCTGCCGGCCGACGGCGTCAGCGGCGCGACGCGGGCCCCGGGCACCTATCAGATCCCGCTGCCCAAGGGGCTGGCCGCAGGGCAATATGTGCTGAACGTCGAGGCTGCACGCGAGACGGGCGGTCGTGAGCTGGTCCGCGTGCCCATCACCATCCCGGGCAAGGGCGGCACTGCCAAGGGCAGCGCCGAGCTCGGCACCATCACCGTTCGTTGAGGAAGATCGCCATGCGTCTGAAGACCCTCCTGCTCGCCGCCGTCGGCGCCGCTACCCTGGCCGCCCCGGCGATGGCGCACCGCCAGTGGTTGCTGCCGTCGACCACTACGTTGTCGGACACCAACCAATATGTGACGGTCGACGCGGCGGTATCGAACGACCTGTTCTACCCGGATCACGTCGCGATGCGCCCGGAGCAGATAAAGGTCTGGGCGCCGGACGGCACCACCGGCACGATCGAGAATGCCGCCACTGGCCGTCACCGCACCACGTTCGACGTGAAGGTCGACAAGCCGGGCACGTGGAAGATCGGCATCGAAATGTCGTCGGTCATGGGCAGCTTCAAGCTGAACGGCGAAGAATGGCGCGTCGGCGGCCGACGCGGTCCGCCGCCGGCTGCGGGTGCTGGTGCGCAAGCTCGTCCGCGGGTGCAAAGCGTGGCAACGCCGGCAGAAATCCCGGCCGGTGCGACCGACGTCAAGCTGACCGAGGTGTCGAGCCAGAACGCCACTTTCGTCACCGCCGGGCCGCCGAGCGAGACGGTGTTCAAGCCGACGGGTAAGGGGCTGGAGTTCCAGCCGATCTCCCATCCCGGCGCGCTCGTCGCGGACGAGGAGGGGCAGTTCCGCTTCCTCGTCGATGGCAAGCCGGCGGCCGGGGTGAAGGTGACGGTGGTGCCGGGATCCAAGAAGTTCCGCGAGGCGGAAGGCGCGCAGGAGCTGGTCACGGGTGCGGACGGCGTGCTGCGGGTCAACTGGCCGGTACCGGGCATGTACTGGCTGAGCGCGACGGTGACCGACGCCAACACGACCGTCCCGCGCGCGACCGAGCGGCGCATGACCTTCACCACGACGCTGGAGGTGCCCGCGCCCTGAGCGCGGCATCGCAGGCATGGTCGCTGACCCGCGCGCGGATCCGATCCGCTACGTCGTACCGCCGATCGACCCCGCGGCGCTGAGCCACTGGGATCGATCGGCACGCGTCGTGGATCATGGCGGCGCTACCATGGGGACCCGCTGGCATATCCGCTATGCCGCGCCAGATGACGTCGTGGCCGAGCGGCTGTACGAGGCGATAGAACGGGTTTTCGCCGGCGTTATCAGCGACATGAGCCATTGGGCCGCGGATACGCGGCTCAGCGCGATCAATCGGTCGGCGCCGGGTGAGTGGCATTCGATTTCGGACGAATTTGTAGAGGTGCTTGCCACATCATTGGAGGTGGCGGCGGCGTCGGGCGGTGCGTTCGATCCGGCCATTGGTGCGCTGGTCGCGCGGTGGGGATATGGGCCGGTTGCGGTGGATCGTTTGCCGACCATCGACGAAATTGCCGCAGCGCGTGCCGGCGGGGGGTGGCGCCAGCTCGAGCTTGACCGGGCCGGGTGCCGGGTCAGGCGGCACGGCGAGGCGCGGCTGGACCTGTCCGGCATTGCCAAGGGGCATGCCGTTGACCGTCTTTCCAAGATATTGACAGAACACGGTATTTCCCACCAACTGGTCGAGATCGGCGGCGAGTTCGTCGGGCGCGGGTTGCGGCCTGACGGTGATCCCTGGTGGGTGGAACTGGAGACGCCGGGCGGCTGCGCGGCGCCGATCCGGGTGGCGCTTCATCAATGCGCAGTGGCGACGTCGGGTGATTATGTCCGGGGGCGGCATACGATCGACCCGCGGACGGGCTATCCGGTGGCGCATGCGCTGGCGGTGAGCGTGATCCATGACACGGCGATGGCGGCGGATGCGTGGGCGACGGCGCTGAGCGTCTTGGCGCCGGCGGAGATGATGGCGATGGCGACGCAGCGGGGGCTGGCGGTACGGGCGCTGACGCGGCGTGAGGGGCGGGTGGTGGAATGGCTGAGCCCGGCACTCCGCGCGATGATCGACGATTAGGCCGGCGCAAAACGGCCTCGATCACCGGAGCTTCGGCCTGCCTGCGGCGCTGAATCGGCGCACATTGGCCGCGCCCGCGGTCCTTGCTGCCAGATGTTCCGATGAACGATTCGGACCGTCCGTCCGCGCGGTGCGTTGACCCCCGTTAGCAACGGGAGGTGTTATGCAGATCGTGAAGCTGCCGGCCGGCGAGGCACCCCCGCCCGACACCGATTGCATCCGCATCCAGCAGCGCGACGATGGTCGTTTCCTGCTGGAAGGATCGGTGCTGTTCCGCTGCGGCGACGTGGATTCGGCCGAATCCGTCTCGCTGGTGGGTGGCGACACCTATGCCAGCTATGACGATGGGGAGGCCGCCGGGCTGGCCTGGGCCGACGATCATTGCGTCGAGACGCTGCATGTCGCGCGGTCGGCCGGGAGTGAGCCGTTGCCGGACGCGGCGTGAAACCGCCTGACGCGATGCGCAAATCCCATAGGTGACGCAACGACATATTGTTGCGCGTGAGGCGCCGCGACCGTAACGGTCGGGTATGAAGCTCCTGTCCTCCGCGGCCTTTGCTGCGCTCGCCCTGTGTCTTGCCACCAATGCCGCCGCGGAAATGCAGCGTTACAGCGTGATCTTCGGCGGCAAGACCGTCGGGCACCTCAACGCCGACGTCGAGGGTGACCGGACCGCGATCGATTTCGATTACAAGAACAACGGTCGCGGCCCGACGATGAAGGAAACGCTGCGGCTCGACGCCAAGGGCTTGCCGGTGGCGTGGGACATCGCGGGCACGACGACCTTCGGATCCAAGGTCGAGGAGCATTTCGCGCGCACCGGCAAGGGTGCGACCTGGACCGATGCGACGGGCAAGGGATCGGTCGCCACTGCGCCGGCGGGGGCGGTCTATGTCGCGCAGAGCGGCAGCCCCTGGTCGACGGGCCTCTATGCGCGCGCGATCCTGAAGACCGGCGGCACCACGCTGGCCGCGCTGCCGGGCGGTACGCTGACGCTGACCAAGGGCCAGACGCTGAACATGACCGGCGCGAACGGGCCGCTGAAGGTGACCGCCTATGACGTCGGCGGGATCGAGACCACGCCGGACACCATCCTGCTCGACGACAAGGGCGACATGTTCGCCGCGATTTCGCCCCGCCAGGTGATCGTGCGTGCGGGTTATGAGGGCGAGGCCGAGCGGCTGAAGACGCTGGCGGCGCAATGGTCGACCGACCGCTTCGTGGCGATCAACAAGAAGGTCGCGCATCGCTATGCCGGGCCGGTTCGCATCCGCAACGTGCGCGTGTTCGATCCCAAGGCGGGGACGCTGGGCAATCCGGTGTCGGTGCTGGTGTCGGGCAACAAGATCACCGCCGTCGAGCCGGTGGCCAAGACCGGCGCGGCGGGCGAGACGGTGATTGATGGCGCCGGCGGGACGATCGTCCCCGGCCTGTACGAAATGCACGCGCACACCGGGCAGGAAGGCGCGCTGCTGAACCTGGCCGCGGGCGTCACCACGATGCGCGACATGGGCAATGACAATGCCGTGCTCGACACGCTGGTGGAGCGGATCGACAAGGGCGTGATCGCGGGGCCGCGGATTGTGCGCGCCGGCTTCATCGAGGGGAAGAGCCCGTTCAGCGCCAACAACGGCATCCTGGTCAACAGCGAGGCCGAGGCGGTCGCCGCGGTCCGCTGGTACGCCGATCACGGCAAGTTCTGGGGCGTCAAATCGTACAACAGCATGAACCCGGCGTGGATTCCCGCGCTGGTGAAGGAGGCACATGCGCGCGGGCTGAAGGTGGCCGGGCACGTCCCCGCCTTCGCCACCGCGGACCAGATGATCGAGGCCGGGTTTGACGAGCTGACGCATATCAACCAGTTCATGTTGGGCTGGGTGATCAAGCCGGAGGAGGATACGCGCACGCTGTTCCGCCTGACCGCGCTGAAGCGGCTGCCCGCGCTCGATCTCAACAACCCCAAGGTGCAGAAGACGATCGGCATGATGGTCGAGCGCAAGCTGCCGATCGACGTGACGCTGGGCATCCACGAGAACCTGCTGCTCAACCGCGACGGCCAGACGGCGCAGGGCGCGCGCGACTATGTCGATCATCTGCCGATCGGGGCGCAGCGCAGCCTGAAGCAGGCGTGGATCGACGCCAGCGCGCCGGGCGACGATGCCGCCTATCGCGGCGCCTATGACAAGATCGTCGCCACGGTTCGCATGCTGAACGAGCGCGGAGTGATGATCGTGCCGGGGACCGACACGGGCGGCTCGTTCACGTTCCACCGCGAGCTGGAATTGTACCAGCAGGTCGGCATGACCCCGGCGCAGATCCTGACGCGCGCCTCGTGGGACATGGCGAAGTATCTCGGCCAGGACGCGACGCTGGGTTCGGTCGAGCCGGGCAAGCTGGCCGATTTCTTCCTGGTGCCGGGTGATCCGACCAAGGACCTGAAGGCGATCAAGCGGATCGCGATGGTGGTGAAGGACGGCACCTTCTTCTACCCGGCGGAGGTGTACCCCGAGTTCGGGATCAAGCCGTTCACGCCCAAGCCGGCGATCACCAGCAACTGATCGTTGTTCCTGCCGCGCGCCATGCCGAGGGGGCGGCGCGCGGCAGGGGCTGCGGTGACATTGGCCGGGCCGCCCCTATCTTGAGCGGCGATGCCAGCCGAACCACCGTATCTCCTCGCCTTTGGTGACAGCCTGATCGCCGGTTACGGGCTGGCGGCCGATGATGGTCTGGCCGCGCAGCTGCAGCGCGGGCTGGCCGGGCGCTTTCCGGGGGCGCGGGTGCTGAATGCCGGCGTGTCGGGCAACACGACCGCCGACGCGCTGCGCCGATTGCCGCGCGTGTTGGCCGCGATGCGCGCGCCGCCCGACCTGGCGATCATCCAGATCGGCGCCAACGACGTGCTGCGGGGCGTTCCGCCGGGCGAGACGCGCGCGAACCTCGACGCGATGCTCACCGAACTGGGGCGGTGCGGCATTCCGGTGCTGCTGACGACGATCGATCCCCCGGCGCTGATCCGGGCGCGGGCGGAGCCCTACCTTGGCGTGCATGGCGCAGTGGCGGCGCGGCATGGCGCGGCGGTGAGCGACTTCTTTCCCGCCGGGATCATGGGACGCGCCGACATGGTGCTGCCCGATCGCGTCCATCCCAACGCGCGGGCGATTGCGGCGGTGGCGGCGCATCTGCTGCCGACGATCGAGGCATTGCTGGCGCGCAGGGCGGCGGACGCAGCCTGATCGATCATCGGCAATTTTGCACAAGGATCGCTCATTGATCGATTTCGCCTGTCGTACTGACGAATTTATGTCGCTTCCATCACCGCGCGATCGGCCTAGTCTCCTCGCTGATAATCGCGACGAGAGGAACACGACATGGACGCACCCACCAGTGGCTGCCCGGTTACCGGAAGCCCGCTGAGCGATCATTCGAAGGAGCCGGCCGCGCTGCGCAAGCTGCTGGGGCGCACCAATCGGGATTGGTGGCCAAATCAGCTGTCGCTGGAAATCCTCCAGCAGGATGGCCTGTCGGGCAATCCGATGGGCGACGATTTCGATTACGCCGCCGAGTTCAAGACGCTCGACCTGGAAGCGGTGAAGGCCGATCTTCGCGCGCTGATGACCGACAGCCAGCCGTGGTGGCCGGCCGATTACGGTCACTATGGCCCGTTCTTCATCCGCATGGCCTGGCACTCGGCCGGCACCTATCGCACCGGCGACGGGCGCGGTGGTTCGTCCTCGGGCGCGCAGCGCTTCGCGCCGCTCAACAGCTGGCCGGATAACGGCAACCTCGACAAGGCGCGGCGCCTGCTGTGGCCGATCAAGCAGAAATACGGCCGCAAGCTGAGCTGGGCGGACCTGTTCATCCTGACCGGCAATGTCGCGATCGAATCGATGGGCGGCCCGGTGTTCGGCTTTGGCGGCGGGCGCGAGGACGTGTTCGAGCCCGAAAAGAGCATCTATTGGGGAACCGAGGAGGAATGGCTCGGCCAGACGCGGATCGACGAGAAGTCGGGGCTGGCGCTGGAGAACCCGCTGGCGGCGATCCAGATGGGCCTCATCTACGTCAATCCCGAAGGGCCGGGCGGCGAGCCTGATCCCAAGGGGTCGGCGCGCGACATCCGCGAGACGTTCCACCGCATGGGCATGAACGACGAGGAAGTCGTCGCGCTGACCGCCGGTGGCCATACCTTCGGCAAGGCGCATGGCGCTGGCGACGCGAAGCTTGTCGGGGCGGAGCCGGAAGGCGCGGACATTGCGCAGATGGGGCTCGGCTGGGCCTCCACCCACGAGACCGGCATGGGCGATCACACGATCACCAGCGGCATCGAGGGCGCGTGGACGCCGACGCCGATCCAGTGGGACATGACCTATTTCGAGATGCTGCTTGACCACGATTATGAGCTGGTGAAGAGCCCGGCCGGGGCGTGGCAGTGGCAGCCGGTGGGCAACCCGCCCGAGACGCTGGCGCCCAAGGCGCATACGCCGGGCGTCAAGGTGCCGACGATGATGACCACGGCCGACATGGCGATGAAGGTCGACTCCAAGTATCGCGAGATTTCCGAGCGGTTCCGCAACAACCCTGACCTGTTCGCCGACGCCTTTGCCCGCGCCTGGTTCAAGCTGTGCCATCGCGATATGGGGCCGAAGATCCGGTATTTGGGATCGGACGTGCCGGCGGAGGACCTGATCTGGCAGGATCCGATTCCGAAGGCCGATTACGCCCCGATCGATGCCGCTGACGTCGCGGCGCTGAAGCAGAAGATCGCCGACGCTGGCCTGTCGACGAGCGAGCTGGTGAAGACGGCCTGGGCCTCGGCCGCGACCTATCGCCAGTCGGACCATCGCGGCGGCGCCAATGGCGCGCGAATCCGGCTGGAGCCGCAGCGCAACTGGGACGTCAACGAGCCGGAGAAGCTGGCCCGCGTGCTCGACATCTATGAGCGCATCAAGGCGGACTTCGACGGCAGCGCGAGCGGCGGCAAGAAGGTGTCGATCGCGGACCTCATCGTGCTGGGCGGCAGCGTGGGGGTCGAGCAGGCGGCGAAGGCGGCCGGGCATGACATCGAGGTGCCCTTCACCCCGGGGCGTACCGATGCGACGCAGGAGCAGACCGATGCGGCGAGCTTCGACGTGCTCGAGCCCAAGGCGGACGGCTTCCGCAATTACCTGCAGGTGCGGTTCAACGTGCCGACCGAGGAGCTGCTGGTCGACCGGGCGCAGCTGCTGGGGCTGAGCGGGCCGGAGATGACCGTGCTGGTCGGCGGGATGCGGGTGATCGGCGCCAACCATGGCGATACCGACCATGGCGTGCTGACCGAAAAGCCGGGGCAGCTGACGAACGATTATTTTGTCAACCTGCTCGACATGGGCACGGCGTGGAAGGAAGTCGATGAAACGGGCGACGAGCTCTACATCGGCACCGATCGCGCGACCGACGAGCCGCGCTGGAAGGCGACGCGGACGGACCTGGTGTTCGGCGCCAATTCGCAGCTGCGTGCGCTGGCCGAAGTCTATGCCTGCGACGATGCCAAGGAGAAGTTCGTCAAGGACTTCATCGCGGCGTGGACCAAGGTGATGGAGGCCGATCGCTTCGACCTGAAGTACAAGTGATCGCAGGCTGAGCGACGACAAGGGGCCGCGGCATCCACGGGTGCCGCGGCCCTTTTTCTTTGGCGTTATTATACTTGACGTACCCACGCAAAAGCGTAGGTATCAGGAATGAGCAGCAACCTTTCCGCGCCGCACTTCCACAACGAAGAAGCAGCTTACGCCTACGTTGAGGCGCGCATCTGGCCGAACGGTCCGGTGTGCCCTCACTGTGGCGGTGTGGAGCGCATCAGCAAGATGCAGGGCAAGAGCACCCGCATCGGCGCCTACAAGTGCTACCAGTGCCGTAAGCCCTTCACCGTGAAGGTTGGCACCATCTTCGAGGCCAGCCACGTTCCCATGAACGTCTGGCTTCAGGCGATGTATCTGATTGCTGGCAGCAAGAAGGGCATTTCGAGCAACCAGCTTCATCGGATCTTGGGCGTCACCCTCAAGACCGCTTGGTTCATGTCGCACCGTATCCGTGAAGCGATGCGCTCGGATGATAGCGGCATGTTCGGCGGCAACGGCGGCGTTGTCGAAGTGGACGAGACCTTCATCGGGCAGCTCAAGGGCGTTCCGAAGAAGCGCGCCTTCCACCACAAGATGAAGGTTCTGGCGCTAGTCGACCGCGACAGCGGCAAGGCCCGCACCATGGTCGTGGACAATGTGAACGCGGAAACCCTGATGCCGATCGTACTTGAGAACGTCGCCCGCGAGGCTCGTATCATGACCGACGAACATAGCGGCTATCGCCACATCAAGCATCACTTCGCGGGCCACGGCACCACTAGCCACGGCAAGGGCCAGTACGTGAACCTTGAGGACCGCTCGATCCACAGCAACACCGTCGAGGGCTACTTCTCGATCTTCAAGCGCGGCATGAAGGGCGTTTATCAGTTCTGCGGTGAAAACCACCTTCACCGCTATCTGGCAGAGTTCGAGTTCCGCTATAACAACCGCGTTGCGCACGGCATCGGCGACACTGAACGGGCGGACCGTCTGCTGGCCGGGATCGTTGGCAAGCGCCTAACCTATCAAACGTCTTGTGGGGAAGCCTGATGCCCAAGAAGCAGAGCCCGGAAGCGCCAGAAGATCAGAGCGAAAGGTTCGTGCGCGAGGCTCAAAAGCTAATCGACGCTGGCGAACTAAGCCCCACCGACGCCGATGAGGGCTTTGAGCGCGCGATGCAGCGCATCGCATCCGGCAGGCGCGGCCCCGAGGATCGATGACCCCGGAAGAAGGGTTCGAAAGTGCCCAGTACCTAGTCACTTGGGCGAGTTCGCAAGTCGACGAGCTTAAGGCGATCATCAAAGCCTTCTCGGACGATGACGCGACAGCTGTGGTCAAAGAGCTGAACCGTAAGACCGGACGCCAAGAGTTGAAGATAAAGTTCGCACCGCTCCCTTTCCGGGTCCGGGGGCTGACTAACAACGTCATCAAGGATTTGCGGGACGCCTTGGACCAAGCCACAAGTGCGGCTAGCTTCCTCGTTCGCGGCAAGCAAAAGAGGAATGCTCATTTCCCGTTCGGCCAAGACCCCGACGACTTCGATACAGCAGTCCATAAAGGTCCTTGTGCCGACATCCCCTCCGAGCTTCACTCCGTCTTGAAAGGTTTTGAACCCTTTCCCACGGGCGAAGGGTGGACAGGAGGGAACAATGTCCTCCGATATCTTGGGTATGTTTCTGGGCCCCACAAGCACAGATTTACTCTCGCTCCAGCCTGCGATGTCGGAGACGTAGCACTCGAAATGGATTACATTTTCACCGGCTCGGACGGCGCTACGGTGATGCAAGAGGCTAAAATCGCACGCAACAATGAGATTGTCTTGTTCTCCATCTCCAGTGATGGAGACGCGAAGGTGAAGTACCACGTCTCCTTCAAGGTAGCTTTTGCCGACACCAAACTGAAAGGCGTTCGCGTGATTGCCTTTCTTGAGGCCGCTTTGCAGACTGTTGGAAAGATCGTGCAAGACCTTCAAACGGAGGCTTTGCGCATCGGCCCACGACAAATCTGAATTACTCATACCTCACCCCCAAACCGAGGTGGGTACGCGAAGTATAATAACGCCTTTTCTTTACCTATGTTGGACCGTTACGGTGGCGGAACCGTGAGCCGCGTCGCGCCGTTCACCGGCGATGGCAGATGAACCCCATAGCGTCGGCGATATCCTGGACCGGCTGGACGAACTAGCGAACGAGAAGGACGAGGTATCGCTGGGGCAGACGATCGAGGCGTTCGGCAATCGCAGCTATGCGCCGTTCCTGGTCATCCTGCCGCTGATCGACATATCGCCGGTGGGGTCGATCCCCGGCCTGCCGACGCTGCTAGCGCTGGTGATCGTGCTGACCGCGGGGCAATTGCTGTTCGGGCGCAAGCATATGTGGCTGCCGGGATTCCTCGCCAACCGATCGCTCAAGTCCGAAAAGGTCGCCAAGGCGGTGAAGAAGCTGCGCCCGGTGGCCAAGCGGATGGACAAATGGTTTCACGGGCGGCTGCCCGCGCTGACCCAGGGGCCGATGGTGCGGGTGGCGGCGGCGGCGATCATCATGCTGACGCTGTCGGTGCCGCCGCTGGAGCTGCTGCCGATGGCGACCACCGCGCCGATGGCGGCGATCGCGGCGTTCGGCATGGCGTTGCTGGTCAAGGACGGGCTGCTGATGATCGTCGCCTTTGTCGCGGCGGCGGGGGCGATTGCGGCGGCGGTCGGCCTGTGGGGTTCGCGCTGACGCCCGGAGGGCGAACCCGGGCTAGACGAGCAGCGCGGGCAGCCCCTGCCACAGCACTGCGACCAGCGAGAGGCCAGCGCCGCCCAGCGCGATCCAGCGCATCCAGTCGCTGAAGGAATCGTGCGTGCCGGCGCGCGCCTGCCGGAGCCGCGCGATCAGCCAGCCGTCCGCCGCGAGGCACGCCAGCGTCATCATCACCGTCAGGATGCGCGCGATGTCGGTGGTCAGGAACACGCTGGCGACGATGTAGACGGCGAAGAAATGCACCGCCCAGACGATCATCCCGCCGAGCATCCAGGCCCAGGCGCGCATCGTCAGATCGTGCCCGGGAAGAGCCGCGCGAGGAGCGCGATGACGCTGCCCTGCGCGGCGGTGTAGCACATGAACATGACGGTGAGGTCCATCGAGTTGTTGCGCGGGCGGACGATCAGCGCGCGGCTGTTGCGCGCCGCCATATAGCCCGCCATCAGCACGCTGATCGCGACGATCAGCCCCTGCAGCGTCTGGAAGGCATAGACGATCGCGCCCTGGCCGCTGGCGGTGGGCCACAGGCCGTGGCGGGTCCATGTCCAGCAATCCACGCCGAAGCCGATGGCAAGCCCCACCGCCGCGCAGCACAAGAGCACGCCGGGCGTCCACAATTCGGTCTTCTCACGCGCCAGCATGTAGCGGGCGAGCAGCGCGAAACCGGCGCCGCCGCCATGGCCGAGCAGGATCGGGAGCAGCCATAGGGGATCGGGCGCGGCGATCCAGAATTGCGGGTGGATGCCGTAGAGATAGAAGAAGCCGAAGATCGCCATGACGAACATCATGCCGATCACGATCAGGAGGATGATCATTGCCCACCAGCCGTGGGTGCGCGGGCCGGTGGCATAGGTCGGCAGCATGATGCCGGCGCCGACATCGACCTTCTTCTCGGGCACCAGCCGATCGGTGTCCCACAGCCAGCGCAGGATGCAGGCGACCGCCAGGATGCCGCTGACGAAGGAGATGAAATAGGCCTGCACCGTCAGGATCAGGAAGAAGCCGGCGGTGAAGAGCGCGCCCAGCAGCGGCCAGGGCGAGGGGGTGGGGAGGATCTGCACATATTGCGGCTCCGCGCGCAGCGGGCTGGTGATGATCGTTTCGCGCAGGCCGGTCGCGGAGCCGGGGAGGAGATAGCGGCCCTCGTCGACATCCTCGGCCAGCTTCGGATCGTCCCACAGGGGATAGCGGCTCTTGATCACCGGGATGCTGCGGGTGGAGAACAGCCCGGTGGGGAGCCATTCCAATGTGCCGCCGCCATAGACGTTGCCCGCGTCATGATCGGTGGTGAAGCGCATGTTGCGCGCGCAATCGATCAGGAACAGCAGCACGCCCGCGCCGAACAGGAAGGCGCCGACGGTCGAGATCATGTTGGTGAGATCCCAGTCGCGGCCGGGGAGATAGGTATAGACGCGGCGCGGCATGCCCATGAAGCCGGTGAGGTGCATCGGCAGGAACGTCACCTGCATGCCGATGAACATCAGCCAGAAGATCCATCGGCCAAGCCGTTCCGACAGCGGGCGCCGGCTGGTCATCGGCGTCCAGTAATAAAGCGCGGCGAAGAAGGGGAAGACCATCCCCCCGATCAGCACGTAGTGGAGGTGCGCGACGATGAAATAGCTGTCGTGCGCCTGCCAGTCGAACGGCACCATCGCCACCATCACGCCGGTCAAGCCGCCGATGACGAAGGTGATGAGCCCGCCGAGCAGGAACAGCGTTGGCGTGTTGTAGCGCGCGCGGCCGATCGCAAAGGTCGCGATCCAGGAGAAGACCTGGATGCCGGCGGGGACGCTGACCGCCATGCTGGCGGCGGAGAAGAAGCTGACCGAGAGTGTCGGCATGCCGGTGGTGAACATGTGGTGCGCCCACACGCCGAAGCTGATGAAGCCGGTGGCGAGGAAGGCCAGCACGATGAGATTGTGCCCGACCAGCCGGGTGCGCGCGACGGCCGCCACCACCATCGAGACGAGGCCCGAGGCGGGGAGGAAGATGATGTACACTTCCGGGTGGCCGAAGAACCAGAACAGGTGCTGCCACAGCAACGGATCGCCGCCGCGGGTGGAATCGAAGAACGGCCAGTTGAACGCGCGCTCCAGCTCCAGCAGCAGGGTGCACAGGATCACCGAGGGGAAGCCGATGATGATCATCACCCCGAACACCAGCATCGCCCAGGCGTAGATCGGCATTTTCGCCAGCGTCATGCCCGGCGCGCGGGTGCGCAGCACGCCGACGATGATCTCGATCGCGCCGGCGATGGCGGAGATCTCGATGAAGCCGATACCCAGCAGCCAGAAATCGGCGTTGATGCCCGGCGAATAGGTGGTGCTGGTATAGGGCGGGTACATGAACCAGCCGCCGTCGGGGGCGAGGCCGACGAACAGCGAGGCGAAGAAGCACAGGCCGCCGACGGCATAGGCCCAGAAGGCATAGGCCGAGAGGCGCGGGAACGGCAGGTCGCGCGCCGCCAGCATCTGCGGCAGCAGCAGCACCGCCATCGCCTCCATCGCCGGCACCGCGAAGAGGAACATCATCACCGTGCCGTGCATGGTGAAGAACTGATTGTAGGTTTCCTGCGGCAACACGCCCATCAGCGGCAGCGCAAGCTGTACCCGCATGACCAGCGCCAGCACGCCGGCCAGGATGAAGAAGGCGAAGGCGGTCGCGACGTAGTAGAAGCCGATGTAATTGTTGTTGACCGCGGTCAGCAGTTCCCAGCCCTTGGGCTTGCACCAGATCCGTTCAAGCTCGGCGCGCTCCCCGGCGGGCCGCTCCCCCTTGGTCGGGAAGCGATCGTAGAGCGCCGTGTCGAAGCCGGTTTCCGAGGTCACTTCTGCGCCTGCATGTAATCGGCCAATGCCTGGAGATCCTCACCCGGCAGCATCGTGTAGGGCGGCATCCGGTTGCCCGGCTTGATCGCCTGGCTGTTGCCGATCCAGCCGATCAGCGTGCCGCGATTGTTGGGCAGGATGCCCGCGCCGAGCGACTGGCGGGTGCCGATATGGGTAAGGTCGGGGCCGGCGAGGCCGTTCGCCTCGGTGCCCGCCACGCGGTGGCAGGCGGCGCAGCCGGTGGACTGGAACAGCTGCGCGCCGCGTGTGGCGGCGGCTGGCGCTGGTTGCTGCAGACGAGCCTGACGCGCGGCGAGCCAGCGGGCGAAATCGGCCGGTTCGTGCGCGACCACGACGAAGCCCATCAGCGCATGCGGGCCGCCGCAATATTCGGCGCATTGCCCGCCATAGACGCCGGGCTTGTCGGCCTGAATCTTCATCACGTTGCGTCGGCCGGGAATCATGTCGAGCTTGCCCGACAGGCGCGGCACCCAGAAGCTGTGGATGACGTCGTTCGATTCGAGTTCGAGCAGCACGGTGCGGCCGGTGGGGATATGGAGTTCGTTGGCGTCGCGCAGCTGCGGCTGGCCGTTGTCGCCCAGGTAGTCGACGCGCCACCACCACATTTCGCCGGTGATGCGCGCCTTCATCGCCACCGGGCCCGGCGGGGCGGTGAGATTGCGGGTGAGCGTCAGGCCGTAGACCAGCAGCACGCTGAGCACGACGACGGGGAAGGCGATGCCGCCGATCCAGATCGCCTTGCTGCCACCCAGCCGCTCGCGCAGCCGTTCCTTGCCGAACAGCGCGATCCACAAGGCGACGAGGACCACCAGCAAGACGCCCACGCCCATCGCGAACAGGATCCACGACAGGGTGGAGATCGAACCCGCGAACGGGCCGGCGGGATCGAGCACGGGCGGCGGCCAGCCGGCGAGGCTGTTCGCCAGCCCATCGACGGGGCCGGCGTTACCGGGAGCGGAGGGTGTAGAGGTAGGCGGCGACATCGCGCGCTTCCTTCTCGCTGAGCGGCATGGCCGGCATGGTGGTTCCCGGGACGAGTTCGGGCGCGCGGCGCACGAAATGCGCCAGCACGTCGGGGCGGTTGGGGAGGCGGCCGGCGATCATGCCCTGATCGCCGAAACGGTCGAGCGCGGGGCCCAGTTCGCCCTTCGGCCAGCTGAGCCCGGGGATCGAATGACAGGATCCGCAGCCGACGCGGCGGATCGCGGCGAGGCCGGCGGCGGGATCGGCCTGTGGCATATGCTGGCGCTCGTCAGGTGGCGGCTTGCAGGCGCCGACGGGCAGCGCAAGCGCAAGCAGCGGCAACAGGGCGCGAAGCGTCGGCAATGATCCCCCTTCATGGCCCGGCACGAACCGGTGCCGGTCGTTTCGGAACCGATCGGATCGGCGGAGGTTCCGAGGAAGCGATGATTACGGCTGCACCCTCCCGGCGACGGCCGCTCGCCGGCCTTGCGTTTCTGTTGCTGGCGGCGTGCGGGACGGCGGACCGGACGGCGGCCGACCGCTTCGTCGAGACCGGGCAATTGGTGGCGCTGAGCGGCGGCGATGCCGGTGCGGCGAGCGCGTGCCTGGTGTGTCACGGCGTCGATGGGCGCGGCAATGGCGCGGGCGCGCCGCGGCTGGCGGGGCTGGACCTCGGCTATCTGACCGCGCAGCTGGAGGCCTATGCCAGCGGGCGGCGCAAGAATGCCGAGATGGAGTGGATCGCCAAGCGGCTGACCCCGGCCGACCGGCAGACGGTGTCGGCTTATTATGCCGCCATGCCCTATCAGCCGGCGGCGGCTGCGGCGGCTGCGGCGGGTGCGGCGGGGGCCAGCGCGAACACCGGGCCGGCGGCGCTGCTGTACCAGCGCGGCGATGCGGCGCGCGGCCTTCAGCCATGCGTGGTGTGTCACGGTGCGGCGGGCGAAGGCGTGGGTGCGGGCAATCCGGCGCTGGGCGGGCAGCCGGCGGGCTATCTGTCGGAGCAGCTGATCGCGTGGCAGAAGAGCGAGCGGCGCAACGATCCGGGCAATGTTATGCTGGAGATCAGCCGCAAGCTCACGCCGGGCGAGGTTGCCGGTCTCGGTGCTTATGCGTCCGGTCTGCCTGGGGGTCTTCCTCGTCCGGGATCTCCGGCAGCATCCCGCTCAGCACATCGTGACGATCCCAAAAATGATGCTTCAGCGCCGCGCCCACGTGGAGCGGAATGACGAGGAACAGCGCGAACACCACCGCGAGGTGAATGTCCTCCGCCACGTCCATGATCTGCCAGCGTAGGGTCAGCGGCATGTCGCCGAGCGGGAAG
Organism: Sphingomonas panaciterrae; assembly: GCF_036890205.1. Classification (NCBI taxonomy): domain Bacteria; kingdom Pseudomonadati; phylum Pseudomonadota; class Alphaproteobacteria; order Sphingomonadales; family Sphingomonadaceae; genus Sphingomonas; species Sphingomonas panaciterrae. The sequence goes on from NZ_JAKNQR010000009.1 coordinate 84,477, forward strand.
GGCGGCCAGGGGACGACACCCGCGAGATAGAGCGGGCCGGGCTCCGCAATCGCCGACCACATCACCCAGCCGCTGATCGGCAAGAGGAAGAAGGTGGCGTAGAAGATATAGTGGATGATGACCGAGACGGTCGTCTGCCAGCCCTGCTTGTCAGCATCGTTGATCGGGCCGGGAACGGCGAGGCGCCAGGCGAAGCGCGCCAGCGCCAGCAGGATCACGGCGAGGCCGGCGGCGCTGTGCACCTGATAGGCGGCAAGCTTGTCCTCGCCCACCGGCAGGCGGCTCATCGACCAGCCCCAGCCGAGCTGGAACAGGATCAGGAAGGCCATGATCCAGTGGAAGGCAATGCCGACGGGGGAATAACGGCCGCGTTCGGTGTGGCCGCGGGCCCATTCGCGAAGCTGGCGGATCATCGCGCCGCCACCTCATGCTCCTCCGCGACGAACCAGCGCGCGAGCAGCCACAGCGCGCCACCGAGGTAGAGGCCGGCGGCGGGCGCCCACATGATGAGGCCGGCGAGCTGCTGATCCTCCAACGGGGACAGGCCCCAGGCCTGGGTGGTGAGATAATGCGGGGCGTAGAGCGCGCCGCTGTTAAACACGAGGAGCGCGCCGAGCAGGCCCATCTGCACCATCATCGCGAGCAGGGCGGCAATGCCCATCGGCATGGGGGCGGTGCGGATGTGCGCCCACATGCCCCAGGCGGTGACGAGCAGGCTCGCCTGCATCAGCCAGTAAGCGGCGTTGCTCGACAGCGCCCAGGCATAAGCGGGCGGCGCATGCCAGACCCAGAAGGCGAGCGTGTGCGCCACGGTCCATAGCGCGAGCCCGCCGCGCGGCGGGCGGAGCACGCCGGCGAGCGCGATGGCGAGCAGCGGCGCGACCAGCGCGGTCAGCAGCACATGGTGGACCGTGCGGGCGGCAAAGAGCGCGGAGGTGAGCGCGCAGAGCGGGGAGAGGAAGAGGAACAGCGCCAGCGCCCATGCTGCGGCGAAAAACCGCCGCTGGCGCGGATCGGCGTCGGCCAGCCGGTAGAAGGCGACGGCGGCCAGCGCGAGCGCGGCGATGAGGATGGGGTCGCCGTTCCAGCGCCCCATCAGCGTGTCAGGAAGCGGCGCGATGCCGCAATAAGGTAGCCAGGCCGCCGCCTGATTCACGTCATCTTCCCCCGTCCGCTGGCGCAGTGAACGAGGAAGAGACTATCGACGCGGGCGCGAGTTCCGTGCAGGCGCCGCCGGCTTCGTGCCGGGCAGCGTCACCGGCGCCTCCTGCGTCACCGGCGCGGGGGCCGCCTCGGCGCGATAGGGCGGGGGGTTATCGGCGGCGATATAGGCGTGGAGGATGCGCGTCGGGTTGGCCGGCGGCTCGCCCTTTTCGATCGCGTCGACATATTGCATGCCCTCAAGCACGCGGCCGAACACGGTGTATTTCCCGTCGAGGCTGAGCCGCGGCATCAGCATGATGTAGAACTGGCTGTTGGCGCTGTTTTCATCCTGCGCGCGTGCCGCCGCGACCGCGCCGCGCACGTGCGGCAGGTAATTGAACTCCGCCTTCACGTCGGGGAGGTCCGAGCCGCCGGTGCCGTCGCCCTGCGGATCGCCGCCCTGCGCCATGAAGCCGTCGATGACGCGGTGGAAGGTCAGGCCGTCGTAGAATTTGCGGCGCGTCAGGTTCTTGATCCGGCGCACCATGTCGGGCGCGACATCGGGACGCAGCCAGATCGACACGCGCCCGCCGCTCGACAGGTCGAGCAGCCAGGTGTTTTCGAGATCGGTGGTGGGCGGCGGGGTATAGCGCTGCTTCGTCGCCTGTCCTGCCTTGGCCGCTTCCTCCATCGCCTTGCTCTGGGCCATGGCCGGGCCGGCGAGCAGCGTGGCGGCCAGCATCGCAATCAATCCAACAAAGCGCATCGTCATCCCAACCCGATCGTGTCAGCAGCGCCCTAAACTAGATCGCGGCTTGCGCCAATCTGAACCGGGGTGCGCCGTTGCCGGAAACCTATTGTCCGCCGCGCCGCCCGGTCTGTTCCACACGTGCAACGACTTCGTCGCGCACGGCGGGGCTCACGAACTTGCTGATGTCGCCGTTGAAACGGGCGATTTCCTTCACCAGCCGGCTGGCGATCGGCTGCAACGCCACATCGGCCATCAGGAAGACCGTTTCGATCCGGTCATTCAACTGCTGGTTCATCCCGGCCATCTGATATTCATATTCGAAATCGGCCACCGCGCGCAGGCCGCGAACGATCATGCTGGCGCCTTCGCGCTCGGCGAAATCCATCAGCAGCAGATCGAAGCTGACGACGCGGATGTCGGCGTCCAGCCCGGCGCATTCACGCTCCACCTGCGCCATCCGCTCCTCAAGCGAGAACATCGGGCTTTTCGACGGGTTGGTCGTGACGCCGATGACCAGCCGGTCGACCAGCTTCGCGCCGCGCCGGATGATGTCCATGTGGCCCAGCGTGATCGGATCGAACGTCCCCGGGTAAACACCGATTCTCGCCATGCTCAATGATCCCTTGAAAGCACGAAGCGCGCGATGTCGCGGAGCAGGTCGGCCTCCGGGCCGTAGCTGCGCAGGTGCGCAATCGCCTGATCCACCAGCATCCGGCATCGCTCCCGTGCCGCATCCACCCCGAGGAGCGAGACAAAGGTTTCCTTGCCCGCCCCGTCATCCTTGCGCAGCTTCTTTCCGGCCAGCGCTTCATCGCCCTCCACGTCGAGCAGATCGTCGACGATCTGGAAGGCAAGACCGATATCGCGGGCATAGCCGCGCAAATGCGTGCGTCCCTCGGGCGGGATGCGGCCGAGGATCGCCCCAGCCTCCACCGCGGCGAGGATCAGCGCGCCGGTCTTCATCGCCTGCAGCCGGGTGACGGTGGCAAGGTCGAAGCTGGCGCGTTCGGCCTCCAGATCCATCATCTGGCCGCCCGCCATGCCCGCGGGGCCGGCGGCACGCGACAGATCGAGCACCAGTTCGGCGCGGACGAAGGGATCGGGATGGGTGGCGGGATCGGCCAGCACCTCGAACGCCAGCGCGTGGAGGCAGTCGCCGGCGAGGATCGCGGTCGCCTCGTCAAACTGCTTGTGCACGGTGGGACGGCCGCGACGCATGTCGTCATTGTCCATCGCCGGCAGATCGTCGTGGATCAGCGAATAGACATGGATCGCCTCCAGCGCGAGCGCGACGCGCCCGGCACAGTCCATGTCGCAGTTGAACAGCCGCGCGGTGGCGACGACCAGCAGCGGGCGCAGCCGCTTGCCACCATCGATCGCGGCGTGGCGCATCGCGCGATAGAGGTCGGCGCGGGGATCGTCCGGCACCGCCAGCAACGCATCGAAGCGCGCGTCGATGTCGCGCGCGGTATCGGCCAGTGCCGCCGAAAGCGTCGGGGTGAGGGTCATCCGGCGGTGAAGGGTGTCGTCGTGGCGCGGCCCTCGGCGTCAAGCCGGATCGCCTCGATCCGGGCCTGCGCGGCATCGAGCCGTTCGGCACAGCGCGCCCGCAGCTGATTGCCGCGTTCGTACAAGGCGATTGCATCCGCAAGCGGCGTATCGCCGGATTCAAGGCGCGCTACGATCGCTTCGAGCTCTTTCAGCGCGGCCTCGAACGTCAGGCTGTCGACGGGCGTGTCCATGGCGGTGCTATGGGACAGGCGCGGGCGAGGGGTCAAGCAGGCGCGGCGCCGCGGGGCGGCCGGTGCGACAGGACGAGGCAATAGGGGGAATGGCGGAGGATACGGGCGTGCGCGCGATCGTTTCAGGCGGCATGTTCCAGAGCATCAATCCCGCCACCGGCGCGCCCGGCGCCACCCATCCCGAACACACCGACGCCGAGGTGGAAACGCGCGTCGCCCGCGCGCATGCCTTCTGGGCGGAATGGCGCACCACCGACCTGAAAACGCGCACCGACTTGCTGGAGCGGATCGCCGAGGCGTTCGAGGCGGACAAGCGCCGGCTGGGCGAGATCGCGACGCGCGAGATGGGCAAGACGCTGAAATCCGCCATCGCCGAGGTGGAGAAATGCGCGGCGGCGTTCCGCTATTATGCGCAGAACGGGCCGGGGATGCTGGCACCCCGAACGGTCGAGGTGCCGGGCGGCAAGGCGACGAGCCATTACCTGCCGATTGGCGCGGTGCTGGCGGTGATGCCGTGGAATTTCCCCTACTGGCAGGTGGTCCGCTGGCTGGCGCCGACGATCCTGGCGGGGAATGTCGGGCTGCTGAAACATGCCTCGCTGTGCCAGGGCGTCGCCGCCGCGATCGAGGAGACGGTGATCGCTGCCGGGGCGCCGGCCGGACTGTTCCAGAATCTGGCGATCAGGAGCGGCAAAGTCGGCGCGCTGATCGCCGATGACCGGATCGCGGCAGTGACGCTAACCGGCAGCGAGGGCGCCGGCGCGAAGGTCGCCGAGGCGGCGGGCGCCGCGCTGAAGAAGGTGGTGCTGGAACTGGGCGGATCGGATCCGTTCATCGTCATGCCGTCGGCCGACCTCGACGCGGCGGCGAAGGCGGCGGTGACGGCGCGCACCCAGAATACCGGCCAGTCGTGCATCTGTGCCAAGCGGATGATCGTCCACGCCGATGTGTATGACGCGTTCCTCGAGCGCTTCTCGGCGGGCATGAAGGCGGTGGTCGCCGGCGACCCAATGGATGCGGCGACCGACATGGGGCCGCTGTCGAGCGAGGAGCAGCGCCAGACGGTGATCGACCAGCTGGCGCAGATCGAGGCGGCGGGCGGTCGGCTGCTGCTGGGCGGCGAGCCGCTGCCGGGGAAGGGCGCCTTCATGTCGGCGGGCATCCTGGTCGATGTGCCGATCGATCATCCCGCCGCGCAGGAGGAATTGTTCGGGCCCGTTGCGATGCTGTTCCGCGCCGAGGACATCGACGCCGCGATCGCGCTGGCCAATGACGTGCCCTTCGGCCTTGGCGCGTCGGTGTGGACCAGCGACGAGGCCGAGCAGGAGCGCTTCACTCGCGACATTGCCTCGGGAATGATGGCGGTGAACAAGATGCTCGCCTCCACACCCGAGGCGCCGTTCGGGGGGATCAAGAAATCGGGCCACGGCCGCGAACTGGGTGCCTATGGCCTGCACGAATTCATGAACCTGAAGACCGTGTTCGACTGACGCGCGGCGCGAGGTGGCGGCTCATCGCATCCTTTACTCCGCGTTTACCTTCCGGGCGCAGACCCGTCGCAACGGGAATCCGGGGGAGAACGGAGCCGCCATGTCACGCGTTACACAAGCCATCGTTGCCACGGCCGCCATTGCGGCGCTGGCCGCCTGCGCCACGCGCACCAAGGAAGTGGCGGTGGCCACCCCGCCGCCAGCGCCCGCCCCGGTGCCGGTCTATGTCACGCCGGCGATCACGCCGATCAACCGCGGCCTCTCTCCCGCGGCGACCGTATGGCACATGCGGGTCGCGCTGAACGTCGCGGCGCTGGCGTGTCGGGGCGCGCAGGGGAACCACATCGTCGAGGGCTATCGCACGCTGCTGACCAACCAGAAGGCGGCGCTCGCCACGGCGGAAACCGCGCTGGAGAGCCAGTATCGCGCAATGGGTGGCGACTGGCAGGACCGCTATGACGACGCGATGACGCGGCTGTACAATTTCTTCTCCCAGGCGCCGGCGCGCGACCCGTTCTGCACCGCGGCGGCGGCCACGCTGACCGAGGCGGAGCGGCTGGGCCCCAATGAGCTGCAGGCCTTTGCCGCGGCGGTGCTGCCGACGCTGGATGCGCCGTTCGCCGAAATGCTGGCACCGCGACCGGTGATCGCGCTGGCGGCGCCGACATCTGCGCCCGCGCCGACGCCGGTTGTCGGCGCGGTTGCCGCCACCGCGGCGCCCGCGGCGGCGATTGCCGCGCGCCCGGCGCCGGTGGCGGTGTCGGGGACGAGCATCAGCGCGGTTCCTGCGCTGGCGACGGCCCCGGCGGTGGTGACGCCGGCAGTGGCGGTGCGCGCGGCGACACCGGCAGCGCCTGCACCGGCCAGCGCAGCCCGCACGACAGCGGCGTTGCCGGCCGTGGCGACCCGTGCGGCGGCGGCCCCGGTGGCGGTCGGCACGCGTGCGCCGCGGATCGAGGTCGATCCGGCGGTTCTTCAGGACTGACCACCCGCCACGGGACTGTTCGCGACGATCCGCTTCGGTTAACAGGCCGGTAATGGAGACCGGCCGCATCGATCAGCCTGTGGAAGGCCGCTTCGTCGGGGTCGAGCATCGCCTGCCGATCCGCGTCTATTTCGAAGACACCGACCTGTCGGGCATCGTGTACCACGCCAATTACCTGCGCTTCATGGAACGCGGGCGATCGGACATGCTGCGGCTGGCCGGGATCGACCAGCGCGCGGTGCATGAGGCGGGCGAGGGTGCCTATGCCGTCACCAGCCTCGCCATCCGCTATCGCGCGCCGGCGCGGCTGGACGATGCACTGGTCGTCGTGACGCGGGTGACCGAGGTGCGCGCGGCCAGCGTTTCCATTCATCAACGAGTCATGCGCGACGCGCTTGTGCTGGCCGACGCGGATGTCGTCGCGGCGCTGGTGGCACCGTCGGGGCGACCCCGGCGGCAACCGCGTGACTGGATCGAACGTTTCGGCGCACTTGCCGACAAGGGGGACTTGAGGCCTTGAACCCGTTCTTCAATACCGACGCTGCTACCCTGTCGCCCATCGCCCTGTTCCTGCAGGCCGATTTCGTGGTGAAGGGCGTGATGTTCGGCCTGCTCGCTGCCAGCATCTGGACCTGGGCGATCATCTTTTCCTTCTGGCGCAAGCTGGGCCGGACGCGGAAGGCGACCGAGAAGTTCGAGCGCGATTTCTGGAAGGCGGACGATGTCGACGCCTTCTACAAGACGCGCGCCGAGGAGGATCTGCCGAGCGCCCGCGTCTTTGCCGCCGGCGTCGCCGAATGGCGGCGATCGACGCAGGGATCGGTGATCGATCGCGGCGGCACGCGCGAGCGGCTCGCGACCACCATGGGCGCGGCAGTCGCCAACGAGATCGACAATCTGTCGGACCGGCTGAACGTGCTGGCGACGGTCGGCTCGGTCGCGCCGTTCGTCGGCCTGTTCGGCACGGTGTGGGGCATCATGCGCAGCTTCACCAGCATCGCCAGCCAGCAGAATACGAGCCTGGCCGTCGTCGCGCCGGGCATCGCCGAGGCGCTGTTCGCGACCGCGATCGGGCTTTTCGCGGCCATTCCGGCGGTGATCGCGTACAACCGCTTCAGCCACAGCATCAACCGGATCGAGGCGCGGCTGAACCGTTTTGCCGACGGTTTCCACGCGACGCTGTCGCGCCAGCTCGATCGCGAGCGGTGAGCATGATGCCGTCGATCGATCCAGCCGTTCAGGAGGGCTGAGCCATGGCGATGCAGCTTCCCTCGCAGCGATCCGGCGGGCGCCGAGCGCCGATGGCGGAGATCAACGTCACGCCGCTGGTCGACGTGATGCTGGTGCTGCTGATCATCTTCATGGTCACCGCGCCGCTGCTGACCGCGGGCGTGCCGGTGAACCTGCCCGACAGCCGCGCCAAGCCGCTGGACCAGGACAAGGAGCCGACCGAAATCTCGCTCGACGCCGATGGCCGGATCTTCATCGCCAAGGACGAGATAGCGGCCGACGCGCTGCCCGCGCGGCTGGACGCGATCGCCGCCGAATCCGGTGAGGGTGATCCGCCGCAAGTGTATCTGCGCGCCGACCGTGCGCTGGATTACGGGCAGGTGATGCGCGTGATGGGCGAGCTGAACCGCGCCGGGCTGAACCGCGTCGCGCTGGTGACGATCGGGGACGAATGACCCGGATGGACCGGTCGGAACGCATCGGGCTGGGACTTGCGCTGGCAGGACATCTGATCCTGTTCGGGTTGCTGTCGGTCGGCTTCCTGGCGACGCCCAATCCCGAAAAACTGAAGCAGCAGCCGATCGAGGTGAGCCTGGTCAAGGACGTCGGGCTGGAAGCGACGGCGCCGCAAGCGGTGGAGGAGCCGGCACAGTCGGTCGCGCCCGAGACGGGCGAGCCGGACGATGCCGCGCCGCCCGCCCCGGCGGAGCCCCCGCCTGCGCCCGAACCTGCGCCCGCACCCGAACCCGCGCCGCCCCAGCCTGCGCCCCAACCTGCGCCCAAGCCGGCGCCGCCCGCGCCTGCGCCCAAGGCCGCACCGAAGGCGGAGCCCAAGCCAAAGCCCGCGCCGCCCAAGCCGCAGCCGGCCCCCAAGCCGGTTGAGAAGCCCAAGCCTGCGCCCAAGCCCAAGGCGAATCCGGCGGCCGAGCGCGAGGCAGCGAAGAAGGCGGCCGCCGCCGAAGCCGCCGCCAAGGAAGCAGCGGCCAAGGCGAAGGCGGCGGCCGACGCCAAGGCCAAGGCGGCGGCCGATGCGAAGGCGAAGGCCGCGGCGGACGCCAAGGCCAAGGCAGCGGCTGATGCGAAAGCCAAGGCGGCCGCCAAGGCACGCGGATCGGGATCGGACAGCGAATCCAAGGCGGCGCGGCCCAAGGGCGGCCGGCTGGGCGACGATTTCCTGAAGGGGCTGAGCACCGAGAAATCGACCAGCCGCAGCCAGACGCCGCGCGCGGCGAAGATCGACGGCGCGGCGCTTGCCTCGATCGTCCAGGCGATCGCGCGGCAGATCCAGCCGTGCGCCGATCGCCAGGTCGACCCGGGCCCGGGCGCGAACGAGATCGTCACGACCCTGAACCTCAGGCTCAACGAGAATGGCACGCTGGCGGCGACGCCGACGATGGTGCGTCAGACCGGGGTCACGCCGCAGAACGAGCGTTATGCGCAGCGCGTGAAGGACCTGGGCATTGCCGCGTTCAAGGGCTGTTCACCGTTGAAGCTGCCACCGGAATATTACGACACGCCCAATGGCGGCTGGAACAACATCAATTTCAAATGGAAGCTGCGGTGATGACCCATCACGATTTTGACCGTCACGGGCCGCTCGGGCGTTCGCCGGCACCCGCGCGCGCCGATGCGCCTTCCCGCCGGATGCGCGCCGGGGTGATGGCGCTGTTCATGACGCTGCTGGCGACGACCGCCTCGGCGCAGGACGTGCCGCCGACGCCGCTCAACGTGCCGGCACCGGCGGCTGCGGCGGCGCCGGCGCAGACCACGGGCGGCCCGCTGGAGGTCGACGTGACGGGCGGCATTTCCGCGCCGATGCCGATCGCAATCCCGTACATGCCGCCCGCCACGGTGGTGCAGACGCCGGCGGGATCGACCGACGCGCTGGGACGGCAGCTGGCGGAGATCGTCACCAACGACCTGCGCAATTCGGGGCTGTTCTCGCCATTGCCGCCGGCACAGCTGCGGGCGGTCATGTTCCCCGAGGTGCAGAGCCCGGCGTTCAGTTACTGGGGCGGGACGGGCGCACAGGCGCTGGTGCAGGGCTATATCCGCGCCAATGGCGACGGGACGCTGACGGTCGGCTGCTATCTGTACGACGTGTCGGCGCAGACCGAGCTGATGCGCCAGGGCTTCGTCGTGCCGCCGTCCGACTGGCGGCGCGCGGCGCACAAATGCGCCGACATGGTCTATACCCGCCTGACCGGCGAGGGGCCGTATTTCGACAGCCGCGTCGTCTATGTCTCGGAGACCGGGACCAAGGACAAGCGCATCAAGCGCCTGTCGATCATGGACCAGGATGGCGCCAACCACCGTTTCCTGACCAACGGTCAGTCGATCGTGCTGACGCCGCGCTTCTCGCCCAATCAGCAGTCGATCGTGTACATGAGCTATGTCGGGCGTGTGCCGGGCATCTATGTCTATGAGATCGGCAGCGGGCGGCAGCGGCTGGTGGTGCAGAATGTCGCGACGACCTTCGCGCCGCGCTTCTCGCCCGATGGGCGCTGGATCCTGTTCTCGATGGCGACGGGCGGCAACACCGACCTTTATCGTGTGCCCGCCGCCGGCGGCACGCCGCAGCGGCTGACCAATTCGCCGGGCATCGACACCGGCGGCAGCTATTCGCCCGACGGCAGCAAGATCGTGTTCGAGAGCGACCGGTCCGGCGGGCAGCAATTGTATGTGATGAACGCCGATGGTTCGAACCAGCAGCGCATCAGCTTCGGCGGTGGGCGCTATGGTACGCCGGCATGGAGCCCGCGCGGCGACATGATCGCCTTCACGCGCATGTCGGGTGGCTTCCGCATCGGTATCATGAACGCCAATGGCGGGGGCGAGAAGATCCTGACCAATGGCTGGCACGACGAGGGGCCGAGCTGGGCGCCCAACGGCCGGGTGCTGATGTTCTACCGCTCCGCGCAGGGACGCAGCGGCAAGGCGGACCTGTGGTCGGTCGACCTGACGGGCGTCAACGAACGCCGCGTGCCGACGCCGCTCGACGGGTCGGACCCGTCATGGGGTCCGCTTCGGCCGTAAAATTGTTACTGGATACTGTTACCTGGGGGGCAACGGGGCAGAAAATGGGAGAAAAGAGAATGGCCAGACTAACGACCACCATCCTGCTCGCGACGGCATTGGTGACCACTGCGGCCTGTTCCAAGAAGCGGCCGGAAGTGCTGCCGCCGGCGCCGGGCGAAGCGCCGACGACGGGCCAGACCGGCCAGACCGGGCCGGTGGATGGCGTGGTGACGCCGGGCTCGGCGGAGGATTTCAAGCGCTCCGTCACCAGCGACACGGTCAATTTCGGGCTGGACCAATATGACATCGACGGCACCGCGCGCGGCATCCTGGACAGCCAGGTCGTGTGGCTGCAGCGGTACCCGAACGTGCGCGTGACGATCGAGGGTCATGCCGACGAGCGCGGCACGCGCGAATACAACCTCGCGCTGGGCGATCGCCGCGCCAATGCGGCGAAGAACTACCTCGTCGCGCGCGGCGTGTCGCCGAGCCGCATCACCACGATCAGCTATGGCAAGGAGCGTCCGCTGGCGCTCGGCTCGGACGAGGAGAGCTGGGCCCAGAACCGCCGTGCGGTGACGGTGGTGCTGAACTGATCCGCCGGGGCGAGCGCGCGCGATCGGGCGCTGCTCGCCCGCGATCATGCAAAGGGCGCTGGTGCCAATCGCACCGGCGCCCTTTTTTGTGTCCGCTAATGAGTGCGCGGTGCCTGGCTCAGGCCGTTGATGCGGGCGCGATGTGGCGGGCTTCCTCGACGAGGAGGACGGGTACGCCATCGCGAATCGGATAGGCGAGGCCGGCGGCGGCGGAGACAAGCTCGCCAGCCGCCTCGTCCAGCACCAGCGGGGTGCGCGTGACCGGGCAGACCAGCCGTTCGAGCAGCCAGGGGTCGATCGTCGCTGCCGGCTTGTCTCCGGTCATTGCAGCGTCACCCGGTCATCGCCGTCATGGCGGCCGAAGAATTGCATCAGCTGGACGATCAGGTCCGCGCGCACCTTGATGCCGTCCGCCTCGAGCAGCGCCTGTTTGGCGGCGACGTCGAAGGGGGCGATCTGCGCGATGCCGTTGACGAGGCTCTGGTCGTCGAGGCGGGCGACCGCCTCCCAGTCGACGGCATAGCCCTGATGCTCGGCGAAGCGGCGTGCCTCCAGTTCCAGCGCGGAGCGTTCGCCCAAGGACAGCGTCTCGGGCTCGGGCTCGGGCAGCAGCGTCGCCTCGACCTGACGGAACAGGGTGGCGACATCGAGCTCGCGCTCGATGCGGAACAGGGCGACGCCCTCAAGCACCAAGTTGGAGCGGCCATCGTCCAGCATCTCGATATCGGCGATCCGCCCAACGCAGCCGATGTCGTAGAGCGCCGGCTTGTCGCCAGCGCCCGCCTCCATCATCCGCGGCTGGACCATGCCGATCCGCCGGTCGCGCGCCATCGCGTCCGAGATCATCGCCCGGTAACGCGGCTCGAAAATGTGCAGCGGCAGGTGCATGCCCGGGAAGAGGAGGGCGCCCGGCAGGGGGAAGATGGAGAGCCGGGTCATCCGAACAGGATGGCGGACAGCCGGCGGCGCTGCGCCGACACCCACGGATCCTCGAGCCCGACGACCTCGAACAGTTTCAGCAGCTGCTGCCGCGCCGCGCCCTCGTTCCAGTCACGCTCGCTGGCGATGATGGCGAGGAGGTTGTCGGCGGCGGGATCGCGGTTGCCCGCCGCCATCTGCGCATTGGCGAGGTCGAAGCGCGCCTGATGATCGTCCGGGTTGGCGGCGACGGCGGCCTCAAGCGGGGCGAGGTCATCGACGACAGGAGCCGATTGCGCGAGCGCCAAAGCGGCACGGGCGCGTTCGATGTCGGGGCGCTTGGCGACCTCCTCCGGCAGCGTATCGAGCATCGCCTGCGCCTCGTCATGCGCGCCCACGGCGACCAGCGCGCGGATGCGGCCGGACAGGACGGCGGGATGCTCGGGCGCCATTTCGACGAGCTGGTCGAAGATCGACAGCGCGCGTTCGGCGTCGCCCTCGGCCAGCACCTGTTCGCCCATCGCGATCAGCGGCTCCAGCTCCGCCTCCTGCGACTGCGCCTCGCCCTGGATCGGGAGCTGGCGCAGCAATTGATCGAGCATCGTGCGCAGCGCCGATTCGGTGCGTGCGCTGGTCAGGTCGGCGACCAGCTGACCCTGGAACATCGCATAGACGGTCGGGATCGAGCGGATCTGGAATTGCGAGGCGATGAACTGGTTCTTGTCGGTATCGACCTTGGCCAGCACGACACCCTTGTCGGCGTATGCGGCGGCGACCTTTTCCAGGACCGGGGTCAGCGCCTTGCACGGGCCGCACCATTCGGCCCAGAAATCGATAATGACGAGCTTCGTCATCGACGGCTCGACCACATCCGTGCGGAACGCCTGGACGGCTTCCTTTTCCGCGGCACTCATTCCCAGCGTAGCCAAGGGCTGCTCCCGATTGATGGTTCGCGCCCTTATGTGGGGACGGGCGAGGGGAAGCAAACCCCCCGCCCGCCGCTAAAGCACAAGTTCAGGGCGGATCAGAACGCCGCGGCGACCGAGAAGACCACCTGATCCGAATCGATCCGGCTGCCGTTCTTGGTCGAGGAGAAATTGGGCTGGAGATACGCGATCTCGCGCTTCTTCAGGTTGGTGTCGACGAACGCGACGCCCAGCGTGAGCGGCGTGTTGGGGACGGCGAAGTCCAGCCCGATCATATAGTCGAGATATTTGCCGGTCGGCGCGATGCTGGTGCCGTTGGGGCCGAGGCCGCGGTTGCCGTCGGAAAAGCCGATATGCGCCTTGGCGGTGAGCGGCGTCGAGGGAATGCCGACCGAGCCGTCGACCCAGAGGTAGAGATTGTCCTCCTTGTCGCCCGGATCGTTGTAGATCCCCGCGGCCGCATCGGCGCCGGAGAAATACCAGCGGCCCAGCGCCTGCTGCTGGGGCGCATAGGCGATACCGGTGAGGAGGGTAACGGGGCCGAGCGTGCCCGAGACCTTCACATAAGGTTCGGCAAAGTCGGTCTTGTTGGCGCCGCCGGGGTACATGTACCATGTCAGGCCGACGTCGAGGTTGACGCCCGGCGACACTTCGGTGGCAAAGCCGCCGATGAGGTCAAGCTCCATGTTGGAACCGCCGAACGTGCCCCAGCCGGCGAGGTTGGATGCCCAGACGCCGGCATAGACGCCGCTTTCATGGCTGACGGTGATCCCGCCCTGGATCGCCATTTCCTTGTCGGTCTGCGACACGCCGCGATAGCGATAGTCGGATACAAGGGCGACGCTGCCACTGACGGTGATGGGCTTGGGAGGCTCTTCCTGGGCCTGAGCGGGAAGAGCGGCGACCGCGAGGAGCGCGGCAGGCAGATACTTCAGAAACATCATGGAACCTCCTGTTGGCAGAGGCTCCTCCTGCTTCCGGTCCGCTTGCGCTCCTCCTCCCTCTAAGGGAGCGGTCGCTCGCTGGCCGGACACCTTGACGCTATCGCAGCAAAATGAATGTAATATTGCTGGATTGCGTCAAAGTGTTTCCGGGTGGGTCGTTGCTAGTGGTTGATGGTCAGACCGCGAGCGCGGCGATCCGCCCACGCTGGCCGCGCAATTCGACTGGCGTACCAGCCGCCTTGCGACGCTGGAACCAGTCACGCAGCAATTCCGCCGACGTATGGTCCACCGCATCGAGCTTCGACACGTCGAGGCGGACCGGGGCGCCTGCGGGCACGCGATCGAGCGTGGCCGACAGCTTGGGCAGGGTGACGAAGGTTGCCGCGCCGTCCAGCGAAATGGCGTGCGACTCGCCCTCCTGCTGCTCGAACACGCGCAGGCGGAGGCGGCGCAGGTTCGGCACCAGTTCCAGCACCGTCAGGCCAATGCCGACCAGCACGCCGGTCAGCAGATCGGTGGCGACCACCATGATCAGCGTCGCGGCCCAGATCACGACCGGCAGCACGCCATAGTCACGATACAGGTGCTGCGCATGCTTCAGGCTGACCAGGCGCCAGCCGGTGACGACCAGCACCGCGCCCAGCGACGCCATCGGGATGGCGCGCAGCAGCCACGGCAGCAGTGCGACGAAGCCGAGGATCCAGACGCCGTGCAGGATCGCCGACGAGCGGGTGACGGCGCCGGCCTGCACATTGGCGGACGAACGCACGATCACGCCCGTCATCGGCAGCGAGCCGGCGAAACCGCACAGGAGGTTGCCGATGCCCTGCGCGCGCAGTTCCTTGTTATAGTCGGTGCGCACGCCGTCGTGCATCTTGTCGACCGCGGCTGCCGACAGCAGCGTTTCGGCCGAGGCGATGAAGGCGATAGCGACCGCGGCGGTCAGAATGGCCGGTTCGGCGAAACGGCCCAGGAAGCCGTTTTCGGGCGGGGTGATCGCGCCGATGATCGATTCGGGAACGACGACCTTGGCGACGTCGAGGCCGAGGATGACGGTGAGCAGCGTCGCCGCGACGACGCCGACCAGCGCGCCCGGCACCAGACGCAACGATTTCGGGCGGAATTTCTCCCAGCCGACCATGCCGCCGATGGTGAGCAGCGCGATCATGAAAGCGAGTTCGGTGGCGCGCAGGTCCGACGACAGGCCGAGCAGGCGACCCGGCATCGCTGCCAGATTCTCGAGGCCCGACGACAGCGGCTTGTGATCGAACAGCACGTGGAACTGGCCGACGACGATCAGCACGCCGATGCCCGCAAGCATACCGTGGACCACCGCCGGGCTGATCGCGCGGAACCATCCGCCGAGACGGAAGATGCCGGCGACCACCTGAATCCCGCCAGCGAGAATCAGGATCGGACCCAGTGCCGACAGGCCAAGATCACGCACCAGTTCGAAGACGATGACCGCGAGGCCAGCGGCGGGGCCTGACACCTGAAGCGGCGAACCCGCCAGCGCACCGACGACGATGCCGCCGATGATGCCGGTGATCAGGCCCTTTTCAGGCGCCACGCCAGAAGCGATCGCGATGCCCATGCAAAGGGGCATCGCGACGAGGAAGACCACGATCGAGGCGGTGAAGTCCCGACCGAAGAACTTCAATGAAGGTATGGAGACGCCAGGGCGCTCGATCGCATCCTGTCTCATCACTCGGCTGCCTCTTGCATGATGAAGTCAGCCGCCAGGCGCTTCCCGGCGGGAAGGGCGACCGGCAGCGGCTTGTCGGCACGGACGGCCTCGAACCGCGAGGTTTCGCCGTTCAGCGCCAGCATCTGGCCATTGTGGATGTCGACGAACCAGCCGTGCAGCGCGATCTCGCCGCGCGCGATGCCGGCGGCGACCGACGGATGGGTGCGCAGGTGCGCCAGCTGAACCACGACGTTCTCGAGGCTGATCGCGCGGATGCGGGCGCCATCCTCCAGTTCGGTATAGCTCGAATCGACGACCTGGCGTGCGGCGGAGCCGTGACGCAGCCAGGCGGCGACGTTGGGCATCGGCTCAAGCTTCGCGGGATCGCCAGCCAGGCCCTTCATCGCGCCGCAATCGGAGTGACCGCAGACAATGATGTCGCGGATGCCGAGAGCCGCGATGGCGTATTCGACCGTGGAGGTAACGCCGCCATTCTGTGTCGCGTAAGGCGGCACAATGTTGCCGGCGTTGCGGCAGACGAACAGGTCGCCCGGCTGCGCCTGCATGATCTGCTCAGGCACAATACGCGAATCCGCGCAGCTGATGATCAGCGCCTTTGGTTCCTGCCCATGATTGGCGAGCTTCGAATAAAGCGCGCGGCTATCTTCATAGACCTTCTTTTCGAAGTCGAAGACGCGGCCGATGAGTTCGTTCACGGGGCTGCTCCTAAAAAAACTGGAACAGCTTATTTAGTTGCTGCGCTTTTCTGGACCGCAGCGCCAACGTTACATTTAATGTCTGGTGGATCAGGCGAGGCGGGTGATGGGTAAGGTGACCGTGGCCACCAATCCGCCGCTGGCGCGGTTGGACAGCATCAGCTGCCCACCCTCTGCCGCGATCGCCTGCACGACGATCGGCAGGCCGAGTCCGAAGCCAACCGTGTCGCGCCCGCGCGCCGGGTCGAGCCGCACGAACGGCTCGAGCACCGCGTCCATCTGGTTTTCGGGAATGCCCGGCCCGTCATCCATCACGCGAATCGTCACCACCCCGTCGCCCGGCTCCAGCACGACGGTGACCCGCTCCCCATAATGGAGCGCATTCTCGACGAGATTGGTCAGCGCGCGCTTCATGGCGAGGCGACGCAGCCGCAGCTCGAAATGGTCGGGGCCGACATAGGTCGCCTCATGACCGCGGTCGGTCGCGTCATCGACCAGCGTCGCGCACAGCACGGCGAGATCGAGCGCGGTGGGCTTCTCCGGATCGCTATCGCCGCCCAGGAAGGCGAGCAGCGACGCAATCATCGCCTCCATTTCGGACACGTCCTGCCCGATCGCGGCGCGCACCTCGTCGCTGGGAATCGATTCGGTGCGCAGCCGCAGCCGGGCAAGCGGGGTGCGCAGGTCGTGGCCGACCGCGGCGAGCGACTGGGTGCGCGCCTCGATCAGCGCGGCGATTCGCGCCTGCATCCGGTTGAACGCCGTGACCAGTCGCCGCACCTCACGCGGGCCGTCCTCCGGGACGGAGCCGACCTCATAATGGCCGACACGATCAGCCGCCTCCGCCAGTTGCTTGAGCGGTTTCAGCGTCCGGCGCAGCATCAGGCCGCCGAGAATCATCAGCGCGACCGCCGGGACCAGCCCCAGCAGCACGCGTTCATAGGCGAAGTCGAGCTTCGCCACCGCCTCCAGCGTGCGGAATTGCAGCCAGCTGCCATCGCGCAGCCGCAGCGCCCCCATCACCTTGGAATTGCGCGCCGGCGCGATCAGCCGGAGCCGGATGTCGCCGGTGCGCAAGGCCGGCTCCCACTCGACGATCTGGCGGCGCATCGGATCGAGCGCGGGATCGGGCGCGGGCGGTACCAACGTGGCATCGTGCCACTGCACTTCGTAGCGATCGGTGGTCAGCTCGTTCGCCAGCGCCGGCCGCTGCGACGCCGAGCGATCCTCCATCAGCCGGCGGGTGATGACGAGATGTTCGGCGAGGCGCCGTGCCTCGTCATCCCGGACGGAAAACTCGCTCGCCCGCTCGTACAGCGCGGTCGACACGCCGAACTCGATGACCATGGTGAGGAGGAGAATCGCGACGACCTGCCCGAGCAGGCCGACGGAGGGGATCCAGCGCCTCAACTGCGCTCCACGGGAACGTTGAGCATGTAGCCGACGCCGCGCACGGTGACGATCGGGGCCTGTTCGCCCGCGCTCGACAGCTTGCGCCGCAGCCGGCTGACCAGCACGTCGATCGAGCGGTCCGAACTGTCGCCGAGGCGTGTGCGCGACAATTCGATCAGGCGTTCGCGCGCGATCACGCGCTGCGCATGATCGGCAAGCGCCACCAGCAGATCGAATTCCGCGCCGGTCAGGTCGACAGAGGCGCCGGTCGGCGAGGTCAGCTCACGGCGCGGCAGGTTCACCGTCCAGCCTTCGAAGCGGAGCATGCCATGGTCGCCCTCACCCGAGCGGCGATCGAGCGCCGGACGGCGCAGCACGGCGCGCACGCGTGCGACGAGCTCGCGCACGCCGAACGGCTTGGCGATGTAATCGTCCGCGCCAAGCTCCAGCCCGACCACGCGATCGGTTTCGCTGGAGCGCGCCGACATGAAGATGATCGGCACGTCGCTTTTCTGGCGCAGCGATCGACACAGATCGATCCCGCTGGTGCCCGGCAACATGATATCGAGCAGCACGAGATCGACCGGGCCCGAATCAAGCGCGAGCCACATTTCGGGCGCGGCCGAGGCGGGCCGGACGTTGAAGCCGTTTTCCTGGAGCGCGCGAGCGGTGAGCATACGCAGCGCCGGATCGTCCTCCACGAGCAATATGGTAGGGGCGGTCATGCAAGGGGCGGACTAAAGGGGAAGGGCCGCTTCGGTCAATGTTTCAGACGGTGACGTAACGTTTCTGAGTATTTTGGGGTTGCAGGGTCAAAAAGTCGCTGCTAGTGGCCGCGCCTCACCCAGCCCGGAAGCATCCGGGACACGGCGCCAGAGCGGGCGTAGCTCAGGGGTAGAGCACAACCTTGCCAAGGTTGGGGTCGAGGGTTCGAATCCCTTCGCCCGCTCCAGTCGCTGCCAATCAGGGCAGCGACCCAGCGAGAATGATCTCGCGCCAATCATCAGCACAGCCCGCCACATCATTGGATGTCGCGACTTGTTTCGCGGGCGCAGCGCGTTTCGCGGGCGGGGTTCGCTTGGGCGTCCGGCGCGCTACACATCGGGCATGACGGATGCACCGATTCGCGTTGGCATTGGCGGCTGGACCTTCGAGCCCTGGCGCGGAACCTTCTATCCCCCGAAATGGCCGATCAAGCGCGAGCTGGAATATGCCGCGAGCCATCTCACCGCGATCGAGGTGAACGGCACCTTCTACTCCAGCTTCAAGCCGGCGACCTTTGCCGGCTGGGCCAAGACGGCGCCCGACGGCTTCGTCTTTGCGCTGAAGGCGTCGCGCTATTGCGTGACGCGCAAGGTGCTGGCGGAGGCGGGCGAATCCGTTGCGCGATTCGTTGGACAGGGGATCGTCGAGCTGGGCGACCGGCTGGGGCCGATCCTGTGGCAATTCGCCGCCACGCGAAAATTCGATGCGCAGGATTTCGCCGCTTTCCTGGCGCTGTTGCCGGCGGCGCATGAGGGCGTCGCGCTGCGTCACGCGGTGCAGGTGCGACACGACAGTTTCGCGGTGCCCGAGTTCGTTGCGCTGTGCCGCGCGGCGGGCGTCGCCATCGTGTTCGGTGATTCGGCGAGCTATCCCGCGATCGCCGATGTGTCGGGTGACTTCGTCTATGCCCGGCTGGAAAATGCGGTGGAGGAGGAGCCGGCCGGCTATGCCCCCGCTGCGCTCGACCGCTGGACGCAGGTGGCGCGTGGCTGGGCGGCGGGCCAGCAGCCGGAGGGGCTGCCCTATGTCGCGGCAGAGCCAGCGCCGGTGCGGCCGCGCGAGACATTCGTGTTCTTCATCAACGGCGCCAAGGTGCGCGCGCCGCATGGGGCGATGGCGATGATCGACCGGCTGGCGACCTGAACGGCAAGGGGGATCCCATCGCCATCAATCTTCCGGCTAAACCCATTCGCGCGGATATCATGCCCCGTCAGCCCATCATCATCCGCCCCTTCGCCGGGGCAGCCGACACGACGACATTGTCGCAGATCTGGCTCGACGCCTGCCTGATCGCCCATTCCTTCATCGGGGAGCAGCGCCTGATCGAGCAGCGTTCGCTGATCGAGGACCAGTACCTTCCCCATTCCGAGACATGGGTGGCGACGATCGAGGGCGCCCCGGTCGGGTTCATCAGCCTGCTCGATTCCTTTGTCGGTGGGCTCTTCGTGGCGCCGCAGATGCAGGGGCGGGGAATCGGCCGCCGGTTGATCGACCATGCGATGGGGCTGCGGGGCGAGTTGGAACTGGACGTCTATGTCCTGAACGCGGCAGCGATGCGTTTCTATCGGCGGATCGGCTTTCAGGAGGTGTCGCGGCGGGTGGTGGACGACGAGGGCATGCCGTTCGAGAATGCGCGCCTGCGCCTGACTGGTGCCGCCGCCTGAGCAATGCCTGCCCGTATGCGCCCGGGTTGCGGCGCGCGGCGGCGGCGGGCATGTCGCCGGGCTGATGAGTGACCCCGCCGTTCCCGCTTCGCCCGACCCGATGGAGGGCAACCTTCCCGAACGCCTCGCCCGCGCGATCGCGCTGGGCGGGCCGATCCCGGTCAGCCAGTTCATGGCCGCCGCCAACGCGCATTATTATGCGACGCGTGACCCGCTGGGCGCGGAGGGCGACTTCACCACCGCGCCTGAGATCAGCCAGATGTTCGGCGAGCTGATCGGCCTGTGGGCCGCCGACCTGTGGGATCGCGCAGGACGGCCCGAGGTGCGCTGGGTGGAATTGGGCCCGGGGCGCGGCACGTTGACCGCCGATGCGTTGCGCGCCGCTGCAAAGGCCGGCTTCACCCCGCCGGTCCATTTCGTCGAGACCAGCCCGACGCTGCGCACGCGGCAGGCGGCGGCGGTGCCGCAGGCGGTGTGGCATGACGATGTCGAGGACCTGCCGACCGATCGCCCGCTGATCATCATCGCCAATGAATTCTTCGACGCGCTGCCGATCCGCCAGCTGGTGCGCGGGCCGGCGGGATGGCGCGAGCGGCTGGTCGCCTGCCAAGACACGTTGTTCCTGCCGATCGGCGGCGCGACCGTTCCGGACAGCATCATCCCCGAGCATCTGCGCGATTCGCCGATTGGTGCGATCATCGAGACCTCGCCCGCCAGCGTCGGCATCATGCGTGTGCTCGCCGCGCGGATCGTGGCGCAGGGCGGCGCGCTGCTCGCAATCGATTATGGCTATGAGGGCCCGGCGGTAGGCGAGACGCTGCAGGCGGTGCGCGGCCACGATTTTGCCAATCCGTTCGAGGAGCCGGGCGACCGCGATCTGACCGCGC
Source organism: Sphingomonas panaciterrae (assembly GCF_036890205.1). Taxonomy (NCBI): domain Bacteria; kingdom Pseudomonadati; phylum Pseudomonadota; class Alphaproteobacteria; order Sphingomonadales; family Sphingomonadaceae; genus Sphingomonas; species Sphingomonas panaciterrae. The sequence goes on from NZ_JAKNQR010000009.1 coordinate 105,331, forward strand.
ATGTCGATTTCGCGACGCTGGGCATGGTCGGCACGGCGAGCGGCGCGATCGTCTCCGGGCCCGTGGGACAGGGCGATTTCCTGACGCGGCTGGGCATCGATGCGCGCGCCGCGGCGCTGGGGCCCAGGGTGGCGCCGGATCGCGAGCGGCTGGTCGTCGCCATGGGCACCTTGTTCAAGGTGGTGGCGATGCGCCATCCCGACTGGCCCGAGCCGGCCGGTTTCGCATGATCGACTATCGCCCGGCGACGCCCGCCGACGCCGAGCCGCTCGACACGATGGCACGCGCGGTGTGGCTGGCGACCTTTGGCCATTCGGCGCCCGCAGACGACATCGCGGCCTATGTGGCGCAGCATTATGGCGCGGCGGGAACGCTGCGCCGTCAGTTGCTCGACCCCGCGTTCGACTTCCAGCTGGCGGTCGATGGGGCGGCGGTGGTCGGTTATTGCAAGCTGGGGCCGACCTTCTTTGCGGGCGAGGTGCCGACCGACGACGCGCTTCATCTCCACCAATTGTACGTCGATCCCGCGCGGCATGGCAGCGGCGTGGCCGCCCGGCTGCTCGACTGGGCTTATGACGTCGCGCGCAGCCGCGAAAAGAGCGCGGTCCTGCTGACCGTCTGGGAAGAAAATGGCCGAGCGCGCGCCTTTTACGCCAAGCACGGCTTCGTCCATGTCGGCGATTATGCGTTCCAGACCGGGTCGCAGATCGACCGCGACCTCATCATGCGGCGCGAATTGTGAGCGGAGTTGATATGGATAGCGGCGTAGGTTTGAGCGGCGGCGACGGGAACGGTGTGGAAGTGATCCGGGCGCGCAGTCTGGGCGACGTGGCGCATGGATTCCTCGGTCGGCGCGGCGGGGTGTCGCAGGGGCTGCATGGCGGGCTCAACGTCGGGCTTGGCTCCGACGATGATCGTGCCGCGGTCGATGAAAACCGCCGACGCGCGGTGGCGGCGGTGTTGGGGGGCGCGCCGCTCGTCACCTGTTTCCAGGTGCATTCGGCCGATTGCGTGACGATCACGCAGGACGTGGCCGAACGCCCGCGTGCCGATGCGATGGTCACTGACCGGCCGGGCCTCGCGCTCGGCATCCTGACCGCCGATTGCGCGCCCGTGCTGCTGGCCGACCGGGAGGCGGGCGTCGTCGGCGCCGCCCATGCGGGGTGGAAAGGCGCGATCGGCGGGGTCACCGACACGACGATTGCCGCGATGGAAGCGCTTGGCGCGCGGCGCGATCGGATCGCCGCCGCGATCGGCCCGTGCATCGCGCGCGCCAGCTATGAGGTGGACGAGGCGTTCCGCCGCCGCTTCGAGGAGGAGGATCCCGCCAATGAGCGGTTCTTCGTCGATGCCCGCGCGGGCCACGCCAAGTTCGACCTGGAGGCCTATGTCACGCATCGGCTGGCGAGCGCAGGGGTGCAGCGGATCGAGGCGCTGGGGCTGGATACCTATGCCGATGAGGACCGCTTCTTCAGCTATCGCCGCGCGACGCACCGGAGCGAGCCCGATTACGGCCGGCAGATCGCGATCATCGGCCTGCGCTGAGCGCCGCGCCGGCCCCGGCTCTGCTTTCGCTGGGCCTGTGCTTTCGCCGGGGCGATGCAACCGCTAGAGCCCTGGGTGACTTGTCATAAGCGGCGGCGACAGGCTGGCGGCGGAAAAGAGCGTATCGAATGACTCACATGCAACACGCGGACGTCCTGATCCTGGGTGGCGGCCTGGTCGGCGCGACGCTGGCGCTGGCGCTCGATCGCCATGGCATCTCCACCATCGTCGTCGATCCGGCGGACCCGGCGGTCACGCTGTCGGCGGGGTTCGACGGGCGTGCCTCCGCGATCGCCAGCGCCAGCCACCGGATGCTGGAGGCGATCGGCGTCGCCGACCGGCTGCGCGGGCAGGGGTGCGCGATCCGGCAGATCCGCGTCAGCGACGGGCTGGAGCCGGGCGCGCTCGATTTCATCCCCGATGCCGATGACGGCGCGCTGGGCACGATGTACGAGAATCGCGCGCTGCGCCGGGCGCTGGCCGAGAGCATGAGCGAGAGCAATGTCGATTTCCGCCCGCTGACCCGCGCGCTGGAGGTGGATCGTTCCGCTGCGGGTGTCCGCGCGACGCTGAGCGACGGCAGCGTCGTCACGGCATCGCTGCTGGTCGCCGCCGAAGGCCGCAATTCGCCAACCCGCGCCGCTGCGGGCATCACCACGGCCAATTGGCGCTACGACCATGCCGCGATCATCGGTGCATTCCACCACGAAAAGCCGCATGAGAGCATCGCGTTCGAGATCTTCTATCCCACCGGCCCCTTCGCGCTGCTGCCGCTGGTCGACGACGATGACGGGCATCGCTGCGCCATCGTCTGGTCAGTGAAGCAGGCGCAGGGCCCGGCGATGCTGAAACTGTCCGACCGCGCCTTCCTCGCGGAGGCGGAGAAGCGGATGGGCGGGTTCCTCGGCACCCTCTACAAGGCGAGCCCGCGCGCGAGCTATCCGCTGGGCTTTCACCATGCCGCCACGATCACCGCCGAGCGGCTGGCGCTGGTCGGCGACGCCGCCCATGGTATTCACCCGATCGCCGGCCAGGGGCTGAACCTGGGCTTCCGCGATGTCGCGGCGCTGGCCGAAGTGCTGGTTGAGGGACGACGCCTCGGGCTGGAGGCGGGCGATGCGCAATTGCTTGACCGCTATCGGCGCTGGCGCAGCCTCGACACGATGATGGTCGCGGGCGCGACTGACGTGCTGACCCGCCTGTTCGGCATTCCGGGGCGAACGGCGAGCGCGGTGCGCCGCTTCGGCATTTCCGCCGTCAACGCCATCCCGCCGCTGAAGGACCGCTTCATGGCGGAGGCGCGCGGCGAGAGCGGCGCGCTGCCGCGGCTGCTGCAGGGCATGACCATCTGATCCAGCCGCGGGCGGGCGCCGCTTCGCGCGATCAGTGCAGCGGCTCGCCCGAGATCGTGATGCGGTGCATCAGCCGCCGGTGCCCGTAATAATCGTTCATGGCGAGATGCCAGGTTGAGCGGTTGTCCCAGATGGCGAGCGACCCCGGTGCCCAGCTGACGCGGCAGTGGAACCGATCCTGCATCGCCACCTGATAGAGGTAGGTCAGCAGCGGCATGCTCTCCTCCCGCGTCCAGCCTTCGAAATGGAGCGTGAAGGCGGGATTGACGTACAGGATCTCGCGCCCGGTCTGCGGGTGCCGGATGATCACCGGGTGGACGGCGCGGGTACGCTCGTCATGGCCCTTCAGATCGGCGGCCTGATCGGTCTTCGCGTAGATGCCGTCGGCGCTGTAGATGTGATCGGCCGAATGGACCGCGCGCAGGCCGCGCAGCGTCGTTTTCAGGCCGTCGGACAGGCTGTCGAAGGCCGCACCGAGGCTGGCGAACAGCGTGTCCCCGCCGGTCGGCGGCGTCTCGCGCGCCAGCAGGATCGAACCCATGGCGGGCACCTGGTCATAACTGTGATCGGTATGCCAGCCGCCGCCGATATTGGTCTGCTGATTCTCCGTCTTTCGCACCTCGGCGATTTCCGGGTAGCCGCCGTTCGCCGGGAAGTATTTGTTGACGTCGATCGGCCCCCAGCGCCGGGCGAAAGCGATATGCTGTTCGGGCGTCAGGGTCTGGTCGCGGACGAACAGGACGCCGTGGTCCGCCACCGCCCGCCGCAGCGCGTCGAATCCCGCGTCGTCGATCGTGTTCAGGTCGACGCCGTGCGCCTCTACGCCGACATGCGCCGCCAGAGGGTGCATTTCGGGTATCGCCATTGATCCTCTCCTTGTTGGTTGCTGCTGACCGTACCGCCGCGGCTGGCCTGAAAATGTCCCGCGGGTTACATTTGGCGCATGCTGCTGGAGGAGCTTCGGGTCAGTCGCTGGTTTGCTCGCCAGTCGGGTGCGCTGCAGAACAGCCTTGCCGCCGCTGGGCGCCTGCGGGCGCTTGGGGCGGGGCAATGGGTCTATGGCGAGGGCGATGATGCGACGGGGCTGGTGATGGTGCTCAGCGGCATGCTGCGGCTGGAGGCGATGGTCGATGATCGCACCATCCTGGTCGGCGTGGCGCAGGCCGGCGGCGCCTTTGGCCAGTCACAGCGGCATGGCGGCGGCCCACGGATCGTGACCGCGCGCGCCGGGCCGCCGAGCCGCGTGTTCACGGTCAGCGATGCCGCGCTGGCGCGCGTCGGTGCCGAGGAGCCGCTGTTGTGGCACTCGGTCAGCACGCTCGTCTATGCGCAGCTGGACGCGAGCGTTCATTCGCTGGCGCAGATGCTGGCGCTGCCGCCCCGCGCGCGGATCGCGCGGCGGCTGCTGCCGTTTGCCGCGGTCGGGGAGGCGCCGCTGTCGCAATCGGACCTGGCCGAGCTGTGCGGCCTTTCCCGGAAAGCGGTCAATGTGCATCTCGCGGCGCTGGAGCGGTCGGGGGCGATCGGCAGGGGCTACGGCCATGTCCGGGTGATTGACGCGGCGCTGCTGGAGCGGGCGGGGGCTGGCGGAGAAATGTGAGGCGCCGACGCCGCGCAATGCCAGGTGCAAAAAAACCGTCGGTTCACCGCCGCTGGCGCTGGTGCGGTGGTTATTCCGGATAGACGATCGGATGAAGTAAGGCGAAGCTCGCCGTGATTTTCCGTCAGGGATGGCGCAGTGCCCATCCCTGACCGGAAAAGTGGTGCCCAGAAGAGGATTTTACGGTTGGCACCAAAAATGGCGGATTTCTGCGGTTTTCTGAAAGAGCGTCGGGACGGTTGTATTAGGCCTTTGTACTAGCCTTAGGCAAGGGCTTGGTGACGGGGGGCTTAAGCGCATGTGTCACGTCATCGAACCGCCACCCCGTTGCGCCAGCCAGACATGCAATCAGGCTCACTGCGGCAACCACCATCACTAGATGACCGTCAATCCAGCGGAAGCCAATCTTCTGGGCGGAGCCTATGTTTGATGACAATACGCGGAGAGACCGAGCTACGTCGCGGTATGTGTCAGAGTACTCTGTAAGTTTATTCATTATCTTATCTTGATTGATATCGATCTCGTTCATTCTCCTTGTAAGCTCGTTTACAGCCCTATCTCTAGCCTCGTTAGCTTTTCTCATTGCATCGGCGATATGGCGAGACATATCTTTGAGATGTTGCTCGACATTTTGCATGTATCCCATGTCAGAGGCGTGGCCCCATCTAGAGCGATAGTTACTCGCGTTTTCGTCAAGAACATTCTTGTAGTCGTTGACAAACTGTTCCGTCATCTTACTGATGTAATCAGGTGAAAGGCCAGTATAAATATCTTCTAGGCTTCTATTGACGTTGATCCTTCCGCGCAACTCGGATGCGTCAAGCCACCCCGTCATATCGTGAATGTGTTCATCCACAAGCTCATCGACGGTTTTTACGGACTCGCCAGCAAACCGCGATGAGTTGCGAGCCAGCATCGTCCTGTACTCAATGAAATACTGAACAAACATGTATATTAGGGCTAACGCTAACAGTATAAATGCCGTTCTGGAGGGCAGGTCGACTTCGGCACCAACGAACGGGGGCTTTAGCTTTGACGGTGACGCCAACCACAATACGATAACTGCGGAGCACAAGAGGATGAGATTTCTTTTATGTTTATGAAAAGTTTCGCTGAGACTTAGCTCCACCTTGCTCATACCAGCTATCCATGATCTGCCTGCCAACGTGCATCTAGACTGAATGCTTGGCTTGGCTCTGGCAATCAGCAACCCGCCTACGGCCTGAAATTGCTAAAGATATGCGAGAGGGCAATCAGACAATTCTGAGCGCGCTATCTCCCCCGTATCCCCACCCAGCCCGCTGGCGAATATGACACGCCTAGCGCGACCTGCATTATTGCGCGCGGTTCGTTCTCCCGGCGTAGCGTGTCACAGTAGCAGGATCATGGCTCGATCATCGCTGTCCAGAATAACCAAACGAGCGTTTGACAATTGTGGACAACGGTCCTACCTAGGCTTGGCAACAGGGATCATGCCATGCGGACCGTCACCTACTACCGTGTATCGACTGCCAAGCAGGGCCGTAGCGGCTTGGGCCTAGAGGCTCAGCAAGCGGCTATCGCTGCCTTCTGTGCATCACGGGACTGCCAGCCCCTTGGCGAATACGTCGAGGTAGAGAGCGGCAAGCGGGATGACCGGCCTGAGCTTACCAAGGCGCTGCATCATGCGAAGGTGACAGGGGCAACGCTGGTCATTGCCAAGCTGGATCGCCTGAGCCGTAACCTCGCCTTCCTCGCTCAGCTACAGGATGCCGGGACTAGGTTCGTTGCCGCTGACATGCCTGAGGCTAACGAGCTTACCATTCACATCATGGCAGCAATGGCCCAGGCCGAACGCAAGGCGATCAGCAAGAGGACCAAGGAAGCCCTTGCCGCTGCTAAAGCCCGTGGCACCAAGCTAGGCAATCCGATGGGCGCTAAGGCGTTCGGGGAGAGCAAGGGCAACGGTGCCGCTGTCGATGCGATCAAGGCCAAGGCTCAGGCGTTCGCTGCTGACGTCGCCCCGATCATTGAGGCTATCAAGGCTGAGGGCCATACTAGCCTGAGGGCTATTGCCGGGGAGCTTAATGCCCGTGGGATCATCACAGCACGGGGCGGGAAGTGGGCGGCTCAATCCGTCAGCGACGTGATGCGGCTGCACTCCCCGGCTTGATACCGGACAGGCGACGGGGATGCCCTCGTATCCGCCCGGAAACGGCCACCAGACTCGATATGAGAGGCTCAGGGTATCGACCTAGCCGGGATACCGTGGCGGCTCTGTACGGGGCTTTGAGAGGCTGGCCTATGTTGCGCCATAAGTCTGACGGCATTTCGGGACCGTATAGCATGGGAAAATCCTCGGTATCTATAGTCGAGTATATCCCTAAGAATGATCCCGGCACGAATATGAGCTTAAGCCCCAATTATCGCCGATCCTAAACCAGTACCGTACATGAAGAGAAACCATTTACACCGCCTAAGCTAGGTAGCCCTAGGAACGCCTGACCGTGCGATAACGGTAGATACCACAGCCCGTAAGGGTTAGCCGTAGGGCGAAGGGGTGTGCCATCTTAACAGGATGACATGCGGTATCGGACGCTGGCACTACAAGCGACGTATTATCTCAACTCAGGATCATGCGGCTGTATTTGCTTCCCACTGACTGTAGCTATGGCATTCGGCCATTACCTATGTAGTCGATTATCCTCATACCTGCATTGCGGGTAGGCTCCATATTGGAAGCTCTGGGGGGGTAGGGGGGACGCTGGATACAGCTTAATATATCTCAATCTAGGATCATACTAGTATATGTATATCCTACTCTATGGTCTGCATCCGTATTCCCGATGCGCAATAGCATTCTTCTGATAGGCTCAGATAGCTAAGCCCTTTCCTGTTCGGGTGATCGCTATACATCTGCCTGAGCCTATCTGAGGAATGACTGCCATCTTCCTCCACATACGCATTGCTCATATAACCAATGATGCCTATCGGCCCTGAGCAATTGCCAGCCTACTGACTGTAGCATTGCCCATAGTTGGCAGTCAGTAGGCGACCCCCTTTCCATAGCTGCAATATCTCTGTTCCCGTTTGCTTAAGTGCAAGCGGGCGGTCTGTCTGTAGCTTTTGTCAATATTACTCCACCCAAATCAAAGGATAACCTATGAACCCGGTGCCGGTTAATCTCGACCGCCTTAGTGATCCCCGCGTTGCTGCCCATATCGAGAAGGTAGATAGCCGTGTCCGTGGCGGCTTCCGCCTTTGCTTGGATATCCTAGGCATCCCGCTTCCCGAATACGCAAAGACTAAGCCTGCTGGTCGACCGTCTATTGCGAAGCTGATGGCCGCTGCTGATACAGATAGCGGGACCATCTACACCTACCGTAATGAAAAGATGAAGATTGGGGCATTCGCTCCCAAGCTCTAATTACCCTACTAGAAACAGGAAACAACTATGACCAACAAAGATACCCTTGCCGCTATCGCTATCGAGATTGAAACGCTTGGCGACGAACTACGCAAGGTTAGCAACTACATCGATATCCTTGGCAAGCCTGCCGTTGATAAGGCTGCTGCGATCAATAAGGCTCTTGTCAATGCCAAGGATCGCTTTGCTACCGCCCTCGCTGACGAACAGGTAGAGGCCCGCAATCTACGGCTTAGCCGCTTCTCTGATATCCGCGTTGAGGTGAGGCCGGGTGACAACCTGAATAGTACCGGCTTTCTCATCAAGTATGTGCGGGATACATGGGATATCACGGCCAATGCCAGCATCCCCAAAGAGCATGAATGCAACGGCTTCTCTGCCCTTGACGATGATGCCTTTGATTATCTCGTTACGGTGAAGCCCCATGCCATCCCCGCCTGCATTATGGCGCTGGCACCGGGTAAGCCACGGGAAGCGTTCACCTTGTATATGCAGGGTAAGCAGCGCGGATACTTCACGACTGCCCTAGCGGCGTAATGGCAGGCGATAGCTGGGATGATTGGGGCAGCGGGCAAGCGCCTAGCCGTCCCCGATCTGACTATATCCCCAAGGTTCGTCTGATCCCTACGACGCTGGATGATCTGATGAACTGGGCAGGCAACTATGCCGATGCCGTCAAAGCCCATGTCGAATATACCGCTGTCTCTACTTGGCTGATGAAGGCCGATGCTCCCCTAGCGGCTGCATGTATCGCGGTCGAAGCCGGTAACTTGTCCGTGCTGCTGACAAGGCAGGCGCTAGAGCATGAGGCAGGCTGGCCTAAGCTGACCAGCAACGCCCCGCCGCCACTCTACGACCTGCCTGAGGATGCCCAAGGCATAGCCCGCCGTATGGCCGGGGACATTCATGCGCTTTGGGAGGCTGCTGGCCGTCCGTACCTCAAGGCCGACGACTGTAAGTTTGCCTTCCAATACCTCGCCGCCGCGATCCGTAAGGGGATCATTCCGCCTATCCCGACCCTAGGCGAAGTTGACCCGGTCCCCGCTGCCAAACCGGCAAAGCCCCACATTCTTGATATGCTGAAAGAAACCACATGACCGCACTAACTCCCCGTCAGGCCATCAAGGTCAAGGCGGCTCTATCCCTGATCGCTATACATGGTCACAATCCCCGCACTGTACAGCAAGCCGCTACGGCTGAATTGGCTAAGGGCTATCCTGCCAATATCGCTTACAAGACTGCTATTGATGGCTTCATTGCCCGTGTCCCTGCTATGGGGAATATTCTGCATCTTGCCGTTGATCTGATCCACAATAGCGATGATGCTACGGTAGCTTTGTATGACAAGGCGCTAACTGAGTATAACAATACCGGCGATGACAGTTGCCTTGATGGCCTTGCCCCCATGATCCTTGAGGATGCCAAAGCATTGGCTATCAGCAAGGGTGAAGTGACCGAGGCTGATACAGCCAATTGGACCATTGAGGATGCGCTAGGCAGCACGTCGGAAGCCTTTGCCGATACTCCCGATGTTCCCGACGCCACCACGCTGGCACCGGGCCAGACCGCGAATAGTTCGTTCGGGTTCAATGGCCTTCCCAGCCCTGCCGCTCAGGCCCCGTCAGCGCCCGCTCAGGCGGCAAGTGGCCCTCAGTGGGTACAGACCGCGACCCGCCTCGTCGCACAGGCCCCCGCAAGCGGTCCTCAAGTAGGGCAGAGCATGACCGGCTATGATCCCTATCAGGCCAGCCGCAGCCCGACCGGCATCCGGGTAGCTCAGACCGGGGAAGCTGCCCGCCGCTCGCATGGCACCCCGGTAGGCGACATTGCCTATTCCGCAACCGGCACAGGATACCGCGTCACCCCGACCGGGGAAGCTGCCCGCCGTGAGGCTGGCGTACCGCTTGGGCCGGATGCCTGAAATCCTGTCTAGGAGAGTCGCTGTGAGGCGATAGCTCATCCCGGCCTACAGATACCCGACCGCTTCCAATCGACTCCTGACGGGGCTGAGCGGGGCATTTTCGGGTATCTGTATGTTCGGTTCGTTCAAGGCTTTCCGATAGCCATGCCACCTCGTATCTTAGCCGCATGCACTATAGTGACCTTGCCACGATTGCCGATGTAGGCACCTCGCTTGCGACGATGCTGTCCATTGTTTCAGCCACAGTGTCAGCCGTTCGATGGCGAAAGGCGTCCAAGTTCAAGGAGTACGTAACTACCCCGATACCAGAAGAGGTGGCAGGGTATGTGATGCTTAATGGAAGAGACTTGGGCGTAGAGGTTGAAAAACTTGTTCGCGTCAGAGAGAAGACCGAGGCATTTCTAGCTGATACAAAGGAAGCGTCGCGTCTTAATAGATCAGGTGCGCGATGGGCGATGATAACTGCCGCCCTTACCGCACTTGTCCTGAGCCTTTCACTTACAGGGCGTATAAGTTCGAACTGTGCCGATGGATCATCTTATTTCTATTGTGATATCGGCACAGGCTACTTGGGAATTGTACGTTAAACGTTTAATCCCGGCACCCGATAAGATGCAATAGCTGCTACCATTACCCGCATGGATGGAGCCGCCCCGTACTTGTCGGCAGCGTCTTTACCTTCATGCCCTTGGAATTGTCGGCATACTCGCTCAGGGATGCCAGCATCTACGGCATGGGTTTTCCAAGTATGGCGGAATGAGTGAAAGACCTTGGCCTTATCCTCAATCCCGCAATCTTTCTTATACCGGCTGAACCACTGGCCTACCTTGTCGGTTAGTTTCTTGCCAATGCCTACGGCCTTCAAGCCGGGGAATACACGACCTGTCTGATCTGGCAGCTTGGTTACATAGTCGATGAACCCTAGCTCAATTAGCTTGGGATGCAGCGGCACAAGCCTATTGCTTGCCTCATTCTTGATCTGATTAGGCAAGGCGTCATCATCGGGCGTATCTGTAATATCGATACACCATACCTCTTGCCGCTTATCGTCATCGTCTATGTAGGCAACGGGCTTCACGTCCTGCACCCGTAGCTGTCCAATCTCTTCCCGGCGCGCACCCATGAACAGGGCTAGCAGGGGAAGCCAATAGACAGCCTCACCATATCCGCCCTTGGGCCGTTCACCCTTGGCATGAACCGGGCCAGCGAACAGGGCATTGAGGTCATCGGTAGAGAAGTCTTTCCGCTTCTCTCCCCGCTCAGTGACGGCCATCTTAACGTCACGGGCCACGTTGACGGGTACGATATCCTCTTGCGCCGCCCACTCTAGCAGGGTCCGCAGATAGGCCAGCCGATCCCGCACATTGACCTGAGAACGGGCAGGGTCCGCTATCAGCTTGCGCTTATAGGCCATCACATCGGCCTTGGTGATTAGCTCGACGGACTTACGGCCCATCATGGAATTGAACAGCTTGGCATCCCGCCAATAGGCATCCTTGCCACGGGGCGACGGCTTACGCTCAGCGGCCCACCCGTCGAGGATATCTGTATCTAGGTATTTGCCCTTGCCCTCATTGGCGTTGGCATCCTCGCTGCATTCAACGGCCTGATTTTGGCTTTCCGATGCGCGGGCAGGCTTTCCAAAGCGAGCTTGCATGGACGCGATCAGCGCCCCGGCATTCTCCCGCTCATGCCCGACTAGCAGCTTGCCAGCCCTAGCCACGTCAGCCGGGGAGGCGTCAGTCTCTATCCCTGCTGCCAATGCGTCCATGATCGGCTCTAGCCGCTCTATCTCGCTATCGGATGCAAACAGGTCATCGGCCACTAGCTCGGCCTGTAGCTGGTCAGCTTCCCACCGCTTCCGCTCCCGTTCGATCTGGGATGCAGGCTTAGGGGTAATGGCAGGGCTAGGGACCGCAGCGGCCTTATCCCGCTCAGCTTGCTTGAGCAGAGCATGGGCCGTCTTGGTCATATCAGGGATGAGGGCCTTAGCCGCTTCCCGGTCCTTTAGGCCCAGGGATCGCTTAATCTCCCGCTTGCCAGCCATGAAGGGGCGCAGGTCCGCAGGTATCCCCATGCGGAAATAATAGACCCCGTTGGGGGCGCGGTGGAGGTATGAACACATAGGCCGTCGTCCTCGTACCTTTGTACTAGACGCTCGTAAAAAGCCTAAGATTTCCGCTAATTCCTAGGGTTTTCAAGCCCTAGTGCAAAATGGTGCCCAGAAGAGGAGTATGCCGAGGTGGGTGATCA